>CAWIKX010000029.1:0-11161 GCA_963836695.1 uncultured Alphaproteobacteria bacterium
ACCCATCGGCGGACATGATCGCTCAGCGCCTTTGGTTTCCCCCGCCTTCCGGCGAGGCCCCTCGCGCCGGGCCTCTCTCGCATGACGTTTGGGCGGTAGAGATGAGCGCGCCGGTAGGAGAAAGGTCAATCGAGCTCCGAATTGTGACGGTCGTCACAGCGGCGCCCAATTTACCGAGCTTATTTAAGTTCTTTCAGGCTGTTCGTGGCGCTCGGCGAATGTCCTGTGTGGGCTGCTTCTCGAAGCGAGCAAGAGGGGCTTCCATGAGGCGCGACCAGGCTTTTGTCGGCGTCACAGTCGCGAGCTTGGGGCTTGTGGGCATAAGCGTCGCCCAAACCTATCCCAACCCAGCTGTGAACAATCCTGACGAACAGAGTTGGGAACTGTTCATGACGGTCAATGCCAATGCCGCGAGCGCGGGCAATAACAATGCTCTTTTTGAGACTTGGGCGAGCGACGGCGACACGTTTCGACCGTCGCCGGTCTGGCCATCGGGCGCGGCTCAGATGCAAATCGGACCAAGGGCCTTGAGTTTGGTGCTCCAGCAGGCGCACCTCCGGTTCGCGCCTCAGGTTGTGCCCGGCGGTAAGACCTTGGTAGGAGAGGAGACGCGCCACAACAAGCCCGACTTCGACTTCATCGTTCAAAACAACCTGTTCAAAGTGTCGGGGCTGAAAGCCGCGTTCGTCTCCGCCAAGCCGATCGCTTTTCCGGTCAATTCAGTGGAGGTAAAGGCGAACTGGGTCGAGGTCGATAGGCTGAAGGAGTTCAACGGCTTCACTGGAACCCCGGTCGAAGCTGCGGCCGCATATCATGTAAATTCGACCGGCGGGAAACAGTACGCCCTCGTGTCGTTTCACATCATATCAAAGCTCGTCCCAAACTGGACCTGGGCGACTTTTGAACACAAGGACAATCCGGGGCGATGCGACGTCTTAGGCTGCAAGGATAGATTCGGCGCTGTCGATGGGTATGTCGCGCCCCTCTCCCCGGTGGAGTTCGAACTCATTACCCTGATTGCGCCAAGACGCCCGCTGTTCTGGCGCTGCTTGCCCAGGCTCACATCGATCCGGCCTTCGGGAACTACTGCTTGAAAGGTTCTGAGTCGGACTTCTCCGATCCGTCCGGCTTGGCGATTCGCCTTGGCAACTCCGTCACCGAGCAGACTTTTGTGGCACAGGCTTCCTGCACGTCATGTCATGGTCGCGCGGCCTTTGACGCTGACGGTCATGCGACGACCTTTGCCGGCTTTGATCCGACATCGATCGGCCAGCCCTTCAACACCGGGCACGCGCCGGTGGGACCGATCAACTCCAGCTGGTACTGGATCCCGGGCGGCCCGCCCTCGTTCCCGAGCGTCGTCGACGAAGGGGATCTGAAGCGGTTCGCGTTTCCCGCTGACTTCGTCTGGTCGATCCCGTTCTGCGCGATCGACGACACCGCTCAGCCGCCAGAAACGAAGTCGCGCTTCTGCGCTGCGAAGTAGCAGGTCGGGTCTAGCCTCTAAAGCTTCGGGGGTTGGCTCGGAGGTCGATGGTTCTGCGTGATACCCTTAGATATGCTGCCCTTGGCGTTCGGCCTCCCGCCGACAATTGCCGAAGCGGCGGCGCCGGCCGCGGCGGCGCGCTCGAGCGCGGGCTCGATGTCCGCGCCGGACAGCCGCTGGCTGAGAAAGGCGGCGACGAAGGCGTCGCCGGCGCCGGTGGTGTCTATCGGCTCGATCTTCGGCGCGTTGACACGCCAGCGCTTTTTGCCCGCTGCCGCTTCGCATCCGGCCGCGCCGCGTTTGACGACGACCAGTGGGTAGTGCGCCGCGAGCCGCGCGCATTGAGTTTCGGAATTGTCCGAGCCAGCGAGAATCCTCGCTTCCTCTTCATTGGGGAACAGGATTGCCGCCCCTCGAGTCCACGCGAGGAAGTTTTCGGCGCTCACCTCGCGCAAGAATTCGGCCGAGGCCGGATCGATGCTGATGGGCTTCTCGCCCGCCCGCCGCGTGACGTTGAGGACGGCCGCGCGCGGCGAAGGGGCGAAGAACGAATAGCCTGAGAGATGAATGAGCGCCGCCCGCTCGATCAGCGCGTCGGGGATGTCGCCCGCTTCGAGCAATTCATTGGCGCCGCGATCGGTGAGGAAGCTGCGTTCCCCGTCAATATCGATAAGCGCGACTAGCCGGCCGGTCTCGCGATCCGGGTCGCCGACAAGATGTGGCGTAACCTCGATCGCCTTGAAGCGCGCTGTCTCGCTTTCGACGTCAGCTGCGCCGACGCGGGCGACGAAGTCGACCCTCAGGCCGAACGAGGCGAGCCATGCCGCCTGATTGGCTGCTGAGCCGCCGGGCTGAACTGAAATCGCCGCGCGTCGGTCCGAGCCGCGCGCCAGCGGCCCTTCCGGGCGAACGATGACGTCGGTCATGACGTCGCCGATCACGAGGATGCGAAGGGCGCTCGAAATCATCTGGATAGCTGCCGAGCCGACCCCGTCATCCTCCCGCCGCGGCCGCCAGAGCCTGCACGACCGCAATGTTAGGCAGCAGATTTTCAGCCAACCCGTGCCTCTCCTTCAGGTACTCTGGGCTGTTGTAAGAGATCCACACTTTGCGTTCCAAGTCTTCAGCCACCAAAATCTTCAACGGCAGGTCGAGCGCCGCGCTTGGAGAAGCCAGCATCAGCGGCGTGCCGGCCTTCGGACTGCCGAAGATCAAGAGCTTGGTGGGAGGCATTTTCAGCCCCATCTTCTCCGCTTCGCCGCCGTGGTCGACCAGAGCGAACAGCGTCACGCCTTTGGACTTGAGAATGGTCTTGAGCTTGTCGACCGTCTCGTCCACGGAGTGATGGCTCGGAATTTTGACGATCCCTTCTTCATTCTGCACGGGCCAAGTCTCCGACGTTGAAGGAATAGAAATCACAAACGCTAAGGCGAGGCGCCACTTTTTCATCACGCGCCTCACCCAGCATGCGCCAACACCTGAGTTTTATGGGAGGAGACAATGGCCGACAAGCAAGCTTCAGGCGATGAAGCAGCCGTGCGGGAGTTGATTGAAGCCTGGGCAGACGCCGTGCGTCGGAAGGACTATGATGGAATCCTCCGAAGCCATGCCATCGATTTCGTGATGTTCGATGTTCCGCCGCCCTTCAAAAGCGTTGGCCTCGACGCTTACAGGAAGACCTGGGATGTGTTCTTTTCCTGGTCGAGCGGCCCGGTTCGCTTTGACATTCACGAGATGGAAGTGACGGCCGGCGCGGATGTCGCCTTCGCTTTTGCGAGCATGCGTTGCGAGGGACCGGCGTCCGACGGAAAGGCCGAACCGCTAGATTTTCGCCTGACAATGGGCCTTAAGAAAATCGATAGGCGGTGGATGATCGCGCACGAACATCACTCGGTCCCAGCCGTGGATTAGGCCGGTGTTGATAATTTCATGAGCTCGACCGCCGTTTGCGCGGCGAGCACAGCGTTGTTCCTGATCAGCGCGATATTGGCCTCGAGGCTTTTCCCGCCAGAGAGTTCGACCACGCGCCTGAGCAAATATGGCGTCGCTTCTTTCTTGCCTACGCCTTGCGCCTTGGCTTCGGCCACCGCTTCCGCGATGCGCGCCTCGATTGCGGCCTCTTCGAGCGCATGGTCGTGTGGAATGGGATTGGCGATCAGAAGCCCGCCTGGGCCTATCTCCCGCTGCAGGCGGATCATCCGGGCGAGATCGTGAAGCCCATCGCAGCGATGTTCGAGCTTGAAGCCGGAGGAGCGGGCGTAAAAGGCCGGGAACTCGTCGGTCCGGTAGCCAACCACCGCGACCCCCTGGGTCTCGAGGAACTCAAGCGTCTTCCCGATGTCGAGGATCGACTTTGCGCCGGCGCACACGACCGCGACGCGGGTGCGCGAAAGCTCGATGAGATCGGCCGAAACGTCGAACGTCTCCTCGGCCCCGCGGTGCACCCCGCCGATCCCGCCGGTGGCGAAGATTTCGATGCCTGCGAGGGAGGCGATAAACATGGTCGCCGCGACCGTCGTGCCTGCCGAGCCTTTGCGCGCCGCGACCAGCGCGAGGTCGCGCCGCGAGGCCTTGACGATGCCACCGCTGAGCTGGCTGAGCCGATCGATCTCTTCGCCGTCGAGGCCGACCCTCATGCGGCCGTCGATGACCGCGATCGTCGCCGGAACGGCCCCCATCTCGCGCACCGCACCCTCGACTGACAATGCCGTCTCGGCGTTGTGCGGGTAGGGCATGCCGTGGGTGATGATCGTCGACTCGAGCGCGACGATCGGCTGCTTGGCCGATCGCGCCTCCGCGACCTCGGGGGAAAAATCGATAAGATCGGCGGCGCTCATCGCTCGTCGCTTTCATCGCAGGGGGCCGCGATTGGCCGGCGCGGGTTTATCGGCAATCTCCAGTTTAGGATCAATGGCGCCGCTAAAGAAAAAGCCGCACGGGGCGCCCTGCTTGCGGTCCTGTGGATTCAGGCTACCTTCGCGCTGAAAAAGCGAGCAAAATACAGGCCGATGGACGACAAGCCCCAGAACGTCCCGGTCCAGCCGGACCTTGCAGCCTCGATCCGGCAGGCTCGGGTCGAGAACGCCGAGCGCGCCGATGCGATCGCGGAGGTGCGCGAGCTCGAGATTTCCCGCCTCAAGGCGCTGGAGAGCGCGCTGGAGCCCGTCATCGACCAGGCGCCTCAAGGGCTCGACCTGTTTGATCTGGCGCTGACGCAGAGCGAGCATCCGCGCCTCTTCCTCGACATGATTGCATTCGTCGACATGGCGCGCGATAAGCGCACCTATCGCTTTTTTCAGGACTCACGCGGCGGCCGCGTGCTGATAGCCGAAAGCCAGTCGGTCGACACGATCGTCGCTGCCGTCGCCGATTACGTCGCACGGCGTCTGGTCGAGCGCGAACGCGCGGTGACCGTCGACTCGCGCGTGGCCGAGGGGCCGCGACCGCAACCCGTAGAAGCGAACGGGCCGGCGACCTGGCCGATCGCCAGGCCGCGCGCGAGCGCTTTGCTTTTTCCGCCTCCGAGGGAGAGCGATCCGCTTGTCGTCGCCGAACAGATGAGGGCGCGACCCAGGCGCGGAATCATGCGGCGGCTCGGCGACGCGTTGAGCCTGTTTTTGATGCTAGTGGGGTCTATCACGCTCGCGCTTCTGCTCGGGGTCGGCCTCTACTGGGTCTGGATCACGCGTCTCAGCGACCTTTGGGCTCGCTGGATCGGCGCGCCGCCGTTCTGAGCGGCCATGTGCGGAATCGCGCGCGAGAAGGAACGCGCGCGCAGCGTGGGCGTTGCATAGAATCGAGAACATGAATTTGATTTGCTTACCCCCTCTTGCGACAATACGTCTCGTCCGACCACTGCCCCGCTAGGGCCGACGGAAAATCATGAGCAACGCGTTCTTCTACGATCTCTTGGCCTCGGTCGCCGAGCGCGGGCGCTCCATGCTCAAGATCAAGCCATGGCCGAAGGATGCGGATAAGAGCGTCGAGCAACTGGTCGAGGATTGTCGGGCTTTGGTCGAAGGGCGGGGCGAGGCGTCGGAGATCGCGCTCGCCGCCGAGGTGATCGGACGTTATCGCGCGCTCGACCCGAGCGATCATGCGGTATTTTTTAGCGCGCTCGCCGACAGTTTCGGGCCTGATCGCGATCGGATGCGGGATGCGATCGCCAAATTCGAGTCCGATGGTGACGAGGCGGCGGCGAGCGAAGTCCACTATGCTGCTGAGCCGCGTCGTCACGAGCTGTTCAGGCGGATCAATCGCGCGCCGGGCGGAACCGCGGCGCTGGTTGCGATGCGCGCGGACCTGCTGCAACTCGTGAACCGGAACCCGTCGCTCGCCATTGTCGATCGAGATTTTCTGCACCTGTTCAGTTCTTGGTTCAATCGTGGCTTTCTGGTGTTGCGGCGCATCGACTGGTCCTCCCCGGCGGCGCTTCTGGAAAAGATCATCCGTTACGAGGCGGTGCATGAAATTGGCGACTGGGACGAGCTCAGGCGGCGCATCGATCCGGCCGACAGGCGGTGCTACGCGTTCTTTCATCCGAGGCTGGTCGACGAGCCGCTGATCTTCGTCGAGGTCGCGCTGACGGTCGCCCCTCCGGCGGCGATCGCGCCGTTGCTTGCGGAGAAGCGCGCGCATATTGCGCCCGAGAAGGCGCGCGTTGCGACCTTCTACTCGATCTCCAACTGTCAACATGGTCTCGGCCGAGTCAATTTCGGCAACTTTCTCATCAAGCAGGTGGTCGAGGAGATTCGCCGCGAGCTGCCGGCGATCGAGACTTTCGTCACCCTGTCGCCGATTCCGGGATTCCGCGCCTGGCTCGAGACGACCGAAGATCCGGCGATCGCGCCCTTGAAGAGCGCTGCGCTGCAATTGGCGGCCGAGGATAATTGGCTAACATCAGGTGCCTCAGCTAAGCTGCGCGCCGCGCTCGAGCCGCTCGCCGCCTATTACCTTCTGAAGGCCCGTCGTCCTGACGGACGGGTCCTCGACCCGGTCGCCCGCTTCCATCTCGGCAACGGCGCCCGGCTTGAGCGTATCAATTGGAAGGGGGACCTGTCGCCCAAGGGGCTCGCTGAGTCCTTCGGGATCATGGTCAATTATCTCTACGACCTCGACGAGATCGAGCGCAATCACGAGGCCTTCGTCAACCGCGGCCAGATCGCCGCCTCGGCCGCGGTGAAGAAACTCGTTCCAACCGGTCAATCTCGCCTGCGCGTGGCTTTGCCGAGCGCCTTGGCCTCGAGCGCGTGAGGCGCGGTGTTTGGCGCATATTCGCCGCTGATTTCTGCAAGCTTCGGAGCCAACACTGTCAGCGGACGAGAACGAACAGGCCCCAGCCGATCAAGCCGACGCCAGTTAGTTGGCTCACGCGCGGCCCGAGTGGAAACAGCTTCTCGATCAGCACCAGAAGCGCCACTCCTGCGATCCAGAACAAATTCATGAGGCCGCCCACAAACAAGAGTCCCATCAGCATCCAGCAGCATCCGAGGCAGAACGCCCCATGCCACGCGCCCGCGCGCATCGGACCAAGTGGACCCTGCCGCCAATATCGTGTGAGAAACTCCAATGGCGACCGGCATTGTCGGAGGCACGCCTGCTTCCAGGGCGTCAGTTGATAAACGCCAGCGGCGAACAACAGACAGGCCGCGAGGACAACGCTCCCGCTGGCCATGGTTTCGGAGAGCAGTCCGGCCCGATCGAGACCCCATTGAAGCCCGGTCGCGATCAGGCTGAACGCGGCCCAAACCCCGATATATCCAAGCGCGAACTCTGCGCTCGCGCGGTTGGCGTGGGGTCCGTTCCGTTGCTTCGTTAGCGCAATCACCAGCAGAATGGCGGGCGCAGCGCTGGGCAGCATCATCGCCGCCATCATGATGACCCACATGAGGAAGATCATCGCCGCATATTGGACCGTCCACGGCGGCGCCATCAGCATGATCTGGCCGCCGCCCATATCCATCTGGTCCATCTTGAGCCCGGCGCCCGCCAGCAACCAGACCCACGACAGCACGATTACGGCAACGAGCCCGGCGAGAACGAGCGTCCGATCATGGCGCAGGAGAGCGCTGAACATGACCGGGCCGACCCTCTAGTTCAAACGGCCCTTGTGACTGAGATGGAGGCGACAGAACAAGCCCCAGCTGTCCTTAAGCTCCATCGAGAGCGGCCCGGTTACCGTCGAAGTGCCGCTGCCGATCTCTCCAAGCTTGTACTCGAAGCTCTGCGGGAAATCGATCCGGACGCGATGCTCCGCGCCGGTCACTGGATTGCGGATCGGCGCCCCTTTCGACGAAACCACCCCGGGGACCTCCAGCCGCCCAGATCGGCCGTCAACGTCGACCTCCAGGTCGATCTTTGCGAAGATTGGCGGCAGTTTGGTTGGAGACATCGCGGCGAACACCCACCACATCGTCGCCATGTCCAGGGTTTCCTGACCCGTCAGGATTTTTGCAAGCGCGTCTCGCTGTGGCGCATCGGCGCGCTCGTCGATCACCATCTGCATCGTGCCATTGCCTTCGTGGACTGCGCCCGGCCAAATGCCCATGGTGACTGCGCGGAGGCCGTCTAGCTTGACGTCGCCAAAGTGGCCCTGTTCAATTTGGAAACCGGCGACGTACCGGCAATTGCCATGTGTGGGGAGCGCGTTGAACTGGCACGGACAACCATAGGAACAGTTGCAATTGGCGAACTCTGTCCCTTTGACTTCCCATTCAACCGATACCGTCATGTAGCCCTCCCTCTAATATATGCCGTAGTTTGCTAACATCGCATCGAAGAACCCAAACGATTGGAGCAAGCACAATATCGGCCGCGCGGCTGTGATCTGCATCACACTGCGGAGAACAGCTGCATCCAGAGCGGCGCGCCGTCTCCCAAACATTGGGGGCCGGACCCTGTCGCCTAGCGAGGTCCTGGGAGGAGTCGCGATAACGGTCGGTCCTTAAGGACGCGCCTCCAAGACCATGTTGAACCGCGTCTCCGTCGCCTTGCGCACCTTGCCAAATCCGCCTTGCATGATCGCGGACGAGAGCTTGGCGAAGCCGGCCTGCGCGCCAAACGCCGCCCCCACCGGCTGATCGAGCGAAGTCGGCACGCAGACCATTGTGGAGCCCGCGTAGTACATTCGGCCGACTGGATTGAGGTTGTCCTCCAGTCGGTCGCCTGCCGCCGGCTCGACGATCATCCAGCTTCCGCTGGGCTTCAGCGTCTTGCGCACATGCCGAGCGGCGCCAACTGGGTCGCCCATGTCGTGCAGGCAATCGAAGAACGTCACCAGGTCCAAATCCTTGCCCGGAAAGTCGCTCGCCATGGCGACTTCAAACTTCGTGTTTGCCGTCGCTCCGTGCTGCTCAGCATGAATCCGCGCCTGCTCGACTGACGCCGGATGAAAATCGTACCCAACAAACGTCGATTTCGGAAACGCCTTCGCCATCATGATGGTTGAAAATCCGTGCCCGCAGCCGACGTCAGCGACGACCGCGCCAAACTCGAGCTTCGCCGTGACGCCGTCCAGCGCCGGCAGCCAGGAGCCGACAAGATTGTTATGATATCCAACCCGGAAAAAGCGTCCGGTCGTGCAGAACAGACATTCCGACTGGTCGCCCCAGCCGACGCCTTTCCCAGATCGAAACGCGGCCTCGACTTTCGGCTGGTTCTCCAGCATGACCGCCACCATGTCGAAGGCTGCCTGCATGTATACGCGGCTATTCGGCTCCGCGAACACCATTGCCTGTTCCGGCGGTAAGGTGAACTTGCCCGTGGCTGGCTCGTATTCGAGATATCCGGACGCTGCCTGATGTGACAGCCACTCACGCGCGTAACGTTCGGCGACGTTTGTCTTCGCGGCCAGCTCCGCTGGCGTCAAAGGGCCTTGCTCCTTGAGGGCGATGTACAGGCCAAGCTTGTCGCCCATGCGCACCATCGGCGCGCTCATGGCGCCGCCGAGGTCGCCCAGAATTTTGTCCATGAACGCGCTCAGCTTGGTTTCGTCGATCAATGCCTCTTCCTCCACTCCCTATTGGGTTTGCTTCATCGTCGACGGCAGGCTGCGGCGTGATGGCTTGGAGCGATTCGCGTTCACCCTCGCTTCGGAATGTCGAGCCCGCGCATGACCGCGGGCCGGGCGAGGCCGCGTTCAAGCCAGGCGGGGACATGCTTCAACTCCGCGAAGCCGACCAATTCGCCAGCGTCGTAAAAGCCGATGAGATTGCGCACCCAGCCGAGCATCGAGATGTCGGCGATGGTGTACTCGTCGCCCATGATCCAGGTGCGCTCCGCGAGTCGCGCCTCGATGATTGCGAGAATGCGCTTGGCTTCGTCGCGATAGCGGTGAAGCGGGCGCTTGTCCTCGATCTCGCGTCCGGCGAATTTGTGGAAGAAGCCGACCTGGCCGAACATCGGGCCCATCGCCCCAATCTGGAAGAACAGCCACTGCAGCGTCTCGTAGCGCGCCGCGGGATCGGCGGGCAGGAGCTTTCCTGTCTTCTCCGCAAGGTAGAGAAGGATCGCGCCGGATTCGAATAGCGGCAGCGGTTTACCGCCGGGCCGGCGGGATCGAGAATGGCGGGAATTTTGCCATAAGGGTTGAGCGACAGGTACTCCGACGTGCGCTGGTCGCCTTTGCCGAAGTCGACGAGATGGGGCTCGTATGGCAGACCGATCTCTTCCAACATGATCGAGACCTTCACACCATTCGGCGTCGGCAGGGAATAGAGCTGCAGCCGTTCCGGATGATGGGCAGGCCAACGCTTTGTGATGGGAAAGGCGGAGAGATCGGTCATGGATGATCCTGGAGGCGCCGGAGTTGGCCGCCGCAATATCGGCAAGCCGACGAAATCTCAATCGCGCTGAGCGGCGGCAGCCTCGTATTGCACTTCGGTCAGCCGATGAAGCTCAACACAGTCGGCGCGAAAAAGCCGAAGGCGAGGAGCGCCGTGCCGATCGCCCCCAATAAAACGCTGAGCCATACCAGCGCAGTGATCTCGGTGATGATCGCGGCCGACGCCAGCACGATGGCGATCTGGGTAAGCCCGCTGCCAAGTTCATAATGCCCGAGCCGGCGATTGGCCAATTCCCGAGCTTCGGAAGCCTCCTTGGCGCGATCCTGGATCGCCTCCATGCTGTCTTCCGGCTTCTTCGGATCTTTTTCGTATCGCTCCACCGTCGCTTTGAAGTTGGCGATCTGCTTTTCGAACGCCTCTTGCGCTTTTGGATCGGTCACCGCACTTTTTTGCGCTTCGAGCGTTGCGGCGGCCGTTTCCACGACCGTCGAGCGAATTCGCTTGGCCTGGTAGAAATTGAAGAGGTCGGAGGATTCGATATTTTTTTCCGTCGACAGGTGCTGAGCGTTCTTGGCGCCGGCCTCGGCCAGGGCCAGCAGAAGCGCAAGAATGGCGATGACGAGCGCGACCGCCCGACTTTTTTCCTTCGCCTCGACCGCGGAATCGGTGGCTTCAGACACAGGCTTGCCCTCCCACGAATCATTCGTGCGGTTTTCGCCTGCGCCGATTGCCCTGGCAAGGTCGGGCTTCGGATCCCGCCCCTTCAAGCGACGCTTCGCGAGAGACTGACCGAACTTGCCCGCGCAGAAATTTTTGGATTGAGTGGCCGAAAAGGAGGGTTAGGGCAACAACGTCTTGCAGAAAAGCAGAAAAAGCTGTAGCCTAATCCTAT
>CAWIKX010000030.1:0-31682 GCA_963836695.1 uncultured Alphaproteobacteria bacterium
ATCGGCGTTGAGCCGCTTCAGATCGACATTGCCGCTAACCTGGAATTGCGTCCTGATGACGTCGTATTTGAGGTCGGTCGTCAGCAGGCCCATGGCCGACGTGATGCCGGGATAGGATGGCACGATGACTTCGGGAATGCCCAGCATTCTCGCGACTTCCGCCCCATGCAGCGGTCCGGCGCCGCCAAAGGCGACCAGTGCGAACTCCCGGGGGTCGACGCCTTTCTGCACTGTGCGCGATCTGATCGCGTTGGCCATATTGCTGTTGATGACGGTAAGCACTCCCTCCGCCGCTTCAAGCTTCGCCAGTCCGAGACGCCCCGCTAGTTCGTCGATCACGCGATGCGACGCCGCGTCGTCGAGTTTAATGCTTCCACCAAGGAAATCGTCCTTGTCGAGGCGCCCCAGGACCACGTTTGCATCCGTCACGGTCGGCTGCGCCCCGCCGCGACCGTAAGCCGCAGGTCCCGGCACGGCGCCGGCGCTGCGCGGTCCGACGCGGAATGCGCCGCCGTGATCGACATAGGCGATCGAACCGCCACCGGCGCCGATCGTATGGATGTCGATCATCGGCATCAGCAACGGAAACCCGGCGATCGAGGTGCTGCGCGGATCAGTTTCGGCGTAGCGGCCGTCGACGACGAGGCCGATATCAGCGCTCGTCCCGCCGATGTCGAAGGTGATGAGTTTCCGCCGCCCGCTCAATTCGCCGGCCCAAGCACCGCCAAGCACGCCCGCCGCGAGGCCCGAGAGCAGCGTGATCACCGGCTTCTCTTCCGCCATCGCCGGAGTAGCGACCCCGCCGTTCGACGCCATGATGCGCAGATCCGCCCGCAAACCGGCGCTCTTTAGGGACGCGTCGAGCTTGCCGATATACATGCGCATTTTCGGTCCGACGAAAGCGCACAACGCCGCCGTGGTGAAGCGCTCGAACTCGCGGAATTGCGGAGAAACGGACGAAGACGTGGTGATGAAGACGCCGGGCAGCTCTCGCGACAGAATCTGTTTCGCCTTTTCCTCGTGTGCCGGATTGAGGTAGGAGAACAGGAAGCAGACGGCGACCGCTTCGACCCCCTCGTCCTTCAGCCCGCGCGCCGCCGCGACCACGTCCACCTCGTCGAGCGGCTCGAGCTCGGCCCCATGTGGAGGGATGAGGCGTCCCTTCACCACCTTGCGATAGCGACGCGGAGCAAGCGGCCGGCTTTGCCAAGGCAGCTCCTGACGGATTGAATAATGCTCGACACGCTGGTGCCGGGCGATATGGACGATGTCGCGAAAGCCCGCATTAGTCACCATGCCAGTGCGCGCGCCTTTGTTTTCCAGCACCGCATTCGTCGCTGTCGTTGTGCCGTGAAGCACATAATCGATCGAGCCGGGCGATACGCCATTCTCGGCGCAAACCTCGGCGATCCCTTGCAGGATTGCGCGCGACGGATCGTCGGGCGTTGTCGAGACCTTGTGGATCGCAAGCTCGTTCGACGACATGTCGCAATAGACGATGTCGGTGAAAGTGCCGCCGACATCCACGCCGATCATTCTCATTGTCTCAGTCTCTCAATCTATCCTGTCAGAGCGCGCCACGTCCGTCGGGCATGAGAGCCTCGACGATCGACTGTGCCGCCCGCGCGTAGACTCTGAGGCCACGACGGATGTCACCTTCATCGGTGTCTTCGGACATGTGATGACTTCTGCCGCCGAGGCTCGGGACGAACAGCATCGCGGCGGGGATCTGTTGTCCGACGATCATCGCGTCGTGGCCGGCGCCGCTTTGCATCCGCTCGCTGCGCGCGCCCTCGTGTGCGGCAGCGTCTTCGATACGAACTGCGAGACGCTCGTCCATATCGGTCGGCTCGATCCGGCCAATCACGGCGGATGTCACGCGCACGCCGTCTGCTCCGTCCATTCGGGCGATCAATGCGCTGAGCGCCTCGTCCATGCGGTCTAATACGGCGGTCGAAAGGTCGCGGAACTCGACCACGATCTCCGCTTCGTCGGGAACCACGTTCGCTGCGCCAGGCTTCACGCCGACGACGCCGAGATTCCAGACGGAAGCGGCAGAACCCGCGTCGCGCAGCGTCTTTGCCGCCGAAAGCGCGAAGGCGTGCATCGCCATACCGGCATCGCGCCGCATCGCCATAGGGGTCGTGCCGGCGTGATCCGCGCGGCCCTCGAAACGCACCCGACGTCGGCGCACGCCGACGATCCCGGTCACGACGGCGATGTGGCGCCCACTTTCGACGAGGCGCGGGCCCTGCTCGATATGGGCCTCGAGGAATGCGCGATGGCGTTCCGGCTCGAGCCGCGCCAGAGGCTTTGCCGACCAGTGGAGGCTGTCCAGCCGATCGCCTAGCGATTCGCCCGCCACGTTGCGCGCGCCCTGCAGATCCGAGGGCGCGAGAGGGCCGCAGAACGAGCGGCTTCCGGCGCAAGCGAGGAAGGTCCCCTCCTCGTCGGAGAAGGAGATCGCATCGACGCCGACGGGCGCGCGCGGATGAGTTGTCTGATACGCGCGCGCGACCTCGAGCGCAAAGGCGACGCCGAGCGCGCCGTCCAGCCAGCCGCCATTGGGCACGCTGTCCGAATGCGAGCCAGCGAGCAGGGCGACCGTCGCGTAAGGCGAGCGCCCGTACACATTGCCGATTCCGTCGATAGTCGCATTGAGTCCCGCTTCCGCCATTCGGTCGCGTAGCCATTCTCGCGCTGCGACGTCGGCGTCCGTCAAGGCCGGACGATTGACGCCCGTTCCGACCTTCCCGAACTGGGCAAGCGTGCGAAGATCCTCAATCGCACGATCCTCGTCCAGTCCTTCCATTGCACCGCTCCGGCTCTTCTCTTTCCACCGAATTGGTGAAGCACAATGCGTCGAAAGATTGTATTTCGAATACAGAATTGATATTTTTCTGTCTAGGGTCCGGCAAGTCTCTGGGGTTGATCGCCGCGCAAGCGCGCGCGCTCGCTCGCTCGCCGCTGCGATCCGGAGGGAGGCATTTATGAAAACAAACATTGTGCTTGCGGGCGTCTTGGCCGCCATTCAATTTTTTGCCGACGCCGCGCTGGCGGAAAGTCCAGAGGCCGCGCGCGCGCAGGAACAACTCGCGCCCTATCGAAAGCTTCCAACGTTTCAGGCGCCGGGCAAATCCTTCGACGCCGCCGCCTGCATGAAAGGCAAGTCCATTCTCACCATCCCCGCATCGAGCGCCATACCCTTCATCAAAACGATCCAGACCTCGATGAGCAAGGTCGCCAAAGATATCGGGTTCACCCTGAAGGTATGGGAGAATCAGGGCCAGCCGACTCAGTGGGTGCAGGGCTTCGACTACGCAATCAACAACAAATTCAACCTGATTGACCTCATGGCTGGCGCCGACCCGCGGTTCCTGGAGCCGCAAGTGAAGGCGGCGGAAGCTGCGGGACTCAAGGTCGTCGCCGCTCACCTAACCGGCTATGAGCAGCCCGCGCCGGCGGGCGTCAGCGGCGTGGTGCCGATCGACTACAAGCGAGCCGGGGCGCTTCTTGCTGATTGGGCAATCTGGAAGACGGACGGCAAGGCCAACGCGATCGTCGTCGGCATCAACGATGTGCTCTCGACGGACTCGATGATGAGCGGCATCAAGGAAGAATTCTCCAAATGTCCGAATTGCAAGTGGAGCTACGTCAACGTCACCATTCCGGAGATCGCGACCAAGACCCAAACGAACGTGCAAGGGGCGCTAACCGCGGATCCGACAGTCAACTTCGTAATTCCGATTTATGATGTGCTGACGCAGTGGGTGGTGCCCGCCGTGACGATCACGGGCCGCACGGATAAGGTGAAGATCGCGACTTTCAACGGAACGCCGTTTGCAGTTGGCCTGGTTCAGGAGGGCAAGGTCGATGTAGACATCGGCGAGAATCTGGACTGGATCGGGCATGCGGTGGTCGACTCCGAAATGCGGATGCTGTGCGGCCTGCCCACCGTGAAAGATCCGAAGATCCCGCTGCTGATCTTCGACAAGAGCAACGCCGACACTGCCGGCAAGCCGCCTCAGGTAAACACCGGCTATGGCGACGCCTATATCGAGGGATACCGCAAGCTGTGGCAGTTGCACTAAGCCGCGCGAGCGAGGCGGAATCGAGAGACGCTGCTCAGGCGGATTTTCTGGTTCTTCGCATCGAGCGGCTGTCGAAGAGCTTCGGCGGCGCGCGAGCGCTCGACGAAGTAGATCTCACGGTGCGCCATGGAGAAGTGCACGGACTGCTTGGGGAGAACGGTTCCGGCAAATCCACGTTGATCAAGATCCTGTCGGGCTTCCACCAGCCTGACGGACGGCCGACGATCGAAATTGATGGACGCGCCCTACCTCTTCCGGTCACACTTAGTTCGCTGCGCACGCACGGCGTGAGCTTCGTCCATCAGCATCTCGGGCTTCTGCCGTCGCTGACGGTGCTTGAGAACCTGTTGCTGTCTGACTTTGCTGCCGAGACCCGCTGGTTCATCGACTGGCGAGCGGAGGCGAAGCGCGCTCGCGATTTGTTTGAGCGATATGAGATCAGGCTCGACCCGCTGAAATCGCTCTCCAGTTTGGCGCCGGTAGAGCGGGCGCAACTTGCGATCGTCAGGGCCTTTGACGAACTGGGGCGCGAGAAGCGCCAGAGCGGCGCGCGCGGCCTACTTGTGCTGGACGAACCGACGCCGTTTCTGCCGGCGCATGATGTGGCGAGTCTTTTCCAGTTGATCCGCGAAATTGTCGCGGACGGAGCGAGCGTGATCTTCGTCTCGCACGACATCGACGAAGTGCTTGAAATCACGAACCGAGCCACGGTTCTTCGCGACGGCTGCGTCGCGGGCTCGTTTGAGACCCAGGCGATGTCAAAAGCGCAGATCATTCGGCTAATTGTCGGGCAGCATGTCGACCTCGAAACGCTTCGGCCGGCTCCGAGACCCTTTGGCCCGCCTTCAATCGTCATTTCGGAGCTGAAGGGGGGATCCTTGAGCCGTTCTCCGCCTCCTTCTCCCCTGGGGAAGTGGTGGGCCTGACCGGTCTTATCGGCTCGGGCTATGACGAAGTCCTCTATCGGCTCTATGGCGCTGTGCCGACGGAGGGCGGTGTGCTGGCGATCGATGGCGCGCTCATGGACGTTGCAAGTCAGACGCCTGAGCGCTCGATCGCCCAAGGCTGTGTGCTGATTCCGGGCGACCGTTTGGGGTCCGGGGCGATCGCTGGCTTGAGCGTGACTGAGAATATCAGCCAGCCAGTGCTGGGACGTGTGAGCCGCTCTTGGGCGCTGTCGGACGCCGCCCTCTCGCGCAACGCGGTCAACCTGGTCGATCGTTTCGACGTTCGTCCACGCGACCCAAAGAAACTGTTTGGATCGCTGAGCGGCGGCAACCAACAAAAGGTGCTCCTGGCGAAATGGCTTCAGACCCGGCCGCGGCTACTTCTTCTCGACGAGCCTACCCAGGGCGTCGACGTCGGGGCGCGGGCGCAGGTGTTTTCTGCGATAGCGGAAGCCGCAAAGGAGGGGGCCGCTGTCCTCTGTGCAAGCTCGGACCACGAGCAACTGACGGCGATCTGCGACAGAATCTTCGTCTTCGACCGCGGGCGGGTCGTAAAGGAACTCGTGGGCATGGAGATCAATAAGTCCGCGATCGCCGAGGCGTGCTACAAGATCCATTGAGCGATCCAGAGGGCGGAAGTTGAGCGCGACAGCAAAGAGGCAGAGCGGCCCCGTGCAGCGCGCGGAACAAAGCACCTTCGCCGACTGGTTCGAACGGTTGGCGCTCGTGCTCGTATGGGCCGCGACGATAGCTCTTTTCGGCTATCTCAGACCGGACAGTTTCCTGACGTGGTCGAACTTCGCTACGATCCTCGGATCGCAATCCGTCATCGTCGTGATCGCGCTCGGCCTCATCATCCCGCTGACGGCGGGCGACTACGACCTTTCGATCGCAAGCAATCTGACACTCGCCGGCACTCTGCTCGCGGTCCTCAACGTTAATCATGGTCTGTCGATTGGCGTGTCCATTGCTGCGGCCCTTGCAGCGGGCCTGGCGATCGGCCTGGTCAACGGCTTCTTTGTCCTCTATTTCCGGATCAATTCACTGATCGTCACGATGGGCGTCGGCACATTCGCGCACGGCCTCACGCTGTGGCTTGGCGATCAGCAGACCATTAGCGGCATCTCGGAAGGGCTCGTCGATGCGGTGATTGTTCATCGTTTTCTCGGGGTGCCGTTGGGATTCTACTATGCGCTGATCCTGTGTGCGATTCTCTGGTATATTCTCTCGTATTCGACAGCCGGGCGCAGGCTGCTCTTTGTCGGCCGGGGACGGGAAGTCGCGAGGCTCAGCGGCATCGCGGTCGATCGGGTTCGCCTCGGCGGTTTTGCCTCTTCAGGGTTGATGGGCGCCATCGCCGGTGTGCTCTATGTCGGAACGACAGGCGCAGCCGATCCGAGTTCCGGGCTGACGTTTCTGCTGCCAGCCTTCGCTGCGGCGTTTCTCGGCGCGACGACCATCAATCCTGGCCGCTTCAATCCATGGGGCGCGATGATCAGTGTCTATTTCCTCGTCACTGGAATTACGGGACTTTCAATCCTCGGCGTCAGCACGTTCGTTCAGGACCTTTTCTATGGCGGCGCGCTGGTTATCGCCGTCACCCTTTCGCAGATCGTGCGTGGACGTGAGGAGCGCCTCGCCTGAGAGCAATCATGCCCCGGTGAGCGATTCGATCAGGAGGACGTCCGCGAGTTTTTCGATGTCGAGATTCGCTCCTTCGCCGGCGCGGTCGATGACGAGAAAATCGCTGATCCGATCAAGCGCGATCAGCGGATGATGCCAGACGCCGCGCCGATAGTTGATCCCCTGGTTTCCCCGGGCGCGGAAGGCGACGATCGCGCTGGGATCGAGTGGGCCCGGCGGCGCCGTCACGACTAGCCAGTCGGCGCCGCCAAGCGGCGCGAAGGCCTGGCTGCCCAGAGAATGACGTTCCATCATCTCGATCTTCAGCGGCAGCCGGGCGGGCGACGTGCGGACTATGTTGACGCGCACGCAGCCTCCTTCAGCGGCGACGTCGAGGTTGGCGCGGTCGCGAAAGACTTGCGCCGCGCCGGCGTTGGTCAAATCATCGTGGGGTCCGGACGCATCGAGCACCTCGCCGAACGGTTCGAATGCGCTGCGCGACAGGGGCCGCGTCGGTAACGTTCTCTGAGTTGCCGGAGAGGGATCCAATGCTGCGCGCCTCTTTGAAAGTCAGTCGACAAAGGCTGTTCCGGCCGCGGAGTTGGCGGCGTTCCGCGAGCTCCACTAGGGCGGATTGACGGCGAGAACGAGCTTGCCGGCCACTTGTCGTGAGGTCAGCCGGTCGAGCATCGCGCCAGCCTCTTCAAACGGGAAGATCTGCTCGATCGGAACTTTCAGCGCGCCGCTCATGATCCCGCCCACCACCTGATCGATTCCATTGCGCCAAGCCTCAGACGCAAGGTCCATGTGTCCGAGATGAAAGCGTGTGAAGGTCAGCGATTTAGTCACCAGCCTTTCCCATAAGATTCGAAAAAGGCGCCCCTTCCGCCTCCCCGAAGCTCACCACGTGGCCGAGCCTGCGGATGACGGCGAAGCTGCGGTCGAGGATGCTGGCGCCGGTCGAATCAACGATCTTGTCGACGCCCTTGGCCTTGGTGAAATCCCTGACTGCGCCGACGAAATCCTCCTCCTCGCGATTGACGACTCTTGCAGCGCCGAATTCGAGCGCGCGCGTCTCCTTGCCCTTGGTGCCTACGGTTCCGATCACTGTCGCTCCCGCCCGAACGGCGATCTGGGTTGCGAAAAGACCCGCTCCTCCGCCGATCGCGTGCACGAGGATTACGTCGCCCGGCTGGGTCGTGCTCACGGTATGCAGGAGATGCCACGAGGTAAGCGCCTGGATGGGAAAGGCGGCGGCAACATCGAGGCCCATTTCAGGAGGAATTGGAATCAGCCGCTCAACGGGCACAACACACTGATCTGCGAAGCCGCCCGCCTCCTCCAAAAACGCCGCGACCCGCTCGCCCGTTTTCACGCTGCCAACGCCCGGTCCGACCGCGGCGACGTGGCCTGAAATCTCAAGACCGCCAACAAGGGGATATCCTTTTGGGTGGGGATAGGTGCCCCTCGCGATCATCGTGTCGGCGAAATTGCAGCCGCCATAGGCGACGTCAACCAGCACATGCCCCGGACCCGGGATCGGCGTCGGCGCCACGCCGATCTTGAGATTGTTCTCAACGCCTGGGGCAGTGATGACAACTGCTCGCATCGGGCGATTTTCCGTCTTGCGGTCCCCTACCGGTGGGAGAGGCATGGCATGGTCTTGTTATAAACCGAGTTTTGGTCTGTTCCCAGCGGAGAGAAGCATTTCGAAACGTCGAGTTAGCCTAAGGTGAACTGGCAGACCTGCGCTCTTCGCGTAGAAGAGGAGCCCGTCTCTCCGAGTCTCGCCTGTCGCAGGATCAAATGCCCGAGTGCTTCGCAAATAGGGACCTTGGCTTGGCCTCCCATCGGTGCCGGGCGACTAAAACGTGCTACCGAGGCGAAATTTCACAGTGTCAGTTTGGCTCCCCGAGCAGGAAGCGGACTCGAACCTGCGACCATTCGATTAACAGTCGAATAGCCTCCCCCAAGCGCTCCCTGTGATCTCGTGCGGGCGAAAACAGAAAATATCACGATATCACGGTCTTATGCTGGCAGAAATTGGTGCAAACTGGCGTGTAGTTGGTTGACGGTGGCAAAGTATTGGGTGTATTGTGGGTGTAAGAAAATGACGACGCGCCTCAGGTGGGCTGGCCGGTCCTACGACGCGCGACGGAGACCGACGATGACCAGACTGACGCAAACGACCGTGGGCGCATTGTTGAAGCGCGGGCCCGATGGCTCCTTTACCCGAAGGAGGACGCGCGACCATGAAGTCGGCGGGCTCCTGCTCGTCGTCGGCATTCGCAAGGCAACATGGACGGTCGATTATAAGCCTCACGGAACGCGCGAGGACGGGTGCCGCCACGCTAAGGTGAGAATGACCCTTGGCGACGCGACGACCATACCCTTGCCTGACGCGAGGATAGCGGCGAGGGCGGTCAAGCTTGAGGTCGCCCAAGGTCGCGATCCGCACCGAGACCGGATGCTCGGCAGGGCGACAGCGGTCGCGGCGCGTGCCTTGAAGCCCGCTACTCTCGCCGACGCACTCGACGGCTACCGGAAGGACATGCTCGCGCGGCGCCAGCCGTCGGAGGCGACCCGGCGCCAGGAAATTCATTACGCGACAAAGGCCATCGAACTTATGAAGGCAGGCGGCCTCGCGCCTGAATGGCTCGACGCCGCGATGGTCCTCGGGCTCCTGCGCAAGGCAGACGGATCAAGTAGCGAGATCCGCCACCTCTATGGCGGCCTGTCTCGGCTTTGTGCCTGGATGGTCGAGGAGAAGCTCGTCGCGGCGAACGTGTGCGAGAAAATCCCCCGCAAGCAGAGGCCGAAGCCGGGCAAGGATAGAGGCCATGTCCCACCAATCGAGCAGTTGCGCGCGATTTGGGAAGCCGTGGCCGACGAGGATGCGGTGGTGCGGGACATGATCAGGTTCATGCTCCTGACGCCGTTGCGGCGCGACGAAGCCGCCGGGCTCGTCTGGAGCGAGGTCGATCTTGATCGCGGATGGATTGCGATCAGCCCGGACAGGATGAAAAGCGGCGAGGTTCACGAGTTGCCGTTGAGTGAACCGGCCCTGGCGATCATCAAGGAGCGCAAGCACGCGAAGGCCAAGCCGGACGCTCTCGTGTTCCCGTCGGGAGAGGGAACCGTCTATAGCGGCTGGACACGCCTCCTCACCCGAATTCGGAAGGTAATCGGGCAGGCCGAGACGAAGCGCGACGCGCGCTACACCCTTCACGACAATCGCAGGTCGTTTACGACGCTGCTCGCCGAGCGGTTCGATGAAAATCTTCTCGACCTGATGATCGCCCACCGTCCCGCGTCCCGTAAGGGCTCGGGCGCGGCCTACCAGAAGGCGAAACGTTTGAACGAGCGGCCGCCCGTCATGGCGGGATGGGCAAGCATGGTGCTCGGCAAAGAGCAGACGGCAAACGTCGTCCCGTTCTCTCGCTCTGCCTGATAATGAACGAGCTTGCGTGGGCCGGACGGCCATCCGAGCGCAGCGGGTTCCTTCGTCGGTTCGCCCGTTGCCGCCCCCGCGCCCTTCTTCAAGATCGACGAAGAACCGACGATTTCTCGTGAAGAAGAAGTCGCTCAAGTCGAGGGCAGAGAAGCTCGCGCAAATTTTGGAGGAGCTTGCAATCGCCAAGTCAAAGGAGGATATGGCCGCATCTCGACAGCTCCGCTCGAGAGGACGAATATCAGAGCTTTTCAAGCGTCTTGAGCAAACGGTCGAGTGCCTCAGGGAAGCCGGTGGAAGAACCGAGGAAGCGCGCAGACTGTATATCGCGCGCTGGCCCGAACTGCAGGAGGCCTCCGCTAGCAAACAGTTCTCGCGAGCATTGAAGGTCCTTGAAACAATCTTCGACGGTGATTAGCGGAAACAAATTTAGCCTTATTTGTTTCCCTCGCGTTCCTGGAAACGCAACGAGTAAAGACGGCCTACCTTTACCGTCAAAAGGAGGCCGTTCCCCCAATGACCCCCGCCGTTGCCAAGAAACTGGCTGCCGTCGAACAGCCGCCGACGGTCGACACAGAGGGCGCCTGCGACATTGTCGAAGAGCTGGAAGGGCAGCGGCCAGCGCAGGAAACGGTCCGGCGCTGGCCCCTCCGTTACAAGCTCATCGGCCGGGTGCGGCGCTATGAGGTCGACGACGTCATCGCGCACGTGCGTCAGCGCTACGAGCGGGCCCCGGTGCGCGTCGCCACGCGCTCGCGGAACGCTCCCTAAAGAAACAGCCGCCGACGCCGAAGCGCCTGCGGCTGTGTGACTATCCTGGCAACCTAAGCAGAGCTAGCGATAGTCCCAGCGAGCGGCGATTTCAATGTCGGTGGCGAGACCTCGAACGAGGAGATCGCCATGGCCAATGAAGTTCGCGGGAGCGCTCCGTCTCCCCGGATCGAAAACGCCCTCAATTTCGTGCGCCTCGATGAGATTGAGCGGTTAGCCGCGCTCGCCAGCTCCTATTGGTGCAGCGTCGAGCTGGCCGCAGGACGGGGCGACGCACTCACGGTCGTCGTCCATTGCAAGCAGCTCGCCGCCGTGACGCGCGAGGCCTTTGCCATCGTCAAGACGCTCGGAGAAACGGAGGCGGCGGCATGACGGACCCGCTCGATATTGGCGATCTCGACAATGACGCTCTCGATGCCGAGGCCCTGCGTCAGGACGCGCTTTGCGCTCCGCGACTGCTGCCGCCCCCGTCGATCCCTATGGATGTCGCCCGCGTCTTTGTCGAGAAGGCCTGCTTAACCGACGGCCTGCTGACGTTACATCGCTGGCGCGGCGGTTGGTGGGTTTGGCGGCAGTCGTATTGGATCGAAGCCGAGGATGGCGCGATCCTGAGCCTCCTTTATCGCTTCGCAGAGAAGGCGGTGTACACCGCTGGCAAGGAGGCGGCGCCGTGGGCGCCGAACCGCCGCAAGATCGGCGATCTCATCGAAGCCCTTGCGGCGATCTGCATCCTGCCAGCGGATCGCGACCAGCCAAGTTGGCTGGACGACCGGTCGATGGGGGCCGTTGTATCGCTCGCCAACGGTCTGCTGGAAGTCGAGGGGCGACGGCTTGTCCCCCACACACCGCGATTTTTCAATCAGACCAGCGTGCCCTTTGCTTACCGGCCAGGCGCGCCGGAGCCAACCCGGTGGCTCAAGTTCCTGAACGATCTCTGGCCCGGCGAGCCCGACGCCATCAAGTTGCTCGGCGAGTGGTTCGGTTACGTCATCAGCGGGCGCCTCGATCTCCAGAAGATTTTCCTAAACGTAGGTCCGACGCGCGGCGGCAAAGGCGTCATCGCCCGCATCCTGACTGCGTTGATCGGCCGCCGGAACGTCGCTGGGCCGACCCTCAACAGCCTCGGCGGCGAGTTCGGCCTCGCCCCCCTCATTGGCAAGCCGCTAGCGGTCATCTCAGACGCTCGCTTCGCGGGCAGGGACAGCAGTACGGTCATCGAGCGCCTGCTCTCGATCTCCGGCGAGGACACGCTTACGGTCAATCGAAAGTACAGAGATCAATGGACCGGCAAGCTTCCGTGCCGGTTGCATGTAATCTCGAACGAACTGCCCAAATTGAGCGACGCCTCGACCGCCATCATCGGGCGGATCGTGCTCCTGCCGACGACGCGCTCGTGGCTAGGGAAAGAGGATCACGATCTCGAACCGATGCTTCAGGCTGAGATGACCGGCGTCTTGAACTGGTCGCTGGCCGGGCTGGCGCGCCTCACGAACAACGGCGGTCGTTTCACCCGCCTTCCCACGGCCGACGACGCGATCATCGCGATGCGCGATCTGGCCTCTCCAGTGGCCGCCTTCGTCCGGGAGCGCTGTCGGATCGACGCCGCCAGAGAGATCACCGTCGAAGAACTCTACGTGGCGTACCGTTCTTGGTGCGACGACAGCGGGCATGTGAAGGCGACAAAGCAAAACTTCGGTCGCGATCTGCGGGCAGCGGTCCCCTCGGTCCGCGTCCAACGGCCACGGGAGGGAGAGACCCGGCCTCGCTTCTACACTGGCATCGGCCTCGCCGGTGAGGCCGACACCGAGGCGCACGTCTGCGCCCAATGTGGCAAAGCGGACGGGCGGGAGGAACGCTGCTTCATCGGCAGCGAGAACGCGTGGCTTCACCCCGAATGCCAACGTGCCTATGTGGGGTCGCCCTGATATGGGTCACATCAGCAAAGTCCGCGGACCATGCGGACCAGTGCGGCCCCTCGTCGCTGGCACGGACTGCTGGTCCGCATGGTCCGCGGACTATTCCATTGTGATCCGAAAGATCGGCCGTGCGGATCATGAGTGGCGCTCGCGCGTCATCGGCGATGGCGGTCTACGGTTATTGCCGAGTGTCGACGTTGAAGCAGACCAATGCGGGCGAGAGCCTCGAGGTCCCGTGCCGACAGATCGAAGGCTATGCCCTCATGCACGGCCCGACCGTCGCCGATGGGCTGATCGAGGCACCCGTCCTGGGCTCGGTTCTGATCGAGGAGCGCCCAGTCGGAGGCCCACCGTTCGCCAACTTCAGCGATGCGACATCGTGATAGCTGCGAAGCAGGATCGCCTATTTCGCTCAGCCTAGACGCGTTCAAGGTCGTCGAGTGCCTGAAGGGCAGGGGCGTCAAGCTGCACCTGCTCGACCTGGGCGGCTCCATCCGTGGCTGGGGCGCCGCGATCAATATGAGCAAGTCATCGGTTCAACGAAGCCTGACCACCCTCGCCAAGAAAAAACTCGTCGAGCAACTCGTCGATCACTGGAGCCTAACAGCGGCAGGGCGCAAGGCGATCAAAGGGCGAAGTGATGCAGAATAATGCTGTCCCAGGGAGCGGGACAAAATCATCCTTTTTGTCCCGGCTGTCCCATCGGACAAAAACCGGGACAGCAAACGGCTAAAAGTCTCAGAAAACTTGGTGTCCCACGCGGGACAGGTCCTGGGACAAACCCCTATTTTGTCCCGCTGTCCCGCCCTTTCCCTTCCTATAGGGAAGGGGCGTGGGACAGGGACAAAGGGGAGGGACGCCTGACCGGGAGGCGCGGCGCGTTAGTAGAACAAAGACGCCGGGTCAGGCGGCTCTCGGCAAGTAGGCGAGGCGCGCATGGCGTTCGCAGTATGGCCCGTCGTTCACCGTCTCGCCGCAGTAGCGGAACGTCGTAAGATCGCGCGGATTTCCAGTCGGCCAGCGGCAGGTGCTTTCCGTCAGGTCAATGACGGTGAGGCCCCTGTCGAGCGGCTCTTGATCGGCGAAAATAGTAAACGCCACCCCGGCCTCTATAGTTTCGGCGGTAACGTCCTCTATGGCATTATCAATCGTAGGCATTGTTCGTTGGCTCTAAAATTTGTGGAAAGCACGCGGCCTCAAACGCACGGGGCGATGCCCCACCAGAGACCACAGGATGCAAATTTTTGTATTGGATGCCGGAGGGCGCGTCTTGTCGCGGCACGCCAATCCTCTGCTTTTTCAGGCCATGCGGCGGGCGCTGGAACGCATGGGGTGCGCCTGCGCAACGGGCTGACGCTCCAACGACGCGGTTGACGAACGCTGACGGCTGTGGCGGCGCGGCGTGGGTTCGTGAACGAAAAAAGGGCGAGCGCAATGGCCCGGCCCTTGTTACCAGCCTGCCAGCGCGCGGCTTGCCCTCTCCGTGGATCACCGGCCGAATGGGTTGCGAACGCTGTTTGGGGAGAAGGGATTGCCGTACTTGCCGAACTGATTGTTGATGCTGTTCGGGGAAAACTGGCTCCCATACTGACCAAACGGGTTGCTGATGCTGTTCGGGTCGAATTGATTGTTGTTGACGTTGCCGAGAAAGGTTCCGTCAGCGGCATATAGTCGCGGACTTTGCGCGCTCGCCGGTGCGGCGAAGGCGAGTGCCGCGCAGGCGGCGAGAAGTATCGTTTTCATCGTGCTTTCCTTTGGTTTGCTGCTCACGCTGTCGCGAACCGTGATGATTGCCCGCGTGGATCGCCAAAGGTGTAACCCGTCGTGCGCGCCGAGGTGTGCGATTGTCTGCCAATCTTGTGCTTTTTTCTGCCATGGCGTCACAGGCCTGATTAGTCTGACGCCGCAGCGTGTCGCCTCAGCCAGCGGCCGCTGTTTGCGGCGGCGTCACGGCGCTGGGCGGATCATGCCTAGCGCCAATAGTCGCCTATTGGGGAGCGAAAACGCCAATGCCCGACGATGTCAGGATCACCATTGGACTTGCGGTTCTCGCAGCGTTGCTGCTGGCGATAGCGGTCTGGTGGTTGTGGTGGCGATTGCCGAAGCGGGAAGTCGCTCGGCTGGCTCTAAAAATTCGCGACGTAAAGACCCGCGTTGATGTCGAGGACACTTATCGCAAGACGGTCGGACAGGCGCTCGGCGGTATCGCGGTCCTGCTCGGCGCCGGCTTCGCATATCTGCAATTTTCGCAACAGCAGCGAGCCTCCCATGATCTCTTGATCAGCAATCAGGTCTCAAAGGGCTTCGAGCAATTGGGCAGCAATGTCATCGTCGTCAGGCTGGGCGGCATCTATGCGCTCGAAGGCGTGATGAACAGTTCCGATCAATACCATCAGGCGGTGCTTGAAGCGCTGTGTGCGTTCGTTCGGGAAGGGGCCAAGATGCCCGCTACGCCGCCGACCCCCGAGTTGCTGCCGACGGCCCCAAAGCCGCCCACGGACATCCAAGCCGCGCTCACAGTGATCGGGCGGCGCTCGGCTGGATACGGGGTCGTAGATTTAACCGAGGCGAACATCCCAGGCGCCTACCTGTTCGGCGCCAATCTGCGCGACGCCATCCTGCGCGACGCCAAGTTACTTGGCGGCGCCAACCTGTCCTACGCCAACCTCCTCGGCGCCGATCTGCCAACGCCAACTTGAGCGACGCTGATCTGACAGGCGCTAACCTACACCGCGCCGACTTGACCCACGCTCTCCTGCCCGACGCCAATCTGAGCAAAGCCCATCTGATTGTTGCCAACCTGACCACCGCTTTTCTGTTCGACGCCAATTTGACCGGCGCCAACCTGACCAACGCCAACCTGACCAATGCCTATCTGTTCAACGCCAACTTGCGCGCCGCTGATCTGACAGGCGCTGATCTGACAGGCGCTGATCTGAGCAGCGCTGATCTGAGCAGCGCCGTCCTGGACCAGAAGCAATTGGACGAGGCGTGCGGATGGGATGCGAAGTTGCCTACGGGGCTAACCCTGAAGCCATGTCCGCCGCCAAGTTCGCCCTGAAACCGATCTAGTCGATCCATTTGAGGCGGTTCGCGGCTCGACCGGCTCGCCATGGGCGACGGCGCGGAGCCACTGCTCGGCTTTCCAGCGCTTAAGGCAGGCCGGGAAGTTCACCATGGACCCGCCCTCCGGCCAGTCGATCTTCGCCTGAGCGCCTGGCCTCTCGCTTTTTAACATATTACATCTCTGAGTGTGGTTTAGTTTTTGGGCCGCGAGATGACTTGGGTCCCCCCGTGGGGGCCTCCCCATGACAGGCCATGGGTGGGGGTCTTTTGGCTCTCAGGATGCCTGAGAGGGTTACGCGCGGATTTATTTGTGGCTGAATTTTCGGCGCCTTTGATCGATGCGGGCATCTGTTATGTGCGAAACCCGCGTTCTCTGGCCTGTTTGGTTCTCAACATCAGGCGAGCTGCGCTTAATCGTTGGCGAGGGTCACTGCTCTCCAATGCCTTGAGCAAGACGGATTGAGCATCGTCGAGCGCCTGTTCCAGGCGTTCGGTTGACCTTGCGCGCCAGACTTGTCTCAGCTCAGGGATGGCGGCGAGCGCCTCTGTGCGCGGTTTGAAGGATCGCGTGAGCTTGAGGCCGCCATCGTTGGCCTGCTGGCTTGCGAGCTGACTGAGCCTGAGCGTGATCATGCGGCGTCGCATGTTCTCTGTGAGGCGTCGGCTGCGATAGACCTGTCGCGCTTTGCCCTGCCAACTCGCTGGCGCCGGTTTGAAGCGCAGCGGCTCATTCGTTTCGAGCTTGGCGATGATCCTGTCGAGTTGCTGATCGGCGGCTCGCAGACGCTCCTCGCGGCCCATGCCCCATTTGCCGCGATGCCTGACGTTGAGCTTATCACAGCATCGCCAGCAGAGCGGCTTGCCGTCGATGGAGTAGAGCGTCTGCGCGAGCCGCGTGCATTTGGGGCAGATGAAGTAGCTCCAGCCGCCGCCGTACTTGAGGCGGATGTGCGCGACGTTGAGGAGCTTCTGCTTGCCGCCGGGGAACGGGATGATGGCCTGCCGCTTCGCCGGATCAATCACGCCGCTCGCCCTAAGGCGGCTGACGCGAACGCTGTCGAACTCGTCGAGAAAGCTACGATGATCGGCATCGTCGCGGCGCTTGCCCATGACGATGGAAGCTAGCGCGAATGCAGCGCAAAGCGCAAAAGCGGTCTGAACATGGTCCAGCTCAAGGAGAGTTAAAATGGTGGTCGTTCCCTTCGCGAACTCTCCGCAGGGACAGGAGTTACCATTCATCGCCAACAGGCTTCGCTCGGTAAAAGGCGAGAAAGTTCCGCAACGCATGCTTTACCCGTCGCAAGCTCTGTTGGCGGCGTCAATCGCCGACTTGCCGCAGGGCGCAGGCGACCTTAGTGCGGTCCGCCGGTCGATGGCCGTCCGGTACGGTGCTGAGGTGACGTGTCCGGTGACGACCCAAAGGTTGTTGCGGGACATTGCGACGGCTGCCGTCAAGGCTTGGGAGGCAGGCGACCATGCCGTCACGCCGTTCTGGCGAGTTGTCGATCCAGACATGCCGACGGCGCGCCTGATGGCAGGCGGCGCCGCATTCATTCGCGCTCGGCGCGCCGAAGAAGCAGCGTGAGCCTGACTGGAAAACTAATGATGTGGAATGTTTTGGCTTGGGATGAGGGATGATGTAAGCGCCGCCAATGGGCGAGCGCCATGAGCGGCAAATTGAACTGGGCGTCGGCTTTGCCACCAACCCCCTGGCAGACCGAGGCCTTTCGCTCAGCCGCCGAGAAGCCAGCCAGCGGCACATCGAGCCACGGCGTCGAAATTGCCTCCTCAAACAACTTACCCAAGGTGACGCAGACGCAGAACTCAATGCTGGTTGCAGCAGCAACAGGTCAGGGCTCTGCGTTTGGTAATGCCCGGTCGTGCAGGCAAGGCACAAGCGCCGCTGGTAGGCACCCCCCCTGGCTCCCAAGTAGGGCGGGGGCGTTGCCGCCGCATCAGCGCAGCCCTCGGCGGCGATGTCGAGCGCGTGACGAGCTGACGAAACCAGCGAGCAGTAGCCACTTCAACGAGGAATGATGGTGGTCTGCCCCTCCTCTTCGATCATCATCCAGCGGCGGCCCTTGTTGTCCTCGAAATAGGTCCGATTGCCTTTCCTGGTCCCGGTCACGCGGTAGTGGTTGAGTGGCGCCTCGCAATGCGTCACCCCCGCCTCGGTCCGGCACCCCATCGGGTCGGCGTGGGCAGCGCCAGCAACGGCGAGCGCGATGAAGAGCGTGGCCTCGCGCGCGAACGCGGTCATGTCTCAGCAGCCCTCAGAAGCCTCGCCACGCCTTCGTGGCTGATCTTGTGGTCCCTTCGCCTGACCGCCCCGCGCGATGGCCGTCAGTTACGTTGCCTGTGGCAATTGACGCCGGATCGACCGCTTTACGGGGAGCGCGCGTGTTTGTTGGCCAGGGGCCAACACCAAAAGCCTTAGCCCTCCCCCCTGTTCCACCGGCCCCACCTTAGAGGCAGGGCCAAACAGGAATGGGTGGGCGGTAGAGTGTATGCAGGGCGCCCGTATCGCGGGCGAAACGCACCGGCCAGACCAAAACACGGTCTAAATTGCGACGCCGACTAGCCTACTGCCGTATGGATGAAGCCCTGTTTGTTCCCGTCGCACCCCCATTGATGGGGAGGGTCGGGGGATACCCCACTCTCCTGCGGGCAACCTTCGGGTTCGGGCTTTAGGCTCAATCGGCTTGATTGCCGGGCTTTTTGCCGATATTCCTCTTCGGAAGCATTGACGCCGGGTTGCACCGTAGTCGGCGTCCAATGAGCCGGGAGGCGTCGCAACGCCGTCCCGGCATTTTCTTTATAGCGCGCTTCCGCGCTCTTGCCCACCAATAACATGGACGACAAAGGGGGCCATGCTTGGAGCAACAACTTTTGACATTGGTTCAACAAGGATGGCCCAGGGACATCTCCATTTCGGTTTAACTGCTACCGTCGTTTGTCCAAGCCGTAAATGGGTGCGAATACCTGTGCGCAAGGAGCGATCAATGGCGCTGTCCCCCGGTCAGCTCGCTACTGCGCTCGCCCCAGCGAGCATCGCGGCGACCGGCTGGGAGTTGAACGGCTTTCCGCGCTCGTTGAGGTGGCCTTGCTCGGCCACGCCGCCGAGATCGCCCGTTGCGCAACTACCGCGCCACGGCATCACGACGCTAAGCCGGCACAAATGGGGGAACGCAAAAGAAAGGCCGCCCGAAGGCGGCCTCTCCAAATCACAAGTTGTCAGTAAGATCAGGCCGTCACACGCGGCGTGTTATCCTTTCGACGATGGAACGCCGCGTAGCCAAGCCCCGCAAAACCGACGAGCATCATCGCCCAAGTCGAAGGCTCCGGCACACCGCTGGTCTGCGTCACTGACGGCCCCGCCATGTCAAACTCGAACGCGTTCGTGGTCGAGCTTGCGGTAAATGACGTGAACGGGTTGGTGTCCGAGATTTGGAACCACTGGTTGTCGAAGGTGTCAAATTGGTTGCCTGCCCCGTTCGCCAGCCCCATCGAAACGAGGTCATCGCCCGTGATCGTGTCTGAGCCAACGTTCAAAATAAGTGAATTGTTGTTGCTGCCGTTGCCGTCAATTGAGCCCCAGTAGATATCGAAGCTGGTGACGGCGTTCGCAAAAGTGATCGTTGCGCCCCCCACACCCCATAGATAGTGGCTCGCATCCCCTGCGGGCGCCGCGTTGACGTTTACATTCGTTCCAACCGCAACGTTTCCGTCGGTGGTGAATGTGATCAAGCCCGCATTGGTTGCCGTGGAGCCGGACTGCAAGCCGACCGTAACGTTGTCGAAGGCCGACCAGTTTCCCGGTGAAGAGATCTGGACGATTGAGAGGGTCGCGTGCGCGGCGGTCACCGCACCCATAGCAGCGATGGATAGGCCTAATAGAAGCGATTTCATCATGAACAGGTCCCTGTCTCCCATTATCGGAAGGTGGCCGACGCTGCCCTAACGGCGCGCAAAATGTTTGCTTTGGCAGGTCACTCTTGTGCTTTCTCAGGCCACAGCTTTGGCCGAGGAGCCGCCACCGGAGATGCGTCAGGCCGCCCGTGTCCCCGCTGGCAACGAGGTAATCACGTTCGCGCCGCCATCCTGACGGGACCCACCCGCTCCGCGCCAAGTTGACCCGGGCCGACCCGACCACCGCCAACCTAACGTCCAGAAGCATGCGTGTCCCCTACGACCGGGTATGGGGCTCTTGGCTGCGAGAAATATGCTGAACAACGATCATGGCGACCGTCAGGGCCAGCATAGCTGAGGCCGCCCGGCACAGCCCTTGGTGCAGTAGGGGCGGTATGCCCCAGGCTCCATCAGTTAGGCGGCCCCATCGGTCGGTCAATCAGTTTGCACAACACCGACATCAAGAGCCTCAGTTCACGCGATGCGGCCCGGCGTGCCGAGGTCGTTCGGGTTGTATCCCCGATAATCTCAAACAAATGCCCCACGCGCTCGACGAGAGCTTCGCCAATCACTCGATGATCCAGATTGTCCAGTTCGATGTTCAAACCGACCTTCCGCGCCCGTGCAACCGCTGGGTTGCATACCCAAAATAGGAGCGAATGGACAGCCCGACCTGATCACGTAGGCCAATCTTCTGCCTTTTGAGGCCCGCGCGGCAGGTTTGCGCGGGAGAGGCTTTATATTAGCCCGGCGCGGGCAGCTGTTTGTCGTTGCGCGGTTCCGTAAACGCCACTTGGCGCGCGAAAGCATAAAAATGGCCCATAAGCACAAACACTCGGCGTGCTTTGTTGGCTAAATGGCAGCCTCCAAGTTGAGGCGAATGGCGATTACGCCGCGTGTCGTCTCAGGCCAGCGGCCGCTGTCTTTCCTCCTACCGGCGGCCGCTGTTCCCATCCATGGGGGCCAACGAGGCGAGCCCAACAGCTCTTGGGGCGCCACGCCGCCGCTCATGGCTAGCCGTCGCTGCCAGAGGAGAGCGGCGGCGGCGCCCATCTTGGCTTAGCCCACCCGCCGTCGCCACAACGGTTTGGCGCGCTCTTCCGCCAGCGGCTCGGCGCCAATTAAGACGATGGCGGACGCTGCTGACCCCCTCAACGGCGGCCGCTGGGCGCGCCCGGCATTGTCTGCCCCCCAGCAGCCGGGCGCGTTCCCCAGTGACGCCGTGGTGCCGTCCATGTTTCGAAGCACGGGCACGATAGGGAGAAGGCCCCGCCCGGCGAGATGCCAGTGTGGTCAGGCCGGGCTAGGCTGGGCGCTCTTTTGTCGCGCCTGACTGCGAGGCTCCGCAAGCTGGACGCGGAGCCCGTCTGATGAGCGCCAATCCCACCATCGCGCGAACCGAGGCTGAACGAGCGCGCCTCTCCTCTCATAGGTCCAGCGGGTCAAGCGGGTGCGCGAGCGCATGAGTGACCTTTTGGGCGACAACGAGTGGCGCATACAGGCCGCCATGGCATCGCTGAGTGTGGTTTAGTTTTGGACCGGCGGATGTCGTGGGTCCCCCCTTGCGGGACCCTCCCCCAAACCGCCCTATGAGGGGGGGGTCTTTCGGCTCTCCGAAATATGCCGATGGGTCCCCGCGCGGGGACATTTACTGAGCCGCCAGGAAATCGGGCGCAATGAGCCGACACGCTGGCAAGTGGGGGGCAATCGCCAGTCAGCCTCGACTGAGAGGTGCAACCCAAACCTCGCGCTGAGCCTTGCTCAGGAAGGCCAATGTTCTGTTTTTGCGGGCCAGGAGCGGCGGACGCCGACCCTGCGCGAGATTTTGACAGGCTCGCTCAAGCCGAACACGCCTCGACAGCCCTATGCGCCATCGGTCGTAGCGAGAATGCTGCGCGGCTGATCTCATGGCCGCCTAAGCCTATACCCCTCGACGGCGCTCACCCTGTCCGTATGCGAGCCGTGCGGTCGATGCAACGCCAGCGCGCAGCGTGGCTCATGGACCGGTACGGCTTCGCGCACGGCGCCCGGATCGGGGCGTAGCGGGATCGAGAAAGGGCGCCCTCGCAAGCCCCGGCGCTCGGCGTCCCCAATCGGCGACTTGCCCGCGTCGTAACTGGCGTGCTGTACTTCACGCGGCGAGCCTAGCGCAGCGCGACCAGATGCGAGACGACGGATAGCGCGAAATTTGAGGCTCTGCGGGCCTGCCCTTGTTTTCGCCAGAGCAGCGGACGGGTGTGGCTTTCGCGGGACGGAGCTACCCTTCCTCATCTGGGGGAATTCTTGTCTGAGTGCTCATTTGAGTTATTTGAGGAAGTGGCCCTCGCCGCTTATCGCGTGATGAAAGTAGCTCGTTAGAGATATTTATTTTTGCTTTATTAAAATCATCGATGAGGCACAAGATTTTTGATCTCAAATCGAGCAAGGATTGCTTTGTCTCTGGAACTGGCTCAAACACCAATTTCTTCTTCGTCGTTACTTCCAGGCGAACAACTTGCTTATCTTCCCAGCGCAACAGACGTTTGTCGTGCAATGCTCGATTGCGGCTCTGGCCAAGGTTATTTATCGACCCCTCAAGAGACCTAAGGTCATCTTGCGTTTCTTTACTCAATTCCCAGAGGTTGGCAAGGGCTAGAACTGTTCTTAACCTTGGGGCTGGTCCTATCATTTGCGCCGTCGCGCAAGCACCTAGCGCTTGGTTTGTATGCATTAGTTGCCAGATCAGTTGGTCTATTTCAAATTCCAAATCCGCCCATGCATCCGCGACCTTTCCCAATGCGGCGTAATGGTCATCCGGGATCCCGATGAATGTGTCGCTCGGCGGCTGCTCTCCCTTTTCGAAGAGCATCTTTCCATTAGAATTTGGCATGCTGTCTTTTCCAGTTATGAGGTGAAAGCGCGCGAGGATGAGATGCTGAAGCGCGGACAAATCTTCTGCCTTTTGAGGCCTGCGCGGCAGGTTTGCGCGGGAGAAGGCTTATCCCGGCGCGGGAAGCTGCTTCTCGTTGCGCGTGGCGGATGGCGAACGGCCGGTCCAACGCACGAAAGCGTGGTTGAACGAACTCGACCCTTCGTAACCGAGCAACCAAGCAATCTGCGAAACCGATAGGCTCGGCTCCTTGACGTATTGAAGCGCGAGACTTAGCCGCAATTGATCCACGACCTCCTCGTAGGTCGTGTTTTCGTCAGCCAATCTGCGCGTGAGGGTTCGCTCGCTATGGCCCAACGTCTTGGCGACCCTGTGTCGCTTGGCCTTGCCGTGGGGCAGCAGCTTTTGCGCCTCGTTCTCGACCGCGGCTCGTAGTGACCCGACTGCCGTGCCGCGCTCTTTTGCAGCCTCATCGCAAATGGGCCGAAGCGTTTCAAGCAAGTGCGGATCTTCGGTGACCAGCGGAAGAGCAAGCGTCTCGTTCGAGAATGCGACTTGATCGCCTGATGCGCCAAACTCAACGGGGCAACCAAAGAAAGCCTCGAACTCCCTCAGATCAGAGTTGCGTGCATGGAGAAAGCCTAAGTGCGAGGGACGGATCCTCTGACCCGCGATCTCTCGCAAAGCCTTAATCGTGACGCCGATACCAAATTCAGTAACCTGCTTCGCCGCGTGCCTGGAGAGGCCTATGAAACCGATCTCCGCAATGAGCCCCTCCCGCGTGGGTGCACGTTTGATGCGCACCGCTTCGTTGACGATCCGACTATAACGCCCAAAGAGCGCCAGCGCCTCGCCTACGTCGCTGGCGGCTGACGTGACATAAAACAACAACCCAGCCTCGCGCGGATTTGCTTCTTTGGCCAAGTGAAGTCCGAAAGCGCTGTCATCCAGCGCTTCCGCTGCATACTCAAGAAACTTGCCCTGAGATGCAGCTGAGATGCGCTGGTGCCGGACATCAAAGTCGCCCGCCGAAAAACCGGCACGTTGCAGCAATGGCGCTATATCGACATTGTGCGCCTTTAATGAGGTAATTGCGAGCCTCGCGGCTATACCGGTTACGGTTGGGAGCGGCCGCTGAACCTGCTCATCGATCACGTCCACGGTCCCTTTGCGAAAGCTTGGTGCAATCCAGCAACCGATTGGCCCGCAAAGACAAGACCCCAGGAATGGTGAGCCGGGAAGCTGGCGCTGTCGGCGACCAAGCGAAGTAGGCGTTCCAAAATAACGAAGGTCGCAAGTCTGCGCGCTGCCGTTTGTACGAACGCGCGCCGTTCGTCCGCCAGTCGCTTCCGTAAGCGCCACTTTGGCGCGCAAAAGCAAAAGAATGGCCCCCCTAAGCCCAAAGGACGGCATGCTTTGTTGGCTAAAGCGCAGCCTGCAAGTTCGGGGCGAATGGGTTACTCTACGTGTCGCCTCAACCCCGGCGGCCGCCTTTGTCCTCCCCAAGGCGACACGCGAACCGCCCCCAGCACGACTTGGGGCGCTCTTCCGCCAGCGCCAGACGCGCGAGGGGTCGCCACTTTCTTGGGTCCGATGGGTCCACCACCGGCGACAGTTTAGCCTTTGGCGGGTGTACAGCGGGTGTAAAAACGTTCGCCGCGCCTATCTGGCTCGACGAAGAATTGCCGCTAATGTCATGAAAACGTTGGCTCCCCGAGCAGGACTTCGAACCTGCGACCATTCGATTAACAGTCGAATGCTCTACCAGCTGAGCTATCGGGGATCAGCGCCGGGGGGATATAGCAGAATCCGGAGCGATGGAAAGCGCGTTTTTGGCCCCCTTGCGCCGAGCGCCAGCGGCGCGCACCCTCGTTTTCATGCTTGACCCCCTGGCGTTTCCGGAACTGCTCACGCCAGCCGAAATGAGCAAAGCTGATCGCTTTGCCATTTCGGCCGGAACTCCGGGCATCCAGCTCATGGAGAGGGCGGGTCTCGCGGTCGCCGACGAGGCGGCGCGGCTCACGAGATCTCGAGGCCGGATCGCCATTCTCTGCGGGCCCGGCGGCAACGGCGGCGACGGCTTTATCGCTGCACGCCTGCTCAGCCAGCGCGGCTACGCGGTCGAACTTGGGCTCATCGGCCGGCCCGAAGCCCTGAAAGGCGACCCGGCGCTCGCCGCGCGCTATCATGGGCCTGTCCTCGCCGCCGCCGCGGTCGATCTCGCCCATGCCGACTGCGTGATCGACGCTCTGTTCGGCGCGGGGCTCGCGCGCGACATCGATGGCGAAGCGAAGGGGATCATCGAGCGGATCAACGCCTTCGGCCATGCAGGGGGGCGCGTGCTGGCGGTCGACGTTCCCTCCGGAATCGATGGGGAAACCGGCAAGATCCGCGGGGCCGCGGTCGAAGCGAGCGCGAGCGTGACATTCTTCCGGCTCAAGCCCGGCCATCTGTTGCTGCCGGGACGCACGCTCGCCGGCGCGATCCGGCTCGCCGACATTGGCGTTCCCGGGGCCGCGCTGGCCTCGATCGGCCCGCAAACCTTCGTCAATTCGCCGCCCGTCTGGAGCCAGGCGCTGCCGCGCCCGAACGCCGACAGCCACAAATATGCGCGGGGCGCCGCGCTCATCCTGTCGGGCTCGGGCCATCATACGGGCGCGGCCCGGCTCGCCGCCCGCGCGGCTTTGCGGGCCGGCGCCGGCATTGTCAGCGTCGCGAGCCCGCCCGATGCGGTTGCGATCAACGCGGCGCAACTGACCGCTGTCATGGTCGCTCCCTTCGCCAACGCCCGCGAGTTCGAGGCGCTCCTCGCCGACGAGCGGCGCCGCGCCATCCTGCTTGGGCCCGGCGCGGGGGGCGGCGCGACCTTGCGCAAGCTGGTCGCGGCGGCGCTCACCAGGCCCGCCAAGCAGCGGACGATCGTGCTCGACGCCGACGCGCTGACAAGCTTCGCAGGTGAAGCCGCGGGGCTCGCGGCGCTCATCGAGCGGGGCGGGCATGAGGCCGTGCTCACCCCGCACGAGGGCGAGTTCATGAAGCTGTTCGAGGGGGCGGCGCAAGTCCGGCTCGACGGCGACAAGCTCACCCGCGCCCGGGCGGCGGCCCGCCTTATGGGCGCCGTGGTCCTGATCAAGGGGGCCGACACGGTGGTCGCCGCGCCCGACGGCCGCGCGACCATCGGATGGGACCTGCCGCCCTGGCTCGCCACCGCCGGATCGGGCGATGTGCTCTCAGGCCTCGTCACGGGCCTGGTCGCCCAGGACATGGCCCCCTTCGAAGCCGCTTCCGCGGCGGTCTGGCTGCACGGCGCCTGCGGTCGGGCGGTCGGCCCGGGCCTTATCGCCGAGGACCTGCCCGACGCGTTGCCGGGGGTCTTGAGGGCGCTCGGATAGGCGTCCAACATCCCCTGCCCAGGCAAAGCTCCCAGGCCAACGCAATAAGCGCGCATAAACGTGCGTAAACGCCACTTAAACGAGCATAAACGCTAGTAAAAATGCTAGCGTTTACTAGCGTTTATTATTTCGAATCGAGACTTTTCAATGGGTTACGGCCGACCTAGATAACAATCCTTCTTTTCTCTCGGTTTCGATTTAACAGGTCCCTCGCCGGTAATAATCGATCGCCCCACGAGCGGCATTCACCGGCGATCTCTAGTTTATAGCATGTATTTCTGCTTTTGCCAATGGATCTCTGCCTCTTTTTTGGTTTTAGGCTGACGCGCAGAGCTCGGACTTGAGCTGGCGCGCGACCGACCAGACTCACATTTCGGAAAGAACGAGCCGATTCATTATAGTATGCTTGGCTTGGCTATGTCGCGCCCGGCTATCTCGGATGCCATTAGGTACAGGAACTGGAGCGGCTGACCGGAAACAAAATCTCGTACCCGAGGTCCATATGCTCCGCGGAGCAGCGCCTGGAAATGGTGCGGTCGATATCGCGTGATCGAGCCGAGATAGAACGTCACCGCATACATCGACAAGAGCTGCGGCAGCCTATGCGCGGCTTCGGCTGGAGGGCTGAGATAAATGTAGTAGCGACCATATGGTGGGATGGCCGAGACCGTTGTCCAAAGATTCGGACGGAGTTTCGCAATGAGGTGGTGGAGATGATCTGCAGCAAAGTTGTTCGGGCAAACGTGGAGTTTTGTTTGCTCTAGGCAGACATGACCAGGCATATCGGAGTGCACCTCACGAAAAGCAGTCCCCAGTCCAGACTCTGCTAACATGCGCTGGTGGCTGACGTTCAGTCGGGAGAGGTCCTGAGCGACCAAGTAGATCCGTAACCATACAGCATGCACCGTAGTATCCTGCCAAAACTGTAGATCATGAACGGCGACAAATCGCTCGACCTTTGCGGCGGCTTGGGCCCAGAGGCGATGGCCGGACAAAATTTGGGCGAGTAGCGCCGGCAGGTCATAGTTGTTGGCCGTCCCTATCGCTGGACCACCCAATGCAGCAAGTAGTTCGGCGAAATTCCTAGCGTTAGTCGTCGAGGTCGGATCGGCGATTAGGTATGCGTCGATCAGCTCGCGGCGTTGTCCTCGTAGGCGTTCCTTGAGCCCGTGTTGAGCCTGATCGAATGTTGATCGGGTGCCCTTTAAGAGGCAAAAAGCCTTCGCTAGGTTCATGTAGCTGTAGTACAGCGCGAGTGGTTGAGCGGCCTCGGTGCCGCGCTCTGTGCCCATTACGTCGAAGTCCTCGGCCTGTTCTAACGTCGCGAGGGCCTCGGCCCGTCGGGGCTTCACGCAGCGGTTCTGGATTGTTTCGCGAATGATCGCCCAGGGATCAAGTGCGAATAGACGGCTTTGAAGCGCCCAGTGGTTGCGGCCCGGCCGAGAAGGCCAAAACGAAAAATCGACTTCCCGACCCTTGACCTGCACGCGTTGACCTGAACGCGCCGCGTTTAGCCTCGGCATAGCGTCGACCTAGGTGTTTAGTCCCGGCATTTGGTGGATTGGGTCGAGTTTGAATCTTTTGGGCTCTTTTGTCCATGCTTTGGCGATGAATTCGTAGGGCGTCAGGCCCTTGAGGGTCTTCAATCGTCGGGCGAAGTTGTAAGCGTCGACGAAGTTTGCGAGGTGGGACTTCAGCCGCTCGTGTGTGTCGTAGTGGTAGTGACCTGCCACTGAAGTATCATCCAGCGGCGATTAGAGCCTCGGCGGGTTTTAAGCGATGGGGCGCGGGTGGAGCAACATGCGATCGGCGGAGCTGGTCGGGGTTGCGCAGACGATCGCATGTTGCGGAGAGATTGGCGGCATAATCCGCCGGGGTGAGATAGCCCAGCGCCGAGTGCGGTCGTCGCTGGTTGTAATCGTCGACCCAGTTCGTAATCTTGGTCCGGGCATGATCGAGGCCGAGGAACAGGCTCTCGTTGAGAAGCTCGTCGCGCATGCGCCCGTTGAAACTCTCGCAGAAGCCATTCTGCATCGGCTTTCCTGGCGCAATGAAATGCCAGACGACCCTGTTGTCCTGCGCCCAGGCGAACATGGCGTTCGAGGTGAACTCGGTCCCATTGTCCGAGACGATCATGTCGGGTTTGCCGCGGCGCTCGATCAAAACAGTCAGTTCGCGCGCCACGCGCCGGCCTGAGATCGAGGTGTCGGGGATCGCCGCCAGGCACTCCCGCGTCACGTCATCGACGATGTTCAGAATGCGGAGCCGCCGGCCGCAGGCAAGCTGGTCGTGGACGAAATCCACCGACCAGCGAGCGTTTGGCTTGGATTTGACAAGGATCGGCGCCCGCGACCCCACGGCGCGCCTCCGAGCCCGCCGCTTGCGCACCGTGAGGCCTTCTTCGCGATAAAGCCGGTAGATGCGGTTGACGCCCGAGGGCTCGCCCGCCTGCCGCAACAGGACGAACAGCCGACGATATCCGAAACGCTTCCTCTCGTTGGCGAGATCGCGCAATTGCGTCCGAAGCTCCGTGTCTGGCGGCCGACATGAGCGGTAACGGACCATCTTGCGGTCAGCGCTGACGATCGAGCAGCCCGCCGTTCCGACAGGCCCATCGTGGCCCGAAGATGCGCGACGCCTTCGCGCTTGACGGCGGGCCCTACCATTTTTTTGACAGAAGCTCGCGAAGCGCGGCGGCATCCAACATCTGCTCGGCCAAAAGCTTCTTCAGCTTGGCGTTCTCGTCCTCGAGCTGCTTCAGCCGTTTGGCCTCGGAGACATCCATGCCGCCGTACTTGGACTTCCAGTTGTAAAGCGTTGCTTCTGAGACGCCGTGCTTGCGCGCCAGATCCGCCGTCTTCGCCCCGCCCTCGTGCTCCTTCAGCACCCCGATGATCTGATCTTCCGTGAACCGTGCTCGCTTCATCTGTCCGTCCTTCAAGAGGGCCGGACTTTAAATCCCCGTGGAGGAAAATCTCAGTGGCAGGTCAATCGAACTGCCGCCGCCGGTCGCCCAGATTCCTTTCTCGCCACCCGCGGTGGAGATAACCGAATCCGAGCCGCCAGTCAGCGTGATCACGCCGCCATTCGCCGCCTTGACGGCAGTGTCTCCGCCCGAGCCGGAGAGCATGATTGGAACATCGATTGCAGAGAAGGTCGAACCCGGAGACTGCGCTAGCACCGCGATCTCGCCGCCGCCGACGCTCGTCATCGTGACCAAGCCTCCCGTCAGCGAGACATTGCTTCCGGTGTCCACCTTGATCGCGACGTCCCCGCCGCCTCCGCCCGTAGCGGTGAAAGTCGAGTTTTGCGCAACGATCGTGCTGTGGGATTCCGCGACCACCACCGTTTCGCCGCCGCCTGTGCCGTTGAAGTTGAATGCGCTGTTGGTCACATCGATCTCGCCGCCCGATTGGGCATGGACGCCGAAATCGCCGCCGCCGACCGTCGCGGTTTCGGTGATGTTGTTGGCGATGATCCGGCTATTCGTCCCGGTCGCCAGCAAGCCCTGGTTGCCGCCGCTGTTTAGGATGTTGACCACTGTGCCGTCGTCGAGGGTGATCTGGCCGCCGGCCTGAGCCTCGACCATGATGTTGCCCCCGCCGCCGAAGGTCACATTGAGGTCGCTGGCGTCGATCCTGCTGGACGTGCCGTTGGCGAGCAGAACTGTGATCCCGCCGCCGCCGAATTGCGAAACGATGCTGGAGCCGCCCGCGCTTGGATCCACGCCGAAGGTGATGAGGCTCCCGGTCTGCGAAGTCACGCCGACGCCGAACGGCACAGCGACATGGACTTCATTCGCCACCACCGCCGAGCTTGTCGACGCCGTGATACGGTTGACCGTGCTCGCCGGAGGAATGGAGCAGGAAATTCCGCTGGCGGTGACCACCCCAGAGCTGTTCGGGCAGGTCTGGGCGGAGGCGGTTTCGAACCAGGTTGCCGACGCGAGGAGAGGGAGGGCGGCGGCCGCAACCAGGCGCGACCGGAAGCGAAGACGACCGCCCAAGGGACGAGCCAATTCGCGCAGCTGGGCCTCGACAGGAGCAATATCGTTCCGCCACGATGGAGCGCCGGAACGACTTCCATCGACGCCCGGCGTGGCGCCGGTCAACAATTCGCAGCTCCATTCCAAACGCTTGATGAGGCGCTGTTCGCGCGGATACGCGTGAGTTGGGCGCAAATAGGCTTGGCGCACAAATCCCGCGCTTCGAAGCCCGCGCGAGCGCAAATCCTTTGCAACGCATGGCGGCGAATTATGGCGCGCCCCCCAAAGTTGCTCGCGACCATAGCGCAAGCCTTCCCTTATGGGCGTCGGTTGGGCGGAAATCGCCCAAAAAACCCCTCTTGTGTCTAATGCATTACCAGGAACGTGAGGGGATTCGGGCGCCCGCGATCGCGCTGACTACGCCGGCGACAGCGACAGGCACTACGCCGCGCCGCCGCGCGACCACGATCACTGCTGCCTTGAACTCCGCGCCAAGGCCTCTGTGTCCGGGCCCCAAGCTAGGCGTGGAAGTCCTCGTCGAAATGCGCCACCCGCCAAGCGTCCTTGTCCCCTTGCGAGCCAGTGCCGCTCGCCGGAAAGCGTCGGCACGTAAGCCCCAGGACCCGCCCGCAGTCGGGCAGGTTCATCGCGTATATCCGTGGGGTGTCGACCGATCTCCGGCCTAAAATTTTACTACACTATATATCCGTTGTCCGTGCAAGATGATGTCAGCGTAAGCAGTTCTCCCTCGACGCTTGGCTAATCAGCGCGCCTGCTAGCTTAACTGGCGCGTTCGCTCGGCCTTTGCGGCTGCCGCAATCAGGGCCGATAGGCTGATTAACCGGAAAACGAGTTGAACGCCGACCAAAACTGCGCTCGATAGTGGTCCTGCTCCATCAACAGCTCATGCTTGGCGCCGTCAGTGACGATATGGAAGACGGCTCCCGACCGGATGGCAAATGTCCGGCTTGCGGCCGTGCTTGCAATCTCGTCCCGGCCGGGAGCCACGATCAACGTTCGCTCTCGTATTTTCGCCGGATAGCCGGTGTCAGCGAACTCGTGCATCGCCTCGAGGGCAGCGTCTGTCCAGGCGATGGTCGGTGAGCCCATGCCCAATGCCGGCTCAGCCACGAGGATTGCGGCGTTGCGGGCATAGCGCCCCGGGTCGGAGGTGCGTCGGTTGCCGGCAAAGGGCCTCGCGTCCATAATCGTCCTGCGGCCTCCAGGAATGTACGAAGTGCCGAGACCGCAAACGCGCATCACGCGAGAAGCCGCGCGAACCAATGCTGATGAACCAATGAACGGCAGTCCTATCATGGTTGCGGGAAGCACCATGCGATCGAAATGACGGTGTCCGCCCACAGCGGAGCGCAGCAGAATTGCGCCGCCCATTGAATGCGCCAAACCGATGAACGGCCGAGAGCAGTATGGCAGCAAGACTTCCGTGATGACGGTTTCCAGATCGGTATCGTACTGGCGAAAATTCTCCACGTATCCCTTCTGCCGGTCCGCAAGCACCCGCCCCGATAAGCCCTGCCAGCGCCAATCGAACGTGACCACGGCGAAGCCGCGATCTTTCAGCTCACGCACGACCTCGAAATACTTCTCAATGAATTCGGCGCGCCCCTGAAGCAAGCAGACAGTACCATTGCTTCGACGCTC
>CAWIKX010000031.1:0-18809 GCA_963836695.1 uncultured Alphaproteobacteria bacterium
CGCACAGGCACTCGTAGTCCTTGATCGGGCCGAAGATGCGGGCGCAGAACAGGCCGTCGCGCTCCGGCTTGAACGTGCGGTAGTTGATCGTCTCGGGCTTCTTGATCTCGCCGAACGACCACGACAGAATCTTTTCCGGGCTCGCGATCGCGATCTGGATCTGATCGAACGCCTGGGGAGCGGCGACTGGGGCGAAGGGATTGGTGATTTCCTGATTCATTCTGGTCTCCCGCGAGTTCGGCGCTTAAGGAACGCGGAACCCGCATTCATGGAAACAAAGGCTTGAGGCCGCCCGCGACCGTCAATCGCTCGAAGGCGGCGAGAGGGCAAGCGCGTTACTCGGCGGCCTCCGCTGGCGGCAGCGGCAGTTCTTCCGGCGCGCGTTTGACTGACGCAAGTTCGACATTCAGTCCGAGCGAGCGCATTTCTTTCACCAGCACGTTGAAGCTCTCCGGAATGCCCGATTCGAACGTGTCGTCGCCGCGCACGATCGCTTCATACACCTTCGTGCGGCCGGCGACGTCATCCGACTTCACCGTCAGCATCTCCTGCAGCGTGTAGGCCGCGCCATAAGCTTCGAGCGCCCACACTTCCATTTCGCCGAAGCGCTGGCCGCCGAACTGCGCCTTGCCGCCCAACGGCTGCTGGGTGACGAGACTGTAGGGACCGATCGAGCGCGCGTGGATCTTGTCGTCGACAAGATGGTGGAGCTTCAGCATGTAGATGTAGCCCACCGTCACCTTGCGGTCGAAAGCGTCGCCGCTCCGCCCGTCGAAGAGCGTCACCTGTCCGGAGGAATTGAGGCCTGCCTTATCGAGCATCTCGACGATGTCCTTCTCGCGCGCACCGTCGAAGACCGGCGTTGCAATCGGCACGCCGCGACGGAGATTCTCGCCCAGTTCAGCAAGGCCCTTGTCGTCGAGCGCCTTGATCGTTTCGTTCTCGCCGTAGATATCCTTCAGCTTGCTGCGCAGCGGCTTCACGTCGTTCGAGCGCATGTAGGCGTCCACGGCCTCGCCCACTTGCCGGCCAAGTCCGGCGCAGGCCCAACCGAGGTGGGTCTCGAGAATCTGCCCGACGTTCATGCGGCTCGGAACGCCGAGCGGATTGAGCACGATGTCGACCGGCGTGCCATCGGCGAGGAACGGCATGTCTTCCTGCGGCACGATGCGCGACACGACGCCCTTGTTGCCATGGCGTCCCGCCATCTTGTCGCCCGGCTGGATCTTACGCTTCACCGCGATGAAGACCTTGGCCATCTTCATCACGCCGGGCGGCAGCTCGTCGCCGCGCTGAAGCTTCTCGACTTTGTCGAGGAAGCGGCTTTCCAGCGACTTCTTCGATTCGTCGTATTGCTTCCGCATCGACTCGATCTCCGACATCGTGTGGTCGGATTCGAGCGCGAAGGCCCACCATTGCGACCGCGGCTGCTCTTCGAGGAGCGCCTTGTTCAGCACCTGATCCTTTTTGAAGCCCTTAGGTCCGGACAGGGCCCGCTTTCCCTCGAGCGTCTGGGCCAGACGCGCGTAGACGTTGCGGTCCAGGATCGCCTGCTCGTCGTCGCGGTCCTTAGCGAGACGTTCGATCTCCTCGCGCTCGATCGCCTGCGCACGCTCGTCCTTGTCGACACCGTGGCGGTTGAAGACTCTGACCTCGACGATCGTGCCTTGCACGCCGGGAGGAACGCGCAACGACGTGTCGCGCACGTCGGAGGCTTTCTCGCCGAAGATGGCGCGCAGAAGCTTCTCTTCCGGCGTCATCGGGCTTTCGCCTTTGGGCGTGATCTTGCCGACAAGGATGTCGCCGGCCACGACCTCGGCGCCGATGTAGACGATGCCCGCTTCATCGAGGTTCTTCAGCGCCTCTTCCGAGACGTTCGGAATGTCGCGCGTGATCTCCTCAGGTCCGAGCTTGGTGTCGCGAGCCATCGCCTCGAATTCCTCGATATGGATCGAGGTGAAGACGTCGTCCTTGACGATGCGCTCCGAGAGGAGGATTGAATCCTCGAAGTTGTAGCCGTTCCACGGCATGAAGGCGACAAGAACGTTGCGGCCAAGCGCCAGATCGCCGAGATCCGTGGACGGGCCGTCAGCGATGATGTCGCCTTTCTCGACCCGGTCTCCCACCCTGACCAGCGGCTTCTGGTTGATGCAAGTCGACTGGTTCGAACGCTGGAACTTCATCAACCGGTAGATGTCAACGCCGGGCTTGGCGGCGTCGGCTTCCTCAGTTGCGCGCACCACGATTCGGGTCGCGTCGATCTGGTCAATGATTCCAGCGCGACGCGCCGCGATCGCCGCGCCCGAGTCGCGCGCCACAATCGCCTCCATGCCGGTGCCGACCAAAGGCGCGTCCGAGCGCACCAATGGCACGGCCTGGCGCTGCATGTTCGAGCCCATCAGGGCGCGGTTCGCGTCGTCGTTCTCAAGGAACGGAATCAGCGCCGCGGCCACCGAGACCAGCTGCTTCGGCGACACATCCATGTAGTCGACACGATCGGCGGCTAGAAACACCACATCGCCCGCATGACGGCACACGATGAGGTCGCCGGACAGCTTGCCCGAGGCGTCGATCGGCGTGTCCGCCTGAGCGACCGAATATTTCTGCTCCTCCATCGCCGACAGATACGCGACCTCCTCGGTCACCTTGCCGTCCCGCACCTTGCGATAGGGCAACTCGATGAACCCGTATTTGTTGACGCGCGCGAAGGTCGCGAGCGAGTTGATGAGCCCGATGTTCGGGCCTTCCGGCGTCTCGATCGGGCAGATGCGGCCGTAGTGCGTCGGATGAACGTCGCGCACCTCGAAGCCGGCCCGCTCGCGCGTCAGTCCTCCCGGGCCCAACGCCGAGAGCCGGCGCTTGTGGGTGATCTCCGAGAGCGGATTGGTTTGATCCATGAACTGCGACAATTGCGACGAGCCGAAGAACTCGCGCACCGCAGCGGCCGCGGGCTTCGCGTTGATCAGGTCCTGGGGCATGATCGTGTCGATTTCGACCGACGACATGCGCTCCTTGATCGCGCGCTCCATGCGCAGGAGGCCAATGCGGTATTGGTTCTCCATCAACTCTCCGACCGAGCGCACACGGCGATTGCCAAGATGGTCGATGTCGTCGATCTCCCCCCGGCCGTCGCGCAGGTTCACCAGCGCCTTGACCACCGCAAGAATGTCGTCCTTGCGCAGCGTTCGCTGCGTGTCGGGCGCGTCGAGGTCGAGGCGCATGTTCATCTTCACCCGGCCTACCGCCGAGAGGTCATAGCGCTCCGAGTCGAAGAACAGCGACTGGAACATCGCCTCCGCGCTTTCGATGGTCGGCGGCTCGCCGGGGCGCATGACGCGGTAGACGTCGAACAGCGCGTCTTCGCGCGAGGAATTCTTGTCGACCTTCAGCGTGTTGCGGATATAGGCGCCAATATTGATGTGATCGATATCGAGGATAGGCAGCTCCTTGAAGCCGGTCTCCAGGAGTTGCGCGAGGGACTTCTCGGTAATCTCCTCGCCGGCCTCGGCGTAAATTTCGCCGGTCTCCGGGTTGTAGAGGTCTTCCGCGATATATTGGCCGTAAAGGTCCGCGTCGCTCGCGCGCAGCGCTTTCAGACCTTTATCGGCCAGTTGACGCGCGGCTCGGACGGTCAATTTTCGGCCGAGACTCGACCGCGACCTCGCCAGTATCGGCGTCGATGAGGTCGACGGAGGCTTTGACCCCCTTCATACGTTCGGCTTCATAAGGGACGCGCCAACCGTCGTTGAGACGGCTGTAGACGATCTTGCGATAGAACGTCGACAGGATTTCTTCGCCGTCGAGGCCGAGCGCGTAAAGCAGGGAGGTCACCGGAATCTTGCGGCGCCGATCGATGCGCGCATAGACGATGTCCTTGGCGTCGAACTCGATGTCGAGCCACGATCCTCGATAGGGGATGATGCGGGCGGCGAACAGCAGCTTGCCCGAGGAATGACTCTTTCCCTTATCGTGATCGAAGAACACGCCCGGGCTGCGGTGCATCTGCGAGACGATGACCCGCTCGGTTCCGTTGACGATGAAGGTGCCGTTCGTGGTCATGAGCGGCATGTCGCCCATGTACACATCTTGCTCTTTGATGTCCTTGACCGACTTGGCCTGGGTCTCGGGATCGACGTCGAACACGATGAGGCGCAGCGTCACCTTAAGCGGCGCGGAATAGGTCATGCCCCTCTGGCGGCACTCGTCGACATCGTATTTCGGCGCTTCATACTCATATTTGACGAATTCGAGATGAGCGGTGTCGGCGAAGTCCTTGATCGGGAACACCGACTTGAATACCGCCTGCAAGCCCTCGTTTGGACGCCCGCCAATCGGCGGGTCCATCAGCAGGAACTGATCATAAGAGGCCTTCTGGACTTCGATCAGGTTCGGCATCTCGCCGACTTCCTTAACGTGCCCGAACACCTTGCGAACGCGCTTGCGGCCCGTGAATGTTTGCGCCATGTCGCTCCTCTAAAGTTCGCCGCCCGCCGCTGTTCGTCCCGTCGCGCCCGGATGCGCTTCCGACGTTCTGCGGGTCTTCTCGGAGCGTCGCCACCGCTCCCTCACTCAAACCTCCGCCGCCCATAACTCCTGTTCGGAGCTCTAGGCGGCTAGTCGACGACGCTTACTTTCAGCAAACGCCTTAAGAACGCCGGAACGGCCCCTGGCCGATGGCCGGGACCGTCCCATTTCGATAGAGCAGGTCCGCGTCAGCGGACGGCTCATTACTTGACTTCGACCTTCGCTCCAGCCTTTTCCAGAGCGACCTTGATTTTCTCTGCCTCTTCCTTGCTGACGCCTTCCTTGACGGCCTTCGGCGCAGCTTCGACCAGGTCCTTGGCTTCCTTCAGACCGAGCGCGGTTATGGCGCGCACTTCCTTGATCACTTCGATCTTCTTGTCGCCGACAGCGGCGAGGATAACGCTAAATTCGGTCTGCTCCTCGACCGGAGCGGCGGCAGGCGCCAGCGGCAGGAGCGGCAGCGACAGCCACCGCGGCGGCGGCCGACACGCCCCACTTGCCTTCAAGCAACTTGGCGAGCTCGGCGGCCTCCAGAACCGTAAGGCTCGAGAGTTCGTCGACGATTTTTTCGAGATTGGCCATTGATAGGTTTCCTATATGTAGTGCGGTTCGGTTGATTGTGAAGAGCCTAACTCAGGCGGCGTCCTTGGCGGCATAGGCCCCGACCACGCGGGCGAGCTTGGCGGCTGGCGCGGTGGTGAGCTGAGCGAGCTTGGTCGCGGGGGCGACAAGAAGCCCCAGCAGTTTCGCACGCAGCTCGTCGAGGGACGGCAAGGTCGCAAGCGCCTTGACTCCATCGACGTCGAGGGCCGTCTTGCCCATGGCGCCGCCGAGAAGAACGAACTTTTCGTTGTCCTTGGCGAAAGCCACGGCGGCCTTGGCGGCCGCCACCGGATCGATCGAATGAGCGATCAGGGTCGGGCCCTTGAGCAGAGAACCGATCGAAGCGACGTCGGTGTCTTTGACAGCAATCTGAGCGAGGCTGTTCTTGGCGACCTGAACGTTCGCGCCCGCCTGCCGCATCTGCTTGCGCAGCCGCTGCATTTGGGCGACGGTCAGGCCGGAATAGTGCGCCACGACCACAACCGACGTCTTCGAAAAAAGGTCATGAAGGGCGGCGACAGCTTCCTTCTTTTCCGTTCTATCCACGGTGCTCATCTCCGGTCGGCGAGCTTCGATCGCTCTCGCCTGTTGCACACGCCGCGCCATGCGATTCGGCCACTCGAATCGAATGCCGCGGCCACTTGCGCCTGTCCCCGGAGGCGGGCGAAACGCCCGGCGCCGGACAGATGGTTCGAACCGCTTTCACCGTCCGGGCAAGCCGGACGGATGGAGAAACTCGGTCTTCCCCGTCTATGCTGGCTCCCCGCCCGGTATGGGCCTTGGGAATTAAGCGTACCCCCAAAAGGGTTACGCGCCGGCAGTCTCGGACAGGACAAAGCCGGAACAGACGCAAAGGTTCACCCTCTGCGTCCTCCGGCTCCTCCGCCGCTCCCACTCCGATCAGCCGTCACCGGTTTCATCTTTGCAGGGCGGTAGCCATGTTTGATTCGGGGCCATCGCGCCGTCAGCCCCAAACGAACGCCATAGCGCTTTCAAGCGAGCGACGCAAGGGGTGACGAAAGGTTTATGCGAGGCATCGCAGGGGCCAAGCTGATCAAGCGCCATTCACCAGGCAGTATGATCATCTGATCCAGTTCGAGAATGTCTCAGGCGACAATCGCCAGAGTTGTTCTCATCCGAGCGGGTCGATATCCGCCAAAACCGAGACCAGCAAATCCGATTGCCATCATCGCCCAGGTGGTGGAAAGCTCAGGAACCGCCCACCGGCCGTGAAGAACAAACCGCCCGTATGCGTGTCGTAGAACTGTTCCGCGTTGTCCTCAACGAAACGGTCGTCAAACAGAAGATCAAAGCTATACGTCTGCCCGGCTGTCAGAACCGCACCCGTTATCGTCACACTCATCGCATCGGTCGATAGGTGCCGCCGGGCGCGTGCCCTTCGTTAGGAAGCGGCCTCCCGATCTTACCTGCGCCGTTCGTTTTCCTGAGCAGAGATTGGGGGTTTGGCCAACGGATGGTGGATGGGCTCACGGTTGAGATCGGTGACGGCGTCATGGATTGCGTTGTCGAGCGCGGCGGCGTCGGTGAAGGTCTGATGGGCAAGGTGATGGGCCTTGAGGTCGCGCCAGACCGGCTCGATGTCGTTGAGTTCGGGCGCGTATTTCGGCAGCCATTCGACGGTGAGCCAGTGTGCGCGGGCGGCTAGGGCGGTGAGCGAGCGTTTGCTGGTGTGGACCGGACCATTGTCCTCGACCAGCACGACCGGCTTGGCCTGTCGCCGGGCTGGGGTCGATAGAGACGGTCGAGTTGCTCCGGATGGGCGATGAAATCGCCGCTGCGTTTGGTCGGGCTGGTATGAACGATGAGTTGGCGCGTGAAGTGATCGAGCGACCCCAGCATCGCGACTTTGTTGGCCTGCCCGGGCGCCGGGACACGCAAGTCCGCCCCCGACTTCGCCCAGGCGCGGGCGAGATAGGGATGGGTCAGCGCCTCGCTCTCGTCACCGTAGAGAAGAACGATGTCGCCCGCCTCGGCCTGCTGTTTGCGCAGTTGCAGGCGCAAGCCCACGCGGTCCATCTCGCTTTCCGTCTGACGCCCTTTCAGAGTGTGCCGAGGCCGTCGGCAACGGAACTTTTTTTCGCAGGACCTTGGACATATTCTGGTAACGGAATCGTGATCGCGATCCCCGATCTTGACCTCCGTCGTCCATTTTCTAGCGCCAATTGCGCTCGCCATCCGGCCAGTTCGGGACGTGTGCCAGGGCTTGGATGGCCCGCGGCAACGATTAAAAACTCTCTAATTCTTTTCGCTCCTGCGACTTTGACAAGGCGTATGATGAAGTGTTATTCAACGCAACGGATTGAACTGCCAATGGGGCTCACAGACTTCAGGCTTCCCTAAAGTCTATCTGGCGCAATCCCAAACAATAGCCAAACTCAACTGGTTCAACGTGACCGGATTAGATTTGGGGAAATCGCTGACAAAAGGTCTATTTCATTTTAGGCTCTCGGGGGTAGAGGGGTCCGTTAAGGCATGAGCACTAAGGTAATCGTTCATATTAGTGCTGATTTCCCTGACCCGATGGCGCCGGTCAAGACCAATTCGGTCGCCAACCTGATCAAGTTTACCGAGGGATATCGTCATGTCGTATATTCCCTTAATCGCGTCAGCCTTCTGTCTGGCATAGTTGCGGTGGATTTCGGCCCCGATCGAAAGGCGATCGCTTACGGAGCGCCGCCCAAGGGACTTTTTCTTGCGACTTACTTGGACCGCGTGGCCGATTGGATCCTCAGGGATATCCAAAGCCGCGGTATTCCGGTCGACGCCATTCATCTGCACAAATTCTCTGTTGAAGGGTTGGTTGGCCAAAAAATCGCCGAAAGCCTAAGACGTCCCTTCATCGTCAACATCTGGGGCGATACGGATCTGACCATCATAAAATATCGCCCGGACTTGAAAACGGCCTGGAGATCAATTCTGGACCGGGCGGCGCTCATCATCCCCCATACCCCTTGGGTCGCAAGACGTTTTGACGAGTTATTTGGACTCGATCACTCGAAATTAATGATCCTGCCGGCGATAACCCAAAACGAGCACTTTACGCCGTCCCCCGTCATTTCTGAGCCTCGGTTCGTGACTCTTTTCAATCTTGACGTTCATCGACGGAAAAATCTGGCTGCGCTTGTCACCGTTATCGAACGCATGTCGCATCGAATTCCAGGCATCTCGCTCGACGTTTATGGCAGGGGCTCACCCAAGACGATGCTCGAGGTTTCTCAAATCATTAAAAACTCTAAGGCCAAAAATGTCAGGCTAAAAGGACCTTTGCCAAGCGATGGGTTTACTACAATCCTCCGCGACTATGTGGCCTTCCTGATGCCCACTCGTCGGGAGACGTTCGGTATGGTCTTTATCGAGGCTCTGTTCTCGGGCTTGCCCTTGCTCCACACCCGGGGGTGGGGCATCGACGGATTTTTTGCCGAGGACGAGGTCGGATACGCGTGTGATCCGACAAATCTCGATGACATCGAGGCCGGCGTCACCCGGTTGTTGCAAGAGCAGGAGCGGTTCAAACGGTCCATAGCCTCCCTTCATGAACGTGGAGGCCTGGACAGGTTCAAGCGAAAAGGAATTGTCGAGGCTTATCGGGCCGGTCTCGAGCGAGTTTTGGGTCGCAGCCGCCAGCCCGCGCGGATTCTGTCCGAGACCGCTATTCCTTGAAATAGCTCAAATCTCGATGGTTGTCGGCGACATGCTTTCCAATGATCGAGAAAATAAACTCCTGAAGATCTTAAGGTGCCGAAAGAATCCGCATGCAGGGGGTTTGTCCTGAACTTTTTCCCGGAACGACTTTACGATGGCATGGCGGGCTACCTCGACGCTTACTTTGAGCATTTCCGCGCGGCGGCGGCTGCGGTGGCGCGCGACCGAATGCAGGCTGCGGCGGACGCGATCATTGACGTCGTCGCCCGCAATGGCGCGATCTTCTCTTGTGGCAATGGCGGCTCCGCCGCGATCGCCAATCACCTGGCTTGCGACTGCCTCAAAGGCGTCAGAACGGACACAACCATCAAGCCGAGAATCTCGAGTCTCTCGGCGACAGTCGAATTGATCACCGCAATCGCAAACGACATCGGCTACGACGACATTTTCAGTTACCAACTTTCGTCGCTGGCGAAATCGGGCGATCTGCTCATCACGATAAGTTCTTCCGGCGAATCCCGGAATATCGTCAATGCAATCATTTGGGCAAAGGCCAACGGATTGCGAACGATCGCGATGACAGGGTTCAAGGGCGGCGCCTCCGCGCAGCTGGCTGACATCAATCTTCATGTGGACGCGCACAATTACGGAATCGTCGAGGATATCCATCAGTCGATGATGCATGTGTTGGCCCAGTACGTTCGGCATAGGCACATTGTCGATCATAAATTGCTGGGCGAGAAAAAGTTTTGACGCCGATAAATGCGACGGGTTAGGGGCGGCGCGCTTGGTTGACTGGGCCGCATTCAGCACGCGAATTGGGCCGCGATGACGATTTTGGTTACCGGCGGGGCGGGGTTCATCGCAAATACGCTGGTGGACTCCCTCCTTTCGAGTGGCGATTCCGTCATCTGTCTCGACAATCTCTGCCGCGGCGCTGTCTCTAACATCGCGCGCTTCACCGAGAAAAACAGCTTCAGGTTTTCCGCGGTCGATCTTGCCGACCTCGATGCTTTCCGGTCATGTCTCAACTCGCACGCCGAGCTTGGGCCAATTTCGGAAGTCTGGCATCTCGCTGCGAATTCAGACATTTCAGCGGGCATCGTGGACTCCGGTGTCGATCTGCGCGACACATTCATGACCACCTTCAATGTCCTTCGGATCATGGAGGAGCGGAAGATTGGTGAATTGCTCTTCGCCTCAAGCTCGGCGATCTATGGCGATCTCGGAGAGAAGGAACTGACCGAGACTACCGGTCCGCTGTTTCCGATTTCGAACTACGGCGCAATGAAGCTTGCGTCAGAAGCGATGATCACCGCGGCGGCGGAGAAGTTTCTTGGCCGAGCCTTGCTATTCCGCTTCCCCAATGTGGTGGGACTGCCCGCGACCCACGGCGTGATTCTCGACTTCGTCCGCCGGCTGCGGGCAAATCCTGACCGTCTCGACGTGCTGGGCGACGGGTCGCAGCGAAAATCCTATTTGCACGTGACTGAACTCGTCGAGGCCATGTTGTTCATCCAAGGTCGCGTCGCCAAGAAGGTAGACGTGTTCAACATCGGCCCGACCGACGCCGGAGTGTTCGTGCGCGACATCGCCCGCGAAACAGTTGCAGCGGTCGCGCCCGGGGCTCGCCTGCGTTTTGGGACCGACAACAAAGGCTGGGTCGGCGACGTGCCCCGCTTCGCCTACTCGACCGCGAAGCTTTCCGCGCTTGGTTGGACCCCGAAGCTCGGTTCGCTCGAAGCCGTCCGACGAGCGATCGGCGAAATCAAAAGCCAGGAAAACGCGCCGTGAGGCAGGCGGTCATTCTCGCCGGAGGCAAGGGAACGCGCCTCGCCTCAGTGCTCAACGGCTTGCCCAAGCCATTGGTGGACGTGTGCGGCAAGCCGCTCCTCTTGCATCAGCTGGAACTTCTATGCGCGCACGGATTCACCGACGCACTCGTGATGGTCAACCACAGAGCCGATGCGATTCAGGAATGGCTCATTGGCGTCGACCTACCGATTTCCGTCAGGCTGATCGACGACGGCGAACCCCGAGGAACGGCGGGCGCCGTCCTGGCCGCGCTCGGGGACCTCGAGCCTGAATTCCTCGTCATGTATGGCGACACGATGCTTTGCGTCGACCTCGAGCGGTTTTGGACCTGGCATCATGCAGGTTCCAGCGCCGACATCTCGCTCTTTCTTCATCCGAACGACCATCCCCACGACTCCGACCTGGTCGAAATCGATGAAGTCGGGCGCATCGTCGCATTTCACGCTTATCCACATCCCGCGGACGCGTGGCTGCCCAACCTTGTGAACGCCGCGCTTTACGTCGTGCGGCGCGAGAGCCTAAGAGCGTGGAGCGAGGCGGCAGGTCCTCTCGATTTCGCCAAGGATCTTTTTCCGCGCATGCTGGCCGCCGCAGCCATCTTGCGGGGATATGCCTCCCCCGAATACATCAAGGACGCTGGCACGCCAGAACGACTGGAGCGCGTTCGCAACGCGCTATCCTCAGGCGCAATTCGGCGCGCATCGCTCAATGAGCCCCAGAAAGCCGTCTTCCTCGATCGCGACGGCACCCTCAATGTCGAACACGGCCTCATTCGCCGTCCCGAGGATCTTGAGGTTTTTCCCTTTGCCGGGTCTGCGATCAGACGGCTGAACGAGGCCGAATGGCGAACAATCCTCGTCAGCAATCAGCCAATCATCGCGCGCGGCGAGGTGACCGAGGCTGAGCTGCGTCGCATCCACGCGCGGCTGGAAACGGAAATCGGCCGTGACCACGCCTATTTCGACCGTATCTACATCTGCCCCCATCACCCGGATCGGGGATTTCCAGGCGAGCGCGTAGAGCTCAAGATCCGATGCGATTGCCGCAAGCCGGAGCCTGGCCTGATCCTCAAGGCTCAGAGCGATCTCAATATCGACCTCGCCCGCAGTTGGTATGTTGGCGACGCGACGGCGGACCTCGGGGCGGCAGAAAAAGCGGGGGTTTCCTCGATTCTGGTTGAGACCGGCCACGGCGGCCTCGACCATAGATATCCTTACGAAGCAGGGTTCACCGTCGCCAACGTTTCGGAGGCAGCGACCTTCATCCTCGATGTCTATCCTAGGATCGTGAAGGTCCTCGCGCCTCAAATCGCTGAAATGGCGTCAAGCGACGAATGGTTCATTGGCGGGCTGCCGAGCGCCGGCAAATCGACGGTTGCAGCGACGCTTGAGCGCGAATTGCGTTTGCAGGGCTACCGCGTGCGCATCATTCACGCAGATCGCTGGTTTCAGAACGCGGACGACCGGCATGCGCTGGCGCCCTTCGACATGGCCAGTCTCAAAGCGATGGCGGCGAAAGCGGCGGAGCGCGCGAAAAGCCAGTCCGTCTCACTCGTGCTCCCGGGCAGCCAGGGCGGCCAACTGAAGATCAAACTCGCTCCGGACGAAATCGTGATCTGGGAAGGCCTTTTTGCCGCGGAGCTTGCTGCGTCGCTGGGCCGTAGCGCTCACGCGATCAACGTCGTCTCAAGCGAAGCCGCCCGACATGCGCGCTTCATGCATTTATGCGAACGACGTGGCATTCCCGCGGCGCGCGCCGAGAGTCTCTTTGCCGTAGCGCTTCAAGAGCGGGTTCCGGAAACATCAACGAGATCGCCCGTGCAGATCAGTCTCGACGCCTGCCAAATTGACTCTGTCCTCGCGAAGGGAAGTGCGACATGATCATTAGCCGCACGCCGTTGCGCATGAGCTTCGTCGGGGGCGGAAGCGACCTGCCCTCCTATTACCGGGAACATGGCGGCGCCGTCGTCAGCACGGCGATCGACAAATATGTCTACGTCACCATGAACCGCAAATTCGACAGCGGAATCCGTGTTGCCTATTCGCGGGTCGAAGAGGTGAACTCGGTTTCCGAAATCGAGCATCAGCTGGTGCGCGCGGCGCTGAACATGGCTGGCGTTCCAGGCGGCGTCGAAATCACAACCGTTGCGGACATTCCGTCGCGGGGAACGGGCCTTGGCTCATCGAGCAGCTTCACCGTCGCTTTCTTGCACGCGCTCTACGCTTTTCTGGGTCGCCATTCGACTCGCCAGGAGTTAGCCGAACAGGCCTGCCACATCGAAATCGATGTCTGCGGCGAGCCGATCGGCAAGCAGGATCAGTACGCCGCTGCGTATGGCGGCTTCAATCTCTACGAGTTCAATCCGAACGACACGGTGACCGTCTCGCCCGTCATCTGCAAGCCGGAGACCATCGCCGGAATCCGGAAGCAGATGCTGGTTCTCTACACGGGGATAACGAGAGGCGCCTCGACCATTCTCAGGCACCAGTCGGAGGAACTCGCAACCAACGTCGACAAGATCGCCGCGATGAAGCGGATGGTCTCGCTCTGCTATCAGCTCCTGAACGAGATCCGGAACGACAATCTGGATTCTTTCGGCCAGGTTCTCCACGAGGCTTGGATGCTCAAGCGCGACATGGCCCCAGGCGTCTCCACGTCCGACATCGACGACTGGTACGACACGGCGCGCAAGCATGGCGCGATCGGAGGCAAGATTCTGGGCGCAGGCGCCGGCGGCTTTCTCGCGCTCTTCGCCCCCGAAGACCGGCACCAGGCGATCCGCCATTCGCTGCCGAAGCTGCGCGCCATTTCCGTCGACTTCGAGCAACAGGGAAGCCAGATTATTTTTTATCAGCCGACGTCGAGCAACCAGCCGGGCAGCGGGGTGCAAGGCTCCTGAACCCGCACCGGCGTCGTCAAGCCTGAACAGCGGTCCCAAAAAATTTATGAGGCCCAATCAAGACTGCGCTTGATCTTTCGGCCGCTCATCGCGAAACCCCATTGCTTGCCGCAAACAAACGTATGCGCCGGGACGCCCCATGAAAACCAAAGCCGCCGTCTGCCGCGCCTTCGGTACGCCCTTGACCGTGGAAACGGTTGACCTCGCCGAACCGGGGGCGGGCGAAGTGCTGATTAAGACGGCGGCCTGCGCGATCTGTCACAGCGACATTTTCTACGTCGACGGCGCATGGGGCGGCGATTTACCGGCGGTCTATGGCCACGAGGCGGCGGGCGTCGTCGAAGCCGTCGGAGAGGGTATCACACGCCTGAAAGTCGGCGACCATGTGGTGGCGACGCTCATTCGTAACTGCGGCTTCTGCCCCGCCTGCAGCGAGGGCGCGCCTGTCTTCTGTGAGGAGGTGTTCCCTCTCGACCGCGAAACGCCGTTGCACGACGACGCCGGCAAGCCGATCGTTCATGGGCTCCGCACCGGCGCCTTCGCCGAGCATATTGTCGTCGACCAGTCGCAGGCGGTCGCGATCCCGAAAGACATTCCGCTCGACAGCGCCGCACTCATCTCCTGCGGCGTGCTGACGGGGCTGGGCGCGGTCCTCAACACCGCCGGCGTGAAAGCAGGCTCCAGCGTCGTCATCATTGGCTGCGGCGGCGTCGGCCTCAATTCCATCCAGGGCGCGCGGCTCTCAGGCGCCTCCCCGATCATCGCCGTCGACGTCGAGCCCTCGAAACTCGCGGCGGCGCGCGAATTCGGCGCGACCGAGACAATCAACGCCAGAAGCGAAAATGTCGTTGAGCGGGCGGCGGCTCTCAACGGCGGACGCAAGGCGGATTGGGTGTTCGTCACGGTCGGCGTCAAGGGCGCGGCCGAACAGGGCGTGTCGCTCATGAAGCGCAACGGCGCGACTGTGCTGGTCGGCATGCCCGCGTCCGGGGTCATGGCGACCATCGATCCAGGCTGGCTAGCCGCCGACGGCCAAAGGATTCTCGGCTCCAAAATGGGCTCGGCGCGGCCGACGATCGATGTGCCGAGGATCGTCCAGCTCTATCGCGAGGGGCGCCTCAAGATCGACCAATTGATCAGCGGCCGCTACCGGCTCGAGTCCATCAACGAGGCGCTCGCCTCGTCGCGCTCCGGCGCGGCGGTGCGCAACGTGATCGTCTTTTGAGCCGCGTCTAGGAGATTCGGTCCGCCGCCTGGGATCGCTGAACGACGATCAGGAGAACGAGCGCGAGCATAGGGAAGGCGATGTCGCCGAAAAAGGGAACACCGGCGTTGCCAGGCGCAAAGTTGCCGGCGGCAATCATCTGCCCGACATGGCCGATCGCATCGCCCAGCAGGAAAATCGCGTTGATGATCACGACTGCCGCCTTGAAGTCGAGGCTGCGCCAGAAGCTGATGCACGCGGCCGCGCCCATTGCGAGATCCGCCATGCCGACCTCGAACTGGAAGGGGCTCGGCTCCCAGCCGATGTCCGCTGCGGCGATTTCAGGGAAGAACAAATGAAAGACCGCCGCCCACAGGCCAGAGACGCCGATTGGCAGGAGCAAAATCCAATTGAGCAACCGATCGGCGATGGGCGCGCCGGATCGGCGTAAGCCCGCGAATATGAGCGCCGCCACGAATAAGAACACTGGCAAGTTGCGCAGGACGAAGGCGATCGTTTCAGCCATCATGAATTCCTCGGGCGCATGCTCGGAGGCTTGGACAAAGCGCGTGCAAGCGCGTTAGCACATTGAGAACTGGGCGCGAACGCTTAAGCTCTAGTTCTCGTCCTCCTCTTTGGCAGTCTGGACCCCCATGAAGATCGCCGAGCTTAAGACCTTTGTCGTGGGGAACCCGCCGCCCGCCTTCGGCGGCCGCTACTTCGTGTTCCTCAAGCTCAAGACCGCCTGTGGGGTCGAGGGCGTGGGCGAGGTCTACGCCGCGAGCTTCGCGCCCAAGGCGATCGTCGCAATGATCGAGGACGTGTTCGAGCGCCACGTGGAAGGCGCCGATCCGTTCCGCATCGAAGCGCTCTGGCGCAATGTCTACGGCCGTGGCTATTCGGGCCGGCCTGACATTTCGCTGATGGGCGTGCTCTCCGGCATCGAAATGGCGCTGTGGGACATCGTCGGCAAGGCGGTCAGGAAGCCTATGTACGCGCTGCTCGGCGGCAAGGTTCATGAGCGGCTACGCTCTTACACCTATCTCTATCCGGACGAGCCGGGTTCGCACGCCTATTCGGACAGCCCCGTCTATTCGAATCCGGACGCCGCAGCCGCGCGCGCTCTGAAATATATGGCGCAAGGCTTCACCGCGGTGAAGCTCGATCCGGCCGGACCATACTCGACCTTCGACCCGCGCCAACCCAGCCTCGAAAGGCTCGAGCTTTGCGAAGCTTTCTTGAAGACGCTGCGCGCGGCGGTCGGCACGAAATGCGATCTTCTATTCGGGACACACGGCCAGTTCACCGTCTCGGGCGCGCTGCGCCTTGCGCGACGTCTCGAACCCTATGAGCCTTTATGGTTCGAGGAGCCGACGCCGCCCGAGGCGCCGGAGGAGATGGCCAAGGTCGCCGCCCAATGCCGCGTTCCGATCGCGACCGGCGAGCGGCTCACGACGAAGTATGAATTCGCGCGCGTGCTGGAGACCGGCGCCGCTTCGATCCTGCAAATGAATCTGGGCCGGGTCGGCGGCATCCTGGAGGCGAAGAAAATCGCCTGAATGGCGGAAGCTCATTATGCGCAGATCGCGCCGCATCTCTATTGCGGGCCGATCGTCGGCGCGGCCAATATCCAGCTTGCCACTTGCAGCCCGAACTTTCTCATTCTCGAGAGCATCGAGCGCTGGGACGGCTTTCACGCTCAAATCCTCAAAAAGCCGATCCGCTGGGAGGAGGGGTTCGTCATTCCGCCGGAAGAGCCGGGGCTCGGCGTCGAGCTGAACGAGGAGGTCGCGCTCGCCCACCAATGGACCGGCAACGGATCTCCATCTGATGCCGCGATCGGCGCCGGTATGGCCGCCGGAATGACGCGTTTCATGATCACGCATCGCCAGTCATGCCGCGGCGCGAGGGTTAAAGGTGGCTGAACGCGAGGTCGATAACGTCTCAAGCACATCCTCGAAGTTAGGCAGCGCTCAGTCCTGGACCAACAGGATCGTGGGCGCGATCGGCGGGGTCATTTTGGCCTCCGGCGTCGTTGGCACGGTGATCAGCTTCTACCTCCAAGGCCGAAGCTGGGAATACCAGACGCGATCCGCCAAGATCGAAAAGGACTCAGCCGCCGTCTTGGCCGCCCTCGAAGGCATGGACAAGCTTATCGACGAGAAATGGCTCTCCACTTACGAACTGAACGACGCCATCAAGACCAAGCTCGAGGGCGAGAGAAGCTGGACGCGGCGGCTAAACGCTTTTACACGGCCAACCAAGAATGGGAGCTTCGGCACAACATCCTGGCGTCGAATTTAAGAATTGCCGTCGATTCCCAGTTTGGCGTTGACAACCGGAATCTGAATGTCGGCGCCGTCGACTGCCGGACTTACGCGCTGAAAGATCTGCAACCGAATGGGTCCGATCCGCTACCGGTCGGAGCGCTATTGGAAATCGCTTACAATTGCCACAACATCATTAAGGGCAAGATCGACGAACAGCTCCGCGCGAGAGAGCAGAACAATTCGGTCTGGCCGGCGACGGTCGTCGAACCGGATCCCAGCGGCCTGGCGCTAAGTCACATCTGGTGGGTCGACAAAGTCTTGCAGTGCATGATGGTCGAGCGTGCGCTCGAGCTTCGTCAACAGTCCCCGCAAGTGCCAATCCTACCGATCGCGGGATCTGAGGACGCGCACGCTTACACGACGAACGAGCGTGAACGAGCGCGCGAAGAGCAATGCGTGCAGCCGTACAAGAACGACCCCGTCCTCGGACTGGCGTCATTCAAACCGCAGTGAGGCGCCGGCGGCTAGCCCTTTGAGCTTCGCGCGAGCTTGAGAAAACCTTCGCCCGGTTTTGGCGGGGGTGTCTGCCGGATGCTGAGCGCCTGTTCGTCAACGGGCTGCTCAAGGCTTAGGCAAAGCATCCGGTGGCGCGCATTGGCTTCGGCTGGAAGCCACTCGTAGGCCCGTTCGCCGGCCTCTTTGATCTTTTTGCGCAAGGCCTTGAGATCGAGCGCCGCCGCGCGGACTTCAGGACTGAGAGAGAGAATCATGGCGTTCACTGAGGTCGGTGTTCACACCCCAAATACAATTTATAAGTCGTATACATAATCGTCACATTTTCGTTAACGAACTGTTGCAAGGCCCCCGCCGGCGCGCCTTACCCACGCCTTTCTGCTAGCGCGATTTCGCGCCGTGCGCTGTGCGCCAGCTCACTTCCGAGTTTGTGTTCTCCGGTGAAGTTGATGTGACGATGGGAGCGGAGCTAGGATCGCCAAAGACATTGGGAGGGGAGCTGTGAACGAGGCGCCGACCGTAGCGGCCGGTTCGTCCAAGCTGCTGGAGCTCGACAAGAAAGACGTCGAGGCGGTTCGCAGGTCGGCCCGGCGGTTTACTTCCTCCTTCGCCCGGCCCAGTCGCAAGGCTCGCGCGAACTTCCAACCCTCACCCGAACCGGAAGCCCGAGATCATCTTGCCGCCAATCTTCGCGCTGAAGTCGCGCTTGCCCATGCTGTCGCCTGCGGCGCCCGCCACCACCATCAGCGGCAAGAGGTGCTCCTCCCGCGGATGGCATTCGCGCGCCGACGGCGCCTTGTCCCAGTGCGTGAGCCGCGCCTCGCGCTCCGCTTCCGGCGCCTTCGCCGTCTCGTCGAGCCAGGCGTCGAAGGCGGCGGAGGCTGTCATATCGCCGTCTCGGAAGTGCCTCAGGTCATGGAAGCTCATGCCGCTGCCGACGATCGCGATTCCCTGATCGCGCAATGGCTGAAGCGCCTTGCCGAGCTTGATGTGAAACGCTGGATCAAGATCCTTGCGCAGCGACAGCATAACGACGGGTATCTCGGCCTTCGGATCGAGGATGAGGAAGGGCACGAACACGCCATGGTCGAAGCCGCGCTCGCCATCGGTCGCGACGGGCAAGCCCGCCGCCTCAATGAGCCGCTTCACCTCTGCCGCCAGCGCCGGATCCCCGGGCGCGGGATAGCTCAGCTTATAGGTGTGCGGGGGAAAGCCATTATAGTCGTAAAGCATGCCCGGCTTAGGGTTGACGCTGACCGTTGGCTTGTCCTCTTCCCAATGCGCTGTGATGACCAGGAACGCCTTCGGCCGCTCGGGC
>CAWIKX010000032.1:0-22521 GCA_963836695.1 uncultured Alphaproteobacteria bacterium
CCTCGGCGGCGACCGCGACCGGGCTCATGTCGAAGCATCTCTCCCAGCTTAAGGCTTTCCTCGACGATTGCCTCGCCTGAGCGAAGCCAGTTCGACATGCCCCACTTCCTTTGCAAGCTGAGGCCGCCGCGGACGACCTTCATCTCCGACATGACGCCGGACGAAGCTCAGCTCATGCGCGCCCACCGCGAGTATTGGACGCCGCGGGTCGAGACCGGCGTGGTGATCGCAATGGGGCCGGTCGCCGATCCGGCCGGCGGCTACGGCGTCGCCATCATCGAAGCCGCCTCCGAGGCAGCGCTTGAGGCGATGCAAGGAGCCGATCCAGTCATTGCGGCCGGGCGTGGTTTTGCTTACGAAAACTGCCCCATGTTGGGGATCGCGGTGCGCCCCAGCCAGCCGCTCGCGCCCATCACTTCCGTCTCTCCCTAACGACAAGAAGGGCGCCTCGCGGCGCGATCGAAATGGCGATTGAGATTCGTGTTCCGACGCTCGGCGAGTTCGATCACCGAAGCGACGGTCGGCAAATGGTTCAAGAAGGCCGGCGATCCGGTGCAAGCCGACGAGGCGCTGGTTGAGCTAGAAACCGATAAAGTGACGCTCGAGGTCAACGCGCCAAGCGCTGGGATCTTGAGTGAGATCGCGGCCGAGACCGGTCAGACGGTGGCGATCGGCGCTCTGCTCGGCGAGGTCTCGCCCGGGGGGACGACAGCGCCCGCCGCGCCGGCTGCCCCCCAAATCCACGCCCGCGCCCACGACGCCGCCGGCTCCGGCGGCCAAAGCCGCGGCTGCCGCAACGACAATGCCGCCGGCGCCGGCCGCGGCCAAGATGGCCGCCGAGGACAAGATCGATCTTGCCTCGGTTGCCGGCAGCGGCAAGCGGGGCCAGGTGCTGAAGGGCGACGTGCTCGCCGCCGTTTCGGCCGCTCAAGCGCCGGCGCCTGTCGTCGCACTCGCGCCGTTGCAAGCGTCTGCTCCCGCGCCGGCGCCCACCACGCGAACCACCACGCCCGACGACAGCGCGCGGGAAGAGCGGGTGCGCATGACTAAGCTGCGTCAGACGATCGCCCGGCGGCTCAAGGACGCGCAAAACACTGCGGCGATCCTCACGACCTTCAACGAGGTCGATATGAGCGAAGTGATGGCGCTGCGCGCCCGCTACAAAGACGCATTCGAGAGAAAGCACGGCAGCCAAGCTCGGCTTCATGGGCTTTTTCGTGAAAGCGTGCGTTCAGGCGCTGAAGGAGATCCCCGCGGTCAACGCCGGAACTCGATGGCGCCGACCTTGTGTACAAGAACTACTACCACATCGGCATCGCCGTCGGCACCGAGAAGGGCCTGATCGTGCCGGTCGTGCGCGACGCGGACAAGCTTAGCATCGCCGACGTCGAGAAGGCGATCGCCGCGCTCGGCAAGCGCGCCCGCGAGAGCCAGCTTACGCTTGAGGAGCTGCAGGGCGGGACTTTCACCATCACCAACGGCGGCATCTACGGCTCGCTGATGTCGACGCCGATTCTCAACGCGCCGCAATCAGGCATCCTGGGCATGCACAAGATCCAGGATCGTCCGGTCGCAGTCGGCGGCAAGGTTGAGATCCGGCCGATGATGTATCTGGCGCTCAGCTACGACCACCGCATCGTCGACGGCCGGGAGGCGGTCACCTTCCTTGTCCGCGTCAAGGAGGCGCTCGAAGACCCGGCCCGGCTCGTGCTAGATCTCTGAAGGAGCCTCTTCGAGGGGCAACGGGGATGGATCCATGAGCGAACTGACGTGTCTCGAATTGAGCGTCGTGCTGTGGCTTGTCCATGTCCTTGTTCAGGCGAGCTTCGGCAACGCGCATATGCCGTCCCGGTACCTGCTCGGCTCGCGTGATGAGCCCGCCGAAGCTCGGGGAGTGGTCTATGGTCGATCGTGCCGGGCGTTGGGAAACTACCTTGAGAACTTCACGCCTTTCGTGGCCGTTGCGCTCGCGCTTATCGCCACTCAGCGAACGGTGGCGCTGGGGCCATCGGCGCCACTATCTGGATCCTCGCGCGCATCGTCTATCTTCCGACTGCGTTTTCGGCATTATCTATGTACGTACAATCGTGTGGGGGATTTCATCGTCGGCCTCGTGATGATGTTCGGGCCATTGATCGGGTGGTAGCTGGGGCGGCGACGCCCTCGCGGGCGCCCAGCGAAAGAGATCGGCAACTACATATGACCTGGTAGTGATCGGCTCGGGGCCGGGCGGCGACGTGTGCGCCATTCGTGCGGCGCAACTGGGCATGAAGGTCGCCGTGATCGAGAAGATGAAGACGCTCGGCGGGACCCGCCCAATATCGGCTGTATCCCGTCCAAGGCGCTCCTGCACGCATCCGAGATGTTTGACGACGCGGGACACGCTCTTGCGCCTTTCGGAGTCGTAGTCTCTTCGCCGAAGCTCGATCTCGCGGCGATGATGAAGCACAAGGATGTGACCGTCGCGGCCAATGTCAACGGCGTGGCCTATCTGTTCAAGAAGAACAAGATCGACTGGGTGAGCGGCGACGGGCGCATCGCCGCGCCCGGGCGGGTGGGCGTCAAGGGCCTCGACGGCAATGAGGTTACGCTCGACACCAAAGCGATCGTCATCGCGACCGGGTCCGATTACGCGCGGCTGCCGGGTGTGGGGATCGACGAGAAGACAATCGTGTCGTCGACCGGCGCGTTGAGCTTAGCCGTTCCGCCGAAGAAGCTGATCGTCGTCGGCGCTGGCGTCATCGGGCTCGAACTCGGCTCCGTCTGGCGACGGCTGGGTTCGGAGGTGACGGTGGTGGAATTTCTCGAGCATGTCTTGACGGGGATCGACGCTGAGGTCGGCAAGTTCATGCAGCGCACGTTAGAGAAACAGGGTTTTGTCTTTCACCTTGGCCACAAACTGGCCAAAGTCGAGACGGCGGGCGAGGAAGTCAAGGCGACGATCGAGCCATCGGCGGGCGGCGAGGCCAAGACGCTCGACGCCGATGTCGTGCTCGTCGCGGTCGGACGGCGTCCCTACACGCAAGGCCTGGGATTGGACACGCTCGGCATCAAAACGGAGCGCGGCCAAGTCGTTGTCGATGCGCACTTTGCGACCAACGTTTCGGGAATCTATGCGATCGGCGATGTGATCTGTGGGCCGATGCTCGCTCATAAGGCTGAGGACGAGGGAGTGGCGGTCGCCGAGTTGCTCGCGGGACAGGCAGGCCACGTCAACTACGGGGTCATCCCCAACGTCGTTTATACGAGCCCGGAGGTCGCCTCGGTCGGCAAAAGCGAAGAAGAACTCAAAGCCGAGGGGGTCGCTTACACGGTGGGCAAATTCCCGTTCACTGCGAACGGGCGAGCGCGCGCGATGCGCCACACCGACGGCTTCGTGAAAATTCTCGCCAACTCTGCCACCGATCGGGTTCTCGGAGGGCACATTGTCGGGTTCGGCGCAGGCGAGATGATCCACGAGATCGCGGTTTTGATGGAGTTCGGCGGCTCGTCGGAAGACCTGGCACGCACCTGCCACGCGCATCCGACAATGTCGGAAGCGGTCAAGGAGGCGGCGCTGGCGGTGGCCAAGCGGGCGATACACATTTGAGGATGTGATCGGAGGCTCGGCGCCATGTAACCAGGGTGTAACTGGTCACAGCTAAACTCGCCTGACTTCGCTCGAGCCTCGGGGGCCGTTTCTTGAAATCCGGACGCTGGCGCCCTGAGGACATCGGTCTGCGCGAGTTCCGCGCCGAACCAGGCCCAATGCCGCGCCGACGAGGGTTTTGGCGACGATCCGCTGTCGTGATCCTCAGCTGCTGGGCTTGGCTGTTAGCAATCAACGCTCCCGCGCGGGCCGATCCGAACGCTTTGTGGCGGATCGTCCATGGCGAATGCGTCCCCCATATGGAGGCAGGGCTAGGTCCGAAGCCTTGCGAGCGCGTCGACCTCGATGGGGGCGTCGACCAGGGCGTGGCGATTCTGAAAGACCTGATCGGCATCGCCCAAATGCTCGCCATTCCCACTCGGCGCATCGCAGGCATCGAAGACCCGCAAATGCTGGCGCCTAACGCGCCGCCAGTGTTTGCCGTCGCTTGGAGCGCAAAGTCGTTGGTCGAGGCGCGTCTTGGCCGCGCGCTGCCGCGGGAAGCCGTTGGACTGGCGATCAACTCGAAATGGGCGCGCAGCCAGGAGCAATTGCATGTCCATGTCGATTGCATGGCCATTCCCGTCATGAAGGCCTTGGCCGAATACGCCTCCGCACTCGACGGCGTCTGGCGCGCGATGACGGTCCCGCTCCACGGTCGAATCTATTTCGCGCGACGGATCGAACTCGGCCGATCTTGTCGATGTCGCCCCCCTCAAGCTTCTTGCCGACGGGATCGATGGCGCGCGGTCGCATATGGCGGCTTACAGCCTCGCGGCGGTCGGCGCGACCTTTGACGGGAAGCCAGGCTTCGTCTTGTTGGCCGATCAGTTTTCTTTGGAAGGCGGCGGGCATGCCGAGGACGTTGAGGATCACGATTGCGCGATTGCCCGTTCGACGCCATGATTGAACTGGATCCTTTGCGGGCTAAGGGACACACTCGAAGCACTGGGATACGCGGCGGTAGCGAGAACTGATTTGAGGCTGCCGGTCTCGTGCGCTGGTTGCTTCAATGGGGCGACGGGACGACTAAGGAGGGGGCGGGCACATGGGAAATTTATTCAGGCGTCTGATTGCGCTTACGATCCTGATCGCGGCGCCGACCTATGCCTGGGCCCATGTCGAGATCAACATCGACCTCGCCTCGCAGACAATGATGGTCCATTCGGGCTCAGGCGAAACCTATGTCTGGCCGATCTCCTCTGGCAAGGCCGGTCATGCGACGCCGAATGGCGTCTTTCGGCCAAGAGCGATGTACGTCATGGTCCACTCCGCCAAATACGACAATGCGCCGATGCCGCATTCCATCTTCTTCTATGGTCAATATGCGATCCACGGCACGAACGCGGTCGGCAAGCTTGGCCGGCCTGCCTCGCATGGCTGCGTCCGCATTTCGCCCGCCCACGCGGCGGCATTGTTCGCCATGGTGCAGAAGCAGGGGGCCGAAATTCGCATTGTAGGGTCTCCGTTCAGCGATGTGGCCCGCAACGACAAGCGGCCACGATCGGCGCTGGGGTTCGCGCCCGTTCGTCGCACCCGCACACTCAAAGAATGGGCTCGCGACCCGCTTGCGGATTGAGCGGCGCGGCGCGACCGTTACGGGCGCATTAATAACGCGTCACCTGCGCCGAATTCTGCGCGTCCGGGTGTCGCGTTTTCTTTCTATTTAGGATATCAGGCCACCGTGAATCGAACCGGCGCAGGCCGTTTGAGGAGGCCATTGGTGCACAGACGTGAGTTTCTTGCCGGCGCCGCCGGTCTGATTGCAGGCTCGCTCGCCCCGCGCCTGGCGCTGGCCGATGTGCCGACAGCCTTCACGTTCGATATGGCGCCGCCGACCGACAATCGCGAGAAGTTCATCGCCTGGGGCGTGGCGCAACGCGGCGAGGATCCGAAGTTCCTGGGCGAGCAATTCGACCGCTTCGGCGTGATGGTCCGCAACGAGGACCTCTTCACCGACCGCGACAAACATGCCTTCCTGCTGACGCCGCGCGAAAAATTCGTGCTCAAGCAGAATTTAACCCGCGCCTATGACCACGCTTTTCTCGATATCGGCTACGGCGTGACGATTTCCGGCCCTCACATCGTGGGCCGGATGACATCGAACATCGATCCCAAGGTCGGCGAGAGGGTGTTGGAGGTCGGGACCGGCTCGGGCTACCAGTCGGCCTATCTCGCGCACATGACCGATCAGGTCTACACGGTCGAGATCATCAAGCCGCTGGCCGAGCGCACCCGATCGATCTACGACGACTTGATCAAGGATGGCTACAAGGAGTTCGAGGTCATCAAGAGCAAGGCCGCCGACGGCTATTATGGTTGGGAAGAGGCGGCCCCGTTCGACAAGATCATCGTCACCTGCGGCATCGATCACGTTCCCCCGCCCCTGCTGCAGCAGTTGAAGCCCGGCGGGATCATGGTCATTCCGGTTGGACCGCCCGGTGCACAGCGCGTCTTGAAGGTGATCAAGAAGCAGCAGCCGGACGGCGAGATGACGGTCGCGCGCTCCGACATCTACGGCGGACGGATCGTCCCATTCGTGCCGTTCACCAAGCTTGAGGGCGACCAGATCGTCGGCACACACAACAACTAGAGCCCGGTTCAGGCACGAATCGCTTCGGCCGCGACGGCGCTCTTGGACTGAGGGCTTCGCCTGTCGCGTCCTGCCGGCCGCTGCGAGGCGCAATGAACGACGCGAGCAAAGTCTCGATCGACGACATCCTCGACGCTCAGGCCGAACCTGAGGCGGAACCCGGTTCCTCGCGTCTTTGGCTCTATGTCGCCGTAGGCCTCGCCGCGGGCTCGGTGATCGCGCTGCAGATCGACGTGATGCGCGTCTTCGCCGTCAGCAGCTGGGCGCACTTCGGCTCGCTGGTGGTGAGCTTGGCGATGCTGGGCTTCGGTCTGGCAAGCGCGGTGATGACCGTCGCCAAGGACTGGTTCGCTCGCAATTGGCGCTGGAGCGCCACCGTTGCGCTTGGCCTGTTCGGACCCCTCGCGGTCGCCGCGAACCTTTATGTGCAGCACCTCGGCTTCAACGCGATCTTCCTCGTCTCCGACCCGGCGCAGAAGTGGAAGCTGCTCGCGATTTTCCTGGCGGAGCTGACGCCGTTCCTGGCTGGGGCCTTCTTCCTTGGATGCGTCTTTCTGAGGAGCAACCGCATTTTCGGCCGGGTTTATTTCGCCGACTTAGCCGGAGCTGGACTGTGCGGCCTGGTTTTCCTTTTGGCGATGTATGTGTTCACCCCCGCCAATTTGATCGCTGCGCCATTGGCGCTTTGGTTCGCAGCCTGTTTGGCATGGTCGTTCGGACCAGGAGGCCGCGCAGCCCTCATTCCGTTTTTGGTCTTAGGCGTGGTCGCCTTTGCCGGTCATTTCGTCGCGCCGCAAGCTTTTGGCCTCAAGACTCTCGCGACCAACGACTACAAAGGCGTGGCGTACGCCCGCAAATTTCCGGACGCGAAGAAAGTCTACGAGAGCGCCTCGCCGTTCGGCTTTCTCGAGGCCTATTCGAGCTCCTACCTGCATTTTGCGCCGGGCCTATCAGACAACGCCGGCTTCAATCTGCCGACCATGCCGGCCAACGCCTTTCTCGGCCTCTATATCGATGGCGACGGTCCGATCGGCATCATGCGCGATCTGACCGATAAGGAAACGGCATATTTTCATTACCTGCCGATGGTTTACCCTTACGTCGTCAAGTCGGCGCCGAAGACATTCATCGTCCAGTTCGGCGGCGGCATCTCGACCGAGGTCGCGCTGCACTCCGGCGCCAAGGACGTGACGGTCGCGGAGGGCAACCGCGCGGTTCTCGAGGCCTTTAACTCCGATGTCATCCGCAAGTTCACCGGCGATATCCTGTCGAAGGTTCGCGTTATCGACTACGAGGGCCGCCATTTCCTCGCCCACACCAACGAGCGCTTTGACGTCATCGACCTCAGCCTCGCGGATTCGGTTGGCCTTTCGAACCCGGGCGGCTTCGCGATCACCGAGAAGTTCTCCTACACCAAGGAGGCGATGGAGACCTACATGCGCGCGCTCGCGCCAGGCGGCGTGCTGTCGGTCACTTTATGGAACAAGGAGGAGCCGCCAAAATCGGTCTTGAAGCTCTATGCGACGATGGCGGCCGCCGCGCGCGAGGTCGACCCCGCGCATATGGCCAATTCCTTTTTCGTCGCCTCGTCGTATCTGTCGACTGCGACAGTGCTCTATAAAAACGGCGGCTTCTCGCCGGAAGAGGTCGAAAAACTGCGCGCCCACACCCGGGCCATGTCGTTTGACGAGATCTACTCGCCAGGTCTTCCCTACGATCCGTCGCAAACCGACAGCACGCTCGCCGGCTACGTCGAACAGATTTTCGCCGGAGCGGCCGGTGGTCCCCCCGCGGCGCAGCCAGCGGAATCGACCGACCCAGCCCCGGGCGCGGATGCAGATGCGGGCGCGGACACTCCCGCCAAGTCGGACGACACCCCACCGTCGGGCAAGGCCGATGATGGTGTCCTGCCGGCCACGGTGATGGGCCGGCTCGCTTGGCATGCGATGATCACCGGACAATGGCCCGACATAGCCCATCGCTATGTATTCAATACGCGAGCGCTCACGAACGATGCGCCGTACTTCGCCGCGTACGTTAAGACCGCCGACCTGCCCCGCGTGCTCGATAGACTCGAGTTGCTGCAGGACGAATGGGGCTACCTTCTGATTTGGGCGACGCTCGGCGTTGCATGCCTTACGGCGACCGTGCTGCTCGTCATACCTCTGATCTGGGGTTGGCGCGCGGTCTTCTCGCGGTCGCCCGGCAAGGCGCTAACCGTGCTCTACTTCGCCTGTCTCGGCGCGGGCTATATTATGGTCGAGGTAGGCCTCATCGCGCATTTCGTCATGGCGCTTGGAAACGCGACAATTTCGGCCTCGGTGCTGATCACGGGCATGCTGGTGTTTTCGGGTCTCGGCGCTTTGACCTCGGAGCGCGTTTTGCCCCGCATGCGGGCGATCATGCCGGTCCTATTCGTCGCCGTGGGCGCTTTGTTGATTCTGTATGGGTTGTTTCTCGGTCAGGCGTTGGACGCGATCGGCGCCTTTCCTTATCCGGCCCGCCTCATCATCTGCTTTCTTTTGATCGCGCCGCCCGCCTTTTTGATGGGCTTCCCGATGCCGATTGCAATGACGACGCTCGGACGTCTCGGCAAGGATCATATGTTTGTGTGGGCATGGGGCGTCAACGGCTGCTTTTCGGTGATAGGGGCGGCGGCGGCCCCTGTCATTGCGACCAATTTCGGTCTCGCAGCCGTGATCGAGGTCGCGGGCTTCGCTTACCTTCTGGCGATTCCTGCATTTTACGGCGTCATCGCCTCGGAGCGGGAACAAGGCCCGGATATCGTCCGAGGGGAGGCGTGATTCCGGTCGTCGACATCACGGTTTGCCGCGTTTGCGCCGCCAATTTGACGTCGAGACGACACATAACAATTTTGCAACGGATTAACGACGCTGCGTGCGTTCATCAACCGCTCACAAAAAATTCATAATTGCCAAGCCTTTACTTGCCAAGCAGAGTCGGATCGCTTTCAGCACTCGGTCCGCTCGCGCTGACTCGCCCGGCGCCACTTTGACTGAGCGGCGCAATTTAACGGCCCCCGATTACAACCGGCCCGCGATCTTGTCCCTTAAATCAAGCGTTTGCATAAAAACATATCTAAATTGTTCAAAAGTTGTCCACTCCCGCCCCTCTCGCGGCGCGTTTTGATCTCAGACCCAAGGTTGCGTCGCCTCCTGACCCGTGCCATAGTCTTGACAACGTCAAGAAACGAGAGCAAATGCGGTCGAGTCTGGCGTGTATGGCCGGAGAATTGTAAGTAAACAATAAGAATAGACGTTCAACATAAGAACGTAATACAGGGGCGGTCGCATCTAGTTCGGGCGCAAAATTTGGGCCGGTGTTTTGTTGGCCCGCTTTCAAGAATAGATTGAACCCAAGGTAAATCCGCAGTGTGGGCTGCGGAGGGAGAGGCAATGTCTTATCAGAACTTACTTGGATATGCTGGAGATATTCTCGCGACTGACGCATATGCACTGCTCGAGGGCGAATCGACGTCGGTTCTTGTCGATGTCCGAACCCAGGCGGAGTGGAGTTACGTAGGGACGCCGGACATTCAGGCGCTGGGCAAGACGCCGTTGTTCGTGGAATGGCAAAGCTATCCTTCGATGGTCGTTGACGCCAACTTCAGCGCCCGCCTCGAAGCGTTGCTCCAGTCGGAGGGTGTCGAGCGGGGCGTTTCGCTCGTTTTCTTGTGCCGTTCGGGCGCTCGGTCGCGCCAAGCCGCAATCGCGATGACGAATGCGGGCTGGTCGCCTTGTTTCAATGTGGCGGATGGGTTCGAAGGAACGCTCAGCGACTTACGTCGAAGGGGAGTGATCAGCGGGTGGAAGGCGGGTGGGCTGCCCTGGATGCAGACGTAAAGCGTCGAGCAAGTCCCGTTCCACGGTATCGCCGCGACGTCGGCTGTCCACCCAACGCCCGAGACACGACCATGGATATGTATGACGAACCCAACCCGGATCGCTTTGATCATGGCGGTTCCGGCGGGCCGCCTTTTGGCGAAGCATGGCGGCGCTGCTGCGACCGTTTGCGCGCCGAGGTCGGCGATGCTGTCTTCAACAGCTGGTTTGGAAGCCTTACTCTGGAATTTGTCGGATCGGGACAGGCCCGACTTTCCGTTCCGACGCGCTTTCTCAAAAGTTGGATCGTCACCCACTACGCTGGCCATGTGGCTTCGGTGCTGAACGCCGAGGTCGGTCCGGTGGGGCAAATTCTCATCTCCGTGCGTTCCTCGCCCTGTCTCGCGCCGCTGAGCAAAAGTCCGCCATCCGACGGCGCCTTGCCCGATAAGATCGACTCCAAGCCGCTCGAGGGGCAGGTTAACCGGGTCCCCTCCGATCGGCGCCCGCCCAACCGAACGCCCGCTGTGCTCGCGGCTAGCGACGCCTTGACCGGGTCTCCCCTCGATCGGCGGCTGACCTTCGCCACTTTCCAGGTTGGGCGATCGAACGAACTCGCCTTTAGCGCCGTGCAGCGTGTAGCCAACCCCAATAGAAGTGGGGTGCCGGCCTTTTGCCCGCTCTACCTGCATTCGGCGGTGGGCCTCGGCAAGACCCATCTCCTGCAGGCCGTGGCCCATACCGCCGCGCAACAAGGGCGGTCGGTCATCTATTTGACTGCCGAAAAATTCATGTACGGCTTCGTCGCCGCGCTCCAGTCCCAGACGGCGATCGCCTTCAAGGAGCGGCTGCGGGCGATCGACCTCCTCATCTTCGACGATGCGCAGTTCCTGCAGGGAAAAAACATTCAGGCCGAATTCGGTCACGCGCTCAATGCTTTGCTTGATGCGGGCCGCGAGGTGATCGTAGCCGCCGACCGTCCGCCGAATGATCTGGAATCGCTCGACGAGCGCATACGCTCGCGCCTCAGCGTCGGCCTTTGCGTCGAGATTGGCGCGCTTGACGAGCCATTGCGGCTGAAGATCCTGGAGGCCCGCGTCGCCGCCGCGCGCACTGAGGAGTCCCATTTCGACGTTCCGCCGGCTGTTCTCGCCTTTGTCGCGCGCGCAATTCGCTCCAACGGCCGCGATTTGGAAGGCGCGGTCAATCGGCTAAGGGCGCATCACACGCCGACGGGTTCCGCGCTGACAGTCGAGGCGGCTGAAACCGCCATCCGCGACCTCATTCGCACGCACGAACTCAAAAGGGTGAAGATCGAGGATATCCAAAAACTCGTCGCGAGCCATTACAGCGTTTCGCGCGCCGACATTCTCTCCTCGCGCCGCACGGCCGCCGTAGTGAAGCCGCGCCAAGTGGCGATGTTCCTCGCGAAGATGCTGACCCTGCGCTCGCTGCCGGAAATCGGCCGGCGGTTCGGCGGCCGTGACCACACCACGGTGTTGCATGCGGTGCGCAAGATTGAGGGCTTGTTGCAGACCGACACGATCCTGCGTGAAGAGCTTGAGCTTTTGAAACGGATGCTCCAGGAGTGAGCCAATCTGGGCCGCCCACGGGCAGCTGAACGGATGGAGGTCATCCCTCGAAGGGCGGTTCCGTCGACCATGACGTGACGTGCTTTTCGCGGCGGCCCTTGTTTGAGAATGATTGTCTATAAGATCGTCGCCACCGAGGAATGGGCCGAGGCTGACGCGGCCGGCGTCTTTACGGGCGCAGCGATCGATCGCGCCGACGGCTTCATCCATTTCTCGACCGCTGGGCAGGGGCCGGAGACGGCTGCCAAGTGGTTCGCCGGCCGAAGCGATTTGACCTTGGCCGCAATTGATGCGGAGGCTTTGGGCGACGACCTGCGCTGGGAGCCGTCGCGGGGCGGCTCGCTCTTTCCTCATCTTTACGCCGCCCTGCCGATGAGCGCCGTCGTGTGGTCGCGCCCGCTGCCGTTGGGAGCGGACGGCGCCCACGTTTTCGGGAGCCTTGAGCCGTGAGGCTCGCCAAGATCGCGGGTCACGTTCTGAAACGGCTGCCGCCGGAAGCGGCCCATCGAGCGGCGATCAACGCGTTGAAAATCGCGCCGCCCGCGAACCCGCCGGCGCCCGATCCGAGGCTCGGGGTCGAGGTCCTGGGCCTCAAGTTCCCCAATCCGCTCGGGCTCGCCGCCGGCTTCGACAAGAACGCCGAGGTTCCGGGCGCGATGCTGGGGCTCGGTTTCGGCTTCGTCGAGGTCGGCACGCTGACGCCGCGGCCTCAGGCAGGCAACGCCCGCCCGCGCCTCTTCCGGTTGCCCGAGGACGCGGCGGTCATCAACCGCTTCGGCTTCAACAATGCGGGCTTCGAGCGGGCGCTGGCGCGGCTTGCGCGGCGTCCCCCTGGCCTCATTGGGGTCAATCTCGGCGCCAACAGGGATGCGGCCGACCGCGTCGAGGACTATGCGCTCGGCGTCAGGACCTTCGCCAGCGCAGCCGACTATCTGACCATCAACGTGTCGTCGCCCAATACCCCCGGACTGCGCGATCTGCAGCGGCGCGAGGCGCTCGACGATCTGATCGCGCGCGTCGTCGCCGCCCGCGACGAGACCGAGCCGCGCCGCCCGCTCATGCTCAAGATCGCGCCCGACCTCGACGCCCGCGGCCTTGAGGACATCGTCGCGACGGCGCTCCTCCGTCGCGTCGACGGCCTCATCGTGTCGAACACGACGATTGCGCGGCCGGCGACGCTCACCTCCAAGAACCGCGGCGAGACCGGCGGCTTGTCTGGGCGCCCACTGTTCGAGCCGTCGACACGGCTCCTGGCCCGCGCCTACCTTCTGACCGGAGGGGCGATGCCGCTCATCGGCTGTGGCGGGGTCGAGGGCGCGGAGACTGCGATCGCCAAGATGGAGGCGGGCGCGAACCTGGTGCAGCTTTACACCGGCCTCGCGCTCAAAGGTCATGGGGTTATCGAGGAGATCCTCGAAGGCTTGAGCCGCACCGTCGAGGCCCACGGGTTGAACCGGATCGGCGAACTGGTCGGTACCCGGGCGACCGTCTGGGCCGGGCTCGAGCGGACGGATGCCGGCGCGGAGGCCTACGCGGGCTGAGCCGGTTTGCCTTGGTCCGCTTTGCATTCAGACGGAACGGTTCGGCCGCCTACGCAAACAACTGACCGACGCTCATGAAGCCGGATTTGGGTTTTCTTGGCCCCCTCGCCGTTTCGTTGCGAAACCCCCGTTTTTTGAGCTTGGAAAAGTTTGGATTTCCTTGGATTCTCTCGTCTGAATCGAGACTTTTCAATGGGTTACACGGGATTTTTGCTGAAAAAATTTTCACGACCCTTTTGCCCCTTGGCATTCGAAGCGCTGGAGAAAACGCCGCCGCGGAGGGTATGCGGAGAGGCAGAATTGTTCATGGAGCAACTTTAACTTAATTTCTGATTATCTGCAATAGAGCGTTGGCTCTTATAGTATCCGTATTGATCAAGGGGTTTTTGGCGTCCAAGGGCGATTGGCCTTCAGGAGGGCGTTGGCGAGGAGGACGAGCTTTCGCATGATTGCGGTGAGGGCGACCTTTGCCGGTTTCCCGGTTTCGACGAGGTGGGCGTACTTGGCCTTCATGTCCGGATTGAAGCGAGCGGCGACGAGGGCTGGCATGTAGAGCGCGTGGCGGACGTCGGCGCGACCGCCTCGAATGAATGAGCGACCGGTCCAACGCCCTGACTGTCGCGCCATGGGCGCAAGGCCTGCGAGACTTGCGGCCTGCCCTGGTTCGAGGGCGCCGAGTTCGGGCATTGCGATCAGCAGGGCGAAGGCGGTGATTTTGGATAGGCCGGGAATGCTGGTCAGGATGGCGAAGCGGCCGGAGAGGCTAACGTCGGCTTCGATGATTTGGAGAATTGCCGCTTCGACTGTCGCAATCTGGCGATCGATCTGTTCGAGGCGCTGAGAGTTCTGACGTTTCAACAGCGAGAGGGTCAGAACCTTTCCGCGATTCTTAGCGGCGGTTCGATCCTTCACCAGGGCCTCGCGAGCACCGTAGAGCTCCTTCAGTTCGAGTAGGACCTCGCTTCGGGCTGGGCGCGCCTCCAATTCCAGCAAGGCGCCCATGCGCGCCAGGATCGCCGCATCCAGGCGGTCGGTCTTCGCCAGCTTGCCGGTCGCCTCAGCGAAGCGGCGGGCCTGACGCGGATTGACCTTGACGAACGGAACGCCAGCGACGCCGGGCGCGCGTTCGATGGCGCGATGATAAGGCCCGGTCGGCTCGAAGACGACCCGGTTCGTCGGCGTCTCCATGAGCCATTTGATGAGCGCCTTGTGACCGCGTTTATCGTTGGCGAACCGCCGTGCGGCGCCGTCGGTCAGCCGATGGGCGTCGAGATGGTCTTTCGACACATCGACGCCGATGGTATCGTGGTTCATCTTTTCCATGCCTCTGCTTGTCATTCGGGGCTCTCCCCCGGGCATCCGTCCAGGCCAAAGGAAAAGACGAGGGCGATCAAACTATAAGTCGACCCGTCAAACGGTCAGCGTTGCTCCGATCCGTCCCTCGCCGCTGCCGAGAGGGCTGCCACCCTCTCCAGCGGCTCCTTTCTGCCGCTCCAGCGCAAAAAGTCATAAGACAAGCGTTACGCGTCGGTGCCACCGGGTTTTGGGCCCCAGGAGGGCGTAACGGGTCATGAGGCGTCATGGCCGGGGTCGTCGCGGCCATCCACGCCGCCCCGCCGCGATGTATCTGGATCGCAAAAGGATCGTGTTGCGTATCAGATGTTTATCCTGGGGGAGCGGTGTTCTCGTGGGTTGCATTGTTCGGGTCCCGTCTTTGGTTGAGGATGGGGACGCCGGCGGGCGCTCCGATCGTGGGTTGGTCTTGAAAGACCGTGGCCATCTCGGACCCGCCGGCGTCGCGGTCTGACACGCGAACGGTAGTCTGGGCTTTGACGCCCGTATGCAATCCGGGGTGCGACCAAGGCTTTTTATTCTCAGACCGCCCGGGGGCGCGATGCAAGGCCATAGCGGCGAAGATCTTGTCGGAGTGGATGTCTCGAAGGCTTGGATCGACGTTTGCCTCTCTGGCTCGAGGCAGGTCGAACGGGTCGCCAACACCCCGGAGGCCCTTGCGGCGTGGATCGCGCGGGCGCGGCCGGCGCTTGTCGGCATGGAGCCGACCGGGGGGTACGAGCGCCCGCTCTGTTCGGCGCTCGCGGAAGCGGGCGTTCGCTATGTGAAGCTGCACCCCAACACGATCCTGGCTTTTCGCAAGGCCCAGGGCCTGCGCGCCAAGACCGACCTTAATCGACGCGATGCTGATCGCCCGCTATCTCGCCGACGCGGTCAGAGCGCCGATCTGCCCGGCAGCGTTCGCCCGCCAGGCGGAACGCTGCCGCGCCGATCTGGCGAACGATCCGATCATTCGGGAAAGCCTGGCGGCGGTCATCGCGGCGCTGAGCCAAAGCCTTGACGCCATCGAGGAGGCGATCGAGCGCCACATCGCCGACGATGGGGGGCTCGATCGCCTAGCCAAGGCTTTGCGCGCAGTGCGCGGCGTCGGCCCGGTCGTCGCCGCGACGCTGGTCGCCGACCTGCCGGAGCTCGGCCGCCTGACCGGAAAACAGATCGCAGCCCTTGTCGGGCTCGCCCCCCATACGCACGAAAGCGGAAAAAAGAGCGGCCATGCCAAAACCGGCCACGGAAGACCGCTCGTGCGCAGCGCCCTGTTCAACGCCGCGCGGGCCGCCATTCGACATCCTTCCCCGATGCAAGACTTCTACACTCGCCTCGTCGAAGCCAATCATCGCCCCGGAAAAGTCGCCTTGACCGCCGTCATGCGAAAAACCCTGGTCATCGCCAACGCCGTCGCTCGAGACCACTTCAAAGCCGCTCAACGACAAACCGCTTGACGCCATCCACGGTAGATGGCCGTCCCCGGATCAAGTCCGGGGACGGCCATGACGCTTCATGACCCGTTACGCCCTCCTGGGGCCCAAAACCCGGTAGGCCAACGCGTAACGCTATAGAACGTGGATTTAATTGACAAAATCAGAAATTAGTGGTACAAAATCGACGTTGTCGGAATCCTTGTCTGCTCGGCGCTCACCCGGCACGGACACGAGAAGCTGCGGCTGTTTGGATGTCGCCGTTCACAACCTGGTAGGCGAACTCGAGAGGGCCTGGAATTTTTATATTTTTTTCGTCCGCAACCCTTTGATAAGTCCCGATTCCGAAAAATAAAATGAAAGGAAATGAAAGCTTTTTCCTTTCATTTTCTTTCATTTCCTTGCCCAAACTTCTCGCTTCGGTTGCATCGATGCGCCCGCTCCGGGTCGCTCGCGGGCCCGTCACTGGCTGAGCGAAGTCGCCTGCGCCGCGGTGTCGACCGACTTCTCGCTCCTGGTCGGATCGAGGATCTCGGCCGGCGCGGCGACCGCGCCCGTGGCGACGCCGGCGGCGACATTGATCGCGCCACCCGTAAACGCGCCAAGCAACTCGACCAGGCCCGGCTTGGCGTCGGTAAGCGACTGGCCCTCGGCCAGCCGCTCGCCGATCGCGCCGACGACCTCGCCGCTTGCGAATTTGCCGTGGTTGGTGATGTCGTTGGAGGCGAAGCTGGTCAAGTCGACGACTTGAACCCGGCCTTGCTCAAGGATCGAACGGTACGGCTCCTTGCTGGGATCGAGCGCGCCGAGGCGCGTCGAATCCCTGGCGAGGAAGCTGGACAGCCCCAAGGCCCGATCGTCCCGCGAAACGAACAGAGTGAACTGCGCCGGCCGCGACCCCGCGTCGATCTCGGCGATCTGGCGGCGAAAGACGTCGACGTCGATATCGGGCGAAGCCAGCATCACGTCGCGGATCTTGGGCGACAGTCCACGGTCACGGATCGACATCTGCCGCAGCAACTCGATAGCCAGGTAATTGCCCATGGAGTGGGCGAGGATTGAGATCGAGTTGACGTTTGGGTCTTTGACAAGCGCCTGCAGCACCGCCTCCAGCGCGTCCCTAGAGTATATGGCGCTGTCGCGATCGTAGACATAGTCGGTCACTCTGCCGCCGGACGGCCAGGTGAACAGGACCGGCGCGACATCGACGCGGGCGTCATGAACAATTTGCGCGAAGCGATAGACGGCCTCTTCGAAACGGGTGTTGAAGCCGTGGACGAAGATAAGCACCCTGCGCCCTGGCGTACGCCTGACCCGCGCGTCGAAGTTTGCCTTGGCTTGGGCTAGGTCCAGGCGATCGGCGCGTAGGATCACAAAATCGCGCTCCGGGTTGCCCGGCAGCGAGGAGGGAAGAGTGACGTCTCCCGGCTGGCGCGCGCCGGCCGGCGGGATCGACACGACGATGTCGGCGAAATCCAGTCCTCGTCCCCTGGACCCGCCGAACATGACGCCGGGCGGCTGAAGGACAGGCGCCCGCGTCGTCGCCACAAGGAGGTCGACCCGGCTCGCGTCCGGGGCGCTCGGCCCGACAACAAGGGTTCCATAAGGGCGGCTCGAGCAGCCCAGAAGAATCGCCGACAGCGCGACGATGCAGACGACACCGACTTGAGATCGCGCCGCTGTTCCCCTCAGCGGCGCGCGTAGCCAACGCTTAAAGCGCCCCCCCAACCCCATGACGCGAGCTTAGGCTTAGTCGAGTTGCGGGATGGCCTCAGACGGCATAGCGCGCAAGGCGTACTCGATCGGGGCCGAGAGGAGGCCGGTCTTCGCCGGTTCCGCCGACTTGTGCTCCTGGCTCATGTACCACCAGATCGCCAGCAACACGACAACGACGATCAGAATGATCGCCCACATCGGGAAGCCGCTCGAGCTCGGCGCAGGCGGCGTGGGGATCCTCGATGCAGCGGTTTGGGCGCTTCTCGCGGCGGCTTCGGCGTTCCTCGCAGCGGAACTGGCGGCCGAGCTGGCCGTCGAACTCGCTGCAGTCGCCGCGCTCGAGACCGTCGAGCTAGCGGTCTGGGTTGCAGCAGCAGCCACGCCGCCAAGGCCGGCGAGCAGTCCGGAGGCGCCCAGCATCTTCGAAAGTTCAGGCGGAAGCGCGGCCGAGATCGCGCTCTTCTGGCTGTTGAGCATCGAAAGAATTGACGACGGGTCGGACCAATTGGAGGGATCCTGCTGGCCGATCGTACCGACCGCGGCATGCGTCACCGTGCCGAGCAACGACTGAGTCGCGGGCTGAGGAGCGCCGGAGAACTGGCTCAGCGCGCCGGTCAGGCTCGAGAGGCCGCCGCCACCGAGCAGGTTGCTCAGGAGACCGCCGCCTTCGTTCAGGAACCGGGTGTTGCCGCCGGTGATCGCGCCGCTCAGCTTGGTCAGAATATCCGGATCCGAATTGGAGACGGCGTCGGACACCTTCTGAGCGCCTCCAGGCGCAGCCGCCGCGGTAGCCAGCGAGGCGAGGATCGTCGGAACTGCTGCAGCGACGAGCTTCTGCGCCACCGCTTCATTGATGCCGAGCGCGCGCGCCAGGCCGCCGACCAATTGCGGCGTGAGGAACTGGGATACGAGACTAACAAGATTGATTGCCATTGCAGCTTCCCCGAAAACCAACAAGGTAAACGACCGCCAGCCTTTTAGCAGATTTTCTCACGCTTGGCGCGCCCTGGGCCATCGAAAAATGAGTTGCAGGCGGGGACGACTAAGCGGTCAGCTACGATAATCCTCGCTTCGGCGGGGCAGGACACTACAAAGCTTCTGGGCCGCGGACGATAAGAACGGCGCTCGAAAACACCAAAACCTCCTGCGCGCGTTGGTTCACGCCGCGGAACCTATTGTCGACGAGGCCCCATTTCGGCTTGGAGGTCTCGCGTTTCGACACCGTCTCCACCGAATAGAGCACGATATCGCCCTCATGGACCGGATATGGCCAGCGCATGTCTTTGAAGCCTGGGGAGACGCCAAGCTGCGGAAGGGTCTCGCCGCGCTCGGCCATAGCGGCGCGTAGGGCGCTGCGGCTGTCCACCAGCTGGCGCATCCCCGCTGCCGCCACATGAAGCCCCGATGCGACGAGCCGCAGCCGACCCTCGGCGGCCTGAGCGACGATGCGCGGGTCGAACCGCTTCCCATAAGCGAGAATCGCTTCCCGAGAGAACTCAATCTGGCCGAGGTCAGCTGACTGGCCAATGCGAATGTCCTCGTAGAACATAAGAACAGGCTAAGTCCCGAGCGATTGTGGGCGTTGCCTGAGCAGGAGCACGCTGCGCTGCGCCATGGCGGCTACGCCGTCCTGATTGACGACTTCGTACAGAAATTCGACCTCGCCGGCGCGCTGCCGGTCGTCGCGCGGGCGTTTGGCTAGGGTATGGCGGCGCACATGTAGCTGATCACCCGGTCTGACTGGCCGCTGCCAACGGACCTCTTCGACGCCGGCTTCTTCGAGGATCTCCGCGCGGATGAGGAACGCGTCGCAATTCATGCGCAACAGCAGCGCGGACGTATGCCATCCCGAGGCGATGAGGCCGCCGGTCGCCGCACGCCCGGCCTCCTCATTGGTATGGTAAGGCTGCGGATCGAACTCGCGCGCGAACGCGATGATATCGGCTGCGGAGACATCGATCCCGCCGTATTCGACCACGTCACCGAGCGGAAAGTCCTCGAAATAGAGCGTGTCGGGCATGGTTGTTAGTTCGCGAAGCGGAAATGCATGACGTCGCCGTCGGCGACCACATAGTCCTTGCCTTCGAGCCGGAACTTCCCCGCCTCACGCGCGCCGGCCTCTCCGCCGTTGGCGACATAGTCGTCATAGGCAAAGGTTTCGGCGCGGATGAAGCCCTTTTCGAAATCGGTGTGGATGGCTCCGGCCGCCTGTGGCGCCCTGGTCCCTTGCTCGATCGTCCACGCGCGCGCGTCTTTTGGCCCCACAGTGAAGAAGGTGACAAGGTGTAAAAGTTCGTAGCCAGCTCGAATGACGCGGCTCAAACCCGGCTCGGTCAATCCGATCGCCTCGAGGTAGCCCTCCTGCTCGGCCTGAGGCAACATAGCGATCTCGCTCTCGATCTTTGCCGACACGACCACCGCGGCCGCGCCTTCCGTGGCGGCATGTTCCTTGACCTTGTCGGAATAGGCGTTGCCGCGGTCCGCTGACGCCTCGTCGACGTTGCAGACATAGAGAACCGGCTTCGACGATAGGAGGCCGAGCGACTCGAAGGATCGCCGTTCGTCGCGGCTGACTTGGGCCGAGCGCGCCGGCCGCCCTTCTTTGAGTTCGCCCAAGCTCCGCTCAGCAAGCGCCAGCAGTTGCTTGGCGTCCTTGTCGCCGCCCTTGGCCTTCTTCTCCATTGGCGCGACGCGCCGCTCGAGGCTTTCGAGATCCGCCAGCATCAGCTCCGTTTCGATGGTGGCGACGTCGGAAAAGGGGTCGACGCGACCTTCGACATGGGTGACGTCGCCGTCATCGAAACAACGCACCACATGGGCGATCGCATCGCATTCGCGGATATTGCCCAGAAACTGGTTGCCGAGCCCTTCGCCCTTCGAGGCGCCGCGCACGAGCCCCGCGATATCGACGAATGACAGCCGGGTTGGGATGATCTCCTTGGAAGCGGCGATTTTAGCCAGCGTCGCCAGACGAGGGTCTGGCACCGCGACATCGCCTACGTTGGGTTCAATGGTGCAGAAGGGATAATTGGCCGCCTGCGCGGCCGCCGTCTGCGTCAGCGCGTTGAAGAGCGTCGACTTGCCGACATTCGGCAGGCCGACGATGCCGCATTTGAAGCCCATGGAAGCCGTCATCGATGAGGGAAGGTCCGGCCCTCATGCGCGGGCTGCAAGCAAAAGGCAAGGGGCCGTGCCGCGGCTTGGCGCGACCGCATAGGCGACGGCGATGATGCGCAAACGGCGATTGAATTCGCGTTTCTATTCAGCGCACAATGCTCAACGGCAGTCGCCGTTGGGGGATGTTCAGGACAATGATGGAGGCAACCTCGGCCGACGCTCCCAAACCGCCTGACGCGCAGGACGCGGTGGGTCGGCTACTTGCGCTACGGGAATCGATTGCGCTGCGGGCGCGCGACTGTGACCGAGCGCAGGAATCGGTCAAGCTCGTGGCGGTCTCGAAGACCTTTTCGGCCGACGAGGTCTGGCCCACGATTGTCAGCGCCGATCAGACGCGCTTTGGCGAGAACCGGGTGCAGGAGGCGATCCCCAAATGGCGCGACTTGCGGGCGCGCGCCGCCGCGCTCGGCAAGGCGATCGAGCTTCATCTGATCGGGCCCCTGCAAAGCAACAAGGCGCGAGAGGCGGTGGAGATATTTGACGTGATCGAGACGGTCGACCGGGAAAAGATCGCAGCGGCGCTCGCCCGCGAAATCGAACGGGCCGGCAAACGCCCCCGCCTGTTTGTCGAGGTTAACACCGGTGGGGAGCCGCAGAAGGCGGGCGTCCTTCCCGAGGACGCCGACGCTTTTATCGCGCTTTGCCGCGAGACTTACGGATTGACAATCGAGGGCCTCATGGCCGTTCCCCCGGCGAACGAGCCGGTCTCGGCCCATTTTGCGCTGCTTGGCGTCATCGCGGAACGCAATGGGCTCGCGGAGCGTTCCATGGGCATGAGCGCCGACTGGCCGCTTGCGGTGCAACTCGGGGCGACGTATGTCCGCGTTGGTTCGGCGATTTTCGGGACCCGCAATTCACGCCTGTGAAACGCGAATCGGCTATACGCTCGTTTCCAACATGCATTTCGGACCCGGCGAGGTCCGATAAAATGTGGGCTTTGACGGCCGAGTGGCGATACTGATCTTCATCCTGAGCCTCATTCTGCTGGTCGCCGCAGCGGCGAGCGGTTATCAGAGCATCGATCTCTTGCCCACGGGCATCGGCGTTCTGTATGCGCTTGCGGCTGCGGTCGCCGCCTGCGCCGCGGTGGTGACGTTCACCATCGGGGTTCTGGTCCGGCGGATCGACGGGCTCGCGAAGCTCGTGGCTCAATCCGCTGCGCCTTCAGTCCTGGCGGCGCCCTTTGAGGTCGCGCCCTCGACCGAAACGGCGGCCGGCGAACACTTTTCGGGCGCGCCATTCGGGGTTGAAACAGGCGCGTCTGAGAGCATGAACGATTCGCCGAAATTCTCGACGAAGCGTTTGCCGGCGAGAATGAGAGCCCGATCAACCTCAACCGCGCTGGGCGCTTGCCTTCGCTCGAGACGATCGACACCGTCCTCGAAACGCCGGAAGAGCCGGAGGGACCGCCAAGCCTGATCGGCAGCTACTCGTCAGCCGGCGCCAATTACAGGATCTTCGCCGACGGCTCGATCGAGGCCGAAACGAGTGAAGGAACGTTCAAATTCATCTCCATGAACGACTTCAAGCGTCATCTCCAGGAGAGAGGCAAGGCGAGCGCGGCGCCCACGAGCGAATAGCTCTTCGGTTCATTTGGATTTTCTTGGCTCCTGGCCGTTTCGCCGCGAACCAACCGTTTTTTAGGGTTGGAAAAGCTTGGATTT
>CAWIKX010000033.1:0-44650 GCA_963836695.1 uncultured Alphaproteobacteria bacterium
TCGACACTGTGGCGCCGTCTCGAAATCATCGCCGTCGAGGATGTCGGCTTCGGTCTCGTTCATGCGCCGCTGCTGATCGAGGCGATGAACGCGCAGAGGCTGCGCTGGCCGTACAATTCGGAGCGCTGGATGTTCAGCGCGCATGCGGTGCGCCTGCTCACAACGGCGAAAAAGGATCGCACGTCAATGGAACTCGCCGGCTGGGCCGAAGAGACGACCGCAGGCGGCGAGCGATCCGTCAAGATCGAGGACTATCACATCGACATGCATACGAGCCGCGGCGCCGCGATGGGCCGCGGCAAGGAGCATTGGTGGAACGACGGCGCAAAGCTTCTCAACCAGATCGACGGCCTCGATAGCCGATGGAGCGACTATCTCCGCGCGTCCTACCTCAAAAAGCGGTCGGGCTAAAAGCGGGATGACTTTAAGCCGAATCACTTTTGGTTCTCAAATTAGGTGGTTTGTGTTCGCCATGAGTGCCGCGGATAGGAATCTAAATTGGGTAAAGGACTTCAAGAATAACCGCCTGCGGAAGTGATATGGAATTCGTGCGATTGATTTTGAGAGCGAGAACGCGCAAGCCGGAATGCCAAGCTCCGATGCGCCTGCAATTCGATGGTGACAATGGCTCTCGGATTGTAGCGTCGAAGGCGGCTCGCTAAGATGCGTCTAAGCAGCACGCCTGTCCGGTCGAGGCTGCCTTCACTGTCTCTTGAACGCGGGCTGCTATACGCAATTATTGTACGTGGTACGACTCGAGCGATCACGATAGATCGTTTTAACGATCATTTTTTCTCCATGAGGAGATTTCAGGACCGGAATTGACCGAACGCCCTTCTTTTGGTTAAAGCGCACGCTCGTTCAAAAGCGGCGGATGATGATCAAAAATGATCGCTGAGGAGCGCGAGGCAGCCATTTTAGCGCTGCTGCAGGAACGGGGTGTCGTGTCTCTGCAGTCGCTCGTGGAGCGCTGCCGCGGGGTTTCTGCCGTCACGCTGCGACGGGACCTATCGCGGCTCGAGAGCCGAGGGAGGCTTCAGCGCACTCACGGCGGCGCCATCAACGTCAAGTCGCCGGATGCGATCGTTATGTCCGAGCCTGACGAGATGCAGCGCTTATTCGATGGCCTCGTCTTGCCGCCGATCAGCGGGCGATGGGCTCATACGCTGCGCCAGCAGGCGATGCGTCGCGGCATCCCTTTTCTCGCCGAGTCTGCGCCGCAGGTCGGCGGCTTGTATCTTGGCCCGAGGAATTACGCCGCCTCACGCGAGCTCGGAAAGCACGCCGGCAGAGAGCATGGCGACTGGTCGCCGACCGCTGAACTGTTGCTCATCGCCCTGGAAGCGCTTCCCAACACTCGCGAGCGGGTCGAAGGGTTCCTGGCCGGTTTCACGGAAACGTTTCCCGGCCGGCTCATCTCGCATCGCGTCGATGGCCGCGGCATCTTCAAGGAAGCCATGCGGCAGACCAGGGAGGCGTTCCGCACGCGACCGACCGTTGACGTCGTTTTCGGCGTCAACGATCATACGATTCTCGGCGCCCTCGAGGTGGCGCGCCAGCTAGGTGCACCAGTCGCCGGATACTCGGTCGGCGGCGAAGGCGGCGTTCTGTTCGACGAGCTCGCCCGGGGCGGACTGCTGAAGGCAACGCTTGCGCTATTTCCCGAAGTCGTCGGCCGGCTAGCGGTGGACACCATTTGCAGGCGCTTCGCTGGGGAAGAGTGCGGCGATGCGATCATCACGCCAGGCGAGATCCTCGCGCCCGATACGCTCGCTGATTTCTATCGGCGCGAGGGGGACCAGTGGCGCATCCGGCCGGAAGTGCTCGACCGAATGTGCGAAGGGCGGCTCTATTCCGGCCCTTCCGTGGCCGGACGCTCCATTGGTTTCATGCTTCACTACCCTTCGCATGAATGGTACCGAAACCTCGCCTCGGCAATGCGGCAGCGTTGCGCTGAGTTCGGCGTCCGTTTCCTCGTCCGCAACGCGGAGGACGAGGTCGCCGAGCAGTTGCGCGGCATCCGGCGCGTGATCGCTGCGGCGGCGGCCGCTCAAGTGCGGCCACGCGATACGCTCCTCATCGACGGCGGAGAATGCTCTCGCTACTTCGCCGAGGAGCTCAAGAGCGCCGGTCGCGAGGCGACGGTCGTCACCAACTCTCTTGCCGTGCTCGATGCGCTCGTAAGCGTGCCGGGCGTAAAGGTGCTCTTGACCGCAGGCGAGTATCAACCGGCGACGCGCAGCCTTGTTGGGCCGAGCGTTGGCGCGCTCCTCGACACGATCCGCGTCGACAAGGCCTTCGTCTCGCCAGACGGGGTTTCGCCGAGCTTCGGCCTTTCGTTCGAGGACGAGCGAGCCGCACTCGTTTGTCGCCGCTTCTGCGAGGTGGCGCGCGAAGTCATCGCTCTTGCCGATCATAGCGTGGTTGGCCTCGAATCGAACGTCCAAGCCGTTCGGCCAAAGCAATTTCACACGGTCCTCACCGACGCCGGCGCGCTATCGTCTCACCGTTTTGACCTGTTCGCTGCAGGCCTCAGAGTGATCGTCGCGGACGAGGAGGAACCGCCTTTCACGCTCGCAGACGGAAAGCGGACGGTCTCGTGACCAACCAAGGGAGGAAATGAAAATGTCCAGTCGAATGATGCATTCCGCCGCGCTCGCGGCGATGGGCTTGTGGATCATGGCGAGCGCCGCGCACGCCGACCAGACCGTGCTCAGATTCTGGGACAATCAGCAGACCGAATCCGGCCTGTCGCGCTATCAGCAGGAGGCGGTCAAGCGCTTTGAGGCGGAGAACCCCGACGTCAAGGTCGAGGTCACGACAATTCCCTACCCCGAGTACCAGCAGCGGCTCCTGACGGCCGTGCAGGCTGACAATGGCCCCGACGTCTCCACCGTCGACCAGATCTGGAACTCGGCCTTCGCCGAAGCTGGCGCCATTGTGCCGCTCGATGACCTCGCCAAAAAATCGGGCGTGAAAGCCGAGACCTTTTTTCCTGGCGCATGGGAGTCGGCTAATTACAAAGGCAATCTTTGGGGCGTCCCATTCAATGTCGATGTGTGGTTCTTCGCCTTCGTCAACAAGAAGCTGTTCAGCGACGCCGGCGTCGATCCCGCTTCGATCGTTACGTGGGACGGCCTCGAAGCCGCTGCAGAGAAACTGACCGACAAGTCGAAGGGACAGTACGCGATCGGCCTCACCGGCAACAAGAGCGAGTACCCAGTCGTCATGACCAACTCGTTCATCTACTCGAACGGCGGTTCGGTGCTCGACGACAAGGCCAAGTGCGCGCTGACGGGCCCGCCGGCGATTGAAGCGCTCGACTTCTACAAGAAACTGGCCGCCTACGCGCCCGCCGGCATTCTCAACGCCGCCGACGAGCAGATGCGCGAGCTCTTCCTCAACGGCACGCTCGCAATCGAGCTGTGGCCGGCCCTCGAGCAACCGACTCTCGACAAGTCCAAGCTCGACTGGGATCTGCTCGCGGGTTTCGCGCCGAAGGGCAAGAAGCCGGTCGGAACCTACGGCGGCTGGAACCTCGTCCTCTACAAAGGCGCCAAGAACCAGGAGGCAGCCTGGAAGTTCATCCAGTTCATGACCCGGGAAGACGTCAACGGCGCGGTGGTGGACCTCATTCCGGCCAACGTGGCCGCGGCCAAGGCGTTCCTGGAGAAGAGCCGGCGCCACCCTGACGTGATCCTCGATCACCTCAACAACGCCAAGCCGCGACCTCTTTCGCCGCGCTATCTCGAGGTCTCCGAGATTCAGCAGAACATGGTGCAGAAGATTTTTTCCGGCACGCCGACTGCCGAAGCCGCGAAGGAAGCCTGCGCCGCCATCGATGCGCTCCACTAGAACAAGAGAGGCGGGCGGCCGACTCGCGCCGCTCGCCTCTGGGCCTTGAATCCATGACAGCAGCAGCGGCTTCTCCGTCGCTTCCGCGCGGCGCTCCCGCGCCCGTGACCCGCCGTTGGCGGCGTAAGGTCGACCGCTGGATGGCCTATGGCTTCATGGCGCCGGCCGCGATCCTCGTCGCCGCGCTCATGTACTGGCCGATGATCGATACTTTTCGCGAGAGCCTCTACACGACGACGTTCATCAACCCCAAGCCGAACTTCATCGGACTGCAAGCCTACCGCCAGCTCTTCGGCGACGAGACCTTCTGGCAAGTCGTGCGCAACTCGATCGTATGGACGGCCGGGGTCGTGTTCCTGCAAAACGTCGGGGGTTTCCTGATCGCGCTCCTGCTCAACCAGCGTCTGCCGTTTCAGGGGGCACTGCGCTCGCTGGTGCTACTTCCCTGGGTGCTGCCGGGAGTGGTGGCCGCAATTCTGTGGCGCTTCATGTACGATCCGCAGCTTGGCCTCATCAATTCGTTCCTCATCCGCCTGGGTATCATCGGCCAAGGCGTCGGTTGGCTGGCCAATCCGTCGACCGCTATGGCCGCGGTCGTCTTCGCCGCCTTCTGGAAGGGGTTTCCGTTCTCAGCCGTGGTGTTCCTCGCAGCTCTCCAGAATGTCGATCAGGAGCAGGTCGAAGCGGCGGAGATCGATGGCGCTGGCAAGCTCCGCCGCCTGATCGACGTCACGCTCCCGGCGATCTTCCCGGTGGCGATGGTGAACCTGCTCCTGACGACGATCCTGACCTTCAACTATTTCGACATCATCTACGTGCTGACCCGCGGCGGTCCTCTCAATGCAACTGCCATATTTCCCACTCGCATCTACGAGGTCGGCTTCGGTCAATTCCGCTTCGGCGAGGCCGCGGCCTACGGTTCGCTCTCGGTGCTGGTGCTGGTCCTCTTCGTCGGGCTTCTCCTTCTCCTCCAGCGGCGCTCCGTTCGAGCGGCATGATCATGCGAAGACGTTCGACTCTCGCACGCAAGGCGCCGCTCATCGCTTGTCAGGTCGCGATCGCGCTGCTGGTCCTGTTTCCGTTCTTCTGGATGTTCAGCGTCTCGCTGAAGCCGGCAACCGAGCCGTTCGCGATTCCAGCGCGCCTGTGGCCGGAGCACATCACGCTCGACAACTACGTCGCGGCCTTCCGGCCGGAGTTCCGCCGCTACTTCCTCAATAGTGTGATCGTCTCGGGAGCGACGGTGCTGATAACCGTTCCGCTCGCCCTTCTGGCCGCCTACAGCCTGACCCGCTACCAGTTTCGCGCCCTGTCGGTGTTCCTGGCTGCGGTGATTCTTGCCCAGTTCTTCCCGGCAGGGGCGATGATCATCCCGATCTACAAGATGGTCAAAACGGCCGACTTACTCAACACTTATGCAGCGCTCATTATCGCCTACATCACAGTTACGCTGCCGGTCGCGATCTGGATGCTTCGCGGTTTCCTGATGCGCTTTCCGCGTACGCTCGAGGAGGCCGCTGCCGTCGACGGCGCAAAGCCGTTGCGCGCGTTCTTTGACATCGTCGTGCCGCTCGCGAGGTCGGGCATCATCGCGACCACGGTTTTCGTCCTGATCGTAACGTGGCAGGAGTTTCTGTTCGCTCTTTCGTTCACCTCAACCAAGGACATGCGCACCCTCCCGGTTGGCATGAACGACTATATCGGGCAGTACGGCATCCGCTACGGCGAATTGATGGCAAGCTCGGTGATGGTATCGTTGCCGGTCATCGTCGTCTTCTTCTTCCTTCAGCGCCAGTTCGTGGCCGGCCTCACCGCCGGCGCGGTTAAGGGGTAAGGCCCGTGGCCCTCGTCTTGTTCGAGAAGCCGGAGAACGGCGTCGGCGTTGTCACGCTCAACCGGCCGGAGAAGCTGAACGCGCTGTCGATCGCGCTGCTTGACGAGTTCAGCGCCGCGCTCGACGCCGCCGAAGCCGACCCGGAGACGCGCGCCGTGATCCTCACCGGTGCGGGCGAAAAGGCATTCGCCGCAGGAGCGGATATCGCCGAATATCAGGGCCGCCGCGAGAAGGCCTTCATGGACTTTCAGTTCAGCGGCCGGCGCGTCAATGACCGCCTCGAAGCCTTTCCCAAACCGACTATCGCCGCGGTGAACGGCTACGCTCTCGGCGGTGGGTTCGAGATTGTTCTTTGCTGCGACGTGATCGTGGTTTCGACCAACGCGCGGTTTGGGTTGCCTGAAGGCCTCATCGGCCTCTCGCCGGGTGGTGGAGGAACGCAACGCCTCATCCGCTCTATGGGTCGCCATATCACGGCTGATCTTCTGCTCACAGCAGGGCGTCTGAAGGGCGAGCGCGCTTTTCAGCTCGGGCTCGCGGCGGCGTTGTGTGAGCCGAATGCTCTAATGGAGACTGCGCTCGGCAAAGCGCGAGCAATGCTGAAGGTCGCGCCGCTCGCGCTCGCCGAGATGAAGCGGCTCGTTCGCATCGGCGCGGATGCGGCGCTCCCCACGGCGCTGGCGCTCGAACAGGAGGTCCTGTTCCGCCTCTACTGCTCGGCCGACGGACAGGAGGGCATCGACGCTTTTCTCGAGAAACGTAACCCCCAATTCAAGGGCGCCTGACATGAATGAACTCGCCGGCCGCGCCGCCATCGTCACCGGAGCGGCCATGGGGATCGGGCGCGCGAGTGCGCTCAAGCTCGCCAGCGCCGGCGCCGCCGTGACCGTCGCCGATATCGACGTGGCCGCTGGGGAAAGGACGGTGAAGGAGATCAAGGACGCAGGCGGCCGCGCGCTTTTCGTCCGCGCCGATGTTCGCTCCTTCAAGGACGCCGAGCAGGTTGCGAAGGCGACCATCGAGGCCTGGGCGCGCGTCGACATACTTGTCAACAACGCCGCGCAGGCGATCGGCGGTGTGATAGACGAAATCGACGAAGACGCGTGGAATCTCGTCATATCCACCAATCTCACCTCGGTCTGGCGCTTCATGCGTTGCGTGGTGCCGCACATGCGCCGTCAGGGAGGCGGCTCGATCGTCAACATGAGTTCGGTTCAGTCGCTTCGCGGTTTCCATGGCTGGCCGGTCTACGCCGCCGCGAAGGGCGGCATCAATGCGCTCACGCAACAAACCGCCGTCGACCTCGCGCAGGCGAAAATCCGCGTCAACGCAGTGGCGCCTGGGACGATCATGACGCCTCTCAATGAGAAGGTCTTTAGCGAGGCGGCCGATCCTCAGGGTCTCATCGATCGCTGGAACGCCGCCCATCCGATCGGCCGCTTCGGCGAAGCCGACGAAGTCGCCGACGCCGTGCTGTTCCTCGCCAGCGACCGCTCGTCATTCATCACTGGCGAGATCCTGCGCGTCGACGGCGGTTTGGCGATTAAGGGCGATTAACTCATGGCCTCGGTCACCCTCGCCAATATCTCCAAGCGCTGGGGGTCGGTCATGGCGGTCGACAACGTCTCGCTAGCGATCACTGACGGCGAGTTCATAGTTCTTCTCGGGCCTTCCGGCTGCGGAAAGACTACGACCATGCGCATGGTCGCCGGACTGGAGGACCCGACCGAGGGAGACATCCTCATCGGGGATCGCGACGTCACTGATGTTGCGCCTGGAGACCGCGACCTAGCCATGGTGTTCCAGAACTATGGTCTCTACCCGCACATGACGGTCGCCGAGAACATCGCCTATCCCCTGAAGGTCAGGCGGGTTCCGGCGGCCGAGCGCTCCGAGCGAGTGCGCGCGGCTGCTGCCCGCGTCGAGCTTGAGGGCTATCTCGACCGCAAGCCCCAAGCGCTTTCCGGCGGACAGCGCCAGCGGGTGGCGCTGGCCCGCGCAATCGTGCGCACGCCGCAACTGTTCCTGATGGACGAGCCCCTATCGAATCTAGACGCGAAGCTGCGCGTCTCCATGCGCGCTGAGCTGAAGCATCTCCAGCACGAACTGGCGATAACCACGATCTACGTGACGCACGACCAGGTCGAGGCGATGACGCTTGCGGACCGAGTTGCGGTCATGTCTTTAGGGCGACTCCAGCAAGTCGGGCCGCCGCTCGAAATCTACAACCGGCCGCAGAATGTTTTCGTGGCCGGCTTCGTCGGCAATCCGTCGATGAATTTGATCACGGCGAGCGCTGATCCGGGCCGCATCGTTCATCCGGCTTTTTCGTTAGCCGTCGATCACGCGCTAACCGGGAAAGTGACCCTTGGCCAGCGACCAGAGGACATGGACATCACTGCGCCCGAAAAGGGCGATTTCCGAGGCGAAGTCTTCTCCGCCGAGCTCCTGGGCGATGCGGCTCTCATTACGGTTCGCCTCGGGTCTGACCTCATTGCGGTCAAAGCCGACAAGGATTGCCCGACGCGCATGGGCGACGTCGTCGGCGTCGCCTTCGACACCGCGAGCCTGCATATCTTCGATGGCGTGACCGGCGAGCGCATTCCCGACCGAGTTGAAGCCAACTCTAAGGTAACCCACCTGCCGGCGAGCAAGAGGTGAGCGGGATGGCGGCCGATCTTTTCCTCGGCGGCGAAGGCGTCCTGCCGATCTCGCGCGCCGCGGTTTTCTTCGACGGGCAATATTCAGAGCCACGACTCCATCATCCGGAGGGCGTCGCGGTCGGGCCCGACGGCGCTGTCTGGTGTGGCAATGCCGAGGGCGACATTCTGCGAATCGAGCCGGATGGCTCACACATAGAGAAAATCGTCTCGACTGGCGGGTTCTCTCTCGGGCTCGCCTTCGATGGGGACGGCCATCTCTTCGTATGCGACCAGCGAAGCGCAGCGGTGTGGCGGCTCGATCTCGCGACGCGATCGCTCGCCCAATTCACGCCGCCGGGAATCCTCATCCCGAACTACCCCGTTGTCGACGCAGCGCGAGGTTGCCTCTACGTGTCTGACAGTTTCGACCCCGGGAAGAGCGGACCGGGCGTGTGGCGTTACGATCTTACGGCGGGTTTGGGCGACCTCTGGTGTGGCGAGCCGATGAGCTTCGCCAACGGCATGGCTCTCGCTCATGACGGTTCGGCTCTGTTCGTCATCGAGACGTTCGATCGTAAGGTAAGCCGTATCGCGATCGGCCCTGACGGCAGGCCTGCTGGTCGAACCGACTACGCGACACGCCTTCCGGGCCTGCCAGATGGTCTTGCGTTCGACAATGCGGGGAATCTTTACGTTTCCTGCTATGAGCCTTCGCGCATTGTAAGAGTCGATCCGCGCGGAAAGCTCGACATCTACATCGAGGACGTGACGGCTCACATACTATGTCACCCGACCAACATCGCCTTTGACGGCGGGACGCTCTATTCCACAAACCTCGGCCGCTGGCACATCACGAAGATCGCCGCGGACACTGCCGCGGCCTCGCTGGTATCGCGCGCTAACGCCATTCGGAGAGGAAATCTTTAGAGGATGACACGACTCCTCCGTGGCGTGACCTGGGACCACCCGCGCGGCTATGATCCGCTCGCCAGGGGTGGGCCTCTGTTTACCGCCAAACATCCCGACTACGAGATCGAGTGGACGCGCCGAAGCCTTCGTGACTTTGGCGTTCAGCCGATCGAGGCGCTGGCCGAGCGGTTCGACATCCTTGTCATCGACCACCCGTTCTGCGGACGCGCCAAGGCGACAGGCTGTCTTCTCAATCTGCGGCCCCTCTTCCCGGCTGAGTTTTTCGCTATGCTGGAGGGCGAGAGCGTCGGCCCGTCAACCCGATCGTATGAATACGGCGACGGCGTGTGGGGCTTGCCCACAGACGCCGCGTCGCAAGTCGCGAGCTATCGCCCGGACCTTCTCTCCGCCCTCGGTTTCGATGGGCCGCCACGAAGCTTCGCGGAAGTCATCGAGCTCGGCGCGGCTGCGCGCAAGTCCGGCAAATGGCTCGGCCTGCCCGGCGTTCAGAGCGACGCCGCCTGCCTCGTCGCGACCCTTGCCGCCAATATGGGATCGCCGATCCCGCGAAGCGCCGACCACCTGCTTCCAACTGACGTATTCGAGACGGCGCTCGACTATCTCTCGCAATTGCGGCCTCTTTGCCATCCGGAGTCGCCCAACCGCAATCCAATCAAGACCTACGACGCCATGTCGTCAGGGGACGATATCGTCTACACGCCCTTCGCCTTTGGCTATACGAACTATTCCCGCCTTGGGGCGAAGAAGCCGATCCGCTATACGACGATCGCGGGACCCGGCCCCGATCCTGTCGCTGGCGCGACCTTGGGGGCGCCGGCTGCGCGATTTCGGCCCGCTGCCGCGACGTCGAGGCCGCGGTCGCCTACCTCGCTTGGCTCCATACGCCGGAACATCAGGCCGGCCCCTATTTCCAGAATGGGGGGCAACCCGGGCTCCGCTCCGCGTGGATTGACCCGGAGGATGACCGCGAGGCAGGGGGCTTCTTTTCCGGCACTCTGTCGACGCTTGATAAGGCCTACGTCCGCCCGCGCTTCGACGGCTTTATTCCCGCCTTCGAGCATATGGGCGAACTCGTCCATCGCTACCTTGCTCGCGAGGGCGAAGCCCGCGCCATCATACGCTCTTCGAAGGAGGTCTACGCCCGCGCCTGCGCCGCGGCGAAGGCCTGACCAACGGCGCTTCTAGAGGTTTCACTCATGCCCAAAGCCCTCCAGGACGTGACCGTCCTTGACTTCAGCCATCTCCTGCAGGGGCCGTTCGCCACTCAACTGCTTGGCGACATGGGCGCCAACATCATCAAAATCGAGCGGCCCGGTCAGGGCGACCTCTTTCGCACCATGACATTCAAGAACCGTTGGGTCGGCGAGACCGAGAGCCCGAACTTCCTAGCCTGGAATCGCAACAAACGTTCGCTCGCGATCGATCTCAAAGCGCCCGAAGCTAAGACGATCCTTTACAAGATCGGCGAGCACGCCGATGTCGTAGTGCAGAATTTTCGACCGGGCGTCCTCGACAAGCTCGGCTTCGGCTACGCCGACTTCCGCAAGATCAACTCACGCATCATCTATTGCTCGGGATCCGGCTATGGCGACAGCGGCCCCTACGCGACGCGTCCGGGGCAGGACATGTTGATTCAGGGTCTGACCGGACTCGCGAGCGCAACCGGCCGCGGAGATGGCGCTCCGGTGCCGGTCGGCTCCGGGTTCGCCGACCAGATCGGCGCCATGAACATGGTTTACGCCATTCTTTCCGCACTCTATTGGCGCGAGCGCTCCGGGGAGGGCCAGGAGATCAAGGTCGATCTTATGTCTGGCCTTCTTCAGCACCAGAACCAGGAAATGGTCTGGGTGATGAACTTCAACGAGAATTTCGAGCGGCCGAAATCGTCCATCGGCCACCCCGGGATGGACGCTCCGTTCGGCCTCTATCCGACCTCGGACGGTTGGGTGACGATCGCCATGAGCCCTTACAAGAAGCTCGTCGGCGTGCTCGGCAGGCTGGAGCTGCTCTCTTATGACAACCCCAACACCCTTTTCGACAAACGCGATGAGATTTGGGACAAGATCGCCACCGAGACGAGGAAGTGGACGACGAAGGACCTCCTTGAAGCGATGCTCGCGGTCGACATCTGGTGCGGCGAGGTGAAGCGCCACCTGGACGTGATCGACGATCCGCAGGTCAAGCATATGGGGGTCGTCACGTCCTATGAGCATGCTCGGGTGGGTAATGTGAAGGTGATCGGGCCCGTCGTGCGGTTGAGCGCGACGCCGCCTGCGATCGAGCGCCCGGCGCCAACGGTCGGCCAACATTCTGAGGAAATTCTGTCCGAATTCGGCATCGACGCGACTACGATCGCAGATCTCAAGACACGTAAGATCATCGAGCAGGCCGCTTAGGCGAAGCCGGCCGGATAATGAAGGGCGACTTGCCCGTCTTACCGTGCGCTTGTCAATTCTGGCCGCTCCTCCAGCACAGCCATGGATACTCTCGCTGCGAACGAAAAGGAACAACGGTTCAACAGAACGGTTTAAAGACCTGAGGCAACGGCGCATTGCCGTCTATCGCAATCCCCCCTTTTTGCAGGAGCATAAACACGCCAAATAGCAGAACGTGGCAGCTCATCTGAGCGGCATGTCAAGGCCTGCGAACAAACCATAACAGTAGCTGACACGCCTCAAGGGCCGCTTCACGCGGGCCCTGTTCCGCGGAGAACGTGAAGGATAAACCGGAGGAGCTTGCGCCCGGAATGTCGCCGATCGGAGCCTCCTCCGGGGAGATAAAAGGTCTGCGCTCGTGGTGATGAGGGAACGACTTGAAGAACGAGAAGTCTATTGTAAGGCCCCAAGATCGTACCGCTGCGCTGACGAGATGCCGCAATCTTAAAATGTCGCAATCAGCGCACCTATGTGCGAGGCAACACGGCAAGGTACTACGAATGGCTCGCCTCTTTGAAAACTGGGACACTTCCCGATGGGCCTCCGGTCTGGATATGCGGCGATTGCCACCTGTGCAATCTCGGCCCCATCGCCAATGCGGCGGAACAGGTGGAAATCCAAATTCGCGAGCTCGATCAAACCGTCATCGGGAATCCTTCCCACGATTTGATCCGGCTGGGCCTGCCCCTCGCGTCAGCGGCAAGAGGTTCCAACTGGCCCGGTATCACTACGGCTAAAATGCTTGAATCGATCAGGGCGGGATACGAGGTCGCCTTCGAGCACGAATTCCGGGAAGAGAAGCAGGCTCAAGCGAAGCCGGTCAAGAAAATCACCAAACAGGCCGCGCACGCCTCGTGGAAGAGCTTCGCGGGAAAGCCAATAAAGGATGTCGCCCCACGCATTGCTCTGGGCCAATGATTCTGGTTCCTGACGATGAAGAAAAGCGAGGGGCCGATGAAAACGCGGCAAGTGTGAATCGCAGGGCCTTCCGGAACCTCGAGATGCTCCCGGCGTTCCGACGACCGGGCCGTCGCGTTCCACGGCGCAATAGCAACTCGCGATCTCGCGAAGGCTCCGACCCTCACCCTGACCGGCTCAATCATCGGCAAGACATGGGCGGCGAACCGATCCGCTGTAGCCTTCATGCTCTCGGCGCCTTTTCTGCGCACCTCGTCGAGCCGCGGATTGCCCAGTCTCGCGCCTTTGGCCTTGGTTCTTGCCAGCGCCTCTTTAGTGCGTGCTGAGATCATTGCCCGCTCCTTCTGGGCAAGCACCGCATAGATGTGCAAGATGAATTGATACTATGCACTCGGATGCCAGCTTGACCTGCTTAGCACGGCGCCTGCGCCGTACTTGACGGAGTCCTTGAGGCCGGTCTCTTTGTCAGATGCTCCAAGGCGGCGAAGCTGAGCGCTTCACATCATAGTGGTCGATCGCGTTGGCAACGGCTTGTCGTGCTATGAGGCCCTCCGTCGCGATTGCATCGAGAGCTGCGATCAAGATGTGAAATCGGTCGACTTCGAAGAACGTGCGCAGCATTCGGCGAGTGTCGCTGCGCCCAAAGCCGTCCGTGCCGAGCGCAATGAATCGGGCGTTCAGATACGCGGCGATCATCTGCGGGTAGGCGCGAACATAGTCTGACGCCGCGATGATGGGCACGGTGCCTGGCAGGCAGAGGGCGAGGTGGCTGACGACCGGCTCATCGAGTGGATTGAGTCGGTTGCGGCGTTCGGCTTCCCGTGCGTCTCTGGCAAGCTCGGAGTAACTGGTCGCGCTCCAGACTTCGGAGGCAACGTCCCACTCAGCCTCCAGCATCTTAGCCGCTTCGACAACTTCAGGAAGGATCGCCCCGGAGCCAAGCAGGCGGACGAGACGGTTGCCTTTCTTCGAACCATGCGACGCAAAGAGGTAGAGGCCCTTGATAATGCCCGCTTCCACATTCTCGGGTCTCGACGGCTGGCCATAATTCTCATTCATCGCGGTAATATAGTAGAACTCGTCCTTGCCATCCTCCATCATCGAGTGCACGCTATGATTGAGGATCACCGCCATTTCGTATGCGAAGGCTGGATCGTAAGCGCGGCAATTGGGAATAGTCGCAGCGATCAAATGACTGGAACCGTCTTGGTGCTGGAGTCCTTCGCCCGCCAGCGTTGTGCGGCCGGCCGTGGCGCCGATCAGCACTCCACGCGCCCGCTGGTCCGCGGCCGCCCAAATATGATCGCCGATGCGCTGGAAGCCGAACATAGAGTAGAAAATATAGATTGGCAGCATCGCGAGCCCATGGACGCTGTAAGAGGTGGCGGCTGCGACCCAAGACGACACGGCCCCTGCTTCGGTGATGCCCTCCTCCAGAAGCTGGCCGTCCTTCAATTCCTTGTAGTACAGCATCGAGTTCGCGTCCTCCGGCTCGTAGAGTTGGCCGACCGACGAATAGATGCCGACTTGGCGGAAGAGGTTCGCCATACCGAAGGTTCGCGCTTCGTCCGCGACGATCGGGACAATGCGGGACCCAAGCGCCTTGTCCTTAAGAAGATTGCCGATGAGACGCACGACCGCCACGGTCGTCGACATTGTCTTTCCCTCGGCATGAAGGGCGAAGTCCGCGTAGGTTTCGAGCGCGGGCGCGCGGACTGCCGGAGCCGTACGTTGGCGGGCCGGCAGATAGCCGCCTAGGGCCTGACGCCGGCTGCGGAGATAGGCGAACTCCACGCTGTCTTCGGTCGGACGGTAAAAAGCAAGAGTCCGAACTTGCTCGTCGCTGAGCGGCAAAGCGAAGTGGTCGCGGAAGGCGAAAAGCGCGTCGACGTCCAGCTTCTTCGCCTGGTGAGCCGTCATGCGGGACTCTCCGGCGCCGCCCATCCCGAAGCCTTTCTTGGTCTTTGCAAGGATGACGGTCGGCCGGCCTTTGGTCGATCTAGCGACCTGGAAGGCTGCGAACAACTTCTTGAAATCATGGCCGCCCCGCTTCAACCCGTCGATCTCCTCGGAGGACATGTCCGCGACGAGTGCGCGCACTTCCGGGTCCTCGTCGAAGAAGTGCGCCAGATTGTAAGCACCGTCCCTCGCGCCGAGCGTCTGGTACTTGCCGTCGACGGTGGCGGCGAAGCGGCGCAGGAGCGCGTGGTTCACGTCGCGGGCAAAGAGGGCGTCCCATTCCGAACCCCACAGCACCTTGATGACGTTCCAGCCCGCTCCGCGAAAGGTCATCTCCAGCTCTTGTATGATCTGGCCATTGCCGCGCACCGGCCCATCCAATCGCTGGAGATTGCAGTTGATGATGAAGGTCAGATTGTCGAGTTTCTCACGCACGGCGAGCGAGAGGCTCGCGGTCGATTCCGGCTCGTCCATCTCGCCGTCACCAAACACGCCCCAAACGTGCCGGCCATCAGTGCCCAAGAGGCCACGGTCGCGCAAGTAGCGCATGAAGCGTGCCTGGTAGACCGCGGTGATCGGGCCGATGCCCATGGACCCCGTCGGAGTTTGCCAGAAGTCGGGCATCAACCAGGGATGGGGATAGGATGAGAGGCCGGGGTCGCCGATCTCCTGCCGATAACGCTTCAGCTGCGCCTCGGTGAGCCGCCCTTCGAGGAACGCGCGAGCGTATATGCCCGGGGCCGAGTGAGGCTGAAAGAAGACGACATCGCCACCCAATTCGCCGTCAGCCCCACGGAAGAAATGATTGAAGCCGACCTCGAAAATCTCTGCAGCGGAAGCGTAGCTCGCGACATGGCCGCCGAGCTCACCATGAGCCGCGTTCGCTCGCATGACCATGGCCAAAGCATTCCAGCGAATGATCGCCGTGATGCGCGTCTCGATTTCGATGTCGCCCGGAAACGCGACCTGCTTTTCGAGTGGGATTGTGTTTCGGTAGGGGCCGAAAGGCAGTACGTCGGGTACGACCCCAAGATCCTTCGCCTTACGGTCGAGTGCGGACAGAATGAACTCCGCGCGTTCGCCGCCTGCCATGTGAAAGACGGATTCGAGCGCATCGAGCCATTCGGCAGTCTCGGTAGGATCGGTATCGCGCGCGGGGCCCAAATCGTCGCGGGTCACTGTTGGATTGATCTTCTCGAGCATGTCGTCACTCCGGTGCCGATCGCCCGATCATAGCGGCGTGGGAACCGCATATCCTGCCGAACATTTTGCAAGCGCTCACCTATTCGGTCATATGTGCCGAATGAGAAGGGTACCACAGCACGAAGCCCCGGTTCGTCGGTTCGATGCCATCGATATTCGGATTCTGGCTGCGCTCCAGAACGACGCCAGCCTCACCAATGTCGACCTCGCAAAACAGGTGGGCCTCTCGCCATCGCCGTGCCTAGCGCGCGTCCGAGCGCTGGAGGAAATGGGAGTGATCCTGCGCAGAGTCACCCTCTTGGATCCGGTAAAGCTTGGAGCGAGCGTCAGCGTCTTTATTCAAGTCACACTGGAGAAGCAGGCCGAACCGATGCTCGAGGCGTTCGAAGCGGCCATGGCGAGCTTTCCGGAGGTCATGGAGTGTTATCTGATGACTGGCGACTCCGATTATCTCCTGCGCGTCGTCGTTTCCGACACCGTCGCCCTACAGCACTTCATCGTCGGCCAGCTGTCCAAGGCGCGCGGCGTAGCCAATATCCGTTCCAGTTTTGCTCTGAAGCAGGTAAAGTACAAGACGGCGCTTCCGATCGATGACCTGATCGATCGAAAATAGATTTGCCGCGCAATCACTACGGCGGGGGCGCGTCTTGCGCGATTAGGCCCTCGCTCTTGAGGTCCGACCAGAGCGACGCCGGGATCGGATGCCGGCAGTGCTCAACGTTCTGTCGGACCTGGTCGGGGCTGATCGCGCCGGGGATGATCGAGGCGACGATTGGATGCGCGAGGGGGAATTGGAGGGCCGCTGCTGCGAGCGGCACGCCGTGGGCCTTGCAAACGGCCTAAATCTTGGCGACCCGATTCATCTCTTCCGGTGAGGCGTCATTGTAGTTGTACTTCGCCCCGGGTATGGGGCCCGTCGCCGTGATTCCGGAGTTGAAGACGCCGCCCACCACAGCGCCGACCCCGAGACGCTGACAGTAGGGAAATTCCTCTTTCAGAACTTCCTGCTCCATCAGCGTGTAACGGAGCGCCACCAGGAAGAAATCCAGTGGGATCATATCGAGGAACCGCGGCATCATCCCCAGTTCATTGATTCCGGCTCCGACCCCGCGCACGAGACCGTGCGAGCGCAACTCATCGAGCGCCCGCCAGCCGGAGGTGAAGAGCTGACTGAGATAGGCCGAGACCTTCGTTTCGGTCAGATGGAACCAGAAGTCGAGGTCGTGAATGAGCAGGAGGTCGATACGGTTCATGCCGAGCCGCATCTGTGAGTGTTCGTAGGACCGCATGATCCCATCGTAGCTGTAGTCGTGGACGTGATCGAAGCGCAGGCCGCCTGCCCAGGGTTCAGATTGGAACTGGTCTGGCTTGGCAGGCGGGAAGAACCAGCGTCCGACTTTGGTCGAGAGAACGAATTCAGACCGCGGTTTCGGGTCGAGAAAACGGCCGCAACGAATCTCAGCCAGACCCCGACCGTAATAGGGGGCGGTGTCGTAATAACGAATACCGGCGTCCCAGGCCGCTTTGAGCGTGGCGGCCGCCGTAGGTTCGTCGACCCGGACGAAGAGCTCGCCTAGTGGGGCGCTACCGAAACCCAGTTGCGTGAGACGCACTCCGCTATTCCCGAGCTCTCTCAGTTCGAAAGGATTCACAGGCGTCCAATCTCCTGCCTCTGTTCCATCGTCTTGCGCGCGCCAAAAAGGGCGGTTCACGAAATTGCGAAGATGACCTTCTTTGATCGGACCCTTCTTGGCTCTTTCGCCCGAGACACGCTCGACGTGCGTTCCCACAGCCCCTTCAGGTCTTCGCAGCGAGATAGTCGTGAATAATGCACCCCTGGACAAGCGTGAAATCGGCCCGCCAGTACAGACCATCAAGCATCTCGACGACAGGCAAGCGATGAATTGGGGCCTGAGCGTTGGGGCGCAATTCAACGGTGCAAGGGCCGCCCCAGCATTCGTGCACCTTGAAGTTCGCTAGACGACGAGCGGTCAATTGCCGGATTGCTGGAAGGCCATCGATGTGATCGACCGCCTTCAAATTGATGTTGAGGGCGAAATCGAAGTGCCGCGTCAAGCTGTCGAGGCTGTCCGGCCGTTGTTTCGTCGCGATGGTTCCGGTTAACACGTCGATCCCGTTGCGCCTAACGATACCGACGGTGAGGTCGCCACGAATTTCGAGCACGGGCTCGCCGAGTTTTTTTGGCTGGCCATGAATTTCCCGGCCATGCGCAACGCCAACATCCGACGATAGAAAGAGATATGGCGAATAGGAGCCTGTTATGTCCCTGCCGAACATTTTGCAGCCGAGCGACACGTTGCTCTCACCATACGTGCCGAGCCAGTCGGCATCATTCATGCGGTAGACATGGGCGAGGACGACGTCAGACGTCGGCTCAAGCGGCGGCGGCAACAGTCGCGCAACAGCCGCCTCGCTCGTCCGCCACGCAAGCGTCAGCACTTCGACATTGCGAAAGGTGAATGGGAAAGGAGGGATCGTAGGCGCATCCCATGGCGTCGAAAACCCCGGCGTCAAGATGTCTTCAACAGTCAGACGGTCGAGACCACCGCGGCGCAGGTCCTTTCCGGTCATTCCCCCTCCCTGGCGAAAGTTCCCGGCAACGAACTAAACCTCCTCAAGGCGGCCTGAATGCGCCGAACGATAGAGCGCGTCGAGAACCTCGACGGCGCGCATGCCCACCTTCCCTGGCGACTGGTTCTCGACCTGCCGGCCAAGACAAATATCGATGAGGGCGTTCACCGGCCTTTCACACTCGTAGGTGCCTGCCCCCTTTGGAATTTCGACGACGATATCATGCCTGTCGCGCCTCCACACCTCCAGGCGCTCACGTTCGACGTTGAGCATCAGCACGCCTTCCGAACCGAACACGCGCAGATCGATCTGGTTACCCCGATGCTTAGGGGCCGTCGCCGAGCCCGAGATCGACGCGGTTGCTCCGTCGGCGAACTGTACGACCGCGGCATCGTAATAGTCGACACCAGTCGGTGACTTGCCGGTAAGAGCGAATACGCGCGCCGGCTCGAGATCAGCGATGCGGAACAATAACCCCAGCGCGTGCACGAGCTGACCCCACCCATAGCCTCCCGCGCGCCTAGGATCGGCCCATGTAGAAGGCGGGGGACGAAACATGTGCCCCTCGGTTTCCTTCATTGGCTCGCCGGCGAAGAGATCTTCCAGCGCGGAGGCCATCTGCAGCACGATATGCTCGACGCGGCCGATCCGTCCGTTGGCGACCAGGGTCCGCGCCTCGTCGGTCCAGTCCTTGAAGTTCCAACCGTAAGCCACGATCACCTGTTTGCCTGTGGCGTCGGCTCTGGCCATCAGGTCTCGCGCGCCGGCGGTCGTGGTGGTCAACGGTTTTTCCACCAGCAGATGGCAACCTTTGGCCAGGGCACCCAGAGCATGCTCGTGATGCAGCACGTGAGGCGATGAGATGACTACGCCGTCCATCGGAACCTGCTCCAGCATGGCGCGATAGTCTTCAAAACCGAATGGGATTTCGAATTTGAGTTGCACCTCGGCAAGTTCAGCGGCTCCAAGGCGATTGACCGCGACGATCACGCAATCCTTATTCGCTTTCAGCACGGGCAGATGGTTGACGACCGCCCACCAACCGGCGCCGATCACACCGATGCGCGCCTTCCGAGCCATTCCTCCGCCACCTCAGCTGTCTCGCCCATGTTTAGGTACACATGCTACGGTATGCTGAACGCGTTGAACATCGTGCGCAACCTTGACCCAGCCGGGCGCGCCACATTAGCGTTCGTCCACTTCCCACAGTTGTTGGTGTGATGTAGCCGCGGCTGAAGTTTAAACGCGTCGGCGAACGAAGGGCTCACCACCCGTTGCGGCCTATTCATTTCACGACGACAGAACCTTTTCGCTGCGGTAACCATTGACCACCTCCTCGATGACTTCGATCCCGAGGCCCGGACCGGTCGGCGGATAGATCCAACCTTCCACGTGCTCGAACGGCTCTGTCACCAGATCGTGCTGCATCGGATTGCGCAGCGGCTTGAGCTCGAACAGCCTGCAGGCAGGGGAATTGAAAGAGATCGCCAGACTCGCGGCAGTGACGATCGCCGATGACCATGCGTGTGCGTTGGCCTGCCGACGATAGAATTCGCAACGCTCGGTCACCTTCTTGAACCCGGTGATGCCCTCAGCTCGACCGGGATCGACGCCGATGACATCGACGGTGCCGGTCGCCAAGACCCGTTCAAATTGCTCGAGCGTCCACTCGCGCTCGCCGTAGGCGATGCGCGTGGTGGTCTTGGCGCGGAGATTGGCGTAGCCCTCGGGATCCCAGGCGCCGAGTGGCTCCTCGATCCATGCCAGATTGTATTCCTCCATTGCCTTGGCGCGTCGCACGGCGTCGGTGACATCCCATTTGATGGCGATGCCATTGTCGATCATCAGCATCTTGTCGCCGAGCACTTCGCGCATGGCTTTGACATAGGCGACGTCGCGGTCGTGATCATAGCCGAGGCGTGCCGAGCCGCGCTTGCCGAAGCCGGTCTTAAGCCCCTGAAGACCCGTGGAGACCCATTGGGCCGTCTCCTCGGCCATCTCGTGGATCGACTCGCAATGAGCGTGGCACGAAGCAATGGCCGGCAGTCGCTCGTGGGCCGGACCTCCAAGCAAATCGAGGACGCTCCTGCCCAGCGCCTTGCCCTTGAGGTCCCATAAAGCAATGTCGATCGCCGCGACGGCGTAGGAGGCGATGCCGCCCTGATAGCCATACCACCAAGCCTGCTGCTTGTTCTGACGCCACAACGTCTCGGTCTGGACGGGATCCTTTCCGATCAGGTTTGGCGCCATGCCTTCGATGATCGCCTTTGCCGCGAAATTGGCCTCGGGGAATTGCGTGATCGACTCGCCCCATCCGACTTGTCCGTCATCACCTGTGATCTTCGCGATGCAGAGGTGACGAAGCGCATTGAAGTCGTTCGGCTCGGGATAGCTGACTGGTATTGCCTCGACCCTTGCGATCCTCATCATAATATCCCTAATCGATAAAGCCGCGAAACAACGGCATGCCTTTGCCGACGTCAACCGTGATCAGGCCGCCGGTCATCGGCCTGCCCCATGACGTCAAACATCACGTGTCGTAGCAATAGAGAGCCGCTTAGTTGCCGAACCCCGAAGTGGCGCATTGTTACCGCCGCTGTCGAGGAAATACAGCGGCTGACTATTCTTGTCGATCATATCACCGCCACCGGCGGCGACTGCGCTGATCCAGAAGGCGCCTGCGGCGTGGATCTTCGAGCCACCAGGTACTTACCCCTTCCTTATGAATGACCTGCGTTCGTTTGTTGCACGGGCAAACCCACTCGGCTATGGATTGTGACGATAGACTGTTAAGTCGGCACCATCGAGACAGCTCCCGGCTTTCATGCCATAAGTGGTGGGCGCGGGCGGATCGACAAAAGTTGCGTCTCTCGACAGCCCGTGCTGGGAGGATACGCCGCGATGGCCGAGATTCCCTTCGTCGACACCCACTTTCACCTCTATGATATGAAACGTCCAGAACTGCGCTATTCCTGGCTCGAGCGTGACGCGATACACGGCTTTCTTGGCAATATCGACGCACTCAAGGCGCAGCACTATTGGATCGACGACTACATTGCCGAGATCCGCTTCTCAAATGTGCGGAAGGCGGTCCACGTCCAGGCGGCGCTGGGCGTGTCCGATCCGGTCAATGAGACGAAGTGGCTTCAGACTTTCGCCGACGCGACTGGTTACCCACATGGCATCGTCGCCGAATGTCACCTTGCCGATCCCGACGCCGCGGAGGTGCTCGACCGCCACTCGGGTTACGCCAACGTGCGCGGAATCAGAGATTTCGGCGAGGGGCGCTATCTCGTCGATACCGCCTGGCGCGGAGGTTTCAGACGCCTCAAGCGACACAATCTCGTCGCGTGCATCGACACGCGCATCCAACATTTCGATGATCTCATGGACCTTGCCACCTCTTTTCCCGATACGATGATCTGCGTCGATCACTGCGCCATCCCCGAGGCGCGTGACGAAGGCTATTTCAAGCGCTGGTCGACGGCGGTGCGCGCTCTTGCGAGAGCCGAAAACATCTTGATGAAAATATCCGGCCTCGGCATGATGGACCGTCGATGGACCATCGAATTGCTACGTCCATGGGTGCTAGGCAGCATCGAAGCCTTTGGGGTGGACCGGGTGATCTTTGGCAGCAATTGGCCGGTCGACCGGATGTTCAGCTCCTATCCCGACCTGATCAACGCTTACGCGAAAATCATCTCGGGTTTCACGACCGAGGAGCAGATCGAGATGTTCTCGCGCAACGCCGAAAAGCTGTTCAGGATTTGATGAGAGGTTTTGGTCACAGCACCCTTCTCGGCGAGAGCGATTTCGAGCACTTCCGCGATCCACCCAGCTCTGGGGGCGTTTGAGGACCCATCGAGCATGATTAGGCGTGTCAGTTTCATCCGCCGTAAGGCAGGCCTCAGCCGCGAGGAATTCTTCTCGCATTGGACTAGGCGCCACGCGGAGATCGTGCTCCAGCTTCCGGGCTTGCGCGGCTTGCGTTTCAGCCGCGTCGATCGCTGCGTTCCAGAGGAAGCCCAGTGGGACGGCGTCGGCGAAACCTGGTTCGACAGCATCCCGGACGCCGACCGCGCATTCGCAGCAGACCCGTTTCGCGAGATGCTGGTAGAGGACCGCGCGAAATTCATAGGCGACGCCCATTCCTGCTACATCGAAGAACCGCCGAGCGTTTCGCCGCCTGTCGAAGCGAGCCGGCGATGACGTGGAGTTTGGCGTCGGGCCTGGAAGGTAAGCGTGTTCTAGTCGCCGGCGGCGCAGGGGAAATCGGACGCGAAGTTGCGCTCGCCTTCGGCGCGGCGGGATCGCGGGTAGCGGTTGTCGATCTCGTCGAAGACAAGGTGCAGGAAGTCGTAGCGGAGATGGACGGCGGCCCGCACCTGTCCTTGGCAGCCGATCTGCGCCCTGTCGCTGGCCACGCAAAACTGATCGAAAGGGTTGTCGGCGTGCTTGGAGGTCTCGACGTCCTCGTCTGTGCAGCGGCCGTCCTCGTGCGCCGCGCGAGCGTGGACGACGTCTCCGAGGCCGATTGGGACTTCCAGCACGACATCAACCTCAAGTCGATTTTCTTCCTCAACCAGGCCGTGGCGCGAGTCCTGCGTCAGCATGAACGGGGCGGCCGCATCATCAACTTCACCTCACAAGCGTGGTGGAGCGGCGGCTTCGGCGGATCGGTGGCATACGCGGCGACGAAGGGGGGGATCGTGTCAATGACGCGCGGTCTCGCCCGTTCGTTGGCGAAGGACAATATCACCGTCAATGCAGTGTCGCCCGGCGCCGCGGATACAGCGATGATGCGCAGCGGAATGACCGACGAATTCTCGGCGGCGACCGTCGCCGCGATCCCGCTCGGACGACTGGCGGCGCCGTCGGAACTCGCGGGCGCTGTGCTTTTTCTCGCTTCTAACCACGCCGGTTACGTTACCGGCGCTACCATCAACGTCAGCGGTGGCTGGTTGATGTACTAAGCGGTTGGGGAGCCCGGACAGGAGGGTGCCAAGGACCAATTCGCTTGGGCGCAGCGTCGCTGTTATGACGAGCGCCGCGTGCGGGATTGGCGACGCAATTGCCGAAAGGCTGTTCGCCAACGGAGCGCGCGTCTTCTCCCTCGACAAGCTGTCCGCCTCCGGAGGCGCGCCGGGCGTTGGCTATCTCGAAGCCGACGTCACCGCTCTGTCCAGGGTCGCGGAGGCTTTCAAGGCGATCGATGCGAAATCCGACTGGATGGACATCCTCGTCAATAATGGGGCACTTCAGCGGCCTTGTCGGGAAGATTTCGCTCGCCAACCTATCGGCAGTCAGCTCGACCCATCTCAACGGATTTCTTCCTGGCGCGTCCGAAGCCGTGCCGCGCATGGCGGCGCGCGGAAAAGGCGACGCGATCGTCAGTATCGGGTCGACCGCCGCGTTTGTACGGCTGCCGAGACGCGGCGCGTATTGCGAGGCAGTCGCCTCGACCGACATTTGGGTCTATGCGGGGCCTCGGGCTTCACCCGGACCAAGTTGATCGATCAGGGACCGGCTGATGGATCGTTGCAGGAGGATTGGATGGTGCCGCACGCGGATGAAGCGCCGTCCCGCCACGCAAGAAATCGCCAACGTCGTGCGCTATTTCGCCGCGACGACGCATCCTATGTGATCGGCCAGACCAACATCGCCGACGGCGGCTGGATTATACAGGGCATTCCGCACGCGTCGCGTGGTTATGACTCCTCCACCGAAACAACCCGCTGCGGCGACGCCTCGCCCAACGCGATCATGATCGCTGCTGGCCGGTCGCAAGATACTTGGCTTGCAGGCTCCTCACCATCCAGACCATTGCATCGTTGAACGGCGTTGGCACGGAGTTCTGCCTGCCGGCCTCAACGATTGCACCATTGACAACATCAATTTCGGTCTGCCGGTTCGCTTCCACATCCTGCAGCATGGACGCCCGCGCGCCGATCGCCTGCTTGAGCAGGCTGGTGATTGCCTGCCAGCGCTCCGCTTGGTCGAGGTCGATGCCCTGCACCTTCGCCACCGCCACGACCTCAGCGAGCAACCCTTCCATCAGCGCGATCGTCCCGGAGTGCTGGACAAGTTCATGCGCCGGAAAATGGAGGAGCGCCGATGTCGGCAGAGTGCAGACGTTCAAGGCGAGCTTCTTCCATATCTCGTTCATGATGCGCGATGAGGCAATCGTCTCGATGCCGGCCTTGCGAAAGGCCGTGACGGCCGCGTCCAACCGCGACGACATGGAGCCGTCGAGCTCGCCCACGTGGGTCATCCCAATCCCGGAATGCTTAACGCGGCCGGGGCTAAGGAGAGTCCCTGAATGATAGGTAAGGCCGACCATCACCCGCGATTTGCCCGCAACCGCCGCAATTCGATCAGCGTTGCCCCAGCCGTTCTGGAGCGTCAGGATTGCCGTACGATCTCCCAGCATTGGCGCTGCCGCCCTGATCGCCGCCTCGGTATTGTAACATTTGACGAAATTGACGAGGAGATCGACTGGGCCGATATCGTTTGGCTTCGATGAAGCCTTAACACGGAGCGTCGCCGTCGAGCCATCCTTCTCTTCGATAGCAAGGCCGTCGCGATTTATGGCGTCGACCGACGCCTGCGACACATCCACAAGGACAACGTCTTCTCCGGCGCGCGCCAGATAGCCTCCAAATAGGCCGCCCATCGCACCGCCGCCCCCAAGTACTGCGATCTTCATCGGTGATAAACTCCCAGGCAAGCTTGCCGCGTAACTTCGTGTACCCGCGGAAACCTGGTCAAGGTCGCTGACCGCGAAGGGGCTTCCCGGCCGCGTCAGCGTTGCAAAAGCTTCGCAGCTAAGCCAACCTTGCCTGGCGGAGCTCGATCCAGCTTCAATCGCTCCGGGTAAAGAGTTGAACGCATGCCCAAGACCATTCTGGTTACCGGCGGCTCGCGCGGCATCGGACGCGCGACTTGCCTGCTCGCCGCTCAGCGTGGCTGGCCCGTCGGCGTCAATTACCTGAAGGACAAGGCGGCGGCGCAGTCCGCTGTTGCTGAAGTGGAGCGTTTAGGCGGCAAGGCAGTTGCGCTGGCGGGCGATGTGTCGCGCGAGGGTGATGTCGTCGCCATGTTCGAGGCGATGACAAAGGCGCTCGGTCCGCTCGACGGCGTTGTCATTAATGCCGGCGTGGCGGCGGCGACGTCGCGGCTTGTCGACATGAGCGTCGAGCGCATGCGGCAGGTCTTCGAGGTCAACGTGCTGGGCGCTTTTCTGGTCGCACGCGAAGCCGCGCGGCGGATGAACAAAAGCCGTGGCGGCCACGGCGGCTCGATCGTCCTGATCTCTTCCGTGGCGGCGCGGATCGGCGCTCCCGACACTTATGTCGACTACGCGGCCTCGAAGGCGGCGGTCGACGCGATGGCGCTGGGCTTGTCGAAAGAACTCGGTCGCGAAGACGTGCGCGTCAACGCGATCCGACCTGGCGTGATCGAAACCGGAATTCACGCTGCTTACGGGGAGCCGGATCGGCCATACAAGATAGGCGCTTCGACTCCGCTTGGGAGACCAGGAACCGCGAACGAAATTGCCGAGGCGATCATCTGGCTGTTGAGTGATGCTTCGTCTTATGTCACCGGCGCGATCATCGACGTGACCGGCGGGCGCTAGCAGGATGGCCGAGGCACAAGAGCCTGCCGTCGGCGCGGCCGCCGCCGCGCCGATCCTCGAGATTCGAGGGGTCTCCAAACGATTCGACGCCACTCAAGCGCTTCATGAGGTCGCGCTCACGCTTCATGCCGGCGAGATTCATGCCCTGCTCGGTGAGAACGGCGCCGGCAAATCGACTCTCATTAAGATTATCACAGGCGTGCACCAACCTGATCATGGCCAGATCCTGCTGGCTGGTCGACCGATCACGATACGCGGCGCCGCCGAGGCGCAGCGATTGGGCATCGCCGCCATTTATCAGGAGCCGTTGCTCTTTCCCGACCTCAACGTCGCGGAGAACATTTTCATTAGTCACCAGGACCGTGGCGCCGTCGTCGGCTGGCGGCAGATGTTTCGCGAGGCGGAAGCGATACTCGCCGAATTCGGCGTCTCGCTGGACGTGCGAAGTCCGGCACGAGGCCTGACGCTAGCCGCCCAACAGTCGGTCGAAATCGCCAAAGCGATCTCGCTAAACGTCCGCATCCTTATCATGGACGAGCCGACGGCGTCGCTCTCCGCCCACGAGGTTCAGGAGCTGTTCAAGCTTGTCCGCGATTTGAAGAGGCAGAACGTCGCTATCCTCTTCGTCAGCCACCGTATGGAGGAGGTCTTCGAGATCGCCGACAAGGTCACAGTCTTTCGCGATGGGCGATTAATTTCGACGCGCGTGCGTAACGAGGCGACGCCGCAGCGCGCAATCGCTGACATGGTCGGACGCGAGATCGATTTGACGAAGGCGCGGGCGACGTCGGCCCGAAAGGACGTTGTTCTCTCAGTGACCAATCTTGGCCGTAAGGGCGTGTTTGACGGCATCACCTTCGATCTCCATCGTGGCGAGGTCCTCGGCTTCGCCGGACTCATCGGCGCGGGCCGAACCGATGTCGGACTTTCCCTTTTCGGCATCGAACCGGTGACCTCGGGCTCGATCCTCCTTGAGGGCAAATCCGTCACGGTGCGTTCCGCGCGGGATGGCATGAATCTCGGCATCGCCTATGTTTCCGAAGACCGACGCCAGCTCGAACTCGTTCTCCCGATGGCGATCTTCGCCAACATCACTTTGCCGATTCTGCGTCGCTATCTCAATCGTCTTGGGCTCGTCCGAACGAGTGAAGAGCGGCAATGCGCCGACGCCTTCCGCACCCGCCTCGCGATCCGCACGCCCTCGGTCGATCTCGAGGTCGCCAAGCTCTCGGGCGGCAACCAGCAGAAAGTCATGTTGAGCAAATGGCTTAACACCAAGCCGTCGATTTCTGATTCTCGACGAACCGACGCGGGGCGTCGACGTCGGCTCCAAGGCTGAGGTGCACGACATCATCGGGCAGCTCGCGGCAGAGGGCATCGGCATCATCGTGATCTCGTCCGATCTGCCAGAGGTACTGGTTCTCAGCGACCGCGTTCTGGTCATGCGAGAGGGCCGGCAGATGGCGATCTTCGACCGGAGCGAAGCCACTGAGGAGACCATCATGACCGCGGCGATGGGCCAGAGATCGGCGGAATCGGTCGGTAGAAGACCGCCATGGACTGGTTGAAGCGCCGGGTTCGCCCGGAGCAGATTCGCGAGCTGAGCCTGCTCGTCCTTATTGTCGCGGCGATCGTGATATTCGGGTCGTTCATCGACAATTATTATAGCTTCCGCACGTTCAACCGCATTGCATCGAGCGTCGCGATCATCACAGTCGTCGCCGTCGGCGAGACGCTGGTCGTGCTGACACGCAATATCGACCTTTCCGTGGGCTCGATCGTCGGCTTCACGGCCTATTTCGTCGGAACACTGATCGCCAACCACAACGGCATCAATCCGCTGGTAGCAGTTGCAATCGCGATCACGCTCGGTGCGGCGCTGGGCGTCATTAATGGGGTGGTCGTGGCGTGGGGCCGGGTACCCGCAGTGGTCGTGACGCTCGGGACCCTGGCGATTTATCGCGGCGTTCTAGTCGACCTCTCCGGAGCCAAGACCGTGACGACAGACAGTCTGCCCGAATGGCTGACCGGTCTACCTTTGGTCAATTTACTGCCAGTCGGCAATCTTGACATCCGACCCCTCTTCGTTCTCGCAGTCGTGATCGTGGTCATATTTCAGTTCGGCACTACCTATCTGAGCTTTGCCCGGCGATTCTATGCGATCGGCTCCAACCCCGAAGCGGCGCAGCTTGTCGGACTACCGATCAAGGGCGTCGTCTTCCTCGCGTTTGTCATCTGCGGCGCGCTCGCAGGCCTCGCAGGCTTTATGTTTCTCGTTCGGTTTGGCAACATCACGGTCGAGGCGGGACGGGGTCTCGAACTCAGCGTGGTGGCCGCTGTCGTCGTCGGCGGCGTCAATATATTTGGGGGCTCCGGAACAGTTGCGGGCTCCATGCTTGGCGCCGTGATGATCGGGACGCTCGAACAGAGCCTCTTTCGCCTCGGCATCAGCGAGTTCTGGCTCGACGCGGTGCTTGGGCTCCTCATCCTGTTGGCCGTGGCGAGCGACGCCGTCATTCTACAGCGCCTGCGGGCTCTGTGGGGCGGTGCGGATCTGAAGCTCCTCGAAAGAGAAGCCGGTTCAATATCCGGCCCAAAAGACGTGCGGCAGCCATGAGCGCACTTGACAGACTCAAAGGTTGGGAAGCGATGATGCTCGCGCTCCTGGTCGGGGTCGTCGCGTTCAACAGCCTCGGCTCCCCGTATTTCCTAAGCGTCGGAAATTTCGTCAATCTTTTCCAGCTGTCGATCGAGAAGAGCATCGTCGCGTTGACGATGGCGCTGGTCATCATAGGCGGCGAAATCGATCTTTCTGTCGCTTCAGTCATGGGACTCTCAGCGTGCGTCATGGCCTGGACGTTCCATAAGGGCGCGCCGATGCCGACCGCTATCGTCATCGCCCTCACTGCGGGCGCCCTCGCCGGTCTCAACAACGCCTTCTGGATCGCAAGGGTAGGCCTGCCGTCGCTTGTAGTCACGCTGGCCGGCCTTATCGGCTATCGCGGCGTCGCGCGCATCCTGTTGGAGGATCGCGCAATCGGCGGCTTTCCCGACTGGTTCAATACGCTCGGCCAGCAGGCTTTGATCGGGCCACTCACCGCCGCGATCTCGATTTTCTTTGTGCTGTTCATCGTCTTTGCAATTGTGCTGCACGGCTCTGCTTTCGGCCGTCTCATCTATGTCGTGGGAAGCAACGTCCAGGCTGCCCGCTATTCCGGCGTGCGCGTCGGATTGGTCAAGGCGAGCTTGTTCGTCGGCTCGGCCTTGGTGGCGGCTCTCGCCGGAATCCTATACGCTGCTCGATTGGGATCGGTGCGCGGAGACATGGCGGAGGGTTTCGAACTCGACGTCATCACCGCCGTGCTTTTGGGAGGCGTCAGCATTTTCGGCGGCAGGGGCAATCTGGTCGGTGTCGGCCTTGCGCTGCTTGTGATCTTGAACCTTCGCAATGGAATGGGGCTTGCCGATATCACCGGCAACACCCAGAACAACGTCATCGGGGGGCTTCTGATCCTCTCGGTGTTGATCCCGAATGTCTGGCAAGACCTACGCAAGAGATGGAGAGGGAGAGAAACATGAAACAACTTCTGATGGGCGCCGCCGCGACGCTCGCGATGATCGCGACCCTGCCTCAATATGCGCTGGCCCAGGAAGCCACGGCGACGCCCGGCAAGGCCACAAGCATGGTGTTGCTGCCGAAATTCCTTGGCATTCTGCCGTTCGACGAGGCGCATAAAGGGGCCGAGGAGGCCGCCAAGGAGCTTAAGAACCCGACGCCACTGCAGTTCCTCGGCCCAACGCCGCAAAACAGCGTCGCCGGACAGATCGAGATCGTCACCAACGCCACGACCCAAGGTGTGAAGGCGATCATGATTTCGAACAACTCGGGCGATCAGATCGTGCCAGCGGCCAAGGCCGCCCAAGCCAAGGGCATCAAGGTGGTGACCTGGGACTCGCCCATTCCCTCTGGGGAAGGCGAAGATGTTTTCGTCGCTCAGGTGGATTTTTCCGATATCGGCAAGGTCATGGCCGACATGACGCTCGGCATCACAGGACCTGCTGGCGGCGAATTCGCAATCCTGTCTGCGTCGCCGGACGCGGCCAACCAAAACGCCTGGATCGCCGCGATGAAGACGGCGCTTAAGGACCCCAAATACGCCAAGCTCAAGTTAGTCGACACCGTTTACGGCAACGACGAGTCGGAAAAGAGCTATACGCAGGCGCAGGCTTTGGTCGACAAATATCCGAACCTCAAAGTGATTATGGCACCGACCTCGGTCGGGATCGTCGCGGCCGCCAAGGCGTTGCAGGACGAGAAGCTGTGCGACAAGATCAAGATCAGCGGTCTTGGTCTGCCAAGCGAGATGCTGGCCTACACGAAAAACGGCTGCGCGCCGGAGTTCGCTTTGTGGAGCTTCGTCGACCTCGGATACCTTACGTACTATACCTCCTATCTCCTTGCCACCGACGCGTTGAAGGCTGAGGAAGGTGCGAAGTTCAAGGCCGGCCGGATGGGAGAATACGCCATCACCAAGGACCCAACTCGCGCCAAGGGCCTGCGTGTCCTAATGGGACCATTTACGGTCTACAACAAGGACAATGTCGAGGCAGCGGCGAAGTAATCGCCGCAAGCGCGCTGGACCGAAAACCATCAGGTGTCAGGTGGCGACCTGATGGTTGTAGCCGCGTCAGACAACGCGCTTGGGGGAAGTGATGGACCGGTACGACGTCATCGTTGTGGGCGCGGGCTCGAGCGGCGGCGTCGTGGCGGCGCGTCTGTCGGAGAACGAATCGCGTAAAGTTTTACTTCTGGAGGCGGGACCGGATTTCCCGCTGGAGGAGATAATCCCGCCGCTCTTCACGTTCAGCGGTGAACACCATTGGCGCGGAGCCGCGGGCATCCCTGAATTCGACTGGGACTTCGTTAACACCGACAGCGCTGGCGCCCTCGGCGGCCGCAGCTTGCGCGTGCCGCGCGGCCGCTTGGTCGGTGGCACGTCGATGATCAACGCCACCATCGCGGCGCGCGGCGCGCCCTCCGACTTCGACCGCTGGGCCGCGATGGGGAACAAAAGCTGGGCGTGGGCGGACATGCTGCCGCTATTCATCGCAATCGAAAACGACGTCAATTTTGGCGGCGATCCGATCCATGGCCGCGACGGTCCTATCGTCATCCAGCGCTACAAGCCGCAAAGCTGGGCCCCCGTTAATCGCGCCATGTACGACGCGTGTCTCGAGCTCGGCGTGCGCGAGGCGCCGGACCTCAATGCGCCCGACGCCCAAGCGGGTGTGGTCGGGCCAATGCCGCATAATCGTTACAAGGAAGTGCGGCTGGGCACGCTCGTGACCTATATTCGAGCTGCTCGCGCGCGGCCCAATCTAGCCATTCGCGCCGGCTGCCAAGTTGATCGTGTCATTCTCGAAGGCGACCGCGCTACGGGCGTCACCTATCTCGACGCCGCGAAAGAGCGACGGACCGCGTTGGCCGATGAGATCGTGGTCAGCGCCGGCGTCTATAACAGCCCTGCAATCTTGCAGCGCTCGGGCATCGGTCCAGCCGAGTGGCTGCGGCCGCTCCGGATCGACGTCGTTGCCGATCTCGCGGTCGGACGCAACCTGACCGACCACCCGGGCTTCCCCATGTTATTCAGGGCGGACGGCCTCGGCGTGACGACCGGGCGCTTCTTCGCCGCGAATGTGCGCGGCCCCGCTAACGCTTCGGGCGAGCCGGAATGGCAGACGCATCCCTTTCCAGTCGATGAGGAGGAGCACACCGCCGGGTTCTGGACGTACCTCACCCGTCAGGAGGCGACCGGTGAAGTGCGTATCCAAAGCACCGATCCGACTCGCGCCCCGCTCATCGACCACCGCTATAATACCAGTGACCGGGATAGGCATCGGTTCGAGGATGCGCGTTCTTTTGTCAGGGCGATGCTGGGCACGCGGACGTTCCAGTCCCATGCCGCGCAGGCAATCGATGACTTGGATAAGCCGATCGCTCAAGCGCTCACCGAAGCAATGGGTCCGGCCCACCACCAGGCGGGATCTGTCAAGATGGGCCCCCCCAGCGACCCGACGTCCGTTGTTGGACCGGACCTTCGCGTGCACGGATTTCAAAATCTGCGGGTCGCTGACACCAGCATCTATCCTGACAACGTCATGCACAATACGAATCTGACCGCCATTGCGGTGGGGGAGAAAGCGGCTCGGTTCATCGACAGGGTCAATGACCCGTGAGTGGAGGAACTCTATGAACGGCGCGCCCTATCGCGTTGGCGCTTCACGATCTGGTCAAGGGAGACTGCAAGGACGATGACTGCGCCCGTGACAAAGGTGCTCCAAGTCGCGTCAATGCCGAAAAAAATGATGCCGCTGCTGATCACCTGAATGATCAGCATGCCGACGACAGCGCCGATTACTGTGCCCCAACCGCCAGAAAGGGGTGTGCCGCCGATGACGACAGCGGCTACGACGATCAGCGCGAAGTCTGCCCCTTCTTGCGGATCGATCGCTCCGCGGAAACCGACATACATCGCTCCGGAAAGCCCACAGATTGCACCCATGAGAACGAGCGTCTGTACGCGTACAAGAGCAATGGGAATGCCCGCAAAACGGGCGGCTTCGGGGTTGCTTCCTACAGCCTGCACACGATAGCCGAAGCGTGTCCGGTGAAGCACGATGTGTAGAACTACAGCCAACGCAACGAAAAGCACCCCCACAACTGGAACAATGCGAAACATCTTCATTGACGCGAAAGCGAAAAAGCTGCTCGACTGGTCCGTTGGAAATACCGCCCGGCCACGATTGGCGACAAGCGATAACCCTTCGAACATTGAATACGTGCCGAGCGTGACAATGATCGCGGGCAGTCCCAGGCCGATCGCAAGCACGCCGTTGACCAGGCCCAGAAGAGCGCCGAAGCCGACGCCCGCAACGGCGGCGAGCCAGGGATTGACCCCGCCTGTCATCATTAGCGCTGCGACGACCGCGGAAAAGTTGAACATCCACCCGACCGAAAGATCGATTTCGCGAATCGCAAGCAGAAAGACCATGCCGAGCGACAGCATGCCCTGAAATGTGGTGTTCCCGAGAATCGTGAACAAATTGATTGGATTGAGAAAGCGTGGCCGTGCGACGCCAATGACGACGATCATCACAATCAAAGCGACAATGACGCCGATTTCCTCTGGCAGACGAAACGAACGACGGCGCAATTGCGAGACGTCTGAAGCTTTACCTTCTTGCCGTGACCGATCACGCATCAGGCCACTTCTGTTAAGGGCGACGATTCCGACGCGACAACAATGCCGCCCGCGATTATCGTCAAGGCCACCTCAGCGCGAGCGAAGAGCATCAGCGCCGCGCCACGAGAAGCGGTTCGGAAGGCGACGCGCTGAACCACGCTCGGCCCGGCGACTATGGCGACCTTTCCACCAAGATCTGTCATTGCGGAGCGCCGGCTTTGGTCTCTAGGTGGAAGATCTCCCGAAGGGTGCTTGAATCCACAATTCCATCATCACGAAAAAACATTAGCGGGTTCATCGCTTCTTGCGACCACTTGTCATGGATCTTGGTGCGCCAAAGCTTGTCCCACGCGCTCTCGTCCACAATTTCCGAATAGAGAAAGAGCACCGGATCGTTCTCGAATATCGTCATCGTAGCGATGCCGCTCTTCTCGATCTCAGTGACCAACTCTGGCCAGACGTTGTCGTGAAAGCGTTTGTATTCGCCGAGTTTTCCTGGCTGCAGGCGCATCGTGAAAGCTCGGCGTATCATGGGAGTTCCTTCCTAGCCAGGCGGCGTCGCGCAGCTTCAGAGCCGACGGCGCGCATTCCTACGCCGCTCGTGGGATTTCACCGGTGTTTACCGCGCGCAGCAGCGCGGCCCCGTCGATCTCACCCCCATTGATCTCGCCTGCGATACGCCCGCGATAAAGCACGAGGATTCGATCGCAAAGTCCAATAAGCTCTGGCAGTTCAGTCGAGCTGAATAGTACAATTCGTCCGTCGGCCGAAACCCGCCGGATCAGCCCATAGATTTCCCGCTTTGCGCCGACGTCGACGCCACGTGTGGGATCGTCCAGTAGAATTACGCTTGGTGCAACTTCTAGCCATTTGCCAACGACGGTCTTCTGCTGATTGCCTCCCGACAACGCGCTAGCGAGCGCGTCGGGCCCGGGGGTTTTGATCCGCAGGCGGTCGATCTGGCGGATCGCTCGTTTAAGCGCGGTCCCATGGTCGAACCATGGCAGGCCGCCATTGAGTGCGCCAATTACAACGTTACTGATGTTGAACAGCACGCTTTTCTCGAGCATCAGTCCGTTTCGTCTCCGGTCGGAGGGAACCAGCGCAATGCCGCGCCGCGCCGCGTCGGTGGGACCGCGCGGCAGTCCCCTGGAGTCTGGAAAGGTCACACAGCCTGCGCGCGCCTTCTGCATCCCGAACAGCATGCCGAATAAGGTTCCGACGCCGGAGCCCTCAAGTCCGGCAAAACCGACAACCTCCCCAGATCGAGCCGTGAAGGCGACATCCGTCAATGCGCCGCCGCTCAGCCCCTTGACAATGATAGCCGCCGGCTCGCGATGGCTTTGCGTTGGAAGGCGCGGTGGGAATAGGGCCGCCTGCTGGGCTCCAATCATCCCTTCGATCACCTCCGGGATAGTCAGACCTGACCTCTCCTTAGTCAGCACGTCGCGCCCATTGCGGGTGACGGTGATCCGGTTGCAGATCGCGAAGACTTCCTCGAGACGGTGGGAAACATAGAGCACGGTAATGCCGCGGCGATTCAACTGACGCAGCACATCGAATAGCCGCTGCGTTTCTTGTTCGTTGAGGGCGGAGTTCGGCTCATCAAGAATGAGCAGACGAGGCTCTTCTAGGAGCACCCGAGCGAGTTCGACAAGTTGCTGCTCCCCGATGCTGAGACGGCTCACCGGAATATGCACGTCCAACCGTAGGCCGAGGCGGTGCAGCAAGTCCCTGCTGCGTTCCTCCATGTCGTGGATCGAGATGAGCCCCCGCCGCAGCGGCTCCCGATTGACAAACAAATTCGCCAGGACGGATCGTTGCGGAAACAGGCTCAGTTCCTGGTAGACAATTCCGACGCCATGCTGGCGCGCGACGGCCGGCGAACTGATGACGAGGGGCGCGCCTTCGAATTCGATCTCGCCAGCGTCGGGGCGCACCACGCCTGCAAGCACTTTCATCAGCGTCGACTTGCCTGCGCCGTTTTCCCCCACGACGGCATGAACATCGCCGCGACGCACGGTGAGGTTCATGCCATCAACGGCGGCAACACCCCCATAATGCTTGCGCAGGCCGCGGACAGCAACGAGCGGCGTGTCGACCATCCCGATCCGAACCTATTGGGCGCTGGGCCGAATACCTCTCTATTGCGCTTCCGCGGCGATCGGCTCCATCGTCGCGCAGCTCTTGCCAGAGTCAGGCCCGGTAACGCACTGAGACCAAGGCTTGTAGAAACTCGCGGTCGCTTTCGGGTCCGCGGACATCGTTTGAAGCTCGGCAAACGTCATGGCCGGCAGACTGTTCGCCATGTCAACCTTGCTGGCGGTGACCGCTTGTGTCCCGGCATTGTAAAATCCTACTTCAAGCGGCTTCTTGCTCTTAATCGCGTGCACAAGCAGGACGACCGGAAGATATCCCTGAACGAATGCGCTCTGGCCAAGCGTCACGTAGGCGTGACCGTCCTTAACGGCTTGCAGGTTAGGAGCGGTCAGGTCATAGCCGCCGGCGACAAATTTGTCGGCGTTGTCGGCGTTGAGCTTGCCGAGGCTCGCGACGTCGGGAGCGCATAGGCCGACAAGGGCGACAGCATCGGGGTTTGCGGCGAAGAGCTGCTCCCAATGATTGTAGTTCTCAACAGCGCTGACTTTCACATCGAACGGACCGAGAACCGCGATACCGGGCGCCGTTTTCAGAACTCTCCCACCCCTTTGGCGCGGTTCTCGAGCACTGTAAGGCCAGGAAAGCAGTTGCCCATGATGACCTTCCCCTTGGCCGCGGCGCCGCCCAGTTTATCGACGACCGCTTTGCCAAGCACGCGCCCGCTTTGAGTCGACTTTTCGCCCACATAAGGCGCTTTGACCGCGGTGCTTAGGAGATTGAACTGAACGATCGGAACACCGCCTGCGATAATCTCATTCAGGCTGTTTGCCATCGAATCGCCGGGAACCGACGTTGCAACTCCTTGTGCACCCGCATTAATGATATTCTGCACGAGCTTCAGCTGCCCGTCTGGCGCGGCCCCCTGCTGCTGGGCCACCTTCAGAGTAACTCCCAGATCCTTGGCTGCCGCCTCCGCGCCATCGATGATCTGCTGGATGAACGGATCGCCTTGGGAGTGGGTGACGAATCCGATCGTTATGTGATCGTCGCCCCTGGCGGACGAAACGAGGACACTGAGCCCGAAAACAACCATCATGCCCGCCAAATGCTTGCCGATCGACATTAACGCTTCCTCCGCTCTCCTACGTCCATCTGCCCAATTCAATCCGAGATTGCTTCCCATTTGCGATCGGTCACGCATTCTGTATCACTGTCACTACTTTATCCGCAACGCGGAGCGCGTGGCTGCGTGACCGTCAGCTGCTGGCGGCGGTAACATCGATGAAGTTTGACACTCCCCATCGCGGATGATTGGATGATCGCAAGAGACCGGCCTTGCGACGGCGCGGCATCGCGCCATTCCAATGCTCGAAGTCTAACGAAGGCTTGATAGGGAGGACGGCTATGGGCTCTATGAAATGGGTTTTCGCGGCGGTGCTAACGGGCGCCTTGGCTGCCACGACGCCCGCCTCCGCCAAAGATTACAAGATTGGATACTCTGTCTTTTGGGGAACCAATCCATTCCTTGTGACAATGGTCAACGGGGCGAAAAAGGCTGCCGATGAATGGAAGGCGAAAGGGGTCAACATCGACCTGATCGTCACGAATGGCGGCGATGACGACAAAGCCAAGCAGGTTTCCGATCTGGAGGACCTTAGCGCTCAGAAAATCGACGGCGTCCTCATTTTCCCCGGTGACAGCGTTATGGTCGCTGAGCCGATCAAGACGATTTTCAACGCTCAAAACATCCCGGTTGTCATCACCGACATCGGAATTCGGTCGGGCAAATACATTAGTCTGATCATCACCGACAACAAGAAGGGGGGCGAGCAGGCCGGCGAATATATGGCGTCGCTGCTTCCAAAGGGCAGCAAGGTCATTACGCTCGATCATGCGCCGACCAACGACAACGGGCAGACCCGACGAAAGGGCTTTGAGACCAAGTCGGCCGAACTCGGCCTGCAAGTGCTTCCCGAGCAACCCGTCGCGCGGCTGACGTTCGACAATTCGCGCAAGGCTATGGAAGACCTCTTGGTCTCGGAGCCTGACGTTAAGGGCGCTTTTGCCTTCAATCAGCTGGTGCTTCAAGGCGCCTATCAGGCCCTTGAGCAGGCGGGAAAGGCAGGCCAGGTCAAACTTGTCGGATTCGACCTTGATCCCGTGTCGTATCAGATGGTGAAGGACGGCAAGATCGACGCCTTGGTGATTCAGGACCCGTTCAAGATGGGTTACGAAGGTATGAACACGGTCGTCACCAAACTTGAGGGCGGGCAAGTCAACGAGTTCATGGGGCTCGGCACGAAGCTGCTGACGAAGGCGAACGCCGCCGAATTCGCTAGCGATCCGCAGGTCACCGGCAAGTGACAGCGCCGTCCGTCGAGGCTTTGGCTACGGACATCGGCAGGCGCGCGAGCAAAGCGCGCGCCGAGACGCGAATGGCGCCGTAATCGGGAATGCTCGTGGCTGAGCGCGAGAGTGCCGTCCTGCTGCGATGCAAGCGGCTGTCGCGCAGTTTCGCCGCGGTCCGCGCCCTTCGCGGGGTCGATTTCTCAATCGCGTCGGGTCGCGTCCGCGGCCTTGTCGGAGAGAACGGGGCCGGTAAATCGACGCTGGCCAAGATCATTGCCGGCGTACACACGCCGGAGGCGGGAACGATCGAGCTCGAAGGCCGGCCGGTGCGATTCACCGGCGCAGAGCAGGCTCTGCAACAACGCATCGTCACGGTGCATCAGGACATCAACCTTATTCAGACGATGAGCGTGGGCGAGAATCTGCTACTCAACAACGAGCCGACCTATCGCCTGGGGATTGTTCGCCGCAAGGTTATGCGCGCGGCAGCGCGCAGCCTGCTCGACAAATACGAGGTCGCGGTCGACCCGGACGATAACGTCGGCTCGCTTACAAACGACCTCAAGAAGATGGTGCAGATCGTCAAGGCGGTAAGCCTCGAACCGAGGATCCTAATCCTGGACGAGCCGACGTCGTCGCTGACAGACGCGCAGGTTCGCGTCGCATTGCGCCTCATCAGGCAGCTTGCGTCCCAAGGCGTCGGCTTGGTCCTGATCTCGCACTATCTCGCGGAAATATTCGAGGTGTCAGACGACCTGACCGTCATGCGTGACGGCGAGGTGGTGGCGGAGGGGCCGGTGGACGAAACGACGCTGCCGCGAGTCGTGGCGCAAATGGTTGGGCGCAGAATCGAGACTTCGCGCCGCGTGGGCCATGTGAGGGCCTCCGCTGAAGCGACCCTGTTGATGAACGTCGAGAACCTGAGCCTCCCGGGGCTTCTGCAAAATGTCAGCTTTGGCTTGCGCAGCGGCGAGGTGCTCGGCGTCACGGGCCTCGCCGGCTCGGGTCTTCGAGAGCTATCAAGGGGGTTGTTTGGGGCGGCGGGCCGAGAGGCCTCTGGCCAAATCCTCATTCAAGGAGCCCCCGTCCCCCCTCGAGATCCGGCGGCGTCGCTTAAGTGCGGGATCGCACTCCTGACCAGCGACCGGCTTGGCGAGGGCATTTTGCCCAATTTTACTCTCGTCGAGAACATATCCCTTCCGATCCTGTCGCGCTTTCGTCGCCGCAGCGGCGCCCTTGATTTCGCGGAGATGGAACGCACGACAGCGCAAAACATCCAGCGGCTGGGCATCCTTGCGCCCGGGCCCTCAGCTTTGGCGCGTCAACTTTCCGGAGGAAACCAGCAGAAGGTTCTGTTTGCCAAATGGTTGGAGACAAAGCCGAAGGTATTCGTCATGCACGAGCCGACAATCGGCGTCGATGTCGGCGCCAAGGAAGAAATCCGGAAAATCATCCACGAGATCGCCAGCGCGGGCGTTGGAGTCGTGCTAATAACGGCGGAGCTTGATGAGCTCGTATTGTTATGTGACCGCGTGCTTGTCATGTTTCGCGGCGCTGTCATTGGGGAGCTCTCTGGGGAGGCAGTAAATCGCGAGCGCATCCTCCACGCCTCGGCCTGCGGAGAAATTGAGGCGGCCGCGGCGTGACGACTGTCTCCTCACCAAATCCCGAACGTCTGGCGGCTGTTTCACGCGTTTTCGCTAGCCTCAGGCGCTCCTACAGCCTCTTCCAGGCGATTGGCGTCCTTCTGATCTTGATCGTCGTGATGCAGATCGCCAACGACCGTTTCCTCTCGCCGGTCAATGTCGGTAATCTGCTCGGTCAGATGACGATGATGCTCATCGTAGCCGCGGGGATGACGATCGCCATGATTGCCGGCGAGTTCGACGTTTCGGTTGGTTCCGTCGTCGGCTTGTCGGCGGCTGTCGCCGGCTGGATCATGGTCCGGTGGATTCCGGCGCCGAGCGCCAACGATCATCCCTGGTGGGTGATCGTTCTCGGCCTCCTTGCGCCACTCTTTATCGGGCCAATTCTCGGCCTCTTCGTCGGCTTCGTCGTCACCAAGGCGAGAATTCCGTCATTCATCGTGACGCTTGGAATGTTAATGATCGCCCGAAGTCTGATTCTCGTCGTTACTCAAGGGCAGCCCATTCCCGACATTCCGCTGATTGTCCGGTCTTTCGGCCAAGGTCGCTGGGCGCAGATCCCGTTGCCGATCGCATTCGCCGACTTTTTTCACACTGGATCCTTTCTGAATATATTCGTCCGGTTCCCGATCCAGAATATCGTTTGGGTCGCCGCGATCGTCTACGCCGTCGGGTGGTTCGTGCTCGAGCGCACGGCTTTCGGCAAGCGCGTCTATGCCGTCGGCTCCAACCGGACGGTCGCAATTCTGTCGGGCATCCGCGCGGACCGAATCAAAATTCAGTGCCTGATGATCGTCGGCTTCACCGCCTCGCTTGCCGGCATCGTCAGCGTGTCGCGTCTGGGGGCGGTGTCGCCGAATACCGGGGAGGGCCTTGAGTTCGAGGTGATCGCCGCAGTCGTAATCGGCGGCACCGGCCTTTATGGCGGGCAAGGCAAAATTCTTCGCACAATCATCGGCGTCATCATCATCGCGCTGACGAGGAATTTCCTCAACCTCGCCCGCATCGCAATCTTCTGGCAGGGCTTTGCAACCGGAGCGATAATATTGGCTGCTGTTCTACTAGAGGCGCTGCAGCGCCACGTCTCCGAACGGCGTTGAAGAGCAAATCGGCCTAAGTCCCGCCCGCGCGTCGGTTGCGCAAGAAGAGTGGCGCGGCGAACCTCGCACGCCTATGAGCGCTGCTTCGTCCTAGCGGCGACTGATTGTCAGCCTCTCTTGAAGTAATATGTCGGAACCCCTTCATTTTCAGCCTCAAATCGTTGTGCGGAACTCTTCCAGACCGCGCGAAAACTCCCCGACTTCCAGGTGAAATGGTTCGAGGAGCGAGGGGTGTGGGAATTCGGGCCGTTTGGGGCTCGTTAGCTGTCTGATGCGACCTGAGAGGTGTCCAGGTGACTCCATTGCGCGCGTATAGCGCCGCGTAATCCTGGCCGATCGCGGCTACTTCAAAATCGAGGACATCGAGCCTTGCGAGAAGACCGGCTGCGTTCCCCACGTTCCCAAGCCGCAGCACAGCTCCTCGGTGCGCGAGGGCCTGTTTCGCGAGGACGAGTTCCGATACGATGGCGGGCTCGATGCTTACGTCTGCCCGGCGCGATCTCGCCAAAGTCGATTATGATAATCGAGGAGCTGTCGTGGCTGCCCGATGCGCGCGCGATACACAAACGACGTGCGCTCGGTTTCTCGCCTCGAAAACGAGGCCGTGCTCGATCGCATAGCCGAGCGCCTCAAAGCAAGATAACGGCGGCGACGAAGTTGGCGGCGTTTCGGTCGTATCGTGTGGCGATGCGCCTGAAGTCCTTGAGGCGGCAGAACATGCGCTCGATGGCGTTGCGGTTGCGGTAGAGAAACCGCGAGAAGCAGTTCTTCCATTTGCGGTTGGCAGTGGGCGGGATGTTGGGGATCGCGCCGCGCTCCTCGACCTGGCGGGGGATGGCGTTGGCGTCATAGCCCTTGTCGGCGTGCAGGATGTCGCAATCTGGAGCTGTTCGAGCAACAGAGCGCCTGCTGCGCACTCGGTGACTTGGCCGCCAGTCAGCATGAAGGCGAGCGGCTGGCACTGAGCGTCGGTCAGCGCGTGGATTTTCGTCGAGCGCCCGCCGCGCGAGCGGCCGATGGCATGATTTTTCTCCCCCCTTTTCCACCGGCCGCCGAGCGGTGGGCTTTCACGGCCGAAGAGTCGAGGAGCACTTGGTCGGGCGGACCGTCGGCTTGCGCGAGCGCTTGAAAGAGGCCGACCCACACGCCCTTGGCCGCCCAACGCAGATAGCGATTGTAGAGGGTTTTCCTCGGACCATACTCAGCCGGCGCGTCGATCCAGCGCCCGCCAGACTTCAAAACGTGAACCATGCCGCTGATGACGCGACGATCGTCGACCCGCGCCTTGCCGTGCGTGTCAGACGGCAGATGCGGTTCGATCTTTGAGAATTGCTCGTCCGTCAGCCAAAACTCATCCCAATTCATCCGCGCCCCCTCTTCGGAAGCCGTGAATTGATTCCCAGGAGACGCCGGCCGTCCTTCGAGTTATTGGCGATGTCGGGAAGGGGCGAGTTTGACGGCTTCGAGACTTCGACCATTGGGGAAGAGCGGACGAGCGACGAGGCGCTTACCATCCGTGCGCTCGATCTGACGAAGGCGGGATCGGACTCAATCCTTGGAAGGAAGCTCAACCTGGTCGAGCTGTTGCCGTCCGAACTCAAGGATGTATCTGCAGCGATCACGATGGGAAATTTTGAGCATGTCGCCAATTCGCCGGCCGAGGAAATCGCTCGTGCGCGGGAAGATGCAACGAACAGTTTGGCGATGGCCCTCAACCTCTACGAGGCCAATCGCTGTAATTACGGCTACGGCGCCTTCGGGCTGCGCCTGGCGCACTGGATCGCCCACAAGGCGCCAGACACCTTGCTCGACAGCATGACACTTGTGATGTTTCGGCTTCGGCACGTCCCGGGCGCCATTCTGCCCTCAGATGAGATCGCTGAAATGACGCAACAGGTCGCAAAAAGTCATGAACAAGATTGTCAGTCGCAACGAGTTCACCCTTGGTACAACCCGATCGCCTGCCGATTGCGCTGCGCGCATATGCCACGCCGCCTCTGCCGCCGGACGACGAGGGGCCGAAAAAGAAGCGTCAAGGTGAGCCTGCGCCGGCTTCCCAAAAGAACCACAAATCGGTTTGAGAACCGTCAGGATTGCCGGCAACCCCGACTATGAGGTTGACCTGGCCACCGATGATTTCTTCGAGCGCCTGATCGACCTCCGCACGACCGTCAAGGCAAGGCTCAAGAATACAACGGCTTTGAACAGGGACGCGCTCGACAGTGAGCAACAAGCCCTCAAGATTCTCGCGAACTCGACGAGCTATGGAATCTTCGTCGAGATAAAGACGCCTCCGAAAAGCTCACCTGCTAGGGACCCGATGGCGAAGGCTTTCCAGTCTCGTCAGACAAGGTGGAGGAGCCAGGCCGCTTCTTCCATCCGCTGCTGGCGACATTGATCACCGGCGCGGCGCGATTGATGCTCGGGATTGCCGAGCGGCTGTGCGTTGAAAAAGATCTCGACTGGGCCTTTTGCGATACCGACAGCATGGCGCTCGCCAAGCCCGACGGGATGGGGCAAGCCGAATTCCTTCAGCGTGCGCAATCGATTTGCGAGTGGTTCGCGTCACTGAATCCCTACGAGAAGAAAGGCTCGATCTTCAAGATTGAAGACGCTAACTACCTACTCGCAGGTGACAGTGTCGGAAGCGATTTCGAACCTCTGTTTTGCTACTGCATCTCGTCCAAGCGATACGTGCTGTTCAACGTCGGGCCGTCCGGCGAAGTCATCATTCGTAAGGCGTAGGCGCACGGACTTGGACACTGCCTTCCGCCCTACGAGGCCGACGACGCCCCTCAATCCATCCCCGCGCCATCGGTCGCCTTGGATAAGATCGGCGTTGATCGCTGGCACTATGACTTATGGCACGAGATCATTCGCGCTGCGCTGGACGGACATCCCGATCAGGTCGACCTCTCCTATCACTCAGGCCTCAGTAAGCCTGCGGTCAGTCGCTATGGCGCGACGACCCCCAAGCTGTTGGGCTGGTTCAAACAGCTCAACAGCGGCCGCGAATACGGAGACCAGGTCAAGCCGTTCAACTTCTTGATCGCGTTGCAAAGTCGCCAGAAGCTGACCGAGATGGGCGGCGAGCCATGGACTCCTCAACGGGGGCGGCCCCGAAAGCCGTCTCGGATCCGACCAGTCGCACCCTTCAGTCGAAATATCAGCGAAGCTGCCGAGGCGGCCTTCGATCGCGAGACTGACAAGCGGGTCGAGCCCAAGTCACTCATCACCTATTCGGAAGCGCTGGCTCAGTACCATCTCCGGCCCGAAGCAAAATTCCTCAACGGCGATTTCTTCGATCGTGGTCGGACCGAACGGCGGCACGTCGTTGCTCTCCAGATCCTCGCCCGGCGTCCCGTGGATTGGCCGGGCCGACGCGGCGAATGTCGCGCAGCGTTTTCATTGCGCGTTCTCCCCGACGATCGCGTTTCGTCGCGTCGCCCAAGCGTCTAGCGCCTCTCCTTTTCCGCGGCGTAGTCGTGCTTTTGATAAACGCCAACAATCCCCGCTCGGCTTCCTGATACGTGGTTCAGGATCGCTTCGGTCACTTCAAGCCAAACGCCGAGCCGTTGCAAATTCGTCGCCGCCGTCCGGCGGAGGTCATGGAACACCCACGGCTTAATCGGCTCGGGCTCCTTGCCCCCGGCCTCGGCCCTGCGAAGTTCCTCGATTGTCCCGTCAAACTGAAGCTTTGCCTTGTGAAGCCGGAAACAGGAACGCGGTCGCCTGTCGTTGTAAACACAAACCGGTCGCCGAAGCGCGGAAGGCTCTTGAGGATGTCGACTGCCAGTCGGATAGCGGGGATATCATTCTGCCGCGCGTTCTTCGCCCTTGCCGCGGGGAGACGCCAAACGCGCGCTTCGAGGTCGACTTCACGCCATTCCATCGACCGAACTCATCGCGTCTCGCGCCGGTCAAGATCAGCAATTGAATGACCGGACCGAACGGCCAGGAGAGTGCTTTGGACGCGCGCCAGATAAGATGGAGATCGTCACCGTCGAGCACGCGTTCACGCGCGCGGCCCTTCTCGCTCGACGGCGGCGACACGCCTCCGCATGGTGAGCGCTCGATAATGCCGCGGGTGACGGCCCAAGAACACATAAGCCGCAGTTGAGCGAACACGCGATTTGCGGCGATAGGCGCGCCTGGTCGATGGTCAAAGTCGAGGAGATCATGGACCTGCCACTTCGTAATCGTCGAT
>CAWIKX010000034.1:0-7816 GCA_963836695.1 uncultured Alphaproteobacteria bacterium
GGCTTAGCCCACCCGCCGTCGCCACAACGGTTTGGCGCGCTCTTCCGCCAGCGGCTCGGCACCAATTAAGACGATGGCGGACGCTGCTGACCCCCTCAACGGCGGCCGCTGGGCGCGCCCGGCATTGTCTGCCCCCCAGCAGCCGGGCGCGTTCCCCAGTGACGCCGTGGTGCCGTCCATGTTTCGAAGCACGGGCACGATAGGGAGAAGGCCCCGCCCGGCGAGATGCCAGTCTGGTCAGGCCGGGCTAGGCTGGGCGCTCTTTTGTCGCGCCTGACTGCGAGGCTCCGCAAGCTGGACGCGGAGCCGGTCTGATGAGCGCCAATCCCACCATCCGCAAACCGAGGCTGAACGAGCGCGCCTCTCCTCTCATAGGTCCAGCGGGTCAAGCGGGTGCGCGAGCGCATGAGTGACCTTTTGGGCGACAACGAGTGGCGCATACAGGCCGCCATGGCATCGCTGAGTGTGGTTTAGTTTTGGACCGGCGGATGTCGTGGGTCCCCCCTTGCGGGACCCTCCCCCAACCGCCCTATAGAGGGGGGGGCTTTCGGCTCTCCGAAATATGCCGATGGGTCCCCGCGCGAGGACTATTTACTGAGCCGCCAGAAATCGGGCGCCGGATACCAGTGAACGATCCTGTTGTTATAAGCCTCGGCCTCTTGCTTGTTGAGGCGCAACAGCAGTTTGGCTGCGGCCAATCGCGCTTGAGGTCGTCCGAATTGAGGGCGGCGAGTATCTTGACCTGAGCAGCATCTAGCGCCTCTTGTAGCTGCTCGGTTGAGCTGGCGCGCCAGATTGGCTTGGTGTCGATGAGCTGCCTTGCCTCGGCCGTTGGCTGATATGTCCTGAGCGTGTCGCCATCCTTGGCGAGCGAACTGGCCTGCCGCGACGCGAGCTGGTTCAGGCGCAGTTCGACGAGCCTGCGGCACATGCTGTTCGAGAGATTGCGGCTGTTGTAGACGGTTCGGCACCTGCCGCCCCAGGTCGCAGGCGCTGGCTTGAACCTGAGCGGCTCATTGGTTTCGACCTTCGCGATGAGCCTGTCGAGAGCTTGGTCCCCTGCGCGTCGGCGCTCATCCCTGCCGAAGCCCATCCGGGTGCGGTGCTTGATGTTCATGGCATCGCAGCATTTGGAGCAACGCGGCGCATCGGCGACCAGCCATAAATTGGCGGCTCGCCTGCCGCACCCCGGACAGCAGAAATAGCTGAAGCCGCCGCCGCTGGGAAACCAGGAGTGCTTGGTTGCGATGAGCCTGGTCTTGCCGTCAGGGAACGGGATCAGCGCCTGCCGCTCGGCCGGGTCAATCACGCCGGTAGCGCGCAAACGGCTGACCCTGACCTTCTCGAACGTGTCGAAAAACTTCGCGAACTCGCGTCGCCGCGCCTTTGGGGCATGAGCTGGAGGCTACGCCGCCCTGCTCCAGGAGCAAAGCGCGTTGTTCGCGCGCTGCCATGACGCCACCGACGATGAGAAACCCGAATAGCGCGCCCTAACATTGGAGCGCCGTTGGAGGGTGAGACAATCGGCGCAGCAGGCTGGCTAATGAAATAATCAAAAGAAATCAATTATCTTACCGATGAGAGCTTTTCAAACCGGATGTTTCAGTACCATCCGTTTTGATTCGCTTGTGGGTTCCGCCGGCAAGCTGCTGTTGCAGCGCCGAAGCGGATTGGCTTACGCGTAAGTCATCTTTCCCAACTGCGCCGTAGAGAATGCGATCCTCGAAAATCATCCATGTCGTCACCTGTCACGCCGAGGGCGAGGTCGGCGACGTGATTGTTGGCGGTGTTTCGCCTCCGCCGGGCGAAACCTTGTGGGAGCAGTCGCGCTTCATTGCGGAAGACGGCGAGCTGCGCAATTTCGTTCTCAACGAACCGCGCGGCGGCGTCTTCCGGCACGTCAATCTGCTTGTGCCTGCGAAGGACCCGAGGGCGCAGATGGGCTTCATCATCATGGAGCCCGAGGATACGCCGCCCATGTCAGGCTCGAACTCGATCTGCGTCGCGACCGTCTTGCTCAATTCCGGCATTCTGCCGATGCAGGAGCCTGAAACGCATCTTGTGCTCGAGGCGCCCGGCGGCGTCCTCGCTGTCACGGCACAGTGCCGGAACGGCAAGGCCGAACAGGTCTCGATCCAAAACGTGCCCTCGTTCGCCGACCGGTTGGACGCGCCGCTTGAGGTCCAAGGCTTAGGGTCGCTTAAAGTCGATATTGCCTATGGCGGCGACAGTTTCGTCATCGTCGACGCCGCGGCGCTCGGCTTCGCGATTCGCCCGGACGAAGCGCGCGATCTCAGCGAACTGGGCATTCGCATCATCGCGGCGGCCAACGAGCAGCTTGGCTTCTCGCATCCCGAGGCCAACGACTGGGATCACATTTCCTTCTGCCAGTTCGCCGGGCCTCTCGATCGTCAGGGGAACGAACTTCGAGGTCCCAACGCTGTAGTCGTCCGGCCCGGCAAGATTGACCGCTCTCCGACCGGGACGGGCTGCTCGGCCCGTATGGCCGCTTTAAGCGCGCGCGGACTGATGGCGGAAGGCGACGTCTATCGCGCTCGCTCCATCATTGGATCGGAGTTCGTCTGCCGCATCGCGCGCCATACCGCGATCGGGTCCCGGCCGGCCATCATCCCCATTATTTCCGGTAGGGCCTGGATCACCGGCGTAAGCCAGTATATGCTGGACCCGGCCGATCCGTGGCCCTCGGGTTACCGGCTCGCGGACACCTGGCCGCGCGTAAGAGGTTCGATTTGAGCGGTTGCATGGTGCGCGGGCGCTCGGTCGACATGAAAATGGCGATGAAATACCTGCCTCACGACCTTTTGTCGTCTCCCCAACCCGATTTTAAAAACTTTGTCCGAAGGCTGGCGTAAGCATGAGTTCGGACGCGTTTGCTTTGCGGGAACGGGCGGAAGGACAAGAAGTCGTGCAACCGACTGACGTCTCGGATCCAAGTTATTTCCACAAGGTCGTAGACTGCCAATGGGCTTGCCCAGCGCACACCCCAGTTCCTGAATATATCCGCAAGATCGCCGCCGGGGACTATAACGGCGCCTATATGATCAACTGGAAGTCGAATGTGTTCCCGGGGATTCTGGGACGCACATGCGATCGTCCGTGTGAGCCGGCCTGTCGCAGAGGACGCCTCGAGGAGCAGCCAGTCGCGATCTGTCGGCTGAAGCGCGTCGCCGCCGATCACAAGCATGGCATCGCCGCGCTTCTGCCCGGCGCTCCGCCTCAGCGAAACGGCAAACGGGTCGCCTGCGTCGGCGCCGGACCGGCGTCGCTGACGGTCGCGCGGGATTTGGCCGCGATTGGCTACGAAGTTGTCGTGTTCAATTCCAACTCGCGCGCCGGCGGCATGATGCGGAGCCAGATCCCAAAGTTTCGGCTTCCCGACGAGGTCATCGACGAAGAGGTCGGCTATGCCTTGTCGACTGGCGGTCAATTTGTCGCTGAGCGACGTATCGGCAGCCTCAAGGGCCTGATGGGTGAAGGCTACGACGCGATTTTCGTCGGCTGCGGCGCGCCGCGCGGGCGCAATCTTGACATTCCGGGGCGAAAAGAAGCTTCGAGCCACATCCACATCGGCATCGACTGGCTGGCCAGCGTTTCATTCGGCCATATCTCCTCGATCGGCCGACGCGTTGTCGTGCTGGGCGGCGGCAACACCGCGATGGATTGCTGCCGGACGTCGCTCCGTCTCGGCGGGGCCGAGGTCAAGGTAGTCGTGCGCTCCGGCTTCGCCGAGATGAAGGCCTCGCCATGGGAAAAAGAAGACGCGCTGCGCGAGGGCGTCGAGATCCTGAACTTCTTGGCGCCGAAGGCCTTCACCCATCAGAGCGGCCGCCTGACAGGCGTCGTGTTCGAGAAAATGGCGGCTGCAAAGGACGAGCGCGGCCGCCGTGTGCTAACGCCGACCGGGGAGCCGGACGTGACAATCGAATGCAATGACGTGCTGATCGCCGTCGGGCAGGAAAACGCATTCCCCTGGATAGAGAGTGACGTCGGCCTTGCCTTTGGCCGCGACGGCATGCCAGCGGTCGACGCGGCCACGTTCCAGTCGAGCCTGCCGAAGATCTTCTTCGGCGGCGACGCCGCCTTTGGCCCGAAGAACATCATCACTGCGGTCGCGCACGGCCATGACGCCGCGATCTCGATCGACGCCTTCTGTCGAGACGAGGATCCTCGCAATCGTCCCGATCCGCTGACCAATCTCGTGAGCCAGAAGATGGGCATTCACGAATGGTCCTATGACAACGCCATCACTCTCGACCGCCGGTTTAAGGTCCCCCACGTCGAGAACGCGTTGGCGCTAAAGAACATTGAGACTGAAGTCGAACTCGGCTTCGATCTCAAGCAGGCGCTCGGGGAAGCGCAGCGCTGCCTCAACTGCGACGTCCAGACCCTGTTCTCCGCGCCGTTGTGCATTGAATGCGACGCCTGCGTCGACGTTTGCCCAATCGACTGCATCTCCTTCGTACGCAACGCGCCCGAGGACGAATTGCGGCGATCGCTGACAATGCCCGCGCTCAATCTGACCCAGGACATCTATGTCTCGGAGCCGGTCAAGACACAGCGGGTGATGGTGAAGGACGAGGATCTCTGCCTGCACTGCGGGCTCTGCGCCGAACGGTGCCCGACCGGCGCTTGGGACATGATGAAGTTCACAATCGAGATGGCGCAAGCCGGACACACATGCCGATCCATGCTGTAAACGACTTCGTCATCCGGTTCGCCAACGTCAACGGCTCAGGATCGGCAAGCGCAAATCTCCTGTTCGCGCGTTCTATCCTGCGCATGGGCGTCCCCATTGCGCCGCGCAACATTTTTCCATCCAACATCCAGGGTTTGCCGACCTGGTACGAAGTGCGCGTAAGCGAAGCAGATTTTCTGGGCGCACGGGGCGGCGCCGACATTCTGGTCGCGATGAACCCGCAGACCTTCGTCCAGGACCTGGCCTCGATCGAGCCGGGCGGCTATCTCTTCTACGACTCGACCCGGCCCATCGCGCATCTCCTGACCCGCGACGATATCGAAGTATTAGGGCTGCCGCTAACCGAGATCTGCACCGCCCGATACTCCGACCCGAGGCAGCGCCAGCTCTACAAGAACATCGTCTACGTTGGAGCGCTCGCGGCGCTGCTCGACATCGAGCTTCAAGTGATCGAGGCGCTGATCGGCGAGCGGTTCAAGGGCAAGGACAAGCTGATCGCAGCCAATCTCAACGCGCTCAAGATCGGCCACGACGACGCGAAGTCCCGCTTCCAATGTCCGCTCGGCATTCGGGTCCGGCGCAGCGACGCCGTCGGCGACCGCATTCTGGTCGAAGGCAATTTCGCCGCCGGCCTCGGCGCTGTCTACGGCGGGGCCACGGTTTGCGCCTGGTACCCGATCACGCCCTCAACCTCGCTCGCCGAGGCGTTCGAAAGCAATTGCGCGCGCTATCGCGTCGATCCCGCGACGAGCAAGAAGAACTACGCGATCGTCCAAGCCGAGGATGAAATCGCCGCCATTGGCGTTGCGGTCGGGGCGGGCTGGAACGGCGCGCGCGCCTTCACCACCACCTCAGGACCCGGCGTCTCGCTGATGCAGGAGTTCTTCGGCCTATCGTATTTCGCCGAGATTCCTGTGGTTCTGTTCGACGTCCAGCGCGGCGGCCCGTCGACCGGCATGCCGACGCGCACGCAGCAGTCGGACCTCCTCATCTCGGCTTTCGCCTCGCATGGCGACACGAAGCATGTACTCCTGATTCCCGATGGGCCGGGCGAGACGTTCGAATTTGCGGCGAGCGCGTTTGATTTTGCCGAGCGGCTGCAGACGCTGGTGTTCGTGATGCTCGACCTCGAGATCGGCATGAACTCGCATCTCACAGCGCCGCTGCGGTGGGACGATTCGCGCCGCTACGATCGCGGCAAGGTGCTGAGCGGCGAGGAACTCGAAACGCTTGGCGAATTCGGCCGCTACAATGACGTCGACGGCGACGGCATTCCCTATCGCACCCTGCCTGGAACCCATCCGTTGCGGGGCGCCTACTTCACTCGCGGCACCAGTCGCGATCGCTTCGCCCGTTACACCGAGGAAGCCGCGCCCTATGTCGACAATATGGAGCGGCTTTTGCGCAAGTTCGAAACCGCGCGCGCCCTCCTGCCGCGGCCGGTTCTGAAAGCTGCGGACGAGCCGACGCGGATCGGCGTCCTCCACTACGGATCGACCGCGCCGGCGATGCACGAGGCTCAAGCCTTGTTGGCGAGCGACGGCCTGCATGTCGACACGCTGCGCATCCGCGCGTTTCCGCTCGCGCCCGAAATCGCAGAATTCGTCCGCGATCACGATGAAGTGTTCCTCGTCGAGCAAAATCGCGACGCGCAGATGCGCGTCCTGATGATGACGGATCTGGGGATTGCGCCCGCACAGCTCATCTCGATCCTTCATTTCGGCGGGATGCCGATCACCGCCCGTTTCATTGTCCAGGAGGTCGCGACACGGTTGCGGCGCCCGGCCTCGGCGCAAACGTTGGAGCGCGTTTCGTGACTTATCTCGGCAAACCGAAGTTCCACCACCCTTCGATCCCCGTCAACGCGCTCGGCTTCACCCGGCGAGACTACGAAGGGTCGATGTCGACGCTGTGCGCCGGCTGCGGTCACGACGCGATCAGCGCGGCGATCATCCACGCGTGCTTCGAATTGAGCCTGCCGCCGCATCGAGTCGCCAAACTGAGCGGCATCGGCTGCTCCTCCAAGACGCCGACTTACATGCTGGGCCAAAGCCACGGCTTTAACTCCGTGCACGGGCGGATGCCCTCGGTGCTTACCGGCGCCAATCTCGCCAACCGCGACCTCATCTACCTCGGCGTCTCAGGCGACGGCGATACGGCTTCAATCGGGCTCGGTCAGTTCGCCCATGCCATGCGGCGGGGCGTGAACATGGTCTATATCGTCGAGAACAACGGGGTGTACGGGCTGACCAAGGGGCAATTCTCGGCCACCGCCGACCGTGGCTCGAAGAGCAAGAAGGGGGCCGACGCGCTCAACCAGCCGATCGATCTCGTCGGCATGGCGATCGGGCTCGGCGCCTCGTTCGTCGCCCGAAGCTTTTCCGGCGACAAGGCGCAGCTGGTGCCACTCATCAAGGCCGCATTCGAGCACAAGGGGGCGGCCTTCATCGACGTCGTTTCGCCTTGCGTCACGTTTAACAACCACGCGGGCTCGACGAAGAGTTTCGACTACGTGCGCGAGCACAATATCGCGGTCAACGCACTCGACATTATCCCCGGCCGCGAGCCCATCGAAGTGGACTACGAGGAAGGTAGAAGCCAAGCGGTTACGATGCACGATGGCTCGACGATTGTATTGCGCAAACTCGACGCGGCTCACGATTGCCGGAACAGGACCGCGGCGCTCGCTACGCTAGAGCGCGCCCGTATCGCCGACGAGATCGCGACCGGCCTCATCTATATCGATGACGAGGCCAACGAGCTGCACGAGGCTCTCGGCACGAGCGACCGGCCGCTCAATGAGCTCTCGGAGCGTGAGTTGTGCCCGGGCTCGAAGGCGCTGGACGCGATTAACGCGTCGCTGCGATAGGGCCCGGAGAGCGCGCGTTTCCTGTGGGCCGGCCAAGGCCGCTTTCCGCTGTCAGCTGATCGATTGCGCTGCGGAAGGCGGCAAATTCAAACGGCTTGCCGAGCGTCGGTCGATTCCGATATTTGGGCTCCACTCCGTCCGGGCCGTAGCCCGTCGCCAACGCAAACGGCAGGTCGCGCGCAATCAAGGCGTCGATCAGCGGATAAGAGTTGTCCCTGCCAAGGGACAGG
>CAWIKX010000035.1:0-15834 GCA_963836695.1 uncultured Alphaproteobacteria bacterium
TGCGGGTCTTCGCCCGCCGCCCAAGCCAGTTCAAAGCGTGCGGAAGCGATCCAGGGAACGAAGCCTAACGCCCGTTTGCTTCGGGATCACCGCATCGCCATGTCCGGGTCGGATGCTGAATTCAACGGCGGGGCGTGCCGCCAATTCTTCGAACCGAGGGTGGACTTGGGGATATCCCGGCGCGATAGTTGCGTTGCTCGGCCGCGCCAACCTTCGGCAGGTCCCCGAACGAATATCGGTAGGGCGTGGCGTGTTTGTCAAAGAGGGAATGCGGGGGTGTCAGCGCGTTTCCCTAAATATCAGGGCTGGACACAATACTTCGTCGCGTGTTCGCGCTCTCGCGGTTGATGAGCTAAGCGGCGCGCCGACTTCGAAAGGGAGGACTCATGCTTAAAGTCACCGCGCTTGCGCTGTTCGCCGCCTTGCTTGGCGCTGAAACGGCCGCCGCCCAAACGATGACCTTGACCAGCCCCGACATCGCGCCGGGCGCGACGATCGCCAACGAGCAGGTGGCCAACGTCTTTGGCTGTACAGGCGGCAACATCTCACCCGCGCTGTCTTGGTCGGGAGCGCCGAAGGACACGAAGAGCTTTGCGCTTTCGGTTTACGATCCCGACGCGCCGACAGGCAGCGGTTTCTGGCATTGGGTCGTCTTCAACATCCCGCCGGACGTGACGAGCCTCGCCAAGAACGCTGGCGATCCGAAGGGCCCGCGCGCGCCGAAGGGCGCGGTGCAGAGCCGCACCGACTTTGGCGTTCCCGGCTACGGCGGCCCCTGCCCCCCCCAGGGCGACGCGCCGCATCACTATCACTTCACGATCTTCGCCGTGGACACGCCGAAGCTCGACGGCGATGAAAACATCAGCGCCGCCGTCGTCGGGTTTCAGCTTCACTTCCACACGCTCGCCAAGGCGGAGCTGGTCGGCGTCTATGGGGATTAATCGCTCGCCCGAACCTCGCTGAGCGGGCGATACAGTTCAGCTAACCAAGTCCGTCGCGCCCGGCTCTTTAACCGGGCGCGCGCGACAGCTCCTCCTAAAGAGCGTGGGCCGTCTTAAGAGCGCCGGCGAGATCCTCGTAGTACTCGCATTCCGTTCGATCCGCAGAGCTTCTGGATCGTCGCCAATTGATCTTTGGCGAGGTCGTATTTGCCCTGGATCACATAGGCTTCGCCAAGATATTCGCGAACCTGCGGATAATTCGGGTCGAGCGCGACAGACTTGAGATAATAGCCCATCCCCTCCTCGGTCCGGCCAAGCTTGCGGGTCGCGTAGCCGCGATAGTTGAGGGCGCGTGGGGTATTGGAATTCCCGAGCATGTCGAGGACGTCGATCGCCTCCTGGTACCGGTCGGCCTTGGCGAGCGAATAGGCGTATTCGGTCAAGTCCGGATCCGGCAAAACGCCGCTGTGTCTCTCGAGGCACTTGTGCGTCTTCTTGTCCCAGACCTGGCCCGGAGCGCAGGTGGTCAGGTCGGTCTTTTTCATGCCGTCGGCCTTCTTTTCCGCCGAGCCACCGCTGGCTTTGCTGCTATCGTCGCCCCCCGCCGCTTTGGCCGCGGGCGCGGCAAACCCAAATGCTATGGCGAAAACTCCACAGAACACAATCGACGCGAGGCCACGATGGGCTTGGTGAGCAAATGAAGAAGAAGCGGTCATGATAGGGTCTTTCCGTTGGAGGCGACGAACCCAAGAAACGCTTGAGCCAGCGAGTTTATTCGCAAGCGGAGTTGGGCTCAAGCCGGGAAAATTTGCGCCCTCGTCCCACGATGGTCCCGGCGACGCGCCCTCAAATCATCGGACGCGCGCACACGTATAAACCTCACGAATATTCTCGTTGAAGTAGGTCCCGAGGGAGTCTTGCGTCAGCAGCTCTTCAAACACGGTTTGGGGAATGTCCAAATATTGGTAGACACTTCCGCTGTGAAACTCGACCTCGAGCGTTCGCAGTCGCGGATCATAACCGACAGACCGCAGACTTGATAAATCGACCGGCCGCCGACGCATTGGCCTTGAACCGATAAGTTCGCGAAAATGGCGCCGCTCACGGCATGACGTAGGTCGCCCGTCCCTTACCGATAAGCGCGGAGGGAATGGCGCCTGGCTCGTTGACAGAGAAGACGACGATCGGAATGCCGTTGTCGCGCGCAAGAGCAAAAGCGGCCGTGTCCATCACCTGCAAGTTGCGCGTTATCGCTTCGTCGTGGCTGAGGCGATCGAAACGTGTCGCCGTCGGATCCTTCTTCGGGTCGGCGGAATAAATACCGTCGACCTGCGTGGCCTTCATCACCGCATCGCACGAGAGTTCGGCCGCCCGAAGCGCCGCCCCGGTATCGGTGGTGAAGAACGGATTGCCTGTCCCGCCAGCGAGGATGATCACCCGGTGCTTGACCAGATGCGCGAGCGCCGCTTGGCGCGAGTAAGGCTGGCAGAGCGAAGGCATAGCCACGGCGGAGAGAACGCGAGCCGGCTGCCCGATCTGTTCGAGCGCTCCTTCCATCGCGAGCGCATTCATGACTGTGGCGAGCATCCCGATCGAATTCGGCGCGCGCGCGCTCGATCCCCTTGTCCGCCCCCTGAAGGCCGCGAAAGAAATTGCCGCCGCCCACGACAACCGCCACCTGCACTCCAAGATCGGCAGCTGCCTTCAGGTCTCCAGCGATGCGCTGGAGGGTCGGCGCGTGCAGGCCATGCGTGTCCGGGCCCATCAACGCCTCGCCGGACAGCTTGACGACGACGCGCTTGAACAGCGGTTGCGGCGCTTCCGACATGAACGTCCCTCTGTCAACCGCGCCGCTCGCTCGGCCGCCGGCAGTCCCGGCCAAAAAAAAGCGGCCCTCAGGGGCCGCTCATATCGCCGAGTCTCAGGCGTCTTCGGCCGGTTTCTCGATCCCTTCGCCCAGAGCATAACGGACGAAACCGGCGACGGCGATCGGCGCGCCGACTGTTTTTTCCGCTTCCTTGATTGCCTGAGCCACGCTCTTCGCCGGATCATGGACATAGGCCTGATCGAGGAGGGCAACCTCCTTGTAGTAGGTCTTGAGGCCCAATTCGACGATCTTCTCGATCACATTCGCGGGCTTGCCGGCGTTCTTCTCGGCCAGCACCGCACGCTCGCGCTGAACCGTCGCCGGGTCGACGCCGGCGGCGTCGAGCGCAATAGGGCTCGCGGCCGCCACATGCATCGCGATCTGGCGCCCGAGCGCGCTGAGCTTCGCCCGATCGCCGGACGATTTGAGCCCGACGATGACCCCGATCCGGCCCAGCCCGTCCGCGACCGATCCGTGCACGTAATGGCCGACGGCGCCTTCGGCCACTCGCAGCCCTTGCGCGCGGCGCAGCGTCATGTTCTCGCCAATGGTCGCGATGGCGTTGCCGATCGCGTCACTCACCGTGCCGCCGCCCGGATAGTGAGCGCCAAGCACAATCGACGCGTCGACATCGGGCGCGTGATCGAGGGCGACCGCGAGCACGCCGCGCACGAGCGCCTGGAAGTCGTCGTTGCGGGCGACGAAGTCGGTTTCGGAATTGACCTCGACAAGGACGCCGACATTGTCCTCGACGGCAACGCCCACGAGTCCCTCGGCGGCCACCCGCCCGCTTTTCTTGGCGGCCTTGGCTAGACCCTTCTTGCGCAGCCAGTCGACCGCGGCCTCGATATCGCCGTCGGTCTCGCTCAGCGCGTTCTTACAGTCCATCATGCCTGCGCCGGTCTTCTCGCGCAGATCCTTGACCAGTCCGGCGGTAATGGTCGCCATACGTCCCTCTTTCGCCGTTTAAGCCGCGCGGGGGGCTTAGACCCTACTCCGCAGCCATCAACTCGCGCGCTTGCTCGTTCCATTTGTCTCGCGCGATACGGCCATTGAACCTGAGGTCTGCGTCGAGCTTCTCGGCTTCTTCCGGCGTCATCGCGGCGAGCTGCCAATAGTGGAACACGCCATGCTCGTTGAGTTTCTTGACGATTTGCGGGCCGACGCCGGTGAGCTTGGCCAGATCGTCGGGCGCGCCGCGCGGGGCGGTCAGGAGCTCGAAGTGCTCGGTCAGCGCTTCCGGCTCGGCGGGAGCGACTTCCGGCTCGACTGTCTCCGGCAACGCTTCGGCCACCGGCGCTTCCGCTTCGCCGAGATCGACGCCCTGTGCGCCCTGGCTGCGGGAGATGCCGTCGATCGCCGCGCGAGCGATGAGATCGCAATAAAGCTGAATGGCGCGACCGGCGTCATCGTTGGCCGGCACGGGATAGGTGATGCCGTCCGGGTCGCTGTTCGTGTCGAGGATCGCGATCACCGGAATCTTGAGGCGGTTGGCCTCCTTGATCGCCAGCGCTTCCTTGTTGGTGTCGATGACGAACACCAAATTGGGAACGCCGCCCATGTCCTTAATGCCGCCGAGCGCCGTCTCGAGTTTGTCGCGCTCGCGCGACAGCATGAGGCGCTCCTTCTTGGTCAGGCCTTTGGCGCCCTCGCCCAAAAGCTCGTCGACCTTGCGCAGGCGCGAGATCGAAGCAGAAATCGTCTTCCAGTTTGTCAGCATGCCGCCGAGCCAGCGAGCGTTGACAAAATATTGCGCTGAGCGCTTGGCCGCAGCGGCGATCTCATCCGACGCTTGGCGCTTGGTGCCGACAAACAGCACGCGCCCGCCCTTCGCGACGCTGTCCGAAACCACCTTCAGCGCCTGATGCAGGAGCGGCACCGTCTGGGCGAGATCGATGATGTGGATCGAGTTGCGCGAGCCGTAAATATAGGGGGCCATCTTCGGGTTCCAGCGATGCGACTGGTGGCCGAAATGCGCGCCCGCCTCGAGCAGTTGGCGCATGGTGAAATCAGGGAGAGCCATAGGGCGCTTGTCCTTGTCCGGTTGAGCCTCGGCGGATCATGTGAAGCGAGGCTGGCCTCGCCACCGGAGCGGCGCCTTGAATCAGGAGCCGCATAAAATCCGCCTGTGGAATGGCGCCGCATATAAGCGAGCCGCCGGGGAAAGGCAAGCGCGGGCTCGATACGCGGCTGTTTCGTCGAATGCCCTAAACGAGGGCTCTGGTCAAAGCCGATTCCCAGCGTTAAGTTACATGTAACTTGACGGAGCATCGCTGTGACTTCGCTGCCCAAGCCCTCGCGAGCAAAAGTGCAGGAACATCGTAAGCGGCTCCGTTCGCAAGGCTTGCGCCCAATTCAGATTTGGGTTCCGGACGTACGCGCCTCCTCCTTCCGTTCGGAAGCAAGGCGTCAGGCGCGGGCCGTCGCGGCAAGCGAACTCGCGCGCGAGGATCAGGCGTTCATCGATGCTGCGTCAGAGTTGGGCGAAGCCGGCGGATGAGACGCGGCGACATCTGGACTATCGCCGGAGGTCAGGGCTATGCGGGAAAACCCCGTCCAGTCGTCATCGTGCAGGACGACAGTTTCAACGCCACGGATTCCGTCACCATCTGCGCCTTCACCAGCGACGAGACGGAGGCGCCGTTGTTTCGGCTGCGGGTTGATCCAAGTCCGCGCAACGGGTTGCGCATAACATGCCGAATGATGGTGGATAAGGTCACCACCGTCCCGAAGTCCAAGGTCGGCGTTCGGGTCGGCCGTCTGTCGGACGAGGACATCCTCCGCCTCAACCGATCGCTTGCGGTTTTTCTCGGGCTTGCCTCGTCTTCCCGGACCTCTCGGCAGCCGCGCGCGGCCCCTCCAACGCGCTCAGGCCGTGGTTGATGCGTCGCTCGAGTTCAAACAGCCGGCGCTGTCGTCATACTGTCGCGTGCGCTCAGCATGCGTTACGCCGAATCAACCGGGCCGGGCGACGTAAATTCCGATTGCCTTCACTGCGGCAACGGTGTTTGAGCTTCCTCACGTCCTTTCGGCCGCTTCAAATCTTAAGTTCTCGAACCCGCCCGCCGGAATTCGCCCATGTTCAATTCCATTGCGTCCGCCGGGCGGCGGGCTCTACCGAATCAATGGGACCTGATTGCGTTCGCAGCGATTCTGGCGATTTTGACCGCAATCGCGAAGAGCTACCACGGCATTTCGGCGCCCCTGCCCGCGGCCAGCGAAAGCCTGGTTTCGCTCGACTATTGGCAGCTCCCTTACTACGCCCTGAGAACGACTTTGCGGATGTTCGCGGCGCTCGTCGCTTCGCTCATTTTCACCTTCACCTACGCGACCCTCGCGGCCAAGAGCAGGCGCGCCGAGATGATCCTCATCCCCATCCTCGACATCCTGCAGTCGGTGCCGATCTTGGGTTTTCTGTCCTTCACGGTAACATTCTTTCTCAACCTCTTCCCCGGCAACACCCTGGGCGCGGAGCTTGCGGCCATCTTCGCGATCTTTACGAGCCAAGCCTGGAACATGGCATTCTCGTTCTACCAGTCGCTGCGCACGGTCCCGCGCGACCTCGACGAGGTGGCTCGCAGCTTCCGCCTCACCGGCTGGCAGAAATTTTGGCAGCTCGAGGCGCCGTTCGCGATGCCCGGCCTCATCTGGAACACGATGATGTCGATGTCGGGTGGCTGGTTTTTCGTCGTCGCCGCCGAAGCCATCACGGTCGGCAATACGACGATCGCGCTTCCGGGCGTGGGGTCCTTCATCGCCAAGGCCAACGATGCGGGCGACTGGTCGGCGATCGGCGCGGCGGTGCTGACCATGGGCATCGTCATCCTCTTGTACGATCAGCTGTTGTTCCGCCCGATTGTGGCTTGGGCAGCCAAGTTCCGTGTCGAATTGTCGATGAGCCAGGACGTCGAGTCGTCTTGGGTGCTGAACCTGATCAAGCGCACGCACTGGCTCCGCCTGGGCTTCGCGCCCATATTCCGGGTGCTGCGCAGCATAAGCCTTTGGCCGCTGCGCTTCGCGACGCTTGCGCCAGCGCGCGAAACCTCAAAAGAACCCTCGCGGCTCATCGACGCGATCTGGATCCTCATCATCGTCGCCGTGGCGGCGTGGTCGGCGTGGCTCACCATTTCTTACATCGCCACCGAAATCACTTGGGCCGAGGCCGGAGAGGTTTTTATCCTCACCTTCTACACGCTCATTCGCGTCGTAGCGCTGATGGCGCTCGCAACGATTGTCTGGGTTCCGATCAGCGTCTGGATCGGACTGAGGCCTCGCTGGGCCGAGGCCAGTCAGCCAATCGCCCAGTTCCTTGCCGCCTTCCCCGTGAACCTATTGTTCGGCGCGGCAGTCAGCCTCGTGCTCGCCTACAATCTCAACCCAAATATCTGGCTCAGTTTCCTCATCGTCTTCGGCACGCAATGGTACATCGTCTTCAACACGATCGGCGCCGCGTCCGCCTTTCCCAACGACTTGCGTGAAGCGGTCGCGAACTTTCGCATTCGCGGCTGGCGCTGGTGGTCTCAGGTCATCATCCCGGCAATTGCGCCCTATTATTTGACTGGAGCGATCACCGCCTCAGGGGGCTCATGGAACGCCTCGATCGTCGCCGAATATGTCAAGTGGAAAGATCACACCGTTATTGCGAAGGGCGTAGGCTCGTACATCGCCGAGGCTACGGACAAGGGCGACTTCCCAAGAATTGTGCTTGGCGTCGCGATGATGTCGCTGTTCGTGACGCTGTTCAACCGCCTGTTCTGGCGACGGCTCTATGCCTATGCCGAGCGCCGGCTGCGTCTCTGACGCATCGTTGATAAGGGAGTTCGGCCATGTTGGACACCACCATCGCCACGATCCTCGAGGTCGATAGGGTCAGCCAGGTTTTCTCGACAGGTTCGGGCGAAGCGCGGGCGCCGGTGCTGGACGACGTCTCGCTCAGCATGAAGACCGGCGAAATCGTCGCGTTGCTCGGCCGGTCCGGCTCCGGCAAGTCAACTCTTCTGAGGCTCATTTCTGGTCTTACGCGACCGACGCAGGGGACCGTGAAGATCGGCGGCGCGCCGGTGGACGGGCCGGCAAAGGATGTCGCGATGGTGTTCCAGAGCTTCGCGCTTTTTCCCTGGCTTGACGTTCTCGACAATGTGGAGATCGGCCCCCGCTCCAATGGGGTGCCGCTCGATGAGACGCGCAAACGCGCTTTGAAAGCGATCGACACCATCGGCCTCGACGGATTTGAATCCGCCTACCCAAAGGAGCTGTCGGGCGGAATGCGCCAGCGCGTCGGTTTCGCACGCGCCCTCGTGATGCAGCCGAAGATCCTCTTGATGGACGAGCCGTTTTCCGCGCTCGATGTGCTCACCGCAGAAACCTTGCGCACCGATCTGCTCGACCTCTGGCAGGAAGGGCGCATACCGATCAAGGCCATCCTGATGGTCACCCATAATATCGAGGAAGCGGTGCTAATGGCCGACCGCGTCCTGGTGCTGTCGTCGAATCCCGGCCGCATCGCCTCCGAAATTCCCGTCACCCTTCCCCACCCTCGGGACCGGCTGGACCCAGCGTTCCGCGACCTGGTGGAGAAGATCTATGCGCTGATGACCCAACGTCCGGACCCGACGAAGCCAGCGGCGCGCGAAACCGCGACCGCGATCGGGCTTGGGCTCGCCCTTCCCAGGGTCTCGACCAACTCGCTCGCAGGCATGCTGGAGGAGATCGCCGCTCCGCCCTACGACGGCAAGGCGGATCTGCCGCATCTCGCCAACTCGCTGCAGCTCGAGATCGACGAATTGTTTCCGCTCGGTGAGACCTTGCAATTGCTGCGCCTGGCTGAGTTCGAAGAGGGCGATATCAAGCTTACGGCGCTTGGCCAGCGCTTCGTCGACATGGACGTCGACCAGCGCAAGAAAGTCATGGGCGACCAGGTGCTGGCGCATGTCCCGCTCGCGTCCCATATCAAGCGTGTTCTCGACGAGCGCCCGACCCATCGCGCGCCCGCCACCCGCTTCCGTGAGGAGCTTGAGGACTACATGTCCGAGGACTACGCCGAGCGGACCTTGCGGGCGATCATCAATCTCGGCCGCTATGGCGAGCTGTTCGCCTACGATGAGAACAGCCAGACGTTCAGCTTCGAGAACCCGCAATAAAGGCGTGCGTTCTGCTGGTCGCTTGGTTTTGACTTGCCTTGAGTAATGCGCTGCAATAGCCATATATTGCAGTGCAAGAGCGCTTAAGTGTCATGGGAGACGCTCGATGACTCCGACCTCCGCTACCCTAACCAAAAGCGACAAAGCCGTTGAGCCGGCGGCCGCTTCCTCCGCCACACTAACCGTCGGTCAGAAATCGGTCGAATTGCCGATTCGTAAGGGCGTTGTCGGCCCCTCGGTGATCGATATCGGCAAGCTCTACGCCCAGACCGGAATGTTCACTTACGATCCGGGTTTCACTTCGACCGCGAGCACCAAATCTCAGATCACCTACATTGACGGCGACGAGGGCGTGCTCCTCTACCGGGGGTACCCGATCGACCAGCTCGCCGAGCACGGCGATTTCCTCGAGACCTGCTACCTGCTTTTGTACGGCGAGCTGCCGACCGCCGCGCAGAAGGCGGATTTCGACTATCGCGTCACGCGCCACACGATGGTGCACGACCAGATGAACCGCTTCTTCAACGGGTTCCGGCGCGACGCTCATCCGATGTCGGTGATGGTGGCGTGCGTCGGTGCGCTCGCCGCGTTTTATCACAACTCGACCGACATCACCGATCCCTGGCAGCGCGAAGTCGCCTCGATTCGCATGATCGCGAAAATGCCGACGCTGGCGGCGATGGCGTTCAAATATGCGATCGGCCAGCCCTTCGTCTATCCAAAGAACGACCTCGACTATTGCTCCAATTTCCTGCGCATGTGCTTCTCGGTCCCATGCGAGGAGTACAAGGTCAACGCGGTTTTGGCGCGCGCGCTCGACCGCATCTTCATCCTTCACGCTGATCACGAACAGAACGCTTCGACGTCCACCGTGCGGCTGGCTGGGTCGTCGGGGGCCAATCCCTTCGCCTGCATCGCGGCAGGCATCGCCTGCCTCTGGGGTCCCGCCCACGGCGGCGCCAATGAGGCGGCGCTCAAGATGCTGGGCGAGATCGGAACGGTCGACAACATCCCGAAATACATCGCCAAGGCGAAGGACAAGAACGATCCGTTCCGGCTGATGGGCTTTGGCCACCGCGTCTACAAGAACTACGACCCCCGCGCCAAGATCATGCAGAGCACCACGCATGAAGTGCTCAACGAGCTCGGGGTCAAAGACGACCCGCTGCTTGAGGTCGCCATGGAGCTCGAGCGCATCGCCTTGCACGACGACTATTTCGTCGAGAAAAAACTCTATCCGAACATCGACTTCTATTCAGGCATTACGCTGAAGGCGATGGGCTTCCCAACCGACATGTTCACCGTTTTGTTCGCGGTCGCTCGCACTGTCGGCTGGATCGCCCAGTGGAAGGAAATGATCCAGGATCCGGAGCAGAAGATTGGCCGCCCCCGCCAGCTCTACACCGGCAAGGCTCTCCGCCAATACAAGCCCACGAGCAATCGCTAGGGTCAGCAAGCCGCGGGGGCCGAGCGGCCCCTTGCGTTTTTCGCTCGGGGTCTGGCGACCTCTACATGGGCAAGGCGCAACTCAAAAACCTCCGTTGCGGGCCGATTTGCCACGTCGCGCGGTCAGCTATTCGCTGGCGGCGAAGTTAACCACCGCTCGATAATTTCACGCTAACATTTAGATAAATTGTTGCGCTTTGGGCTCGCTCCAGGCACATATTCCACAGATCCGCTAAGGTTCTTGTTGATCCCGAACGCGGCTTCAGATTGGGGATGGCTTATGAATATGAATGTCCTGACGAAATCGCTTGTCGCATTTGGAGTCGCAATTCTCTGCTCGCCGGCGGCTCACGCCACGTCGATCACGGTTCAAGATCTTGGCTCTATCCTGAACGATAGCGTCTCGTTTCCCAGCACGAAGACGCCGGGCTCCGGCCAGACGTTCGACGATTTCTTCGAGTTCACGCTGCCGACGGCTGAATACATCACCGCCTCGATGTCCATCTCCGGGCCGATCGTGGACCAGATCCCTTCTGGCCAGGGGCAGTTGAGCCTCTTTACCTGGACGTCGACCTCGAGTTCCTCGCCGTTCATCCCGTTGGGAACCCTCATCGAAGAAGCGACGGTCTCGGATCCGTCCAAGGGCGGTCAGTCGGCGGTCGTCGGCACGTTCACGCCATTTGGAGACTATGAGGCTGCCGGCACATATTTCGTCGAAGTCGCCGGCATGAGCGGCGCGGGCTCGCTCAAACTTGCTATCGATGGCAACGTGACCAGCCTTTCGGCCCCCGAGCCTTCGACCTGGGCGATGTTCGGCATCGGCTTCCTTGGTCTCGCGGCGGTTGGCCTGAGACGGCGCCGCAACGACCGTGAGAGCGCTCGCTACGCGCTCTGAAGCGCACAGGCTTCGGCTCGTCCGAGGCCCCTGCTCTCGCAGGATGATCGAAGCGGCATGGGCGACATCGGCGCTCCCATGCCGCTCATCCCGTTGGACCGCGGCATGGGTGGTTCAGACAAGCTCGGTCTCCGATGCGATCCCTGCCCCGAGCTCTACTGCCCAGCCTGAGCACCGGATACAACCACAGCGGGAACTCTCTAACAATAAACGCTAGCAAAACGAGCCTAAATGAGCCTAAACGCTAGTAAATTAGCTAGCGTTTACTAGCGTTTATTTTTCGAAATCAAGCCTTATCAACGGGTTATGAGGCGTAGAACTAAGGAAATCAGCCCTCTCTCTCGCCTCGCGCGACAGGTTGTGGGTCGACATATCAAACAGCCACGGTCTCTCGTCTTCCTCGCGCCTCTACCGGCAGCGGGAAAAATAAATTCCGTGAGTAGGAATGAATAGCGTATATTTCTGATTTTGTCAATTATACCAAACTCTTAAAGCGTAATACCAAGTCTCTGAAGGCATGACTCGGATGGGGATTCCCGAATCGGTTGAGTTCTGATTCAAGGTGGTGAACGAAGGAGGTTCGCCATGCCCATTCCGCTCCGGGCTGATTTTGATGCGCAGATGGTGAGGTCGTCGGCGAAGCGATCGAAGGACGGGCCGCAGGCGCGCCGGCTTTTGGCGCTGGCGGCGATTTACGAAGGCGCGACGCGCACGCAAGCGGCCAGGATCGGCGGGGTGACGCTCCAGATCGTTCGCGACTGGGTGATGAAGTTCAACGCCCAGGGGCCGGACGGCCTGATCGACCGCAAGCCGCCTGGACAGCCATCCCGGCTTAACGACACGCATCGGGCGGGGCTCGCCGCGATCATCGAGAGCGGCCCGATTCCGGCGGTTCATGGGGTCGTGCGCTGGCGGATCGTGGATCTCTGCCAATGGGTTTTCGAAGAATTCCGCGTCGTCGTCGCCAAGCAGACGTTGAGCCGCCAATTGCGCGCCATGGGTTATCGCAAGCTATCGGCCCGGCCTCGCCATTACGCTCAGGCCGCAGGCGCGATCGAGGATTTTAAAAAAGCTTTTCCGCGCGCCTGGAAGCGATCGGGCGCGAGAAGGACGTCGAGCCCAGCGCCATAGAGGTCTGGTTCGCCGACCAGGCGCGCGTCGGCCAGAAGAACAAGATCACCCGCCGTTGGGCCAAGCGCGGCGCGCGTCCAAGCGCTCCCAAAGATCAGCGAACCTGACCTGCCACTGAAGTATCATCCAGCGGCGATTAGAGCCTCGGCGGGTTTTAAGCGATGGGGCGCGGGTGGGAGCAACATGCGATCGGCGGAGCTGGTCGGGGTTGCGCAGACGATCGCATGTTGCGGAGAGATTGGCGGCATAAGCTGCCGGGGTGAGATAGCCCAGCGCCGAGTGCGGTCGTCGCTGGTTGTAATCGTCGACCCAGTTCGTAATCTTGGTCCGGGCATGATCGAGGCCGAGGAACAGGCTCTCGTTGAGAAGCTCGTCGCGCATGCGCCCGTTGAAACTCTCGCAGAAGCCATTCTGCATCGGCTTTCCTGGCGCAATGAAATGCCAGACGACCCTGTTGTCCTGCGCCCAGGCGAACATGGCGTTCGAGGTGAACTCGGTCCCATTGTCCGAGACGATCATGTCGGGTTTGCCGCGGCGCTCGATCAAAACAGTCAGTTCGCGCGCCACGCGCCGGCCTGAGATCGAGGTGTCGGGGATCGCCGCCAGGCACTCCCGCGTCACGTCATCGACGATGTTCAGAATGCGGAGCCGCCGGCCGCAGGCAAGCTGGTCGTGGACGAAATCCACCGACCAGCGAGCGTTTGGCTTGGAATTCGACAAGGATCGGCGCCCGCGACCCCACGGCGCGCCCCCGAGCCCGCCGCTTGCGCACCGTGAGGCCTTCTTCGCGATAAAGCCGGTAGATGCGGTTGACGCCCGAGGGCTCGCCCGCCTGCCGCAACAGGACGAACAGCCGACGATATCCGAAACGCTTCCTCTCGTTGGCGAGATCGCGCAATTGCGTCCGAAGCTCCGTGTCTGGCGGCCGACATGAGCGGTAACGGACCATCTTGCGGTCAGCGCTGACGATCGAGCAGGCCCGCCGTTCCGACAGGCCCATCGTGGCCCGAAGATGCGCGACGCCTTCGCGCTTGACGGCGGGCCCTAGCCATTTTTTTGACAGAAGCTCGCGAAGCGCGGCGCCATCGCAACATCTGCTCGGCCAAAAGCTTCTTCAGCTTGGCGTTCTCGTCCTCGAGCTGCTTCAGCCGTTTGGCCTCGGAGACATCCATGCCGCCGTACTTGGACTTCCAGTTGTAAAGCGTTGCTTCTGAGACGCCGTGCTTGCGCGCCAGATCCGCCGTCTTCGCCCCGCCCTCGTGCTCCTTCAGCACCCCGATGATCTGATCTTCCGTGAACCGTGCTCGCTTCATCTGTCCGTCCTTCAAGAGGGCCGGACTTAAATCCCCGTGGAGGAAAATCTCAGTGGCAGGTCAAACCGCCTCAGCTTATATCTTCGGCGCGATCTGTCCCAAGGACGGCAAAGGCGCGGCCCTGGTCATGCCACGCTGCAACACGGAGGCGATGAACCTCCATCTCGCCGAAATCGCCACCCAGATCGCGCCGGGAGCGCACGCCGTGCTGCTGGTCGATCAGGCCGGCTGGCATCTGTCGGACAGGCTCATCGCGCCATCCAACATCACGCTGATCCCGTTCCCGGCAAAGTGCCCGGAGCTGAACCCGCAGGAAAACATCTGACAATTCTTGCGCGACAACTGGCTCTCAAATCGGATCTTCAAATCCTTCGACGACATCGTCGATCACTGCTGCGATGCATGGAACAAGCTCATCAACCAGCCCCGGCGGATCATGTCGATCGGCCTTCGGGATTGGGCCTATCGGTCATGATCTCCAGTCTCGGTATTAGCCTTTGTTTTCTGGAATTCTGCCGTGAGCCGTCATGGCCGCGCTCGTCGCGGCCATCCACGCCGCGCCGCCGCGATGTATCTGGGTCGCAAAAGGATCGTGTTTCGTACCAGCCGTTTATCCTGATGGAGCGGTGTTCTCGTGGGTGGCCGGGTCGAGCCCGGCCATGACGCTTGATGACCCGTTTCGCGCTCCTGGGGCCCAAAAACCCGGCGGGCCAACGCGTAACGCCATAAGAGCCAAATATCCAGCTTGCCTTGGCGCCGAACCCGGCTCACGAGAGCTGCAACCCGGACCCCAAAGACGATGACTTCGCGCCCCGCTTGAGCTGTCCCAGTCAGCGGCGAAATAAAGGTAAACGCGCCTCTAATGTTACTCAAGCTAGATGAATGGGGCCGAACTCCAGCGGCCTCTTGTTGGGCGATAAATTCATCAATTCGCCCGTTTTTCTGCGCTTCTGCGAGATTTAACACGCTGGATTCCTTGACGGAGTTCGGCATACCATGCCAACCAAGCATGTGGTGACAGCGCCACGGGGTTGCGACCCCCGCAGCGCTGGCTTGTCAACCGTTATATTAACATGTCCCACCTGCCCTTCATTTGCACGTCGGCTAGGATTGGACGCGGTCGCGAACCGCTTATCTGAAGAGGGCATCAACCTCCGCAAATTTTTGGGAGCCTCCGCCTGTGCGGGGGCTCCAATCTTTTTGACCCATCCGTTTTCCCGTCGCTCAATCTTTCCCTCCTTAGCGAGGGTAGATATCGTGCCTCTGACAGAATTCTGTTTGAATCCCGTAGTGCGGATAATTTGCTCGGTTTGAAGACCGTTCGCATGATTGATCAGGTCTAGGATCGCCGGCCTTACTGTTCCAGGACGAGCCTTGGCGACGGTACCCTCAACTATAACTTGATCGCTACGCTCGAAATTCCCACTCTCGCGCGAGGGTGAGAGGAGGGCCATCAGCTCAGAACGCATATCTTCGCGGCCCATCTCATAGGCGGCCTTGATAAGGCGGGATACCTCGTTAGCCCCTTGGGAGGCTAGCTGATCAAGTACGGGAATCATCGACTGCGCTACGTTCATGCATTCTTCTATCACAGTTTCTGGCCTCAATGCAAAATCTAGCGCGGCAAATATTGTTAGAGAAAAGTTAGCATGGCAGCCATGCTCGTATCGAATTGATAGGCCGCATTTCTACGCAATATAAGGATATATTTATGTCTGCATCTAAGCGTCTACATCCGGAAAATTCCAACGGAGTACGACCCCCTTTGGCAGGGGTATTCCAGCGCTTTTTGCGGCTCTCAAAATCTCAGCCGCTAGTTCTAGCGCCTCAGGAAAGGGAGTGGAGAGTTCCACCGTGGATGGAATACCACTGGAAAGCTCGCGTTCCGCTAGGTGTGTAGGAGCTAGGACGGTTGCGCGGGTCAGCTTGGCTTCTGGGAATGCTCATCGTCGCGCTGAATTTGAACACGGAACTTCCAAGACGCCGGATTAGAAGTTCCGACCAGACGCAAGAGCGATCTCACCATAAGGCATGGTAGTCTCCCGTCAGAGGCATGTGCCACGGAATGGCTTACGTTATTACCTGTGTCAGGGATAACCCG
>CAWIKX010000036.1:0-134034 GCA_963836695.1 uncultured Alphaproteobacteria bacterium
TTGGTCCATGGACGCTTGGGCTTTAGTAGCCGATGATCGATATCGTTCTGGGCGCAGGTATTCGAAGGCGTCGCCCAAACGGGCTCTCCAGCGTCCAGGGCGGCCTTGATGTCCGGCGCAGCCGAACTCGTATCGCCTGGCGTGGTGAAGTGGGTTGCGTTGTCGGTGAGGACGGTGTGGACCTTGTAAGGGACGGCGGCGATCAGGCGGCGAAGGAAGCCGCCCGCGGTGCGTCGCGCCATCTTCTCGTGCAACTCGACGAGGGCGAACTTCGACGTTGGGTCGATGGGGACGATGAGATAAAGTCTGCCCTGCGCGGTTCGAGCTTCGGCGATGTCGATATGAAACTCGCCGATTGAATAGGCCTTGAATTTGCGTTTGGCCGAGGATTCGCCTTCAACATGCGGCAACCGGGAGATCCCGTGGCGTTGCAGACACCGGTGAAGGGACGAGCGGGTCAGATGCGGGATCGTGGGCTGCAGGGCATAAAGGCAGTCGTCGAGCGGCAGCAAAATGTGCCTTCGGAAGGCAACGACGACGGCCTCTTCCTCTCCTATGCCGTCTTGGTCAGCGCGTTGAAGGTGCGCCCGCAACTCTTGCAGCGGAACCGCAAAAGCCCGTCCAGCGGCCCCAACCGACGACCTCGCGGCCCGCGCAATGGGGACAGCCCTGAGCCGCGACGCGCTCGACGCCCGCCGTTCCAAGCGCGTCCCCGCGCCGACTGCCCCTTGTCTTCGTCAACGCCCAGCGCCGGCGGCGGCCTTCTCCAGCGCCGCCACTGCCTCCGCCCGCTGCGCCTCGCTCATCCCCGAAATCCCCGATAGCCAAGCCGAAAAATCCTCAGCCTTCATCGAATCGCTCCTCAATCCGTCTAGTTTGCCACAAAACAACAGATAACGCTTGTCTTATGACTTTTTGCGCTGGAGCGGCAGAAAGGAGCCGCTGGAGAGGGTGGCAGCGCTCTCGGCAGCGGCGAGGGACGGATCGGAGCAACGCTGACCGTTTGACGGGTCGACTTATAGTTTGATCGCCCTCGTCTTTTCCTTTGGCCTGGACGGATGCCCGGGGGAGAGCCCCGAATGACAAGCAGAGGCATGGAAAAGATGAACCACGATACCATCGGCGTCGATGTGTCGAAAGACCATCTCGACGCCCATCGGCTGACCGACGGCGCCGCACGGCGGTTCGCCAACGATAAACGCGGTCACAAGGCGCTCATCAAATGGCTCATGGAGACGCCGACGAACCGGGTCGTCTTCGAGCCGACCGGGCCTTATCATCGCGCATCGAACGCGCGCCCGGCGTCGCTGGCGTTCCGTTCGTCAAGGTCAATCCGCGTCAGGCCCGCCGCTTCGCTGAGGCGACCGGCAAGCTGGCGAAGACCGACCGCCTGGATGCGGCGATCCTGGCGCGCATGGGCGCCTTGCTGGAATTGGAGGCGCGCCCAGCCCGAAGCGAGGTCCTACTCGAACTGAAGGAGCTCTACGGTGCTCGCGAGGCCCTGGTGAAGGATCGAACCGCCGCTAAGAATCGCGGAAAGGTTCTGACCCTCTCGCTGTTGAAACGTCAGAACTCTCAGCGCCTCGAACAGATCGATCGCCAGATTGCGACAGTCGAAGCGGCAATTCTCCAAATCATCGAAGCCGACGTTAGCCTCTCCGGCCGCTTCGCCATCCTGACCAGCATTCCCGGCCTATCCAAAATCACCGCCTTCGCCCTGCTGATCGCAATGCCCGAACTCGGCGCCCTCGAACCAGGGCAGGCCGCAAGTCTCGCAGGCCTTGCGCCCATGGCGCGACAGTCAGGGCGTTGGACCGGTCGCTCATTCATTCGAGGCGGTCGCGCCGACGTCCGCCACGCGCTCTACATGCCAGCCCTCGTCGCCGCTCGCTTCAATCCGGACATGAAGGCCAAGTACGCCCACCTCGTCGAAACCGGGAAACCGGCAAAGGTCGCCCTCACCGCAATCATGCGAAAGCTCGTCCTCCTCGCCAACGCCCTCCTGAAGGCCAATCGCCCTTGGACGCCAAAAACCCCTTGATCAATACGGATACTATAAGAGCCCGAATTGTCTTGACAAAAATCAGAAATTTTGTCTATTACTTCCTTCCGGCGGAATCCTCTTTCCCGCTTGTCGGTACACGGCCGGGAAGACGAGAATGTGTGGCTGTCTGAAACGTGGCCCACAACTTGACCCACGAGCTGGGACGCGGAGCAAATTCTCTTATTTTCTTCGGCTCTAACCCATTGAAAAGGCCCAATTCGGAAAAATAAAGCTAGTAAATGCTAGCAAATTTACTAGCGTTTAGGCTCATTTAGCTTGGTTTTACTAACGCTTACGCGGACGTAATTCCCGCTTCGGTTGTATCCGCAGGCTGAGTCCAAGGCCGCATTCATCGCCGACATCGGTTCCAACTCACGCGGCCCAAACTAACTTGAAACGCTGGCTAGGAGGTTTTGCGCCGTGGCGACGCTTGCCTTCGGATTGAACCGGTCGCTCGACGGCTATGTCGATCAGGAGGCGATGCCGCCAGAACCCGGTCTCTCTCGTCATTTCATAGAGAAGGGCGGAGCGGGCCAACGAACTCAGTAAGCCCGCATAACTCAAGCGAGAGCAAGCAATCCAAGGCTTCTTGTTTGCCTATCGGAGACGCCCAGAAAAACTTGGCTAAAGTTATAGGTCCTAAACTTCTCACAACACATTGAATTTATTTGGCGCGCCCGAAGAGATTCGAACTCCTGACCCCCAGATTCGTAGTCTGGTGCTCTATCCAGCTGAGCTACGGGCGCATAGGTCTGCTTAAGGGGCCGCGAACGCGACCCTTGAGCGAACCGGCGCATTAGCCGCTTTTGGCGGGGCAGGCAAGAGCGCAGGCGAGCGCGAATGTCGGCGTCCTACGTCTTGGATGGCTTGCGCTGACCGGCGCCGGCCGGTAGTCAACGCGCGCCGCATGCCTTCAACTCCGCCGATCGCTTTTCTCAACGCGCGTCTCGTCGATCCCGTTCAGGAGAACGAGACGCGCGGCGGGCTGATCGCCATCGACGGCGTCATCGCCGGCGTTGGGGCCAAGGTCACGCGCGAACAATTGCCGGCTGAGGCGTTGATCGTCGACTGCGCGGGCGACGTCGTTTCGCCGGGCCTCGTCGACATGCGCGCTTTCGTCGGCGAGCCCGGGGCCGAGCATCGTGAGACCATCGCCAGCGCTAGCGCCGCCGCCGCAGCGGGGGGTGTGACCACGCTCATCACGCGTCCCGACACCAATCCGCCGGTGGACGACCCTGCTGTGGTCGACTTCATCCTGCGCCGGGCGCGCGATGACGCCAAGGTCCGGGTCCACCCCGGCGCGGCCCTGACCAAGGGCCTGAAAGGCGAGGAAGTCGCCGAAATCGGCCTGCTTGCCGAAGCAGGCGCGATCGCCTTCTCAGACGGGCCCCATTCGGTCGCCGATGCGCTGACCATGCGCCGCGCGATGACTTACGCCCGCGATTTTGACGCCCTCGTCGCGCCGGTCTGCGAGGACTTGTCGCTGAGCCGCGAGGGGGTGATGGCCGAGGGCCTGCGCGCGAGCTGGCTTGGTTTGCCGGGCGTGCCGCGCGAGGCTGAAACCATTGTGCTCGAGCGCGACCTGCGTCTGGTCGCGCTGACGGGCGTCCGTTACCACGCGGCGTTGATCTCGAACCGCCTGTCGCTCGAGGCGATGGCGCGGGCGCGCGAGGCGGCCCTGCCGGTGACCTGCGGCGTGTCGATCAATCATCTGACCCTGAACGAGCTTGACGTCGGCGACTATCGAACGTTTCTTAAACTCAAGCCTCCGCTGCGCGACGAGGACGAGCGTCTGGCCTTGGTCGAGGCCCTGGCCTCCGGACTTATCGACGTCATTTGTTCAGACCACGATCCCCAGGGCGTCGACACCAAGCGACTGCCATTCGCCGAGGCGGCGGCAGGCGCGATTGGCGTCGAAACAATGCTCTCAGCGAGCCTGCGTCTCGTTGCAGGTGTACACGCGCCCTTGCCGCGGATCATCCGCGCCATGACCTTGCGACCCGCGGAGATCCTGCGGCTGCCAGTCGGCAGGCTGTCCGTCGGTGCGCCGGCCGACATTATCCGCTTCGATCCGGATGAGCCTTATGTGCTCGATCCGGCCTCGCTCCATTCGCGTTGCCGAAATACGCCCTTCGATGCGGCCCGGCTCGAGGGCCGGATCAAGATGACCGTGGTTGCCGGGCGCGTCGCGCACGCTTAATCTTGCAGAAAATCGGCTGGAAGCGCGCATGGTCGGGGTTTCTTACGGCGGGGCGTTGGCGCTGGCGCTCGGCTATTGTCTGGGGTCCATTCCTTTTGGTCTCGTGTTGACGAGGCTGGCCGGGGCAGGGGACTTGCGCTCGATCGGCTCAGGCAACATCGGCGCGACCAACGTTCTGCGCACCGGCCGCAAGGGGCTCGCGGCTGCCACGCTCGTCCTCGACGCGCTGAAGGCGACCCTGGCCATTGTTTTGGCCTGGCGGCTCTTCGGGCCGTCGACGGCGCTGGCGGCGGCTGCCGGCGCGGTCCTCGGCCACATGTACCCGGTTTGGCTCAAGTTTCGCGGCGGCAAGGGCGTCGCCACTTATCTTGGCGCGCTCATCGGCCTCGCCTGGCCCGCTGCGATCGTCTTCGTTGTCGTCTGGCTCGCGGTCGCTGCGCTCTTGCGTTACTCGTCGGTCGCTGCGCTCGCGGCGACGGTCGCCTCGCCGATCGCCATGGCGGCGATTGGCGAGGGTGGCGCGGCGGTGGTTTTTGCAGCTCTGTCGGCGCTCATCTGGTTCAAGCACAGCGCGAACATCGCCCGCCTTCTCAGTGGCTCCGAGTCAAAAATCGGGCAGAAGAATTAGAGTGAATGGCGAACAAGCCTGAGTCGCGCCTTACCGACCAGCAACGCTTCGATTGGCTGCGGCTCACACGCTCGGAGAATGTGGGCCCGCGAACCTTTCGGGCGCTCACCACCAATTGCGGCGGCGTCGCAGCGGCGCTGAAGGCGCTGCCGGAGCTCGCGCGGCGCGGCGGCGCGAAGCGCCCGATCCGGATCGCTTCGGTCGAGGATATCGAAAAGGAGCTCATTGCCGCTCGCAAACTCGGGGTCCGCTTCCTTGCCCTCGGCGAGCCGGATTATCCGACGGCGCTACAGGAGATCGATTCCGCGCCGCCGATTCTCGCGCTTCGGGGTCAGGCGGCGGTGTTGCGCAAGGCGGCGGTGGCGATCGTGGGCTCCCGCAACGCTTCCGCGGCGGGACTCACGTTCGCCGAGCGGCTGGCGCGCGGCGTGGGACAAGCCGGCTTTGTTATCGTTTCGGGGCTCGCCCGGGGGATCGACCAGCGCGCCCATGCGGCGAGCCTGGAGACAGGCGCGGTCGGGGTGCTCGCCGGGGGACATGGAAAGCCTTATCCGAACGAAGCTGTGCCGCTGATGGAGCGAATGGTCGAATTGGGCGCGGTCCTGTCCGAAATGCCGATCGAGTGGGAGCCTCGCGGACGAGACTTCCCGCGCCGCAATCGCATCGTCTCAGGACTGGCCTTAGGCGTCGTGGTGGTCGAGGCGGCACGGGGTTCGGGCTCGCTCATCACGGCGCGGTTCGCGCTCGAGCAAAACCGCCAGGTCTTCGCCGTACCCGGCTCTCCGCTCGATCCGCGTGCCGAAGGAACCAACGATCTCTTAAAGCAGGGAGCGTCGATCTGCACCGGCCCGGACGACGTGGTGACCGCGCTCGAACCGGTGCGCTCGGACGATCTTGTCGCCATGCGGGAGGCGAGTGGCGAGGCCGGCGAACCTCTGTGGGGAGAGCAATCTCTGTACGGGGTCGATCCGCAATCGACGCCCCGAACCCGGCCCGGCGAGGAATTCGACGACGCCAGCGGAGCGCCCTTCAGCGCTGGCGACGAAGCCGAGGCGGCGCGCGAACGGATCGTCGCCCTGCTCAGCCCTTCGCCAATCACGCTCGACGAACTCGCCAGGGCCGCAGAGACTTCAGCGCGGGCGGTGCGGGTGGCGCTGCTCGAACTCGAAGTGGCGGGGCGCGTCGAATATTCAGGCAATCGCGTCGCCTTGCGATCAGCGCCCGACGAAGTTTGAGCCGCGGGCGAGAAGTGTCAATCGAAAGAGTTGTTCCCGTGGGACGATCCAACCGCAATCTCGAAGGGTTCCTCATCCCGGCGCTCGGCTTCGGCGACGGCGTTGGTGCGAACATAAATTTCGCTTTCCGCTTTGGCCATCCCGAGGAAATAGGCGAGCAGATCGAGACGGGCGGCGATCGCCATCGCTTCCAGCTGAGCCGTCATGTCCGTAATGTAACGAGCGACATCGAGCGCTTCGTGCGTGACAGTCCGGTAAGACGAATCGTTCGCCCTTCTAGGCGCTTTCCCGGAGCCGTTCCGTCCGGCTCTCCCTTGTTCTCCGCGCACCCGTCTCGGGAAACCCATTTCCTCAATCATACGACAACGCTGTCCCGTTCGGCGGAGGAAGGCGGACCATCTCAGGGCGCTCTGCTCCGGGGTCGATAGCCTTGCTCAACGCGCGGGTCGCGTTGATTCGGGCACAACCTCAGTCTACACCGTAAAAGACGCCGATTTTCGATGCGGAATACAAGACGTTCCCGACAATAATGGCGAGTTCGCGCTTCCACAATAATGTAGAGACAAGCGAGAAAAACTGTTCAGAACGGCTACGGGTTGTTCGTTTCTGGCCGCCCGATGGCCCTGAGGCGGTCCAGGGCGCCCTCAAGAATATAGGCGGCGGCCATCTTGTCGACGACCTGCGCGCGCCGGGCGCGGGACACGTCGTTTTCGATAAGCGAGCGGGTGACGACGGCCGTCGAGAACCGCTCATCCCAAAATACAATCGGCAAAGTTGTCCGGGTCGATAGATTACGCGCGAAAGCCCGCGTCGATTGCGCGCGCGGATTGTCCCTTCCGTCGAGGTCGAGCGGCAGCCCGAGGATGATTGCGGCGACGCCGAATTCGCGGAAGATCGCGCTCAACGCCTCAGCGTCCTTGGCGAAGGCGCCGCGCGGCAGGGTCCGCAGGGGCGAAGCGAGACGGCGCTCGACATCGGAGATGGCAAGACCGATTGTCTTCGAACCAAGATCGATGCCGATCAGCCGCGCCTTGGGAGGAAGGCTGAGAGCGAGATCTTCGATTGCGACGGGGGGGCGCATCGGCGCAGGCGGCCTATCACGGGCGGGCGTGCTAGTCGACTGACGGCGCTCACAGCTGGCGCGGCAAACTTGGGGCGCGTCTCACATCGCTGTTTGCCAGCGAAATATCGGCGATGTATAGGGGCGCGCCCACGTTCCAAGCCGTTCTGGGAGCTTTGGATGTCCGTCGATCTTAACGCCGTCCGCCGTATTGCGCATCTCGCGCGCATCGAGGTGAGCGACGCCGAGACGTCGCATTTACAACGCGAGATCAACGCTATTCTCAAGTTCGTCGAGGCTCTTGATTCGGTCGACGTCGAAGGCGTCGAACCGATGACCTCCGTCATTCCCATGCGGCTGCCGATGCGCGACGACGTTATCGCCGACGGCGATATTGCGCGCGCGGTGCTCGCCAATGCGCCGCTGAGCGAGGATGGCTTCTTTGTCGTTCCCAAAGTGATCGAGTGACCCGCTAAGGCGGACGCTCGCCTTCAAGGACTTAATTTGACCGATCTGACCTCCCTGACGCTCGCCGAGGCGCGCGATCGCCTCAAGTCTCGGGCGATTTCCAGCCTCGAGATCACTAAGGCTCATCTCGAGGTCATCGAGCGCGCCAAGGGCCTCAATGCATTTGTCGCCGTCACGGCGGACAAGGCGTTGCAAATGGCGGAGGCCAGCGACGCGCGCCTCGCCAAGAAAGAGTCCGGCCCACTCGAGGGATTGCCGATTGGCGTCAAGGACCTCTACGCCACTGAAGGGGTCCACACCCAGGCGTGCAGCCATATTCTGGATGGATTCAAGCCGCACTACAAATCGACCGTGACCGCGCATTTGTGGCGCGACGGCGCGGTGATGCTGGGCAAGCTCAATATGGACGAGTTCGCCATGGGCTCCTCCAACGAGACGTCCTATTACGGGCCCGTCGCTTCGCCCTGGCTGCCGCCCAACTGGAGCCGCGACAGGGCGCGCACTGCGGCGCTCAGTTCCGATAAGCACGGTCTCTTGACGCCCGGCGGCTCTTCCGGCGGGTCCGCCTCGGCCGTCGCAGCGCGTCTTTGTCTTGCCGCTACTGCGAGCGATACCGGCGGTTCGATTCGTCAGCCTGCGGCCTTCACCGGTATTGTCGGCGTCAAGCCGACCTACGGGCGGTGCTCGCGATACGGCATGGTCGCCTTCGCCTCCTCGCTCGATCAGGCGGGACCGCTTGCGCGCACTGTGCGCGACGCCGCAATCATGCTGCGCTCGATGGCCGGGCCTGACGCGAGGGATTCCACGTGCTCCCCGACCGCGGTCCCGGATTACGAAGCAGCGGTTGGTCGCTCGGTCAGGGGCATGAAGATCGGCGTGCCGAAGGAATATCGTCTCGAGGGCATGAGCAGCGAGATCGGGCGCCTGTGGGCGCTCGGCGCTGAATGGCTTAGCGCGGCCGGCGCGACTATTGTCGACGTCAGCTTGCCCCACACGCCTTATGCGCTTCCCGCTTATTATATAGTGGCGCCCGCGGAAGCTTCGAGCAATCTCGCGCGCTACGATGGGGTGCGCTATGGCTTGCGAGAGCCGGGATCCGACATCACCGACCTTTACGAGAAGACCCGCGCCAGGGGCTTCGGGGCGGAAGTGCAACGGCGCCTCATGATCGGAACGTACGTCCTCTCCGCCGGCTATTACGACGCCTATTATGTACGGGCGCAGAAAATCCGCACCCTCATCAAGCGCGACTTCGAGCGTGCGTTCGATGACGGCATCGACGCGATTCTGACCCCCGCCACGCCGTCCGCCGCTTTCGGAATCGGCGAGAAGGGCTCGGACAATCCGGTCGAAATGTATCTCAACGACGTCTTCACCGTGACCGTCAACATGGCGGGTCTGCCGGGACTTGTCGCGCCTGCGGGCTTGTCGACCGATGGCTTGCCGCTTGGGCTTCAGCTCATCGGCCGGCCGTTCGACGAGGAGACGCTGTTCGCGCTCGGCGAGACGATCGAGCAGTCGGCAGGTCGGATGAGGCTTCCGGAGCCCTGGTGGGCGTGAGGCGCCGGCGCGATAGGTCCAAGGACTTCGGAGCAGAGTAGAGCGACGAGCATGGCGACAGAGAACGTGAGCACAACGCTTATCAAAGGCGCGACCGGAGATTGGGAGGTGATCGTCGGTCTCGAGGTCCACGCCCAGGTGACCTCGCGTTCCAAACTGTTCTCCGGCGCCTCGACGGCGTTCGGCGGCGAACCCAACTCGCATGTATCGCTCGTCGATGCCGCGATGCCCGGCATGCTGCCCGTGATCAACCGCGAATGCGTGGCGCAGGCGGTGCGCACGGGCCTTGGCCTCAAAGCCAGGATCAATCGCCGCTCGGTCTTCGACCGCAAGAATTATTTTTATCCCGACCTGCCGCAAGGTTATCAGATCTCCCAGTACAAAAGCCCGATTGTGGGGGAGGGGGAGATTCAGGTCGATCTCACCCCGGACCGTTCGATCAACGTCGGGATAGAGCGCCTGCATCTTGAGCAGGATGCGGGCAAGTCGTTGCACGACCAGTCGCCGACGATGAGCTTCGTCGACCTTAACCGCTCGGGGGTCGCTCTGATGGAGATCGTGTCCAAGCCGGACATGCGCTCGGCCGACGAGGCCAAGGCGTATGTCTCCAAGTTGCGCACCCTCCTGCGCTACATCGGCTCGAGCGACGGCGACATGGAGAAAGGCAATCTGCGCGCCGACGTCAATGTCTCGGTGCGCCGCCCCGGAGAACCCCTCAGCACACGCTGCGAGATCAAGAACGTCAACTCCATTCGCTTCATTGGCCAGGCGATCGAAACCGAGGCGCGCCGGCAGATTGCGCTGATCGAGGACGGCGGGGTCGTCGAGCAGGAGACGCGACTGTTCGATCCTGCGCGCGCGGAAACGCGTTCGTTGCGCTCCAAGGAGGAGGCGCACGACTATCGCTATTTCCCCGACCCCGACCTCCTGCCGCTCGAACTCGACCAGGCTTTCATCGACGCGTTGGCTGCCGAGCTGCCCGAATTGCCGGACACTAAACGGGCCCGCTTCATGGCCGACTACGGCCTCTCGGCCTACGACGCCTCGATCCTCGTAGCCGAGCGGGAGACGGCGGATTTCTTCGAGGACGCAGTCAAGCACGGCGGCGCCAAGCGCGACGCAAAGGCGGTGGCCAATTGGCTGATGGGCGATATCGCCGCGCAGGCCAACGCGCAAGGCGTTGCCGTTAAGGACGCCGGCTTGAGCGCCGCGTCTTTGGCTGCTCTCGTCGATCTTATCGGCGAGGGCGTCATCTCCGGCAAGATCGCCAAGGATCTGCTTGTGAAGCTGTTCGCCGACGACCGTGGCGAGGATCCGCGCGCTCTGGTCGAGAGGCACGGTCTGCGTCAGGTGACCGACACAGGCGCAATCGACAGCGCGGTCGATGCGGTGATCGCAGCCAATCCCGACAAGGCCGAGCAAGCCAAAGCGAAGCCCGGCATGTTGGGCTGGTTCGTGGGTCAAGTGATGAAGTCGACTGGAGGCAAGGCCAATCCGCAAGCGGTAAGCGACGCGCTCAAGAAGCGTCTTGGCCTCTAACTTCGAATCAAATCGCGCTGCAAATCACTTCGTTGTTGTCGCGATTCGCTTGCTGAAGTCGGCGGTTGCAACGTCTCATCGACAAAAATTTGATAGCGACGACGAAGAAAAATTCGATTGCGATGAGCATGCGCATCGTTTCGGTTTGATACGCTCGCCGCGGTGAATGTTGTCGCTACGAGTGCTGTCTCATGCGCATGAGACCCGTTCCGTACGTGCGATGGGGCGCCGTCGCGCGACTAACAACGATCATTGGAGACGCGCACAATATATGGGAAAATCGGACATGGACCGAATTTGTGTCGACTGCGGGGGAGACGCTTCTCACGCGAGCGCGTGCGTCGTTGTGAACAGAGTGAACGGCTGACGCGAGCGCTATCGTCATCAACGATCAGGGGTCGGAGTGCGCGCGATAATTCGATAGTCATGCTGTTCAGTGCTTGTCGCGTGCGTGTGTAACGCTTGCGTGAAATCAAAACGAATGTACTTTCGCCCGCGCATCTGCATGGCGCGCAAGTCGCGCTCGAAAGCGGATGATTAAGAGGGACGTGATACATGCCCAAAGCTGCTACGAAGAAGACGGCGAGAAAGTCCGCCGCCAAGAAGCCCGCCAAGAAGTCTGCCCGCAAGGTCGTCGCTAAGAAAGCGACGCGCAAAGGAGCGGTGAAGAAAGCCTCCGCGAAGAAGACGACCGCCAGACGGACGGCGGCGAAGAAATCCGCGGGCAAAAAGGCGCCGCGAAGAAATCGGCCGCCAAGCGCGCGCCAGCCAAGCGCGCGCCAGCCAAGCGCAGGAAGGCCACTCCAACGTCCGCCCCTTCGTCGAACTCGTCACCGGCCGCCTAATCGGTTTGCGCGTTCGGGCGTATCGGCTGATCAGGCGCGGTTGCCGGCGGTGCGGCCTCGCCTGATCAGCCTGTTCGTGCTTTGCGGTTGACGATCAGCGTGCACGCTGAAGTTTGTGGACCTCAGGTCCTCGCCACAGGATCGCGAAGAAGGGCTTGGCGCCAACCGTCCGCTGAGTCCGCGAAGCGGCCCTGATCTTCGCCAACGTGTCGGGCGTGTTGCTGGCTTTGGTGACGCGCCCTTGGCTGCGCGACCTTTCGCGCCAACGCTGACCTCGACCGCAGCGCTTGCAATGGGGGGATGCGTCGGGCATATGTCGCGACGCGCATTGCGTCCGGAGATGTGGCCGAGAGGCTGAAGGCGGCGGTTTGCTAAACCGTTATAGGGTTGTAAAGCTCTATCGAGGGTTCGAATCCCTCCGTCTCCGCCAGAAACTCTCTGTTAAGACCATCGCGCTAACAAATTGATATACCAACGATTTAGGCTTTTTCATGCGCCGAGGGCGGCTCCGCTTTCGGGGGACGCATGCATGGTGCGCCAACTCTCTCTGTCAGTACCTTTAGACTGGTGGTCGCGACGCTGTCCGGTATCGGGCGACGACCGCGCCGACGCGCGATCTCACAATGCGCTCGGCGAGCGGGCAGCCCTCGGTCGAACCATCAAAGCCGCTGGCGAATTGCGAGACAAGGCCCGGCGCAATCTCCGCTGAAATCGATCCAGGCCTGGACCTCGGCGGCCGCCTTGGCGACGTCTCGATCCGGCCAGTAGTAGCGAACACGATCGCTGAGGCCAAACAGCCGCTCGACCCGCTCACTCGGCCCGCGAGCGACATAGCTGCGCCAGTTTCCGGGATTCCTGTCCATGGCGTTCTCGAGCGCCTTGACGATTGCAGAGTCCGCAATCCCTCCCAGGCCCGCCTCCATCGCCGCCATCGCGAACAGGGCCTCCCGGAAAGCGAAGGTCAGTTCCGGGCCAACCTTGAGAAGCGCAAATCGGCACTCGACCAAGTCCGACAGAGAGCGAAGCGACTGGAAATCCGTCGAATGCGCCTCAAAGACGATCTCAGGAAACTCGGTCAGGGAGGCAACCAGGCCGCCAGCCTTCGCACGATCGAACTGCACGACGTCGCTGTTGCCGAAGTCGACGCCGGGCTGCACCACGATGGCGATGACGCGACCCATGGCGTCTTGAATGCCTCGCGCGGCGAACGCCTGTCGATGCAGATCTATGGTCCGGCGGACGTTCTCAGCGGGCGTCACGGCAAGAGCGTTGACCGCTTCCATCTCGCCGCCGGGGATCGGAACTTCGGAGCCGATGACATAAGCGAGGTCCGAGCCTCGCGCCCCTTCCTCGGCCGCCGCGCAAAGTTCCGCTGCGCGGTCTGCGATCGTAGCCTCGGAAAGCGTTCGGTCGTCCGCGCAACGCATGCTGGCGTCGAGATGGATCTTGTCGAAGCCCGCCTCGACATAGGCGCGGACGAGATCGGCCCCGCGACGCATGGCTTCGCGAGCCGGAAGGTCCCGCCAGGGGTTGGGACCCAGGTGATCGCCGCCGAGGATCAAGCGGTCGCGATCGACCCCCGCCTCGCTCATAAGTCCTTCCGCGAAGGTCCGGAACGCGGCGGGCGTCATTCCGGTGTAACCGCCCTCCTGGTTGACCTGGTTGCAAGTCGAACTCGATCAGGATCGGGTCGTCGCCATCGCGGTGCGCAGCGATGACCGCACGGAGCGTGTCGGGATGTGCGGTGCACCACGAGGGCAGCGCGCGGCGAAGTCCCGCGCGATTGTCGCGAACGACGGCGCGGAGCTTCGCTGCAGCGCTCATCGCGGCTTCGCGAGCAAGGCTTCGACCGCGGCGAGATTGCTGTTGCCCTCCATCGGGCCGACTCGGGTCACCGCGAGCGCGCCGGCCGCGTTCGCCCGCTCCAGTGCCTGTTGGAAGCCAAGCGCGCCTGCTGCAATGAGACTGACGAAGGTCGCGCAAAAGGAGTCGCCGGCGCCGGTCGGGTCCCGGACCTCCACGGCATGAGCCTTAAGATCGACGTGTTCGCCCCTGCGGCTCAGACCTTGAGCGCCCTTGTCGCCACGCTTCAGGACGACATAATCGAGACCCTTCGCAAAAAGCTCCTCGCCGTAGCTCTGAAGCGAGCGATCGGGAAATAGGATCTCGGCGTCCTCCTCGCTCGGCAAAAAGATTGAGGCCATCGCAATGAGTTCACGCACCGCTGTAAAGTAGCTCGCTTCGGACGCCAGTTCCTTCCGAACGTTCGGATCGAACGATATCTTGACGCCCTTTAGCTGAAGAGCTCTGCAAAGCGTCATGATCTTCTCGCACATCGCATGGTCGCCAAGCGCCGCGCCAGAAACATGCATAGTGTCAAGCTTGAACTCGTCGAGCGCGGCGATGGTTTTAGGGCCTGCGTCGAACTGCGGCGCGGCGGAAAGAGCGATGTTGTAGACAAAGTCCCGGGTGCCGTCGTCGTTGTAGCTGACGAAGGCCGAGCCGGTCGGCGCTCCGGGCACGCGTGCAATAAGATCGCAGTGAACCCCATGCTCGACAAGGCGATCGACAACGACGGAGCCGAAAGCGTCGTCGCCGACAGCTCCTACGAAAATGCAATCGGAGCCCATCTGCGCTGCCTGATCGATGAAGATGCCGGGCGCTCCGGAGGGAAAGGGCCCGCGATATACGTCCGCGCGGCGGTGGCGTCCGTTCTTGCTCCGGCAGACGAACTCAACCAGGAGCTCGCCAGCGCATCCAATCCGCCCCTTGCGGCTCATAAGCTTGTCGTCCTCTGTCGATCCGACTGTCCTGTTTTCTTCGTCGCGGCCAGATGCGCGTCGAGCGCGGCCGGGTCGGCGAGGAGTTCGACGCTGGGCGCGGCATAGGCGATCGCACCGCGATCGAGCACGATGGCCTGATCGGTGAAGGGCAAGATCTTCTTCGGCTTCTGTTCGACGATGATCATGGACAGGCCCGAACGGTTGAGTTGGCGCAACGCGGTCAACAATTCGTCCACGATGATCGGCGCGAGCCCCTCGGTCGGCTCATCGAGCAGCAAAAGGCGCGGATTGAGGACGAGCGCGCGGCCGATGGCCAGCATCTGCTGCTCGCCGCCCGACAATTGCCGGCCCATTACGCCGCGCCGCTCTCGAAGGCGCGGAAAGAGCGCGTAGACCCGTTCGACCGTCCAGGGTCCCGGATTCGCGACTGCCGTCAGATTTTCTTCGACTGTCAGCGAGCGGAAGATGTTGCGCTCCTGCGGCGTCCAGCCAATGCCGCGCCGAGCGCGGAGATACGGCGGAAGAGGCGCGATGTCCTCGCCGCCAAGCGCGATCGCGCCGTCAAAGCGGGTGGTGACGCCGATCAGCGAATCGACAAGCGTCGTCTTCCCGACGCCGTTACGGCCGAGCAGCGCCAGGGACTGCCCATCCTTAAGAGCGAAACTCACGCCATGGATGACCCGCGCTTCGCCATAGCCCGCGCTCAGATTTTCGACCCGCAGGAGTTCAGCCATGTACGTCTTCGCCGAGATAGACGGCGCGGACGCGCTCATCCGCTGCGATCGCCTCCGGCTCGCCCTCGGTCAGGAGACTCCCCGCCACCAGAACCGAAATGCGATCGGCGAAATTGAATACGAGGTCCATGTCGTGCTCGATCAACAGAATCGCGACATCTGACGGGAGGGCGGCAAGCGCGGCAAGGATGTCCCGCCGTTCATCCTCGGGCACCCCGGCTGCTGGTTCGTCGAGCAGCAGCACGCTCGGTCGCGCAGCCATCGCTAGCACGATCTCCAGGAGCCGCTGCTTGCCATAGGCGAGCTTGCGAGTCGGCTGGTCCATCTCGGGTTCGAGGCCGAAACGCGCCAGCAATTCCGCAATTTCCGCCACGATCCCGGGTCGTGAGCCCGCCGCTCGCCAAAAATCCGCGCCTGATCCGTTGCGCTCCGAAATGGCGAGCCCAAGCAACTCGGCGGGCGTCAGATCGGGAAAGAGCTGATTGATCTGGAACGTGCGCGATAGGCCCATTCTGACCCTCGCGCTTGAGGCGAGATGCGTAACATCGTGACCTTGAAGGAGAACCTGACCCGCGGTCGGCTTGATCATCCCAGTCAAGAGATTGATCAGCGTCGTCTTGCCGGCCCCGTTAGGTCCGATCAGCGCCTGTCTGGCGCCAGGTTAAATCGTGAACGACACACTGTCGGTCGCGATCAACGCGCCGAAATGACGCGTGAGGCCACGCGCCTCGAGCGCCGGAGCGCTCACGCCGCGCCTCGGCCCACCAGGCGAGGCGCGGCGAACGTGACGAGCCGCTTTGGCGCCCCCGCAATCCGCTCCCTGCCGGCGAGCACCAGGATGACCAAAGCCAACCCGATCCAGAATTCCCAGTATTCAGGCGTCGCCGCGGAGATCACGTCCCGTAGCACAATGAGCGCCGCCGCGCCGATCAGGCCACCATAGAGGTATCCCGTCCCGCCGATGATGACCATCAGCATGACGTCGGCAGATCGATGGAAGTCGAACAAATCCAGCGACACGATCTGCGTCGTCTGCGCCAGCAGCGCGCCCGCCGCGCCCGCGTAAGCCGCCGCAACCGTATAGATCGCAACGCTGCGGCGGCCGGTATCGACGCCAAGCGCGGCGGCCCGCAGGCGATTTTCGCGAATCGCGGCCAGCGCCAAGCCAAATGGCGAGTGCGCGAGCCGGCGCGCGATCATGAACAAGATGAAGAGGACCGCGAAGCTGTAGAGCGCCGCATTGCGCTGCCCGGTGAAGCCGATCGGGAACAGTCCAAGCACCGGGGCGACTGCGAAATTGAGGCCGTCCGCGCCGCCGGTGAGCCAGCCGTTGCGGTTGGCGAGCTCACCCAGCATCAGCGCGACGCCGAGCGTCACCATCAGCCGCGTCAGGTCGCCGCCACGAAGCAGGAGCGGCGCGGTGACGAGACCGGCGATGGCAGCGATGGCGGCGCCGAAGGCGAGCCCCAGCATAGGCTCGGCGACCCCCTTGTTCGCGAGAATGCCCGCGGCATAGGCGCCAAGACCAAGGAACGCTGCGTGTCCGAGCGACACAATTCCGGTCAACCCGAGAATGAGATCGAGCGATAACGCGAACAGGCCGGCGATGAGGATCTCATTGATGATCCCCGCGCGCGACGGCAGAGCGAAGATCAGGGCCAGCACCGCGAGCCAGAAGACGATTTCGGGCCACCGCCAATGCGCGCGCCGACGCAAATGTGCGGCAAGGCGGCGCATTGTTTCCGTCTGGTCGGCCGCGTTCATCGCGCCTCGCCGCGCGCAAACAACCCTTGCGGGCGCACAATGAGGGTGACGACCATCACCGCGTAGATGATGAAGGCCCCGATAGAGGGCGCGTAATATTTGCCCGCCACATCGAGCACACCGAGCAAGAGCGCGCCAAAGAAGGCTCCCATGATCCCGTTCGAGCCGCCGATGGTGACAACGATAAGGAAAGTAACCAGGAATTTCACGGGGAATGAGGGGTCGATGCCGCCGACGACATCGGCGGCTAGCGCCCCTCCTAATCCCGCGAGCCCGCTTCCGACCGCGAAGGCGATGGCGAAGATGCGATCGACGTTGATGCCCAAACCCTGAGCGACCCGCGCGTCGTCGACCGCCGCTCTGAGCTGCGCGCCGAACCGGGTTTTGATCAGGAATATTTGCAGCGCCGCGGCGATAGCGCCGCACAGGACGATGATGAACAGCCGGTATGCGCCGATGCCCACGCCATGGATCTCGACGCGACCGCTAAGCCACGCGGGCAGATGAACCTGCTGCGGCTCGTCGCCGACGAGGTAGGCGGCGATCGGCATCGCCATCAGCACGAGGCCGATCGTGAACAAGACCTGATCGAGCGGGCTTGCGCCATAGAGCCGTCGATAGAGCGTGCGCTCGAGCACGACGCCGAGAGCAGCCGGGATGAGAAAGGCAGCCGGCAGCGTGGCCAGAAACGGCGCGCCGGCGCGATCCATGAGCAGCGCCGTGACGTAGCCGCCGACCATTGCGAAGGCTCCGTGGGCGAGGTTGATGAAGTTCATCAATCCTAGCGTCACCGACAGCCCGCTCGCTAGCACGAACAGCAGCATCCCATAGGCCACGCCATCGAGCAGGATGGTCAGCATCGGGCGTTCATCGTCTGACGGCAGTCAATGCTTCGCTGCTTTGTAGGGGTCCTTCACATCGGGGATGGTCGCGAACTCGACATTGTACAGGGCGCCGTCCTTTTTCTCGACCTTTCGGACATAGATGTTTTGCACCATGTCGCGCGTTTCCGGATCGATCGATACTGGCCCGCGCGGGCTTATCCAGCTCATGCCTTTCATCGCCGCCAACAGCGCGTCGCCACCAGCGTCGCCCTTGGTCTTCTCCAGCGCCTTGTAGATGAGCGCCATCCCGTCGTAGGCGCCGACCGCCATGAAATTCGGTCGCATACCGTTGTTGGCCTTCTCGAAGGCCTCGACGAACGCCTTGTTCTCTGGCGAGTCATGGGCCGCGGAATAATGATGCGTCGTGACCGCTCCGAGAGCGGGGTCGCCGATATCGGCAAGGAGGTCGTCGTCGGTCACGTCGCCGGTGCCGATCAGCTTGACGCCTGACTTGTCGAGGCCGCGCTCGACGAACTCCTTCATGAAGATTGCACCCTGTCCAGACGGCACAAAGACGAATACCGCGTCGGGCGCGTCGTCTTTCACCCGTTGCAGGAAGGGCGCGAAGTCCGGGTTCTTGAGCGGCACGCGAATTTTCTCAGTGATTTTCCCGCCGTCCTTCTCGAACGTGTCGGAGAACCATTTCTCGGCGTCGACGCCGGGCCCATAGTCGGCGACGATGGTGACGACCTTCTTGATTCCGTTCTTGGCCGCCCATTGGGCCATCGGGACCGACGCCTGCGGAAGCGTGAACGACGTGCGGACGATGTAGGGCGATTTCTCGGTGATCATTGCCGTCGCGGCGGCCGAGACGATCTCCGGGACTTTCGCTTCAGTCGCCACCGGCGCGGTAGCCAGCGCCAGCGGCGTCAGTCCAAAGCCGATAAGAACTTTGGCCTTGTCGTTGCCGATCAATTCCTCGGCGAGGCGTTTGGTCACGTCGGGCGCGCCGGTGTCGTCCTTAACTTCGAGCACGATCTTCTTGCCGGCGACCATGTCGCCGTGCTGCTGCATGTAGAGCTCGGCGCCGGCTCGCTCCTGCTTGCCGGTTGAGGCCTGCTGACCGGTCATCGGCAAAATCATGCCGACAGTCACGGTATTGTCGTCCGCTCGCGCAGCGCTTGCGCCAATCGCGGCGGCGAGCGCTGCGCCGAACATCCAAAATCTCGACATAAGACTCTCCTCCCGCTCAGCTTTGTGTCGCCGAGTTCATGATTGTCATATGCTCCGACGCTAGCCCTCCGGCTAGCAAAACGAAAGCGCCGCCGACCATCGCGTAGCAGGAGACCGACATCTCGCCGAGGAGCGTCTCTGGAGGAAACTCCTCCGACGGCGCTCGTCGAAGGGCGAGGTCTCCCCGGGTCAGGACTTGGCCTTCCGCGCGACCAGGCCGAGAAGATGAGTGGAGAAGTCCTCTTCGCCTTCGAGCTAGTGAGCAAAAAGGCCGCGCTCGTCTTGATAGAGCGCGATCGGTTTACGAAGCGGGGCGCGAGGCCGATCGCGAGCGGGTTTGGTCGCAGCTCTTCGATGGCCTTCGCGTCCAACCCGGAGCATTTGCAGAGGCGCACTGGCAGAAAAGCAGATTCGAGAAATATCTGGCGGTAGTGTCGATAGCGAATATTGTTGACAAAATCAGAAATTTGCGATAAGTATTTAGGGAGTCGGAATTTCTTCCCGCTCGTCGCTAAACGGACGGGGATAACGGGAAGCCGTGGCGGTTTGAAACGTTAGGCCACAACCCGCCGCGCGAGATGGACGAAGGGGCGATTTTTCGGTATCTTTTCCACCCGCAACCCATTGAAAAGGCTCGATACGCAAAAATAAACGCTAGTAAACGCTAGCACTTTTACTAGCGTTTAGGCTCCTTTAGCGCCATTTAGCTAGCGCTTATTTGCGTGTAAGTCGCCTTAAGATTGTGCTTTCTCGACCGATGACCCCGTCCCGTGGCCTCTCTCATCTGCGTGTTCGCCCGCTTGCCGGAAGCCGAGCCCGAGGCTGGCTGACGGCGGGTCCGTTCCGCATCCCTTGTGCGCTGGGACCAGCGGGAATCGTGCGTATCAAGCGCGAAGGCGACAAAGGCACGCCTGCCGGACAGTTTCCGCTGCTCTGGGGCTATTATCGGCCCGACCGTATGCGGTTAAGAGCAGCGGGAGCGCCGCTGAGGCCCTTGCGCCGCGATCAGGGATGGTGCGAGGACCCCTCGAGCCCGCGCTACAATCGGCCCGTCCGCCTGCCGGCGCGCGATTGCACGGACCGAATGTGGCGCGAGGATCACCTCTATGACTTGACCTTTGTGCTGGATCAGAATTTCACTCGCCGGGCAAAAGGGCGTGGCAGCGCGATCTTCTTCCATCTGGCGCGCGTTGACCTAACCCCTACCGCCGGCTGCGTCGCGATTCTTGCCGCCGACATGCGCAAGCTTGCCCCGCGCCTTGCGCGAGGCGCGATAATGGCGATTGGGTAAGCGCTCTGATCCTGCGGTCAGCCAACAATAATGCGGAAATCGTGGCGACTCGGGTCGACGGTGGCCGCCTCTCGTTTTTATGATGTCTGACGCATCGGAGACCTGAAGTTGAGCCGTGTCAGGCTTTTCGCGTTCGCGCTTGCCCTGCTTGCCCCTGTCGGCGCCTTCGCCGATCAGGCCCCCCTCATCTCGCCTCTCGCCACGGCGCGTCCGGTCGTCGCCAAGCATGGCATGGTGGTGACGCAGGAGGCGGCCGCGTCGCGCGTCGGATTGGACATATTGAAGCGCGGGGGCAACGCCGTCGACGCGGCGGTCGCGGTCGGTTTCGCGCTTGCCGTCACTCTTCCGCGCGCCGGGAACCTTGGCGGCGGCGGCTTCATGCTCGTTCATCGCGCTGATCTCAACCAATCGACCGCCATCGATTACCGCGAAACCGCCCCCGCAACGACGACCAAAAACGTCTTTCTCGACGCTAATGGCAAGGCCGATCCGTTCAAGTCGCTCTATTCCGGGCTCGCTATCGGCGTGCCTGGCACGGTCGCCGGCCTCGAGCTTGCCTGGCGCGAATATGGCTCTGGCAAATTCTCCTTCGCAGATCTGATCGCGCCGGCGATCGGGCTCGCGCGGCAAGGGCTTACCGTCGACGACGACGTCGCCGATTCATTGCCGCTGGCGGCGAAGACGCTTGCCAGACACTCTTCGTCGGCGCGCATTTATCTCCGCCCAGACGGCAGCGTCCCGCAAGCCGGCGATCACATCGCGCTCGACGATCTCGCCGCGACGCTTGAGACGATCGCCGCTAATGGCGCCGCGGGCTTCTACTCCGGTTCGGTGGCGCAAAAGATTGTCCAAGCGGTCAATGCGGCCGGCGGCCGAATGACAATTGACGACTTGGCCAATTATCGCGCGGTCGAGCGCGAGCCTGTCGTCGGATCTTATCGCGGCTACACCGTGGTCTCGATGCCGCCGCCCTCGTCCGGAGGAACACACATCGTCGAAATCCTCAACATCCTCGAAGGTTTCCCGCTCAGCGCGCAAGGGCTCAACTCCGCCGCTTCTCTGCATGAGCTGGCGGAAGCGGAGAAGCTCGCCTATGCCGATCGCGCGGCGTGGCTCGGCGACCCAGATTTCGTCAAAATCCCGCTCGCCGGTCTCACCTCCAAAGCCTACGCGGAGCATTTGCGGTCGCTGATTGCGCTCGATCGGGCCCATCCCGCGGCCGACATCCGCCCGGGGGAGCCGCAGCGCTATGAGAGTGATCAGACGACGCATTTCTCGATTGTCGACAGCGCTGGCGATGCGGTCGCCAACACCTACACGCTCAATGTCCCCTACGGGTCTGGCTTGGTTGCTGACGGAACGGGGGTGTTGCTCAACAATGAGCTTGACGACTTCGCCGCCAAGCCTGGCGCCGCCAACGTCTACGGGCTCATGGGCGGTGACGCCAATGCACCCGGACCCGCGAAGCGGCCGCTCTCATCGATGAGTTCAACGCTTGTCTTCAAGGACGGCCGGCTCGTCATGGCGACCGGCAGCCCCGGCGGCTCGACTATCATCTCGACCGTGCTGCAAATTGTCCTCAACGTGGTCGATCACGGTCTCAATGTCGCGGAAGCAGAGAACGCGCCGCGAGCGCACGACCAGCTCTGGCCGGACGAGTTGCGCGTCGAGCGCGGAATGTCGCCCGACACCATCCGCCTGCTCGAGGCAATGGGACACAAGGTCGTGGTGCGCGACGCCATGGGTTCGGCGAATACGATCGTGCGAACTCCGGACGGCGAGCTTGAGGGCGCGTCGGATTTGCGCCAAAGGGGAACGCTGGCGGTCGGATATTGAACGGCGAACGCACGGGAGGACAACTATTCATGACACTGAACATCGGCGTCGTCGGAGTTGGGAAGATCGGGCAAGAGCACATCCGCCGGCTGACCGAGACGCTTGCAGGCGCTCGAATTGTCGCGGTGAGCGACGCCGACGCCGCACGGGCGGGTGAGGTTGCGGCGAAGATTCCCGGGGCGAAGGCTTTTCCGACCGGCGAAGAACTTATCGCGGCGAAAGATATCGATGCGGTCATCGTCACGTCGTGGGGAGATACCCATGCGGCCTACGTGATCGCCGCGATCGGGGCCGGCAAACCCGTATTCTGCGAGAAGCCGATGGCGACGACGGAAATGGATTGTTCGGCGATCCTCGATGCGGAAGCCGCCTTCGGAAGACGGCTCGTCCAGATCGGGTTCATGCGGCGTTTCGATACGCAATATCGCGCAATGAAGGAGACGATCCAGAAGGGTGCGATCGGAGCGCCGCTGATGTTCCACAGCGTCCATCGCAACGCGTTCTCTCCCGGCCATTTCAAGGCGATGATGGCGATCACCGATACGGCGGTGCACGACATCGACATCGCAAGGTTCGTGCTGGGTGACGAGCCTGTCGCGATCGCGGTTAAGGCGCCGCGGGGGAACAGTCGCGCCGGCGGGGTCGCCGATCCATTGTTCACGCTCATGGATATGCGCTCAGGCGCGCTGGTGACGATCGAGACCTCCGTTCACATCGCCTATGGCTACGACATCCGCGGCGAGGTGGTGGGCGAAACTGGGACGGTGAGTCTTGCCGAGCAAAACGAGGTCGTTCTCAAGGTGAACGGCGCCTTTTCAGGTCGCGTGTTTGCCGACTGGCCCGAACGGTTCGACCCGGCTTTTGACGCGGAATTCCGAGCGTGGATCAGCGCGGCCGCCAAAGGCGGCGCTACAGGTCCGAGCGCTTGGGACGGCTACGTCGCGACTGCAGCTACGCTTGCCGGCGTGAAGGCGCTCGCGAGCGGTGCGCAGGAGCCGATCAAGTTGCGCGAGAAGCCTGCTCTATATTCGTGATAGTGAGAAGGGCGGAAGCCTTCAGGGCAGCGCGCCGCGCGCAACGAGTTCGCTCTCCAGGTCAACGCCGGGGCGATAGTGGATCGCCGGCATGCCGAGCGCCTCGGAAGCGCGCACATTTGCGGGCGAGTCGTCAATGAACAGGAGTTCGCTCGGTTGTCGTGCGGCGCGCTTGAACAGGATTTCGTAGATGCCCGGGTCCGGCTTGACGAAGCCGACATGGCCAGAAATGACGCGATCGTCGAATTCGCTCAGGAAATCGTGCTTCTGCTCCGCAAGGACAAAGGTTTCGTGGGCGAAATTGCTGAGCGCGTAGACGGGTTTGCCGGAGGCTCGCAAGCGGCGCAGCAGCGCGACGTTTTCCTCGATCGGCTCCCCCAGCGTCTCGATCCAGCGCTCGTGGAACATCCGGGTTTCCTTGGCGAATTCAGGGAAGCCCTTGGCGCGTTCGGCGACGGCCGCGCCGAAGTCCTCGACCGCATCGGTACGCGAAACAAAATCCATCGCAAGCGCAGTCGAGAGAAAGCGCTCCATCCGTTCCTCGTCGTCGAAAACCTTGCGGAAGAGAAAGCGTGGGTCCCAACGCAGGAGCACGTTGCCGATGTCAAAGACGACGATCATGCAAGTCCCCTTGAGGTGTGAGCTGGATCACAGTTTTCATTTGACAATGCTTTATAAGTGGGTGGTTCCGATCATCTCAGAGGCTGTCGGGACATTCTCGAGGGAGGGGCCCATGCTTAAAATATCACTCATCACGGCCGCCATGTGCGGAAGCGTGCTTATTGGCTCGGTCGCCGCGATCGCGGCCGCTGTCACGGATGCGGATCTCAGGGGCAAGAAGATTTGCTGGAACACCGGCTTTACCAGCTCGTACAACAAAGATGGATCGTTCGACGGGAACAGATCCGGGCACGGGACTTGGCGTCTGAACGGCGACGTCATCACCGTTAGCGCCGAACACGGCTCGGGAGCGGCCAATATCAGCAAGGATGGAAGCACCTTCCACAGCACGCGGAGGGGGTCCAAGAGCGGCAAGGACATAGAGGCTTGGGGCAGCTACTGTAACTAATCCCGCCATCGCGGAGTTGCACGGGTCGCTTCTCCAGGCCGAATTCCGCGAGGCTCATAGATAGCATTCCAGGCTCGCCACGTTCTGTCGCGTGGCGAGCGCCGCGCTTTGCTCGGCCCTCAGCGGCTGAACTTCTTATACTTCAGTCGGTGCGGGATGGTGCTGTCGATGCCCAGCCGTCGCTTCTTGTCTTCCTCGTAATCGGCGAAATTGCCCTCGAACCACTCCACGTGGCTGTCGCCTTCGAAGGCTAACATGTGGGTGGCGATACGGTCCAAAAAGAAGCGGTCGTGGCTGATGATGACGGCGCAGCCCGCGAAATCGAGCAGCGCTTCCTCCAGCGCGCGCAATGTGTCGACGTCGAGATCGTTGGTCGGCTCGTCGAGCAGAAGCAGGTTTGCGCCGCTCTTCAGCATCTTGGCAAGATGCACGCGGTTGCGCTCGCCGCCAGAGAGCTGGCCGACCTTCTTCTGCTGATCCGCGCCCTTGAAGTTGAAGGCGCCGACGTAGGCTCGACTGTTCATCTCGCGCTTGCCGAGCGTGATGATGTCGTAGCCTCCCGAGATTTCCTCCCAGACGTTCTTCTTGCCGTCCAGCGCGTCGCGCGACTGATCGACATAACCAAGCTGGACACTCTCGCCGATTTTGATCGCGCCGGAATCCGGGTTCTCCTGCCCGGTGATCATGCGAAAAAGCGTGGTCTTGCCGGCGCCGTTCGCGCCAATGACGCCGACGATGCCGCCGGGCGGCAGCTTGAAAGAAAGTTTGTCGATGAGGAGCTGGTCGCCGTAGCCCTTGCTGAGGTCGACGAGGTCGACGACGTTCTGGCCCAGGCGCTCGGCCACCGGAATGACGATTTGTACGCCGGTTGGCGCCTTTTCGTTGCTCTTCCTGACGAGTTCATCATAAGCCGCGATGCGCGCCTTGGACTTGGTTTGACGCGCTCGCGGCGAGGAGGCGATCCACTCGCTTTCCTCGGCAAGCGCACGCTGTCGGGCGGCGTCTTCGCGGCCTTCCTGCTCAAGCCGCTTCTGTTTCTGTACGAGCCAGGCGGAATAGTTGCCTTCGTAAGGGATACCGCGGCCGCGATCGAGCTCGAGAATCCAGCTCGTCACGTTGTCGAGGAAATAACGGTCGTGAGTTACGATAAGGATCGCGCCCGGATAGGCGCGCAGATGACCTTCGAGCCAATTGACGGTCTCCGCGTCGAGATGGTTGGTCGGCTCGTCGAGCAGCAAGAGTTCGGGCTTCTCGAGCAGCAGACGGCAGAGCGCGACGCGGCGGCGCTCGCCGCCGGAGAGCTTGGTCACGTCAGAATCGTCGGGCGGACAGCCGAGCGCGTCCATCGCCTGTTCGACCTGGCTTTCGAGATCCCATAGACCCTTGGCCTCGATCTCGTCCTGGAGCTGCGTCATTTCATCTGCGGTCTCGTCCGAATAGTTCATCGCGAGCTCGTTATAGCGGTCGAGGATCGCCTGCTTCTCCTTCGACTCCCAGCATGGCGTTGCCCTTCACGTCGAGGGCAGGGTCGAGATCGGGCTCTTGCGGCAGATAGCCGACTTTGGCGCCCTCGGCGACGAAGCCCTCACCGACGAATTCGGTGTCCAGCCCAGCCATGATGCGCATGAGCGTCGACTTGCCCGAGCCATTGACGCCGAGCACGCCGATTTTGGCATCCGGGTAGAAAGAGAGATTGACGTTATCGAGAACCTTCTTGCCTGCCGGATAGGTCTTGGAGAGACCTCGCATGTGATAGATGAACTGGCGCGTGGCCATGAGCATTCCTGAATTGTTCGGAGATTTCGGGCGGCATAACAGGGCGGGGCAGAGGAGGCAAGGAGCGGCGGCGCGGATCCTAGTCCGCCATTAGGCGGGCGCTTCACGTCGCCCGATCGAACTTGCTTCGCGTAGTCCGTCGTTGATCGGCCGTCGCGCAAGGTTGACTTGAGAGAAGCCGTGGGGCGCGTTTAAAGACAGCAGGGAGGGGGCTAGGTGCGAGGAAGCTGGAAATGCGTTCAGGCCTCGGCTTTGCAATGATGATGACGGCGTCGGGCGTTGCCGCCGCCGACACGGCGCCGCTGACGATCGACCAGTTGCTTGCGCAAGGGTGGGAAATCGCGGGCTACGCGAGCGGCTACGACAATCGCACGTCGCTCATCTTGTTCCGCCACTCGGGAATGAACGCGCTCGTCCAGTGCGGCGTTCTGTACGATGTGACGCGCAATCCGCGCACGATCGTCAATTGTTACGAGCTCAAGTGAAGGCGTGACGAGCGCAGTTCGCTGCAACACATCACGCGGCGGTCAACTTCGCGGCAGCCAAATCCATCGCCTTCTGCGCCGCGCCCCCGATGCCGCTCAAGACCTGTTGCAGCAGAGTCTTGCGCGCTTCGGTGGAGACCTCATACAGCCTTGCCGTGTCGCGGGCCCGAAACAAGAGATCATCGCCGGTCATGATCTCATCGACGAGCCCCAGCGCAACCCCTTCTCGCGCCAGCCAATAGTCGCCATTGGCGATGCGGGCGATGTCCACGTTTGGACGGCACTGCGCGACATGGGCCTTGAACGCCTCGTGGGTCGTATCGAGCTTCTCGCGGAAATGTTCGCGGCCAGCAGGAGTGATCTCGCCCAAGACGGAGACGGTGCGCTTGAACTCGCCTGCCGTGATCTCCTCGAAGTCGATCTCGTTCTTCTTGAGCAACCGATGGAGGTTCGGCACCGGCGCAACCACGCCGATCGAGCCGACAATCGCAAATGGCGCCGCGACGATGCGATCCGCGGCGCAAGCCATCATGTAGCCGCCGCTCGCGGCGACTTGGTCGACTGAGGCGGTGACCCGGATCTTGCGGTCGCGTAAGCGGAGAATCTCAGCCGCGGCGAGGCCATAGCCAGTGACCGTGCCGCCTGGGCTTTCGATCCGGATCACCGTTTCATCGGTTCCGGGCCTCGCTGCGATGAGGATGGCGTCGATCTCCACGCCTAGACGCTTGACTGCGTTCGCGCGTATGTCGCCCTTGAAGGCGAGCACATAAATCCTCTTTCCGGGCTCCTGGCTGCGGCGCGCCTTCACAGCCGCCTTGGCCTCCTTCTTGCGGCTCTTGGCGAGCGCCTTGCGTTCCTTCCTGTCGAGCAGCGCGCTGTTGATAGCGTCGCGCATGTCGTCGTAACGGTCGTCCAGCGAACTGACCTTGATCTCCTGGTCCTTGGGTTCGCTCGAGCGCGCAAGGCGAGCGATCAGGACCGCGAGGCCGCCGATCGCCGCGACGATGATCGCGGCTTTGACAAGAAAGGCGGCGATATCCAGCCAGAAGGCCATGTACGGATCCGTTCACGAAAAGGTCTTGGCAGCGCGTGTTTCATGATGGGGCGCGAATGGCAAGATTGCCTTTCCCAGTCCCGATAAGGGCTTATGGGCGGATCCGGCGCTCCCGAGACAGGACTTGGTCGGCCCGTCGATGCAACCGAGGCGAGAATTGGCTGCAAATAAAAGCAAGAAGGTGCAAAGAAAATGAAAGGAAAAAAGCTTTCATTTTCTTTTATTTGTTTTTAAGAATCGAGACTTTTCAATGGGTTATGAGCGAAAAAATGAAAAAATCGCGGACTGGCTCAACTCGCGCAGCGGGTTGTGGGCAAGGCCCCTAACCACGCCCACCCGACCTGGGCGCTCACGCAGGCCGGCGAGGATCGGCGGCGTCTCTCGGCGCCTAGACTCTCGTCTTTTCGGATCATCAGGCAACGGTATCATGTGATATGGATTGGCACAAGATTTTGTTAGAGCCGTCCTCTCCGCCTCGGCCCTCTCCCCGGCAACGCGAAACAATGAAACGCGCCTGGCTTCGCCCATTCAGGGTGCTGCTGACGCCTGGAGCGCGGCGAGGATAGGCTGCTGCCCCTTATTTATCTTCTCCGACGCTTCGTCGATCGAGAACCAGGCGGCTCGGTCGACCTCCGGAAATTGCGCCAACTTGCCGGAGCGCGGCGGCCATTCGAGCGAGAACATATTGCTGGTAAGCGACGCCGGATCGAAGTCACCCTCGCATGCCCAGGCGACGATCGTCTTGCCACCGGGCTGCTTATGCGCTCCGAGAGCGAGAAACTCACCTTCGACCGTCCCGCCGGTCTCTTCAAGGAACTCGCGCTTCGCGGCTGCGAGCAGGTCTTCCCCTTCGTCCGCAAGACCCTTGGGGATCGACCAGGCCCCTAGGTCCTTCTTCGCCCAGAATGGACCGCCCGGATGGACGAGCATGACCTCCAAATCCGACCGCAGTCGTCGAAACAGCAAAATGCCTGCGCTGACCTTCGCCATGCGAAGGAGGTTATGGCGCCTCGCTCATTCACGATAGGGCGTGACGAACAGACCGCCGAGCTCGGCCGGCGCGTTCGGACCGCGCGGAAGCTTGAGCGCCGAACCTTCGCCGAGATTGCGGGCGTAGATGTCGGCATAGGAGCCGGCCGCGCCGACAACGCGCTTGGCCCAATCGTCGGGAAGCCCGAGATCCCGACCCTCGACGGCCAGGGACCCTGCCGCCGCCCAGGGCGTCGCTGGCAGCTCCGCGCGCTGCATGGCGTAGATGGCCCAGGCGACGATCGCCGACCATTGTGGGTCGCTCGCCGGAGTTAAAGCGAACACCGGGAAAATCGCGAGCGGCTCGGCCAGGATTCGGCTCGAGGGTCCTGAGTGTTCCTCAAGCCTGGCGGTCGCCAGATCCCCACTTTCGCCGACCTGAGCCTCGCAGACTTGGGCGTTGTAGGCGTCGTGCAGCTCGCCATGTTCCATGTAGCCCATGCGGACAAAATCGAGACGCCGGGCCGCCATCGACGCTTCCAGGTTCAGATGCGCGTTGTCGCCTTGGTAGAAGCAGATGGATTTGCCGGCGAGATCGCTCAATTGCCGGACGGCTGAGTCGGCGTGGACCATAGCCGCGGTGTCGACGAAATAGACTGCGGGCCCGAGCGTCGCCGCGGCGGCAAGGCGATGATCGGCGATTTCGGAGCCATCGAGGAAGAAAAGATCGTCCGCGCCGTTGGCGACCCGTGCGAACGCGGCATCGAAATCGTAAGGGTGGAATTCGATCTTACCTTCGGGCCCAAGCAACGCGGCGCCGATTGCGCGGCAAAGATCGAGATAGAGGCCGGAGGGCGCGTCGTTGGTCGACGCATTCGACGAGTCCTGGACGGGGCGCGCCGCCGCAGCGAATAACGCCCGAGGACTTGATGCGATCGACGATCGGGCCGGCGTGAGCGGGGAAGGACAGAGCGAGGATGATTGCGACGCCGACGCCCCAACGTAGAGCCGTTCTGCGAGACGCCCGCTTTGTGGGCTTTTCAGGACTAGGACATTGTCGGCGACCGCTCCCCCAAAACTGATGCCTCAAGAAGCAACGCCAAACATTGCGTCTAACCTCGTCCTGAGGAGCGATGCGAGGCATCGCGTCTCGAAGGACGACTCCGGTGGGGGTGCGAGTAGCTCGCGCTAGGCTTTCTTGTCGCTCCTCGTTGCGCGCCTCGCCAGTTCGACAAGGGCAGGAAAGTCGCCACGGATGTAAGCCTCCTTCTTCGCACGCGATCAGCCTTTGATCCGCCGCTCCGCGGCAATTGCCTCGTCGATTCGCTCGTAATGTTCGGAGAACATCAGCCCACCGGCCGGCGCGCATCTGTGTGGCATCCCGGAATCAGCCCTTGTACGTGTTCGCTCAATCGTTCCTCCACCGAGCGTCGCGTGATGCCGGTGTAGTAGCTGCCGTCCGCGCACTGCAGGATGTAGATCGAGGCGCTGCTCAAGATTCGTATCCCAGGCCAAGTGAGGTTGCGATTGGTATGACCCTTTTTGCCGATCTCGACAGCGCCGCCCTCAAGAACCGTCCTTCGAGACGCCCGCGTTGCGGGCTCCTCAGGACGAGGAGTTTGTCCACGACCGCCGATCCCTAAGTGCGGACGTCGGCAAGCGTGCGCTCAATTGTACGCAGGCAGCGTTACTGGAAGCGAATTGAACCCTTCCGGAATCACGTTCTGGATGTGCTGCCTTACGTCTTCCGGTGTAATCCCGATCGCCGCGCATCCCTTGCCGCCATAATGCGGAAACGAGTTCGATCTCCGCATCGGGGATCATCGCATAAGAGCCCGGCAACGGCGGCGCCGCGCCGGTGACCCGCGCCTTGTCGAAGCCGCTGAGCAGACTTGCGGTTATGGGCGATTCCTCGTCGCGAGGCCCGAGATACTTTTGCTCGAAGCCGGGCGGTCCGAAAGCGTTGAACCGGGGTAAATCGCCTGCTTGAAGCGCCTCCTTTTCGTCCGGCAGGCTGGACAAAGCTGGTAAGCCGAAGAGCGTGTTGATCGTCTCGATGATCGCGTTGTGGTCGCCCTCGGCGTGCGAAACGGCGTGGACGTGCGCGTAAGGCGAGATGAGCAAGAGCGGAACGCGGACGCCGCGCGCGAGCGGCAAGCCGTCGGGACCATAGCTCAGGATCCGCGGCGGCACGTGATCGTAAAGGCCGTCGGATTCGTCATAGGTGATGACGATGGCGCTGTGCTCCCAGATGTCCTGGTTGCCGGCGATCGCGTTGATCACGCGCGCGGCCATAGCCTCAGAGAGCTGGCTGTCGGAATAGCTCGGATGATCGTCATCGCCTGACTTGGCTGTCTTGATCGCCGCGAGCTCGGTCGGGGTCAGGCCGCTTTTGTCAGGGTAGTCCGGGTTCTGGATGACGGCGGATTCTTGCGGATATTTGAGATTGTAATAGCCGCCGCGGATATAGAAGACGCCGCCGGTGCGGGGCAGCACGTTCTTGCTCAGGTCGGAGAAGAAGTCGCCTTCGCCGCGCAGGTTGGTCTGCTCTGCTGGATTGTTGGCGATATAGCCGAAATATTGCGCGCCGTTATGGTGACTGACGTAGCTCTGGTGCGAGGCCTCGCTTCCAGTGTCGTTGGGCTCGTGATCGTAGCCGTTCTGGTACCACCGCCATTGCACGGGCGCGCCGCTCAATGCACCGATGTAGGGAATGTCCTTCGTCACGTCGGGCAAGTCGAAGGCCGGATTGCGATCCTGATCGGTGAACCAGTTGATCCATCCGCCCATGAACGTGAGCGGCAGCGTCGCGAAGGTGAGGTTGGAGGCGATGTTGTTTGAATTGTACCATTCCTTCGGAGACCCGGCGGGTTCGCGACCCACGACCGTCTTGTCGAACTCGGAGCCCCACCAGGGTTGTGGGTCGTCGACCAAGGGCGGCCCTTGCGTGGTCGCGGTCCCCGAATAGGTCTTACCATTGATCGTGCCGCTGATCGGTCCGGTGAAGCCGTCCTGGCCGGGGTCTTGTGTTTCGCTCGGGTGCTTAACCCACTGGGTCTCGCCGGATTGGCCGCCGATCACCGCGACCGCGTTTGGCGTTGACGGCGTGTCCTCGGTGGCGAAATTGTTGTCGAAGATGGTGAAGCGGCTGGCGTAACGCCAGAAGAAGGGGATCGTGTCGCAGTCGATATGCGCCATGACGAGGCGCGCGAACTGTTTGCCCATCGCCTCGCGCGCGGCGCCGCCAGCGCGCGCATATCTGCGCCACTCGACCTCAGCGAACTTGTCCATCTTCGGAACGCCGTTCTGCACATCGAGCTTGGCCGCGAGGCCGATATGGGAATGGTCCGTCGAATCCTTAATCGTCGAGTTCTGTTCGGGGCCGAGGCGGAAAGGCTGGACGGTCACTGTCTCGCCGGCGTTTGTATCGAGGTAGCTTTCGGTGAAACCCGGCGTGTCGGCGGGCGCGCGCGGGTTCTTGCCGTCTGAGTAGATTCCGTTGACGCCGGGAAGCGTGCCGTATTCATGGTCGAAGGAGCGATTCTCGTTGAAGATGACGAATACGTATTTGATCTTTTGCTTGAGCGCGGCGATGTCCGCGGCGGACCATTCGGGACCGGTCCAGCGAGGGTCCGTATCGGTGACGAAATAGGGCGCGACATCTGCCGGCGGATCGGGCTGGGTCATGACCAGCGGGAGCGAGGCGGGGAGAGCGGCCTGCGACAGAGCCGTAATCGCCGTGAGAGCGGCTGCGCCGCGAAGCATGCGTTTCATATGCGTCAATGCTCCCCAAGAGCGATTTCTGGACGCTGACGCCCAGGAAGATGAATGTCCGCCAAAGTCGGATGGCCTGATGACATTTGGATGACGAGGCCCACGCTTGCTCCCAGCGGTCACTCCGGCTCGGCAGGCGTCAAACATACCAGGCCGAGACCAGCGGCGCTGAGAACCGCGCAGACGCCAAAAATGGAGGCGTAGCCAAACGCCTTCGCCAGGCCGCCGACGCTAAGAGCAGCGAGCACCGAACCCACTTGGCCGGAGTTCGAAAATAGCGCGGCTGCCGCGCCGGCGCGATGAGGCATGAGCAAGTGGACGAAACTGATCCCGAGATAAGAGACGAGACCGATGCCGATCGCCCGCGGAATCTGCGCCCAGAACACTCCGCCGACAGAACGCACGAGCGTCAGCGCGACGAAATAGACGATGAACGCGGCAAAGCCTGTGACAATCGCTGCGCGCTCTCTGCGCCCAGGCGGCCTCCAGATCAGCGCTCCCATGACGATGATCTCCAGAGCGGCGCACAGGCTCATCGTTATTCCGACGTCGCTTTCGGAGCCGCCCAACGACGTCGTCAGCACGATGGGAAGCGGAATCGAGCCTAAGAACATGGCGGTGTGAAACAAGGCGAGCGCCGCGAAAGCGAGCGCGATCGCCGGACCTCCATTTGCAGGCTTCGGCGGGCGGGCGTGGCCCGCATCGGCGAGAGCCACCCTCGTCTGGACGACAGCGAGAGTGACAAGGCCGATCGCGCCCGAGGCGGCGCTGGCGAAGAAGGCGCCACGAAAGCCTGCCGCGCCGATCAATAGGGCGCCGATTGCCGGCCCAATGGCCCACGCCAGCGACCAGCTCGCGCGCAAGACTCCGATGGCGCGATTGACCGTGTGAGGGCTGGCCTGACCGAAGTTGCGCTTGGCGAGCGCGATCGATTGGGAGAAGGCGGCCGCGCCGATCGCAACCGGAAGGGCGGCGATCACGAGCAACGTTACGAAATCGGTCGTGAACCCGAGCAGAGCGTAGCCAATCGCGGATCCGGCGAGCGCGAGCAGAAGCGGCGCCACGCTCGTCCTCCTGTCGATCCAGGCGCCGAACACCATGCTGAAGGCAATGCCGCTCAGCGCCCTTGCGGTGAGGATGGCGCTCAGCGAAAGGGGGCTGAGGCCCGCCTGATCGACAAGGAAGAGCACGATGTAGGGGCCTGAGATCGCGTCCGCGAGACCCACGAAGACGTCGACGACGACAAGCGCGATGAAGAAAGACGAGCGGTCGGCGTCCGTAGTCAAAGGGGCCCCGTTGGTGCGACGAAGCACGCCCAACGCTTCTTTGTGCGTAAAAGAATCGAGCGGCTAGCGAATCGAACTCATAGTCGACCGAAGGGCGCCGGTCCCTCTAAAAACCGCAGCTCAAACGGATTTGATCGGCGGAACGCGGGCAGCTGGGCGAGGCCGCGCGAGGCGATCTACGCGACCGGCGGCGCTTTCTCGTACCGCGTAGCGCGGAAGCCGCCCGCTCGAACAAGTCCAAGCAAAGCCAGTCCGGCGATCAGTGTCACCCATGTCGGCGGCTCTGGAACGCTCATGGAAGTTGAAGGTCTGATCTCGGGCGTTTGAGGGGTGAAGAGCGGCGTGTCGAGGAGCGAGAAGACGCCGGTCGCGTCGGGGGGCGTGAGGCCGTTTGGATCGCAATCTCGCGGGCTAAACGCCAGCGCGCCGACGCAGAGGAAAACCGATCCTTGGATGGGCAGAATGAAGCTGAGGGAGGAACGCGGCCCAAGCCCGGGATCGTACTCGAATGCGAGAAGGTCGGACCTGACAAAATTGATCGGGCCGTCGCTGAAGCCGTCCAACTCGGCGCTGAAATTTGAGAGATCCGCAAGCTCGATTGTCCCATTCGTCTCCGGCGTGCCGGTGAACGAGCCCCCGAACGTGAGGCTGGTCGGCTGCCATCCCGGATATTGGAATCGGACGGTTTCGCTTGTTCCGGGAGCGGGGAACGCTGAGCCGTTCGAGATTAGGCCCGCGAGCAATGCGATACCGGCGGCCGTGAAAACGCGCTTCAAGCAAAAATCCCCTTGCTCGGCTGGCCGAGGCCTCGTGATGGAGCCCCCCTCCGGCGAGCGCGGCTCCCGAGCGTCTAGATTACATAAGACTTGAGCGGCGGGAAGCCGTTGAAGCCCACCGAGGAATAGGTCGTCGTATAGGCCCCCGTTCCCTCGATCATGACCTTGGCGCCGATCTCGAGCGAGACCGGCAGCAAGTATGGGTCCTTCTCGTACAAGACGTCCACCGAGTCGCAGCTCGGACCGGCGATGACACAGGGGCCCAGCGGATCGTCGTCATATGCCGTGCGGATTGGATAGCGGATCATCTCATCCTGTGTTTCCGCAAGGCCATTGAACCTGCCGATGTCGAGGTAGACCCAGCGGCTTTTGTCCTCATTCGACTTTTTCGAGATCAGCACCACCTCAGCCTCGATAATCCCGGCGTTGCCCACCATGCCCCGGCCGGGCTCGATGATCGTCTCCGGAATCTGGTTGCCGAAGTGCCGGCGCAGGGCGCGGAAGATCGTCTGCCCGTACGTCTTGATCGAGGGCACGTCCTTCAAATAGCGGGTCGGAAACCCGCCTCCGAGATTGAGCATGGCGAGTTGGACGCCGCGCTCGGCGAGGTCGCGGAAGATCGCCGCCGAGACCTTCAAAGCCCCGTCCCACATACGCGGATTGCGTTGTTGCGAGCCGACATGGAACGAGAGGCCATGGGCGACAAGCCCGAGCCGATGGGCGCGTTCGAGTATTTGTGCGGCCATGCCCGGCGCGCAGCCGAACTTGCGCGACAACGGCCATTCCGCGTCCGCGCCGTCACACAAGATCCGGCAGAACACCTTCGAGCCCGGGGCGGCGCGAGCGATCTTTTCGACCTCAGGCTCGCAGTCCACGGCGAAGAGGCGCACCCCGAGCGCATAGGCGCGCGCGATGTCGCTCTCCTTCTTGATCGTGTTGCCGAAGCTGATGCGGTCAGGCGTTGCGCCCGCGGCCAGCGCCTGCTCGATCTCGCCCACCGAGGCGGTGTCGAAGCACGAGCCAAGCCGCGCCAAGAGATCGAGAATCTCGGGCGCCGGATTCGCCTTGACCGCATAAAACACACGCGTGTCGGGCAGCGCCGAGGCGAAGCCCAGATAATTCTCGCGCACGACATCGAGATCGACGACCAGGCGGGGCCCGTCTTCGCGATTGCGGGCGAGGAAGTCCTTGATACGGTCCGTCATGAGCGGCTCCCCCAAGCGCGCGGATGGCTCCGCCCGTGGAAACATGAAGGATCGCCGGCGATGCGATTTTGCGCGCCGCGCGTTGGAGACGCGGTGCGCAGTCGTTGACCCGCCGACGCGACCGCCTGCACGGATCCGAAGGCGAGCCTTGAGAAAGCCCTCCACGGACCGCTCGAGCGGTCAGCTGCTGCGCCGTGGCCAAGACGCGCCAAAGGCGAGTGAGCCTTCAGCGATCAGAGCCATCGTTTGGACAAGGAAAAGTCCCGTCCGCACGCCCGGCAAGAAAGACAAGCCTCTTTGGACGTCGACCTTTGGAGGGCCGACAGAGACCAAAAAAGCCCGGTCCGTCGTTGCTTCAAGTCGCGTCCCCCGTTTGGCGGGGTTCGCCGGTTCGCCTCCGGCTGCCGGTCTTCCAAGGACGGTTAACTGGCCTCTTGTCCAGATCCCCGCCGACCGACACACGACCACAGGCACGTGCGTATTGGGCAAAGTACTATTTGTGCGAATCGCGTGTCGGCGCAAGGGGTTTCTTTGCGCTCGAGGCAAACAATTTCGCACGAGAGGCGCTCGTCGGCTCCGGAGCGACGCGGCGTCACATAGTCTGCGACCTGCTCGCGACCGTTAGGTCCGGCGTTCGCGGGCTTCGGCGCTCAGCGACAGTTAGGTTGTATTCCGGAGCGGACTACCGACCGAGGGTCGATCGGCGCTCGCTGCGAGGAGGCAACCAAGCTTTGAAATTGTTTCAAATTGAAATGATTTCGATTTGCAGGCCCAACACTTTGGAGGCCCCCACTCGGGTGTTAGGTTTGCGACTGCGGTCCGCAGTCACAAATTCAAACGGCTGTGGGGCATCATGATAGTTGGGCGGGGGCGGCGCTCGAGCGCCTGGGTATTCGCGTCTGTTGTTCTAGTGGCGGGAGAATGCGGGGTAGGGATTTCAGTGGCTGACGCGCAGACGGCCAACTCTCTAAGCTCAGGAATAACGCTGCCCAGCCTGGGGCAGGTGACGACGCCCGATCCGTATCATGAGCTCGAGACCAAATACATCTTCGGCTTCACCGAGGGAGCCGATATCGGCGCCGAGGGCGAGAAGTCGATTGAATTTGAGACGACGACCGCATCGGGCTTGCGTGGCGGCACATATGCAGCGCTTGAGCAGGAGGTCGAGTTCGAGGGTGTCCCGACCCAATATTTTGGTTACGAACTCAGCGCTCATGGGCTGGGGTTTTCCCTCAACAATGTGCCCGGAATGCTTGACGCACACGGTTTCAACTTCAGCGGCCTGTCGGCGGAATTCCGTTACTTGGTCATTGGCCGTGGTCCGGGCTCGCCGGTCGGGCTCACGCTGGTCGCCGAGCCGGAATGGGCGCGTATCGACGACGGCGGCCAGCCGATCACCGACTTCAATATGACGTTCAGGGGCATCCTCGATACAGAGCTCATTCCGAACCGGCTCTATGCGGCGACGAACATCTTCTACACTCCGGACTATGCTCGGTCGCCCGGAGAGTCGTGGGCGTGGTCCGCAGAATACGGTGTGTCGGGCGCGATGGCCTATCGCTTTACGCCCAAACTGACCATGGGCGCCGAGATCGAATACGACGCCGCCTATGACGGGGCGGGATTTCAGTCGTTCCAGGGCCAGGCGCTCTATCTCGGGCCGACCTTTCACTACCAGTTCAACGGCCACACGATGCTAGCAGCGGCATGGTCGACCCAGATCGCGGGCCATGCCACTGGCGAAAACTTTGGCCTCGATCTCACGAACTTCCCCCACCAGCAGGGCAATCTGAAGTTCGAAGTTGAGTTCTAGGGGCGGCACGAAAAAAAAGGAGTAACAAAATGCGCGCGGTTTCTGCGGTTGGACTTGCGTTGATAGCAACGATCGGAATGGGCATGCCTCTTGCTGTTGCGGCGGATTCTGCAAGAGTTAGCGTCACCCTCAAGGATCACAGGTTCTCGCCTGCCGAGCCGACGGCGCCCGCGGGCAAGCCGATCACAATCGACGTATCCAATCTTGACCCGACGCCCTCCGAATTTGAGAGCAAGACGCTGCGCGTGGAAAAGGTTGTGCCGGGCGGCGGAAAGATCGCCGTCCAGATCCGCCCGCTCGGGCCTGGCCGCTATCGCTTCTTTGACGATTATCACGAGGATACGACCGAGGGCTTCCTGGTCGTGAAGTAAGCATCCGCCGGTTAGCGGGATACGGGTAGGGAACGGCGATGCTCGGCGCGCTCGTTATCGTTTTTCGTGAGGTCATCGAGGCCGGGCTGATTGTCGGCATCGTGATGGCCGTGACGAAGGGTCTTGCCGGCAGCCGGCTTGCGATCAGTGCGGGCGTAGCAGCCGGCGTTGTCGGCGCGTCGCTTGTGGCCGCCTTTGCAGGTGCGATCGGCGAAGCCTTGGCGGGGGTCGGGCAGGAGATCTTCAACGCCTCGATCCTCATTATCGCCGTCGTGATGCTGACCTGGCACAATGTGTGGATGGCAAGCCATGGCCGGGAGCTTGCCGCCGACGTCAAGCGGGTCGGCGAAGCCGTGCGGTCGGGCTCGCAATCGATCTTCGCGCTCGGAATCGTCTGCGCCGTCGCGGTGATGCGCGAGGGCTCGGAGGTCGCGCTGTTCATGTACGGCCTCGTGGCTGCTGGAGGCTCGACGATGACCGAACTCATCATCGGCTCGCTTCTCGGGCTCACCGCGGGCGTGGCGGTGACGGCGCTCACCTATCTCGGCCTGGTCGCGATCCCGCAGCGTCGGCTGTTCGCAGTCACGACCGTGCTGATCAGCCTGCTCGCTGCAGGTCTGGCGGCGCAGGCGGTGCTTTTCCTGCAGCAGGCTGGTGTTTTGACGATGCTCAGCGAGACCGCCTGGGACACTTCAGCCGTCCTCTCCGATACGAGCTTGTTCGGGCGCGTGCTGCACACGCTGATCGGCTATTCCGATCAACCCTCTGTGCTCCAGGTCGTCGTCTATGCGGCGACGCTCGTGGTCATCGTTGCTCTCACCAAGACGGTCGGGTCACGGCGCGCGCCAGCCGCGAAAGCGAGACAGGCGACGGCCGGATGAGCGGCCGCGCCGCTCCTCTTCCGACGGCAAGTGACAAATCTCGCGATTGAGCGTACATCCATATCAATCTGTCGGCGCGAGATTTCGCGACGTTACGGTCCTCCTGGCTGACGCCCGAAATTTTCGGTCGGCGCCTTCGACACGAAGGAGGATGCGCTTATGACTTCCGCTTTCCACGTCTATTTCGGCCTCGACTCTCTCGCTGCGGCGCCACGAGTGCGGCGAATCCGTGCGGACGACTGCCTCGCCGCGCTTAAGGAAGGGTTCGACGATTTCCTCGCGATGCCGACCTATCCGATATTCGTCGGCTTGTTCTACGCCGTCGCAGGAATTGTGCTCTTCGCGATGACGTCGCTCGGCAACGCTCTCCATTTGGCGTTTCCTTTGGCCGCGGGCTTTGCCCTGATTGGTCCATTCGTGGCCATTGGCCTTTACGAAATGAGCCGGCGGCGCGAACGCGGACTCTCCGTTAGGGGACGCGACGCCTTCACAATATTTCGCTCGCCAGCGCTGCCTTCAATTCTCGCGTTCGGCCTGCTCTTGCTTGCGATCTTCGCCGCCTGGATCTTCGCCGCGGAGCTCATCTATGTCTGGCTTTACGGACCTAGCCCGCCCGCCTCCGCCACCTCATTCCTTCACGATGTCCTCACCACCGATCGCGGACGGACGTTGATCGTGGTCGGCGTGCTGGTCGGCTTCTGCTTTGCCGCGCTCGCGCTTGCGATCAGCGTCGTATCATTCCCGCTGATGCTTGACCGCGGCCTCGGCCTTGTGCCCGCGCTGGACGCTTCGTTGCGGGTCACGCAGGCCAATCCGCTCGCCGTCGCGTTCTGGGGCCTGATTGTCGCGGCGGGGTTGGTCCTAGGTTCGTTGCCGCTGTTCTTCGGTTTGGCTGTTGTCATCCCAGTGCTCGGCCACGCGACATGGCGCTTTTATCGCAAGGCGATCGAGCGCGACCCAGTGCATGAAGCGCCGATCGAAAGTCCCTTGGATCCGGATGTCACAAGCAATCCGGCCGTGCGGCTCGCCTGCATTTTCCTGGATATGATCGATGTCCTGAGAGACGGAAAAGGGCCAAGCGATTCCCACGCACCGAATGGCTAGCCGAAATCAGTGGCGATGAAAGCGCAGGTCGGCTCCGGACGCCGACCTTACATCCACAGCGGAGCAGGCGGGACGATCCGCGCAACGAGCGGGAGGGGAGTCGCGCCAAAGCAGGCAATCGCGCTGACGCTGCGGCATGGACGCGGCCAAGCGCCTGGTCTGCGCCCGGGAAATCGGGCTTCGCTCGCACCGGAACGGCCGCAGCGGCGCCCGGTTCATATAGTTGAAGAAGATCGCGCAGCGGTCACGCGCGCTGGCGGGTTTGCCGCGATGATAGAACGTCGCAGTATCCGCGAAGACCATCGTTCCGGTTTTCCCGGTACAGGTGACCACGTCGCGATCCGGGTCAAAATCGCCCATAGCCTTTTCCAACTGTTCCTGATTCAGGATCGGAAACTTGCCTGCGACCGTCCGGTCATGATCCGGCAACCGGCGGCGCAGCACCTGAAAGGGACCGCCGTCTTCGTCCACATCATTGAGATAGAGGGCGATTTTCAGCATGCGTCTGTCTTCGGCGTCCCGGTGCCAACGCCTCGGCCCCGCCTCCCTTCCGTCCGCCTTCGTGAAGTAGACGTTGACCCCGTCGTACCCTACGGGCGTGCCGAGATAGTTCTCCGCGATGTCCAGCAAACGGTCGCTTAAGCCCCAGCGGATGATCTTGTCTTGCGCAACGAGATCGGTGCCGTCGGCCTGGAAGGAATGCGTCCAGGGAGAATGCCGCGCAACCAACGCGTAAGCGTCCGCGAGCAGCGCGTCCACCCCTTCGAGTCCCATTGCATCCAGCGATGTGATCGAAACAGTCGATTTCTTCAGGTCTTCAACAATCCGCGCGTCGGCATCGCGCAAAGGAGGCAAATGCGCCGCGTGTGCGCGCTTCGCTCTTTCGTAGGACGCCTCGATACGGGATGCAACCGGGGGCCATGCGACAACCTGCGAGCCTAGATTAGCCGGCGCCTCCAGTATTTTCTTCCAAGCAACGTTGATCGGACGCCCGGTCCGCCTTGGATTTGAGGCGGTCTGTTGGACTTGCACGACACGATTCCACAGTGCTATCAGTATTTATTGGGGGGGGGTCGTTAGAAATCAAGATTATATGGCCCGCTCTACCTAATGTTATCGAGTATCACTCTGATGTCAACAGAGATAACGAACACTCCTTCGTTATCTTCAATACCTCCTCGTCCATTGAGTGAGCGAAAAATTACCTACAGTTATTGTCAACTCCCGCGTGAGATATTCTAGCGACCCGGTTGTGCCTCAGCTTTGGATCTCACGTCATTGCGTCAGCGGACCCCAGGAGGGATCGCTGCCATAGTTGGGAGTGGGCACCAGGAACTCCGCATGGCCGAAAATGTCGGTCATGTAGAGCTTTGGGCCGCCGGCGCCGCCGGCGTCGCGGAAGAACATGAGATAGAGGCCGTTCGGGGCGAAGGTGGGCCCCTCGTTATGGAAGCCCTCGACCAGAATCCGCTCGCCCGAGCCGTCTGGCTTCATGACGCCAATGCCGAACGAGCCGCCCTTGATGCGAGTGAAGGCGATCAAGTCGCCGCGCGGCGACCAGACCGGCGTCGAATAGCGGCCCTCGCCGAACGAGATGCGCTTGGCCGGACCGCCGCTCGCACTCATCACGTAAATCTGCTGCGAACCGCCGCGGTCGGATTCAAACGCGAGTTGCGCGCCATCAGGCGAATAGGTCGGAGAGGTGTCGATCGAGGAACCGTCGGTGAGGCGCGTCGTGGTTCGTGAGCGCAGATCCATCGAGTAGAGGTTGGTGCTCGCGCCGTCGGAGAGCGACATCACGATCTCTTGTCCATCCGGCGAATAGCGCGGTGCGAAGGTCATGCCGGGAAAGTTGCCGACCGACTCGCGTTGTCCGGTCTCGAGATTGAGCAGCGTCACCTTGGGATCGCCGGAGCCAAACGACATGTAGGCGAGTTGCTGGGCGGAAGGCGAGAAGCTCGGAGTGACGACAAGCTCTTTGCCGCCATCGAGATATTTGAGGTTCGCCCCGTCCATGTCCATGATTGCGAGCCGCTTGTGACGCTTGTCCTTCGGGCCGGTCTCGTCGACAAAGACGATACGGGAGTCGAAAAATCCCTTCTCGCCGGTCACACGCGAGAAGACCGCGTCGGCGATCATGTGCGCGACGCGGCGGGCATTCGCGGCGTCGGTCGAATATTGTTGGCCAGCTACCTGCTCTCCGGTCGCAGTATCCCATAAACGGAATTGCGCGGTGACATGCCCCGGGTCCTGATGCAGCACCCGCCCGGTCAGCACGAATTGCGCCGCCGCCGTCTTCCAAGCCGGCAAGTTCGGCGCCGCGTCGGGGTTGGCGATCGTTTCGGGAAAGCTCGTTGGGTTCAGCGGCAGAAGAAAGATCGAGCGGGCAAAATCCGAGGCCACAACGCCGCTGATCTTGTCGCCCGCCTCTTCGCCCGCGAATGGGGTCACAGCGATGGTCACCGGTTTGAAATTGGCGCCCGCATGCACATAGATGTCGCCCTCGGCAATCGCAGGCGCGCCGGCGAGCGCCGCAAAGCCGAAAGCAACGGCCGCAAGCGCATGGCGGCGGGAAACGAAACAAACGCTCATCGGAAGGTCTCGCGGAACAACAAACAACTCTTCCCGCCGGCTCACCGAGTGGCGATCTGAGGATCGAAGTGAATGGTCTTCGTCTTCCATTGCTCATAAAACGGGCGATATTGCGCCGGCACAGGAAGCGGGTTGCAACTCTGGACTGCGGCCATGACGCTCTTGGCCTGCGGTTTGAGAGCCGGGTCCGACGGGGGGTTGACGAGCTTCGCGGGTCTCAGGAGCGAGCCGTCCGGATTGTAGGCGAGGCGCACCTGCGCGACGTAGACATCGGCGTCGGCCGACTGCCGGGCCGGCTTCCAGCATTGAAGATAGGTCTTGACCAACCACGCGTCGAAGCCGGCTTGCTGCGCTGAGGTCATTCGAGCGGGCGGTTCGATCGGGGCTGGCTCGACTGCGGCTTTCGCTGTCGCAATGGCGGCGGGCGGGGTTGGCGGCATGGGAGGCTGCGCGTCCGGTTTGGCCAATTCAGCGACGCGCGGCGGATGCCTGTGTTGCAGGCGCCCGTAACCGACATAGGCGCCCGCTGCGATCGCGATGAGGATAAGCGTCCCGATAGGCCTCGGTAAAATACGCATTGCGGTTGACTCTCGTTTTCGGTTGTTGGCCCTGCGCGAGGGAGGCGGGCGCCGCGGTTGCATGGACGTCACCCCTGAGTCTCTCGCGGATCGAAATGGATCGTTTCGATCTTCCATTGATCGAAAAACGGCATGTATTGGGCTGGAACCTTCAGCGGGTCGCATTTCTTGACCGCGCGCATCGCGCTTTCCGCATGCGCGCGCCAGGCGCGGTCGGAGGGCGGATTCAGCAGGACCGGGTGGCCTGAGAGTGATCCATCCGGGTTGAAGACCACCTTGATCTCCGCGACATATGTGTCGCCGTCCGGCATCATCGGTGGCGGCGTCCAGCAGTTGAGGTAGCTTTCGGTCAGCCACGCATCGAGCGCAGACGCCATCGACATCGACATGCGCGGCGCGTCGTGCTGCGGCAGCCCCTGCGGCGTCAATGCGGCCGTCTGATTCGGAGATGGAGTCGACGTCTTTCCCGGACCGATGAGCTTGGCGATCGAGTTCGGGTCAAAGTTGCGCTGCGGCCTGGGCTTCTCCGGCGCCGGTTCCTTCGGCCGCTCGGGCGGAGGGTCGAGGAATTTTGGCCGCACCGGCGGCTCAACCGTTGCTTGCTGGATAGCGGCCTTCGGCGGAGGCGGCTCTGGTCTTTCGGGCGGCATCGGCTCAGGCTCGGGCGGAGGCGTCGCCTCCGCCTTGGGCGGCGGGGTCTCGGCCTTAGGGGGCGGCGTGGGTTGCGTCTCCGGCTTGGGCGGCGGTTGCGGGGGCGTGGGTTCGGTAGAGGCGCGCAGATCCGGGGGCGGCTCAGGCGGCGCAGGCGCTGGCTGAGGCGCAGGCTTGGCGTCCTTCTCGCCATTGGCGATCTGGTTGAGTTCGCTAAGCGAAACTGTCTCGATCGGAATGGCTTCCGGATGATCCGCGAATCGCGGGGCTGAGGCGAACCCGAGCAGGATCATCGCCAGCAGCGCCCCGTGCAGCGCCGCGGAGCCCGCGAAATTCGAATATGACCGCCGTTCGTCCAACGCCGCTCCCGGCTATTGTTTGATCGGCTCGGTGACGAGGGCCACCTTCTTGAACCCGGCGGAGGTGACCGCCGCCATGATCTCGGCTACGCGCCCATAAGGCACTGTCTTCGACGCGCGAAGATAGATGCGCTGGTCGGTATCGCTTCCCGACGCCGCCTGAAGCTTCGAGACGAGATCCGCGTCGGTCGTGGGCTGGTCCATCACGAAAAGCTGACCCTGCTCATTGAGCGAAACCGCGATCGGTTTGTGCTCGACATTGAGCGCAGTCGCGCTCGCCCGCGGCAGGTCGACCGCGACTCCGGTGGTCAAGAGGGGCGCGGCGACCATGAAGATGATCAAAAGGACGAGCATGACATCGATGAAGGGCGTCATGTTGATGTCGGCCATTGCGCCGTAGCGCGGGACGCCGCGCCGTCCTCGACCGCTTTTGCGCCCGCCCGCGACCGGTGTGATGGCCATGCGTCGCGCTCCGCCGGCTCAGGAGACTTTTTCGAGCGACAGATGATGGTCGATCTGTCGCGACAGGATTGACGAGAATTCGTCGGCGAAGCTTTCCAGGCGAGCCTGCGCCTTGGCGACGTCGCCCTGAAGCTTGTTGTAGGCGATGAGCGCCGGGATCGCCGCGAATAGGCCAATCGCCGTCGCGAGCAGCGCTTCCGCGATGCCTGGCGCGACGACCGCGAGCGAAGTGTTTTTCGACGCCGCGATCGACTGAAACGAGTTCATGATGCCGAACACCGTGCCGAACAGCCCGACGAAGGGGCCGGCCGAGGCCACCGTCGCCAAAACGAGCAGGTTCGATTCGAGCCGCTCGACCTCGCGCGCGATCGAGACGTCGAGAACCTTGTCGATGCGGGCGTGAAGGCCGCGAAACGAGCCGGCGGCCTGCTGAAACGAGCGCTTCCACTCCCGCATGGCGGCGACGAACAGCGCGGCCGCGGCGCTGTTGTTCGGTTGGTTCGAGAGCGATGTATAGAGTTCCTCCAGCGATTGGCCCGACCAGAAGATCTGTTCGAAATTCTCCATCTCACTCTTGAATTTGCGAAAAAGGCGGGTTTTGTCGAAGATAATTGTCCAGCACCAGAGCGACGCGAGGAAAAGGCCCAGCATCACCGCTTTGACGACGATGTGAGCCGACCAGAACATCTCGATGATGCTGGTTTCCGGAGGCGCGGCTGCTGCTGCGGCGGCTACGTCGGCAGGATTCATCGGGAAAGGCGACCTTTTGTTGGCGGACAGCAACGCGCGGCATTGGCGCCGAGACGGGAAGCGGGCGGGGTCTGCGCCGCAAATCGGCCGAAACTTGGGCTTTTGTCAGACGTGCGAAAAACCTGAATTTCTTGTTTCGATTTAAGACTCCGATAATGTTAATGGGCAGTTAGCAACCCGGCCCCTTGCGCCTCCAGCACGCTCAACTCCCTACCCAAACTCCGTCGCGGCCTTTATCGTGATCCGGCCGGGCGCCATCCTGCTCGGAGGAGGCAGGTTGATGGGGGCGTGGGAAACCTTCGGCTGGGAATGGGGCTCGGCGCTTCTGCGCTGGCTCCATGTGACCGCGGCCATCGCCTGGATCGGCGGATCGTTCTTCTTCATGCATCTCGACGCTTCCTTGCGCAAGAAAGCGGGCGACGATCCGGCGCTGAAGGGAACATCCTGGCAAGTGCACGGCGGCGGCTTCTATCAGATGAACAAATACCTGCTTGCGCCGGCCGCGCTGCCTGAGCATCTCATCTGGCACAAATGGCAGTCCTACTGGACCTGGATGAGCGGCTTCGCGCTGCTCTGCTGGGTCTATTACGGGCAGTCGTCGCTTTTTCTCATCGACCCTGCGGTCATGCCGCTCCAGCCATGGCAGGCGGCGGCGATCGGAATCGTGGCGCTGGCGCTTGGCTGGCTCGTCTACGATTTCCTCTGCCGCTCTCCGCTCGCCGCCAATGAGCCGCTGCTCGCGCTGGTGGGGTTCGGCTATGTCGTGGCGACGAGCTGGGTCTTCACCCTCGTCTTTTCCGGCCGCGGCGCGCTCATCCATACCGGTGCGCTGATGGCGACGATCATGACCGCCAATGTGTTCTTCATCATCATGCCGAACCAGCGCAAGAGCGTCGCCGCGCTGTTGGCCGGCCAGAAGCCCGATCCGGCATGGGGCCAAAGCTCGAAGATACGGTCGACCCACAACAACTACATCACGCTCCCCGTGCTGTTCCTGATGCTGTCGAGTCACACGCCGTCGACCTTCTCCAATCCGCGCGTGATCCCCGCCATCGTTACCTGCATCATCGTCGCGGGCGCGATGGTGCGTTACTTCTATAACGTCTGGCATCTCGATCACGACCGCGCCCCCTGGTGGGCCTGGGCGGCTGCGGCGGTTGCTGTTCTCTGCGCCTTTGGCGTCGCTACGACCGCCTCGCCAGGCATGCGCTCGCTGATGGGGCTTGCGTCATTGCCGACCGAGACCGCAAGCCTCGACCAGCCCAAGGCGCCGCCGGAAGTCGTCGACATCGTGCAGCTGCGCTGCATGATGTGCCATGCGCCTGAGCCAATGGAGGAGATCGGGGAAGCGCCGAAGGGAGTGCTGCTTGATACGCCCGAGCACATCGCTCGTTTCGCGCCCGCCATCCGGCAGCAGGCGGTTCTGTCCCACGCGATGCCGCCTAACAATTTCAGCCAGATGACCGACGACGAGCGCAGGACTCTGGCGCGTTGGCTTGGAGTTGAAACGGCGCAGAATTGACGGCGGTTCGCAAACTCCAGACCAAGAACACTTGAGGAGACGACTATGAGCAAGCGCTTTTTCGGCGACATAGGCCCCGTGCGCTTTGAGGGGCTGAAGAGCGACAACCCTTACGCCTACCGCCACTACGACCCGTCTCGCGTCGTGATGGGCAAGACGATGGCCGAGCATCTGAGGCCCGCCGTCTGCTACTGGCACAACTTTGCCTGGATGGGGACCGACATGTTCGGCGCGCCGACCTTCGAGCGACCATGGGACGGCGAGACGATGAAGGGGGCGCGCGCCAAGGCTGATGTCGCCTTCGACATGTTCTCGACCCTCGGCTTTCCATTCTTCACCTTCCACGACCGCGATGTCGTTCCCGAAGGCGAGAGCCTGAACGAGTTCGGCCGCAACCTCGCCGAGATGACCGATCTCTTCGCCGGGAAAATGCAGAAGGCGGGTACTAAACTCCTCTGGGGCACCGCGAACCTCTTCAGCCATCCTCGCTACCTCGCAGGCGCCGCCACCAATCCCGATCCCGACGTGTTCGCTTACGCCGCGGCGCAAGTGAAGAATGTCATCGATGCGACGCACAAGCTCGACGGCGCCAACTACGTGCTGTGGGGTGGCCGCGAGGGCTACGAAACGCTGCTCAATACGGACCTCCGCCGTGAGCAGGAGCAGCTTGGGCGCTTTCTGTCGATGGTCGTCGAGTACAAGCACAAGATCGGCTTCAAGGGCGTGATCCTGGTCGAACCGAAGCCCCAGGAGCCGACCAAGCATCAATACGATTTTGACGTTGCGACCGTCTTTGGCTTCCTGCAGCGCTTCGGGCTCGAGCGGGAGGTCAAGCTCAACATCGAGGTCGGCCATGCGGTGCTGGCGCACCATTCCTTCGAGCATGAGGTCGCGCTCGCCGTGGCGCTCGGCATGCTGGGTTCGCTCGACGCCAACCGCAACGACTATCAGTCTGGCTGGGACACCGACCAGTTTCCCAACAACACGGCCGAACTTGTCCCGGCTTTCTATTTCATCCTGAAGTCGGGGGGCTTATCGCCCGGCGGCCTCAATTTCGACGCCAAGGTGCGGCGGCAGTCGATCGATCCGGGGGACTTATTGCTCGGCCATATCGGCGGCATTGACGTCTGCGCCGCGGCGCTGGTCGCTGCCGCGCAGATGATCGAGGACGGCAAGTTCGACGCAGCCCGCACCGAGCGCTACGCGGGCTGGGAGAAGCCGGAGGCGCAGGCGATGCTGGCGAAAGGGACGACGCTCGAGTTGATCGCTGCGCGGGTCGCCAAGGAGAAGATCGAGCCGAAGCCGAAGTCAGGACGTCAGGAATTCTACGAGAACCTGCTGAACCGCTATATCTGAGGGCCTGGGCGCGTGGCGTTCGAGGGGATCGTCATTGCGAGGAGCGCAGCGACGAAGCAATCCAGAGAACGTCGGGCGCCCGATGTTCCCCTGGATTGCTTCGCTTCGCTCGCAATGACGATCGTGGGTCGACGCAAATGAAATTTATTCCAGCGGTACCCTCGATGCCACAACATCTCACCGCTTGCCGCTTCGCTTGGATCGGAATTGTTCTCACGCTGGCGCTCGGCTCGCCAGCACAGGGCGTCGAGGCGCGGCCGCTGGTTGCGGGCGTCCATGGCATCGCGACGGGCCTCGCCGCCTGCTGGCGTCCGCCGCATGACGACGACCAGGTCACGGTTCGCGTGAGCTTCACGCGCGACGGCGCCGTTATCGGCGAGCCGAGGATCGTGTTCACCCGATCGAGCGGCGGCAAGGCTGACGATTCCGCGCTTGCCCAATCCATGCTGTCGGCGATCAGCGACTGCACGCCGCTGCATTTCTCGGCCAGGCTTGGCTCGGCGATCGCGGGCCAGGTTCTGGACATTCGCTTCATTGGCCGCAGACGGGCGACCATCGTCGCGCCGCCGTGAGAACATGTCGGCCCTCGGTCGTGGGCGGCCTCGGAGCGAAATGCTCCAGATTGCGCTAATCGATTCATTGGATTTTCGCGTCTTGGCCTGATCCTGTCGCCGTCGGCGAAGGACAGCGCGCGCCGCCGGGCGGAGCCTCGATGCTTAACCGCGTGATTTTCTTTGCGATCGCCTGTGTGGCGCTGGCGCTCATCGGTTCATCCTTCCTACTGGATCGCTTGCCCGGGGCGGCGCCTGCTTCCGCCGCCCGCGCGACAGATAGCATCGTGGCCGACGCGCCCGCGCCAGAGCCGCTCGAGCCAGATTCCTCCGGCTATCGGGAAGCGTTGCTCGAGGCCGACCAGCGTGGACAATATGCAGCCGATGTCCTGATCAACGGGGTCGCGGTGCAGATGCTTATCGATACGGGCGCAAGCGAGGTCTGCATCTCCGCTTCGACAGCCGCGCGGCTTGGGCTCGTCCCCACATCAGGACAGAGGTACACGATTAAGACGGCGAACGGGATGTCGACCGCGGCCCCAACGAGACTGAGAAGCCTGAGCCTTGGCGGCCTCTATATGAATGAGGTCGCGGCTCTCATTCTCGCGCCAGAGGCGGGCGAAGTGAATTTGCTTGGGGAGAGTTTTCTCAAGCGCCTGATCAGCGTCGAGCAGCGCAATGGAACGCTGGTTCTGCGCCAGTAGGCGGCTTCAGGAGACGCGGATGAGCCGCGTCAACTCGAACGGGATGTCGTAGCCGTCCCAGACGAAATCAAAGTCGAGCGCGGTCCCAATCGGCGCCCAGCGCGACACGCCGGGGCCGACGCGGGATGCGGCGACCGCTTCGATCTCCCCGCGCTCCCAGCCGAAATAGGTGATCGTCTGGTCAGCCTCGCGGATGAAGCCAGGCACCTCGTCGAGCGAGCGGATGAAGACGATGCTGAGGAAGCCCCCGCCGACCCGAATATCCTGACGCTCCGGCGCGCTCGCCACGATGCTGGTCAGATGCGTGTTTTGCCAGTTGACCGACGAAGCGCGTCCCGTTCCCGCCGCGTAGAAGGCGGCGGTCATCTTGCCGATCGCGTGCCCGATATGGGCCTTGGGATCCTCCATCGTCCATTCGAGCGCGGATGCGTCGAGGAGACGCCGGACGGCGGCGGCATGGGTTGCGGCCGCGCCGACAACATAGACCGCATGAGGGGACGAGCAGGCCATCTGGTCGAAGACGAACACATCGTTGTGCAGCTTCTTGGCCAACGCCCGAAGGGCCGGTTCGTCCAGCGTCTCGAGCGCTGAGCCGTTGATCGTCGAGAACGAAAAGCGGTCGCCGAACCAGATCGACTTTCCGCCATTACGCAAGGGCAGGGGGGCGAACAGCGCAACCTTGGCGTCACCGCCCCACACAACGCGCGCGTCGCTCATGGCGGAGATCTTGGCGCCAAGGTCGCCTTGCGATGGGTAATGAAGGAACAATTGCGACTCGTCGCCCTGAGCCTCGAGCTTCTCGAGGAAGAGGTCGACAATGGCGCGCATCCGCGTGCTGATCGCCTGCGGCAGGCGCACGATGTTGGCGTTGCCCGCAAGATAAGCGAGCGCCCACGAATAGAGAAAGACCGTCTCCACATTCTGCGGCGGCAGATGGAAGACAAGCCCGCGCGGCCGCGCCAACGCATGGGCCGGCAAGCGCGCCGCAAAGCTCTGGGCAAGCTTCATGAGCGCGGCGCGTCGAGTCCAGAAGGCGAAATGAGCGGCCGGCCCGGAAGCGGTTAACCGTTTCGCGCCGAGAAGCGCGTCGGCGACGCTTGCGACCAGTTCGAGACGCTCGCGCGCGAACGGCTCCGCCAGTTGTTGGCGGGCGGCGTCGAGCTTCCCCATGAGCGCGGTCTCTTCAACCTCAGCGTCGCGCGCGCTGGCGCTATAGGTGAGCACATCGGTCACGGCTCGGCCCTCACAAGGTTGGTCATGCTGCGATCACGTCGCTGCAGCCCCGGAGCTCAGTCTTGGGCGCGCGGCCGACGACTCGGATCGCCTTGCCGAAACGCCCGCCGGCGCCTGCGTCGACCGTCTCGACGACCCCCATGTCCTCGGTCAGCACGCTATGGCCCGGATAGGATCGGGGCAGAAGCGAAACAACCTGGATGACGCCCTCTTCTCCAACCGCCGCAGGCTCCCAGCTGTGCGCTCTCCTGACGATGATGTCGGTGAAATTTGGCGGATAGAGCAGCCCGTCCGGACCCTCGATGAACACCGACCCGATCTGCTCGACGAAGCCGTAGAAGTTGTAGATGTTGGTCAGATTGAACCGACGCTTGAGCGCTGCTCGGAACTCGGCGTTGGAGACCTTCTGCGCTTCGAGCTTCTTCCAGCCGCCCGAGTGAATGAGGATCCCGCCGGAAAGATCGACCTCGCCATCGGCGAAGCTGCGATAGAGCTTGTCCCAGACGAGAAAGGTGAAGCCGAAAATGAGAAACGGCTCGCGTCCATTCGCACGGGCAAAGTTCTCGACGAGCTCTTTGTCCAAGTCCAGTTGCGAATTGAGGGCGAAGGCCGTTTTGGCGCCGAACTTCATCATGCCGAGCACGCCGCCGCCGCGCGCGGTGAGGTCGGTCGGCTTGATGACGTCCTTCGTATCGATTGCGAGGAAGGGCAGACGGCGGCCGCCGAGAATGGGGCGGAATGACGCGACCAAGGCCTCGGACTGACGGCGCGCCGTCTCGTTGTCGATGATGATGCGGCTCGTACGCTGTCCGGTGGTGCCGCTCGAGCGCATGACCATCGCGGGCAGCGACGTGCTCTTCAGCTCCATTTCCTTGAACAGGCTCACCGGCAAATAGGGAACCTCGGAGATCGAGCCATAGGTCTTGAGGCCGCCCCAGGCCGCATCGACGATGCGCTTATATTCGGGGCTCTTCTCGTAGTGATGGCGCGTCAGCTCGATGAGCCCTTGCAGCAGAAGCGGCTCCTTGTCGGATTGTCTCAACGAATAGGGCGGTTGGTTGAGGAGGCGCTCAAACAATCACAAGGTCCTTCAGTCGCGCATAGTCGACTTTGCCGCTCGCGGCGCGCGGGATCTGCACGACTTTGCGCAAGGCGAAGCTCGACGATGGCACCTTATATGTGTCTGCGAGCTCGCGGATGCGAGACTTGAGCGCGATCTCCGACTCCTGCTCATGCGCGACGGCGATTTTCTCTCCAAGATCAAGACAGGCAACAGGGCAGACGGCGAACAGCTCCTTTTCGATCTCGTCAAGCCCCAGGCGATATCCGGCGATCTTGGCGAAACGCTTGGCGCGGCCGGTCAGATAGAGGAAGCCCTCCGCGTCCAGGCGACCGAGGTCGCCGGTTTCGAGGCGCCCTCCCATCTCATCGCTCTTGTCGAGGTCGGACCTAGACATGGCGTAACCCAACATGACGTTGGGACCTTCGTAGACGACTGATCCGACCGCCTCTGCGGGCAACGTTGCGCCGCTATCGTCAACGATCGACAATCGGCCGCCAGCCAGCGCGACGCCAACCGACCCGGTTTTGCGAGAGTGATCAACGTGCTGCAGCGCCGCCATGCGCGGCGAGGCCTCGGTCTGACCATACATGACGAAGAATTGGCCGCGGCGCTGCGTCGCCCATTCATGGATCTTGGTCTGAACGCGAAGGTCTAGCGCTCCGCCAGCTTGCGTGAACACCTTGACGGACTGCGGCACAATGCCCGCGCCGAGCCGCGCGAGCGCGACATAGTGGAAGGGCACGCCTGGGAAATGCGATCCGCCGACGGTTCCGATCTTCGACCAGAAACTCGGCGAAGTGATCGAATCGTTAATAAGACAAAGCCGGCCGCCGGCCGTCAGATGCGAAGTGACAACGGAAAACCCGTAGGAATAATGCACAGGCAAATGGGCGATGCCGACGCTCTCTTCGTCAATCGCCAGCGCCTGAGCAATCTGACGCGCGTTGGCCGCCACCGCCTCACGCGACAGCCGAACGTATTTCTGGCTGCCGGTTGTCCCCGATGTGGACAGAAGCAGCTGCAGGGAGGGATCGATGGGTGGAAACGACGATGCGCTCTCCCTCGCGATCCATTCGATAGCGCCTCCGCGGGACTGCGCTGAGCCAACTCTTGTCTTGTCGCTCATAACATGGGGCAGTTTCTCACCGACGCCGCGAGGGCCCAGGATGATGTCAGGCTGATAGGAACTCAATGAGACCGGTCATCAGATGCTCGGGGAGCAAGGGATCCACCAGCGCGGTCGCATGGCCAGCCGCCGCCGCGGCAAGAAGACCAATGATCGTTTCGGAATTAACGCCGCAGAGCAGAAAGATCAGCCGTTTTTCTTCGGAGGCGATGCTCTTGGCCAGATTAAGGCTCGCCGCCCGCAGCTCCGACCGCGTCAGCCAGCTGTCGCTACGGTCGTCATAGACCGACGGCGACGCCTCGAGAGACGGGATCAGCGGAAGAAGTCCCCCGCAGGAGAGGTCCAAATCGTTCATCCCAATCGTTGACCGCTATTGATCCATTGGCGCTTTTCACACCGCCTCATACAATGAGGCCGCCATCAACTCCGATGATCTGCCCGGTCACATAGGACGACAGGTCCGAGGCGAGAAATAAGATGGTGTTGGCGACATCCTGCGAGGCGCCGACCCGGCCCATGGCGATCTGCAACTCCAGGCTCTTGCGCTTCTCATTGGGGATCGCCTCGATCATCGAGGTTTGGATCAGTCCCGGGGCGACGGCGTTGACACGAATGTTCATCGGCGCGAGCTCCTTAGCCGCGGAAAACGTCGCGCCAATGACGGCGGCCTTTGTCGCGGAATAGACCGTCTGGCCGCTGTTTCCTCTTCTCCCGACGATTGACGAGATGTTGATGATCGATCCGCTCTTGCGTCTCGACATCAAGCGCGCCGCGAGCTGTGTGATCTTGATCAGTCCAATGATGTTGACGTCAAACAGCTCATTGATTTCGGCGTCCGAAATCATGCCGATGAGCTTATCGCGCAGGATGCCGGCGTTGTTGACCAGAATGTCCAGCCGCTTGTGCTTCATCGCGCCCTGGATGAGTGCGGTCGCGGTGGAGCTCTCCGCAACGGACCCGTAAACCGCGCTCACACGGTCGGGATAGGCTTTCTCCAGTTCCGCGAAACTCGCTGAGGCTTCGTTCGACGCGCGAGCGTTGAGCACGACGGTCGCCCCCGCCTTTAGCAGAGTTTCGGCCGCGGCTCGCCCGATGCCGCGCGACGCGCCGGTCACGATGGCTACGCGGCCGCTGAGGTCAATGACGGTCATGGGTTCTGGGCCTGTGAAGTCACCGACAGTCGGCGTCACGAAGCCGCTTTTTCGGGCGCCGGTTCGCCAGGTACGGGCGAAGACGTCCCGAAATCCGGCCGAACCGTGCGGTCGATTATCCCCCTGGGGCCGGTCTTGATGCCCTTTTCCATGATCCGCGCCGGGTTCCCGGCGACTAGGCAATTCGACGGCACGTCCTTCATCACCACGCTCGCCGCCGCGACCACGCAATTGTCGCCAACCCGAATCCCCGCCATGATGATGCTGTTCGCGCCGATATTACATTGTTTCCCGATCCAAGTATCCGCGTGAACGCCGCGCGGAGTGTCGTGGGTCATAACGACGGCTCCGAAGTTGATCGCCGTTCCTTCGCCGATATGGATGCCGCGCGGGTAGCTTTTGTCCAATTTGGCCGAATACGAGATCGCACACCCGGGGCCGATCTCCATTCCCCAAACATGAACGAAATAGAGGCGGCGAAATTCCGAGAAGAGAGGTCGGAGCTCACGGCGCACGACCGCCAGGAGGCCGGTGGAGCGCAGGTCGGATAACATCACGGTCGAACTCCATCAGCAAAAGGGCGCCGAACTTCGCGTTTGCGCCCGGGCGACCGTCCCGTTTGTTTCGCCCCGACTTATTGAGATATAATTGTCCCTACGGGCAGCGAAAACAGTTCGCTCAAGCCTCCAACAGGACTACACGCGAGGTTTTAACAGTTCGCGCATTAGGGTCAAGCTCCGCTTGGCCCCCGCGCCATCCCGCGTCGCGGCCGGCCGTCGGTTGCTTCGATCGTTCTGCTCCTCTAAGCGCTCCAGGCCTGCGGCCGGCAGCCGCAACGGCGCATCCCGTAGCTGAGGCTCGCCTTGTTCCCCAAACCTGTTCCCAAGCTCTCCCCCAACACTTACGCCTTTGAATCGCAGCCGATGGTCAAGCCGACCGGCTTTCGCGAATACGACGCGCGCTGGATCATCGAGAAGGAGATCAACCTCATGGGCGCGCAGGCGCTGGGGTTCGGCCTCGCGCGTCTCCTGAAGGAGCTTGGCGTTCGGCGTGAGGTGGTGGTTGGTCACGACTTCCGAAGCTATTCCGCTTCGGTCAAGCTGGCGCTGACCGCGGGACTGATGGCGGGGGGGGCGCATGTGCGCGACATCGGCCTCGCGATCACCCCGATGGCCTATTTCGCCCAGTTCGCTCTGGACACGCCGGCGGTTGCGATGGTGACCGCTTCCCACAACGACAACGGCTGGACAGGCGTCAAGATGGGCGCGGCGAGGCCGGTGACCTTCGGGCCTGAGGAAATGACGCGGCTGGGCGACATTGTTTTGACCGGCGACTACGGTCCGGAGGCCGGCGGCGGCTATGAGTTCGTGCCCGACTTTCCGGCCCGCTACATCGCCGATCTGACCAGCCGGCCAAAACTCCGCCGCCCTCTCAAGGTCGTGGCCGCTTGCGGCAACGGCACGGCTGGCGCGTTCGCTCCGAGGCTCCTGAGCGCGCTCGGCGTCGAGGTCGTTCCCCTCGACTGCGAGCTCGACTTTACCTTCCCGCGTTACAACCCCAATCCTGAAGACATGCATATGCTGCACGCTATGGCGGCGGCGGTGAAGGAGAGCCGCGCCGACCTCGCGCTCGGCTTCGACGGTGACGGCGACCGCTGCGGCGTCGTCGACAACGAGGGTAACGAGATCTTCGCCGACAAGATCGGGGTCATGCTCGCCCGCGATCTGTCGACGCTGCACAAAGCCGCGACCTTCGTGGTCGATGTCAAGTCGACCGGGTTATTCGCGACCGATCCCGAGCTACGCGCCAATAACGTCAAAGTCGACTTCTGGAAAACCGGCCATTCGCACATCAAGCGGCGAGTCAGGGACTTGAAGGCGCTCGCCGGCTTCGAGAAGTCGGGGCATTTCTTCTTCAACGCGCCGGTCGGGCGTGGCTACGACGACGGTTTCGTCACCGCGATCGCAATTCTGGACATGCTGGACCGCAATCCGGGAAAGTCGATGGCCGATCTCTATCGCGAACTGCCGAAGACCTGGGGCTCGCCGACGATGTCGCCCCATTGCGCCGACGAGGTCAAATACGAAGTCGCCGACCGCGTCGTTGCGCGGCTTAAGGCGATGCAGGCGCGGGGCGAACCGTTCGCTGGGCAGCCGATACGCGATCTCGTCACCGTCAACGGCGTTCGGGTGACGGTCGAGGACGGCACGTGGGGACTGGTCCGCGCCTCGTCGAACAAGCCGGAGCTGGTGGTCGTCGTCGAGAGTCCGGCGTCGGAAGCGCGGATGCGCGCGATGTTCGAGGCGGTCGACCGGACCTTGCGCGAGAACCCCGAAGTCGGCGCCTACAATCAGACGATTTGAGGCGCCGATCCGGTGGACGCGCCTCCCCACGTGCTGCCCGACCTCATCAAGCCCGGCCTCAAGATTGTCTTCTGCGGCACGGCGGCGGGAAATGTCTCGGCGGCGCGCGGCGCCTATTACGCCCATCCGCAGAACCGCTTCTGGTCGGCGCTCCACGCCTTTGGGCTCACGCCGCGGAAGCTCGAGCCGGAGGAATATCCCGAATTACCGCGATGGGGCTTAGGGTTAACCGACATCGCCAAGCACGTGAGCGGCATGGACCGCGAACTGCCGTCCGGCGCGCTCGGCCGTGACGCCTGCGCGGCGCTCGAGGCGAAGATAAAGGCCGTCGAGCCCAAGTGGCTCGCATTCACGAGCCTCACTGCGGGGCGCCGGTATCTCAAGCGCGCGGCCAGCTTTGGCGAACAGGAGGAGCGCATCGGCCGAACCCGCCTCTGGCTCCTGCCGTCGCCATCGCCAACCGCGGGATGGAACTGGGAGAGCAACACGCACTGGTGGCGGATGCTGGCCGACCGGGCAGGAGACTAGAGGGCTCCGTTGACGACCCGATACAACCTAGATCCGCGAAGGCCTGCAAATAGACGCATATAAACGCGCATAAACGCGAGCCAAACGAGCCTAAACGCTAGTAAATTAGCTGGCGTTTACTAGCGTTTATTTTTCCGAATCCAGGTTTCTCAAAGGGTTACAGCCGACGAAGATAAACAAATTGCCGCCTTCTATCTCAGGTTGCACCTGAAGGTTTGATCGGCCTTCTTGGCGTCCTGCCCTCAAATGCTTTTCGCTCCTTGTTCCCCAACCTCGTGGCCCGCGCGCTAGCGGAGATCGAGTTCGCCATTGCCGATGATAATAGCTGCGATTTCTGCTCCGCGCAACACAATGCATGAAATTCGTAAATTCCTTACGCGGCCAACGGCTCTCGACCAGCGATCTTGCGATCTCCTGGCTCGCGCCCGGATTTCCCGCCGGAGGTGGAAAAAGGCTACTCCGCTTCCTCCTCGCCCTCGGTCTCCCCGACCCGGTCGACAGCGACAACATGTTCCTCATCGGCCGTGTCGAACACGATCACGCCCTGCGTCGCGCGACCGGCGATGCGTATGCCGGCGACCGGCACGCGGATGAGCTGGCCGCCGTCGGTCACCAACATGATCTCATCGCTGTCCTCGACCGGGAACGACGCCACGAGCGCGCCATTGCGGGCGTTGACGGCCATCGCGACAATGCCCTTTCCGCCGCGTCCGGTGACGCGATATTCGAACGACGAGCTGCGCTTGCCGTAGCCGTTCTCCGAGATCGTGAGGATGACTTGTTCGGCGGCGCGCATCGCCTCGAACCGTTCGGGGTCGATCGCGCTTGTGCCATTCGCCTCCGCGCCGTTCTCGTCGTCGCCCTCAGTCGCACTTTCGACTTCGTCCGCCTCGCCCTCGGTCGCTCGACGCTGCTTGAGATAAGCGACGCGCTCGTCGCCGGCCGCGTCGAAGGATTTCAAGATCGCAAGGGAGATGACGCTGTCGCCCTCCGCAAGCGCGACGCCGCGCACCCCCATCGAATCGCGGCCCTTGAAAACGCGCACGTCATCGACGGCAAAGCGGATGCATTGGCCTCGCGCCGTCGTGAGCAGCACATCGTCCCTGTTGGAGCAAAGCTGGACGTCGACGATGCGCTCGCCCTCGTCGAGCCGCATGGCGATCTTGCCCGCCCGGTTCACCTGCGCGAAGTCGCTGAGCTTGTTGCGCCTGACCGTGCCGCGCGTCGTGGCGAACATCAGGTCATAGGACTCCCAGGTCTCCTCGTCCTCCGGCAGCGGCATGATGGTGGTGATGCGCTCGTCCTGCTCGAGTGGCAGCAGGTTGACGAGCGCCTTGCCGCGGGCCTGCGGGGCGGCGAGCGGCAGGCGCCAGACCTTTTCCTTGTAGACCTGACCCGCCGACGAGAAGAAGAGGACGGGCTGATGGGTGGAGGCGACGAACAGACGCGCGACGAAATCCTCGTCGCGGGTCGCCATGGCCCCGCGTCCCTTGCCGCCGCGCCTCTGCGCGCGATAGGTCGAGAGCGGCGCGCGCTTGATGTAGCCGCCGTGGCTCACCAGCACGACCATGTCCTCGCGCTGGATGAGGTCCTCGTCCTCCATGTCGGCGTCGCTGTCGAGAATGACAGTGCGGCGCGGCATGGCGAAGTCGGTCTTCACCTTGACGAGCTCGTCGCGGATGATGCCCATGAGGCGCACGCGTGAGCTCAGGATCTCGAGATAATCGGCGATCTCCACTGACAGCCGATTGAGCGCCTCGGCGATCTCGTCCCGTCCGAGCGCCGTCAGGCGCGCCAGGCGCAATTCGAGGATCGCACGCGCCTGCGCTTCCGAGAGCCGGATCGCGCCATCGGCGTCGAGCGCGTGGCGCGGATCAGCGATGAGCGTGATGAGCGGCGCCATGTCTCGCGCCGGCCACACCCGCTCCATCAGCGCCGCGCGGGCAGCGCCTGAATCCGGAGAGGTGCGGATGAGGCGGATCACCTCGTCGATGTTGGCGACCGCGATCGCGAGACCAACCTGAACATGCGCGCTGTCACGGGCCTTGTTGAGCAGATATTTGGTCCGGCGCGTGACCACTTCCTCGCGGAAGTCGAGAAACGCGCGCAGCATGTCGCTGAGCGTCAGCATCTCAGGCCGGCCGCCGTTCAGCGCGATCATGTTGGCGCCGAAGCTTGATTGCAGCGCGGTGAAGCGCCACAGCTGATTGAGCACCACGTCGGCGACCGCGTCGCGCTTGATCTCGATAACGATGCGCATGCCGTCGCGGTCGGATTCGTCGCGGAGATCGGAGATGCCCTCGACGCGCTTCTCGCGAACGAGTTCCGCGATGCGCTCGATCAGCGTCGCCTTGTTGACCTGGTAGGGAATCTCACTGACGATCAGCGCCTCGCGGTCCTTGCGCAGCTCTTCGACCGCGACCTTGGCGCGCATGATGATCGAGCCGCGCCCGGTCGCATAAGCAGCGCGAATGCCGGCTCGCCCGAGGATCGATCCGCCAGTCGGAAAATCGGGCCCAGGAACATGCTCCAGCAACTCGTCGAGCGTGATGTCTGGCTTGTCCATAAAGGCAAGAACGGCGTCGATCGTCTCGCCGAGATTGTGCGGCGGGATGTTGGTCGCCATGCCGACCGCAATGCCGCCTGCGCCGTTGACGAGCAGATTGGGAAAGCGCGCCGGCAGGACGACCGGCTCTTCTTCCTTGTCGTCATAGTTCGGCTTGAAGTCGACGGTGTCGTTCTCGAGATCGTCGAGCAAAGAGATCGCGACCGGCGCGAGTCTCGCCTCGGTGTAGCGCTGAGCCGCAGGCGGGTCGCCATCGACCGAGCCGAAATTGCCCTGTCCGTCGATGAGCGGCGCGCTCATCGAGAAGTCCTGCGCCATGCGAACGAGGGCGTCGTAGACCGCCAGCTCGCCGTGCGGATGATACTTACCGATCACGTCGCCGACGGTGCGCGCCGACTTGTTGTAAGCGCGGTCAGGGGTGAAGTTGTTCTCGTTCATCGAGTAGAGGATGCGTCGATGAACGGGCTTGAGGCCATCGCGAACGTCGGGCAGAGCGCGGCTCACGATCACGCTCATCGCGTAATCGAGATAGCTGCGCTTCATTTCATCGAGGATCGAGACGGGCTTGATATCCGCCGGTCCGCCAGGGGCGGGCCGTTCGTCAACAATGTCGGGCAATGGAAAGGAATCCTTGACGCCAATCGCGTGCTGCGAATCTACCCGATTCCGATGGCGGGCGCCAGTTTTCGCGAGCGACGCAACGCAGCCGAAATAGTCCTGTTTGTCCAACTGGTTAGGGGAGGAAAGCCAGCCGTCGGCGGGTTGGCGAGACTTCGCTTAGCCCGAGGCGCGCGGCCGCGTGCTGGTTCCGAGCCCAGATCGGGGCTGGAGGCGTCTATGAAGGCGCGGTAAGCGCGAGAAGGCGGCCCGTGGCCAAAGGCATAGGACGGGCGAGAAGCAACGGCTCCAAGATGTCGCCAATCCGGACCAACTCGGAAACACCCAGATCAGTCGAAGACTCTCCGGAGAACGGATTGCGCCACGCGCAAAACTTGGATTGAGCCAAGCGGTCTTAAATAACCGCCGGAATAGAAATGCTGGATTGCGGCAATTCTTGACTTCAAAGAGTGGCTGAAAGCCACCCCGAATGCGTCCTGTTCACGACGCACAATATTCGCCGACACGCGAAAATTAGGCAGCTCCACCTCGATAGTGTCACCGAGAGCGCCGGGAGGAACGCCAAAGATGCGCGCGCCGGTGATGGAAACGTCAGCAAGTTGCATGAGCTGGGTGCGGCCAGCCGCCTTCACCGAAATGAGTTCGCGCGACGCGAACCGTTCGGAGGCTCGTTTGCGCGGACGCTCGACGCAGACAAAGCAGAGAACGACGAGGACAATCAGATTGTACCAGGTCCAAGCCAGCGCGGGGCTCGAATAGTGAATCTCGTTCGATCCACCGTTTACATAGAAAGCCCATAGGACCGCCGCGAGCGAGAGCGCAATGAGGATCACGAAAGGCCGCATGACCCCCCATTCGACGAAGCCGTGATTGCGATTGCCGCCTTTTGCGGTGACCTGGAATTTTTGTCCTTGCGGCCTTACGAGCCCAAACAAAGCCGCCTTCAGGATCTGGGGCATCACGATGACCTGGCTCACGTCGAACAGAATCGGCATGACTTTTCCGCCAGAGAGCCAACTGACGACGAGCCCGCACCATAACCAATAGGGCAGGAAGCGAGTCGCAAGATCGTAGAGCGAAGCGTGGAAAGGGTGCAGACTGAAGGCCAGCGAGAGGGGTGGAATGACGAGACCGATACCCCGCGAAAGGGGAACCGCGGTCCAGTTGAGGAACACCTCGGTCAACGACAAGCGGTCAATGAACGCGAGCGGCGAACCCAAGGACAACGGGCCGCTCCGACCGCGCGCGATCTGCATGAAGCCAAGGCACCATCGGGCCCGCTGCGTGATATATTCTTTCAGGCCTTCGGGAGCGAGCCCATAGGTCAGCGGCTCGTTCAAATAGGCGGTGAGAAACCCCTTCTCCTTGAGCCGCAGGCTCAAGAGATAATCCTCGGTCACGGAATCGGTGGGAAAGCCGCCAATTTCCATGAGCGGCGCCATCCTGACGATCGAGGACGTCCCGCAGCAGAATGCGGCCGACCACGCATCCTTGGCCGGGAGCACAATGTCGAAGAAGAAGCGCTGTTCGTCGGGCCAGAATTTGGTCGCGCCAAGATTGATCTGAATGGGGTCGGGATTGACGAAATGTTGCGGCGTCTGCACGACGCCAACCTCGGGATCGCAAAACAACGCCATGGCGCGTTTCAGGAATTGCGGGGTGGGCACGAAATCGGCGTCGAGGATCGAGACGAATTCGGGAGGATCGGATAACGCAGCGATATGTCTCAGCGCGTGGTTGATGTTGCCGGCCTTGGCGTCCGCATTGTCTGACCGCGAGAGATAACGACAGCCGAGCTCGCCACAGAGCGTCTTCACCCAAGCACGCCGGGTGTCGTCCAGCATCCAGACGCGAAAATTGGGATAATCCATGCCGAGCGCGCCAATGATCGTGCGCTCCAGGATCTCTTTCTCTTCATTGTACGAGCAAATGAGCACGTCGATCGAAGGAGGGTGCTCCAGCGACGAGAGCCATCCCGCATTCGCGTCCGCATCGGGAGATCGATCGCGCGTCCGGGTCAGGAAGAAGAGCGAGAGCGCGGCCGTCGCGATCCCAATCAGCTCGGCGACAAGAAAGACGAGCGCGAGCGCATATTCGAAGTTGAACGCTGGCGCGGGCAGCGTCTGTGTGATCCGCCACCACACATACTGGCTCATCATGGCGAAGCTGCCGGCCACCATGAAGGCGCGGCCGGTCGCGACAGGTTTGGGCCAGATCGCGGCGCAGACGAAGAACAGCCCGAGCGTCACCAGAGCTGGCTGGGCGGCCGCGAGAACGATATCGTCGACAAACGGCGACACAGTTCAGCTCTCGGAGATCGAGCCCTTGAGATGCGGACCCGTTTCGTCGCCTGCAGCCCTCGCGGTATCCGCATGGCCGTCGCCGAAGGTCACCGTTCCGGTTCGACCGATCGAGCATCCAGCCTCGCCCATGTCATCCATGGCGATCGTCACATAGAACGGGCTCTTACGCAGATTGATCGGAGCGATGGCGAAGTTGGCGGGCGCTCCTGCGGCGCCGGTCAAATTGATGACAATCCCGTGATAGGTCTTGCCATCCTCAAGGGGCCGAAACGTCGCCGGACTTCCGACTTCGAGACGATTGTAGACCCGCTCATCGACATTCGCGCTCACAATCGGGTTCGAGCAATCGAGCACGCGCAGGAGGTCTTGCCCCTTGTTCACAAACTCGCCCGGGCCGACCAGCATCTCCCAAACCCGCCCTTTCGAGGGGAGAGCGACCGTGGCTTCGGAGCGGAGGGCGACGCGCGCTTCTTCCTCCGAAATCTGATCCTTGATGTGCTTGATCTGCGTCCGCGCGCCGGCGAGTTGGGCGTCGAACTCGCCCTTTTTCATCTTCAGTTCGGTTTCGCGCTGAATCGAGCTCGGGGCGTCGTTGTAGCTGTCGCCGATGAACACGCCATCAGCAACCGCGTCATGCTCTACTTTCGTTTCCTCGAGATGTTTCTGAGCCGCGGCCTCGGCGGAGCTGGCCGCGTTCCATTCGTAGTCGACCCGATCGCTCTCGGCTCCCGAAATGAAGCCCGTTTTCTGCAAGTGGTCGCTGCGTTGCTTGGAGGCCGTCGTTTGCGACGTCTTCGCGCTCGTGGCCTGCAGCTCGGCCGTCTGCCGCGCAAGTCTCGCGTCGATCAGCTTGAGGCGCCCGACGCGGTATTTCTCGGCCTGAAGATTGATCGTGTCGAGAGCAGTTTGCGTCAATTGCGATTGACGGCCAAGCGTCTCCTCTTGCGACTCGAGCGTGTTCAAATCGCGCCGAAGCTCATCGAGGCGGCTTCGATCGGCGTAGGGGTTCATGATGGTGAGTTTCGGAGGCGCGGCGGTCGAACTCCAATTGGTCGTCTTCTCGCTGGGCGCCTGGACGATGCCTTCGATGGGCGCGCGGATCGTCTCGATGCGAGCGTTGACGATGGCCTCGACGCTGGTTGTCGCCAACATCGCTCGAAGCGGCGCCCATCCAAAGGCGACCACGAGGCCAACCCCAAGCGCGATCTTGAGGAAGCGTCTCGCGGTCACGGCATTGATGAAGCGCTTCGTAGTTGAAGGCGGTTTCTCGACCTGAGCTTCGTCCGCGCCGGGTGAGAAGCTTCGCTCCAAAATCGTCTGGACGGATCGCGCGCCGATCGGATTTTGCGTCGCTGTCGTTGCGTCAACGCGAAGACCGCCTATCGGCTCGGCGATGTCGCGTCCGGCGCCCGGGGCCGGGTTGATCGTCGTAATCGAGGCGTCAGGCGTACTCCGAGATCCATGGGCATATCTGAGGTTGGAGGACGGCATGAAGCGACGCTCGGTTGGGGAGGAGACAGGCGGATGCGGCAGCTTTGGCGGATGGCGTAGCGCCCACGAACAATCTCAAGGCCACGGGCCGCACCCCCTATGTGGCTTGAGCCCCCTAAAAGAATAAATAACAAGATACTGCAGATAATATCGATCGGCCCGCTAATTTGTGCGCCCGGCCTCTGAGCAGACAGCAAGCCAGCGAGCGAAAACTCTTGTTTGATCGACGGAGCCTGGTTCGCGCTCGTGTGGATGGCCGATTTAGCGCGCCTGGGCCGAGTCCGTAAGCGCGCCATACGCCCGAGGCAGTCGTCCTCACAAGCCTCGATGAACGGAAAAAAGCCCCCCGTCCGGCAGGACGAGGGACTGCATCCACGGTGCTCGTTCGAGGAGGCGCCCGAACTGCGGTTGGTTGGCTCGGCGCTTGCGGCTTAGCCGAGCGCCGGCGCCAGACGATCGCGCACTCGCTTGCGCCCAGCGAGCCCGGCGAGGCCCACGAAGCCTATGCCCAGCATCGCCCAGGTCGAGGGCTCGGGGACCGCGGCGAACTCGAAGTCGCTCGAGCCAGTCGTGAACACGACGCTGCCGAAATTCTGCGGCGTCATGAAAGAGATGAGGAAACCGGGGTCCTGCGAATTGTCGATGCCGCTGAAGTTCGCGTAAAGGTCCGAGGCGAGCACCTGGCCGATGAGCGAGCCCGTCCCGTTGGCGCCAGAATAGAACGAAACGGTGTTGGTGGCGTCGGGATTGTTATCGTTGGGCGAGCCCCAAACGATGGTCAGGCCATCGTTCGACCCGTTGAATGTCACCTGGCCGCCCTCGATGTTCCACCAATGGTGGCTTGTGTCGCTGAGGCCGTAGGGATTCCAGCCGGGATTGCCGAATTCAGGCGGATTCGGAGGAATTGCGCTGACCTGGCCAATCTGGATCTGGGCCGTGCCCGACCCGAAGCCGGGCTGCGCGTAGTCAGGGCCGGCCGGATTGACGCGTCCGAAGTCGCTGACCGTTATGCCATCGATGACCGCTGTCGCGGCTGTCGCCGCCGAAGCGGCCAGGATCGCCGCCGCCGCGCCTGCCACGCCGAGAATAATTTTGTTCATTGGATGATTTCCATTTGCTAGCTTCCCACTGTTATGGACAGCTAGCAGATGTGGAAAACTGGGTCAAACTTACATCAAATTTGCGGTTAATTGCGACTTTCGTTCGCTCCGCGCGCGCCCTTCACACAGGGTGGCGCTCCCAACTGGAGCGGCCTCAGCTCAAGGAGCCCAGCTCAACTTCGGCGTTTTGCCGTCGACCAAACGCTGATTTTCGCTGCGCTCCTCCGACGCCGATCTGCCCGTCCAGCGCGCGAAGGCGTGATTAAAGGAAGTTGGTCCCTCATAGCCGAGCAACCAGGCCATTTGCGCGACCGAAATGCTGGGCTCCTTGATGTATTGGAGCGCCAGGCTGTGCCGTAAACGATCGACGACCTTCTCGTAAGCAGTGTTCTCTTCGCCCAGCTTTTGCGCGAGCGTTCGCTCGGTCAGACCCAGCGCCTTGGCGACGCGCCGCCGGTTGGCCTTGCCGTGCGGCAGCAGTTTCTGCACTTCGTTCTCAACCGAGGATCGGAGCGTGCCATACGCCGTGTTGCGCTGCTTCGCCGCCTCATCGCAAATGGGTCGAAGCGTTTCCAGCAGATGTTGATCTCTGGTGATGAGAGGGATGGCGAGGGTCTCATTCGAAAGGCTGAACTGATCCGCTGAGCCGCTGAATTCCACGGGGCAGCCAAAGAAACGTTCGAACTCGCCCCGATCGGGCTCGCGCGCCAGAGTGAAGCCGACTTGCGCCGGCTGAAAGTCGCGCCCAGCCATCTCCCGCAAACCCTTGATCATCGCGGCGATCACAAATTCAGTGTTTTGCCAGGCGAAATGCCGGGGGACGCCGACGAACCGGAATTGAACCGTCAATCCTTCGGAAGTTCGGATGAGCTTCGGACGCACGGCTTCGTTGACGATGCGGCAGTAGCGGGCGGCGAGCGCGAGCGCATCGCCGATGTCTTCTGCGGCGGAGGAGACATAGAACAGCAACCCGGCTTCGCGCGGGTTCGCCTTCTGGGCGAGGTGCAATCCAAACTCGTCGTCCTTGAGCGTTTCCGCTGCATACTCGAGAAGCTGGCCTTGCGCCATCGCCGCGATCCGACGCTGACGATTGTCGATGTCGCTCTCCGAAACGCCGGCGCGGTTCAAGAGCGGCGCTATTGGGACGTCGCGCGCGCGAAGGAGGGCGATGGCCTGCCGCGCGGCGAACCCAGTCGCGCTGGGCAAGACCGTCCGGCTCGTTTCCCCGGTCACGTTCGACGCTCCGAGTGGGAGAGTTTATACGGTTTTAGCGGCCGATTTGGCCGCAACAGGACGGGGCCAAGGACAAAGGCGCGCGAAATTCGAAAGGACGCCGCATCCCACGACCCCATCATTGGATAAACGGATTGCTGGGGATTTGAGCCTAAGCTGGACGAGCCGAAATCGTCAAACCGCGCCCGAACCTTGCGCGAGGGTTTGCTTGGAGCCGCGCCATCACCTCCCGCCGGCCACGTCGAGCAGTGCGCAGGTGACGTAGGAGGCCGCATCGCTGATCAGCCAGATGGCCGCCTCGGCGATTTCCTCAGACGTGCCTGGACGTCCCATTGGGGCGGTCGCGCCCAAGATGCGCGCGCGGTCCGGCTCGCCGCCGCTCATGTGGATATCGGTCTCGATGAGCCCCGGCCGGATGGCGTTGACCCTGACGCCCTCCGGGCCGAGTTCCTTGGCTAGCCCCTAAGGTGAGCGTGTCGACCGCGCCCTTGGACCCGGCATAGTCGACATAGAGGTTCGGCGAGCCGAGGCGGGCGGCGGCCGACGATATCATCACAAGCGATCCTCCCCCGCCGCCGGACGACTTGGACATTCGGCGCGCAGCCTCGCGGGCGGTGAGATAGGCGCCGAGCACGTTGACCTCGAAGATGCGCCGCATGCGCTCGGCGCTCATGTCCGCAAGCTTCGCCGTCGGGGCGACAATGCGGCGTTGGCGATGACGCCGGCGATGGGCCCGAGCCCCTTCGTCGTCGCGTCGAACATGCCGATTACATCGGCTTCGACGGCGATGTCGCCCTGGAGAGCGACCGAACGGCCGCCGGCCTTGGCGATCGTGTCGACGACCGCGTCGGCCGCGCTCGCGTCCTCGCGATAATTGACGCCGACCGCCCAGCCCTTTTCAGCCGCGAGCAGCGCGCAGGCGCGTCCGATGCCGCGCGAGGCGCCAGTGACAAGCAAGACCCTGTCCGGCATCAAGATCCCCTTTTCGCCACGAACTGTGCACGTGTCGCAGGCTTTGCAAGTGCGCTATTGTAAGCGGTCATTGCCCAAGCCGAACGCTACGACAACGGTTCTGATCATGCGCATCCCAGCCGCCGTTGCGCTTTTTTCTGTCGCCTCCACCTGCGCTTTCGGCATGGACTGCGCCGATCAAACGCAGATGGGGCTCGACAAATGCGCGAACGCGTCGTTTCAGCGGGCGGACCATGCGCTCAACGAGGCCTATCGGGAAGTCCTGCGCCGACTCGACGGCAACGAACGCCAAAAACAGCTTCTCGCGGCGGCTGAGACAGCATGGATAGCGCTTCGCGACGCCGAGTGCAGGTTCGCAGTTTCCTCGACCGAGAACGGGTCGATCTATCCGATGGAATATTCGCTTTGCGTCGAAGGTGAAACGCGGCAGCGGACGAAAACCCTACAGTCCTATTTGCATTGCGAGGAAGGCGACTTGAGTTGCCCGGTTCATTGAGCAGCGCACCGCCTCAGCCGAGCGCCACCTCGATATCGCCTGAGAGCTTCTCGGGCTTGTCGCTTGGCGCGTAGCGCCGCAGGACATGAAGCTGCCGGTCGACCAGGAATTTGGTGAAGTTCCACTTGATCGCCTGTGTGCCCAAGAGGCCGGGGGCGTCGTGCTTCAGCGCTTTGAACAGCGGGTGGGGGTTCGCGCCATTGACCTCGATCTTGGCGAACATCGGGAACGTGACATCGTACTTGTCGGTGCAGAACTTTCGGATTGCGGCCTCATCGCCAGGCTCCTGATGGCCGAACTGGTCGCAAGGGAAACCGAGCACGGCGAAGCCGCGTGGGCGAAAGCGCCGGTGCAACGCTTCGAGGCCCGCGTATTGCGGGGTGAACCCACACGCGCTGGCGACATTGACAATGAGCAACGCCTGGCTGGCGAAATCGCCGAGCGCGCGCACTTCCCCGTCGATTGTTCTAAGCGCGATGTCGGCTGGGAGGGGCATGCTGAACTCGGGCTGATCTCACGGCTCCGATCGCCGCTCGGCGCGAGACGGGAGGATTTTACTCTTTCAATTTGCTCGGCGGCAAGGACCGTTGCGTTACGAAATATTTTCCTTCAATTTCCATTGTGTAGGACTGCGAGGCATCCCATGAAAAAACCGTCGATTAAACTTATGGGCGTTGTGATTATTTCGGCCACGCTATCGTCGGCGATCACCCCGGCTTTTGCATTAGGCGGCTGCGGTCCGAACCGACATCGCAATGCATGGGGCTACTGCGTGTGGGGCGGCCAAAACCAGGACTGGTGCATAAGAAGAACCGGCCATCCGGCCACGCGTATGCCCAACGGGACGTTGCGCTGTTTTCGGTGAGGCTTCCTCGGGTCTCCGGACTTCAGGCAAGTCCAGAGACCTCGGAATTCATCGGCTAGACTTCCGGTTACTGACGGGTTTCGGGCGTCCGGCGATTGACGCCCGAACCGTCGCGAGGCGAAGCGAAGAATTGCCGGCTGGGATCGAAGCTTTATTCTCGCTGGCTAGAGAGTGGATTGTAAGCGAGCGGTTCGGCTTGCGAAACGCGCCGGACTCCGGTTCGCCTTCGGGGGCTTTTCGCCATGACGGCATCTTCGAAGAACCGCACCCAGCGATACGAGCACGGCAGAGGGTTGCGAGCCCGCGTCCCGCGCGAAGCCCATGCTGAGCTGCATGGCTCCAGGGATCGTGACGCCGTCGCTATCCTGGCGGAATCCGACGCCGAGCGGGTGCCTCAGCTTTTGCCTGAGCGCTACAAGCGCATGACGGCGGGCCCGTTCGGGTTCCTGCGCGGCGCCGCGGCGGTGATGGCGACCGATCTCGCCCATCAGCCGATGGCGGGAGCGCCAGTGCAAGCCTGCGGCGACTGTCACCTGATGAACTTCGGCGCGTTCAACTCGCCCGAAGACAATATCCTCTTCGACATCAATGATTTCGATGAGACGCTGCCCGGCGTCGATTTCACTGTGGACATCAAGCGTCTGGCGGCGAGCGTCGCCGTCGCGGCCAAGGCCGCCAATCTGTCGGACAAACGAGCGCGCGCTGCCGCGGCGAGTACAGTGACGGCTTATCGCGAACACATGTTCGCGCTCATGGACCTTTGTCCGCTTGAGATCTGGCACAGCCGGATCGATCTGGAACAAGAGCTCAAGCACATTGAGAGTCCGGAGCTGCGGGGCAGCCTTTCGACTGTGATCCGCCATGCGCAGCGCCAAGGTCTCGACAGGGACGACAACTTTCCTCATCTGGTCATCGGCCCCGAGCCCCGGATCGCCGATAAAAAGCCGACGATCTTCCACATCGACCATCACACCCTCGGAGGCCGCAAGATCGACTTTGCCCACGGGTTCGCGCTTTACCGCGACACGCTCACTCCCGATCGAACGGTCCTTCTTGATCGCTATCAATTGAAGGACGTCGCCTTCAAGGCGGTGGGCGTCGGCTCGGTCGGCACGATCTGTGTCGTTGGGCTGTTCCTCGACGGCGACGGCGAGCCTCTCTTCCTGCAGGTCAAGCAGGCGCAGCGCTCGGTTCTCGAGCGGCTGTCAAAAAAGCTTGTGTATCAGGGCCCGCAGGGCAGGCGTGTGGTCGAGGGTCAGCGGATGATGCAGGCCGCGAGCGATATCTTTCTCGGCTGGACGCGGGACGACCCGTTGGAGATCGACTTCTATGTCCGCATTCTCAAGAACCGCCGGCTCGGCGGGATCAGCGAACTCGCCGAGCAACAGGCGCTTCTGGAATATGCCCGGCTCTGCGGCCGCGCGCTCGCGCGCTCCCATGCTCGAACCGGCGACTCGGCGACCATCGCGGGCTACATGGGAAGAAACGAGGCGCTCGACGACGCGCTTGCCTCGTTCGCCATGGCCTATGTCGAGCAAACGATCAAGGATCACGCCGCGTTGGTGAAGGCCAAGGGGGAACCCGAGGCGCAAGCCCACGCGAAGCCGCCGCGGAAGCCGGTCGCGAAGGGCGGCCGGAAGTCCGCCTGACACGCGCTTTCGACGAGAACGTGGAGCGCAACAGGGAACGGCGACATTCCTCTTTTTGGGACCGGGAGATTGCAGCGTTAGCGAGTCCGAATCGAACCTTTTCAATCGCTTGCGAGGCGATTAACGAGTTCCTCGCGGATTGTCCTTCCGCGGGGCAAAGGTCGCGCGCCTGCGACCTTGCGACGAACGCCTTCGCGGTGGGAGCCTCGGTTAGGACAGACGATTTGGAAGCGCTTCATAATCAAATAGTTATATCTGTTACTTCTTCAAATGAACAAACGGAACAACGCAAGGCAATGAACCCAACCCGAACGCCTCATTCCGCCGCCATCGCAGCGAGCTTGGCGACGGTGTTCATGTTGCGGGCAGTTCCATCGCGAGCGGCAGGGATGCGTAGCTTTGAGCGGCCCATCCCGTCGGGATAGTGGACGTAGATCTCGCGGGCACCTAGGCGCATCTCTTCGTTTGCTTGGCCTTTTGCGTCTTTCAAGGCGTCGTGAGCTGGCGCGCGGTCGAGGAAGGTGGCGACGGTATAATTTGCGGCTCGGTCCGGAAATGGGTTCGCGGCGGCGACTTTCGCTATCTCGGCCGCAGTGCGTACGATCACGCCGACCGGCTTTCCCGCGTGAACCCTGAGCTCCGCTTCGAGCGCGGCTTTGGCTTCCGCCTCCGATCCGTCGCGCTCGGCCACGACATTGCCGCTCGCGATATAGGTGCGCACATTCCGAAATCCGGCCTTCTCGCAGAGGCGCTTGAGGTCGCTCATCGGCAGCTTGCCGGTTCCCCCGACATTGATCGCGCGCAGGAGGACGACGAACACGGGCATAGCCAAGGCCCCTTACGACATCGGACGGCGCGCCCCGAGCCCTCATCCTGCCGCGCTTTTAGCGCGGCCACCTTCTCCCTGAGGGAGAAGGACTGCCAGCCCGCATCGGAACAGACCCCTCAGAACGGGATGTCGTCGTCGATCTCGCCCGCGCCGCCCCCGCCGGCCGCGCCCCCGCCTCCGGAAAGCGCCGGGCGGCGCTCGCTCGGCGCGGCGCGGTTGAAGCTCGAGCTGCGGCTTCCGCCTTCCTCGGGGAAGCTATCGCGATCCGCGCCGCCGCCACGTGAGTCAAGCAACTGCAATTCGCCGCGGAAGCGCTGCAGCACCACTTCGGTCGTGTAGCGGTCGGCGCCGCTCTGGTCCTGCCATTTGCGCGTTTGCAGCTGGCCTTCGATGTAAACTTTGGTGCCCTTCTTGCAATATTGCTCGGCGACCTTGCCCAGGTTCTCGTTGAAGATCACGACATTGTGCCATTCGGTGCGCTCCTTGCGCTCGCCCGAATTCTTGTCGCGCCAAGTCTCAGAAGTGGCGACCGAGAAGTTCACGACCTGATCGCCGGAATTGAGCCGCCGAACCTCCGGGTCCTTCCCCAGATTGCCGACCAGAATGACTTTGTTGACGCTGCCCGCCATGATCCTCTCCTCGCCGCCGCCCATTGAAGGGCGCGCGATTGTCACGCCATTACTTTAGCCGAATGCGGCCGGCGCTTGGGCGCCCGATTTTCCGCCGGCTCACGCTTATCCACATCTCGCCGCATCGAGCGCTTGGGAAGCGGCGACCGTGGCACTACATTAACCTTAGACCGCGGGGTCCGGCGCGGGAAGCCGCGCCTTTGCCCTCGTTCACTTTTTGTTCTAGCATCAGCGCGAGACACGCGCAACCGCGATTCGCGCGCGATCGCGCATTACCGTTAAGGAAGGGCCCTCCAGGAACCGTCATGGCCGGACCCAGATCAGAAGCGCGCCCAGTTCGGGCGTCCAAGAACGTAGAGCCCGTCGAAGCCCTGTTTGGCGGGCGGACGATCGTCGTCCGCGGCGCGCGCGAGCACAATCTCAAGAACGTCGATCTCACCATCCCGCGCGACAAGCTGGTCGTGTTCACGGGCCTCTCGGGCTCAGGCAAGTCCTCGCTCGCCTTCGACACCATCTATGCCGAGGGGCAGCGCCGCTATGTCGAGTTGCTCTCGGCGTATGCGCGCCAGTTCCTCGAAATGATGCAGAAGCCTGACGTCGATCAGATCGACGGCCTGTCCCCGGCGATCGCGATCGAGCAGAAGACGACCTCGAAAAATCCGCGCTCGACCGTCGGCACGGTGACCGAAATCCACGACTATATGCGCCTGCTCTGGGCGCGGGTCGGCATTCCCTATTCGCCCGCCACGGGTCTCCCGATCGAGAGCCAGACGGTGAGCCAGATGGTCGACCGCGTGCTGGCCCTGCCGGAGCGCGCGCGGCTCTATCTGCTCGCGCCGGTCGTGCGGGGCCGGAAGGGGGAATACCGCAAGGAAATCGCCGACTATATGAAGCGTGGCTTTCAGCGGCTGAAAATCGACGGCGAGTTCTACGAGATCGCCGACGCGCCGGCTCTCGACAAGAAGTTCAAGCACGACATCGAGGTGGTGGTGGACCGCATCGTCGTGCGCCCAGACATGGCTGCGCGCCTCGCCGAAAGCTTCGAGACCGCTCTCGATCTCGCCGACGGCCTGGCGGTCGCGGAGTTCGCGGACAAGTCGGAGGGCGAGCGCGAACCCACGCGCATCCTGTTCTCGTCCAAATTCGCCTGTCCCGTCTCAGGCTTCACGATCCCCGAGATCGAGCCCCGGCTGTTCTCGTTCAACAACCCGTTCGGCGCCTGCCCAGTCTGCGGCGGCCTGGGCTCAGAGCTTCGGGTCGATCCGACGCTGGTGGTCCCGGACGCAAAGGTGACGCTGAAGCGCGGCGCGATCGCACCTTGGGCCAAGTCGAGTTCCCCCTATTACCTGCAGACGCTCGAGTTGCTTGCGAAGCGCTACAAGTTCCGGCTCGACAAGCCGTGGAGCGAGTTGCCGGAGGAAGCGCGGCGGGTGATCCTGCACGGCTCCGGCGTGGACGAGATCCGCTTCGCCTATGACGACGGCCTGCGGGCCTATGAGGTCAACAAGTCATTCGAAGGCGTCGTCGCCAATCTGGAGCGCCGGTACAAGGAGACGGAGAGCGAGTGGTCGCGCGAGGAAATCCAGCGCTACATGACCGCGACGCCGTGCGAGGCCTGCCACGGCTTTCGCCTCAAGCCTGAGGCGCTGGCGGTCAAGATCGACGGCCAGCACATCGGGGAAGTGAGCCAGCTCTCGGTCAGCGCGGCGATCGAGTGGGCCAAGGGTCTGCCGGCGAAGCTCGACGCCAAGCGTAACGAGATCGCGCATCGAATCCTGAAGGAGATCGTTGACCGGCTCACCTTCCTGCGTGACGTCGGGCTCGACTATCTGACCCTCGCTCGTTCGTCCGGCACGCTGTCGGGCGGCGAGAGCCAGCGCATCAGGCTCGCTTCGCAGATCGGCTCGGGTCTGACCGGCGTGCTCTATGTGCTCGACGAGCCGTCGATTGGTCTTCATCAGCGCGACAACGCGCGGCTTCTCGATACGCTCCGGCGCTTGCGGGGCTTGGGCAATACGGTGATCGTCGTCGAGCATGACGAGGACGCGATCTGGGCCGCCGACTATGTCGTCGATGTCGGACCGGGGGCCGGTGTCCACGGGGGCGAGATCGTGGCCGAGGGGACGCCAGCCGAAATTGCCGCCAATCCCAATTCGTTGACTGGCCACTATCTCTCGGGCGAGCGGACGGTCGCCATTCCCGCCAGGCGCCGCGCACGCGATCCGGGCCGCGAGCTGGCGATTGTCGGCGCGCGCGGCAACAACCTCAAGGACGTCACGGCGACGATACCGCTCGGGCTCTTCACTTGTGTCACAGGCGTGTCGGGCGGCGGTAAATCGACGCTGGTCATCGACACGCTCTACAAAGCTGCAGCGCGCTCGATTAACGGCGCGAACGAGCCGCCCGCGCCGCACGATCGCATCGATGGCCTCAATGAGATCGACAAGGTGATCGATATCGACCAGTCGCCGATCGGCCGCACGCCGCGTTCGAACCCGGCGACCTACACGGGCGCCTTTACGCCGATCCGCGATTGGTTCGCAGGGCTTCCGGAGGCGAAGGCGCGCGGTTATCTGCCGGGCCGCTTCTCCTTCAACGTCAAGGGGGGCCGATGCGAAGCCTGCCAGGGCGACGGCGTCATCAAGATCGAGATGCACTTTTTGCCCGACGTCTATGTCACCTGCGATGTGTGCAAGGGCAAGCGCTACGACCGCGAGACGCTCGAGGTCCGCTACAAGGACAAGTCGATCGCCGACGTTCTCGACATGACGGTCGAGGAGGCGGCGGAATTGTTCAAGGCGGTGCCGTCGATCCGCGACAAGATGGAGACCCTGAAGCGGGTGGGCCTGAGCTACGTCAAGGTCGGCCAGCAGGCGACGACGCTGTCCGGCGGCGAGGCGCAGCGGGTCAAGCTCGCCAAGGAGCTGTCACGCCGCTCGACCGGTCGGACGCTTTATATTTTAGATGAACCGACCACGGGACTTCACTTCCACGACGTCGCGCAACTGCTTGATGTGCTGCACGAGCTGGTCGACCAGGGCAACACGATGATCGTCATCGAGCACAATCTGGAAGTGGTGAAGACGGCGGACTGGATCGTCGACATGGGGCCGGAAGGCGGCGACGGCGGCGGCGAGGTGGTCGCCGAAGGCACGCCCGAACAGATCGCCCGCAATGCGAAGAGCTATACCGGCCAATATCTCAAGCCCGTGCTGGCGCGCAAGGCGAAGAGCGGAAGACGGGCGGCAGAGTAGGGGCGCGCAACGCGTGCCGGATTACTCGAGTCCCGGCGAAAGCCGATCCCTGCGGCCTCGTCTGAATTCTGCTACCCCAAGCCCCGCAAAGCAAAGGAGCAGCATCGCCCAGATCGGCAATTCAGGAACAGGCTGCGCGCTGCTCACGGTGGAAGCAGAGGCGGACGCCGGAGTGGAACTGTCTGAATTGGGAGGCGGCGGCAAATCGCCAAGATCACGAGCGGGGCGGGTCGAATTTGATCCTATTTGGACAATCGGGCTGGCGTGCTCGGCCTGAGCGGCGCGTGCTTCCGCTGCGCCAAGCGCCAAGAACAAACCAACTGTGCAAAGGATCACTTTTGCGGACAAGGCTCAGCTCAGGTCAATGTCACAGTGTCGATTAAAACCCCGCGGTCCAATCAATTCCGGCAGCCCGATCTCACTTCGTTGAGACGGATGATTTGACCGGCGGCAACCAACCACAGTGTAGCGGTCTCGTCAAGTAATTTGTAACTTACCTCGTTTAAGCGGCGCAGGGGCCGGCGGAAGGCAAAATTCCGGCATTCTGGACGACCCCTGTCGTCATTCACATTCCTTCGCCGAACTTGACTTGTGACTCGGCCGGTCCTGTGCCTAAGGCTTGCCAAAGCGCGGCTTGATTTGGACACGGGATTTGGGATGTGTGGAATTGTCGGAATTCTCGGGACCGAACCGGTCGCGGGCTCGCTTGTCGCCGCGCTGAAGCGGCTCGAATATCGCGGCTATGATTCCGCTGGTGTGGCGACGGTCGAGAACGGCCGATTGGACAGGCGACGCGCCGAAGGCAAACTGAAGAACCTCGAGGCGAAACTCGCTGCGGCCCCGCTTGGCGGCGCGATCGGCATCGGCCACACCCGCTGGGCGACACACGGCAAGCCCACGGAGAACAACGCCCATCCGCATGCCTCGCCGCGGCTCGCGGTCGTCCATAACGGGATCATCGAGAATTTCCGGGCTCTGCGCCAGGAACTCGCAGCCGAGGGCTATGCGTTTCAGACCGAGACAGATTCCGAGATTGCCGCCTTCGTCGTCGAGGACGAGCTCGCCAAGGGCAAATCGCCTCACGACGCAGTTCATGCGGCGCTTGGGCGCCTCCGCGGGGCGTTCGCGCTCGTCTATCTGTTCGAGGGCGAGGAGGATCTCCTGATCGGGGCGCGACAGGGCGCGCCGCTCGCGATCGGCTATGGCGACGGCGAAATGTATCTGGGCTCGGACGCGCTCGCGCTCAGCCCCTTCACCGACCGCATCGCCTATCTCGAGGAAGGCGACTGGGCGGCGCTCACCCGCAAAGGCGCCGAGATTCGCGACGCGAGCGGCAGGAAAGCCCAGCGCCGCATCCAGCGAAGCCCAGCCGGCAGCCTGCTCGCGGAAAGGGGCAATTACCGGCATTTCATGGCCAAGGAGATCCACGAGCAGCCGGAGGTGGTCGGCCATACCCTTGCTCGTTACATCGACATGGGCGCCCTCAAGCTCAAGCCCTTCGCCTGGCCCGCCGATCCAACGCGGCTCACGCGTGTGACGATCGTCGGCTGCGGCACCGCCTACATTGCTGGCCTCGTCGCCAAATATTGGATCGAGCGGTTCGCGCGGCTGCCGGTCGAGATCGATGTCGCGTCGGAATATCGCTATCGCGAAGCGCCCGTCGACGACGGCGGCTTGACCATCGTCGTTTCGCAATCGGGCGAGACGGCGGACACGTTGGCGTCGCTACGCTACGTGAAGGAAAGGGGGGCGAAGACGGTTGGCGTCGTCAACGTGCCGGATTCCAGCATCGCGCGATTGACGGACACAGCCGCGCCGACGCTCGCTGGCCCCGAGATCGGTGTCGCCTCGACCAAGGCCTTCACCTGCCAGCTCGCCGCGCTGGCGGCGCTGGCGATCTCCTTGGGAAAGGCGCGTGGCGCGATCGACGAGGCCACAGAGGCGGCGCTGATTGGTGATCTCGTCGCGACGCCGGGTCTTCTGGCCGAGGCGCTCAAGCTTGAGCCCAGGGCGGAGAAGCTCGCGCATGTGGTTGCTCGCGCTCGCGATGTGCTCTACCTCGGCCGCGGCACGGCCTATCCGCTGGCGCTCGAGGGCGCGCTGAAACTCAAGGAATTGAGCTACATCCACGCCGAAGGCTACGCCGCGGGCGAACTCAAGCACGGGCCGATCGCGCTCATCGACGAATCGATGCCGGTGATCGTCATCGCCCCGCGCGACGCAGTCTTCGAGAAGACCGTCTCCAACATGCAGGAGGTCGCGGCGCGGGGCGGGCGTCTTATTTTGATCGGCGACCAGGAGGCGGCCCAGGAGGCAGGGGTGGCGATCGAACATGTCCTGCCGATGCCGGAGATGGCGGTCAACTTCGCCCCCATCGTCTATGCGGCGCCGATCCAGATGCTCGCCTATCATACGGCAGTGATCATGGGTAAGGACGCCGACCAGCCCCGCAATCTGGCGAAATCGGTCACGGTGGAATGAGGCGAGGATTCGCCTAGCTGAGAGGCGGCCGGAAAGGCGCCCCTCGTTGTGCAAGAAGAACCCTATGCGGGCAGCGCTGCGCGCTTCCCTGAGGCGCGATAACCGGAGAAACCAAGCGCCGCGAAACCGAGGCCCATCATGGTCCAAGTCGCCGGTTCGGGGACGGTTGCAACCGACAATGCCGTCGAAATGGCGACGGCGCTGCCATCAGGATTGAGGTATTCCACTCCGTTGAAGGATAGCGGTACGAGGGACACGGTCGAGATATCGATTGAGGCGCTTGGATCTGAGAATAAGATATACCCGCTCAAGGGCGGGGTAGGAAAGACGCCCAAGCCGCTCGATAGAAGCGGAGACCCAAAGGTATTGGTCAGCGTTTTTACTGGGGCGACAGCAACGCCCGCGAAATCAATCAAACACAACCTTGTGTCCGACATCGACGCCGGCCGGCGGGAACTCGTCTCTATGCCAAAGCGTTGGGAAGTCTAACTTCGCGAGGATCTGATCATGATTAGATCAACGTCTGTCGCCGTGTTCCTCATCGCTGCCGGCCTAGGACTTGCGGCTTACGGCCAGGAGACCGGCGGGAATGGAGCCACAGTCGCGGCGCCGTCCGGCGACGCTCCTGGGCGGCCCCTGAACCAGGATCATTTGGCGCCGACCGGCAAAACGCTGCCGCATCCTGGCGTTTCCCAGGCGGAGGGGACGACGGAGCTCGACCGCTCAATTCAAAGGCAGGACGACCGCATCGAAGAAAGCATTTGCAAAGGCTGCTAACGGCGCTCGGTTCGATCGGCGCGCCTTCGTCTAACAATCCGCGGCCGCAGAACTCATCTTCTCGACCATCTGAACAATCGCTGAGCGAACCGCGGGATCGGCGATCCCTAAGAATGCTCGCACGAGCCGCGCGCCCTCCTGCGGATCAGTTGTTGGTGAAATACCTATTCTAAGCGCAGGAGCCGCGGCGAACCTGCGATCGGCCTTCTGGTCTAAATCTTGTTCCAGCATTGTGGGCGCTCTCCGGGGACGCCAAGAAAGTCAGGAGTGTTGGCGCGCGACGCTTGCCAGCCAACATGACGCCCGGCGAGGTCCCATCGCTTTGGCGCCGCACAAACATCATTGCCTAGCTCTCGAACTGCAACTTTCGGCCTGGTTAAATCGTCTACATCTTGCCTGCGGCGCTCTGGGGACTCCTTTCTTGGCGCGCTGTGACGTTCGTCACGGTACCGTCACGCCGGCGCGAAGGATCTACTTCTGTTCTACGTCTTATAACAAGGGTAGCAGTTTGTACACAAATAATTATGTATTTGTTCTTCTCTCTACAACCGAACCGGTTGTATCAATGGCCAGAATTGCCCGGGCAAGGAGTGTGCGCCCGCGCTAAGGCCCCAGCAGATGAGGGTGCGAGGGCAGGTCTATCCCAGTGCGCCAATTAGGGCTAAGTTCGAGCAAGCGATTGTCAGGCTCGTCGGCGCAATCTCTTGAACAGAATGACGAACGGGCCGTCCAGCGCGTCCGAGAATGTTAAGCAAAAGCGCGACTAAGGCTGCTGAAATCATGCGCCTGCTAAACCTGTGCACGGACGCTCGTCAGCGGGCTGCGAGCTTCGGAAAACCGCTCGAGACCTCGCTCGACTGCGTGGAGGAAAAGATGCTCCGGTCGAGCTTCGCAACCCCGTCCCAGCCGCCGAGCGCGAGGGCCCGGTCAATCTCGCGCCGGAAGAGTTCGAGCACACGGAAGACGCCGTCCTCGCCCGCGCAGGCGACGCCCCAAAGATGGGGGCGGCCGATCAGCACGGCGCGCGCGCCGAGCGCCAGCGCCTTGACGACGTCGACGCCGCGGCGAAAGCCGCCGTCGACGAACACCGGCGCTTTGCCGCCTACCGCTTCGACCATGGCGGGAAGCGCCCGGATCGAGGCGACTGCGCCGTCGAGCTGTCGGCCGCCGTGGTTGGAGACGATGACTCCGTCGACGCCCCGGTGGATCGCCTCGCGCGCTTCGTCCGGGTGCAACAGGCCCTTGAGGATGAGCGGCCCGCGCCACAGGCCGCGCAGCCAGTCGACGTCACACCAGCCGATGTCCGGATCGAGCTGTTCCAGCATGAGAGGGCCGAACGCAGCCATCGAGGAGCGCGCGCCGTAATTGGCGAAGTTCGGGGATCGCGTGTTCCGCATGCGGATGAGCCAGCTCGGATGGCTCGCGAGGTCGATGACGCGGCGCGGACCCCAGCGCAGAGGAAAGAACGTGCCGTTGCGCGCGTCGCGGTCGCGGCCCGCCACCACCTGGTTGTCGACAGTGAGGATAAGCGCCTTGTATCCGGCGGAGGCGGCGCGCGCGGCGAATTCCTTGGTGAGACCCCTGTCCTTGTAGAGGAAGGTCTGCATCCATTTCGGGCCGGGAGTCGCAGCGCCGATCTCCTCGAGGCTCGACAGCGAAGCGTGACTCGTCGAATAAATCGTTCCGAACCGCGCGGCGGCGCGCGCCGTCTCGATCTCAGCGCGAGGCCACAGGAGCCCGGCGAAACCGGTCGGCCCGATGATGATGGGCGATGGCAGCCTCAGTCCAAAGACTTCGACCGACTGGTCGCGTCGGGGCGCGCCGGCGAGCACCGTCGGAACGAGCTCGAGCGCCGCCAGCGCCGCTTCGTTGTTGCGCATAGTAATTTCGTCGCCAGCGGCGCCATCGACCATGTCGAACAGCACGCGCGGCAGCTCCTTGCGGGCGAGCGCGCGGAGCGCGGCGACGCTGTAGCCTTTGCGCTCGAGGGAAGCCTTATCCATCAGACGGCAAGCCGATACGTCTTGATCGCATTGTCGCGGAAGAGTTTGCGCTTGTCGGCTGGCGACAAGCCGGTCGTCGCCCAGTCGAGCGTCGAGAGCCATTGCAAATAACTCCCGGCAAGCTCGCACACCGGCCAGTCGCCGCCGTAAAGAATGCGGTCCGGACCGAAGCATTCGATCACATGGTCGATGTAGGGCCGGAGCTGATCGCGGGTCCAGGTGTTGTGGTCGGCCTCCGTCGTGACGCCGGAAAGCTTGCACACCACGTTGGGCAGCGCCGCCATCTCACGGATATGCGAGCGCCACGGGTCACTGAGACCGGCCTTGATAGCGGGCTTACCGATGTGATCGAGAACGAAGGAAACCTCCGGGCAACGCCGCATCATCTTGAGCGTATTGGCCGCTTGAGGGTGAAAAATGCAAGCGTCGAAGGAAAGGTTGTACTTCGGCAACAGCCGGAGCGCTTCGAGAAAGCCGGGCTTGAGCATGAACTCCGGGTCGGGCTGGTTCTGGATCAGGCGGCGCACGCCCCGGGTCGTCTTCAGCTTGGCGACGCGCGCCATCTCGCCCTCGATCGCTGGCCCGCGTTCGATCGGCAGGCAGACGACGGCGCCGAGCACGCGGCGGTCATGGCTGGCGAGACCGTCGACCCATTCGGCTTCGTCGAGATGTTGCGGCATGTCGACATCGACCTCGACGAAGACGAAGCCTTCGAGCTCGAAGGGTTTCGCCCGGTTGGCGAGATCGTCGGGCGTCCAGTCGCGCTTGAGCGCCGGTGCGTCTTTCGCCCACGAATAAGCAAATCGTCGCTGATCGAGGAGATGGATGTGGGAATCGATGATGGGAAAGTCGAACACGCCAGATCTTTCCTCTTGCTTGAACCTCGTCGGCCGGCTTGGCTTAACCTCTGCCCATCCGCTTGAGCGCCGGAACCTCGACGGGCAGCTCCTTCAACCCGCCTCGAACACGTTCGAGCGTCGCCGCCTCGGCCGCTTTGACGCGCTCGAGGTTCTTGAGCGTCTCGTCGATGCGGGCGCGCGGAACGACCACCACGCCGTCGCGATCGCCGACCACGATATCTCCCGAGGCGACGGTCACGCCTCCACAGACGATCGGCAAGCCAACAGAGCCGGGCCCCCGCCTCTGAGGCGAATTCGGGGTTACGCCAATGGCGAAGGTCGGCAGGCCAACCTTTTCGAGGTCGTCAAGATCGCGCACCAAGCCATCGCTGACATAGCCAGCGGCGCCTCGGTTGCGCGCGACGTACATGAGCAGATCCCCAGTTACGGCCGCCCCGGTATATCCATTTGTCGCAACCACAAGCACGTCGCCCGGCTTGCTTTCCGCCAGCGCCGCCATGAACGCCAGATTGTCGAGCGGCCCGCAGTCGCAGGTCAGCGCGACGCCGACCATGGAACGGCCGACAAGCGGCTTGATCCGCCAGTCGAGCGCGCCTGTCCCATTCATCGCGTCGACGATAAAGCTGGTTGGGGCGCGAAACCGCTCGACAATCTCCGCCGATGGGCGCTCGATGGAGGGCGCGAAGACGATCGGCGGCGGTTCTTCAATCATGACGGTCCTTTGGGCTGGGGCTTGCCGGCGCGCAAAGGCGACCCATGGGCCGTTCGCACGCGCGAAAGTCCGACAGAATGCATGTTTGCAGGTGAGCTGGCAAACCGCCCATCGAAATTGACCTCATAGATCATTGAGCGCGCGCGGAGCTTCGTCGAGCATGAGCGGACGCCCATCGGCGACAACCAGCGACCTCGTAAGGAGAGTAAAATGAACAACTCCGCCGCAATTGCCAATCGCTATATCGCGCTCTGGAATGAAAGGGATCCCGCTCGCCGACGGGCTCAGCTCGCCGAAGGCTGGAACGAAAACGCGACTTACGTGGATCCACTGGCGAAAGGCGAGGGCCACGACCAGATCAGCGCGCTCATCGGCGCCGTACAACAGCGTTTCCCCGGTTTCGTGTTTACGCTTGCCGGGCCCGCCGACGGGTATGCCGACAGGCTGAGGTTTTCCTGGGCCCTTGGGCCAGCAAGCGAAGCGGATATGATAAAGGGAACCGACTTCGCGGTGGTCGAGGGCGGACGGCTGAGATCTGTGACCGGCTTCCTCGACAAAGTCCTGGCGGGCGCCTAACAGCGACGTTGACCCGTTGCGGCGCGGGCCTTGAGCCGGTCGCCGCGACGCGGTGACATCCATGTCTCAATTGACAGGCGGCGGGCGCTCGTCAACATTGATCTCAGACGCGAGGACTGTCCTTTTCGCCGGCCTGGCGAGGTTCTTCAGCGTTTGAACGGCTCGCCAGATTGCCGCGTCAAACCGCGTCCAAGGGAGATGTGTGATGACGCAATTCGACAAACTCGCTCTGACCCGGCGCGGCGCGCTCAAGGCGGGGTTGGCCGGGGTTGTTGCTTCGGGCGCCATGTTCGGCGCGACGCGCTCCGCCTTTGCCGACGATACGCTGGCGGAGATCAAGAAGCGCGGCGTGCTCTCGACCGCGACCGAGATGCAATTCCCGCCGTTCGATATCTCCGACAATGGAACCTACAAGGGATTGAACCGCGACCTCGTCGACGCGGTCGGCAAGCAGATGGGGCTTAAGGTTTCCTATCTCGATCTGCCCTGGACCAGCATCCTGCCCGGACTCGAAGCGAAGAAATTCGATCTCTGCATTGCGCCAGTGACGATCACCAAGGAGCGCATGAAGCATTACGCTTTCACGGTGCCGATCGCTAACGCTACCGCCGCGCTCATGAAGCGCGCCGGCGACAAGAGCATCATGAAGCCTGATGACATCGCGGGCAGAACAGTCGGCGGCCAGAAGGGCACCTCGCAGCTTGCCCAGCTCAAGGAGTTTGCAGCCAAATTGCCGAAGCCGGTCGAGGTCAAGGAATACGTCGACAACAACCAGTCCTATGCCGATCTTGCGGCGGGACGCATCGACGCCTCGGTCAATTCGCTGCCGAACCTCGCTTACGTCGTCCAGCAGCGCTCGGACGCGTTTGCTATGGTGATGCCGCCGTTCGGCCAACCGACCTATTTCTCCTGGGTTGGTCGCCTCGACGACAAGACGCTGATGGACGCCATCAACGCTGCGATTGTTGCGGTCGAGGCCGACGGGACGATGGCGAAGATCCAGAAGACCTGGTTCGGACAGACGATGGATCTGCCGAAGACGGTGCCTGAGCCCTCGATCTGACCGCTATTCAAACGGACCGGCAACTGTCCTTCGGGAAGCCCGCGTTGCGGGCTCCGCGGGATAAGGGTTTCTTCCCGCCCGGCCTCCGCTGCCGTCTCAGCCTGGGGCGCCGCGGAGCGACTGCCGAGGAGGCGACCCAGGGATCCAACTGGGCGGCCTTCGGACCGGCCGCAGCCCGATGAAACCTGAGGTCATCCTCAACTCGCTCGGCTATCTGACGCACGCCGCGGCGACGACGGTCGCCGTATCCTTCGCCGGCATAGTATTCGGGTTCGCCATCGGCGCTTTTGTCTGCGCAGCCCGCGTTTCGCGTCGCCGATGGCTCAGACGTCTCGGCGGGGGCTACGTCAGCGTGTTCCGCGGTGTCCCGCTGCTGGTGCAACTCCTGTTCATTTACTATTTCCTCGCCGAATACGGGCTTGACGTGCCGGCGGTCGTGGCCGCGGTCGGAGCGCTCGCGCTGTCGTCGGCGGCTTACCAGGCGGAGATCTTGCGCGGCGCGCTCAACGCTGTGCCGTCGGGGCAGGCGGAGGCGGCGACCGCGCTCGGCTTCACCGGCTTGGATATTTGGCGGCGCGTTCTTATGCCGCAAGCCATCAGGATCTCGACGCCTCCGCTCATCAATGAGTTCATCCTCCTCATCAAGGCATCGTCACTCGTCTCCGTGGTCGGCATCGCCGAACTCACCCGCGTCAGCATGAATATCGCCACCCAGACGTATCGCCCGCTGGAGGCGTACGTGGGCGGGGGACTGTTCTATCTGGCGATCAACCTTTGCCTGGCTGGTTTGGGCGCGCTCGCCGAGCGCCGCCTGGCGGTGGCGGGCGCGCGATGAGCCTGGACCTTTTCTGGCATTATGCGCCCTCGCTTCTGAGCGGCTTCGTTGTCACCATCCTCTGCTGGGCGACAGGGAGCGCGCTCGGTCTCCTCGTAGGATTTGCGATTGCGCTCATGCGTCGCCTGCGCATTCCGCCCCTCAACTGGCTCATTCAGGTGTTCATCGAATTGTTCCGCGGCACGCCATTCCTGGTGCAGCTCTTCCTGCTTTACGCTGGCGGCCCCCCGATCGGGCTGAGGCTCAGCGCGACCGCCGCCGGCATTCTGGGTCTCGCCCTCTACTCGTCGGCCTATTTCGCTGAGATCTTCCGGGCGGGCTTCGCCGCGGTGCCAGCGGGCCAGATCGAGGCGGCGGTCAGCATCGGCATGAGGCCGTTCGACGTGATGACGCGGGTCATGCTGCCTGGCGCGCTCATCGCCGCTGTTCCCGCAATCGTCAACATGCTGATCATCCTATCGAAGGAGACGGTGGTGTTGTCGATCATCACTGTGCCGGAGCTCATGTATCAGGTGCAGACGATGGCCGCGGAGACGTTCACGGCGTTCGACGCGATTTTCGCCATGGCGATTTTCTACTGGCTTCTGGTCGAAGCGGTGTCACGCCTTGGCGCCAAGGTTGAAGCCCGGGTGACGACGTTTCTGGCGCACGAGGAGGCGACCGCGTGACCCCGCCGATGATCGAGCTTGCGAAGGTCAGCAAGAGCTTCGGCGCGCACCAGGTTTTGCGCGAAGTCGACCTCGCCGTTCAGCGCTCGGAAGTCGTCTGCCTGATCGGGCCGAGTGGGTCGGGCAAGAGCACCTTGCTTCGATGTGTGAACTTCCTCGAGCCTTATGATTCCGGCAGCCTGCGCATCGACGGTCGGCTAATCGGTTACGAGGACGGGCTGGAAGGATCACGCCGGCCGATGGCGGGGCGGAGCTTGCGCGAAATGCGGCGCGAGATCGGCATGGTGTTCCAGCACTTCAATCTTTGGCCGCATATGACAGCGCTGGGTAATGTCACCGAGCCGCTGCGGCGGGTGCGCGGCTTGAACGCCCGCGAGGCGGCGGATCGCGCGATGGCGATGCTGACCCGGGTCGGGCTCGCCGCCAAGGCCGACGCGTATCCGTCGCGCCTCTCGGGCGGCCAGCAGCAGCGCGTCGCCATCGCCAGGGCGCTGGCGATGCAGCCTAGGCTCATGCTGTTCGACGAGCCCACCTCTGCGCTCGATCCAGAGCTGGTCGGGGAAGTCCTCGAGGTGATGAAGAGTCTTGCAGCCGAAGGCATGACCATGCTCGTTGTCACCCATGAGATGGGATTCGCCGCTCGTGTGGCCGACCGCATCGCCTTCATCGACGAGGGCCGCATAATCGACCAAGGCCCGCCGCGCCGCGTCTTTCACGAAAGCCGCGAACACCGCGTGCGGCAATTCTTTGAGACCTATCACGACCGCAACAGCTTTTGAGGGAGGGCGCTCCGCCGCGCATGAGAGCGTTCTAGCAAAGCGCCCTAGCTCTGCGCCGCCCTTTCGTTGAGCTGCGGAAAGCCGCGCTGGTGCCAGACCGGATAGGCCGGCTCGACGTCGCTCGCCGCGTCGAGCTTCGCTACCTGCTCGGGCGTCAGTTTCCAGCCGACGGCGCCGATGTTCTCGAGCAACTGCTCTTCGTTGCGCGCGCCGATGATGACGCTGGCGACCGTCGGACGGCGGAGGAGCCAGTTGAGCGCGATCTGCGGAATCGTTTTTCCGGTTTCCTTGGCGACAGCATCAAGCGCGTCGACGATAGCGAACAGGCGCTTCTCGTCGTAGCGCGGCCCGGTTTCCGGAATGGAATGCGCACGGGTGCCCGGGTTGCGCCGGCTGCCCGCGCCGGATTTTCCCGGTTAGCTTGCCCCAGCCGAGCGGGCTCCAGACGACTGCGCCGACGCCCTGATCGCGGCCGAGCTGCATGAGTTCCCATTCGTAGTCGCGATTGAGCAGCGAATAGTAAGCCTGATGTGCGACATAGCGGGGATAGCCGTAACGGTCCGAAGTCGCGAGGGACTTCATGAGATGCCAGCCAGAAAAATTCGAGCAGCCGATGTAACGGAGCTTGCCGTCGCGCACGAGCTGATCGAGCGTGGAGAGCGTCTCCTCGACCGGTGTGTTGTAGTCCTGCCCGTGCAGTTGCAGGAGGTCGATCGTTTCGACGCCAAGTCGCTTGAGCGAGCCCTCGACCGCTTCCAAGAGATGCTGGCGCGAGGAGCCATAATCATTCGGGCCGTCGCCCATCGGGAAGGTCGCCTTGGTGGAGATAAGCAGGCGGTTGCGCTTGCCCTTGATCGCCTCGCCCAGGATCTTTTCCGCGAGACCTGCGGAATAGACGTCGGCAGTGTCGAACATGCTGACGCCATGATCGAGGCAGACGTCGATCAGTCGAGACGCGCCGGCTGCGTCGGTCGATCCCCAGGCCTTGAAGAAGTCGTTGCCGCCGCCGAACGTGCCCGTGCCGAAGCTCAGCGCCGGCACGCGCAGGCCGGAATGACCGAGACGATTATAATCCATACATAACAACTCCTATTTCGCGACGTAGCGCCGGACGCAGGGCGGGCGTCGGACGAGCAAGTTCGTCCTGCGTCCTTGAATTCATCCGTTGTCGTGTTGGCGAATTGGCGCATGAAGGCGCGCGCGAAGCCCTCGATATCATGCCCGGCCCAGATTTCGAATACGGGACGGCCGAGACGGGTCCGCTCGTCGAGGTTCGCGGAACATATCGCGCACATTCCGCGTTCCGGAAAAAATGAGGGCGCTCGTATGCTCGATGCCGAGATCCGTATTTCCGTCGATGTGGACATGCCGGCGCCGCCCGGGCTGCGCTACGTCTGCGATGCCGGACCCGCGATCACGCGCCGGCGCGCGGGCAAGGGCTTTCTTTACCTCGATGCGAAGGGCAGGCGGGTCGCGAACCCCGACACGTTAAAACGCATCCGCTCGCTCGTCATCCCGCCGGCGTGGGAAGACGTCTGGATCTGCGCGTCGTCGAACGGGCACATTCAGGCGACAGGCCGCGACGCCAAGGGGCGCAAGCAATACAAGTATCACGCCGAATATCGCGAGGCGCGCGAGCAATCGAAATACGAGCACTTATTCGCGTTCGCTGCGGCGCTCCCGACGATCCGGGCGATAGTCGCCGAGCATATGAGTCTGCGAGGACTTCCGCGCGAGAAGGTTCTGGCGACGGTCGTGCATCTCTTGGAGACGACGCTGATCCGCGTTGGCAACGACGAATATGCGCGGACCAATCAGAGCTACGGACTGACCACGCTCAAAAGCGATCACGTAGCGGTCGAGGGCTCCGAAGTTCGTTTTCAGTTCAAAGGCAAGAGCGGCAAGGAATGGTCGCTCGCCATGCGGGATCGGCGCGTCGCGCGGATCATTCGCGCCTGCCAGGAGCTCCCGGGTCAGGATCTTCTGCAATATTTCAATGAGGAAAGGGCGTTGCACGCCGTCTCGTCCGGCGACGTCAACGCTTATCTCAGGGAGATCACCGGCGCCGACATCACCGCCAAGGACTTTCGCACCTGGGCGGGGACGATGCTGATGGCGCGCTATCTGACAACCTCCGAGCCGTACACAAGCGCAACGCAAGCCAAGCGGGTCATGAGCGCAGCGGTGAAGAAAGTCGCCGCCGCGTTGGGGAATACCGCGGCCGTTTGCCGAAAGTCCTATATCCACCCCGCCATCTCGGACGCGTATTTAAGCGGCTCGTTTGTGCTCAAGGTCGCGGAGGAGGGCGGCTCGACCACATCAGCAGGCCTGCGGCCGGAGGAGGTCGCGGTTCTCGCACTTCTCAGCTCGTAAGGCTGACCCGGCGGTGCGGGAGGCGCACCGCAGGTAGCGCGCAGATGGTGGACGCCGCGGACTCGCCGGCGCCTTTACTGTGCCCGGGCAGATGATACGTTGCCGTGGCCGGCCGAGAAGAGGGTCCGATGGCGAGCTTCGATTCAAAGACAATCTCCCATATCCATCAGGAGCTGCATTCGCATCTGCCGTCAGAGCCGGCTCTGCGGACAAAAGCGCTGGAGAGCCTGCTTGCCGAGAAGAAACTCATCGATCCGGCCGCGGTCGACGCCTGGATCGAAATGTATCGCGACGAGATCGGGCCCAAGCGCGGCGCCGCGGTCGTAGCCCGCGCGTGGATCGATCCCGCATTCAAGACGCGGCTCCTGGCCAACGGGACGGCCGCTCTCGACGAGCTGGGCTTCGCCGGCCATGCGACCGGCCATCTGCAAGCCGTCGAGAACACCTCGGACGTGCATAATCTCGTCGTCTGCACCCTCTGCTCCTGCTATCCGTTTGCGATCCTGGGGCTATCGCCACCGTGGTACAAATCGAACGAATACCGCGCCCGTGTCGTGCGCGATCCGCGCGGCGTGCTCGAGGAGTTTGGCGTCAAGCTCGATGACAAGACGGCGGTGCGCGTCTGGGACTCGACGTCGGAGCGGCGCTATCTTGTCGTGCCCGAGCGGCCAAGCGGCGTCGAGGATTGGGATGAGACCGCGCTTGCCAATCTCGTTACACGCAATTCGATGATCGGCACGGACCGCGATCTGTCTCCCAAACGGGCGCCAGTCTGATGGACGGCGTTCATGATCTCGGCGGGCGCGAGGGCTATGGCCCGATCGTCGGCAAGGCGGACGACAAGGTCATCCACGCCGAATGGGAGATCCGCGACTTCGCCATGAAGCAATCGTCGGCCGCCGGTCAGAGCTGGACGATCGACTGGTTTCGCCATTGCCGTGAGCTTGCCGATCCCGTCGATTATCTGACCCGCCCCTATTATGATCAATGGCTGACAACGCTCGCCGCGCAATTGATCGACGAGGGCTATCTGTCCCTCGATGAGATCAAGCGTGGCGCCCCGGCATTCGCGGTGAAACCGGGTCTACCTCCGCAGACGGCGGAGGCCGCGCGGGCCATTGTAAAGCGACCTCGGAGTTTCGCCGTTAGCGTCAATACGCCGCCGCGTTTCGCGATAGGCGCGGCTATTCGCTGCCGCCTCGATGGAGCGCCTGGTCACACGCGGCTGCCTCAATATGTGCGCGGCAGGGCAGGGGCCATTCATTCCCATCACGGCGGTCACGTGCTGGCCGACGCAGCGGCTCGGGGCGAACATCGGGGCGAGCATCTCTACACCGTCGGCTTTGCGTCGTCGGATCTCTGGCCGGAAGCAAAGGGAAGCAGCGATCGCGTCTTCGTCGATCTGTGGGAGAGCTATCTTGAACCGGCCTGACCTCGGGTTTCTCAAGGCCAAGGATGGCGAGCCCGTGTTCGGCGAGCCGTGGCATGCGCAAACACTTGCTCTCGCCGATCTTCTGGTCAAAAGCGGCGCGATCTCATCCGCGCGCTGGGCGGAGACGCTTGGCGCCGAGATCAAGGCGCTCAAGGCCGAGCTCGATGATCGCGAGACCTACTTCCGCGCCGTGCTCGCGGCGCTTGAGCGGCTGCTTACGGAGAACGGCAGCGTCACCCACGTGGAACTCCACGATCGCGAGCACCAGTGGGAGCGCGCCTATCTGCGCACGCCGCATGGCAGGCCGGTCGAGCTCGCAGCAGGTTTGGCGCCGGATTAGGCTTTCCCGCGAGCGGCCGCTCGCCGCGGCAAACACAACTTACGGTCGAGCTCCATGCGAATAAAACGAAATAAACGCTCGCAAAATGAGCCTAAACGCTAGCAAAAGTGCTAGCGTTTACTAGCGTTTATTTTTTTGAATCGAGACTTTTCAATGGGTTATGGGCGAAAAAATATCTAAATTCGCCCTGCGACCCAGCTCGCCCTTCAGGTTGTGCGCGAACGGCTCGAAAGCCCATTTCCTTTCCCTTCTCGATGGCCTGGGATCACCAGAGACGATATGTTCGACCACAAAGAACACGGTAACACACAATTCTGTTTTTGCCAAGAAGAATTCGGAACGTCGCGCTCGCGGAAGCCCCAATTCGATGCGAGCGCCGTAGCGTTCAGCCGGAACGCCTTGAGCCCAAACGCCGGGCGCGATCTCCCGGGTGGCCGACGACGGCCTTGGCTCGACGCCGGTCGCCAAGCCGGGTCCACCTGACGCGAACTTGCTTAGCCGCAGACCAGGCGCCAGCGCCCCTAGCGTCGCGCTCGAGCACAGTAGCGCGTAGGCCGAACGGCTCACGCGTGACGCCGCGGATAAGCCCCGTTGGCGGGCGCCGACACCCAACAGAATCGGGTCGTTTTCGGGCCCTGTCGTGCTTTAAAAGATGAGCTACGCTGCATAGCGGCGCCGGAGGCGAAACGCATGGCCGACCAACGATGGCGCAAGAAGGTCCTCGGCAATCGGCCGCTCGCGCCGGAAACCTTGATGATGGGGTACGGCTACGATCCGTTCCTCAGCGAGCGATCGCTGAAGCCGCCTGTGTTCCACACGTCGACCTTCGTCTTCCGCACCGCCCAGGACGGAAAGGAGTTCTTCGAACTGGCCTATGGCCTGCGTCAGAAGCGGCCGAACGAAGAGCCGGGCCTCATCTACAGCCGGATCAACAATCCCGATCTCGAAATGCTCGAGGACCGGCTGGCGATCTGGGACGAGTCCGAGGCCAATTTGACATTCGCCTCGGGCATGGCGGCGATCTCAACCACGCTCTGGGCCTATGCGCGACCCGGCACGGTCATCGTTCATTCGGGTCCGGTTTACGGCGGCACCGATTTTCTCCTGACCAGGATTCTGCCGCAGTTCGGCGTCGCCGTGGTTGGCTTCCCGGCGGAGGGTGGCAGCGCCGCAATGGAGGAAGCGGTGAACCGCGCGCGCGGGATGGGGTCGATCGTCGCGCTCTATCTCGAGACGCCAGCCAATCCGACCAACGGCCTCGTCGACATCGCCCGGGCGAGGCAGATCGCCGACGGCCTTAAGGGAGAGGACGGAAAGCGCCCAGCAGTTATCGTCGACAATACGATGCTCGGGCCCCTGTACCAGACGCCGATGGCCCACGGCGCCGATCTGGTCGTGACCTCGCTGACCAAATATGTCGGCGGCCATTCCGATTTGATCGCCGGCGGCTGCTCGGGAACGATAGCGGCGCTCGAACCGATCCGAGGCATGCGCACGATTCTCGGCACGATGTGCGATCCCAACACCGGCTGGATGTTGATGCGCTCGCTCGAAACCTTGAAGCTCAGGATGACCGCCGCCGCCGAGGGCGCGCAAAAGGTGGCGGAGTTTCTGCGCGGGCATGCCCGCGTTGCAGCGGTCTGGTATCTGGGCTTTCTGCCCGAGGGCCATCCCGACCGGGCGGTCTTCGAACGCCAGTGCAAGGGCGCGGGCTCGACCTTCAGCTTCGAGGTCAAGGGCGGCGAGGCCGAAGCGTTCGCCGTTCTGGACCGGCTCGAAGTCATCAAGCTCGCCGTCAGTCTGGGTGGAACCGAGACGCTCGCTTCGCATCCGGCGGCCATGACCCATTCGGACGTTCCGCCCGACGAGCAGATGCGCCTCGGGATTACGCCCGCGCTGATCCGCCTTTCGGTCGGTATCGAAAACCCGGACGATCTGATCGCCGATCTCGATCAAGCGCTAAGAGGATAAGGTTCTGGCCCTGGGCGGAGCCGCTCGAAGCTCGCTCTCAAGGAGAGCGGCGCATTCCCTTTTGCGGAGTAGCAGCAATTTAACCGGCGCCTTCTAATGATTTCAGTGGCTTGAGCCCCTCTTTTAGTGCGCCTCAAAATCCGGCGCTCGAAGACGCGGCTTGAGGGAGACCGGGCATCGAATTATTCATGAACTAGACCCGATGGACTTAGTTGGATGCGAACCGTCAATATCCACCAAGCCAAAACCCAGCTCTCGCGGCTCGTCGACGCCGCCGCGAAGGGCGAGCCTTTCCATCATCGCCAAGGCGGGCAAGCCGCTGGTCAAGGTGGTTCCGATTGATTCGCCCGCTGCGCCCAAACGGCTGGGCTTCATGCGCGGCGCTTTCACCGTTCCCGACGATTTCGACACGATGGGGCAGGAGGAAATCGAGGCGATGTTCGGCGTCAATGAATGAAGCTCCTGCTCGACCCACATCCTCGTTTGGGGCGCGGTCGAGCCTGAAAGGCTTTCTCGCGCCGCCCGCGCTCTGATCGAGGACGAGCACAACGATCTCCTCTTCAGCGCCGTGAGCTTGTGGGAGATCGCGATCAAGGCGGGACCCAGGCGCCCCGACTTTCAGATTGACGTCGGAGAGCTTCGCCGGAACCTTTTCGACAACGGCTATAGCGAGATCGCGGCGACCGGCGCTCATGCGGTCGCCTTGGCCAACCTCCCGCTCATTCACAAGGACCCGTTCGATCGGATGTTGGTGGCGCAGGCTATGGCCGAGGGGCTCACCCTCATCACCCGCGATCCGGTCGTCGCCAAATACCCGGGGCCGGTCCGGCTCGTCTGACCGGAGGATGCTCGCGTCACCCCTCCAGGCTCGGCAAATCCAGTCCTTTCTCCCGCGCGCATTCGATCGCCGCTTCATAGCCCGCGTCGGCGTGTCGCATGACGCCGCTCGCCGGATCGTTCCACAACACCCGCTCGATGCGCCGCGCCGCTTCCGGCGTCCCGTCGGCGACGACGACCATGCCGGCGTGCTGCGAAAAGCCCATGCCGACGCCCCCGCCATGATGGATCGACACCCAGGTCGCGCCCGAGGCGCAATTCAAGAGCGCGTTGAGGAGCGGCCAATCGGAGACGGCGTCGGAGCCGTCCAACATCGCTTCGGTCTCGCGGTTGGGTGACGCGACCGAGCCCGAATCGAGATGATCGCGGCCGACGACGATCGGCGCCTTGAGCTCGCCCGACGCGACCATTTCGTTGAAGGAGAGGCCAAGCCGGTGCCGGTCGCCGAGGCCCACCCAACAGATGCGCGCCGGCAGGCCCTGGAACTTGATGCGTGCGCGCGCCATGTCGAGCCAATTGTGCAGAGCCGGGCTGTCCGGCATCAGCTCCTTCACCTTTGCGTCGGTCCTGAAGATGTCTTCCGGATCGCCGGAGAGCGCGGCCCAGCGGAATGGCCCCACGCCTCGACAGAACAGCGGCCGGATATAGGCTGGCACGAAACCCGGAAAGTCGAACGCGTCCCTCACGCCTTCGTCGAGCGCCATCTGACGGATGTTGTTGCCGTAGTCGACTGTCGGGACGCCGGCATGGGCGTAGGCGAGCATTGCCCGCACATGCTCGCCCATCGACGCCTTGGCGGCGCGCTCGACCCCTTTGGGATCGCTCGTGCGGCGCTCCTCCCACTGCTGCAAAGTCCAACCTTTAGGCAGATAGCCGTTGATGGGGTCATGCGCCGAGGTCTGGTCGGTGACGATGTCGGGCCTGACGCCTCGGCGCAAAAGCTCGGGCAAGACTTCGCCGGCGTTGCCTAGGAGAGCCACCGACACGGCTTTGCGCTCCTTCGTCGACCTCTCGATGATGGAGAGCGCGTCGTCCAGACTCTTGGCCTGCACGTCGACATAGCCGGTTCGCAGCCGGAACTCGATGCTCGACGGACGGCACTCGACTGCGAGCATCGAGGCCCCGGCCATCGACGCGGCAAGCGGTTGCGCGCCGCCCATGCCGCCGAGCCCGGCGGTGAGGATCCATTTTCCCCGGAGATCGCCGCCGTAGTGGCGCCGCCCCATCTCGACGAAGGTCTCGTAGGTGCCCTGCACGATGCCCTGCGACCCGATATAGATCCACGAGCCCGCGGTCATCTGGCCGTACATCATGAGGCCCTTGCGATCTAGCTCGTTGAAGCAATCCCAGGTCGCCCAGTGCGGCACGAGATTGGAGTTGGCGATGAGCACGCGCGGCGCATCGGCATGGGTGCGGAACACGCCGACCGGCTTGCCCGATTGGACGAGCAACGTCTGATCATCTTCGAGCCGGCGCAAGGCCGCGACGATGCGGTCGAACGCCTGCCAGTCGCGCGCCGCCCGCCCGATGCCGCCATAGACGACAAGCTCGCCAGGCCTCTCGGCGACGTCGGGGTCGAGATTGTTCATGAGCATGCGCAAGGGCGCTTCGGTCAGCCAGCTCTTGGCGCTGAGCTCGGTTCCGTGGGGCGCGCGAATGACGCGCATATTGTCGATGCGGTTAGGCACGGTCATAGGGCGGGCCTTTGCGTTGTCATCCTCAGCAGGCCCAAGGTCCGACCGGGGACCCAGAGTCGCGACGATCCGCGACTGAGCCGCTGGATTCCCGATTCGTTGGCCCACTCCCGTCGGGAATGACAAGGTTGGTCTTCATCGCCCGCCTACTCCTAAAAGCGTCGTCTCCTGAATTCGCCGAGCGTCGGGCGCCGCGCTGTCCGTCATTGCGCGGACGTTACGATTGAGGGCAGCTTCACCTCACCCACCGCGTCGATAACGGCGCCGTCGCTGACGAGCTTGGTTGCTGCGGCAATATCCGGATGAAAGTAGCGGTCATCCTCGAGGCGTGGAACCTCGCGCCGCAGCAGGGTTCGCAAAGCGTCGAGCGGCGCGCTTGAGGCGAGCGGGACGTGAAAATCGCACGCCTGGGCCGCGGCCAGCAGTTCGATACCGACGATCGACATTGCGTTATCAGCCATCGAGGCCAAGCGCCGCGCGCCATGCGCGGCCATCGAGACGTGATCCTCCTGGTTGGCCGACGTTGGAATCGAATCGACGCTGGCCGGATGGGCGCGGGTCTTGTTCTCGGCGACCAGCGCCGCCGCGGTCACTTGCGCGATCATGAACCCGGAATTGAGCCCGGGCTTTGGAGTCAAGAACGCCGGCAGGCCGGAGAGGGTCGGATCGACGAGAAGCGCGATCCTGCGCTCGGCGAGTGAGCCGATCTCGCAGATCGCGAGCGCGATCACATCGGCGGCGAAAGCGACCGATTGGCCGTGAAAGTTGCCCCCCGATAGCGCTTCATCCGTCTCGGGGAAAATTAGCGGATTGTCGGAAACCCCGTTGGCTTCGGTGAGGATGGTCGCGGTGGCCTGGCGCAGGAGATCGAGGCAGGCGCCCATCACCTGCGGCTGGCAGCGCAGGCAATAGGGATCCTGGACCCGTTCGTCGCCGGTGAGATGGGAAGCGCGAATGGCGCTGCCCTTGAGCAGCGCGCGCAAAACCGCGGCGACCTCGATCTGGCCCGCATGGCGTCTCAGCGCATGGATGCGCGCGTCGAACGGCGTATCGGAGCCCCGTGCGCCGTCGGTGGACAGCGCGCCGGTCGCGAGAGCTGAGCCGAATAGCGTCTCGGCCTTGAACAGGCCGACGAGCGCGTTGGCGGTCGAGAACTGCGTGCCGTTGAGCAGCGCCAGCCCCTCCTTGGCCCGAGGCGTGATGGGCTCGAGTCCGACTTCGGCGAGCGCCACGGCGGCGGGCGCGATGCGATCGCCGATGCGAGCCTCGCCAACGCCAATCATCGCCGCGGCCATATGAGCGAGCGGCGCCAGATCGCCGGAGGCGCCGACGGATCCCTGCGACGGAACGACGGGCGTTAAGCCGCGTGCGAGCATGGCCTCGATGAGGGCAATCGTTTGTGGTTGGACGCCCGAGGCGCCCTGGGCGAGACTGCCGAGCTTCAGCGCCATCATGAGCCGCGTAGTCGGAACGGACGCTGTTTCGCCGACGCCCGCGGCGTGCGAGAGCACGATGTTGCGCTGAAGCTCGACGAGGTCCGCGGGCGCGATGCGCACGCCCGCCAGTTTGCCGAAGCCGGTATTGATCCCGTAGACGGGTTCGCCGCGCGCGAGAATGCGCTCCACTGCGGCCGCGCCCGCGGCCACCGCGGCGTGATGGAAGCGATCGACGGCGACTGGCGCGCCGCGCCAGATTGCGCGCCAGTCGGCGAACGACGCTTCGCCGGCGCGGATGATGACGGTCATCGTCCCCTCCGGACGCGAGCGTGGAGCGGGTTGAAGCCGAGCCGATAGACCAGCTCGGCCGGACGCTCGATGTCCCAGATCGCCAGGTCGGCCCATTTACCGGCTTCGAGGGTCCCAATTTCGCCCGCAAGGCCGAGCGCGCGCGCCGCGTTGCGGGTGGCGCCGGCGAGACATTCTTCGACGGTGAGCCCGAACAATGTCGCCGCCATATTGAGCGCGAGCAGGAGCGAGGTCATGGGCGATGTGCCCGGATTGGAATCGGTGGCGATGGCCACGGCTATGTGGTGCTTCCGCATGAGGTCGACCGGAGGCGCGCGTAGCTCGCGTAGCATATAGTAGGCGCCGGGCAGTAACACTGCGACGACCCCGGCGCCCGCCATCGCGATAAGGCCGTCCTCGTCCACATATTCCAGATGATCGGCCGACAGCGCGCCGAACTTGGCCGCGAGCGACGCCCCGCCCGAGTTCGACAATTGATCGGCATGCAGCTTGACCGGCAGCCCCGCGCGGCGCGCGGCGCCGAACACGCGCGCGATCTCGTCGCGGGTGAAGGCGATGGTCTCGCAGAACCCATCCACGGCGTCGATCAGGCCTTCGCCCGCAAGCGTGGGGATCATCATGTCGGCGACATAGGCGATATACTCGTCCCGTTTGCCGGCGAACTCGGGCGGTAGCGCGTGCGCGCCGAGGAAGGTCGCGCGGATCGCGACGTCGCGTTGATTGGCGAGGTCGCGCGCGACGCGGAGCGATTTGCGTTCGGCGGCGAGATTGAGCCCATAGCCGGATTTGACTTCGACCGTGCCTACGCCCTCGGCGATCAGGGCGTCGAGACGCTTCAGCGCCGAGCGCGTAAGCTCGTCCTCGCTTGCGGCGCAGGTCGCGCGCACGGTGGAGAGAATGCCGCCGCCTTCGCGCGCGATCTGTTCGTAGCTTGCGCCCGCAAGCCTCATCTCGAATTCGTGGGCCCGGTCGCCCCCGTAGACGAGATGGGTGTGGCAGTCGATGAGGGCGGGCGTGATCCAGCGGCCTTCGCAATCGATGCGCCGCTCAGCGGTATGCGCCGACGGAAGCTCGCCCTGCGGGCCTGCGAAAGCGATACGTCCGTTGCGGGCGGCGATCGCGCCGGACTCGACGATTCCAAGTCCTGGGCGTCCTTCGACTAGGGTCGCAAGACGAGCATTGAGCCAGACCGTATCGAGACGGTCGTCGTGGTTTGTTTGAACCATGGCGCTCAACGGCATAGACCTTATGATCCGAAAGGCAAGCGGGCGCATTGCCGGAATCCTTGCGGTCGCTTTCGGGTCGAGCGCCGCAGACGCGGATTGTAGTCGCGCTCGCCGAGCGCTGCCGGGGGCGGTGCAAAGGGCGTCCGGAAGGACGCTCGGCTTCGACGGGCTATTGAGCGCCTAAAAAGCGGAGGCAACGGTGCCAGTCCTTCACGCCGCAAGGGCGCTAACCCCCGATGGTTGGAAGTCCGACGTCAGGGTGACGATCGACGGCGGTGCGATTGCGACTATGGAAACGGAAGCGCCGGCGCAGGAAGGGGACGAGCGCCACACCGTCATGGCGCCGGCCGTGGCGAATCTCCACAGCCATGCCTTCCAGCGCGCCATGGCGGGCCTCGCTGAAGTCAGAGGCAACGAGACCGACACGTTCTGGACCTGGCGTGAGACGATGTATCGGTTCGCGCTGATGATGTCGCCGGATGACATGGAGGCGGTCGCCGCGCAGCTCTATGTCGAGATGCTGGAGGCGGGGTTCGCGGCCGTCGCCGAGTTCCACTACCTTCACCATTCGCCCGATGGCTCGCCCTACGCGCAGCCGGCGGAAATGGCCGGACGTATTCTGTCCGCGGCGGGCCGCGCCGGTATCGGCGTGACGCTGCTTCCCGTGTTCTACGCCCATTCGACCTTCGGAGGCGCGCCGCCCAGGCCGGAGCAGAGGCGTTTCATCAACGATCTCACGACATTCGCCCGTCTTGTCGAGGATTGTCGCGGCATGGTCAGGGAAGGGGCGATCGGCGTCGCGCCGCACAGCCTTCGCGCCGTCAGCCCGAGCGAAATGTCCGACATCATCGCCTTGGCTGGCGACGGTCCGATTCACATTCACGCTGCCGAACAGATCAAGGAAGTCGAGGACTGCGTGGCTTCGTTAGGCGTACGCCCCGTCCGCTGGCTGCTCGACCATGCCGGCGTGGACAAGCGGTGGTGCCTCGTCCATGCAACCCACATCGACGAAGGTGAAACGCGCGACCTCGCGCGGTCGGGGGCGGTTGCGGGGCTTTGTCCGGTGACGGAGGCGAATCTTGGCGACGGGATTTTCAACGCGGCTGCTTACATACAGAATGGGGGGCGTTATGGCGTCGGCACCGATTCCAACGTCTCGATTGGCGCCGCTCAGGAATTGCGTCAGCTCGAATATGCGCAGAGGCTCCGCGAGCGTGCGCGCAATGTTTGCGCTCCTCCAGGCACGTCATGTGGACGGACGATGCTTGATGCGATCTGGCTGGGCGGCGCGCAGGCCCTGAGACGGAACTCGGGCAAGCTCGCGCCCGGCGCGTCGGCCGACATTCTGACCTTTCGTGCAGACCATCCGACGCTCGCCGGCAAGGCCGACGACCAGATCCTCGATGCATGGATTTTTTCGGCCGGAAATTCGCTCATCGATTGCGTCTGGAGCGACGGGCTGAAAGTCGTCGTGGGCGGCCGGCACGTGTTCAAGGACGAGATCGCCGGACAATTTGCGAAGACAATGCGTGACCTCACCGAGCGGTCTCCGCCGTGAGCGGAGAGGAAACTCACCTGCGTCCGCCGACCTCATCGATATGGACGAGCAGGTCCGCCGGGTCCTCGTAGACGCGGAAGGCTGTCGCCTGCTGCAGTTCGGTCGCGCCGTAGCCGCCGCAAAGGAGCCCGACGCCGAGCGCGCGACAGCGCGCCGCGGCCAGCATGTCCCAGATGCTGTCGCCGATTACGATGGCGGTCTCGATCGGCGCGTTCAGTCGCTTGGCCGCGGCCAGGAACAGGTCAGGATCGGGCTTGGCGTGCTTGACCTGGTCGCGCGTCACCACCGGGGTTCGATCGGGATCGACGCCGAGCGCCGCGAGATTGACCGCCGCCGTCTCCATCCGCCCGCTGGTGGCGATCGCCCACGGAACGCCTGCCTGGGTGAGAAAGGCCAACAATTCGCGCGCGCCGGGCAAGGGGCGAATGCTGTCGGACATTCGCCGATAGGCTTTCGCATGCAATCGGCGCAGGCGATCGAGCTGGTCCTCGCTGAGGTCAACTCCGGTCTCGCGGCGGAGTTGGTTGGTGAACAGGCCCCCGCTCATGCCGATCTTGCGATGGATGCGCCAGACGGAGAGGTCCACGCCTTCGCTGTCGAGAGCCTCCTTCCAGGCGAGCACGTGCTGGTAGACGCTGTCCACGAGCGTGCCGTCGAGATCGAACAGAAACACGGGCTCGATACGCATGATCTCATTCCCGCGGCGTCGCCGTTGGCGACCATGAAGTAGAGGCTGAATGCGCCAGCCCCTGCGTCGATTGTCAACAGGCGTTGGATTGCACGAGATCAGGTCGCCGCACAAAGTTGATAAATTATCGCCCGACCGTCAATAATTCGGTAAGTACAGCCTCGGCGGTAAAGGTTAAACTTAAGATGTCCTTCGCGCGGCCTACAGTTCGTGCCATAACGTGTTGACGGCTCTTAAAGGAGCAAATTCATGTATGGATCAGATCTGATCGGCTCGACCCTCGGCGACTTCATCTACGCCGTGCTTCATCCCTCTGTCGCCAATCTTCCCGCGGGGTTCCTCGTCCTCGTGTTCGCGGTTCTTATGATCGCCGCGCTGCCTGAGGGCGCCCGAGCGAAGATGCGATTGGCGGGCCTGGCGGCGGCCGGCCTGATCGTCAGCCTGAGCCTGACCTGGCCGGTTACGTCGGCGATCCTGCGCTAACTGCCCGAGCGGCCGCCTACGGGCGGCCGCGTTCTCCGTGCGAAGGGTCGGAGCGACTGACCGTACGTCCTCAATAGCGTTGACGAACCCGCGGCGCGGCTAAAGGGCCGACGCAGCGAACGCCGAGCCTGCGAAGAATCGCGTCGCTCCTTAGCGAGGGATCTGGCGCACCGGTCAAATTGGTCCTTAACGCGGTCATATTTCCGCAAGCCGCGTAGGGCAGGTCGACGTCAGAAACGTGGATCATCTCTTGAGCGGCGACGCAGCCGACAGAGCAGAGCACGGAAATCACCGCCAAGGTGAAGCGCATTGGCATCGTTCCCAATTGTCCGCGCCCGTGTGGCTCACAAGAGGGCTTTGGCTGAGCCCGGTTCCACGAGCGCGCCCGATCAATTTGGTTCTAAGTGAACTGGCTGGATCGAGCCTGACACCGGCTCGCGATCCAACAGGAAAGCGAGCGCCAACTCGCACGCTTCCTCCGCCTTCAGCACGAGCAGGGCGTCGGCCCGAGTTCGGCCGAGGTTGATTGCGGCTGCTGGTTTTCCAAGGCTCACGGCGCGGTCGACGAAGCGGAAGCCCGAATAGACCATGAGCGAGGAGCCGACGATGAGCACGGCGTCGGCTTTGTCCAGATCGCGGAAGGCCGCGTCGATCCGATCGCGCGGAACGTTCTCGCCGAAGAAGACGACGTCGGGCTTGAGCACGCCGCCGCAGCGCTGGCAGGAAGGGACGACGAAGTAGGAGAAGTCGGCGCCTTCGAGGTCTGCGTCGCCATCGGGCGCTTTCGCTGCGTCAAGGTCGAGCCAACCGGGGTTCAGGCGTCCAAGTTCGTGCTGCAATTCGTTGCGCGGCGATCTTCGCTCGCAATGCATGCATCGGACGAGATCGATCCGACCGTGCAGGTCGATGACCCGCGCGCTGCCCGCCGCCTGATGCAGGCGGTCCACGTTCTGGGTGATGAGGAGCTGAATTCCGCCCATCGCTTCGAGCCGGGCCAGGGCGCGGTGAGCATCATTGGGTTCAGCCTGACGAATGAGCCGCCAGCCGACGAGGCTCCGCGCCCAATAGCGCCGGCGCGTCTTTTCTTCGCCCATGAAGGCCTGATAGGTCACAGGCTGCGCCCGCTTCCATTGACCGTCGGCGTCGCGATAGTCCGGTATCCCTGACCGCGTGCTGCAGCCTGCGCCGGTCAGGATGAAGAGGCGCTGATGCCGGTCAATGAAGTCTTGCAGGCTGGCGTACTCAGTCATCCCCTGACGTTTCGTCGGCTCTCTCGTCTTGACGCATTTTAGGTGGAGGCAGCGATTGACTTCAGAGGTCGGGAGGCTTTTCGGCGTGTTGAACCTGCGTCATCAAGTCCCAATAGTCTGAATCTTTCGGTGATTTCGGTTTCAAGCAATGAAGGGCCTGTCTTGAAAAACTTACTGCCCAATAATCGGCGACAATCGATGCTTGCTGCTCGATGTTATAATCTTTAAAGCGCTTATGTCGAGTGAGTTCGTACGGATACATCTTATCTACATAATCGCGACCATACTTTATTGCGCCATAGATCCAGCCATTGATGGGTTTAACGCCGTAATAATACTGCCAAACGTGTCCGAATTCGTGAACAAACACCCATGTATCCGCTCTGGGATCGCTAAAATCTGAGCACCATATCTGATTAGAGTAATGCGGCGTGTCACTGTAGGTGACGCTATTGTCTCTGCCGCCGACATTCTTGTCGTTCGTCGTGATTTCGTGCCGCTCAAAATCAATAGTATCGTAAAACACGAAATCTAGGATCTGCAATTCGCCGCTGGTGAGACCGCGGGTCGGCATTGGGTCCTCCAATTTCTTAACAAGCATCCCCGTTACAAAGGCTTTGTCGGCACATTCATCTGAACTTGCCGGATGTCTAGGAAACCTACCTCATTGGGCGACACGTCCGGATGAGGCCTAATAAGCGAGATTGCAGCTGCTAGGTTCCCTTGGCAAGGCGAAGCGCCCCTGTTTGTTGCGACCGCAAAGGCCGCAGTGTCACCTTCCCCCCGACGGCTGCATGCGCCGAAACCGGGGGTTGACGCACGTCGCCTCGTTTGTCGCGATGTCGACGCTCAGGTGATCTAGCCGGGCGCGATGGGATTGGCGAGGAGGATGAGCCTAAGCTCGCCGGTTCAGCCCATACGACACGGCAACTTCGATTTGCCGTGCAAACGCCTCGCCATCCCCCTCTTCCGCAATGCCCAAAAGTGCGCGCTGATAGGCATCGCCGAGCGCCAGCGCCACGATCTCGCCCGCAACCTGCATCGACTGACCCGCCGAGCACTCCGACAGTTTCTAGCAATTCCACTATTCGTCGCCGAATGACGCGCATGCCGGACCGATCGAAGACGCGCGCAAGTTCCGGAAAACGCCAGCCGTCCGCGACGATCAAACGATAGAGCGCCAGCCCATCCGGCTCGATCAGCGCCGAGACGAAGGCGCTGAGCTCGTCTGCGAGCCTCAACGCGATGGGTTTATCCGTGTCGGCCGTGGGCGCGTTCTCGAGGCCCTTTCGCATGGATTCGCACGTGGCGGTGACCAGCCCCTCGAACAAAGCTTCCTTGCTCGGGAAGTGCCGGTAGAGGGTCATTTTGGCGATGCCCCCTTCGGCCGCGAGCCGGTCGAGCGTCGTCCCGCCGAGCCCGTCCCTCAGCATGATCGGCCGGGCGGCCCGCAGGATTGCAGCGCGCGTTTCCGCCATGCGCAACCGGCGCGGATCATCCTGCTCGCCATTTTCTTGAAGTTCGGACTTGCATGCGATACGATTCCGTCTTATATCAATGAGACGATACGATTGTGTATCGCCTTATAGCCACGGAGGCCTGTCATGCGCAACCCCGTCTTTCCCGCCCATCTGTTCGCCGACATCACGAATAGCCACGACCGCCTCCGCTTCTTCGAACTCGTTTCGAAAAACGACGTGAACCACAATCCCAACGTCGAACCCGATCGCGGGCGTGGTTGTGTTCACGGGCGCCGGTTCGAAACCCTCTCCGACACGATTGATCGTGTCGAAAACGATCGGTTCGTCTTGCGTCGGGACGAACCCAATACGCTCGAAATATTTCAGCGGATGGGCGCGATTCCGGTGCAACGAGGTGCAGCGCCATGAACACTGCCCTCGTTGTGAACATCATCACGGCTCTGGCGTTCGCCAGCGCGGGGCTCGTCAACCTCTTTAATGTTGGCGACACAGAAGCCAACTTCCAACGCTGGGGCTACCCCAGAGGCTGGCGCTTCTTGACCGCGGGTCTGGAACTCGCGGGCGCCGCGGCTTTGTTCCTTCCCTCCACACATAGCGTCGCGCTTGTTGGACTGGCGCTTTTAATTCTCGCCGCGCTTGCGACACTCCTGAGATCGCGGGAAGGCGCCTGCGCATGTCGTGCCAGCGATCGTCTTCTTCTGCCTGATCCTGGCGAACGCGGTTCTTTCAATGACCGCGATCTAGCTGAACCCATAGAGCGCGACGGGCTTGTCGACCGCGATTGCGGATCGCGGGCGAGGACGGCCTCGTCAGGCTTGGCGTCTAAGCTGGTCTGACTTGCGAGCTTTCAAAGTCTTGGCCCGACGATCCTGCCTACGTCCGCGCGCAGGACCGGCAACAGCTCCGTTTCGAACCAAGGGTTCCGCGTCAGCCACGCATTGTTACGCCACGAGGGATGGGGCATGGGCATGAGGCGCGGAGGGCCGGCTGATTGATAGATGTCGCGCCATCGAGCGACCGTTTCGCTGAGACTCTTGCCGACAACCTTCGGGCCAAGGCGCCATTTCTGGGCATACTGGCCGACGAGCAGAATGAGCTCCAGATTGGGCAGAAGCGCGAGCATTCGCTTGCGCCATAATTCGGCGCACTCGCGACGCGGAGGCAGATCGCCGCCATGGGCGTCGAGGCCGGGGAAGCAGAAGCCCATGGCCACTACGGCCACGATCTTGGGATCGTAGAAGATGTCCTCGCCGATCCCAAGCCAACTCCGCAGCCGGACGCCCGACGGATCGGTGTATGGACGCCCCGAGGCATGGACCCTGACGCCCGGCGCCTGGCCGGCGATGCAAATGCGCGCGGAGGGAGAGACTTGAAAAACCGGCCGTGGCTCATGTGGCAGCGGCGGGCCGTAAAGTGGCGCATCCCGACAGACGCGGCATGCCCGGATCTGTTCGGTCAGCGCGGAGAGCGAAGGCGCAAGATCGGGGTCCATACGCGCCGGATATGCGAGCCGCGCCGGCCGGATCAATATGGGGCTGAGCTCCTCAGGCCGCTCCTGCGCGCGCAGTCTCTCGCTCAAGGCTGACCTCCGCCTCGAGGCTCTCGGGATCGCGGAAGACCGAGGCGACCGCGAGGGTGCGGCCTGCGCTTCGCATGCGCGCGAGGCCGTCCTTGGCCCCGATGTCGCCCTCGACGGCGAGTTCGTCCCACTTCTCGGCATGGCCGACATAGTTGATCGGCACGTCATAGTGCTGGCTCCAGAAGAACGGAACCGCATCGAACGGCTCGCGGCGCCCTAGCATGTTGAGCGCGGCCGCCTGTCCCTGCCGTTCCGCCACGACCCAATGCTCGACGCGAATGGCCTCGCCCGTAAGGCGGTCCGGCCAGCGCGCGATGTCGCCGGCGGCGAAGATCCCGGCCATGCTCGTTTCGAGAAAGGCGTCGACGGCGACGCCGCGATCAATCTTGAGGCCGGCCGCCTCAGCGAGGCTCAGCCGCGGCCGCACGCCGAGGCCCGCGACGATGAAATCGGCCTCGAGGACGGCGCCGCTGCTCAGCGTTATGCGCTTGCCCTCGACGCCGCTCGCGGTGTTTTGCAAATGGAAGACGACGCCGTGCTCTTCATGAATCGCCTGCACGAGGCGGCTGAAGTCGGGGCCCAGAATTTTTTCCATCGGCCGCTCTTCCGGCGCGACCACATGGACCTCGATGTTGCGCGCTCTGAGCGAGGCCGCGACTTCGAGGCCGATGAAGCTGGCGCCGAGAACGACCGCACGACGCGCCGTCTTGGCTCGTTCGATGATCGCTCGGCAGTCCTTGAGCGAACGAAGCACGAGCACGTCCGACGGTTTGGCGCCGGGGATGGACGGGGACACAGGCTCGGCGCCAGTCGCGAGAAGCAGGCGATCGAACGGAAGCTTCTCGCCGCCAGCGAGCGCGACTTCGCGCGCCTTGGGATCGATCGCCGCGACCGTCGTATTGAGACGAAGGTCGATCGCGTTGTCGGAATAGAAGCTCTGGTCGCGCAGCGGCAGCCATTCCTCCGGCGCGCCGCCTGCGAGATAGTCCTTCGACAGATTGGGTCGATCGACGGGCGGCGCGTCGTCGCTGCTCAGCATGACGATGCCGCCCTCGTATTTTTCTCGGCGCAGCATCTCGGCCGCGGCGAACCCCGCCGCGCCGCCGCCGATGATCACGATCCTCTTCGGCTCGTCCCGCTTGGCGCGAGGTTTCGTTTCAGGCAGTTGGCGTTTCTCGCGCACGAAGACCTTGCCGTCGCGCTCATCCACTTGCCACGTATCGACAGGACTGAGCGCGGGCGCCCGCACTGCTTCGCCGGTCCGAAGATCGAAGCAGGCGTGATGCCAAGGACAGCGCACCGTGTCATCGATAATGAGCCCGTCGCCTAGCGGGCCGTGATAGTGGGTGCAGTGGGCGCCGATGGCGAACACTTCAGCGCCGCGACGCACGAGCAGCACAGCCTCTTCGCCTACGTGGCCGACGAGCTTCCCGCCATCGGGCAGTTCGGCGAGAGCAATTCCTTGCGCCAGATCCGGACCGACCGATTGAGCCTGCTCCTCAGCCATTTTCTTCCTCCCTCAGAACAATCGTCGCCGCCTGCTCGGCTCGCGTCGCCCGAGCTTGACCCTGACTTCAATAACACAAAGATCGGCGCAACGCGGACTGTCGGAAAGCGCATCAACAATCGCGCCACCGGCGCGCGCCTTCGCGCGCCGGCGATCCATGGTTGATCTCAGCCCTCGCCCCGTGTCATGCTGTTTTCACTACCGCGAGGCAATGCGGGTTGAGTTGGGTGGCTTTGGGGCTGTTGGACGAGCCTATAGGAGGCTTGCTCCCTTTCGGACATCGCGACGGAGAATGAGACGGGCGGGCGGCGCCATGATCCTCGGGAGTGAGGTTCGAAGATTTGTCCTGAGGCTCGCGCCGTTGGCGAGCGCCTTGCTACTCAGCGGTTGCGACTGGGCGGTGTTGGATCCAAAGGGCCCGATCGGCGATGCCAACCGGCAACTCCTGGTCGATTCTGTCGCCATCATGCTTGCGATCGTGGTCCCGACGATCATCGCCGTTCTCGGGGCGGCTTGGTGGTACCGATCCTCCAATACCAGGGCGCAATATCTTCCCGACTTCGAATATTCCGGTCGGCTGGAATTGATCGTATGGGCGATTCCCCTTCTGACGATCATGCTGTTGGGCGGAGTGGCCTGGGTCGGATCGCATGACCTGGATCCGGCGAGGCCGCTCGCGTCGACGAAAGAGCCGCTCAATGTTCAGGTCGTGTCGCTCGACTGGAAGTGGCTGTTCATCTACCCGGACCAGCATGTCGCCAGCGTCAACCGCCTGGTCGTTCCCGCGGGCGTTCCAATTCACTTCATGCTGACGTCGGGCAGCGTGATGACCGCGTTCTTCGTCCCTCAGCTCGGCAGCATGATCTACACCATGAACCGAATGCAGACGCAGCTGCATCTCGCGGCCGACGAGCCGGGGAAGTTTCGCGGCCTTGCGACTCAGCTGAGCGGCGATGGATTCGCCGACATGCATTTCGAGGTCGAGGCGAAGACCGAGCCGGAGTTCTTCGATTGGCTCGGTCAAGTGCGCGCCCAGGGAGAGGAACTCACGCCTGAACGCTATATCGAGCTTTCCAAGCAAAGCGTCTTGCCGGCGCCGATTACATTCCGCGTCGTCTCCGACGGATTGTTCGAGAAGGTTCTCAATCAGACATTGCCGCCAGGTCCGGGGCCGATCGCGGAGACCAATCCGGGCGCCTTGAAGAGAATGGGGAAATAGCATGCTCGGCAAGCTGACCTGGGGCGCCATTCCCTTCGACCAGCCGATTCCCCTGTTCGCGGGCGCCTTTGTTATTCTGGTGGTCCTTTGCGTCCTCGCCTTCATCACCATCAAGGGCTGGATCCCCTATCTATGGCGCGAATGGGTCACCAGCGTTGATCACAAGCGGATCGGGGTGATGTACGTCACGCTCGCAGGGGTGATGCTGCTCCGCGGGTTCATCGATGCGGGCATGATGCGGTCGCAGCAGGCGCTCGCGTTCCAGTCTCAGGGCTACCTGCCGCCGGAGCACTATAACCAGATCTTCTCCGCCCATGGCACGATCATGATCTTCTTCGTCGCCATGCCGTTCGTGATCGGGCTCATGAATTTTGTCGTCCCGCTGCAGCTCGGCGTGCGTGACGTCGCTTTCCCCACTTTGAACTCGGTCAGCTTCTGGCTGACCGCGACCGGCGCCCTCCTGGTCAACTTGTCGCTGGTCGTCGGTGAGTTCGCCCGCACCGGATGGCTGCCATTCCCGCCGCTTTCGGAGCTTACCTATTCGCCCGGCGTCGGCGTCGACTATTATCTCTGGGCGATCCAGATTTCCGGCGTCGGGACGCTGATGACCGGCGTGAACTTCGTCACCACCATCCTGAAAATTCACGCGCCTGGCATGACCTACATGCGCATGCCGATTTTCACTTGGACCGCGCTCGCCGCCAATCTGCTCATCGTCGCGGCTTTTCCGGTTCTGACCGCGACGCTCGCGATGCTGACGCTCGACCGCTACCTCGGCTTCCACTTCTTCACCAATGAAGCCGGCGGCAACATGATGATGTTCATGAACCTCATCTGGGTCTGGGGCCACCCGGAGGTCTACATCCTGGTCCTGCCGGCGTTTGGCATCTACTCCGAGGTGGTCTCCACCTTCTCGCGTAAGCCGATCTTCGGCTACCGATCGATGGTCATGGCGACCATGGCGATTTGCATCCTGGCGTTCATGGTGTGGCTGCATCATTTTTTCACCATGGGCGCCGGCGCCACCGTCAACGCCGTCTTCGGCATCGTGTCGATGATCATCGCTGTGCCGACCGGCGTTAAGATCTACAATTGGCTCTTCACGATGTACGGAGGCCGGGTCGTCTATGCGACGCCGATGCTGTGGTCGCTCGGCTTCATGGTGACCTTCATGATCGGCGGTCTGACCGGCGTTTTGTTGGCGGTTCCGCCCGCGGACTTCATGCTGCACAACAGCGTGTTCCTGATCGCGCATTTTCATAACGTGATCATCGGCGGCGTGATCTTCGGCGCTTTCGCCGGATACACTTTCTGGTTCCCGAAGGCGTTCGGTTTCCGTTTGCATGAGGGCTGGGGTAAAGCCGCGTTCTGGTGCTGGTTTTTCGGCTTCTACCTGGCGTTCGGGCCGCTCTATGTCACGGGCCTCATGGGCATGACCCGCCGCTTGCAGCACTATGACGTGCCCGAATGGCATCCGTGGCTCTTGCTCGCGGCCTTTGGCGCGGCGGTCATTCTTGCCGGCATCCTGTGCCAGATCACGCAGCTCGTTGTGAGCATCCGCCATCGTGAAGAGCTTCGCGATCTGACCGGCGACCCCTGGATGGGCCGCTCGCTCGAATGGTCGACGTCGTCGCCGCCGCCGGCGTTCAATTTCGCCGTCCTGCCTCAGGTCGAGGACCGGGACGACTATTGGCGCAGAGCGCGCCTTGCTGAACGAGGCGCGGCTCCGATGGCTGAACCGATCTATAAGCCGATCGAGGTGCCGAGGAACAGTGCGACCGGCTTCATCTGCGCGTTCTTCGCCACCTTCGGCGGCTTCGGCATGATCTGGCAGATCTGGTGGCTGGTGGTGCTCTGCCTCTTGGGCGCCTTCGCGACATTCGTTGTCTTCGCCTGGCGCGATCGCACCGAATATGAGATTTCCGCCGAGGAGGTCGCTCGCATCGACCGCGCCAATCGCCGCGCGCGCGGCGAAGCGCTCGCGACCGCGGAGGCTTTGTCGTGACGGCCTTTCAGGCAGGCGCGGACTTCGGGGACGGACGCCGCGAGGAGACGCACGGGCCGCGGCCTGCGGCGATCTTGGACCATTCTGATCCGGTCGCTAAGCGCATCATTGTCGGCTACGGCTTCTGGATCTTTCTGCTCAGCGACATCGTGATGTTTTCGGCGTTTTTCGCCACCTACGCGGTGCTGGTGAATAACACGGCGGGCGGGCCGAGCGGAAAGGATCTGTTCGACCTGCACAATGTGGCGATTGAGACCGCCTGCTTGTTGCTTTCGAGCTTCACCTGCGGCGTCGCGGCCATCGGCGCGCGGGCGCACAACGGCCTCATGTACTACGGCGGCATGGCCGCGACTTGCGTGCTCGGACTTGGCTTCCTCTCAATCGAGATTCACGAATTCGCCGGCATGATCGCTCAGGGCGCGGGACCAACGCGTAGCGCGTTCCTCTCGGCCTTTTTCACCCTGGTCGGCTGCCACGGTGTTCACGTTACTCTCGGCACACTATGGCTGTTGACGATGATTGCGCAGGTGTTCGCAAAGGGATATCGCGCCGACATTTTGCGCCGGGTCCTCTGCTTCGCGCTATTCTGGCATACGCTCGACATCATCTGGGTCGCGATCTTCACCGTCGTCTATCTTTTGGGAGCAGGCGCATGAGTTCGACGGACGACTATGAGGCGCTAAGCGGTACGGATCACGCGCCTGGCGACGAGCCCGCGGCCCGCCACGAGATTGCCGAAGGCATTGTCGGCTACCTTATCGGCCTTGGCCTCGCGATCCTGCTCACCGCTGTTTCCTTCTTTATCGCCGGGACGTTCCTGGTTTGGCGCCCCAGCATCCCGATCGCGCTCGTGGTGCTGGCGATCGCACAGATCGGCGTTCACCTTGTCTTTTTCCTGCACATCACGACCGGCCCGGACAACGTCAATAACGTGCTGGCGCTCGCGTTCGGCGTCCTGATCGTCTTTCTGATCCTCGTCGGATCGCTCTGGATCATGTACAACCTGAACCAGAACATGGGGCCGATGCCTATGCCGATGGGGTAGTCGGCGGTCGTCCAAGCTGGCGCGGCGGCTCAGGTTCGGCTCACGCGCAAGCGGACTAATTAAACTGACTAAGATACGGAGCCTGCAGGCGGGTTGCCGAGAAGGCGGCCGCCGAGCGCGTTCCGCGCACTCCGACGCGTTAGCCTCTATGCAACGGCGTTGTGTCGCGCCACAGGCTTGTAAGGTCCGCCACCTCAAAATCGCTGAATCTCCAGGACATACTTCTCGCGCCTAGGGTGTTCGGGCGGCGGCGCTGGGCCAAGCTGACGAAAATTTCGCTCTTTTTTCCAGAAGGCAGGGAACTCGCGGTCATCCGCTGCGTTTCGCAGAGCGTAGAGGGTATGTGTGACGTGGCGCATCTGAGCTAGAGGCCCGGGATCCCGTGTGGGGCGCTTTTCTTGTCGACGTTTGCGGTAGCTCTGTCGGACAGAGAACTATGCGCGTTTCTGCTTCCCGCAATCGCTTTGTGGGCGGCCGTACGGCCTGCGTCTGCCGCTGCGCCGCTCACTCATCAAGCAACTGCAAGAGCCGCCGCGCGCCCGCGCCTCGCGTGCGATAGTTTGAAGAAAGGCCTGCCCAATGGATGAAAGTGAGCCTGGAATTGCGCCGCTGAGGTCGAAGAGAGCGGGAAGCGATCCAGGCGAGGGGGAACGGAGCAGCAGCAAAAAATATCTACGAAATCTATTGCAAGCTTTCCAGGCGGTGCGCGGCGGCGACTTTTCCGCTCGGCTGCCGACGGAAGAAGTTGGGCTCGCTGGCAAGATCGCGGATGCTTTCAATGACATCGTCTCCGCGAATGAGAGGATGGCGCAGCAACTCGAGCAGGTCGGCGAGACGGTCGGACGGGAGGGAAGGACGCGCAAGCGCCTCCGTCTCGGCGTCAGCGCGGGCGCCTGGGGCGAGATGGAGAGGTTCCGTCAATGCGCTTGATCGACGATCTTCTTTGGCCGACAGCCGCGGTTACTCACGCAATCACCGCGGTCGCGCAGGGCGATTTGCAACAAACCGTTCCGCTCGACGTGGACGGGCGTCCGCTGCAAGGGCGAGTTTCTGCGCTCGGCCAAAATCGTCAACGCGATGATCAAGCAACTCAGCGTGTTCACCTCTGAGGTCACGCGCGTCGCTCGCGAAGTCGGCACTGACGGGAAGCTCGGCGGTCAGGCGCAGGTTCGCGAAGTGACCGGCGTCTGGAGGGATCTGACCGAAAGCGTCAACTTCATGGCGAGCAACCTCACCGGCCAGGTGCGCAACATCGCGGAGGTGACGATCGCGGTCGCGAACGGCGACCTTTCGAAGAAGATCACCGTCGACGTCCGGGGCGAAATTCTTCAGTTGAAGGAGGCCATCAATACGATGGTCGACCAGCTCCGATCTTTCGCCTCCGAAGTGACCCGCGTCGCCCGCGAGGTCGGGAACGGAGGGAAAGCTCGGCGGTCAGGCGCTCGTGCCGGGCGTCGCCGGCACATGGAAGGATCTCACCGATAGCGTCAATGCGATGTGCGGCAATCTGACCGACCAGGTTCGCAACATCGCCCAGGTCACGACCGCGGTCGCTCGAGGCGATCTTTCCCGCAAGATCACCGTCGATGTGCGCGGCGAGATCCTTGAGCTCAAAGGACACGATCAACACCATGGTCGATCAGCTCAATCGGGTTTGCGTCCGAAGTGACCCGCGTCGCGCGCGAAGTCGGCACGGAAGGGCGCCTCGGCGGTCAGGCGCAAGTGCTCGGCGTCGCGGGCACGTGGAAGGACCTGACCGACAGCGTCAACTCGATGGCCGGCAACCTGACTGCGCAAGTGCGAAACATCGCCGAAGTCGCGACGGCGATCGCCGGCGGAGACCTCTCGAAGAAAATCACGGTCAACGTCAGCGGAGAGATTCTGCAGCTCAAGGAGACCATCAACACGATGGTCGACCAGCTCAACCGTTTCGCCGGCGAGGTGACGCGCGTCGCGCGCGAAGTTGGCACCGAAGGCCGGCTCGGCGGCCAAGCCAATGTCATGGGCGTGGCGGGGACATGGAAGGACCTGACGGAAAGCGTCAACTCGATGGCGTCGAACCTGACCGCGCAGGTTCGCAACATCGCCGAAGTCTCGACGGCAATTGCCGGAGGCGACCTCTCGAAGAAAGATCACCGTCAACGTCAGCGGCGAGATTTTGCAGCTCAAGGAGACCATCAACACGATGGTCGATCAGCTCAACGCCTTCGCTGGCGAAGTGACCCGCGTCGCGCGCGAAGTCGGAACAGACGGACGACTGGGGGGTCAGGCGCAGGTGCCGGGGGTCGCGGGCACTTGGAAGGATCTGACCGAAGGCGTCAACTCGATGGCGTCGAACCTTACCGGGCAGGTGCGCAACATCGCGCAGGTGGCGACGGCGGTCGCGCGCGGAGATCTTTCGCGCAAGATCACGGTCGACGTTCGGGGAGAGATCCTCGAACTGAAGGACACGATCAACACGATGGTCGATCAGCTCAACGCGTTCGCCGGAGAAGTGACGCGCGTCGCGCGCGAAGTCGGCACGGAGGGGCGTCTCGGCGGCCAAGCGGAGGTGCCGGGCGTCGCCGGCGACCTGGAAGGACCTGACCGACAGCGTCAATTCGATGGCCGGCAACCTCACTGGTCAGGTGCGCAACATCGCCGAAGTCGCGACCGCGATCGCCAACGGCGACCTTTCGCGCAAGATCACGGTCGACGTGCGCGGCGAGATCCTTCAGCTCAAGGAAACGCTCAATACGATGGTCGACCAGCTCAATCGCTTCGCCGGCGAAGTGACGCGAGTCGCGCGCGAGGTCGGCACCGAGGGACGGCTTGGCGGCCAGGCGCAGGTTCCGGGGGTGGCCGGGACGTGGAAGGACTTGACCGACAACGTCAATTCGATGGCCGGCAACCTGACCGCTCAAGTCCGAAATATCGCCGAAGTGACGACGGCGGTCGCGCGCGGGGATCTGTCGCGCAAGATCACCGTCGACGTGAAGGGCGAGATTCTGGAGCTTAAGAACACGATCAATACGATGGTCGACCAGCTCAACTCGTTCGCCTCGGAGGTGACTCGCGTCGCGCGCGAAGTCGGAACGGAGGGCAAGCTCGGCGGCCAAGCGGCGGTGCCAGGCGTCGCCGGAACGTGGAAGGACCTCACCGACAACGTCAACTTCATGGCGTCGAACCTCACCGGGCAAGTGAGAAACATCGCGGAGGTTGCGACAGCTATCGCCAATGGCGACCTCTCGAAGAAGATCACGGTCGACGTTCGCGGGGAAATTCTGCTGCTCAAGGAAACTCTGAACACGATGGTGGAGCAGCTTGCGCTCTTTCGCCGCCGAGGTCACGCGGGTGGCGCGCGAAGTCGGAACCGAGGGCAAACTCGGCGGACAGGCGCTGGTGCCGGGCGTCGGCGGCACATGGAAGGACCTCACCGACAACGTCAATCTTCTGGCGGCGAATCTGACGACGCAGGTGCGAAACATCGCCGAAGTGACCACGGCGGTCGCCCGCGGCGACCTCTCGCGCAAGATCACCGTCGACGTGAAAGGAGAAATTCTCGAACTGAAGAACACGATCAATACAATGGTCGATCAGCTCAACGCTTTCGCTTCAGAAGTGACCCGCGTCGCGCGCGAGGTCGGCACCGAAGGGAAATTGGGCGGTCAGGCCGCCGTGCCCGGGAGTGGCCGGGACCTGGAAGGATCTGACCGACACCGTGAACGTCATGGCCGCCAATCTCACCGAGCAGGTCCGCGGCATCGTGAAGGTGGTGACCGCCGTCGCGGGCGGCGATCTCAAGCAGGACTTGGCGGTCAAGTCGAAAGGGGAGGTCGCGGCGCTCGCCGAAACGATCAACAATATGACGAACACGCTTGCGACTTTCGCGGATCAGGTCACGACCGTCGCGCAGAGAGGTGGGCGTCGAGGGCCGGCTTGGCGGTCAAGCGAATGTGCCCGGCGCCGCCGGCACATGGAAGGATCTCACGGGCAACGTCAATCTGCTCGCGGCGAACCTCACCACCCAGGTGCGGGCGATCGCCGAGGTCGCGACTGCGGTGACCAAAGGCGATCTCACCCGTTCGATTCAGGTCAACGCTCGCGGCGAAGTGGCCGAGCTCAAAGACAACATCAACACGATGATCGACAATTTGCGCCTGACGACCGAGCGCAACACCGAACAGGATTGGCTGAAGACCAATCTCGCAAGGTTCACCAACATGTTGCAGGGGCAGCGCGATCTGACCACGGTCGGGCGAATGCTGCTCTCGGAACTGGCTCCTCAGGTCGCTGCGCAAAATGGCGTCATCTACCTGGTCGACGCCGAAGGGCGCGCCAGTGCTCAAGCTTCTGGCCTCCTATGCTGACGCGGGCGCCGAGGGCCATCCCGAGAAGCTTGCAATCTGGGCGAGGGCGTCATCGGACAATGCGCGGTCGACGCGCGCGCGACGCTCATTTCCGATGTGCCGTCCAACGTTGTTCCGATCCGGACCGGCATCTTCGAGATGAAGCCCTCCAACTTGATTGTCCTGCCGGTGCTTTTCGAAGGCCAGGTGAAGGCGGTCATCGAGCTCGCTTCCGTTTCTCCGTTCACCGAATTGCAAAAGACCTTCCTCGATCAGCTCACCGCCGGGATTGGCATCGTGCTCAACAGCATCGAAGCGACCATGCAAACCGAGGGCTTGCTTAAGCAGTCGCAGCAGCTGGCGACCGAGCTGCAGACCCAGCAAAAGGAGCTCCAGTTGACGAATGAGCAGCTTGAGCAGAAGGCGCAGCAGCTGGCCGAGCAAAACGCGGAAGTCGAACGCAAGAATGACGAAATCGAGCAGGCGCGACGAGCGCTCGAGGAGAAAGGCGACCGAGCTTGCCCTGACCTCGAAGTACAAGTCCGAGTTTCTGGCAAACATGTCGCATGAGCTGCGCACGCCGCTCAACAGCATCCTGATCCTCGGCCAGCAGCTCGCGGACAACCCGGACGGCAATCTTGCCGCGGCGTCAAGTCGAGTTCGCGCGCACAATTCACGGCGCCGGCAGCGATCTCTTGAATCTCATCAGCGACATCCTGGACCTCTCGAAGATCGAATCCGGCACAGTGTCGGTGGACGCCGAGGAGATCACGCTGAATCTGCTCGAGGAGTCGGTAACCCGTCCCTTCCGCCACGAGGCGGAACGACGCGGCCTTTCATTCGATGTCGCCATCGCGCCCGAATTGCGCAGCATCACGACCGATTCGAAGCGGCTCCAGCAGGTTCTCAAGAACCTGCTTTCGAACGCCATCAAGTTCACCGAACATGGCGGAGTGCGCATGCGGGTCGAAAGCGCAACATCCGGTTGGACGCCGACTCATCCGGTGCTTGCGACCGCAGCCACCGTCATCGCGTTCGAGGTGACCGATACCGGCATTGGCATTCCTCCGGAGAAGCAGCGCATCATTTTCGAGGCCTTCCAGCAAGCCGACGCGAGCACCAATCGCCGGTACGGAGGCACGGGTCTTGGCCTTGCGATCAGCCGCGAACTTGCGAACCTGCTTGGGCGGCGAAATACAATCTGCGCAGCAAGGCTGGGGAGGGCAGCACGTTCACTCTTTACCTGCCGATGACCTATGTCGGGCCGGCTCGGGTGATGGTCAAAGGCACCGGCGGTCGCAGCGCGGGCCGATTGCGAGCGTCGCGCACCGGATCGAGGAGACGCTGCCGCATCCGACCGATGACGAGCGCATCTCACGCCAACGATGCGGTGTTGTTGATCGTCGAGGACGATCCTCACTACTCGCGCATCCTGGTCGATCTCGCTCGCGACGTCGGACTTAAAGTTTTAGTCGCCTCACGCGGCGGCGACGCCCTAAGCTCTGGCGCGGGAATATTCCCCTCTCGCGATCTCGCTCGACGTCTTTCTGCCCGACATGCTCGGGTGGGCGGTGCTGAGCCAGCTGAAGCAGGACCCGCGCACCAGGCACATCCCCGTGCAAATCGTCACCCTCGACGAGGATCGGCAGCATGGACTGGCGGGCGGCGCTTTCGCGTATCGTCAACAAGCCGACCACGATGGACAAACTGAAGGCGTCGATCGCTCGCCTCACCGAATATGCTCGCGATTCACGAAAGCGGCTGCTTGTCGTCGAGGACAATCCGGCGGAGCTTCTGGGCATCACCGAGTTGCTTGGCTACGACGACATCGAGGTCGTCACCGCCGAAAATGGTCGCAAGGCGTTGGCGATGCTTCGGGAGCAACCGGCCGATTGCGTCGTTCTCGACCTCAAAGCTGCCGGACATGTCCGGATTCGAGCTGCTGGAGACATATTCGTCAGGATGACGCGCTGACGCAGATTCCGGTCGTCGTGTTCACCGGACGCGAGCTGTCGTCCGAGGAAGACGCGCAATTGCATTCGATGGCGCGCAGCGTGATCGTGAAAGGGGTCGAGTCGCCAGAACGGCTTCTCGACGAAACGGCGCTTTTCCTCCATCGCGTGGTCGCGGATCTGCCGCCGGACAAGCAACGCATGCTGGAGCGTCTGCGCAATTCCGACGAAAATCTGCACGGGCGCAAGGCGCTTCTTGTCGATGATGACGCCAGAAATATCTTCGCCTTGAGCAGCGTGCTCGAGCGCCGAGGGATGGAGGTGCTGACTGCGACGACAGGTCGCGAAGCGATTTCAATTCTCAAGTCCGATCGGGACATCTCGATTGTCCTCATGGACATCATGATGCCGGAAATGGACGGCTATGAGACCATCCAGGCCATTCGGGCTGATTCCTCAATGCAAGGCGGCTGCCGATCATTGCGCTCACCGCGAAAGCAATGAAGGGCGACCGCGAGAGAGTGCCTCGAGGCGGGCGCCTCGGATTATCTGGCGAAACCAGTTAATACGGAACAATTGCTTTCGGCGCTTCGCATCTGGCTGCATCGGTAAGGCGCGGGGACGACCATGCATCGCGATCGCGATCCAGTGAATATCCTGGTCGTCGACGATCAGCCGGCAAAGCTTCTCAGCTACGAAGTGATCCTTGAGGAGCTCGGCGAGAATCTCATCAAGGCCTCGTCCGGCCGTCAGGCGCTCGAGCAACTGCTGCGCAACGAAGTCGCCGTCATACTTGTCGACGTCGCCATGCCCGAGCTCGACGGATTTGAGCTGGCCGCAATGATCCGCGACCATCCGCGGTTTGCGCAGATTGCGATCATCTTCGTTTCGGCCGTCCACATGTCGGAGATCGATAGTTTGCGCGGGTATCAGGCGGGCGCAGTCGACTATTTACCCGTCCCCATCGTTCCGGCTCTTCTTCGCGCGAAGGTCCGCGTTTTCTGCGACCTCTTCAGGAAGACCCGCCAACTCGAGAGCCTGAACGCGGAATTGGAAAGAAGGGTGGAGGCTCGCACCGCCGAATTGGCCGCCGCAAATGCGGATCTGGAAAAGAGAGTTGAAGCGCGGACGCGCGAGAGAGAAGAGGCTTTGGCGCAAGTCGCGCAAATGCAGAAGCTGGAAAGCCTCGGGCAGCTGACGGGGGGCTGGCTCACGATTTCAACAATCTCCTCATGGTCGTGTTGTCTAACCTCGAGTTGGCGTCCAGTCATGCCGCAAGGGATGATCGATTGCTCCGCTGGCTTGGACGAGCGACCGAAGCCGCGAACAGCGGCGCATCGTTAACGAAGCGCATGTTGGCTTTCGCGCGACGGCAGAATCTGAAGCCTGAGTCCGTTCCGTTGTTGGACGTCGTCAACGGGATGGTCGAAATGATGTCTCACTCTTTGGATCCCAAAGTTCGCATCATTGCAGACCTGCCGAGAGACCTTCCCGACATTCAAATCGACCGCAATCAGCTTGAACTGTCGCTTCTCAATCTGGGCTTGAACGCGCAGGACGCGATGCCCTCTGGCGGACAAATTGTTATCAAGGCCAGCATCGCTGAGCAAACGCGGCTTCCTGAGCGACTGGCGCCCGGTTCCTACGTCAACCTCTCCATCTCTGATTCAGGAATAGGAATGGACGCCGACACGCTGAGGCGAGCGGCGGAGCCCTTCTTCTCGACCAAGCGCGCGGGCAAGGGGTTGGGTCTCGGCCTGTCCATGGTTCACGGGCTCGCTCTTCAGTCCGGCGGAGCAATGCAGATCGTGAGCCGGTTGGGTGAAGGGACCACGGTTTTGCTTTGGTTACCGGTCGCGCCCGACGCGCCCGCAATCGAGTCTGACGCAGACTCTTTCGCCGATCGCCGCGGAGAACCGTCGGCATCGCATCCTTCTGGTCGATGACGATCCGCTCGTCCTCATGGCGACGGCGGACATGCTGCGGGAGCTCGGGCACGAGCCGATCGAGATGATATCGGCGAAAAAAGCGCTCGAGGCGGTCCGTGGAGGGGAGCGCCCGGATCTGGCAATTCTCGACTACGCCATGCCTGAGATGTCGGGCGTCGCCCTAGCGGAACTGCTGCGCGAGACCACTCCGGAGCTGCCTTTGCTGCTGGCGACGGGGTACTCCGAGCGGGAAAAACACGGAGGCACTTTGCCGCGGCTCGATAAGCCTTACACGCTTGCGGAGCTAAATCGTCAGATCGGGCTGCTGGCTGTGAGAGACAAGCGAGCGCGGACAAAGCCTTAGCACGGGCTCGTGATCCGTTCGCCGCAAATCAGCTCACGACGGCGAGTCGGCTGCCTCATCATGATGAGGCAATTTTGTCGAAGAAACCGCCTCGACCGACGCCGGCGCCTGGGCGCCGTTGCCTTTGTGTGTCCAAACGCGGACCGGGCTCGTCCGACCTCGCAAGCTGTATTCGCCTCGATCCTCCAATTCGCTGAGACGCTCCGCCGCAATTTCGGGGGACAGAGCGTGGATCGCTCGAACGACAGCGTCCCCAACGACCAAGGGCGTCCCGAGTGAACGCGTGAGGACCTGCAGTCTGGCCGAAGTATTCACCGTGTCTCCGATCGCTGTGAACGCCATGCTGTGTTCACTGCCGACGTCCCCAAGCACAACGGGTCCGTAATTAAGGCCGATGCCGATATCGAGGCGAGGCTCTCCCCGCCCGTTCCGCTCCTCGTTCCAGGAACTCGAGCGCCTGAAGCATCATCTCAGCGCAGTTGAGGGCGCTCGCGGCGTCATTGGGGCTTGCAGTCGGCACGCCGAACACTGAGAAGATTCCGTCCCCCAGATATTGATCGACTATTCCGCCGCTCGCGAAAATCTGCGCTGTCATTCTGGTGTGAAACTCGCGCAACAACGCGAGCACCTCTTCCGGCGGCATGAGCTCCGCCATTCGCGTAAACCCCACCATGTCGGCAAACAGCACCGCGACCGTCTCCCGCCGACCCTCCCCGAGAGGCTCGTCCTGAGACGCCAGCAAATCGACGATGTTCGGAGAGAAATAGCGCGAAAGATTGTGCCGCGCCCGTTCAGCGGCTACGCGTTGCCGGTCCATCTCTCGCAGCTTCGCGACATTGGCCAACGCTTTGCGGACGGTGATCTCGAGATCGCGCAGATCGACCGGCTTGGTGACGAAATCGAAGGCGCCGCGGTTCATCGCAGTTCGCAGGTTTGTCATATCTCCATAAGCTGAGACGATTATCGACTGCACATCCAGTTGGCGCTCACGAAGTTCATTGAGCAAGGTCAACCCATCCATCACCGGCATGTTGATGTCGAGCAACATGAGGTCGATGTCAGGCTCGGCGGACAGCGCCGTCAGCGCCTCCTCGCCGTGATGAGCAAAGCGGAAATCGAATTCTTCGTCGCGGATTTGGCGGCGGAAGCGCTGTTTGATCAAGAGCTCGAAATCAGGCTCATCATCTACAGCGAGGATCTTGGCTGCGGCGACCAATGGGCTCCCCTTAAAGCGGTGATTCGTGCAACTCGCGCAGACGAACCTTCAGCAAATCAAAGTCGACGGGCTTGGTCAGAAAATCAGCGGCGCCGCAGTCGGCGGCGCGACGGCGCCGTTCATCGTCGCCGTAAGCCGTCAGCATCATGACCGGGAGCTCGGGCCGTTTCTTCTTGATCTCACGCAGCAGCGAAAGCCCGTCCATACCGGGCATATTGATGTCCGACAAGATCACGATCAGCTGTGGCTCGATCTCGCTGGCAAGACGTTCAAGCGCTTCGGAGGCCGACAAGGCAAAATGCAGGACATAGACGTCGCTCCGCGTTTCGCGGCGAAATTGCTGCTGAAACAGGACCCCGACATCGGGCTCGTCATCGACAATCAAAATGCTTACCGGCATGGCTCAAAACTCACACTGAACGGGCCAGAGAGAGGTCGCGCGGCAGGCGAATGGTGAACTCGGTGAACTCTCCTACAATGCTGGAGACCTCGATCGTCCCGCGATGCTGGCTGGTGACAATTTCATAGCTGATCGATAGTCCGAGCCCAGTGCCTTCTCCGGTTGGCTTCGTGGTGAAAAAAGGTTGGAACAGCTTGTCCTTGACCTTGGGCGGAATACCGCCGCCGTTGTCCCGCACCCGCACTTCCACGGCTTTACCCAGGTCTCGGGTCGTCACAGCCAATGTTGGTCTAAAGTCCGCACTGTTTGTCTCCCGCTGGCGCTTATTGGTGGCGTAGAAGGCATTGCTGAAGAGATTGAGGAACACTCGCGTCATATCCTGCGGCACGAGCTGCATCGGCGGGATATTCTCGCCGTAGGCCCGTTCGATCGTGATGTTGAAGTTTTGATCCTGAGCGCGGGCGCCGTGATATGCGAGATTGAGCGACTCGTCGACCAGCGCGTTGAGATTGACGCTTTCCGGATTGCCGCTGCCGCCGCGAGAATGGGCCAGCATGCTCTTAACGATATTGTCGGCGCGCTTGCCGTGCTCGACGATCCGTTGGAGATTTCCAACCAGCATGCCGCTTGCCTCCTCGACATCGCGACGCCGCCGATCGTCGAGCGACGCGAGCGCCGGTGCCACCGCCTCTGTCAGCTCCTCGACGAGGCCAACGGAAAGGCTGGCGAAGTTATTGACGAAATTGAGCGGGTTCTTGATTTCGTGAGCAATTCCCGCGGTCAATTGGCCGAGTGAAGCCATTTTCTCGGCCTGGATGAGATTTGCTTGGACCGCCTTCAAATCGTGCAAGGCTGCCTCGGCCGTGTCGCGCGCAGCCCGGGTTTCTGTTTCGGCGCGTTGCCTTTCGCTTTCGAGCCGGTCCCGCTCGATTAGGCTATCTCGCAACATGCCGAGGGTTCCGGCCATGGCGGCGATTTCGGGAACACTCGGCGGTGGCAGGGCCATGTCAAGTTCGCCACGGGTGATGGAAGCAATGCTCCGATCCAATTGCTTGAGGGGAGCGGTGATCGAATGAACGGTCAACGCGGTGAAACCCAAGGCGAGCGCAAGCGCTCCGATCCCTCCCGCTATCGCAAGCTTGACGGTGAGCGCAGCCTGCCGCGTGGAGATGTCGCGCCGAGCCAGCGCCTGCCGTTCGAGAGTACCTACGATCTTGTCAATCTGGTCCTCGATGACAAGAATACGGCTCTTCGCCTGCGCCACCAGAGCGTTGCCAGCGGCGCTGTCATCACTTGAATAGGCGACGCCCGCCTGCCGCGTCAGGTCGGTCATGGCGTAGACTTCGCCTCCGATCGTCGCGACAACGGTAGGATCAACGGCGGAAATTGCTTTCAGATCGGAATCGAGCCTCGTCCTCGCGAGGTCCGCCGCCTTCTGAGAAGGGGCCAGCTGCGTAACGGCGGAGTTGATCGCCCAATATTTCAAATCGCCAAAGTGTTTGCTGGCCGAATTGGCGTCGCGGACTATGGAAACCAGCTTGGCTTCTTCGGTGAGGCTTCGCGAATTGCGGACCAGCTCTCGGATTAGCAGCGCCGAGGAGCTGGCGAGGATCGTCAGAAGCAGGGCTGACAGGCAGATCAACCTCAGGCGGATCGAGAAATTCGGCATCAGGCGCGTTTCATAAAGCCACGGCACGCTTGGATGAAAGGGCGTCTCACTCAAAGTCTGGGCGCGGCGCCCTCGCCTGCACGCCGAGGATTGTTCATAGTTTCGGCGTCCGGGAGCATCATCACATAGCTGGCGAGCCAGCAAAAGGGTGTCTACAAGGGGATTAAATTATGCGATGAAGCGGATTGCTCAATCCCTTGGTCTGTCGGAACAGATCTGGTGAGAGCCGAATGGAGGAAAAGATGAAAGTCTCGAGACGTCAGATCGCTCTCCTTCCTTGCGTTGTCTTTCTGGGCTTTGCGTCCGCGGGAGCCGTCCGCGCCGAGACCACTTCCTTCAAGGTTCCGCTGACTGGCGCGCAATGCGTGCCGCCGGTGGACACAACCGGATCGGGAACCGCCGAACTAACGTACGACCCGGCGACTCGGGTCGTTACCTGGAACATCGCTTACACCGGACTGTCGAGCCCATCGACGATGGCTCATTTCCACGGCCCGGCCGCAGAAGGTAAAAATGCGCCGCCCGTGATTTGGCTCAGTACGCAGGGCAGCCCGCCCGCGAATCCGATCAAAGGAAGCGCCACGCTGACCCCGGATCAGGCCAAACAATTCTCTGCCGGCGAATGGTATGTCAACGTGCACAGCCAGTCTCATCCGGCGGGAGAAATCCGCGGTCAGGTCGTTCCGCCGAAGAGCTGAGCGCGAGCCAGACTGCTAGTGAGTTCAATTACTTAGCTAGCGGATAGCGGCACATATGCCATCCGTATGTGCAGCGTATGCGCAGCCTGGCGGGTTGGGGCTTTCGAATCGGGGTGAGGTCGCGTTGCCCGGCTGCGTATTTGGTCAGCCTGACGCCATGGCCTCGACCATGGTCTAAATTCCCAGCCGACGTCGCTGCACTCATGCGCCACGCGAGCGACGATCAAGCCTGCTGATTTGCGTCGACGCCTAATAGGCGAAACCGCTTTGACCCCCCCATCCCCGCCCACTTGTTGACCGGAGCCGTACCACCCACTTCCTGCCGTCATAACCAAATCAAAAATAACATAAAATCACCGTCAGAATAACACAAGCTGGTGGGGGTTCTTCCTCGTTGGCCTTCTCTTGTTGCTGGGGTTAGATTTCGGTCATGGGTAGGACGGTAGCGATTGATGATTTGCCGGCGAGTGATAGCGTCGCCCGTCTTCGTGCCGCTGGGGTTATCAGCTCGGACACTGCGGTGACCACCATCGTCTTTGGCGATCAAACCTTCAAGGTGGCGGTGAGCCATCGGCGATTCCCGAACGGGGGCAGCTGGTCGTTCTACCAGTGCCCTTGTGGGCGCCGGTGTCGGATTCTTCGGCTGTATGAGGGCGGGTTAGCGTGTCGCTGGTGTTTAGGGGCTCGTGGGTTGCGGTCACGGGTGCAGCTGATTGCGACCCCCAATCGCGCGGGCTACATCGCGCCCCGGATTCTCGCGCGCCTGAACAGCGACGCGCCCGCTCGCCTTTTCCCGCGACCTGGCCGAATACTCGACCGTCGCGCAAACCTCGAGTTCGCGTTGCGGCGTTCGCGGATCGTCGCTCGCAAGCATGGCGTTGATCGCGCCAAGGATCAAGGATTGTGACTATGGCGCTGCCAGCCAGGTTCATTCCCGAATCCGTTGCGAATCTGGACGTCGAGATCGTCTCCGCGGCGCTTATTCGCCACGACGCCAATGTCCGCAATGCGGCGCGTGCTCTCGGCGTTCCATCCGGTGATTTGCGCAAGCTAGTGTTGGTCGATCAACGCTTGGCGGACGCCGCGCTCGAAGCCGTCGAGCTGCGGCTCGACGACGCCGAGGCCAATCTTAGCGAGGCTCTGCGGTGCGGTGACCCGCGGCGGCGTGACGCCGTTTCGATGTTTTTTCTACGCAATACGCATCGCTCGGCGAAGCGGGGCTATGCGGTCGCGGCCTCGGCGGCCAGTCTTGAGATGAATATCAATACCCCGCCCACGCATTACACCGTGGTTTGGGGCAAGCCGGAAGAGCCCGATCGCGAGCTGGGGCCGGGCGAGTTTCGCCGCGATGGGCAGATTCTTTCGGCCCCGGACTATGGCGGCGATGATACGGATGCCGGTGAGCGCGACGATGTTGTCGAGGGCGAGCTTACCACACCGGCCACGATGATCGCGCACGAGGCTGCGGCCATCGAGGAGCCGGAGCCTGCCGTCGTCGAGGCGATCGAGCCTGTTCCACCGCCGCCGGCTCCCGAATCCGCTGCTGCCTGTTATGATCGTGAGCGGGTCGCCGCATGGGTTCGCGCGCGCTTGACGCCCTATCCCATGGATCGCTGTTGCTATTGCCGGCTGCCCTTCAATGTTGGCCAGCAGTGGCAGGAGGTAGCGAACGACGCAGTGAGGGTCCGTTTTCACGCCGCGTGCTACACCGCATGGCGAGATGAGCGAGAAAGCGCGGCGCGTCAGGCGTTAGGGCTCGGGGGCTGAACCTTTCGCAATATTGCGCAAGATCGCGACGTATGCGCGGTGCCGACGTTGCCCGTGTGACCCGGTCCCCACCCGCCACCGCCGTTGGTCGCGCATCTGTACGCGCCAAATGCGCCACCGCCGCGGGTTGCGCCAGGACGCCCTCGACGATGATTGCTGCCGGGGACAATCAATCCCCGGCTTGGCTGGCTGCGCGGTCGAGCGCCGCGCGACGGCGCTGTGAGCTACGTGCGAGGCAAGTTTGGCAGGAGCGCGAGGGCATTCTCGCGGCCGATTGCGCCGAGTTCGGCCGCCGACAAGCCAAGCTCCTTCATGCGACGCGTCGTTTCTTTCAGCGGCACAAACGGATTGTCGCTGCCGAACAAAATCTGACTAACCGGGACGAGCTTCGTCAGCGCTGCAATGGCCGGGGGATAGGCCGTGCCGGCGATGTCGTAATAGAGCCGCGCGAGTTCGTAATCTATGCCGTCTGGCGCTGTCTCAGCGATGTTCTTGGGCGCATAGTCGTGCAGGCGACCCATCACCATCGGCACATCTCCACCCCCGTGTGAGAAAATGAAACGGATGTCCCGGTATCGGCTGAATGTGCCGGTGAACAGCAGGTTGGTGACGGCGCGCGTGGTGTCTTCGGGGATTTCCGATACGAGCGGAGAGACGTCGGGCAGCAGCTTTTGGCAGCAACTCGCCACGATCGGATGCACAAACACCACGGCGTTGCGCCGGTTAAGCTCTTCGAACACTGGAATGAATGCTGGATTGCCGAGCCATTTGGATCCGGTCGAGTCCGTGTAATTCGTGACGATCCCGACACCGCTCGCTTTGAGGACATCCAACGCGTATTCGATCTCGCGCAGACTGCCCTCTGTATCCGGCAGCGGTATCACCGGAAACAAGCCGAACCGCCCCGGGTAAGTGCGAGCAAGGTCGGCGGCGTAGTCATTGCAGAGCCGCGACATGCGGCGAGCAGCGTCAGGATCGCCGAACCAGACGCCGGGTAGCGCAAGCGAGAGCACAGCAGTCGCTACGCCTTCCGCGTCCATTGCATCGAGCGCTTTTTGCGGGGTCCAATCCAGCGCAGCGGGCGACACCTTGCTTCTGTTTTCTGCGACATAAGCCGGCGGCGCGAAGTGATGATGGACATCGATCAGGGACGTTTTTTCGCTTGGCGCCGTCTCTGCGAGGGCAGGAAGCGCCCCTCCGACCATTGAAGCAGTTGCGCCCACGGCGGTGGCGGCTATCCCTGAGAGCAGCGATCGTCTGCTTATTCCGGCTATAGATGTCGAACAGCAGCTACAAGGTCCGAAGAATGGATGCCCGAAGGACTCTCGCACGGTGTTCCTCCCTCGCCGTATTTTGACGCCACGTTATCCTTCTGTGCTGCCCCGCGCCAGGCGCTCTAAGTGTCGGACCTTTCGCAACGGCATGGAGGTGCGCTCTCCCGATGAGACGCATGATCGCGATCCGCTATGTCCGCTTGACGTCGATCCGCGCCATTCGATCGCTCGCGACCAACGTCCGCTCAGGGTCTCCCTCGACAAATGGGTCCCTAATTTCGCGGAGCGCTAACCCCACAATCGCTTCGACGCGATCGCGGCGCCTTCACTAAGTGACTGCAGCTTGGCCCACGCCACATCCTCGGCGACCCATTCCCAGCCGGTGAAGGTGCCAAAGCCGCAGTCGACCCCTGCGATAACACGCTCCTTGTCGCCAATCGCATCCACCACTCTCTCGATGCGCTGGGCGACCACTTCGGGGTGCTCGACGAAATTGCTCTTTGAATTGATCACGCCAGGAATGACGGCCATCTCCTTGGGTGGCTTGTTCGCCTTGAGCGCCGCGGTTTCGTGCTGGCGACGCGGGTTGGCGAACTCTAGACCGATCGCACCGACATTCGCCCGATAGATCGGCGGCAGCACCACCTCCATTGCCACGTCGTGGTTATGCGGTCCTTCCCAATTGCCCCAGCAAACATGGAGCCGGACACGGTCGCGTGGAATACCCGCAAGCGCCTTGTTCAGCGCCTCGACATGTCTTTCCGTCTGTTCCGCGAACTCGGCGTCCGTCAAATCCTGATACAGCAGCACCCGCTCCATGGCGAGATCGGGCCCGTCGACCTGCAGTACATATCCGGCATCGACGATGGCCTTGTATTCCTTGGATATCTCGCGCGCGATCGCAGTGAGATAGGCTTCATCCGAGTCGTAATAGGCATTCAGCATCGTACACGCGATGATGCCGGGCGAGGGTGCGTTCATGAACCACTCGGTGACGTGCGCGTTGGCTTTCGCCGCTTGTTGCTTGAGGCGGCCGATCTCTTTCTGCAGCTCCTCTTCGCCGCGGTAATGAACTTCACCGATCGCCTCGGGAGCGTCGAACACCCTGCCCGTCTTCGGGATGCGCTGCATCATCCGTTCGGTGAACTTCGGAAACTCGGCGAACTCCTTGCCGTATGGACGGCTCGACTTGCCACCAAAGCCGCTCCAGCGTTGCGGCACGTAGGTCTGGAATCCGACCCGTCCCTGCTCGCCGTCGTTGGCAATATCAATGCCAACCTCGACCTCTTTCCTTACAATGTGAGCGACGCGCTCGGCGGCGACCTCGTCGATCTTCCGGCGATCGATTCTCTTGCCTTCCTCCTGGTCGATCAGCATCGACCCGAGGGGCTCCCCGCGCGGCATGCTTCCGGCGTGGGTAGTGAGAATCCTGTCCGTGCTGAGTTTCATTTGAAATACCAGCCCCCTGCGCTGCCCATCCTCGGTGGAAAACCGATTGATCCTGGACTATGGTGTTCGGCTATTGTAGCCATGTTTGGCTCCAATAAAAATTAGCAAATCCGGCACGGTCCTGACGGCATCAAGGGAGGGGACGAATGGCCTCAAGAATGCGACTTATCCTTTGCGCGAGCGCTGTGGCACTCACCTCGCAAATGGTAATGGCGGCCCCGGCGGGCGCCGAGAACAGTTTCTCGAAGATCAATCTCGCCCCGGACAAAAAGGGCGGCATCCAGGACATGCAGGACATCTCGAAATATTGCGGCACCAAGCCGCTCAAGGTCGCCTACTCAGACGGTTGGGGCGGCAACTACTGGCGGCAGATCACCCGCGCGGAGTTCGAGAACGAGGCGGCCAAGTGCCCCAACATCACGGAAGTCCGCTACACCGACGGCGAGTTCAAGGCTGAGAAGCAGATCGCCGACATCAAGGGCCTGATCGCCCAGCATTTCGATGTCATCGTGGTTTTCGCCGACACTGGCGTCGCGCAATTGAAGGTCATGCGTGAGGCGCTGAATGCAGGCGTCGCTGTCGTTCCGTTTACCACCGGCGATGCGCCATTCGGCGAGATCGGCAAAGACTATCTTACACGCGTTACCGAGACCCAGATCGGCCTCGGCGAGATGCTTGCCCAATGGATGGTCAAGACCCTTGGCGGCAAGGGCAACGTCATCGTGCAGGGCGGCACGCCAGGCAATCCGATGACCAGCTCGCAGGCCGTCGGCTGGCGCAAAGTCTTTGACGCTAACCCGGGGATCAAAGTCCTTGAGGGCCCGGTCGAGACCAATTGGGATCCAGCACTCGCCCAGAAGGTGACGGGAGCTGAGATTGCCAAATACGACAAGATCGATGGCATCATGGCTGAGACCACGGGGCCGATCCGTGCATTCCTCGCAGCTGGCCGGCCGATCCCCGCGTGGGCGGGGCAGGACCTCAATGAGCTGAGCTGCCTGTGGCAGGACAACCACGCGGCCAACCCGACCTTCAAGCTGGCGACTGCCAGTGCACACACCTGGCTGGTTCGCCTAGCGCTGCGCAAGGGCCTCGCCGCAGTCAACGGCATGGACAACGACGAGCCCAGCCTGATCGACTTGCCGTTTTCCGAGGACAGCACATCCTCAGATCCGGCCCTGGCGGTCAAGTGCGACAAAAACCTGCCGCCGACAGCAATTCCCTCGGCGATGGTCTCCGGTACGAAGATGAAGGCAATCCTGTCCAAGTAATCTGCGCTTTCGGCAGTTACCGCGATGATACCACCCAGAAGTACGGTTGCGGCCGATCAGCAATCGGAGCGACGGCGGCCGGAGCGAGCCTGGACGAGGCGTGAGTACAAGGGGCGAAAAAAGCCGCTGCACCGCCTGCTGATCGTCTCGATAGCCGCGGTTGTGCTGCTGGCGGGCGGCGGAATAGCTGCCCCCAGCACCGTCTCGGTCAGCGCGCTGCAATTGATGCTGCCGTTCTTCGCGATCCTTGCGGTCGCGTCGATCGGCCAACATCTCGTGATCCAGCAGCGCGAACTCGACCTGTCGGTCGCCGGCATCATGTCGTTTGCGGCAGTCATCGTCTCGGCGCTGCCGAGTTCAGAGGCCGGAGTCCCCGAGACCCTGGCCTTCGTCGTGCTCGCGCTCGCGATGGGGCTCGGCGTCGGCACTGTCAATGGCACCCTCGTCGCGCTGCTGCGCGTCAACTCGCTGGTCACCACCATCGGCATGAATTCGCTGATGCTGGGGATCACCATGTATGTCACCAGGGGATTCTCGCAGCAGGCGCCCCCGCCCCTCAACAAGTTCGGCGTCGGTAAACTCCTCGGCGTGCCGCTGACGCTCTACGTGATGATCGTCATCGCCGCGATCGCGATCTTTGTCCTGGAGAAAACGACCGTCGGGCGGCGGTTCATTGCGACCAGCGTAAATCCGGACGCAGCGCTTACAGTGGGCATCCGGCTTGACTGGTATCGCGTCGCCACCTACGCGGTTGCCGGCTCCTGCTACGCGGCAGCGGGAATACTGCTGGCGGGCTATGTGCTGTCACCAACGGTGTTCAGCGGCGTGCCCTATTTGCTGGCAACGGTTGCGGCGGTCGTGGTGGGCGGCAATCCCATTGGCGGCGGCCTCCGCGGCAGCGTTGCAGCGACCATAGTGGGCGCGCTGCTCCTCACATATCTTGCCCAGCTCGTGGTCGCCGTTGGCTTCGCGACGTCGGCCCAGAACATCGTTCAGGCCATCATTATTATCGCCAGCGTCGGCATTGTCGAAGCTGGCCGACGCCTTCGCTTCGAATGGATCCGCTTTAAATTCTGGGTAACCTCGCCTGACGTCGAGTTCCGCGTCCGCACGACGTTCACCCGCATGATGACCCGCCTCGGACTTTCCAGATTGCTGAACGTCGCGCCGGAGGTCAGATGGCGTTGGGGTGCCGCCTACGCCCGACTGAAGAAGCGACTCGAAATCACAGAATGAAGGCCGCCAAACGAAATCTACTTGGCGCCCCAGTCATGGGGATCGTGGGGGCAACCAAATATTACGGCCCCGTGCAGGCGCTCAAGGGCGTCAACCTCACCATCCGGCGCGGCCAGGTGCACGCCGTCGTCGGCGAGAATGGCGCGGGAAAATCGACACTCATTGGCATCGCCGCCGGCGCCGTGCGGCCCGACTTCGCGGTCCTTCGTGTTGGCGGCAAGGAGATCAAGCGCCCCAACGCCAGGAAGCTGCATCGCGCCGGCGTGGCCGTCACCTTTCAGCACCCCGAGTTGGCCGAAGAAATGACGGTCATGGAGAACATCCAGCTCGCAGCGCCCCAACTGACCGGGCGCGGTAGCCGGGCAGAGGCACAGCGGCTCCTGGCGTCTGTGGGATCCGAACAGCACTTCATGTCATTGGACGCGAGGGTCCGCGACCTGACGCTCGCACAGCAACATGTCATTGAGATCGCGGGCGCCATCGCTGCAAAGCCCAGGGTTCTCTTTCTGGACGAGCCGACCGAGCCGTTTCAGCAGGCCGATGTCGACAAACTATTCGAGCTCATCAGGCAGTTGCGCGAGGAAGAGGTAGCGATCGTCTACGTCTCGCATCGGCTGCACGAAATCGAACAGCTTGCTGACCACGTAACCGTGCTGCGCGATGGCCTGTCCATCGACAGCCGCCCGGCAGCGAGGATCACGACGGGCGAAATCATCAGCATGATCGCGGGCCGCCCCCTCGACCAGGTGTTTCCCGGCAAGATGCAAAGCCGAGGCGAGCTCAAGCTTGAAGTCAAGGATCTTTCGGCGGCCGGCTTCGCGAGGATCAATTTTTCCGCCTACGCCGGCGAGATTGTCGGTGTAACCGGGGTCGAAGGAGAGGGTCAGCGCGAATTTCTGCGTACCGTGGCGGGCCTCGAGCGTCGCAAGAGCGGATCGGTGCGGATCAAGGGCAAGCTCGTCGAGGGCACGTCCGCCGCCGCAGCCCGCTGCGCCGGAATCGGTTTTGTTACGGATGACCGTCACGAGGAAGGTCTCTTCCTGACTTTGAGATTGCGCGACAACATCGGCATCGGCGCGCTCGACCGGATTTCGACCGCTGGCCTGATCGACCGGAAGCGCGACTACGCCTTGACCAGGGAAGTGATGGAACGGCTCGGCATCTACACCGGCTATCGCATCAAGGAGCACGACGACACGACGGCTGCGGAGCTGTCTGGCGGCAATCAGCAGAAGATGCTGATCGGACGCGAAATCGCAGGCGACCCCGAGGTCATCCTCATCGACGAGCCGACTAAGGGCGTCGATGTCGGCGCGCGCACCGAAATCTACGAACGCCTACGGGAACTGGCGGTCAGCGGTGTCGCGATGGTCGTGTCGTCGTCCGACGGCATCGAGCTTGCGGGGCTGTGCGACCGGGTTGTCGTGTTCGCGCGTGGCCAGATCGTGAAAGAGCTTGAAGGCGAGTCCCTTACCGAGGCGGCCATCACCGAAGCGAACATGACCGCCAGGGTGGCGCGCGAAGGCGGCCCGACCCGCAAGGAAAAGGAAGACGAGGGCTGGCGCCGCATCATGGCCGCTGACCGGTTCCCGGCAGCAGTGCTGGCCGTGCTGACGGCCATCGTCCTGTTCGGCACTAATTCGATCAGCGGGTATTTCCTCTCGGGCTTCAATATCGAGACCATGCTGACCTTCCTTTCGATCCTGGCATTCATCTCGATCGCCCAATTGGGCACCATCCTGGTCGGCCGGATCGATCTCTCGGTAGGCGCTCTGGCCGGATTCGTCGTCGTGCTAGCATCGTTCCTGACGCCCGACGGCGGGTCGGCTGCCAATGCTCTGTGGGGTTCGGTGCTGATCCTTGCAATCACCGCCACCTTCGGACTGGTCCAGGGCTGGTTGGTCACCTGGCTCAACATCCCCGCGATCGTGGTGACGCTCGCTACCTTCATCGGCTTGCAAGGGCTGTCCCTTGAATTGAGGCCGGAAGCGGCTGGCGCCGTCACGGACTACCTCTCCGATGTGACGCAGTGGACGGTTGCCGGGATGCCCGCCTGCTTCCTCGCCATCCTCGTCATCGTGGCTACGTTTGAATATGTCCTGTTCCGCACCGGGCTTGGGCGGCGGCTTCGCGCCGTAGGATCCAATCCGCTCGGCGCGACACGGGTCGGCATTCGGGTCAACCGGCAAATTCTGCTGGCTTTCTTTCTATCCGGATTGTTGAGTGGCATCGCTGGTCTCATTCTCGCGGGGCAGGTCGGCATCGGTTCGCCCGCCACCGGAATTGACTACACTCTGATGAGCATCACCTCCGTCGTGCTCGGTGGCACGAGAATCGCCGGCGGGCGCGGCTCGGTCCTGTCCGTCTTGATGGGCGCGGCCCTTGTGCAATCGCTCTCGAGCGCGTCGTCCTTCATCAATCAGGATTCCGCGATCCATCTGATCGTGCTCGGTGCAGTCACGATGGTTGCCGCCACCTTCTTCAGCGTCGCACGGCGCGAGAGAACCGGGTAGAGCCGCAGAACCTCGCCCCGTCCCACGCCAGCGGAATCGTCGCATTACGAGATCGGGACGGCGAGGACGTGACTGCGGAAGAAATCAGGGTCGACGTCGAACACGCGATCGCCCACTCGCTTTGGTCGCATGCCATCGGAGATAGGCAGCTTCTGGGAATGGATGCAAGGGCGTATTCTGCAGAAGCTAGGACGAGTTCCATTCGACCCAGGTGTGCGGCGTCTCACCGAGCCGGGAGCGGAACTCCTCTACGAGCCGCGACTTTCCAAGACCAGGCTCCCGACGCTCTGGACAAACCGGCCCTCGGCGCGGACCCGGTCCCAGCGAACGGAGCAGCGTCCCGATGTCCTCCTCACGTCCGACAAAGGAAGTTAGAGCGCGTGCGCCGCCGCGCCGACCGCCGCCGCTGGCCCGGACGACGCGATAGAGCGCGACCGGCTCCGCCGACGCCCTTGAGGTCATGCGCGCCCTTGTCCTCGACGACGAAAAGCCCAGCGGTCTGCCGCTGCACGCTCGCGGTGATGAGCACCGTCCCCGGTTCGGCCGCGGCCTGCACCCGCGCTCGCCGACGATGGCTACCACAAGGCCTCGGCATTTGAGCAAGTCAAAGCCTACTGCGAACTCGCCGCCAACGGCCTGCCCCAGCCCCAATGGCACTCGGTGATTGGCGTCACGATTGGCAGCATCGTTGTCCATGCCAAGAACTACGAACATTGCATGACGGTCATGGGCTACGCCCACAATTGACCCCCAAGGGGCGGACGAATCGCGAGGGCGACCCGTCTCGGGGCGTCAGGGTTCATCCGGGCATCTGACACAGGAGCACCAACATGTCCCACGAACGCGACGCCCTCGCCCGTGCCTTTAGCCGCCCCTTTATCGATCCGCCCAAGCGCGCCACCGCCAAGCGCGTCAGCCTCACGCTCGCTGGCATCGCATTGCTCGCCGCCGGTGGAAGGAAAACCCTGACTATGAAAATACGAAAGGGGACACAAATGAAACCGGCAATTTTAATAGGTGCGGTCGCGCTCGCGATTGGAGCCACGGCTTGGCACAACAACAATATGAGCCTCGCCGACATCATCGGATCGAAGCCTGTCGGCCTGCAATGTCAGTACGCCGACGTAACGGAATGCGGATGGTCCACGACATCCACGACAGACCAGCATACGATGGTGATCGAACTCAGCGGTCGCACATGGCGCATGGTCACGGTTAACGGGAAATCGTGGAAAGAATTGCTCGAACAGACAGCTAAGGCGAACGGCAAAAAAATGGACGGCGTGACTCTGGACGCACCGCTGCGCGTCACCGACGAAACTTATGTCTTGATGGAACCGCACGAAAACCACGAGGGAACCTACAACTCCAAAGACAACGGCTGGTACGTCGACCGCATCAGCGGAACGATGACGGGTGAAAGCTGGACGGGAGAAGAGGGCGCACACCGCTGGGATAGCCACCTGACAAGCAAGGGCCATTGCTCCCCTATCGACATCAACGTGAAACTCTGATCGCGTGCAGCATGATCTGGCTCAACGAGAACAACCCGCATGCGGCCTAATGGCTGCGCGGCCAAAGGCATGCCGGTGGGCAATCGTGAGCGAAAATAAGCGCCTGCGCGACCTCTACGAGGAGTTCGAGGCCGAGCGTCGGCGCCAGAACGAGCATGATCGGCAGGCCTACTCGACCACGCATCTGGAGCCGCAGCCTCGTCAACGGCCCAAACCGCACCCGATGTCGAGTGGCTGAAGGACGGCTGGAGCGGCAAGCGATGACCGATGACGTCGCCTACCTCGACACGATGGACGAGGTGCTCATCATGGCGATGGAGCGCAACCTCATCGCCGCAGGACACCTCTCCGATGGACAAGTCAACGTCCGATCAATTGTCGCTGTGGCGCGCCTGACGACCGCTAGTTCGCCGCTTTCGTCGATAGCGAGGCCGCGGCGGCGCGTTTCGCCCGTCGGGCGCGCTGGTACTCGCGGTTGTATTTGCGCAACGCTTCCTGTGACGCGCGCTTGCTCCCGAGGCGGCGTTTCGGCGACGAAATGTCAACCACTTTTGTCAACCACTTGTTAGCTACAGCGTCCTTGCCATGCTTTGACGAATTCCACCGCAAGCGGGACGGCCCCCACGCCGTCTT
>CAWIKX010000037.1:0-103607 GCA_963836695.1 uncultured Alphaproteobacteria bacterium
ACGGGCAAGTCGAAGAATGGATCGCACCATCAAAACGCGACGGTCAAACGCTACTTCTACGAGACCCGCGAACAGCTACAAGCTTCGTCGACGCCTACAACTTCGCCAGACGCCTTTCAAAGTCATCCCGCTCCAGCAAATCCCGGACTGAACATCTAGACGGCAAGGGCCGACGTCGACGGGCCTTGCCGATTGCGTTTGGTGCGATGCTCGACAAGGGTAGCAATGTGTCGTCGGCGACTTCGGCTCGCCAAGCGCCATTCCGCCCGCTCACGAAGGAAGTCGGTAGGTCATGAGCCTTCCGTCACGACGATCTTTAGCCGAAGCCCGATTAGCGCTTGGGTCGTTCGATCGTTTTTTAGTTCTCTACGGCGCCCTATTCGCGGCCTTCGGGGTCGCGTCCCCATTCCTGCCCGCGCTTCTTCATGCGCGCGGACTCGGGCCTTCGGAGATTAGCGCGGTGCTCGCTGCGGGAACCGCCGTCCGACTGATCACCGGGCCGCTCCTTTCCCGCCTCGCCGATCGGCTCGGCAAGCACCAGCAGACCCTTACCGTCTTAGTTGCCTTGGCCGCTGTCATCGCGTTCGGCTATTCTCTTCCCGCGGGGTTTGCACTCTTCCTGCTTGTTAGCGTCGCGCACGCTTCGGCGCTGGCGCCAATTGTGCCGATTGCCGACGCGATGACACTCGCTGCGGCGCCGGGGCGGTTCCAATACGGGTGGGTGCGCGGTGGGGCGTCGGCTGCCTTTGTCGTGGGCACGGTGAGCGCCGGTCAGGTTGTCCAGGCAACGAATTTTGGCAGCATAGTATGGATGAACGGGACGCTGCTTGCGCTCGCAGTGGTGGCCGCGCTGCGACTTCCCCGAAATGCGCTGGATCGGCCCGTGGTGCAGCGGCAAGCAAACGTCTGCGCCTTGTTTGCGGCGCCGGGCTTCTTGCCTCTCATCGCGCTCGCCGCGCTGGTTATGAGCAGCCACGCGCTGCACGATGGCTTCGAGGTGTTGCGTTGGCAGGAGGGAGGCATCGGACCAGGTGCGGCGGGGCTATTGTGGTCAGAGGGAGTCCTGGCGGAGCTTGTCGTTTTTGTGGTGGCGGGTCCGATGCTGCTGAGGCGGCTTGGGCCAGCCGGCGCGGCTGCGCTGGCTGCCAGCGCCGGAATGGTCCGCTGGAGCGTCACCGCTGTCACCGCTTGGCTCCCGGCAATGGCTCTCGTTGAGCCTCTGCATGGTCTGACATTCGCGCTGTTGCATCTTGCCTGCATGCAGATGCTGTCTGTGGTTGTCCCGCCGGCTCTGGCGGCAACAGCTCAGGCGATATACGGCGGCATCGCGGTCGGTACGATGACCGCCATCATTACACTGGTGTCCGGTCCACTCTACGGCGCCCTCGGCCCGCGGGCGTTCTGGTTCATGGCGCTGCTTTGTGCCGCTGCGTTACCGATCGCGTTTAGGATGCGCAGGATCTCGATCGATGCACCTGGGTCGAATCTGGCCCAGCCGGCAAGTCGGTAGTTCCGTGGGCGCTTTGCGAGCGGACGGAGGCCTTCCACGGCTTGAGTTCTCTAATCTACCCGCAGCGACTTCAATGAAATGACTAGGATTGCCCTTAGTCAACATTCGCCAATGCCGGTCACGACGGCCGCTCTTCGTCCGCATCCTGCGCGCGCATCGAGCTGGCGTCGGACGGCTCAAGGGCTTCAAACGGGTCGGCCCTACGCTTGCGAAAAGACCCCTCGAGCTCACATCAATCGTCTCCTTCGCCGCCAGGCTATGCTTGATCAAATTCGCTTACACAGCCTAGCTGCCGCCGATCAATGCCGGCATGTTCAGCGACGCTCAGCTTTCCTCGGCGAAGCCTTACTTAGCGGGCGTCCCGACAGACCTTAGGTCTTGGGCCTTTTGGATCGACAACGAGGGGTCAAGACAGAGGATTTCCTCAAACTCGTTGACGCTGTCGATCTCCGTGCCCATCGAGATGTTGGTGACGCGCTCGAGAATGAATTCGAGCACAACCGGAACCTGGTGCTCTTCCATCAGCAATTTCGCCTTCGCGAATGCCTCTTTGAATTCGTTCGCGCTCTTGACCCGGATAGCCTTGCAACCAAGGCCTTCTGCAACTGCCACATGGTCGACGCCATAACCCGGAACCGCGTCGCCATCGGGCGTCGTATTGATGTTCTCAAAGGCGAGGCTGACCTCGAAATCCATTTGAAAACCGCGCTGCGACTGTCGGATAAGGCCGAGGTAGGAGTTGTTCACCACAACATGAATGTATGGCAATTTGTGCTGCGCCCCGACGGCAAGCTCCTCGATCATGAATTGAAAATCGTAATCGCCCGAAAGCGCCACGATCTTTCGAAGCGGATCGGCAACACGCACACCGAGAGCAGCGGGAAGCGTCCAGCCCAGCGGGCCAGCTTGCCCACAGTTGATCCAGTTGCGCGGTTTATAGACGTGCAGGAACTGGGCGCCGGCAATCTGCGAAAGGCCGATCGTCGTCACATAGCAGGTGTCGCGATCGAGGCACTCGTTCATCTCCTCATAGACGCGCTGCGGCTTGAGCGGGACCTGATCGAAGTGCGATCGGCGGAGCATGTTGTTCTTGCGATGCAAACACTGGGCGGCCCACTCGGACCGATCCTTTAGTTCTCCCTCCGCCTTCAGCGCGCGCGCCGCGTCAACGAAAAGCTCGAGCGCCGCTCGCGCATCGGAGACAATTCCAAAGTCCGGGCCGAACACGCGGCCGATCTGCGTGGGTTCGATATCGACGTGGATAAACTTGCGTCCCCTGGTGTAGAGGTCGATAGACCCGGTGTGGCGATTGGCCCATCGGTTGCCGACGCCAAACACAAAGTCGGATTCGAGAAACGTCGCATTGCCGTAGCGATGGCTGGTCTGCAGACCGACCATTCCCGCCATCAGGTCATGATCATCGGGGATCGACCCCCAGCCCATCAACGTCGGGATGACCGGCACGCCGGTGAGTTCGGCGAACTCGACAAGGAGGTGGCTTGCGTCGGCATTGATAATTCCGCCGCCCCCCACGATCAGCGGGCGCTCAGAACCATTCATCATCTCCACGGCGCGGCGCGCTTGCGCCCTGGTCGCCACCGGTTTGTAAACGGGCAACGGTTCATAAGTCTCAATGTCGAATTCGATTTCAGCTGTTTGCACATCGATCGGCAGATCGATCAGAACGGGTCCAGGGCGGCCCGACCGCATGACATGGAAAGCCTGCTGGAAGACCATAGGCACGAGCGCGGGCTCACGCACCGTTATCGCCCATTTCGCGACAGACTTGGCAATCGAACTCGATATCGATAGCTTGGAAGTCCTCCTTGTAGAGTTTTGCTCGCGGGGCCTGCCCCGTAATGCAGAGGATCGGAATGGAGTCCGCGGCCGCGGCGTAGAGCCCGGTGATCATATCCGTTCCAGCAGGACCCGAGGTGCCGATGCAAACTCCGATCGCGCCCGGCTTGGCGCGCGTGTAGCCATCAGCCATGTGCGAAGCGCCCTCGACATGTCGCGCCAGAATATGGCGGATCGAACCTCGCTTGCGTAGCGCAGCATAGAGTGGGTTAATCGCGGCGCCGGGAACACCGAAGGCGACCGAGATCCCTTCCTGCTCCAACACAAGCACCGCGGCGTCCACCGAGCTCATCCGCGCCATGGCTTGTCTTCCTCCGATATTGTTATCCGTTGAGCGCCTTGAAGCAGAGTGCGAGCTCATCGGCGTCGAATCAATCTACGCCTTTGGCGGGAGCAAACCCTAGCCCGGCCGTGGGCCGGTCGGAACAAGCCACTTCCCGGGAGTTTGAAACGAACCCGACTTCGTCCTGCACCGGGCTGAAAGCATTTTCCGAATCCTGAATCCAAAGAAGGCGTCCCCGCGACGATAGCATTTTGCATTCAGAATGTAAAATTATATTGCTTCGACCTTTGGATTGTCTCATGGTCACGCAAGGCGAACGACGGGTTTTTGATGGAGAGGCAGCGATGATAAATACGCGTGTAATCGGACGAATTATGGCCTCTGCAATAGGGGCTGGCCTGTGGTTCGGTTCCGGACCGTTCGCGTTCGCGCAGTCGGTAAAGGCCGAGTTCCCTACTAAGCCCGATCCTACGGAGCTCCCCGAGGTCTGGCCTCAGGAAGCCGGAGTTGAACTCGGACCAACTCGTCAAACTTTCAAAGTGGATACGCGATCAGAAGCTCGACGTTCGCAGCCTCGTCATCGTCAAGGATGGCAAAATCGTTTTCGAGCGCTACAGCGACGGCCTCACCCGCGACAAGAACTACGAACTCTATTCAGTCACCAAGGCGCTGGTCGGTCTGCTCGCCGGGGACCTTATCGGCGAGGGGAGGATCCATCTCGACAGTTCGGTCAGGGATGTCGTCGGCGCCTACCGCCCCGATCTTAAGGACGACCTCGCCGACAAGGGGAACATCACCCTGCGCAACGTCCTCACGATGACGACGGGCCTCCATTACGACTTCAACCCGCCCAACGATCCGATCTACTACGAGTTGCCCGACCGGCTGAAGCTCGCGGCCACGACGACGACGCTGCTTCAGCCCGGCAAGGTGTTCCAATACATGGACGTCAATCCGATTCTGGCGACCGCGATGCTGAGCCAGGCGGCTGGGGAGAAACTTGAGGATTACGCGGACGCCAAGGTGTTCAAGCCGCTCGGCATGAAGAATTACGCGTGGACCCGCGCCGACAAGAAGGGGCTCGTCTCAGGCGGGTGGGGGCTCCGGCTGCGGCCGGTCGACATGGCGCGGCTCGGCATGCTGGCGCTGCAGGGCGGGAAGTGGCAGGGCAAGCAGATCACGCCCGCCGACTGGATCGGGCAGATGACGAGCGGCCAGAGCACCCGCTTCTTCGGCTATTATTGGTGGGTCAAGAACATTCTTGAAGGCGGCATGGAAGGAGGGGAGCAGCCGGAATTCGACGCCGGCGGGTTCAAGGGCCAGAACATCGTCGTCCTGCCGAAATATCACGCAGTCGTGACGATGACGAGCATCATGTCGCCAGCCGGAGGATTGCGCGACGCAGCGCACCTCCAGACCCTTCGCTACATGATGACCGAATATATCCTGCCGGCGCTGGCGGCGAAGCCGTCCGCCCCCACCGAAGCACAGAAGAAAGCGCTCATCGACGAATTGCAGCTCGCCGAGGACAGCAAGGGTGTTCCCGGCTTTGCGCTCGATCCCTATAATACGGACTTGCCGCAATAGGTGTTGGAGGGCGCGTCGTCGCAGGCGCGCCCTCAACGTTTCGCCGCGAACCAGTCTTGGCAAAAACGATGCGCATACTCGTTCTCAATCCGAACACCAGCACGGATATCACCGCTCGGCTCGCGTTCGCCGCTAAGCAGGCCGCGGCGGCTGGAACAATCCTCTCGACCGCCACTGCGCCACGGGGCGTTCCCTATATCGCGACACGCGCCGAGGCTCAGATCGGCGGCGCGATTGCCATCGAGATGCTCGCGGAACGCCACAAGGACTATGACGCCGCCATCATCGCTGCGTTCGGCGATCCGGGTCTCTTCGGGGCGCGCGAGCTATTCGATATTCCGGTTGTCGGCATGGCCGAAGCGTCGATGCTCACAGCTTGCATGCTGGGGCGGCGCTTCGCCATCGTCACATTCGCGCGAGCGCTCGGCCCCTGGTACCAAGAATGCGTCGACATGCACGGCCTTGCCGGACGATGCGCCGGCATTCGGATGCTCGACGATCCGTTCCAGTCGATCGGTGACGTGCAAGACGAGAAGGAAAGCCTCCTCGCCGAACTTGCGAGCCAGTCGGCGCTCGAGTTGGAAGCCGACGTCGTGATTTTAGCCGGCGCGCCGCTTGCTGGTCTTGCCGCGCGCGTTCGTGACCGCGTCTCAGTTCCGGTCGTCGATCAAATGGCCGCGGCGGTCAAACAGGCCGAGACGCTTGTGACGCTCGGGGTGCACAAGGCGACCGTTGGGACATTTCGCCGCCCAGACGCTAAACCCACTATTGGACTTCCGGAGGCGCTCGCAGCGCGCATCGAGCGACGCGATTGACGATCGCGCGCCAGCCCGCGAGAGCGGCGTAAAAACCTTGCGCCGCCACCTCCTCCGTGACCGGAGGAGGTATGCAGTTTCTCAGGGCGCCAGGCGCCGGAGCTCTAATCAGAGCATATGCTTTGCATTCAAACGCGCCAGATAGCGCGCGCCCATTGGGGTGATGTTTCCGTTCCAGTCGGTGTAGTAGCCTTCTTCGGTCATTTCGCCGATAACGAACGGAATCCAGGCGCCCCACGTGTTCTTGTTGGCGCCGTCGAACGATGGGTTGCTGCTCTTGGCGTCGCCATCGGGCCAACCGTAAGTGAACCAGAACGTCCGGTTCGCCGGGTCGTAGACTTCCGCAGCCACTGTACCGCCGGTCGCCCCATGATTGGAGATGGAGAAACCGGTGTCGCCTAGGGCCGCTTTGTCGCGGTTGTTGTTATCCGCCAGGAACTGCTTCAGCGTGTCGACGTTGATCTTGCCCTTTCCACCGTTTAGGAGGTCCATGGCTCTCGGCACGCGATATCCCGTCGACACGGCATATTGGTGGTCGTGCTCGTCCGCGGTATTGCTGATGTCGATCGGCTTCATCTTGTCCGAGGTCCATAGGTTGGCCCTGGCTACGACACCTTGGTCTCCCTTAGTCCATTTCTGAACCACGTTGACGGTCTGATACCCCACCTCGACCGCCGCCATGTTCCCGTCAGCGTCTGCGAAGATGTAGTTTCCCTGATCGCCGATTCCTTTCGGATTGTCCTGCACGAACTTGATGGCCTCATCGACCGTCGAGACAGTGGAGCCCATCTTCAGAAACCAGTCCACCGCATTCATCTTGTTCGTCGCCTCGGGCTCGTTCGGCACGACCCAGGCGCGCGTCCAGGAAAATCCCTTTTCGTTCATGCCACGGTCCGAGCCCACATCGAAGTAATGACCGGGGGGATCTTGAATGTGCAGCGGGGTATGGACGAATTTAAAGCCCTCTTTCGGGATCGTCAGATAGACCTGGTTACGCGGCCCTTCGATGTAAGGGTTGTCGCTTGTGGAAGCGAGATAGACGTGTCCGTCTGCCGTCGCGGTCCCGTTGGCGCCCATGAGCGTACAAGCGTTGGAGAGCCCGCCGAAGCTCGCCGTGGTCAAGAACGTGGTCAGGAGCGCCCTGACGATCGTCCTGTTTGTTGCTCTGATCCGGTTCGGTTTGCCTGGTCCTTGGGTCGTCATCGTTTTACTCCCTGGTTACGTCGCCCACCATGGACGACAAAATTCGCCGAGCGCGGATTAACGCCGTTAGCTCTGCATGGCGGTCGCGAGAGGCGACGGCCGCGAGTTCCGCCGCGGCCGATCTTTCCCTCTGCTCCGTCTGCGCGGAACCTAGAAGAGGGTTGGAGAAGAGACTGCCCCAACCCCGAACTTGCGCCGGATCGATGTCGGCGAGCAGAAGACTCTTCCAGAGCGTCGTTGCGATCGAGTTGTAAACCGGAATCCCGAGCTCCGCCTCGAGTTGCTTAACTGGGCCAGCGCCGCGCATATTCGTGCAGACGATCGCCACGGCGTCGACCCCCGCTCGCCCGACGGCTCGCGCCATCTCTACGATGTCGCGCTCAGAGACCTCGGCGAATGCGAAATTGTCGCGAAGACCAGAGTGGCGCTCGGCCGAACAGAGCACGCCGGACTCGCGCCAATTGTCTATTATTTTCATCTGCACATCGTCGACATAAGGCGTGACCAGCCCAACGCGCGAAACCCCGGTACGCTGGAAGATTTCCCGGAACGCCAGGACCGAGGTGCAGGCGGCGACTCCTGTCGCGGCGACGATGCGCTCACAAAGCTGCTCGTCGCGCTCGAAGCCCAGCCAGCTCGCCGACGTCCCATTCCACGCAATGACGTTGACCCGCGCATGGGCGAGCAAGTCGGCGGCTCTCAGGATCTCGTCCTCGGCGAACTGTTGGTCCGAGGACTCGGCGATCGCAATTTCAGTGACCTTGAAACGGCTGAAGTGAGCCGTAACATTTGGCAGGTCCGACAACATGGACGTGGTCATCGGCTCAAGGACAGTGTTCGACGAGGGGGTCAACATTCCGAGTCGAGTGGCTTCCGGCACTTCCATCTCCCATTGGGGTTCAAATTGAGCTTCGGCGGCCTCAGACCGCCAACTTGCCGCGATAGTCAATCAGCATCGAGCAAACGAAAAGCGCGGCCGCCGCGAAGGCAAAAAATATCAGGGCCGCAAAGTACGACCCTGTCGCTTGCACTATGAAGCCGACGATGATCGGAACTGTGATGCCCGCGATGTTGCCGCCAAGGTTCATGCAGCCGCCGAGAAAGCCGGACCGCGCCCGTGAGGCCAGTATGCCGGGAATCGCCCAATACATTCCGCACCAGCGCAGGAAGAAAAGGGTTGAGGAAAGCAAAATCACGACCGTGAGGGGATCGCTGAAATAGGCGACGCCGAAGATCGAAAGGCAGGCGATGATCGCCGCGATGCCGAACAGCGTCCTGAATACCGTGTTCGGCTGGCCTCCGCGCGCGCGCCAAGCGTCGCCGATCTGGCCCCCGATCAGCTCGCCGACGAACCCGGCGAAGAACATAGCGAACAGGGCGCCGCCGAGCTGCTTGATGTCGAGGCCGTGGACCACAGAGAGATAGGTGGGCATCCAGGTCAGAAGCCCGTAGAAAACGGCGTTGAAGAACATCCAGCCGAGGCACATGCACCACACCGAGCGATGTCGGAAATAGGCCCAGGTGCTCGCTCCCGACGGCGCCGCCGTCAAGGCATCCTCTTGGGCGTGCGCTCTCGCGATATAGTCAGCTTCAGCCTGGTTGACGGACGGATGTTCGGAGGGATCATCACGAATATACCACCAGGCGAAGACGCCGCAGATGATCGTTCCGACGCCAGCCACAACAAAAGACAACCGCCATGAACCGAATTCGCCGATGAGGCCCGCGATGATCAGCGAGCCGAGCGCCGCGCCCAGAGGCGCGCCGCCGTCAAGAAGGGTCGCGCCGCGCGCACGTTCCGTTGACGCCATCCAAATCGCGTTGAGTTTGCCGCCGGCTGGGTAGATAGGCGCTTCCGAGGCGCCGAGGCCGAGCCGCGTCAGAACCAGGATCCACGCATTCGGGGAAACGGCTGCGATGGCCTGGAAGAAGCCCCATCCAAGGGTAGCCGCCGCGATGACGATGCGCGGCTTGAAGCGATCGGCAAGAATGCCGCCCGGGATCTGCATCAGCGCGTATGTCAGGAAGAACGAGCTAAGGATGAATCCCTGCGTCCTGAGGTCGAGATCGAACTCCTTCGAAATCACCGGCATGGCGACCGAGATGGACGCGCGATCAATATAGTTGATGGCGATCAGCATCAGCATGAGAACGAAGATGCGCCAGCGAATCTTGGTTGGGGCCGGGGTGACGACCGTGTCGAACTGCCGCGTGAGACTGGTCGTCGAACTCATGGATCACGCCTCCGGCCCCTTCGAGCTGGCTGCGATCGAGGAGGATCGCAGCAAAGAAACTGGCGGTCACACTCTGGCGCAGGGGAAGGACCGTCCGACGAGATGATTTCGGCCCGTGAGATTGTCGTCACTGGCCAGGCCCGAGCGCGCATCTCCTCGCCGGCGAGATTGGCGCGCATTTTTCCTCGGATGACGGGACCAAACTCCGCCATTCGGCTCCTCCAGCGCAATTCGTGATTTTGAATGCAAAATTATGCGTACGGAGAACTTCTTCCATTGCGACAGGAATGTCAAGTCGCTATGTTTGGAAGACAGCTCGGCGTTGTAAAAACCGCGCTATTAGGAGATCCTGGATGTCGGCTGCGCGATCGTCGGATGCCGCGCTCACCGAAGACCGGTCGGTGTCACCGGCTGGCGGCGCCTTTCCCATCTTACGCCGTCCGTTGCACGACGAGGCGACCGAACGGGTCCGCGACATGATCGTGGAGGGGCTGCTCGCAGCAGGGGACTGGATCAACGAGTTTGAACTCTGCCTGCAGCTGCAGATTTCACGGACCCCGCTGCGCGAAGCGCTAAAAGTTCTCGCCGCCGAAGGGCTTATCGAACTGATCCCCCGGCGCGGAGCGCGTGTCGCCCAATTGTCCGTCAGAGAGACCGTCGATCTTTTTGAGGCGCTTGGGGGTATCGAAGGGATCGCTGCCGAGATGGCGGCTGTTCGAATGTCAACTGCCGATCTGGAGACGTTGGCCGAGTTGCAGGTCCTCATCGAGCAAAGGCATAAGACGAGAGCCCGCCTAGAGTACTTTCATGACAACCAGCGGCTGCACGAGGCTATCGTTCGGTTTTCGGGCAATTCAGCGATCATCGATATCCACGCTCGACTAATTGCCCGCGTCCGTCGCCCCCGGTATCAGGCGATTCTTTCTGAGTCGCGCTGGAGCGAAGCGGTGCATGAACACGCACTAATCCTCGCAGCGCTTGAGCGCCGCGACGCGCGTCGCGCTGGAGATCTGATGCGCCGACATGTCGCTCAAACTGGAGAGTCGGTCCGGAAGTCTATGGACGAGCGGCTTCAGTCGCCAATTTCGTCGACTTCAGACGTGGATCTCTGATTGCTAGATACGCAAACACCCCCACGAGCGTCACCTCGCTAGTCTAGCTGTGAGCTATCAGTCGGTGGTTCCGTAAACCGCAGCGGGTCGCTAACTTACTCCAGCCGCCCTCGGTGCCACTTATTCGTATTGATGGTCGACGGTGCGAGGCCTGGCGCTTGAAAACGCCAGCCGTTTCGGCGCTCGCGCCTTAGCTTCGGCCGGAACTGAGGGAACCACGTGCGGGCCTCGCGGTGTCGCGACAACTAGGTGTTTAGTCCCGGCATTTGGTGGATTGGGTCGAGTCTGAATCTTTTGGGCTCTTTTGTCCATGCTTTGGCGATGAATTCGTAGGGCGTCAGGCCCTTGAGGGTCTTCAATCGTCGGGCGAAGTTGTAAGCGTCGACGAAGTTTGCGAGGTGGGACTTCAGCCGCTCGTGTGTGTCGTAGTGGTAGCGTTTGACGGTCGCTTCCTTGATCGTGCGGTTCATTCGCTCGACCTGTCCGTTGGTCCAGGGATGATTGATCTTGGTGAAGCGATGCTCGATGCTGTTCTCGCGGCATCGCATGTCGAACATGTGCGTCATGTAGCGCGCGGTGGGGCCGTCGGCGTAGCGCGGCGCGAAGCGGAACTGGATGCCGTTATCCGTCAGGATCGTATGAATCTTGTAGGGAATGGCGGCGATCAACGCGACCAGGAAGGCGGAGGCCGTCACCCGGTTGGCGCTTTCCACCAACTGGACGAATGCGAATTTGCTCGTGCGGTCGATGGCCACGAATAGATAGAGTTTGCCTTCGGCAGTCTGCACCTCGGCGATGTCGAGGTGAAAGAAGCCGATCGGATAAGACTTGAACTTCTTCCTTGTGGGCTTGTCGCCTTCGACGTCCGGCAAGCGGCTGATCCCATGGCGCTGAAGGCAGCGATGCAGGCTTGATCGCGTCAAATGCGGGATCGTGGCCTGCAAGGAATAGAGGCAATCGTCCAGCGGCAGCAGCGTATGCCGACGGAAGGCGACGATGACGGCCTCGTCTTCGACCGTCAGCACCGTCGACTTTGGTTCTCTCGGCCCCGTCCGCAAATCGGAGACGGACTTTCGTCGTTTCCACTTGGCGACCGTCTTCGGATTGATCCCGTAGCGCTTTGCCAGCTCCCTCAGGCTCGCTTGACTGTGCTGTATCGCTCGACGGACCGCCTCTGTCGTCGTGGCGCTTGCGTGAAGAACCTGTCCCATAGCGCATCCCTCCAGGCCGGAGAAAACAATGCACCATCAAATGCCGGGACTAAACAACTAACAGCGTTCATGATCAGCCGATCTATCTCAAATCGAGCCCAAGGCTTGACGATCGATGGGCTCAATCAGCTCTGGCTTGCAGACATAACGTACCTCGCCATCGTAGATGGCTTCGCCTATGTCGCGGTGATCCCGCGCACTTGCTAGCGATGGGTTGTCGGCTATGCAATCAGCCGCCTACCGCCGAGCAGATCCGCTATTGCCGCACCGGCCATCGAGCCTTCGCGCCCGAGCTGTGAGAGATCGACTCAACGACAGGTTTTTTTGTCGCAAGTCCAGAGACGCCGGCAACAAACGCACGTGTGACGAACGCCTGGGGGCGGAACCCAAAGACAACGCTATCACCGGGCTCAGGCTTTACCGGACCCCCAGCCTCAATCATGCCGTAGTAGTCAATCGCGTCGGGCGTCGGAATTTCGACGGCGCGAAGAGCCGCGGTATCCGCTCTTGGCTCGCGCGCTACGATCGCTCTCAGCGGATAGTCGGGAAAGACTGGGTCAATATAGAGACCGCCGCCGAAGCAGAAGGCCTCGCCTCCAGACAGGTGCGAAATCTCGGTCAGGTAAACAACCGCTGGCGTTTCAGGCAGGTCATCGGACACATGTAGGGGAGTTGTCCCTGTCAGCCCGTGTCCCGGTTCCACCTGAGTAGCGCCAGCTTCGGCGAGCGCTTCCAGGGTCACGCTCGAGGTTGTGCCAGGAGCATTGATTTCAATGTCCTTGTATCCGACGCGCGCCAACGTTTCGGACGCCTGTCGCAGCGTCTCAAGATTTGGGGTCGACCTGAACGTGCGGCTCGGGGCGTCGAACAGTAGTGCCGGGAAAGTCGTTATACCAGCGAAGCGGCCCCCCGGAAATTTATCCAGGGCCGCCGCCACCGCGACGACCTCGGAAGCGGGGAACCCGCCTTCGTGCCCTCGATAGAACTGATCGTTCTCGCCGCGAATGCGAGCGAGGAACGGCTGCTTCCTTCCTACTCTTTGTGAGGCGATCGCCGCCTCAGCAGCTTTGTCGGCGTTGAAGACCGTCCACCATTGCGGAGAGAGCTGTGCCGCGCTGTCAGCCTCATGCCTCGGAATTTGGACAAGGTGACCAAGATGTCCGAGCTCCATCCCCGCCCGCTTCGTGGCCAACGCGCATTCCATATCGACGGCAACGCTGCGCGTTATTCCTCCGCGCATCACAGCTCGGCAAAAAGACTCGTTGCGTCCCATCTGTTTGGTCATCGCCATCACGGTTAGGCCAAGGGAGTTCGCCTTGGCCGAGATCGTGCGAGCGTTTTTCTCGACAGCGTCAAGGTCGATGACATACGTGTTCGCAGGCAGCTGGCCGCTTTGATGCAGCGCAATCGCGGCCTCGATCAATCGAGGGTTGCGTCGCCGGATCACTTCGAGAAACATTGCGATCTCCCTTTATCCTAGCGACGGCCGCTCGGGATAACCAGCTCCCGACAGAAAGGCGGCGAGAGCGACGATGCTGTCGTAGTAGTCCTTGATATTGACGTTCTCTTCCGTCGTGTGGCAGATCCGGATATCGCCCGGCGCAAAATAGACCCCCGGAACGCCGAGCGCCGAGAGGATCGGCAACTCGGACCAATAGGGAGCAGCTTCAACGTTTCCCCGCTCAGGACGAACGGCGCGAACAGCAGAAATGAGGCGGCGCAAGCGAGACTCGTCCAGGCGGCTCTCGAAAGGTTGGCCGCCAATCGAGTGATCGCGAGGCGCGGGGTAGGAAAACTGCAACTCGATGCGGGGGTCTATCGAAGCCGCTCTCGCCGCAGCTTCCAGACCCGCGCGCACGTCATCCAGCCGAACTCCCGGCGGAATCTTCGCGATCAGGCTGATCGTGCATTCGCCCGGTACCGCGATGTAACCACCGCCCTGAATGCCAGTTGGCAGGACGAACCCGGATCCAACCAGCGCATGGTTCGTGCTGCCGCTAAGCTCCGCGGAATATCGCCAAAGGGCCTCGAGAACGGCGTGCGCACCCTTAAGCGCATCGACGCCTAGTTCCGGCACGCCGAAATAGGCGGATTTGCCGATGACGCGGATGTCGCAGAGGAAGAACCCCATGTGCGCGACATAGACGTCGAGCATCGTCGGCTCGACATAGATCGCCATGTTCGGTCGCGGCACAGCGCCGCTCTCAATAAGCGCGCTGAAGGCGCGGGCTCCCGCACTGACCCCGCTGCCCGGCTCACCGCTTTCTTCATCGCCGACAAAGGCAAAGAGCAGAGTGGGATCGACTTCGATTCCCGCACGATCGAGGGTGCTGACTGCCTCGAGCGTCATGCATATTCCCGCCTTCAGATCACTCGCGCCCCGGCCCCAGACGGCGCCATCCGCCACGGCGCCTGAGAAGGCGCTCTCCCGCTCGCTTCCTGCCCATCGCTCCTTCCAGCCGCGGGTATGGACGGTGTCGGTGTGACCGATCAACAAGAGCGAATCGCCGCCGGTGCTCCCCTGGCGAACGCCCCACACATTAGGGCGCCTTTCAGCAAATTCGGCGGATGAGGCCTCGATCCCGAGAGCTGCGAGTTCTCTCTTGAGCCACCCTGCAAAGTTGGCCTCATCCCCGGTCAGGCTTGGGATCGAAATGGCTTTCCGCAGCAGGCCTAGAGCGTGGCTCGCGTCGAAGGCTTCCTGGATCCTCGTGATGATGGTCGATGAATGGGACATGTGTTGGCGGCCGGAGGTCGCGCGTCAATCTGCGTGAGACGGACGAGTTCTACGGATTCTCATATCGAGTTTCCGCGAGGACCCGTTGCAGCCTTGTCTCACGAGCCGCAGTGGTCGGCGGTTCGGTTTCGAGCGCTCCGCACGCTTCGATAACGTACGATGCCGACACGGCCCCCATTGCAGCGCATTCGGTCAGTGTGCGGCTAGCTGCGAGACCCGCCACGAACCCTCCGCAATAGCCATCGCCTGCCCCTGTGGTGTCGATGACTTGGACCGGGTGCGATGGCGTATGGATCAAGACGCCGCTCTCGGCGTCGCAGACGAGGGATCCGCGTTCGCCGAGCTTTGCCACCATATGGCATTTGAGCCGCAATGTCGTCTCGCGCAACCATAAGCGAATGTCGGCCGGCCCCCAGATCCGCATGATCTCCTGCTCGCTCGGCAGAAAGGCGGACGCGCCGCGCACGAAAGCGAAATCGGCATAAAGGCGGCGGTCGATGTATTCGTCCGAAAGAATATCCACCGTAACAATCGGCCGGTGTGGCAACCTCGAGAGCGTACGTACGTTCGCGGCTGTTCCCGCGGGCGATTGCGGCGCCACGTGAAAGCCGCGCGCTCCCCGGTAAGTCTCGGGCAGCGGACCTCGGCCACGATCCATGTCGTTCGCGGTCGCAGAATTCAGCTTGGGCACTTGTCGCTTGAACGTCTCGGTCTCGTGCAGCAGCCAGAGTTGTAATCCCGCGCCGTCGATGGCCCCGACGCCCTCGCCGTCGAGCCCGCGCGAGGCGATCCGGGCCTGGACGTCCTCGTAGATTTCGCGGCCGGTAACGGAATAAATCCCTACCCTGTCGGACCAGACCTGTGCGCCGATGGCGGAATAGAGCGCGCCGCCACCCAGCACGCCGGATCGACAGGAATGATCCAGGAGCACGATGTCGTCCATCGTGAGCCATCCGACGGTCGCAATGTCGATCATCATGAGTCCCGAATCATCGCGGCGCGCCGATGCTCGAAAATCGGGCCGAGGACTGAGGCGTAAACCACTGCCTTTGCGAGATTCATCACGTCGTCGAGATGTGCGCGCGGCAAACCCTGATCGAAGTGCCGGTTGAACCCGGGGTAGCCGAGAAGGAGCACGTTCGGCGTCCTCATCATCACGCTCACGTCGTCGCTGCGGGAAGAATAGGCGTTGTTCAATTCCTGCACACGCACGCCAAATCCGGCGATCACATCGGCCATGTGTCGGGCTGTTCCATACAGACCGAAAGGCGTGACCGCGCCTCGCGCGAGGCTTGAGAATTCGGAGAGGACGGCGCCGCCGCCAAGCCTTGTTGAGTTCTCGACGCCTCCCCTCGTGTCGGCATCCGGACCGCCTCCGCCTTGTTGGACATCTGCAATGATCGCGAGCTTCGGAGGCGGGAGAAGGTTTGCGATACGGGCGCTCCCCCGGCACATCGTCTGATTACCCGCACCAACCGGGCCCTCCTCCTCATCGAGGAAAGGCCAGCATAGCTTCGACGCCGGCTTCGGCGAGAACCGGCGCCGCGACCGCGAGCGCCGCAACGCCGCCGGCATTGTCCATGAGGCCGGTGAAGAGCCCGCCCTGCCCCAGGTCGCTAAAGGCAGATAAGGGCGCGATCCGATCGCCGGGCCGGAGCTGAGCACCCGGGGTCATGCCGCGAAAGAAAGGCGACCCGGATGATGATTCAATTCGGCCCTCGGCGACCACCCGGTAGCGATTCGACTCAAAATCATAGCGGTAAGCGTTGGCGGAGCATTCGCCATCATTCATCAGATGCACGCAATAAGGAATCAGCGGAACGCGTCCGCCTTGGTCCGGCTGGACAAGGTAACTGATCGTGTCGAGGTGCGCGAAAGCCCAGAGGGCCTTCTCGCTTCCCCCCCGCCGGTGAAGATTACAGGACTTCCGACGCCGGCAAAATCCGGATCGAGGCGAAGCCGCCCGCTGTCGAAAGCGCCATCCGCCGCCAGCAGACGCTTCAAGACGGGAACGCGCATGGCGCCAGCGGCGGTTGAAGGGGCAGGCGTGTCCACAAGCGCCGACAGATATCTTCGCACGCGATCCGGGGTGACGTGACGGTCCACTCGAGGACGCAGAGCGCTTAACGCCTCCTCAAGGCCCATGGTGTCGCTCATCGTCTTGTTCGGCTCATGATGAACACCGCCGCGACGATGAGCGCGCCCTTGAAAAGCTGCTGAACGAAAGGGTCGACCCCGGTAAGATTGAGAGTGTTCGCGAGAACGCCAATGATCAGCGTGCCAAGGAAAGTGCCGGCTACCGAGCCCTTGCCGCCGAATAGCGACGTACCGCCGACGACAACCGCCGCGATCGCATCCAATTCATAGCCCTGGCCCGCGATAGGCGTGCCGATACTGAGCTGCGAGGCGTAGACGAGGCCCGCGAGCCCCGACAGAAAGCCTGAGATGACATAGACGATCGTCGTATAAGCTTTGACGGGAACGCCTGAAAGCCGGGCAGCCTCCTCGTTGGAGCCGATGGCGTAGACTGACCGCCCGAACGGCGTCAGTTGAAGGACGAAGCCGCTGAGGACGAGAGTCGCAATCAGAATGAGGGACGGAATTGGAACTCCCGCGAAATAACCGTTACCGAACGCATAGAAGCTCTCGTTGTTGATCGGGATCGGCGTGCCGCCGGTATAGATGAACGCGAGCCCGCGCACGAAGGACAACATGCCAAGGGTCATGATGAAGGACGGAAGTCCCCCATAGGCGACGCCAACGCCATTGACGAGACCGGCGAGCGCTGCCGCGCCCATTCCCAGCGGAATCGCTACAAGCATTCCTCGGCTGTCCATCGAACCTGCAAAAAGGACCACCGCGATGCCAAGGATCGACCCTACCGAGAGATCGATCCCGCGGGCGAGGATGACGAACGTCATTCCGATCGCGAGAATTCCTACGATCGACACCTGCCGTAACACGTTCAACAAGTTGGGAACTGTCAGGAAGCGGTGCGACAGGAACGACGCGGCAATAACGAGCACGATGAGCGCGGCGAGCACACCCAGCCGCTGCCAAGTCCGCGCGATGACCGTTGCGCTCAGCGCGATACGCGACTTAGGCTGCAAGAGCCGCGGCCCGCATGATCGCGGTCTCCGAGGCTTCAGCCCGAGAGAGCGTGGCGGCGACCCGGCCCCGGCGGAGGACCACAATTCGATCTGAAAGGCGCAAGATTTCCTCCAGGTCGGAGGAGATCAGCATAACCGCCATCCCATCTGCGACAAGGCGTTCGATCGCCGCGTAAATCTCCTGCTTCGCGCCGATGTCAACTCCGCGAGTGGGCTCATCCAAGAGGAGGATTCGCGGCTCGATGGTCAGCGCCCGACCGATCAGCACTTTCTGCTGGTTGCCACCGCTCAGCGTGCGTATCTCCACACCAGGACTCGCGAGCCGCACGTCCAATCGCTTCACCATGTCTCGCGCGTAACGGGCCTCGGTGGCCAAACGGAGAATTCCCCAACGGGCGAACCGACGCAAATTCGCGATTGTGGCATTCTCTCGCACGGAGCGGTTGGGGAGCAGGCCTTGCGCCTTCCGATCCTCCGTCACATAAGCGATGCCGAGTCGAGCCGCTGCGTTCGGGCTCCCTATTCTCGCGGGCCGGCCAAATACCTCGATCGATCCGGATAGAGGACGGGTGAGCCCGATGATCGAGCGTGCCAGCTCCGTGCGTCCCGCGCCGACAAGTCCGGCTAGTCCGACAATCTCGCCCTCGCTTACCGTCAACGTGATATCTGACACCTCTCCCGGCGCAGAGAGATTCTTGATCGAAAGGGCCGGCTGCCGGACTTTCCTCGCATGCGGTTCGTGCGCCACGAAACTGCGCCCGATCATTCTCGCGACGAGCCAATCCTGATCGACGTCCGCGACCTTCGCGGACCCAGTAACGCTGCCGTCTCGGAGCACCGTCACCTTATCTGCGATCCGGAAGATCTCCTCGAGGTGATGCGAGATAAACAGGATTCCGAGCCCTTTCGCGCGCAAGCGTTCAACCGTTGCGAATAGGATGTGGACCCGGTTCTCATCGAGTACGGCGGTCGGCTCGTCGAGGACGAGAATGCGTGCATCCGCCAGGATCGCTTTGGCTATCTCCACCATCTGTTGCTGAGCGATGCTAAGGGTTCCAACAATATCTTGCGGCTCGACTGTAACGCCCAGCTGCTCGAACACCTGCCGCGTGCTAGCACGTATCAGACCGCGATTGATGACGCCGAAAGCGTTCCGGGGAAATCGGCCAAGGAAAATATTCTCTTCCGCCGAAAGGCTTGGAGCGAGCGACAGTTCCTGGTGGATGACCACGACGCCCGCTGAGAGCGCTTCACGCGGCGAACGAAAGCGGCGCGCCTCGCCATCGACCACGAGCTGGCCGTCGTCCGGCTGATAGACGCCGCCCAGGATCTTTATGAGCGTCGATTTCCCGGCGCCATTCTCCCCGACGATCGCGTGCACTTCGCCGGGCATGACATCGAGATCAACGCCATCGAGAACGCGGTTACCGACGAACGCCTTGCCGACCCCCACTGCACGAAGCAGTGGCCGGAGGCGTTCGCCGAATTCTTCCGACCCTTCAGCCACGACTCCTCATGTGCGCTATTTCTTGCAGGGGTCGGGGGTTGGCTCGAAGTCGCCCCAACCGCGTCCGATCCACTCGTCGGCGTTCGCCTGAACGACAGTCGGGCTGTCCGGAAGGACGAGCTCTTTACCGGGAAACTGGTAGGCCTGCTCCCCGGGAATCGCCTTGCCCATGAGTTTGTAGATCGCGGCTCTCAGGCCGATGTCGGCGATGTAGGGTGTGTAGTTTCCGTCAGCCTTAAAAGTCCCCGCTTTGACGGCTTTGAACCCGGCGTTCGAGCCGTCGAACGTATAATGCTTGAGATTGTCCTTGCAGCGGTTGCCGCGCGCGATGGCGAGCTGGGCTCCCCAAGCCGATTCCTCCGCATGCGAAAACACGGCGTCGATCTTCGGATAGGCGGTCAGAAAGTCTTCCATGATCGGCACGGACGGATCGCGAATCCACTGACCGTCGCCCGTCGCCAGGATCTTGATATCGGGATATTTCGCGAGGACGTTCTTCATCCCCTTGTCGCGATCGACCGCCGGGGACGAGCCCTTGAGGCCTGTGATCACGACAATGTTGCCGTTACCTCCCAGGTCCTTCGCCATTTTCTCGGCGACCCCTTCTCCCATCGTCACGTTGCTCTGCCCAATGAACAACGTCTTGTCACTCGGCACGTCACGATCCATGATGATCAGCGGGATGCCGGCCGACATCACTGCGCGTGCGGCGGGAACGAGCGCGCCCGATTCCACTGGACTCATGAGAACCGCGTCGACGCCGCGCGCGAGAAGATCACGCACGTCATTGTTCTGCTTGGCGACATCGACATTGCCATCGACGACGACGAGTTTGATGTTCGGATGGCGGCAGGCCTCCGCTTAAAGAGCGGCCAGCATCGCGACGCGCCAGGGATGATTGAAGCCTGTCTGCGAAAACCCGACGGTGATGTCTCCGGTCTTTCCGGGGACGGAAACCGGTCCGTCGGGCAAAGGCAAGATCGACGTGAACGGTAGATCTTTATAAAAAGCGAGGAGCTCCGAACACGTCTTCTGCGTGACCGGAAGCTTATCCTCGGCCCAGGCCGATGACAGCGCGGCCAAAGACATCGCCGTGGTCAGTATCAAGCGCTTCAACATACTGGCTCCCTTCCCATTTCGTCTTCAAATGACCGGGTCTATCCACCCCCCGTTCGCACTACGCTCCCGCGCAGATTGATGGGCGGCGCTGGATCCAAGACCTCGCCTGTTCGAGCTGCGCGGAGAGGCGAAGGATGGTAGTTTCATCGCCGTAACGTCCAACGAGCTGCACGCCGATCGGAATGTCGTCCTTGGTCCAGGTCGCCGGCACGGATATCGCCGGCAGGCCGGAAAGATTGAAGGGAAAGAGAAACGCCGCGTCCGTCCATGTCGCGATATATTTGTCGTAGTCGGGCTCGTTCAGATCCCAGTAGCCGACCGGTCGGGGCGGCTGAGTCAAGGTCGGCGTGAGAAACACGTCGAACGGCCCCAGCTCCGCCTGTACGCGCTGATTGGCCTTTCGAACAGCGGCGACACTTGCTGCGTAGTCGCGAGCGGAAAGCCCGCGCCCGCGTCCAAGCCAGGCCCTGTTGAAAGCGATGAGCTCCGACTCCGGATCGGTCGCCCGAGAACCTTCGCCATATCGTCGAATTCGAGAACATTTTGGACGGAGTTCATGTGATTATAGTCTCGCCACGCCGCCTCGAGGTCGGTGACCATCGCATGCTCTTCGAGGACATGGCCGAGGTCCTGAAGGAGGGATAACGTCTGCGTCATCGCGTCGGTCACGTCGGAAGCGAACGGCGGCCCCCATGGCGGCGTCAACGCGTAGCCAATCTTGAGCGGCTTCGTTGGCTCGCGAAGGCAGTCGAGCCAACTCTGTGTTGGCGTCGGGGGTGTGTACGGGTCTCCCGGCATGATCACCGCCGTCGCGTCCAAAAGCGCCGCAGCATCCCTGACCGAGCGTGTGACCGCGAATGTCGACACGCTGCCGAACCAGATATCGACGTCGTCTGGCCCATAAGTGATCCGGCCGCGCGACGGCTTGAGCCCCACAACTCCGCAGCACGAGGCAGGCGCGCGTATCGATCCTCCTCCGTCGCTAGCCTCGGCCATCGGAATCATGCGCGACCCGACCGCCGAGGCCGCTCCGCCGCTGGATCCGCCGGCAGTCACAGCCGTATTCCATGGATTCAGTGTCGGGCCATACATGCGAGGCTCGGTCGCGATGCACCACCCTTGCTCGGGCACATTGGTGCGCCCCAGTATGTTCAGGCCGGACGCCTTGATCCTCCGCACCATCTCGGAATCGGACGGACTGATATAGTCCTTCCGAAACGGCAAACTGTTCGTTAGCGGCAGCCCTTCGCAACCGGACCCAATATTCTTGAGGAGATAGGGAACGCCGCCGAAAGGACCATTTGGAAGACTCTGCGCCGCGCGGGCCCTCGCGCGATCGAAATCCCGGATGACGACAGCGTTCAGCTTCGGATCCAGTGTCTCGATGAGGCTGATCGCGGTTTCTGTCAGTTCGGCTGGCGAAACCTCCCTTTGCCGGACAAGCTCCGCCAAACGAAGCGCATCACTTTCGACAAAAAGCTTGATAAGGTCGGCTGTGGCAGTCGGCATAGCAATATGCGTCCTGATGTAGGGTCTACTCGTAGCATCGGCCTTCGTTGTGTCCGCCACTCACATCGACCAGGAGCAGCTTATGGGGCCTTGGGCGTCTAAGTGGGTTTAGTTAATCGTTTCATAGGACGGGCATACTGACAAGCGCCATCGTCGTCTCTCTTCAGATCCTTGTTGTGATGATATTTTCTGCACAAGCTTCGAACTCCTCCATTGCCTTGCACTATCCGCGCCTGGACGAAACATCATAACGTTCGTACAATGAACCCATGTCGTGGAACGTAGGAACTTTATCGCCCGACGCCGCGCCGCTTTGGCGTCAGATAGCGGACCGGCTTCGTCGTTCCATCACCAGGGGCGAGTTTAGGCCCGGCGACGTCTTGCCTTCCGAAACGGAGATCAACGCGACCTTCCAAGTCAGCCGCGCGACGGCTCGCGCATCTCTCGAGAGGCTTCGGCAGGAGGGCCTCATCAGACGGCAGTCCGGTCGCGGTTCGACTGTCCTTGCCCCAAAGGTCGAGCAGCCGGTCAACGAACTCGCGAGCTTCTCGGAGGATATGCGGAGGCGCGGCCTGCGCCCGTCCTACTCCACATTTAGCGCAGAAAGCGCGCCGGCGAGAGGAGAAGCCGCCGAAGCGCTTGAGCTCGAAGACGGGTCGCCTGCTTTTCACATCCGCAGACTTCTGCTCGCAGACGACGAGCCGATCGGCATGTCCGAGTCCTGGCTTGCGCCGTGGATCTTCGCAGCAGGCCGCCAGCCTACGCCGGACGAGCTCGACGCCGGCTCCTTATACGAGTGGCTAGCGAAATTCTCAGGACAGAAAGTCTTCGGCGCCAGAGAATGTATCGAGGCCGCTCTCGCCGACGCAGCGATGGCGCGCAGGCTCGAAGTCGCGCCGGGATCGGCTCTCCTGGTCGCCCGTCGGCGCTCGCACGCAGAGGACCGAAGGCCCATCGAATACGTGATCATGCATTACCGGCCCGACCGATATCGCTTCATCATCGAACTCGCTGGAAACAGCCCGCCTCGACGGACGCAATGACCGATCTTTCCAAACCCAACGGCGCCTCGAACGCTAAGCCTCAGGTGCTGCCGCCGAAATCAAACGCGCTCGAACGGCTCTTTCGGGTACGCAAGCCGATCATCGGCGTCATTCATTTGCCCACCCTTCCCGGCGCCCCGCTATGACGGGCAACCGATGCGCGAAATCTATGCGGCGGCCGAAGCCGATGCGAAAACACTCTCGGAAGGAGGGGTCGACGGAATCATCCTTGAAAACGCGAGCGACATGCCTTTCTCCCGGCCCGAGGATATCGGACCGTCGACGGTCGCGGCGCTGACCGCCGCTTGCCTCGCTGTGCGGGCAATCGTTCCGAATCCGATCGGCATCACTTGCGTCGCCAACGGAGTAATCCCTGCCCTTGGCGTCGCCAAGGCGGTTGGAGCGGGATGGGTGCGCGCCAATCAATGGGTCAACGCCTATGTGGCGAATGAGGGATTTCTCAATGGGCCCGCGCCCGAAGCGATGCGTTATCGATCGAACATCCGGGCCGGCGATGTCGCGATATTCGCCGACGTGCACGTGAAGTTCGGGGCGCATGCAATCACGGCGGACCGGAGCATCGCCGAGCAAGCGACGGACGCTGAATGGTTTGACGCCGACGTGCTGATCGCCAGCGGAACACGCACGGGCTCTCCGACCGAACCGCAAGAAGTCGCCGAAGTTCGCGCCGGCACGAACCTGCCTGTCATCGTCGGATCCGGCCTTACGGCGGATTTGGTCCCTTCGCTCTTTCCGACGGCCGACGGAGCGATCGTCGGTCAATGGCTCAAGCGCGACGGCCGCTGGTGGAACCCGGTCGATCCCCGACGTGTAGAGCAGTTGATGGAGGCTGTCGCGAAATTTCGGAACGGGCCATGACACTTCCCACAGAGGCCACGGACGTTTTCGCCCCCGCGGAGAGATGCGGTCGCTCTCTTGTCGCTTTTGCCGCGAAGCGTCAGCTGCTAGCGAGTGGGATCTTCGGAAGTGGCCAGGCCTTGCGCCTGAAGGAGCTTCTCAAGACATTGCAGGCGGAGGAATGGTTGAAAAGGCGGCGAGAGAGTTTGTTGATCCATAAACGACCAGACCCTTTCTCCCGGTTCTAAACAACGGGGCGCACTTGCCGAACCCAACAATCAAGGACGTTGCGCGTCTCGCACGGGTGTCGACCGCGACGGTCTCGAACGTCATCAACGGGACGAGCTTCGTCAGTGCGCCGCTCAGGGCGCGGGTCCAGGAAGCTGTAGCGCAGATGGGATTCGCGCCGTCGAGAGTGGCCCAGGGACTGCGGATGCAATCGACGCGATTGATCGGAGTTGTCGTCGCAGACATTACCAACCCTTTCTTCTCGGAACTGGTGCGACGCGTCGGCTCAATCGCCGCTTCACTGGGCTACAACGTTTTGCTCTGCGAAGCCGATCACGACCCGGCAAAAGAGCTGGCGGTGCTTCGTCTCTTGGCGGCGCATCAGGTGGAGGGCGTTCTCCTTGCTCCAACTGGTCCGCCGTCGATGTATTTCGAACCACCCATTTCAAACTTTCCTCGCCCGATTGTCATGATCGACCGCGTGATCCCGGAGTCGCGCTTCGACGGAGTGTCCATCGACAATCGTCAGGCGGCTTTGGACGTATCGCGTCACATCTTGTCGCTCGGCCACGTCCGCGTCGCCGCAGTCGCCGGATGGCGGCACCTCTCCAACACAACAGAACGCCTTGATGGCTTCCGCGCGGCGTTGGCGGAGTTCGGGCTCGACCCGGCCGCGGCGCCGGTAATCTATGCGGACTTCCGGCAGGATCGTGCTCGAGAACTCTCGCGCGATCTTTTGGTCGCGTCTCGACGTCCAACCGCCCTTTTTGTTTCAAACAACGAGATGGTGATTGGAGCCATGCAGGCCATAACGGAACTGGGCCTCGCATGTCCGTCTGACATCTCCTTAGCCGGCATCGACGATTTCCCTTGGGCGAGCACGTTTGCCCCGCGTCTGACCACGGCGCGGCAGCCGATCGAGGCGCTGGCCGAACATGGCGTGCGGATTCTCCATGCGAGACTTCGCGGCGAGGGCGGGCCGCCCGAGCGCGTCATTCTCAATGCGCGATTGATGGTCCGCGACTCCTGCACTCCCCCCGAAGAGAGTGAGGCCACGGCCTTGAAGCCGGAAAGTGCGCGAGTTAAACGTTTAGCCCGCGCACGCCGGAATGATACTGTCGCGAGCGCCGCTAAGTAAGCAATTTTGAAACCCCTTCAGGGATCGGACCCAATGCCAAATCCAGTACGGGTGCTCTTCGCCGGCGAATCCTGGATGACGCACAGCGTCCACGTCAAAGGCTTCGATTCATTTGAGACCTCCTCCTATCACGAGGGTGGGGCTGAGATGATCGCCGGTCTTCGCGGCGGCGGCGCCGAGGTGACGTACCAGCCAAGCCACGTTGCGATGGGCGGGTTTCCGTTCTCGCGGAAGGAACTCGACGCCTTCGACGTTGTAATCCTAAGCGACATAGGCGCGAATACGCTTTTGCTTCCCGATCGCGTGCTGGTCCGATCCGAGAGCTGGCCCAATCGGCTGCAGCTCATTCGTGACTTCGTCAACGACGGCGGCGGTCTCCTGATGGTCGGCGGGTATCTCACGTTTCAGGGGATCCAGGCAAAGGGCAACTACAAAGGCACGCCCGTCGAGGACGTGCTACCCATCGAATTGTTTCCTTACGACGACCGGGTTGAATGCCCTCAGGGGGTCACGCCGATGCTCGTCAAGTCCGATCACCCGGTCCTCAAGGGCCTCACGGACTGGCCCCAATTCCTTGGCTATAACCGCTCCACAGCTCGCCCCGACGCCGATGTGCTCGCGCGCGTCGGCGGGGATCCTTTCATTGCTGTGCGCGACGTCGGACAAGGGCGCAGCGCGATCTTCGCTTCGGATTGTGGGCCCCACTGGGGCCCCCCACCCTTCCTGGCCTGGAAGGGCTATGGCCCGCTCTGGACAAATCTGATTGGCTGGCTCGGAGAGAAACATCGACGCTGACGGACGATCAGATGCGAAACGGCGCCCTTTGTTGCACCGAGGGTGAAGAGTTCTCAAAGACGGAGTCCGGATCATGAATTTCCTCAAACGCGCTTTAGCCCACCCGACGGCGGCATTGGCCTTCCGATCTTCCTTTCGGCGGCGATCCTTCTCACACACGGAGGCTCCGTCAAAGCCGCGGACAAGATGGTCGGCGGGGAATTCGCGACCAAGGGTATCGTCACCTCGACCATCGGTCCGAACGATGCAAAAGGTCAGCCCGCAAGCGTCCTCACCTTCACCGACGACGAGATCAAGAAACTGCACGACGGACATTATTCGGCGGCGCTGCTCTTCCAGACGAGCTCGGATTGGGCGGACGCGGTCACGCGAGGCGCGCAAGATGAGTTCAAGACGCTAGGCGTCGAGATTGCGGGCCTCAGCAATTCGAATTTCAGCGCGTCGGACCAGGCTCATGCTGTTCAGACGATCATGGCGAAGAAGCCGTCGGGGATCGTCACCTGGCCCATCAACCCTGACGAATTGGCCCCCGCGCTCAATAAGGCGGCGGAAGCCGGCATCAAACTCGCGCTGATCAGCAATATGCCGTCCGGCTTTCAGCAGGGGAAAGATTATACGGGTCTCGTAGGCGACGATCTCTACGCGATGGGCCAAAGACCGCCGACAATCTCGCAAAGGCCATAGGCGGCAAGAGAGAGCTCGGCTTCCTCTATTTCGACGCTAACGCCTACGTCGTGAATCAGAGGGACGCGGCGTTCCGGACGACGATCGAGAAGAACTATCCGAACATCAAGATCATCCCCGCGGGCTTCTCGGACCCGAGCCGCGTGCTCCAGGTCGCGAGCGCGATGATCCTGCAGCATCCCAAGAAAAAGGGCATTTACGCGCCATGGGCGGTCCAGCGTCAGGCGTTCTTCAAGCGATCCGGGCTGCGCACCGTGACGACATCGCGGTCGGCACGATGGATTTGTCGAACACCGTCGCCGTTTCGCTCGTTACCGGCGGCGCAGTGAAGGCGCTGACCGTCGACAACCCCTACTCTATCGGCAAATCGCTCGCCGCGGTCATTGGGTATGGGATTCTCGGGAAGGATGCGCCGGCTTACGTCGAGGTGCCTGCGATTCCGATCACGAAGGAGAACATCCTTCAGGCTTACGCGGACAGCTATCACACGGCGCCTCCGCCTGAGGTCACCCACGCCTTGGGCAAGTAGGCTTGGCGGACGACAGCGAGGATTATCGAGCCACGCCTTCAATCAAGACGGGCGGTGACGCGGCTGCCGAGACAATAGACTCGGCAGCGTCACCGTCTCGGAAGGAAGGGGTGTCCGACGGGCCGCGCTTTCGGTGGAAAGACCTCACCGTCTATCTTGGCTTCACGCTCGTCTTAGCCTTTTGCGATCACGATCGGCGACAAGGGCTTCCTCAGCGCTCAGAACGCGACGTCGATCATCTCGCAGGTCACGCCGATCGCCCTCATGGCGTTCGGCGCGGTCTTTGTCCTCACGGCCGGCGAAATCGACCTGTCCATCGGGTCGGTCATCGCCATGGCCGCCCTCTTCACCGCGCTTGGCCTCCGGCACTATGGGCTCGTGCCCGGTATCGCCCTCGGAATCCTGACCGGAATCGTCGCCGGTCTTCTGAATGGCCTCCTGATCGTCGGGCTCAGGGTGCCCTCGTTTCTTGTCACGCTTGGAACGATGCAGCTGTTCACTGGGATCGCGCAGATCTCGACCCAGCTTCAGGACGTCCCGATCGTCAACGAGACTTACACGAATATGTTCGGCTCAGGCACGATCGGACCATTGTCCAACGCGGTGGTTTGGCTCGTCCTCGGGTTCCTGGTCGCCCAGATTGCATTCAAGAACCTCGCCTTCGGCTGGCGCGTCATGGCGACGGGAAGTGGCACGATTAACGAGTCACTTCCGACCGCCCAGCGCCTCGTGCCTCAAGGCGCATGAAGTAGCCTCAAAGGAAGCTCCGCGCACTCAAGGCCAGCGCCGGAAAACGCTCCGAGACGCCGCGCTTCCGCGCGCTTCCCAGCGTGAGGTTCGTGGGAGACGCCCGTTCCGAAGCTCGCCCTGGGCAGTTCCGAGTCAGCGTCGTCCTTAAGGCCGAACCTCGGTCGGGGCCTCCCTCGGAAAGCGCTATCCGCGTTGTCAACAGTTCTGAAAAACAATATCCCGTCTTCGCTGGATTGGCAACCAATTGTCGACTTTTCTTGAACGACCGCCGGGCCTCAGTCGGTGTATTCGCCGCTCGGATGCGCCGACAATTCATTGGAACGGCCTGCATCACCCAGCGTAGGCGGCGTCGTGGAAAGCGATTTCCGCCTGCAAGGCCTCCTCGAAGAGCGCGCCCAACCGGGCTTGCCTGGCTTCGGTGAGCGTCGGCCCCCTTGTGTCGATTTCCGAGCGAATCCAGGCGACATGTTCGGCAAAGGCGCCGCCAGCGTGAAGAGCGACCCAGTCACGAATGTAGCCGCGCGAGGACGGCGACTTGTTGGCCGTCGAGCACCACGTCAGATACATCCACTCCGCCGCCAGAGTGGAGGCGAGGATTTCCTCGTAGCCCTCCGTTTCGGCCACCTTGAGGAAGAGCGCGTGCAGCGGAAGCGCGAGCCCCTGCGGGGCAAGACCCCTCCTCTCGTTGTCGGGCGCGCCCATCCTCTCGAAGGCGTCCACAAAGATCTGCTCCTGATCAGTGACGAGCCCGTAAAGACCGAGGCCCAGCCGTCGCCGCTCCTGAAAAGAAGGCGCTTTGGCGACGGCATAGCCAAGCGCCCTCGCCGCGGTGTCGACGAAGCCATATTCGATCCTAAGATATCGGGCGAAAACGCGATCGTTGATGGCGTCCGTCGCAACTTCGCGAAAGAAACGGTGGCGAAGGATCGCTCTCCACGTTCGATCCGCGTGCGCGCGGATACGCTCCGAGAACAAAGGCGTGTCGCTCATGACGCTTTCTCGGCACGCGCGACAAATTGCTTCGCCCGTTCGCGATCAACGGGATTCCACCAGAGCCCGTCGACTTTTAGTGAGCTTGCGACAATGACGCCATCGACAATGGCGAGAATGTCGCGGAGGTTGCCCGCATCAACGCCGCTTCCGACGAGCGTCGGAAGCGAAGCCGCGGCTCGGATCTTCTGGAGATAATCGAGATCGGCGGCGTGGCCAGTGCGCTGGCCCGTGAAGATCACGACGTCGGCGTTGAAAAACTCGACATCGCGCACGAGTTCGTCAATCGGTCGATCTTGCACGATGGCGTGCGCTCCGTGCTTGACGTGAGCGTCGGCAAAGATATTGACGCCTTGCGCCTGAAGCGCGCTGCGGTAACGCATGGCTTTCGCGGCGGCTCCTTCGATCAGGCCCTCGTTGGCGACATAGGCGTTGGCCCATTGATTGACCCGAACGAACCGCGCCCCCGCCGCGCTCGCAATCGCCAGAGCGTGGAGGGCGCCGTTGGCCAGAACATTGATCCCGATAGGCAATCCAGTCGCCGCCCGGACGCGATCGGTCGCGATCGCCATATGGGCCGCGGTTTCCGGGCCAATGTCCTCAGGCTTCGAAAAAGGAATGTCGCCGTGGTTTTCGACAATGAGGCCGTGAAAGCCCGCATCGGCATATGCCCTCGCATCGCCAAGCGCTCGCGCATAGATCGCCTCGACGCCGCTGCCTGAGTAGTCGGGAGATCCCGGCAGCGGGAGAAGATGGACGACGCCGATCAGCACGGACTTCGGTTGGCCAAATATGGATGTGAGCGTGTTCTTCCGCACTCGCGCGACGGCGTGCCCGACTTCCGTCATTGCTGAGTCTCCTCAACGCGCCCGACCGCCGCGCGTTCAAAAATACCCGCCATCTCCTTACGGGATGGAAAAGAAGCAAGAACACCCTTTCGCGTGACCGAAATCGAAGCGGCTTCAACGGCGACGGCGAGCGCCTCTCTCCCGTTACGCCCGAGAGCCTTGGCGGCGATCAAGACCCCGCAGAATACGTCGCCAGCTCCGACCGCATCGATGGCGACAACCTGCGGCGCCGGCACGCAAAACACATCATCGGCCGAGAAGAAAGCAGCACCACCGGCGCCGAGGGTGAGAACAACCGCGCCCGCGCCGTTTTTGCAAAGAGAGGCTGCCGCCTCCGCCGCTTCGCCACCCGCAAGTTCAACCGCCTCGCCGCGATTGACCAACACGAGATCAACCAGGGTCCAATCGTAGTCCCCCGCCGCGTAGGTTGGCGACGGATTGAGAACGGTCGTTGCGCCTTTCGACTTGGCCAGCGCCAGACAATCGCGGGTGACGCCCGGCCGCAGATTGCCCTGCATGACGACCAGGTCGCCGGCGCTGATCCACGAACTCAATGTGTGTCTCCGCGATCGGATCGAAATGACGCGCAGCATCAATCAAACTCAGAATCGTATTTTCCCCATGACCGTCAACCGTAATGACGCAACGATCTGTCCCATGAGGCGAGATCGTCACTCCGTCTGTTTCCACGCCTTCGCGAGCGAGACTGGAGCGAATGCGCTCACCGAGAGCGTCATCGCCAATCGGCGCGACAAGACGAACCGGCGTTCCGCAACGCGCGGCGGCGACCGCCTGATTGGCGCCCTTGCCGCCGAGGTCTTCAGAAGCGCCGAGAGCCACGATCGTCTCACCGGGCCGCGGGAATCGCTCCACTCGAATCACGCTGTCGACCGCGGCGTTGCCGATCACATGGATCATCTTTGCCCGCTGTCCGCCACCGTCGGCCCCCGTCAGCGCGCACGATGCTCGGCGGAGAAAACCCGTCGCGGGTTCTCAACTAATATGTGGTCGATGGTGCGTTGATCCATGCCATGGCGCTTCAGGCGCGGCACGAAATGCTTGAGAATATAGCCATAGCCAAACCCGCCGTACCGCACGAGCATCATCTTCAGAAACACGTCCTGCGACATGAGGATCGAGCCGAGATAGCCGTCGTCGACCAGCCGGCAGATCGCGATTGCGTTCTCTTCGTCGCAGGGCGACTGGGCTTGCTGGTCGGCATAAAAGAAGTCCATCCCGATCATATCGTATTCGATGAAGGCGCCTCGGTCGGCCACGCTTCTCTGGTACTGCGGGTCGTGCAAGCTTGGGTTCATATGACAGAGCACGACGTGCCGCAGGTCCGCGCCCTCGCTCTCGACAACGTCGAGCACCCGGTGAGCGTGGCGCTCCCAGCCGGGAAGATGAACGGAGAGCGGAGCGCCGCTGAGCTTGGACGCGCGCGCCGCGCCTCTCAGCACCTTTTCCTCGGCGGGCGTGAAGTCCTTGCTGATCCCGATCTCCCCGATGATTCCGGCGCAAACTTCTGGCTCGTCCTCTGAGAGGCCGCAGTCGCGAGCGATCGCCTCGGCGATCGTCTCAACGGTCATGTCCTTCACGTAAGGAGGATGCGACGGTTCGAGGTAGAAGCCCGCGCCCATCACGATGTTAAGGCCTGTTCTACGGCTGATCCTCTGCAACGCGGATGGATCACGTCCGATTCCGAGGTTGGTCGGATCGACGATGGTTTTCCCGCCATATTCAACGAAATGATTGAGCTCCTCGATCGCCGCCCGGACATCGAGCAACCCGCAATTGTCGCGGTTGAGAAACGGGTTCATCCGTAAATCGCCGATCATCGATATGTCGAGCGTTCTTTCGGCGATTGCGATCTCCGAGCCGCAGCATGGGCGCTTCCACCAGCTCGAAGCGTCGAGCAAGATATGTTCATGCATAAGCGTGACGCCAATCGCCTCGACGGGAATGGGGCCGAGCACCGTTCGGACAAGTCCCGAGTGCACGCCGATCGTTGGCTTCGCCATGTTCGCGCCCGTCTTCCTCAGTTCGTCCGCCGCCCCGTGCGGAACAGGCGGAAGTTCAGCCAGACCGCGATGAGAATGATGAAGCCCTCGACGATCGGCGTGAGGAACGGCGACATATGCGAAAGGATGAGGCCGTTGCCGATCACCGCGACGGTCAAAGCGCCCAGAAGCGTGCCGAGCATCGTGCCGCGGCCGCCGAACAAGCTCGTGCCGCCCAGCACGACCGCGGCTATGACCTCGAGTTCGAAGCCCCCGCCGGCGTTCGAGGACCCGCTTCCGAGGCGTCCGGCAATGATGATTCCCGCAATCGCCGCCGCGAACCCGCTCAGCGCGTAGACGGCGAGCGTTATCCGCTTGGTGTCGACGCCCGCTCGGCGAACGGCTTCAGCATTGGCCCCGATCCCGGTCACGTAGCGGCCGAAGGTGGTTTCATTGAAAACGAGGAAGCCCAAAGCCAGCACGACGACGGCAATGATCGCCGGCATGGGCAAGCCGAACACCCAACCCCGCCCGATGGCGTTGAACGGGCTCTGAGGATCGATCGGGATCGAATAGCCTTTCGTCAGAAGCAGCGCTGTCCCTCGGATGGAGCTCAGACCAGCAAGCGTGACGATAAAGGCGGGGATGCCTTCGTAGGCGATGAAGAAACCCTGGAAGAGGCCGATGACGATCCCGACCCCCAGCATGAGCACGATCACCAGCGGCCAATAGAGGCCGCCCTGCAGCGAAATCGCCGCCAGCGCATTCACGAGCGCGAGCACCGAGCCGACGGACAGGTCAATCCCCGCGGTCGTGATTACGAAAGTCATCGCGACCGCCACGATCATGAGGGGAGCGGTCTGTCGCAAAATGTTGAGGAGATTGGTCTCGGTCAGGAATGTGTCGGTGATCAGCGAGAAAGTAATCGCCATCACGACGAAGAAAACCGCAATGCTGACCACGCCCCCATGATCGTGGATGATCAGCCTCGCGCGATCGCGCATCGCATTGGGGGCTGCGGCCGCGGTCAAGACCGCGCCTCGCTTTCAGGCCGCGTTCCAGCCGAGACGGAGCGGAATTTTCTGCCCACAATGAGGTTGACGACCTCCTCGATATTCGTCTCGCCAATGAGCCGCTCCGCGACGTTGCGACCCTCGTAGAGGACCATGATCCGGTCGCAGACGACGAACAGATCCTGCAAGCGGTGGGTAATGAGGATGACGCTCACGCCTTTGGCGCTTACTTGGCCGATGAGATCGAGCACAGCGTCGACCTCGGCGACCGCAAGGGCCGCCGTCGGCTCATCCATGATGAGGACCAGGGGATCGAACGACACCGCGCGTCCGATCGCTATGCTCTGACGCTGGCCGCCGGAAAGATTCTCGACCTTGAGCCGCGTGCTCGGCATGCGGATGCCGAGATGCGCCAACATCTGTGCGGCGTCCGCATGCATCTTGCGCTTGTCCATGATCGGCACGCCAAGCATGCGCTTGAGCGGCTCCCGGCCAAGAAGGAGGTTGCCTGCGACATCGACCGTGTCGCAGAGCGACAGGTCTTGATAAACCATCTCGACCCGCTGACGTCGCGCGTCGGCGGGGGATGTGAAACGGACTTCACGGCCGTCGAGATGAAGGCGGCCGGAATCGGGAACGACGGCGCCGGACAGAATCTTGCTGAGCGTCGACTTGCCCGCGCCGTTGTCGCCGACGAGCCCAAGAACCTCGCCAGCGCGCAGTACGAGGTTGACGCGATCAAGCGACTTGATGGCGCCGAAGGACTTGCTGATGTCCTCCATCTGGACCCGGATCGGCGCGTCGGCGCTCAACATCCGCTTGGCTTACACCTTCGTGCAAAGAGGAAAGCGGGACGCCGAAGCGTCCCGGCGGGCGGTTCGAGCAGCCTATTTGAACAGGCTGCGGAACTTGTCGACATTCTCCTTGGTCACGATGGTGACGGGAATGTCGATGCTCGGTTCGACCTTCTCGCCCTTCTTGAGCTTGAGAATGGTCTCGACGCCAGCCACACCTTCCTGGAAAGGGTCCTGCTGAACGACGGCGACGATCCAGCCCTCATCGATGCCCTTGATCGCCTGAGCGGTGAGGTCCCAGCCGAAGACCTTGACCTTGTCGGTGCGCTGCTGGCTCGTAACAGCCGAAATGGCGCCGACAAGCGCAGGCTCACCTGTGGCATAGAGCGCATTCATGTCGGGGTTGGCGGTCATCAGGTTTTCGGCCGCGGTCAGCGCCACGTCCTGGATGTTTTGGCCATCCACCGTGTCCAGGAATTTCACCCCGCTGTCTGCCTGTGCGGCCGCCTTGAAGCCATCCAGGCGCTGGTTCTGGATGAAGGAATTGAGCGCGCCGACGATGCCGACCTTGGCGGATCCGCCCATCTTCGTCTTGGCATAATCAGCGAAGTATTTGCCGATCTGCTCGCCAGCCCCTTTGTTGTCGACGCCGATGAACGCCGCATTGTCGCCATCGGGAATACGCGCGTCGATCGCGACGACGGGAATGCCGGCTTTCTTCGCCGCGGTAACCGCGGGCTTCACCCCGTTGACGTCAATGGCGACCAGCACAATGCCGTCAACCTTCTGGGCGATATAGTCCTCGATCGCGCTGTTCTGGGCCGTGGCGACGTTGTTGGCGTTGAAGATGACGAGCTTCGCGCCCGCTTTATCCGCTGCTTGCTTGGCGCCGTCGTTGATCTGGTTGAAGAAGAGCGCCTGCTGGTTGATTGTTACAAGCGCGACCGTCGCCGCCTTCGCCGGCATCGCTCCAAGCGCAGCCGCGGCTAACGCCACGACGCTCAAGCCCTTGACCATTGATTTCATTTAACCCTCCCTCGAATTCTTCCTGTTGCCGAGCCACATTCCAAGCAAACGCGACACGGCAGGCAATAACCGGCCACTCCGGAAGCGTGCCCTATTTCTGGCATGTGGCGCAAGACCGTTCCGGACCGCGACGCCGCCTTTAGCTAAGGCCGCGGCCGCTCGCTGTCAGCGACGGCATGATGCGCCGACCGCCGGAATGTGTCTTTAGCGCCATGGGCCTCCACCAGCCGTTGTCTGCTGAGAAGATCTCACAAGTCATCGGGCCAAACCGTTTCGGTGATTTATGTCTTGACCGGCATGCACCAGCCGTGAATCGCGAGTGCGATCGCCTTCGTGCAATCCACAAGGTCACGGACCGCGACACGTTCGTTCGGTTGATGGGACTGAGCCGGATCGCCGGGGCCGAAATTGACCGTCGGCGTGCGTCCGAGTCCTGTCGGCAAACCGATGTCGCTGTGGGCGCCGAAACCGGAAAGACGAGGATCAAGCCCCGCCTGCGAGACCGCGCTTTGAAAGGCCCCGATGAAAGGATGATCGGCTGAGACTTCCGCGCAATCCGCGTCGAGAATCCAATCGACCCGGATTGGATGCTTGCGCAGATACGGATCCGCCTGGCAAACCGCCGCCAGATGCGCCTCGACCTCGCGCTTCACGTGACCCCCGAGGCCAAACTCGTCCTTCTCGTGCGGAAGATACTGAACGTCGATGACAATCTCGCCGCGTCCTGCCGTCGAAGACGGATGCTCGCCAGACTTGATCTACGTCACGATAATCTGGTTCGGAAGATCCATCAGAGGATGATTCTTCGCCGGCGCGGTCTGCCAGCGGCGATTGAGGATGTCGATGCCGTCGAGCACCTGCCGGCAAAGTTGAATGGCGTCCACCGGGCCGCTGCCGTCCCAATAGTTCGGAGTCAGTTCGGCGTGACCGCCTATGCCGTCGACCATGATCCGGCCCCAGAGGATTCCGTGGCAGAGCGGCGCGATGCGATTGGCCGTCGGCTCCGTCATGATCCCGGCGTCGGCGCGATAGCCACGGTCGACCATGGCAAGCATCGCAAGCCGCCGATTTCCTCGTCGACGACGGTCGTAAAGACGACATCGCCGGCGAGGGTGACACCGATTTCCTTGAGAATCTCGACTGCCATCAGCATGCAGGCGACGCCGCCCTTCATGTCGACCGTCCCGCGACCTCGCACGAAGCCTTCGGAAACCACAGGCGCGAACGGATCACCGTCCAATGTTCGAGCGCGCCAGGCGGGACCACGTCGATATGGCCTGTCAACATGATGGAACGGCCCTCGCCCTTACCCTTCAGGACGCCAGCCAGATTGGGACGACCCTCGAAGGTGCGGCCTTTGTTGGCGCCAGGGCGGCCTTCATATTTGGCGTAGAGCGTAGGCCCATCGGGGTCCCACAGATCGGTCGTGAAGCCCAGCGTCTGAAGCCGGTTCTGCAAGTAAAGCTGACAGTCGCGCTCGCCCGGGCCCGCTTCGCGCGGATCGGATTTCACGATCGATGAAAAGCGCACGATGTCGCAGAGTGTGTCGACAATTCGGTCTGCGCGTTGCTCGACCGCCTTCGCGATCGTCTCTTCTAACGGGCTCATGACGTTCTCCGGATAAGGGCGAGATTGTCGATAAGGAGGACGATGAGGAGGATCGTCCCGACGATGCCAACCTGCCAGACGGTGTTGACGTTGAGCTGCAGGAGGCCGGTTTGTAGCGTGACGAGAAGCAATACCGCGGCCAGGACGCCAAAGACGCCTCCTTTGCCGCCGAAAATTCCGATGCCGCCCAGCATAGCCGCCGTTAGTGACGTCAGTTCGAGGTTCTGTCCGATATTGGGCCGGCCCCCGCCAAGCCACGCAAGACTTACGAGCGCTGCGCAGCCGGCGAGCGCGCCACTCGCGCCGTAGGCCGCCAACCGCACGCGATCGACCGGAATTCCAACCAGCCGCGCAGATCGCTCGTTGAAGCCCATGCCATAGATCCATCGACCCCACGAGGTCGTGTGGAGCAGAACGCCGGCCATGACGAACACAGGCAGCGCGAGCGTCAGGAACGGAAGGGGCAGGCCACCGAGGGCGCCCCGCCCCCACGGCAGTAGGTACGCGGGCACGCCGGCTTGCGCAGCGCCGCCGTCAGCGCCACCGCCGCCCCGGAATAAACGTAAAACGTCCCGAGCGTGGCGATGAGCGGCAGGAGCCGGAGACGGGTCACGAGAAGCCCGTTCACGAGACCGAGAGCCAAGCCGAGAGCCAGGCAGAATACAGGGAGCAACAGGCCGGGGAGCCCGGCCTTCACGAGCAGCATGGCGAGAACGACGGCGAGCGAGACCATGCCGCCGACCGAGATGTCGATGCCCGCGCCTCCGCACACGATCACGAGCGCCTGCCCAAGCGCGACAAGCGCCAGAATGGTCGAGAACTGCAGCACGGCCGTCACGGTCGACACGCCTATCGCTGCAGGCTTCAGAACCGCCAGGCCGGCAAGGACGACAACCCACAGCAGGCCGAGAATCGCGAGGATTGGGGAGACGCGAGGCGTCATCGCGCTCCTACCCTCCGCGCGGCGCCCATCGCTGACTGACGAAGCCGTTCGAGCGGCAGCCGCCCCGACAAGGCCTCAGCGCCGAGCACAAGCAACAGCAGGAGGCCCGTCACCACGGGCTGCCAGAGCGACGGCACCCCGACGAGGAGGAGTCCGTTCTGAAGAAGCCGCAAGAGAATGACCCCGAAGGCGGTGCCAGCAGGCTGATGCGCCCGCCTGTCACGGCGGTCCCCCCGAGCACGACCGCGGCCACCGCTTCGAGGGCAAGGGTGGCGCCGATGGTCATTTCCACATTGCGATAGGTCGCGACGTAGAAGCTCGCAGCGAGCCCGCACAGGCCGCCGCTGATGACGAAAGCCGCGATCTGAACCTTACGCACCCCGATGCCCGCGAGCCGCGCCCTTGCTTCCGAATTGCCGATGGCGAGAAGATGTGCGCCGAACGGGGTGAGCCGAACGGCGACAAAGACAGCGCCGTAAGCCAGCGCAATGACGAGCACGGAAACGGGCGCACCGAAAATCCGCGCAGACAATAGATTGGTCAGGCCAACGGGAAGGCCCGAAAGCCATGAACCGCCGAGGGCGAGAAAAATCCCGGCGGGAATTGACTGCCAACGAGCGCGGCACGTTCAATGCCGGCAAAATCACGACGACGGCGGTGACCATTCCAAGCGCCAACCTGCGACTGGTCCGGCTAGCGCCGCGAGCGCCGGCGGCGCGCCTGCTTCGAGCAGCCTTCCTATGCCGATCGCCGCGAGACCGAGGACGGAACCGACCGAAACATCGATCCCTCCAATACCGAGAAGCAGCGTCATGCCGAGCCGATCAGGAGAAGCTCGGTGCTGTTGCGCGCGATGGTAAGCAGGTTGTCGGCCGTCGCGAAATAGGGCGAGAGAATTGAAAAGACGAGACCGGAGACGATGCAGCCGAGCGCAAGTAAAGCCTCCCGCTCGCCAAAGCGCTCGAGAAAGGCGCGCATCGTCTCCGACTTAGCTGGCTCAGAACTTATAGTTGTCGACGTTCTGAGCCGTAAACACCGCCGGCTCGCCTAGCAGCAGAACGCCGGTCTTGGCGTCATAAGTGACCGGATGGCTCATGCCCTCCGGCGTCGTGGTCGCGGGGATCTCCTTACCGTCGATCAGCTGCTTGCCCGCCCACACGGTGAGATAGCCCAGCTCCTTCGGATCCCACAGCACGCTGTAGCCGAAGGAGCCGCTTTTGAGGTACGCGCGCGCGGTGTTCGGGCTGCAATAACCTGTTCCGATCACCTTACCGATCTTGCCCGCCGTCTCGATGGCCTGTCCGACCCCGGGCAAGTGGTGGAGGCGACGCCGATCAGGCCCTTGAGGTCGGGGTTGGCCGTCATGAGGTCGGTCGCGATCTGCGCCGCGCGCTGGGCGGTGCCGCCGGCAAATTGCGGTTCGAGAAGCTTCAGCTTCGGATATTTCGCCTTTGCCCGCGCCTGCATAAAGCCGATCCAGGCGTTGAGATTGGACGCCGTCGCCTCGCCGGAGACAATGCCGATCTTCGCATCCTCGCCGACCCTCTTCACCATTTCGTCGATGATCGCGTCGCCCAAACCCTCGTCCGTCGCCTGCGCGACATACAACGCTCGGCCGGACTTCGGCGCGTCGCTGTCTGAGGTGAACAGCGCGACATGTTTCGCCTTCGCAGCCTCGACGACCGGCGCAATGCTGGAAGCGTCAAGCACCGAGACAGCGACCGCGTTGACGCCCTGGTCAATGAGATTCTGGACGATCTGCATCTGGTCGACAGGGTTGGTGTCGACCGGACCCTGATAGATGAAATCGACGCCGAATTTGGCGGCGGCTTCCTCGCCACCGGCCTTCATCGCGTCGAAATAAGGGATGCCGGTGATCTGCGGCACGAACGCGACTTTCTTGTCAGCCGCGAGCGCGAAAGTGGAGCTGACCGCGAGTAGCGCTCCGACGAGCAGTACGATTTTGGAATGCGTATGCATGTTCATCCTTCCCAGCTGTGACGTGAGTTCAGGCTTGCGTTTCGAGCGCTCTCACGTCGGGATGAGCGCCCGTGATGAAGGAAACGACCTCTTCGGGGTTGGTTTCTGACCGTCGGCGTTCGGCGATCTTCCGGCCTCGCCGGAACACCACGATCCGGTCCGCCACTTCGAAAACATCGTGCATGTTGTGGCTGATGAGGATCACAGCACGTCCGCCATCAGCCAGGCGGCGGATGAGCTGCAGGACCTTGCGCGTCTCCGCGACCGCGAGCGCCGCCGTCGGCTCATCCATGATGACGAGGCGCGCATTGAGGTTGAGCGCGCGCGAGATCGCCACCGCCTGGCGCTGCCCGCCCGAAAGGCTTCCGACCGCCGCGTCGGGATCCGAGATGTGCGCCTCGAGAGAGTGCAGAAGCTCGGCCACCTTCTGTTTCATCGCTTGCCGCTTGAGGAACGGTACGCCGAGCACGCGGTGGACGAGTTCTCTGCCAAGAAACACGTTCTCGGCGATGGATAAATTCTCTGACAGCGCGAGTTCCTGGAAGATGGTGGCGATCCCAGCGTCCGCCGCGTCCTGGGGCGAAGCGAAACTCACGGGCGCGCCGTCGAGCAGGACTGTCCCAGCGCTTGGCTCGTAGGCGCCGGAAAGGATCTTGATGAAAGTAGATTTACCCGCGCCATTGTCGCCGAGAATAGCCAGAACCTCTCCGGCATGGATGTCCACATCAACATTGGCGAGCGCCTCAAGGGCGCAAGCCGCTTGCCGATCGATAGCGGTAGGGAGGCGGAGACATCGTCGCGAAAATCAAGCGGACGGGGTTCTGACCCCAAAGTCAGGCAGCCGCTTCATGTTGGCCCGCCTATGCGCGCCTTCGCGCATTGGGAGGTCACGGCTACACCCGCGACAGATAAGATCGCACGAAAAAGCATGGCCAGTTTCCCCGCCTGATGATTGCTGCAACCCATCGCAATTGGCAAAACTAAGTCAAGCAAGTTCCGATCCACGGGGAGTGTGATAGTACGGGAGAACAAGCCTCAATTCCTTTTGGCTTCGTCAGTACGGACCCGAACCATAGTTAACGAGAGAGGGGCTCAGGTGGCGGTCAGGCCGCCGGATCGGGCGCATCATCTTCCGGCTCGAGAAGATCCCAGGGGTTTGGTATTTTGGTCCAAGACCAACGGCGTCAGCGCTACCCTCCGGATATTTCCTGCGGTCTCAATGAAATGATGGGCCGCGCTCGTATAGATCCGAGCGATCTGGCCGCCTCGCTGAATCATCCGCGGAGGACGGGCAAATTCGTTCCCTTAAAGGCGATCTCGCCCTCGTCGAGGAGCCAACCGGCCTGACCCAATGCTTCCCTAGGCCCTGCTCTGAACTTCTATAACCCGGATCCGCCGCCTCCCGGCCTGTAGGGAGGGGGCGTCATCAGCATGTCCGTCACCGTTTTCGGAAGATCGCCCATCGGATTTTTCCGGGAAGGCATTCCGTCGACGAAGGGCAGCAATTGGTGACGCGCCACTTCGAAGACCCGACGCAATTCCGCAACAGGATGGGGGTGCTCGTCCACCCGCAGACTGAGGTAAGGAAATTCCTCCGTCCTGTACACCAGCATAGCCGCCGACTGCCGGCCGCGCTTGTCGCCTCCAGCACACTGGCCACCTTCGAGCACGGCCATAAGGCGCTCGGGAAGCGTGAGGCCCACGGAGCCCGTGAAGGCTTCCGCCATCGCTTGAATTGTCCGTTCGCCGACCAGCATATTTCCCTGCACCGAGAAGTCAGGTCCGGTAATGTGTCCAAACCAGTGGGTGCACTGGCTGCCGCTCCAAGCGGCGCTGCGGCCCGCCGCGTCCACGATTCCGAGCTGCCGAACGTCTTTACCGGGGTCGGCGTTGATGAGGGTATCGAGCGCCTGCTGGGCAGTGCTCCCCTCCTCTAGCAACTTCAATCCATCGATCCCGAGGTATGGATTGACCCAGGACTGCGTCGCGACAGCTCCGACCCCGGGCTTCACGAAGGGACAGATGCCGCCCACGCCGGGCACCGCCGTCGACACAGCGACGCCTAGCATCCCAGTCCTTGCACAGCGGGCCGAGATTGAGAATGTGTTGACTTCCAGCATGACGCTATTCCTCAGCAACCGATTGGAAGGAGAGAACGGGCGATCTTCGGCGAGATGGATCGGGAACTGCGTCAATCAACGCGCGCGTGTATTCCTCCCGTGGGTTTTCAAAAACCCGTTCGACGGGGCCCGCCTCAATGACTTTCCCGCGCCGCATGACAGCGACATCGTCGGCGATGACGCGAATGACGCCGAGATTGTGACTCACGAAAACACAGGCTAGCCCGAACTCGCGGTTGATCTTTTGGAGCAAGGCGAGGATTTGCGCTTGCACTGAAACATCGAGCGCTGATGTCGGCTCGTCCGCTACAATCAAGGAGGGCCGCAGGATGATCGCTCGAGCGATCGCGACGCGCTGACGCTGTCCCCCCGAAAGCTGATGTGGGCGACGTGATGCATAGGTCGAAGAAAGACCGACAAGCTCGAGAGTTTCCGCGACCATCTTGATACGCTGAGCCCGTGTCCCGACGCTGTGCACTTCAAGCGGAGCAGCAAGGATGGCTCCGATCGACTGGCGCGGATTGAACGAAGAGGCCGGGTCCTGGAAAATTGCTTGCATTCGCCGCCGCACGGCCAGCAATTCTCGTCCAGAGAGAGCCCAAATATCGCGACCTTCAAACAAGATTTCGCCTGAGGTCGGACGAATGAGGCGTAGGACCATCCGGAGCAGCGTCGATTTCCCCGACCCTGAACTCGCCAACGATCCCTAACGTGCGGCCATTCTGCAATCGAAGCGAAACGTTATCGACGGCGGTGAAGGCCTCGCGGGAAAATGGACTCACGCCGGTGCGGAAGGTTCGGGAAGCGTTGCGGACCTCAAGTAGCGGATTGCTCATGCCGCAATCTCCGCTTCGCCTGCTCGGATGCAGAGCGCCCAGTGGTCCGGTTCAATCTCAACCCGAGGCGGCGGGCTACGGCATGAATCGATGGCGAGAGCACATCGGTCCACGAAACGACAGCCTTCGGGCCGTTCCCTCGCAAGCGGGATTTGACCGGGTATTGGGGTGAGGGCCTCTTTCGGACCATGCAAGGCTGGGGTCGCGCGTAGGAGACCTCGTGTATAAGGATGACCGGGACGCTCGAAAATCCTGTCGACCGGGCCCTCCTCCACAATTGCCCCCGCGTACATCACGTACACTCGATCGCAAAGGTCAGCCACAACGCCGAGGTCGTGGGTGATGAAAAGGATCGATGCTCGGTGCTCGTTCCGAATCTCTCGAACCAACTGCAGCACCTGCGCTTGCACCGTCACGTCAAGCGCCGTGGTCGGCTCGTCGGCGATCAACAGTTGTGGCTCAAGGCACAAGCCCATGGCGATCATGGCGCGCTGCTGCATACCGCCGGAAAATTGATGTGGGTATTCCTCCGCCCGCCTCTCAGGCTCGCGGAGATGGACGGCGGCAAGAAGCTCGACCGCTTTCCGCTTTGCCGCTTTCCAAGCCGTCGCGCGATGCAGCGCCAATGGCTCCCCGACCTGAACGCCGACGCGCAAGGTCGGATTGAGGGAGCGCAGAGCGTCTTGGGGAATGTAGGCCATCCGATCCCCGCGAATGGCTCGGCGCTCCCGCTCTGTCTTGTCAAGAAGGGACTCGCCCCCCAGCAGGATGCATCCGGCCTCGATGCGCGCGCCCCGAGGCAACATACCGAGCGCGGCCAACGCAGTCAGCGTCTTTCCGCTACCTGATTCACCGATCACGCCCACAATCTCGCCGGCCCCGATCGAAAGGCTCACATTGTCAACGACGCGGGCGTCACCGCGCGGGGTCGAGAAGGCGATCGACAGATTGCGAATCTCGAAGGTTTGGCCAGGACGGTCGCGGGGCGGAGGCGCCATGTCAGTCTCTTAGATGCGGATCAAGCATATCGCGCAATCCGTCGCCAAGGAGATTGAAGCCGAGAACGCATAGAAAAAGGGCCGATCCGGGAACTATGCTGAGCCAAGGCGCCTGCGCCATGAACCCGCGACCGGTATTGAGCATATTACCCCAGGACGGTTCGGGCGGCTGAGCGCCGAGACCGAGGAAGCTCAGCGCAAATTCGAGCAGCACCGCGTAGGCGAAAGCGACTGCTGCCTCTACAAGCAGCGGCGTCACGACATTTGGAAGCAACTCGCGCATGATGATGCGTGAATGGCTCATACCGATGCTGCGAGCTGCCTCTACATATTGCTGCTGAAGCGCGGAGAGGGTCGAAGCGCGCGCGAGCCGGGCGAAGCCCGGGATGAAGATAATGCCGATCGCGAGCATCGCATTGAGGACGTTTGTGCCGAGCGAGGCCATCAGAACCACGGCGAGAAGAATCGCCGGGAACGAAAACAGGAGCTCCATGAGGCGCATGAGCAGCATGTCCACCACGCCGCCGCAGTAAGCCGCGAGCATTCCGATGATTGTGCCCCCGGTGAGCCCAACTCCGACTGCAAAGAGCGCGACCTCAACCGAAATCTGCGCCGCAAAGATTGTGCGGGAAAGTACGTCCCGACCCACCTCATCGGTGCCGAGCCAATGGGTCTTTGATGGACTCTCCAACATGACCGCGACGTCGAGATCGTACGGCGAATAGGGCGCGATCCACCGAGCGAAGACCGCAGAGAGGACCACTACGGAGACAATGACGATGCCCAGCGTGAGAAGACCGTGCCGCCTTGCACTATAGTCCGCGAATGCGCTCACCTGCCGGCTTCTCTCGGGCGCAATTGACGTGGGTCGAGCAGCGCAGCGAATGTATCGACGACCATATTCGCGAAGAGCACGATGATTGTCACGACGAGCGCTGATCCAAGAAGGACGGGATAGTCGCGGTTAATGATGCCGACAAGCACAAGCGAGCCAATGCCGGGAAGCCGGAAGATGTCTTCGATGACGACGACCCCACCGAAGAGGAAACCAAACTCAACAGCGCCGACAGTGAGATAGGGAATCAGCGCATTACGCAGGGCATGGCGCCTTATGATGATCCCTTCCGGAGCGCCCTTGGCGTGGGCCGTGCGCACATAGTCCGAGCTCAGCACCTCGATCATTGTTGTGCGCATGATACGCAGGAGCAGCGCCGACGATACGAGACCAAGCGAGACCGCCGGTAGAATCATCTGGGTGAGGTTTTGCCGGGGATTATCAAGGAACGGAGTGTAGCCGCCTGCGGGAAGAATCTTCAAATGGAGAGAAAAAACGAGGACCAGCAGCGTAGCGAGCCAGAAGCTGGGGATAGCGCCGAGGATCGTCGCCAACGTGGAAATCGCGATATCGGCCTTTCGCCGATGACGCAAAGCCGCCAGGGCGCCAAGTGGCAGAGCGATGGCATTGGCGAGCAAGAAGGCCAGGATCGCGAGTTCGAGCGTTATCGGTAGCCGTTTGAGGATCTCCGGCGCCACCGGAACGCGATTTTGGAAGGACGTCCCGAGATCACCGTGCAAAGCCCTTCCGAGCCACTCCGTATACTGAATGACGAGCGGGCGATTGAGGCCGTTCAGCGCTTCGAAGCGCATGATCGCTTGCGGTGTCGCATCGACGCCGAGAGCCGAACGCGCCGCCGAACCAGGCACGACGTTGATGGCAATGAACAATATCACGGACGCTGCGAATAGCGTCGGCACGAATAAGCCCAGCCTTGTCAGAATGAGGCGCGCCACTCGCGTCGCCTTTCAGAAATGAAGAGGCGCATTCGTCCCGACACGAGTCCGCGGATGCGCGTCCGGTCCTCAGGAGACACCAAGATACTCGGTTCAGCTTTCGAACCAGGAGTCCTTCAGCGTCTTCAGGAAGCCTGTGCGCAACGGTGTGAACCCTTGCAGATTGCTTGCGTAAGCGATTAGCAGCCAGGCATTCACAAGCGGGACGATGTCCATCTCCTGAAGCGAGAGATCCTGCATCGTTTTGTAAGCAACCTTGCGCGCATCTTGGGTCGCTGCGCTTTTCGCCTCTTCAAGAATGGCGTCCATCTCTTTGCTGCAGCTCTTCTGCACGTTGATGGCCATGCCGCACTTATAGTTATTCGTGACAAAGTCGTCCGGATCGGCAAGCGGACTCACCCAGTACATCGTCGTGATGTCGAACTTGCTTGGTCCCCACACCTCGTCCCAGTAGCGGGGGATTTCCATCGTCTTGATCTCGGCCTTGATTCCGACTGCGGCGAGGTTGGCCTGAATGATGGGCGCCATCGCGACCATGGCGGGAAAAGACGAGGCGATCGTCATGCTTGTCTCGAAACCGTTCGGGACGCCGGCTTCCGCCAAGAGCGCCTTCGCTTTCGCTACTTCGGCGCGTTCGCCGAAAAATTTGGCGTCCGAATGGGCCCAGTTCCACTCGGGAATGACGCCGCCGAGGATAGGCGTGGCTAGGCCAAAGAAGCCACCAGCGACAAGCGCCTTGCGATCGAGTGCAAGGCCAATCGCCTGGCGGACCTTCGGATTGTCGAGTGGCTTCACCGTGCTATTCGGCAAAAGCCAGTAATACCGGGAGCCCTCTAGGGTCTGGGTCTTAAGACTCGGAACGGCGGTCACGGAGGCCCAGTCTTTCGGTGGAATCTCGTTTGAGAAATTCACCTCGCCTGATGTGACAGCGCTCGTCAGAGCAGTCGCATCAGGAATGATCCGATATTCCATCGCGTCAAAATAGGGCTTGCCCTCCTGGAAGTAATGCGGGTTCCGTTCGAACTTGATCGCAGATCTCGGTTCATAACTGACAAATTTAAATGGGCCAGATCCCACCGGGTTGGCGTTCAGGTCATGGCCAAACTCGACGAGCTTCTTGGGAACGATCGAGCTGCCCGGGAAAGCCATGTAGACGAGGAACGGTCCGGTCCGACGTGAGAGCTTGAAGTGGACCGTGTGTTTGTCGACGGCGTCGACAGAATTCGATCGTCTCAACCTGCGAACCATAGGAATAGCCCGAATCTTTGGCTCGAAGCCGGTCAAACGAAAACTTGACATCCTCGGCTGTCAGTTCATCCCCGTTATGGAAGGTCACATCTGGCCGAAGTTTAAAGGTGTATTGGAGCCCGTCGTCGCTGACCTCGTAGCTTTCGGCCAGTTCCGGGTAGGGCTTGGCGTCGGGATCCAGCGCCATTAGCGTGGAATAGACTTGTTCGATGACAACGTGAGACATGCCGCTCGGACCTCTCACCGGATCGAAACCGGCCGGATCCGCTGAGAACGCGGCTTTGAGAACCCCGCCACGCTTGGGCTCGGCGAAAGCGGGGGAGAAAGCGCCATCGAGAATCTGGAAACCGGACAGCGTAAGAGCGCCGAGGGCCGTTGCGCCCCGGAGGACGTCGCGACGAGTGAGGCGCGGCCCGGTTCTCCCTTTATAGGAGGCCGGTAAATTGATCCAATTGTCCCGCATATGACCTCCTGCCGCCCGGTCAAGCGAAGCCGTCATGCGCAGCCTTCTTATTCGTCGGGTCCAGCAGTTTGAATATTCGTCGCCTGAATTCGCCGTGTCAATGAACGGGCCTCCGCAAACATAAAGTTCGGAGGACGTGCAAAATCGGGGCTAAGTCCCGCAGAATGTCCGGAAGACGCGCTCGTTTGCGTGAGGCGGGTTAGCATAGTCGGCGAAGTCCGCTTGATCCTCATAAGGTCGCGAGAGAACCGTCAGCAGCTCGGCAAACGGTGAAAAGTCTCCATACTCGATCGCTACGTCGAGCGCTTGCTCCACCCGGTGATTGCGGGGGATGAAGGCCGGATTGACGGCTCGCATCGCCTGAGCGCGGGCGTTGGGGTCGAGCCTCTCGGCGGCCAGACGCGATCGCCACCTCGAAGCCCAACTGTCGTAGGCAGCAGGGTTCACGAATAAGGACCGCACGTTGGCGTCCGCTTGCTCATCCGCCGCAGCGTCAGACAGCCGACGGAAAGTCAATGTGAAGTCCGCAGCGTTTTCATGCATCGCTCGGAGAAGGGCTTGGGCGAGCTCGAGATCGCCTTCTTCATTGCGGGAGAGCCCCAACTTGTCTCGCATGCCGGCAAGCCAATGCTCCTGAAAGCGGGAGGTAAATGCGGAGATCGCCTCGCTCGCAAGTTCGACCGCCCGTTCAGGGTTGGGATCCAAGAGCGGAAGCAGGGTCTCGGCGAACCTGGCAAGATTCCATTGCGCAATGGTCGGCTGATTACCGTAGGCGTAGCGCCCCAATTCATCGATCGCGCTGAAGGCCGCCGCGGGATCGTACGAATCCATGAAAGCGCACGGTCCAAAATCAATGGTCTCGCCTGAAAGCGCCGTGTTGTCGGTGTTCATCACGCCATGGATGAAACCGACATGCATCCAACGCGCAATTAGCAAAGCTTGGCGTTCCACGACGATCTGCAGCAGCGCCAGGATGGGCCTCTCAGTGTCACGGGCTTCGGGGAAGTGACGATCGATTGCGTAGAGGGCCAGGCGTTCAACGGCTTTCATATCGCCGCGCGTCGCGAAATATTGGAAGGTCCCGATCCGGATGTGACTCGATGCGACGCGAGTCAGTACGGCCCCAGGTAACTGGCGGTCTCGGATAACACTTTCGCCGGTTGAGACCGCCGCCAGCGCCCTTGTGGTCGGAATTCCGAGCGCATGCATTGCTTCGCTGACAAGATATTCGCGCAGGACGGGCCCCAACGAGGCGCGGCCGTCTCCGCGCCGGGAGAACGGCGTTCGGCCCGCACCCTTCAGTTGGACATCGCGCCGCTTGCCGTCGCGGTCTAACAGCTCGCCAAGGAGGATTGCGCGGCCGTCGCCAAGCTGCGAAACGAAATTGCCGAATTGATGCCCGGCATACGCCATTGCGATCGGCTCGGCGCCCGATGGAATGATGTTGCCGGAAAATATCGCCGCCACCTCGTCCGGCCCCAGCCCACGTGTATCAACCCCCAATTCCGAGGCCAGCATTTCGTTGAACTTGATCAGGCGGGGCTTTGCGACCGGGGTCGGAGAAAGTCGCGCAAAAAAATGCTCCGGCAGGCGCGCGTAGCTGTTGGAGAAGACAGCGATCGGGCCGGCCGTGCGTTCGGTCGCCAGCGGTTTTTCCATTGAGTCAGTCAACGGCATGGTCGCAATTTCCCCTTTGCATGCACACTATCGATACCGCGGCATTGATTGGTCGACATCGCAAGCCCAGGCATCGATGCCCCCCTCGAGATTGACTGCGTTGTCAAAGCCGGCGCTTCTGAGAAAGTCGACGACCATTTGACTGCGAGCGCCGTGATGACAAATGACCACCAACAATTGATCCGTTGGGAGGTTATCCGTCTGCGCCGGAATCTCCGCCATCGGAATATGCAGAGCGCCTTCCAGTCGGCAAACGTCAAGCTCCCTCGCTTCACGGACATCGAGAACAGTGTGCTTCTTCCCTGCGCTGCGTATGTCCGCAAGCTCGTGGACACAGATTGCGTCTGATCCTCTGAGAGCTTCTGTGGGCATTGTGAGGTTGCTTCCCTGACTTACACTACGTCCGTAGATATGTCAGCGACCGGTTCGCGAGCGTGCTCTTCCAGTTTCGCAAAATTCATCGAGGTTGAAAATGACCGCAGAAAACGCGCTCTGGCGCGATCCTATTCGCGCTCAATGACGCCTTCCGACGCCCGTTTGTGGGCGGGACGGTCGTCGTTACTACTGGCTTTAAATCCCTTCCCGCCGACCGGTGTCATTCGATTCTAACCAGGATTCGCGCGTTCGATAACTTCAACGAAGACAACGACCCGCATGGCGAACACGACTTCGGTCTCATCGAGGACGGCGACGTCCGCTGCTTCTGGAAGATCGACTACTACGACACAGACATGGAGCTGATATCGCCTGATCCGGACGATCCTTCTGTCACGACGCGGGTCCTCACCGCAATGCTTGTCGAAGAATACTGACCCGCGCGAAGACTCTCGCGACGTTCCGTATGAACAGTCAAATCCCCCTGCCCTCTCCTCCCGCTCAGATCGTCTGGGAGTTGACCGTTTCCGTCCCGCCTCATCCGAGCTCGCCCACCAGACCTGAGGAGCAAGTTGCGAGCAAAAGTCCCGCAAGCCCGAGCTCAACGAAGGCTTTCTGCGTGACTGTCTCCTTCCTTTCTTCTTTTCTTCGACAATGCGATGAGATTCATCGTATCGATTTGGAAGGGCGGCGGCAGCGAGCACGAACCCTGGCGAACTTCTGGGAGTTCAAATGAATGGTCGAGGGCCTCGCCGCGACTCCTCAAACGGAAACTATACTGCGCACAACAGTTGACTTCGACAAGCCTGGGAAGCAGACCGGCTTCATTCAGGTTCCGCATTCAGTGCACGACGACGCCTGGGGCGTCATTCCAATTCCTATTGCAGTGATGAGCAACGGGCGGGGCCCGACGGTCATCCTTGAAGGAGGCAACCATGGCGACGAGTACGAAGGGCCGATCGTACTCGGCGAGCTTATTCGCCAACTCGATCTTGGAGCCGTATCGGGACGTCTTATTTTTATTCCTGCCATCAACCTGCCGGCGGTCGCCGCGGCACGCCGGACATCACCCCTTGACGACCTCAACTTTAATCGCACTTTTCCCGGCGACCCGCTTGGCTCTCCGACGCAGCAGATTGCCGCCTACGTCAACAATGTACTGTTCTCGATGGCTGACGCCTTTCTTGATCTCCATTCGGGAGGTTCGTCGCTGGCGATCATTCCCAGCGCCATCATCGAGCCCGCTGCCGATCCGGAGAGGCACAGGCGCAACCAAGCGGCGACGCTTGCGTTCGGCGCGCCAATGACGGTGGTTATCGACAATCGCGGAGATCCCCGGACCGCAACTGCTTCGGCGGCGAGAGCCGGTCTCACAGTCATTGGCACCGAGATGGCCGGCGGCGGCACAGTTTCAATCGATGCGCTAGCCTTGTGCCGGCGAGGAGTCCGCAACGTCCTCGCGCATCTTGGCGCTTTGCCCCCCGAGATGGCCGACCCGCCGAACATGTCCTCGCCGGTCTACGATCTTTCGGGACCAGACGCGTACGTTCTTGCGACGGAGGAAGGCGTCTTCGAACCTTTCCACGCTAACGGGACCGTGGTGCGTGCCGGTCAACCGGCGGGGCGCATTCACTTCCTTGTCGATCCGAATCGTTCGCCGGTGGAACTCGCTTATGCTGCGGGCGGCATCCTTTACGGTCGCCGGCAGCCCGGCAAAGTGCGGCCGGGCAACTGTTGTCTCGTTGTCGCTCGGCCTCTGAATGGAGCCTAACTTGTTTCTGCGCGCCACCGCTTGGCCGATGCGCTGCGATCGCGTTCGACTTGACGCTCGCTCGTCAAATCTCATATCGGCTGAGGGTCGGCCGGGGGAATAGCCCGCGGTGCAAAGTTGGGCGCATGAACGATAGAACATTCGTCGTGGTCGGGAGCTTGACGCGTGACGCGCCTTATTTTCAGGGCGCGCGAGGGAAGGGAATCACCGTGTTCTCCTTCGATGAGAAGAGCGGTCAACTAACCTGGCTCTCCGAGAAGGGTGGGGTCGACAATCCGACTTATCTCACTGTTCATGAGGGCAATCGCTGCGTCTACGCCAACAGCGAGGTCTTCGGTTGGAACGAGGGCACCGTCTCTGCCTATCGTCTCGACCCGCAGAATGGACGTCTCACGTACCTCAACAAGCAACCCGCGCTCGGCAGCATTCTTGCGCACAATAGCCTCGATCGGACGGGGCGCTTCGTTCTCGTGGCCAATTACTCGGTTTATGCCGAACCAGAAGACAATTTGCCGGATCAGGCCGTGGTTGTGACGCCAATCCGCGAGGACGGCGGGCTCGGTCCTCCTGTCAGCAGCCATTCCCATTCGGGCCACGGTCCCAAGCAAGACCGGCAAGAGCGATCGCATGCCCATTGCGCCCTCGCGAGCCCGGACAACCGTCACGTTCTCGTCGCCGATCTCGGGACCGACCAGCTTGTCGTCTATCGTTTTGACGCCGCGTCCGGCGCGCTTTCGCCGACGCCGACGTCGTTCAAGATGAAGCCGGGAGCAGGACCACGGCACTTCGTCTTCCACCCTTCGAGCCGCTTTGTTTACGTCATCAACGAACTCAACTCGACGATCGCTGCGCTTGCGTTCGATGCGTCGTCCGGCGCGCTCTCCCACGTGCAGACGGTCCCCGCGCTTCCTTTGGGATACAGCGGTGAGAGCCATTGCGCCGGTGTGCAACTAACCCCGGACGGACGTTACCTCTTCGGGTCGAATCGCGGTCATGACAGTTTGGTCGTCTACGCCGTTGACGAGACGACAGGACAATTGTCGTTTGTCGAGCATCATTCCTGCCTGGGCAAGACCCCGCGCGATTTCGCTATAGATCCTTCGGGGCGTTTTCTTCTTGTCGCCAACCAAAACAGCGACGCGGTGGCTGTCCTCGGCATCGACACCAAGACTGGCAAGCTTTCGGACGCCGGGACAAGCGCCGAGGTTGGCACGCCAATGTGCGTCAAGTTCATTCGCATCTGACGCCCCGAACGCATTGGACAAGTTGACGGCCTTGCCCGATATTCTGGGTTCGCCGGGTCGAGTTGCACCGAAAGCATGCAGGGGGCTGTGGCGAGGCAATGGGAGGAACGAACGTGAACGCTGCTTTGAAAAAAGCTCGCCTAGCGCAACTGGCGGCCGTCGCCGCCATCGGTTGCGTCGTCGCCTTGGGGACCGGCGCGAAGGCCGCCAACGAGAACCTGCTCGAAGGTTTGCCCGATAATCTGAAATCCCTTTATGACGGTCAGACGGATACCCTGCAGCCGTCGGCCTATGACAGTTTCAAGATGCCGCCTGCGCCATGGAAATGGTGTCACTCTGAATCTTATCAGGGCAATCCTTGGCGGGTCGCTCTAACCAACGAGCTCAGGCGTCTCGTCGACGTTTACAAAGCGGCAGGCAAAATCAGCGACTTCGAACTCTCTGACTCGAATGGCGACACCAGCCGGCAGATTGCGCAGATCCGCGCCTTCATCGACAAAAAGTGCTCGATCATCACCCTGGTGGCGGGCTCGGCGACCGGCCTCAATGACGCGATCGAGGCCGCCTATAAGGCGGGCATTCCGGTCGTCACGATTTCGAGCTCGGTCACAAGCCCATACGCGATCAATGTGGATTCCAACTACGCTCGATGGGGATATGACATGGCTTCGGCCATCAAGAGCGCGCTGGGCGGCAAGGGAAATGTACTGATGGTGGAGGGCATCGCGGGCGCTCCGATCGTAGCTCTCGAGCGTGCGGGCGCTGAGAAAGCATTTAAGGGCTCCGACATCAAAGAGGCGCGCTCAGTCAATGGCAACTGGACGGCCAATGTCACCAAGACGGCGGTGCTGCAGGCGCTGGCGACCACGCCGCAAAAGATTGATGCGGTCTGGACGACGGGCAGCGAGTCGCGCGTCGTCGCGGAGGCGTTCGCTGAAGCGAACCGGCCGCAGCCGTTGATCACCGGCTCAATATCTGGCGATGCGCTCGGTTATTGGAAAGCCCATCCCGACGGCTACCGTTTCGATGGCCAAGCCGTTCTTCCAGGCTGGAACTCGCAGGCGTTGTTCCGCGTCGCGGTGCGCCTACTTGAGGGACAGCAACCTAAACTGGGCACACTCTTGATTCCAATTCCAGCGGTGCATCAGGACGATCTGGCGAAGTGGTATAAGGCGTGCATGACCCCGGCTTCCGTCTCTGTCTTCCCGTCTCCGCCGACCGATCCGGTCTCGGACAAGGACCTCGACGCCTTCTTCAAGAAGCCGACGCCGATCAGCAACTACAACTACGCCGACACGCCAGATCCGTGCGTCGGCAAATAAGACAGGTCTGAGGGCCTCAGCGGACAGTTTCCGCGTTGCGGACTGTCCGCGTTCCGATCGCGCGATAGTCCGGCTTCATGCTCGCAGTCGAAGACCTCTCACGGACCTACGGGGAGACCGTTGCGCTTGACGGCGCCACGGTTTCGTTCACGCCCGGGACGATCCACGCTATTCTCGGCGAGAATGGCTCTGGCAAAAGCACACTGGTCAAACTGCTATCGGGCGTTGTTCCACCAACCCGTGGCGCGATCTGTGTAGACGGATCGAGAGTAGAACGTTTCTCTCCGGCGACGTTTCAGTCTCTTGGCCTCGGGACGGTCTTTCAGGAGGTCCTGGTCGCGCCGGACCGAACCGCGCAAGACAACATCTTCCTGGGCGGCGACGGCTTCCTGCGGCGCGAGGTCCCGCGTTCGCAACGTTCAGCGCTCGCAGCGGAGACGCTAGCTTCGATCGCGACCACCCGGTTCGATCTGCAAGCGGCCGCCGGTCGACTGCCGCTCGCCGCGCAGCAGCTCATCGTCCTGGCGCGCGCGCTCGTTCGGCGCCCGCGCATCCTTATTCTCGACGAAGTGACGGCGGCGCTCGACTTTGCCGACCGTGAATCCGTGTTCCTGACAATGGAGCGCTTTGCGCGCGGCGGCGGCCTCATCCTTTTCATCTCGCATCGCATGGACGAGGTGAAGCGCCTTGCCGACCGCGTCACGATCCTTCGCAACGGCCGGATCGTGGACACGCTCGACCGCGCCTCCGCGTCGCCGTCTGAAATGCTGCGGTTGATGGCGCCTGGCGCGGCAGAAGAGATTGCGCATGGACGTTGATGAAATCGCGCCAAGCGGCCTCCTCGCGGCGGAGGGCTTGTCGCTCGCGCTCGGCGCCGCGCCATTCGACGCCAGCTTCAGTCCCGGCGAGGTCGTTGGGCTTGCGGGCCTCGAGGGCCAAGGGCAGGAAGCGTTCCTCGAAGCTTTGTGCGGGTTGCGCCATCCGGCGGCGGGTCGGATCAGCGTCGACGCGGGGGGCGAGCGGGTTCTAATTTCGAGCTTTCGGCAAGCGGTGCGACGCGGAGTGGCCTATCTGGCGCGCGACCGGCGAGCCAATGGCATCTTTCCCTCGCTCTCGATCTTGGACAACTTTGGCCTCGTCTCGATGGACCGCGATCTGCGCCTCGGCTTCATCGACCGGCGACGACAGCGCGCCCGCTACGAGACCTACCGCCGGCGCCTGACCATCGTCGCGCCATCGCCTGATCATGCGATCACCGCCCTTTCGGGCGGAAACCAGCAGAAGGTGCTGCTTGCGCGCTGGCTTGCGCTTGGCCCACGCGTGCTCCTACTGAATGATCCGACGCGCGGCGTCGACCAACGGACCCGCGAGACCCTGTATCAGGTCTTCCGCGAGCTCGCGGGAGAAGGCATGGCGCTAGTCGTCCTTTCGACCGAAATAGAGGAGCTTCTCAGGCTTTGCGGGCGGGTGCTTGTCTTTCGCGAGCAGAGGGTCGTAGCGCGGCTAGCTGGAGACGAGATCAGCCATGACAGGGTAATCGCAGCCATGTTTGGACAGGTGGCGTGACAAACGCCGCCGCGCGCTCACTGCGGCCGCCGACAGCCGCGCAATGGTTCAAGCGGCAAATTGGACGCCGGCGCGAGACCGGCTTCGCGTTCGCCCTCCTGATTGTGCTGCTCATTGTCAACATCTCGCTCAATCCCGCTCGCTTCGCGCCGGCGGCGTGGGGCGAGACGATCGGTCTTGCCGCGCCGCTGATCGCCGCTTCAATTGCGGCGACGCCGGCGATCCTTGGCGGGCGCGGTGGTATCGATGTGTCGGTCGGGCCGCTCATGGGTTTTGTCAACGCGGTCGTCGTGCAGGCCCTTCTTATTGACGCCGGAATTTCATCGCCTTGGATTGTGATACCGGCTGCGCTCGCGGTGGGCGTGCTTGCAGGCGCCCTCAACGGCGCCCTCGCCGCCTTCGTGCGAATCCAACCGATCGTCGCGACGCTGGGAACCTATCTGCTTTTCAGCGGGCTCACGCTAACCATCGTTCCGGCGCCGACCGGCACTGTTTCGCCGTGGATAAAGAGCCTTTCGAGCCAGTTATCGATCATCCCGCTCGCCGCGCTTGTAGTGCTCTGGCTCGCGATCAAACAGCTTCCTTACTACGATCAGCTCATGGCGGTCGGCAGCGATGACCGGGCGTCCTATACCGCGGGCGTTCCGGTCGCCTGGGTGCGCTTCCTATCCTACTGTCTGACAGGACTGTTCGCCGGCGTGGCGGGGCTGTTGCTCACCGCTTTGATCGGTTCCGCCGATCCCAATGTCGGGAGCAGCTTTACGCTCTTGTCGATCTCCGCCGTTGCGCTGGGCGGGGTCAGCCTCGCTGGCGGGCGGGGAGGCGTCCTTGCGGCGATCATCGGCGCGGCGGACATTTTTCTCCTGCAGAGCGCGCTGACCTTTTTCAACGTCTCGACCTTCGTCCTACAGATCGCCTACGGACTGATCCTTGTCGCCTCAATCTCGCTCAACGGACTGACAGCCATGATTGAACGCTGGACCGCGCCGCGTGATCACGCGGCTTAGCCCAACCGGAAAGCGCGTCGTCGCCGCCATCCTGCTGGCGATCGCTCTCCATATTGCCGGCTCGCTCCTCATCGACGGCTACAGCAGCGAGTTCACTGTTCGCTCTATGTTGGTGCTGGCGTCTTTTCTTGGCGTCGCCTCGATCGGGCAGACGCTGGTTGTGCTCATCGGCGGCATCGACTTGTCGACGCCGTTCGTAATCGGATTCGCGAACGTGGTTGCCGCTCAGCTCTACGGCGACGGCATGAGTTTCGTTCTGGTCTGCGCCATCGTCGCCGTGCTTGCGCTCGTCATTGGAGCTTTCAATGGCGCACTCTCCTCGACGCTCGCCATTCATCCTCTGATCGTGACGCTCGGGGTCGGCACGGCGATCCAGGGCGCCGTCCTCCTTTGGACCGCCGGATTCCCCGCCGGCTCGGCGCCGGAATCGGTGACGACATTCGTTTCCATTGGGGGCCGCGCAGGACCATTGCCTGTTCCGTGGTTGGTTCCTGCCTTTCTTATTCTCATTACGATCATGAGCGTCGTTCTCGCGCGGACGCCGTTCGGGCGGCGGCTTTACGCGGTCGGCAGCAATCCACGCGCGGCGCCTTATGCACTGATCTCGCCCCGCGCCGTCTGGACTGCGACCTATGCCCTGAGCGCCCTCTTCGCCGCCGTGGCGGGCGTGCTGCTCCTCGGCTTCACGGGCTCGGCCTACGGCGACGTTGGCCAGCCCTATCTCTTCCAGACGATCGCCGCCGTAGTGATCGGCGGAACGACGCTGGTCGGAGGGCGAGGCGGGCTCATCGGAACCGCCGCAGGCTCGATTGTGCTCATCGAGATCAATACGCTGCTAATTGGGCTCGGCCTTTCTCCGGCGATGGTCGAGGCTGCGCTCGGCGTCCTGATCGTCGCGCTCGTGTCCCTTTACGGTCGCGAGCCGCATGTTCGTGCGACGATCTGACCCGGTCAAATCGTGTAAGAAGCCTCGACGAGCACGGCTAGCTTCTTCCGGGTAATGTCGAGCGGGACGTGGCCGAAGCCGCATTCGCTTGTGAGGATCAGGCGCTCACGCGGAAAATGCTTCAGCGCTGGTTCGACGCGCTTGCGCACCACATCGACGGTCTCGATTTCATCGCTCCGCTGGTCGATCACCCCGAGACCGAGGTCGCCCTTGAACTCCCAGTCCTTCCATAGGTCCATGAGGTCGTAGCTTAACGTGCAATGCTCGAGCAGCACCTCGTCGATATGCATCTTGCGAAACGCAGGAGCGAGATCCGTGTATTTCGTGAAATAGACCCGCTTTCTGCGTGGGTTGCCGCCACAAACGTGCAGTCCGACGCGGGTCGCATCTGGCAGGGAGTCGATCAGCTCGTTCAAGATCTCGGCCGCCCATTCGCTCTGCTGAGGCGCCTCCGTCCACATGGGTTCATCAAACTGAATGTCCGTGCATCCCGCTGCGATAACCTCATCGAGTTCCTGTTTGAGCAGGTTCGCCCACGCCCGACACAGGGCTTCGTCGTCGGCATAGAGGTCCTTGCGCTCGTTGATGCTGAAACGGGTTAGGACATGCGGTCCCGTAACAGTCTGCTTCACACGTACGCCCGGGAGCGCGGCGTCACGCGCGAGCTTCCAGTTATGCGCGAGCTGGAAGCGAGGGTTCTCGAGCTTGCCGATCACCCTTGGGCATTCGATGCCGAATCCCGCATCGCCGAACGTCACGCGCGGCATGTCCTCGAACGTCATGCCGTCCACGCGCTTTTGATAGAAATAGTACATGTTCTCGCGATAGGCCTCGCCATCGGTGATGACGTCGAGACCGAGATCACTTTGGTCCTTCGCCGCCCAACGCACCATTTCGTCGGTGTCCGCCTGAGTGAGAGTCGGCTTCTTCATCGTGTCGGCGGCCTGGGTCGGACGCGGATAGCTGCCGACCACTGTGTTGCGGTATCTCGTCATGCCTCACACGAGCCCTAGGCCCGCCTCCTTCCGCGCATCGTTGATATGCGCGCGCACGCCGTCAAGCAGCGGTCGCGGTGCAAAACCGGTTTCCGCCTCGATCCGCGCTCCATCTTGGCGGTCGATCAGCGGCGTCGTTGGCTTCGTGTCGTCGAACTTGAACTGAGCGTCGGGCAGCCAGTGGCGCACCGCGGCGGCGAGTTCCTCCGCTGTCACGCTTGCTCCGCCGTTGTTGTAAGCAAAATGCGACAAGGACGGCTTCAGGGCGAGCCGCACGAGCTGTTCGGCGCAATCGTCTTTGTAGATCCAGGTGTCTCGCGATAGCCGGGAGAACGGCAAGTCTGCGACATGGCCAAGCGCCGGTTGGGTTGCGAACGCCTCCGCCCACAAGACCGAACCCCGCTTGCGCCCATGCCCAAACACGACAGGGGGACGGGTGCAGGCGATGCTGATCCCATGCTTGGCGATGTATTTGCGCGCCATGAATTCGTCGAGGATTTTCATCACGCCATAGGTGAAGAAATGATCGTTCGGGCCGCAGTAATCGTCCTCGACGACTGGCCGGTCGCCGTAGACCGCTTGCGAGGCGCCAAACACTGTCTCGCTGCTTGTGAAAACGAGCCGCGGCAGCTTGTGTCTCAGGGCCGCCTCGAACATGTTGGCCATGCCGAGCAGATTCACCGTGACCCCGCGCGGCATATCGGCTTCGACCTCGGCGCTCATCAGATAGGCGAGATGGATACAATGAGTGAGGTCAGGATGGCGCGCGAAGACAGCTTCGATCGCCTTGGGGTCGGCGACATCGAGAAGCTCGAAGTCTGCGCCGTGGAGCTCTGCCAAGATCGCGTCGTCGCGCGCATATTCGCCGATTACCACGGGTATTTTGCGCGCCAAAAAATTGCGGACGACTGAGGCGCCGATGAATCCCGTTCCGCCTGTTACGAGGACCTTCAACACGCCTTCCCCCTTAGCCGTCACAGGCCCATCTCCACTCGCAAGGCCTGTGTATGTTCGCCAATTTGCGGCGCGGCTCCGAGACACTCGCGGCGCACTCCGTCTACGCGGATTGGCGAGCGCGTCGTGTGCACGGAATGCCCGTTCGGGCTGATGACGGTTTGGAGCATGCCTAGTCTGCGGAACGCCTCGCCTTCGAGCAACCCCGGCCAATCGAGGACCTCGGCGCACCAGATGTCGAGCGGCTGCATCCGCCGAAGCCAGTGCGCCGTTGGCTGCGTCGCCAAATGGTCGGCGATCATGCGTTTGATATCGTCGCGTTGGTCGAATCCGGCCTTGGCGGGCAATGCGATCGATGGCAACTCCAACGCTGTCGCGAGCTTCTCGAGAGGCGTCATCGCTATGGCGATCCAGCCGTCGCGGGTCGCATAAACGCCGTAAGGCGCCGCAAGATAAGCGTGCGCATTGCGGAACGCTGAACGCGTTGGCATACGACCGCCGTCGTTAAGATACGTGGTCAGCACCTCGAACTGGAAATCGACCAGAGCCTCGAGGAGGCTCGTCTCGATATGCGCGCCTCCGCCTGTCCGTCCGCGCCGCAGGAGCGCGGCAAGCACGCCCTGCACGATCGCGCTTCCGGCAAGCAGGTCGGCAATGGCGAGGCCAAATGGCACAGGCCCTTGATCGCGGTCACCGTTCAGCCACATGAGGCCGGAGCGGGCCTGGGCAAGCAGGTCCTGTCCGGGCAAATTCGCCCATGGCCCATCATCGCCATAGCCGGTGATTGACGCGTAGACGATGCCCGGGTTGATTGCTTTCGCGGCCGCGTAATCGAGCCCGAGGCGGTTGATAACGCCTGGGCGAAAATTCTGGATGAGGACGTCGGCCTTTCCAATCAGCGCCTTCACGGCCGCGACGTCGGCGGGATTTTTGAAGTCAGCGGCGAAGCTGAGCTTGCCGCGATTGATGGCGTGGAAGAGCGTCGAATCACCGCCGATTTCGGTGTCGGTGAGGTAGAGGCGTCGGCAGAGGTCGCCTCCGTCGGGCCGTTCGACCTTGATCACGCGGGCGCCGAGATCGCCGAGCCGGAGCGCGGCGAAAGGCCCAGACAGAAACTGGCTCATGTCGAGGATGAGCAGGCCCTCGAGCAGCGCCTCGGTCATGACTGCCTCTCCGCATGATCAACGAAAGCGGAGGGATCGCGATATTTCACCGTCTGTAGGTGCTCGCAGTACATGACGAGTTGCCCCTCCCCCTTGAACACCGAATAGCTCGCCTTGATGAGCCCCATCTCTTGGTATTTCGGCCGCTTCTCGAGATTGGCGCGGACGGTGTAGATCGTGTCGCCAACGAAGACTGGCTTGATGAAGCGCAGCTTGTCATAGCCGTACGAGAACGCGTTGACGCAATTCGTGGCGACCAGGCCAAGGCCCGCGGAGAACACGAACGCGCCGGCGACGAGGCGCTTGCCGAAGATCCCCTCGCGTTCCGCGAACATCTGGTCAGCGACATAGGGATGCATGTCGAGGACTAGCGCATTGAACGCCATCAACTCGCCCTCCGAGATCGTCCGGCGCAACGATCGGATGCGATGGCCGACCTCGAAATCCTCGTAGAACCAGTTCTCCGCATTCCAAACCGGCAGTTCAGCGTGGTCAGGCGGCATGTCCGTTGGACGCGTAGTCGAGACGCCGACCGTGGGCGAGACGCTCATTGCTCGCGCTCGCCGTTCATACGAGTCGCCATATGCGGCGGGCGTTGGCGCTGAACAGCCGCTCGCGCTCGCTTGCCGACGCGCCGAGCGTGATCGCCTGAGCCGCCGCGATCCAGAGCGCCAGTGACGCAGTCAGAGTGCAGACCGGCCAATCGCTGCCCCAGACCACCCGGTCCCAGCCGAAGCTTTCGATAGCGTGCTCGACATAGGGCCGAACGTCATCAACGGTCCATCCGCCCGGATCGGCATAGGCGACGACACCGGAAATCTTGACCGCGACATTCGGGCGCCTCGCGATCTCCGCGATGCTTTCGCGCCAGGGATGTTCGGCGCGGTCTTTGATCGCAGGCACGCCGCAGTGATCGAGGACAAACTGGACCGAGGGGGCGCTGTCTGCGAGCGCTATTGCCTTTTCGATCTGGTCCGGCCGCACGCAGAGGTCGAATGGCCGCACCGCTCCACCGAGCCGCTTAATATTGGCGCGGAACGTCGCGCCTTCGCTCAAGTCGTCGTGGACGACATGCAGCACCCGGCGGAATCCTTTGACAAAGGGATTGGCTAGCTGCCGGTCGAAAAAGGCGGGAAAGTCGACATCCTCGGGGCGACACGAGCTGATCGCGCCGCGCAACAGGCTCTCAGGCCGGCGCGCAAGGCCCTCGACTTCGTGGGTTTCGGCCTCGATGTCGTCGGGCGCAACGTCGACTTCCATGTGAATGGTGTCGGTGATGCCGCAACGCCGCGCCTCGGCGGCGTAAGTTTCATAGGAAAAATCGCGATTGAGGGGGACGACGTCAGCCAACCAGGGATAGCTCAGGCGGTCGCGATAGATGAGATGGAGATGCGTGTCGATTATCGGCGTTGGCATCGCGCCCCGCGGGCTCGGGAGGTTTCCGCGCCAGAGATAATCATATGTGAAGAGATCATTCAAATAGAAATCTCGACCCAGGCATCTAGGTGGCATTGACGTGGCCGCGAACCCGCAGTGACAGGGCTGCGGCCGTTTCTTGCAGTAATCCGATGGTTTTAGGGATATCCGGCGCCTTCGGGCGATTGAGGGGCGCGATGTACGGGCACGTCAGCGCGGCGAGCGCGGTGTTGTCGGCGCCCAGCACCGGCGCCGACAGGTTGTAGACGCCGGCTGTCTGCTGGCTCGGCATGACCTCGTAGCCGCGTTGGCGGATCTGCGCGAGCCGCTCCTCGAGGTCCTCGGGACGCGCCTGCTCCTCGTCACCTGGGACCTGCTCAGCGATCATCGCGGCCCGTTCCTCGGCGGTGTGGAAGGCGAGCAAGACATGGCCGGAGCCGGTGTTGAAGAGGCCAACGCGCGCGCCAACGCGGATGGCCATGCCCCAGTAGCTGGGCGCGTCCATTTGGGCGATCACCGTGACGTTGGCGCGGTCGTAGACCGCCAAATGGTTCGCCTGCATTGTGCGGCCTGCAAGGACGCTCATCAGCGGGGTCGCCTGGGAGACGAGCCGCCTGATGGGCTGGTGGAAATGCGCCAGGCCAAACAGCTTGAGGGTCAGCTCATAACGGTCGCTGGCGTTGCGGGAGACGTAGCCCCGCCGGACCAGCCGCTCCAGCATGCGGTAATGCTCGTTCGGAGTGCGTCCAAGCGCCTTGGCGATCTCCGCCTGACTAAGGCCTTCTTCCTCGCGAGCCAGCAACTCGAGGATGTCGAGCCCCTTGTCGAGGGCGGGAGCGCGATAGCGGTCGAGATCGTCGGACTCAATCATGGCGTCGCCCAGCAACCGCGTTGTCTTCAGGAGGGGGCCAGAACTCGACCGTCTCGTTGACAGCATAGAGTCTCTATGATTTGCTATTAAATGTAAATTTCAAATATGGGCGGCGCTTGCGCCATTGTTCAAGTAGCTGTCGAGCGGCCGAGAAACGTCAAAACCCACCGGAGGAATCCCATGAAGCGCCCACCCTTGATGATCGCCGCGGCAGCGCTGATCACGGCGTCCAGTCTCGCATCTGCCGCCGATCAACCCGGATCGTTTCCGGGCGTCGTGATCGGCGCGAAGATCATTGGCGGCGACCAGTATGAGCCGCTCTACACCCGTATCGGCGAATGGGAAAAACTCACGGGCGCCAAGGTCAACATCCTCACCAAGAAGAACGGCTTTGACATCGACAAGGAGCTCAAGTCCGACATCGCCGCCAACAGCGTCAATTGGTGCGTCGGCTGGAACCACACCTCGTTCCTTCCGCAATATACGAGTCTCTACACCGACCTGTCGAAATTGGTCCCGAAGGAGGAGGTCGATAAATACGTCCCAGGGATCATCAAGGGCGCCACGATCGACGGCAAGCTTTACATGCTGCCGCGCGCGCAGTTCGACGTCTCCGCGCTCTACTATCTCAAGAGCAACTACACGGACGACGCCAAAAAGAAGGCTTTCAAGGACAAATACGGTTACGACCTTGCCCCACCCACGACTTGGCAACAGGTGAAGGATCAGGCGATGTTCTTCTCCAATCCGCCAAACTTCTACGGTACGGAGTTCGCCGGCAAGGAAGAGGCGATCAACGGCCGCTTTTACGAAATGCTGGTCGCGGAAGGCGGCGAGTATCTCGACGCGAAAGGCCGACCTTCATTCAATTCGGACGCCGGCGTGCGCGCTCTTCAATGGTTCGTCGATCTCTACAAGGCCAAGGCTGTACCGCCAGGCACGCCGAATTATCTTTGGGACGATCTTGGCCAGGGTTTCGCCTCGGGCACGATCGCGCTCGATCTCGACTGGCCGAGCTGGGCCGGCTACTTCAACGATCCCAAGAAATCGAAGGTGGCCGGTAATGTCGGCGTCATTGTTCAGCCGGCTGGATCGTCTGGGAAACATACGGGATGGTCGGGAAGCCATGGCTTCTCGGTGACCGAAGCCTGCAAGAACAAGGATGCGGCGGCGTCGCTCATCCTTTGGCTGACCAACGACGATAGCCAGAAGATCGAGGCTGCTCATGGCGCGCTGCCAACCCGACCTGCAGTCTGGGAATGGGACATCCAGCAGGCGGCCAACGACTCTTATAAAAAAGAAGTGCTGACCGCATTCCAGGAGGCTTCGAAGTACGCCTTTGCGGTCCCGCCGATCGCTGAATGGATCGAGATCTCGAACGTCGTCTATCCGGAGCTGCAGGCTGCGGTCGTCGGAGACAAGACGGCGAAGGCGGCGCTGGACGAGGCGGCCGAGAAAGCGACCAAGGTTCTGCAAGACGCCGGCAAAATCTGACAGGCGAATGATGGCCATGGAGGCTCGGCGTGAAGACGGCTCCGCCGAGCCTCAGCTAGAATGACGTCAGCTCGTATCGCCGAGCCGGTCAATCGCGTCCGGGTCAGGAGGTCCCTCAGGCGGTTCAGCGCGCCGTTTCTGTTGCTCATGCCTGCGATCGTGATCTTGGTCGCGACCATTGCGGCGCCGCTGCTCTTCTCGTTCTATTCGAGCTTCACGGCCTACCGCCTGACGCGGCCCGAGACGCTCTGGACCTTCGTCGGATGGCGCAACTATGTGAACATCTTCTCCGACCCGGTCTTCTGGCAGGCATTCGGACGCACCGTGCTGCTTCTGACTATCGCGCTCAACCTGGAGATGCTGCTTGGCCTTGGCCTTGCGCTGCTTGTCGAAAAGGCCACGCGCGGTCAACGATTGCTGCGCACGCTGATGATGTTTCCGATGATGTTTTCGCCGATCCTAGTCGGCTTCCAGTTCAAGTTCCTGTTCAACGACAACGTCGGCCTCATCAACAACGCCCTGCAATCGCTCGGGATCACGGAACAGGCCATTCCGTGGCTGATCGATGGCGCGCTCGCCTTCTTCGCCATCGTTGTCGCTGAGGTCTGGTCGTCGACTCCCGTGTTCGCGATTCTGATCCTCGCCGGCCTGCTCGCGATGCCGCGCGAGCCAATTGAAGCGGCCAAAGTCGACGGCTGCACGCCATGGCAGAGCTTTCGTTATGTCACCTGGCCCTTCATCATGCCCTTCGCCTATATTGCGATGACCATCCGTTCGCTCGACGTCGGCCGCGCTTACGACATCGTCAAGATCATGACCGATGGCGGACCGGCGCGAAGGACTGAGCTCATCTGGACTCTCATCGGGCGCACTGGCTACAGCGATGCGCGCATGGGCGTGGCGAACGCGATGGCCTACGCTTCGATCCTCCTCTCGATTCTTTTCACTGTCTACTTCTACCGAAAGCTCGCGTCCGCGCGGGCGCAGATCGCGGCGGACTGGTGACGTGGCGCTGACCCGAAACCAGACATCTCGTCTCGTTCACATAGGCTTGGGCGTCGCACACTCGGCGGGACTGTTCCTAGCCATGCTGGTCATTTGCGCGCCCGGCGCCTGGATTGTGCTCAACTCTTTCCGTCCCACGATAGAGATCATGGCCAAGCCGCCGGTCTGGGTGCCGCAGAAGCTATCGTTCGAAGCCTATACGTCGATGTTCGGCGGCTTAGGCCAAGGCGGCGTGCCGGTGCTGGACTATTTCCGCAATTCGCTGATCGTCTCGATCACTTCGACTGTCATCGCTGTAGCGGTTGGCATGGCGGGCGGCTACGCCTTCGCCCGTTACCGCTTCAAGGGGAAGTCGGCTCTGTTCCTGGGCCTCATGTTGACGCGAACCGTGCCGGGCATCGCGCTTTCGCTGCCGCTTTTTATCATCTTCGCGCGCACTGGACTCATCGACACGCACTTTGGGCTCATCCTGACCTACGTCGCGCTCAACGTGCCTTTCACCATTTGGCTCATCGACGGATTCTTTCGTCAGGTGCCTCGCGACCTCGCCGAGGCGGCGCAGATCGACGGCTGCACGACTTGGCAGGCGTTCTGGCAAGTTGAGTTTCCGCTCGCCGGCCCTGGCATCGCGTCGGCGGCGATCTTCGCCTTCATGACCTCCTGGAACGAATTCGCGCTCGCTTCGCAGCTGACGCGCTCGGTGAACTCCAAGACGCTGCCGGTCGGTTTACTCGACTTTACGTCCGAGTTCACCATCGACTGGCGCGGCATGTGCGCTCTCGCGGTGGTGATGATCGCGCCTGCTTTTGCCTTGACCTTCGTGATCCAGAAGCGACTTGTGTCCGGACTCACCTTCGGCGCGGTGAAGGGTTGAGGCCATGACGCCTGTAGCGCTCGAGCGACTCGTCAAGCGCTACGGCTCCATCGAGGCCGTTCGCGCGATCGACCTCGACATCGCCAAGGGAGAGTTCGTCGCGCTTGTCGGACCGTCGGGCTGCGGCAAATCAACGACGCTCAGAATGATCGCCGGGCTCGAGGAGATCACATCGGGGACGATTCGCATCGGCGGCGAGATCGTCAACGATCTGCCGCCGCGCGCCCGCAACATCTCGATGGTGTTCCAGTCCTACGCGCTTTATCCGCACATGAGCGTACGCGAGAACTTAGGGTTTTCACTCAAAATCGCGAAACGCTCCCAGGCGGAGATCGACGCCCGCGTGACCGAGGCGAGCGACATCCTGCACCTGCGCGAGCTTCTCGATCGACGCCCCTCTCAGCTTTCAGGCGGGCAGAGACAGCGTGTCGCGATGGGACGCGCCATCGTGCGCAAGCCTCAGGTCTTCCTGTTCGACGAGCCGCTCTCCAATCTCGACGCCAAGCTGCGCACGCAGATGCGCACCGAGATCAAGCTTCTCCACGCGCGAGTGCCCTCGACCGTTGTCTACGTCACCCATGATCAGGTCGAGGCGATGACGCTCGCCGATCGCATCGTCATCATGCGCGACGGATTGATAGAACAAGCTGGCTCCCCCGAGGACGTTTTTCACCGGCCGGCCAGCCGCTTCGTGGCCGGCTTCATCGGCTCGCCGACCATGAATCTGATCGACGCCGAAATCGCCGACGGCAACATCGTCTTTGCGGACGGCGACTGGCTGCCGATGCCGGACCGGTTCAAGAACTCGAGGACCATCCCGCGACGGGTCGCGTTCGGCTTACGCCCGGATGACGTGTATCCAACCGGACACGGCCTGCCTTCGGCCGCAGGCAGCCAGATCATCGAGCGAAACCTTGCGGTGTCGGTCACGGAGCCGCTCGGAAACGAGACGCTCGTTTTCGTTACCTTCGGCGGACGCGACTGGGTGACCCGCATGCTCAATCCTGCGCCGCTCGAATCAGGACGGACCATTGGCGTCTCCTTCGATCTCGCCAAGGCGCATCTCTTTGATGAGGACGGGCGAACGATTTCGACGGCAAGAGGTTAGCGATGGCGAGGATCGATCAGGTTGAGCTGAGGCTCGTTGACATTCCCGCGAAGGTCAAACGCACCGATGCGATTCAGAGCTTCGTCAAGCAGGAGACGCCGATCGTTACGATCCATGACAGCGACGGCGCGGTCGGGACAGGCTACAGCTATACGATCGGGACCGGCGGCTCGTCGGTCATGCGCCTCCTCGCCGATCATCTCGCTCCAAGGCTGATCGGCAAGGACGCGGAGCGCATCGAAGCGATCTGGCATGAGCTCGAATTCGCCACCCATGCGACAACCATCGGCGCAATCTCGGCGCTGGCGCTCGCGGCGATCGATACGGCGCTGTGGGATCTTCGTTGCAAGCGGCGCGAATTACCGCTCTGGATCGTCGCTGGCGGCGCCGCGGACCGCAGGCCGCTCTACACGACCGAGGGCGGTTGGCTGCATATCGACGAAAAGGCGCTAGTCGAAGACGCGATCGCCGCGCGCGAGCAAGGCTTCATGGGGTCGAAGGTCAAAATCGGCCGGCCGCGCGCATCCGACGACTATCGCCGGCTTGCCGCGGTGCGCTCGGCGCTCGGCCCCGATTACGAGATCATGACTGACGCCAACCAGGGCTTCGCGCTCGACGAAGCGATCAGACGCGCGGGACGCTTCGCTGACCTTGATCTCGCCTGGATCGAGGAGCCGCTGCCCGCCGACGACTGCGACGGCCATGTCAGGCTTTGCCAAGCCACCACAACGCCAATCGCGATCGGTGAATCGGTGTATTCGATCCGGCACTTCCGCGAATATATGGCGCGAGGCGCGTGCTCGATTGTGCAGGTCGACGTCGCGCGCATCGGCGGAATCACGCCCTGGCTCAAGGTCGCGCATGCCGCTGAAGCCTTCGACATGCCGATTTGTCCCCATTTTCTGATGGAGCTGCACGTGAGCCTCACATGCGCGGTCCAGAACGGGAAATATGTCGAATACATCCCACAGCTCGACGACCTGACGACCTCGCGTCTGACGATCGAAAAGGGAATGGCGCTCGCGCCCTCAACGCCTGGGATCGGGGTTGAATGGGATCTCGACAAAGTCAAGACGAAGAGCCTTGGCGAGTTCACGCGAACGATCGGAGGAAAGCAATGAAGCGAATGGGCATGGTTCTCGGCATCAGGCCGGAGCGGATCACCGAATACAAGAAGACGCACGCGGCAGTGTGGCCTGAGGTGCTCGCCAAGATTTCCGACTGCAATATGAAGAACTACACGATCTTTCTAAGAGAGCCGGAAAACCTGCTCTTCGCCTATTTCGAGTATCATGGGCACGATTGGGCGGCCGACGAGGCCAAGATGGCGGCCGACCCGAAGACGCAGGAGTGGTGGGCGATTCACAAGCCCATGCAGGCGCCCCTCGCCACCCGCAAGGACGGCGATTGGTGGGCGATGGCGGAAGAGGTGTTTCACTACGACTAAGTCCGGGTCTCATCCGCGATGAGTTTCGACCCCGCCTCGCTCCTTCAGTCCTGGCCAGCGCCGTCGCATCCGAAGCCGATCGTCACCATCGGCGCGGGCTCGATCGTCGTCGATGCGCATTTTCCTGCCTATCGCAAAGCCGGATTTCCAATCGCCGGCGTCTATGACCTCGACGCGTCCCGGGCGAAGATCGTCGCCGACAAATTTGGCGTGGCGAAGGTCTTTAGCTCGCTCGACGAAGCTATGGCGATCGAGGGCGCGATCTTCGATCTGGCGACGCCGCCAGACGCTCACACGTCGGTGCTCGAGCGCATTCCCGTGGGCTCAGGCGTTCTCATCCAGAAGCCGATGGGCGCGAACCTCGATCAGGCGACCGACATTTTAAAGCTCTGCCGCGATCGCAGACTGGTGGGTGCGGTCAATTTCCAGTTGCGCTTCGCGCCGATGATGCTTGCAATCAAGGACGCGCTTGATCGCGGGCTGCTCGGGCGGTTCGTTGACGTCGAAGTTCACCTCGCGATCGATACGCCCTGGGATGTGTTTGCCTTCATCAAGGGACTGCCGCGCATCGAGATCGCGGTGCATTCGATCCACTATCTCGATCTCATCCGCAGCTTCCTCGGCGATCCAAGCGGCGTGCACGCGAAGACGATCGGCCATCCGTCGTCCGACGTGGCTCAAACCCGCACGACCGCCATTCTCGACTATGGCGATGAGATCCGCTCCGCGATGTCGATCAATCACAACCACGCCTTCGGCCGCAAACATCAGGTCGCCGAGTTTCGTTTCGATGGGACTGGGGGCGCGGCGTACGCCAAACTCGGCCTTCTCCTCGATTACCCTCGCGGCGAACCAGACGAATTGTGGATTCGACCGAAGGGTGAGGTGGAATGGGTCGAGGTTCCTCTGCGAGGCTCCTGGTTTCCTGACGCTTTCATCAGCAGAACGGCGAACCTGCAGCGCTTCTGCGCCGGCGAGGACTCCGTGCTGATCGCATCGGTTGAGGACGCCTGGACGACAATGGCGCTGGTCGAGGCGGCGTTCGAATCGAGCGCCAGCCCAGCGACGCCCCTCAAGGGACACCCCTGATGGAAATCACGGAACGCTATTTCGAGGATTTCGAGATCGGCGAGAACCGACGGACGCTTGGCCGCACGATCACGGAGGCGGATATCGTCGCCCACGCTGGCCAGACTAGCGACTTCTTTCCCCACCATATGGACGCGGTTTGGTGCGCCACTCAGGACTTCAAGCGCCGCATGGCGCATGGCACTCTAATCTTCAGCGTCGGAGTGGGCATGACGGCGGCCACGATCAATCCTCGCGCGATGTCCTACGGCTACGATCGCCTGCGATTCATTAAGCCAGTGTTCATCGGAGACACGATCCGCGCGTCGGCGACGATCAAGGAGAAACGGGACCATCCGCGCCGCGCGAGCCACGGCATCATCGTCGAACTGCTCGAAGTTTCAAACCAGGACACCGAGAACGTTCTGGTTTGCGAGCATCTGTACCTGGTCGAGCGACGGGAGGGCGTTCCGCACCGGTGAGGCGGAACGTTGCAAAAATGCGGAGATGTTCGGTTTGCCCAATGACCGGGTGTCCTAGCGCCGGTATCGCTCCCGCCGCCGACGGCCTGCGGCTTCTTCACGACGACGCAGCCCGAGATTGATCGGCGGTGACATCGGCCATGGATTGGTCGCCCTCGTGAAAGCGCTTCCTCCGATTGAACCGGAGCGCAAACGCGATGGGGTGCGCGAAGTCGCTAGGGTCGGCGGGACTGGGCTCGTCATTGTCATGCATCCGCGGACAATGGCGCGTCAACAAAAAGCCCCGCGCTGCGGGGGAGACGCGGGGCAAGTTAGCGCCCATGGGAGGTTGGGCGTGCCGCGATTTCAAGAGAACTTGACCAAAGAAAGCAGTGACGGTCGTCACATCTCCAACAAAAAGGGTGGCCCGAAAGCCGGCGCCGCCTGAGCGCCTACGCGGCCCGCCGGCGGCTTGCCTGCAATCCGGGTCTAACCGCCCGTCGCACACGTCAAACTCTTGCGCCCAGCGACAGGCAATCGGGTTGTGAGGCGGCGGTCAGCTACCTAGTGCTTCCTGAAATCATGCGCCCTGCCGCTGTGAACTGATACGGCGTCCCCACTTTCGTCTTACGGCCTTCCGGCGCCAGCCGATCGGCGACTTGGAGCAGCGTCAGACCTTCGGCCTTGAGCGCCTTAGCGCGCGCCCGACTGTGCCAGAACGCCTCGGCGTACACCTTCCGCCCCTCGACCTTGACGATCGGTTGCTCGCTTGCGTTGCCGGGTACATTTGAGCTTGGCGACGGTCACCCTTTGTCTAGCTCTTGCACGGGGGCCACCACTTGCCGGATGAACGCGCTGCCTTCTCCACGTCGGTGAACAATTCTTTGGCGCCGCGGCTCGATTCCGTGGCGCCTACCTCCGCAAATCCTCGGAAAAAAGTTGGCACGCTCGTTGCGAGATCGACTCTGGTCCCAAGAGAGGGGTCGAGCTTCCGCCGCCCTGCTTTACGGGCGCAAGCGACGAGGGTGAACATGTCGTTGACGAGACGGATATTTCTACGCGCGGCCGGCGCGGCCCTGGGAGGGGCGCTTGCATTTGGGGCCACCGCGGCGTTCGCGGCCGGCGATACGATCAAGATCGGCATTCTGCATTCGCTGTCGGGAACGATGGCGATCAGCGAGACCACGCTCAAGGACGTGATGCTGATGCTGATCGACGAGCAGAACAAGAAGGGCGGCGTGCTCGGCATGAAGCTTGAGGCGGTGGTGGTCGATCCCGCTTCGAACTGGCCGCTGTTCGCGGAAAAAGCCAAGGAGCTGATCGAAAAAGACAAGGTCTCGGTCGTATTCGGCTGCTGGACCTCGGTGTCGCGCAAGTCGGTGCTGCCGGTGTTCAAGGAGCTCAACTCGATCCTGTTTTATCCTGTCCAATACGAGGGCGAGGAATCGGAGCGCAACGTCTTCTACACCGGCGCCGCGCCCAATCAGCAGGCCATTCCCGCCGTCGACTATCTGATGAGCGAGGACGGCGGCTCGGTGAAGCGCTGGGTGCTCGAAGGCACCGATTACGTCTATCCGCGCACCACCAACAAGATCCTCGCCGCGTATCTGAAATTGAAGGGCGTGCCCGACGAAGACGTCATGATCAACTACACGCCGTTCGGTTTCTCGGACTGGCAGACCGAAGTGTCGAAGATCAAAGCGTTCGGCTCCGGCGGCAAGAAGACCGCCGTGGTGTCGACGATCAACGGCGACGCCAACGTGCCGTTTTATAAGGAGCTCGGCAACCAGGGGATCAAGGCGACCGATATCCCGGTCGTGGCGTTCTCGGTCGGCGAAGAAGAGCTCGCTGGCCTCGACACCAAGCCGCTGGTCGGCCACCTGGCGGCGTGGAACTACTTTGAGTTGATCGATACGCCGGCGAACAAGGACTTCATCGCCAAGTGGCATGAGTTCACCAAGAAGCCGAACCGCACCACCAACGATCCGATGGAGGCGCATTACATCGGGTTCAACATGTGGGTGAAGGCAGTCGAGAAGGCTCAAAGCTTCGAGACCGACAAGGTGATCGCCGCGATGATCGGCGTCGCGGTCCCCAATCTGACTGGCGGCATCTCGACGATGATGACGAACCATCACATCACCAAGCCCGTCTATATCGGCGAGATCCAGGCCGATGGCCAGCTTAACACGGTCTGGCAGACGCCGGCGCCGGTCGTGGCGCAGGAATGGTCACCCTATCTCGAAGGGTCGCGCGATCTGATCGCCGACTGGCGGGCGCCGATGTCGTGCGGCAACTTCAACGTCAAGTCCGGCAAGTGCGGCGGCTGACGCAAGCCCTGAATAGCAGCCGACGATCGGCAGGAGTCAGGTGGGCTCCTGCCGCGCTCTTAACCGGCGCCGGATTTTTGCTGAGCCCTGCCGATGACGCAACCGCAATCGAGTGCAGCAGCTAAAAGGAACATGATGACGCCGCTGTGCGCCCGTCGTCTCGCCGCTCATCTCCACGCCCTACGTGCGATCGGTGTCCTCGCTGTCATAGCGTTCGCAACGGCCGCCCGCGCCGACGCCGTCGACGACACGCTGACGAAATTCCTCGACGACAAGTTTCCCCAAACCGCAGCCGCGATCGGAGAGCTATCCGCCGAGGCGCCGCCTCAGGCCGCGTCCATTCTCGAAGCGCTGGCCGACAATCGCCTTCTCATTGATCCAGCCGATAAAATCGTCGCCTACAAGACCGCCGGCGGCGCGATGCTCAACGCCAAGACCGGCGAAACCATTCCGGATTCCAGCGTCTCCGCCTTCAGGAAGGTCCGCGTCAACAACGCGCTTCGAAGCGCCATCCAGGGCGCGATGGGATCTCTGACCCTCGCCAATCCCAATCCGGAAAAGCGTCTCGCCGCGGCCGAAGACGTATTCAGGACGCACGACGCGAAGGCTTTGCCGGCGCTGCAAGCGCAGCTCGGCAAAGAAAGGGACCCGCGCGTCGCCGCGGCCTTGAAGCTCGCGCAAGCCTCGATCTTCGCCACCAGCGACACTACGACAACCCAGGACCGTCTTTCTGCGATCGCATCCCTGAAAGAGCGTGGCGATCAGGACGCGCAAAGCCTTATCGACGGGATCTCGCAAAAGGCCACCGATCCTGCGGTCAAGAGCGCAGCTGCGTCGGCGCTAGGCGCCATTCATGCACGCCTGGCTCTGTGGGGCGTGGCGCAGAATCTCTGGTACGGAATCTCGGCCTCGTCGGTGCTGCTCCTCGCGGCGATCGGCCTTGCGATCACCTTCGGCGTCATGGGCGTCATCAACATGGCGCATGGCGAAATGGTGATGCTCGGCGCCTATTCGACCTATGTCGTCCAGACGCTTCTACCGCCTTCGCTGCAGAATTGGTCGCTCGCTTTCGCCATTCCGCTTGCCTTTGTCGTCGCTGGGCTGGTCGGCATCGCGATCGAGCGGCTGGTAATCCGCTTTCTCTACACCCGTCCACTCGAGACGCTGCTCGCGACCTGGGGCGTGTCGCTCATCTTGCAACAGCTGGTCCGCAGCCTGTTCGGCGCCGCCAATCGCCAGGTCAGCAACCCGCCCCTCATGTCGGGCGCGTTCCAACTCGGCGGTCTGTCGATCACCACCAACCGGCTCTGGATCATCGTCCTATCCGCGGTCGTGTTCATCGGGTTGCAGCTTGTTTTGCGCGCCACCAAGTTCGGTCTGCAGATGCGCGCGGTGACGCAGAACCGCCGCATGGCCGCGTCGATGGGCATCTCGACCGCCCAGGTCGACATGCTGGCCTTCGGGCTGGGATCGGGGGTCGCAGGGATCGCCGGCGTGGCGCTGTCGCAGATTGACAACGTCTCGCCGAACCTTGGCCAGGGATACATCATCGACAGTTTCATGGTGGTCGTGTTCGGTGGCGTCGGAAACTTATGGGGCACGGCGTTCGGCGCACTCCTCATCGGACTCGCCAACAAGCTGCTCGAGCCGCTGATCGGCGCCGTTCAGGGCCAGATCGTCCTCTTGGTCTTCATCATCCTCTTCATTCAGAGGCGGCCGCGAGGGCTCTTTGCTCTGCGCGGGCGCGCGGTGGAGGCATGAGCATTCGTCTCGACCAGCTTGGCCTGGCGTTCATCGCCATCCTCATCGTGGCAGCCGTCGTAGTGCCGGTGCTGTCGCTCGGGGTGTCGGCCAATTCCCCCTTCTACCTGCCGCCCTATCTGGTGCAGCTGCTCGGTAAATATCTTTGCTATGCAATTCTCGCGGTCGCGCTCGATCTCGTCTGGGGCTATTGCGGCATTCTGTCGCTCGGCCACGGCGCCTTCTTCGCGCTCGGTGGCTATGCAATGGGCATGTACCTCATGCGGCAAATCGGGACGCGCGGCGTCTACGCCAACCCGATCCTTCCGGATTTCATGGTGTTCCTGAATTGGAAGGAGCTGCCTGTCGCGTGGTGGGGATTCAATTGGTTCTCCGTATGCGGTGGCGATGGTCGTGCTAGTTCCCGGGCTCCTGGCGCTTGCCTTCGGCTGGTTCGCGTTCCGGTCGCGCGTGACCGGAGTCTATCTGTCAATCATCACGCAGGCGATGACCTTCGCCTTGTTCAAGGAGTTCTTTCGCAACGATTTCGGCTTCGGCGGCAACAACGGCTTGACCGATTTCAAGGACCTGCTCGGCTTCTCGCTTCAGTCCGCCTCGACCAAGGCAGCTCTGTTCTCGGCTAGCGCCATCGTGCTCATCGTTGCCTACGTGGCCTCACGCGTAATCATTGGCTCGAAATATGGCAAGGCGCTGGTCGCCGTGCGCGACGCGGAGAGCCGCATGCGCTTTCTCGGCTATCGGGTTGCGAACTATAAGCTGTTCGCCTTCGTTGTTTCGGCAATCATCGCCGGCGTCGCGGGCGCGCTCTATGTGCCGCAGGTCGGCATCATCAACCCAAGCGAATTCGCGCCGGGGAACTCAATCGAAGCGGCGATCTGGGTTGCGGTCGGCGGCCGCGGTACGCTGATCGGCGCGGCGATCGGCGCGATCGCCGTCAACTTCGCCAAGACCTTTTTCACCGGCGCCTTCCCTGAATATTGGCTCTATGGGCTTGGCCTTTTGTTCGTCCTGACCACCCTCTTCCTGCCCAAGGGCCTACTAGGATTGGCGCTCAAGAGCGGCGAGCCGAAACCGCGCCAAATCGTGCGAGTCGAGGCCATCGAGGAAGGTGTCGAACCGTGAACGAAGCCGTCAACCCGACCCTCACCCAGTCGCTCCTTTATCTAGACGGAGTCAGCGTCTCGTTCGACGGTTATAAGGCTTTACGCAGTCTGTCGTTGATGCTCCAACCGGGCGAGATGCGGGCGATCATTGGCCCCAACGGGGCCGGCAAGACGACGATGATGGACGTCATCACTGGCAAGACGCGTCCCGACGAAGGCGAAGTCATGTTCGACGGGCGCCATGATCTGACCAAGCTCGACGAAGCCGAAATCGCGACGCTTGGGGTCGGCCGCAAGTTCCAGAAGCCGACCGTGTTCGAAAATCATACAGTCGAAGACAATCTCCTCCTCGCGACTAAGGCGCCGCGTAGCGTCCGCGCCACGCTGTTTGGGCGCGAAGACGCGAAAACGCTGGAGACGATTGACGTTGTCCTCGCCACGACCCGGCTTGCCGACCATCGCGTACGCATCGCCGGATCGCTGGCCCACGGGCAGAAACAGTGGCTCGAGATCGGCATGCTGCTGGCGCAGGATCCGAAGCTCCTGCTGGTCGACGAGCCGGTCGCTGGCATGACGGACGCCGAGACCGCGGCGACTGCCGATCTCCTGCGCGAAATCGCGCAAGATCATTCGGTGATCGTGGTCGAACACGACATGCATTTCGTGCGCGAGCTCGGCGTCAAGGTGACATGCCTTCACGAGGGCTCGGTGCTTGCCGAAGGGACTCTCGATCAGGTGAGTGCCGATCCGCGCGTCGTCGAAGTCTATCTGGGGCGGTGAAGCGCATGCTGACTGTCGACAGAGTCGATCTTTTCTACGGCGCGGCGCAAGCGCTGCGGTCCGTGTCGGTCAAGGCGCAGACCGGGCGGATTCTGGCCGTTCTCGGCCGCAATGGTGTCGGCAAATCGTCGCTTCTGCGCGCGATCGTCGGGCAACATATGCCCTCGTCCGGCTCGATCCGTTGGAACGACCAGGACATGACGAAGATGTCGCCCTACCTGCGGGCCAAAGCCGGCTTCGGCTATGTCCCGCAGGGGCGCGAGATCTTTCCGCTCCTGACCGTCCGCGAAAATCTGATGACCGGCTACGCCACCCGGCCGCGCAACGAGCGGGGTAGTCGATGATGAGATTTTCTCGCTGTTTCCTGTCCTCAATGACATGTTAAGCCGACGCGGCGGCGATCTCTCGGGCGGCCAGCAGCAGCAGCTCGCCTTCGCTCGCGCCCTTGTGACGAAGCCGAAGCTCCTCGTCCTTGATGAGCCGACCGAGGGCATCCAGCCTTCGATCATCAAGGACATCGGCCGCGCCCTCGTGCACCTCCGCCGCAAGGGCGAGATGGCCATTCTCGTCGTCGAGCAATATTTCGAATGGGCCCGCGACATCTGCGATGACTACGCCGTGATGGATCGTGGCATCGTGGTGCTGGCCGGCGCGCGCGAGGAGATGGACGAGACCGCGGTGCGCGCGCGAATGACGGTCTAGCTGCCGCCGCGGCGTAGGGGATGGATGAATGCGACCTACGAACGATGAGGGCCCAATCCCAACAAAAGGCCCGAGACATGAATCGCCCCGAACTGCGCGGAGCCGGCATCTCCACTTGATTAGCGGATGTCATCCAGCCATTATCGCGTCAAGCTGCCCTGTCGCAGAATCTGGTTGTTCGGACACGACGTCTGGCGCCGCGGAAGGAGCAAATGCGCGATGCACCTGACTCCGCGTGAGTTCGACAAACTGGTCATCCATATGATGGCGGATGTCGCCCTCAAGCGAAAAGCTAAAGGGCTCAAGCTTAACTATCCTGAGGCCGTCGCTGTCATCTCCGCAGCCGCCCTGGAAGGCGCCCGCGCTGGCAAGACGATGGAGGAGACTGCGGAAGAGGCGCGCGGAGTCCTCGCGAAGGACGACGTGATGGAGGGCGTTGCCGATCTTATCCCGATGGTTCAGGTCGAAGCTGTGTTCACCGATGGCAGCCGGCTCGTAACCGTGCACTCGCCGATCCAGTAGGGGAGGTCGACATGGCGCAAGTGACAGCGGGCCCGACGATCGCCGCTGAAGAGGATCCCGCTAAACATCCGGTCGCGGTTGGCGGCTACGTATGTGCCGCCGCGCCGGTAAGTTTCCACCCCAACCTGAAGGTGACGATCCTGAAGGTGCGCAATACCGGGGATCGTCCGGTCCAGGTCGGCTCGCACTTCCACTTCTTCGAAGTCAACCCGGCGCTAGAGTTCGATCGCGCCGCTGCGTTTGGCCAACACTTGAACATCCCGGCCGCGGCCGCGCTCCGCTTCGAGCCCGGCGATGAGAGGGAGGTCAAGCTCGTCCCTTATCTTGGAAAGCGCAGCGTGTACGGCTTTAACAACCTGGTCGACGGCGAAACGTCCGGCGCACATGCGGAGGCCAACAAGAGCAAAAGCGGTGGCGCGCGCCAAAGAGCGCGGATTTCGCTTCGATCCGCGAAGCACTTGACATCCCTTCACCAATCGAGATCGCCTTATGGCCCAACTCTCCCGCGCTGAATATGTCGGAATGTACGGGCCCACGACCGGCGACCGGATCCGGCTTGGCGACACGAACCTCTTCGTGGAGATTGAGCGCGATCTGCGAGGCCCGCCCGGCGATGAAGTCGTCTTCGGCGGCGGCAAGAGCATGCGCGAAGGCATGGGGATGGACAACTGCGTCACGCGCCAGGCTGGCGCGCCCGACCTGGTCATCACTAATGTGACGATCATCGACGCCAAGCTCGGAATCGTTAAGGCGGATGTCGGGATCAAGGATGGCCGGATCTGCGCGATCGGCAAGTCCGGCAACCCGCAGACGATGGACGGGATCACGCCGGGCCTCGAAGTCGGCCTCGCAACCGACGCAATCTCGGGCGCGCATCTGATCTTGACCGCAGGCGGCGTCGACACCCACATTCATTTCATCTCGCCGCAGCAGTGCGAAGCGGCGCTCTCCAACGGCACAACGACGCTGATCGGGGGCGGTACAGGTCCGTCGGACGGATCCAACGCCACGACGGTGACGCCAGGCCCCGGGAATATCGCCAATATGCTCAAAGCGGCGGAGGGGTTGCCGGTCAACATCGGCTTGCTGGGCAAAGGCCACGGTCACGCCAAGGCGCCTCTGATCGAGCAGATCGAGGCGGGCGCCTGCGGCTTAAAATGTCACGAGGATTGGGGCACCACGCCCGCGGTCCTGCGTTCGGCGTTGACGGTCGCGGACGAAATGGACGTGCAGGTCTGCATGCACACCGACACGCTCAACGAATCCGGGTTCGTCGAGCAGACGATCGCCGCGTTCGAAGGGCGGACCATCCATTCCTTCCACACCGAGGGTTCGGGCGGCGGTCACGCGCCGGACATAATTAAGGTCGCGAGCCTGCCAAATGTGCTGCCGTCGTCGACCAACCCGACCTTGCCGTTCGGCGTCAACTCGCAGGCCGAGCTGTACGATATGATCATGGTCTGCCACCATCTCAATCCCGACATTCCATCCGACGTCGCCTTCGCCGAAAGTCGGATTCGCGCGGAGACGATCGCGGCCGAGAATGTCCTACAGGACATCGGCGTGATCTCAATGTTCTCGATCCAACTCGCAAGCGATGGGGCGCGTCGGCGAGTGCTGGCTTCGTCTCATCCAGACCGCAGACGCCATGAAAACGGGACGCGGCAAGCTCAAGGAGGACGCGCCCGGCCACGACAATTTCCGGGTGCTACGCTACGTCGCCAAGATCACGATCAATCCGGCGATTGCGCATGGAGTGTCGCATGTGATCGGCTCGGTCGAGGTCGGCAAGATCGCCGACCTCGTTCTCTGGGAACCTGGCTTCTTCGGCGCGAAGCCAAAGCTCGTCCTCAAGAACGGCATGATCTCCTGGGCGCTGATGGGCGATCCTAACGCCTCGCTTCCAACGCCCCAGCCCGTCTACTACCGCCCCATGTTCGGCGCCTACGGAACGGTGCTGGCCGAAAACAACATCACCTTCGTTTCGCAAGCGGGCTACGACGCCGGCGTTCACAGAACGCTCGAACTCAAGCGCCAGGTGGTGCCGGTCAAGAACCTGCGCAAGATCGGCAAGAAGGACATGGTGCGCAATTCTGGCACGCCGACGATCGAAGTCTCGCCCGAGACCTTCGCGGTGACCGTCGACGGCGTACATGCAACGGTTGCGCCGCTCAAAACCATCAGCCTGAACCAGATGTATTTTTTCAGTTAAGTCATGATCCTCGTCGAACATATCCTCGGGAATGCCGCTGATCCGGAATGGTCCGAACGCCTTGCGGCCAGCGGCATCGATTCGGTCGCCCTCGATCATTGGGAGGCGCAGAAGAACCGCTTCCGCAAGAAAACCGCAAGTGGCCTCGAAATCGCCGTGTCGCTCGACCGCGGCACTTTCCTGCGCGATGGCGACATCCTGCTGTGGGACGAGCGGGCGCGTCGCGCGGTCGTGGCGAAAATCTCGCTGCGCGAGGTCATGGTGATCCATCTCGAGGCGCTGAAAGTGGAATCCCTCGAGGTCGCGATGCGCGCCTGCGTCGAGCTCGGCCACGCGCTTGGCAACCAGCATTGGCCTGCATTGGTCAAGGGTGACCGGGTTTATGTTCCTCTGACCGTCGATCGCATGGTGATGGCGTCGGTCATGAAGACCCATCGTTTCGAAAACATCGCCTACGACTTCGCTCCGGGCGCGGAGATCGTGCCTTATCTTGCGCCGCACGAATCGCGCCGTCTGTTCGGCGGCGCTGAGGGCCCTGTGCACAGCCACACGCCTGTTCACGGCAATGAGCTTCCGCATGACCACGGGCATTCCTGACGGCGGACGACCTTCCGCGATCGGACTTGCGCGGCTGCTGCAATTCGGAGAGCAGGCGTTTCCGATCGGCGGCTTCGCTTTCTCCAACGGCCTCGAATCTGCGATCCAAACCCGTGTGGTGAAAGACGCGGAAACACTGCTCGCGTTCGTGCGAACTGCGACCGAACAAGCGGCAACGGGCGACGGCGTCGCCCTCATCCACGCCCATGTCGCCGCCTGCGCGGCGGACCTCGACGAAGTCCGGCGGATCGACGAGCTGGTCCTCGCACGCAAGCTTTCGAGTGAAATCCCGCGTCATGTCGACGCGCATGGGGCGAAAGGCGGCGGAACTCGCCGCGCATGTGACGCGTGCCCCGCTTATCGATGCCTGGCGCGAGCGGATCGAGCATGGAGAGACGGCGGGCTCCTATCCGATGTCGCTGGCGGTCGCGTTCGCGGCGGAGGGACTGGTGGCGCGAGAGGCCTTCCTCGTTCACCACTATGGCGTCGCCTCCGCGATCCTTGGCGCAGCGATTAGGCTCATGCGGATCGGGCATGTCGAGACGCAGACTCTGCTCTACACGGTCGCGGGCGAGGTAGATCGCCTTTACGACGGCGCGGCTGCCCTGTCCCTCGATGCGATGCGTGGTTTCGCTCCGATGATGGAGGTGCTTGCAGCCGTGCACGTCAAGGCGCATGTGCGCCTATTCATGAACTAGCCGGAGGTCCGCGTCATGAAGAAGGTCACCCGTATCGGAATCGGCGGCCCGGTCGGCTCGGGCAAGACTGCGATCGTCGAGGCAATCACCCCGCGCCTGCTCGATCTGGGCGTCAAGGTGCTGATCATCACCAACGACGTCGTCACCACCGAGGACGCCAAGCACGTCCAGCGCACGCTGAAAGGCGTCCTGTTGGAGGAGCGCATTCTCGGCGTCGAGACGGGCGCCTGTCCGCACACCGCCGTGCGTGAGGATCCGAGCATGAACCTCGCCGCGGTCGAGGACATGGAGGCCCGATTTCCTGACGGAGACGTGGTTCTCATCGAAAGCGGCGGCGACAACCTCACCCTGACCTTCTCGCCGGCGCTCGTCGACTTCTTCATCTACGTCATTGACGTCGCAGCCGGCGACAAGATCCCGCGCAAGAATGGCCCAGGCATTTCGCAGTCGGACATCCTCGTCATCAACAAGACCGACCTCGCACCCTACGTCGGCGCGAGCCTCGAGGTGATGGACCACGACTTCGCGGTTGATGCGCGGCGAGAAGCCGTTCTTGTTCACCAATTGCAAGACCGGCGAGGGTATCCCGGAGCTGGTCGATCTGATTCGCAGCGACCTCCTGTTCGACCTGAAACCCGTCGAACGCGTCGCCGAGTGATGGGCGCGTGCGAGGACGAACCGCCCTGGCCGGAGTTTGCCAGGAATTTCGGCGACGAGCCGGCGCAGATGCGCAGTGGGGCCGTTGGTAAGCGCGGTTTATTGAGTCTTGGCTTCGAGAAGCGGGGTGACCGCACTATCCTCGCCCATCTTACGCGTCGCACGCCTTGTCTCGTGAGCCGGGCGCTCTACTGCGACTCAGCCATGCCTGACATGCCGTGGCTGTTCACAATCACCTCAACCGGCTGCGTCCTCCAGGGCGACCGGCTGCACATGGATGTTTCGCTAAAAGCCGGCGCGCGGGCACATGTGACGACTCAGTCCGCGACCAAGGTCCACACGATGGACGCCAACTATGGCGTGATGACGCAATTGCTGACGCTCGACGAGAATTCCTATCTCGAGTTCCTGCCAGATCCGCTCTTGCTCCATCGCGGGGCGCGCTTCGCGAGCCGCACCCGGATCCGGATCCCGTCGAGCGCGACGCTCCTGTATTCCGAGATCGTTCAGCCCGGACGCAAGCATCATGAGGCGAGCGAAAGCCTCGCGGTCACGCTGCTCGCGTTGGAAATGAACGCCGAGCGTCCAGACGGAGAGCTGCTCATGCGCGAGCGGCTTGTGCTTGACCCGAAAGAGATCGCGCCCCGGCAGACCGGCGTGATGGATTGCATTCGATGTCTTCGCCAACGTGCTGCTGCTGACGCCTAAGACTAAAGCGCAGCGCGTCGCCGCGCGTCTCCCGGCGGGGGTCGACCATGAACTCGGCCTGGCGCATGGCGCCTGCAGCCTGCCGAACGACGCGGGCCTTGTCTACAAGGTTCTGGGCTGCGAGACGGCGACCGTGAAGGCGGCCGTGCGGGCCTTCTGGGCGGTCGCGCGCGAGGAATGCGCCGGCGCGGAAATCCCAGCGCCCTTTCTTTGGCGCTGAGGCACGCTCTCGCCTTCCGCTTAGCCTCAGCATCACGCTCACGCCTTCGTCCTGGGGGCATGGTCATGGGCCCGACCTCTTTAAGCAGCAAGGGGGCGATTTGAGCCGTTTATATTACCTGGCGATGCCGTAATTACTGCTCTTTGCACGAAGAGGACGGGATGGGGTCGACATGCGCAGCCATTGCCGATCGCGACCGGGGAACGTTATGTGGATCATCGCGGATGCGCGCGAGATCTCGACCATTGAGGGAGTGCGGCCCTGTCGATTACGTTGGAACAAGGCGATAGGAGCTTTCGCTTGTCCCCCCCCTCGCGCGTGCGAGCGACATCGCCTTGGCCACTCGGACGCTTGGCATTGATAGTGCCCAACGGGCACAATCCTAGTCTCTGTCTCAAACTCGTTTCGCTGATCCCCTCTTTGCCGGCGCTGTGATATCGTAGCCTCATGGCCACGCACAGGTTGTTGCTGGAGTCTCTTCCGGTTTCGTCCAGCATCTCGCGGCGGACGCTTGGGATTGCGAGCGCCAGCTTGCGAAGCTTGGTGCGTGCTCGGTCGCGGGCGACCCAGCGCTCGGGGCGTTTGACCACGTGGCGGTCGGCGTAGAGACGGCTGACAAGCTAAGCACCGGCCAGACCATTCCGCTTCGCCACCAACCCGCTAACGTCCGGGTGATGACGGGCGTCGACGGACGGCGGGTGGTGGACGCAATGGTGAAGACGATTTTAGGGTCGTGACCTGTGACCACAATCACCACTGACCACGCTGCCGGCCGGTGAGGGTCGCTGCGCCGTAGCTCATCAGTTTCGCGGCGTGCTTGTTGCGCTTGGACTGGACTAACACATCCAGAACCTCGCCCTCGGCGTCGACGGCGCGTTATGGGTAAGCCATGCGCCCCATCGATCTCTAGATAGACATCGTCAAAATGCCAGACCGCATGCGGCTTGGGACGGCGCTTGCGCAATTCGCGCTGCAATGATCGGTCCTAAATGACAACGCCCGCACCATGGCGTGACGCCCCACATCTCCGGAACTTCGCTTTCGGCGCAGGCGCGGTACGCAGCGGGAGCACGCGAGATTCTCGAATGCTGGTTCGATGGCCGACCGATCCGTGATGAATATCTCATCGTCAACGGCGGCAAGCTCGTTGGAGCGGGTGCGCATTCCTGCAGCGCTGGGGATGCGACCGACGGATCTGGGGAGGCTGCAAAATTCAAGAACGCCGTGTGACGATGCACATGAACCGGCGACGGCTTTGTCACGCCTCCGCCCGGCAAGCCGCGATATCTCGATTATCTTTTCATCCGGCATGGCATTCGCGACGGCAAGCAGAACTTCTGGTTTCTGACTCGGGATGCCGACATCACGCGGCTAAGGGCGACTGCGATCTCCGATGACGATCGGCTCGATCTCATCGCCTCGATTCCCGGGAGAAAGGTTTTGTTCATCGACACCTGTCACGCGAGCGCCGCGCTGCCCGGCATCAAGGCGGCTGGGCGCGCCGGCGATCGAGAACGGGGTCAAGGGAGTGCTGGCGAAAGCCATCGACGAGTTCGGCGCCGGCCCGCCGTAGACATGCTGCCAGCCGATCATGCCGTCGACGGTCATGGGCGCGTTTACGAACAGCGTCGCCTCGCTGCGCAACCCAAACGTCGTCATCCCGTAGCCCGCGTTCTCCGATCCGCCAACGAGCGAGGCCGGCCCGGGAGTCTCGGCGAAGCTCGCGGTATGAAGATTGACCCCCGCGAGTTCGACGAACGGCTCGACCGCCGCGGCCGAGACAACCGGCGCCGCGACGGTGACCCGCCAGCCGGCCTCGCCGAAGACTTCGGCCGTGTCGCCCCCATAGCCCGATCCGGCCGTCTGGTAGAAGCCGGGGAACGACACCACGCGATCGAGGCCGTAGTGATTGTTGGCGTAGAAGGCGCCGCCGCGCAGTTGCGCTTCGACGCTGGCCCCGCCGTAGAGCCCGATATAGGTCGCTGAGATCGTCCCGGTCGAACCGAGCGATGGGTCCGAGATGTTCGAATTGGCGTAGCCGCCAGCGATGCCCAGCCGATAGCGGCCGTAGAGCGTCGCGTCGGCACCAAGGATGAAACCGCCAATATCGTTGCCAACCGTCGCGGAATTGCCGTTCCCGCCGAGATGCCCCCACGAGTCGAAGCCCTGCGCCCACGCGGAATAGACCTGTGTCGGTGTCGAGAAGCCGTAAGTCTGCACGGTCTTGGCGCGGCTCGGTGATGGCGCGTCGTAGCTCTCCGCGAGCCGGTCGAGCACCGCCTCGCGTGGCAGCCGCGTGTCATCGAACGCCACCCCGATCGCGCTCGCGTGGACCTCTCCCGAGAGCGCGATGAAGGCGGCAAGCGCGCCCGGCGCCGTCTGGCTGATGAGGGCGTCATAAAGCGGCGAGCCGACCGGCTGAGTCTGGAGAGCGAGCGCGGTCGCGGTCGGGTTTGGTGTTTGCGCCGCCGATACGAACGGCAGGACGGAGAAACCGAGATAGACGTCATTGGCGTCGTAGCTCAGCGTTGGATCGATAAAGACGAGGGTCGCGAGGTCCCCGCTCGTAGAGAGCGAAGAGAAGGTTCCGGAGACGCCGCCTTGTGCGGTCAGGAGGGTATAGCGCGTCGAGGGAAGGTAGGTTCCGCTCGCGCCGTCGACCGCGACCGTGCCGCCCGAGAGGGTGGTCGCGCCTGAAAAAAAGAGCTTGTCGTTTTGGCCGGCCGGATTGACATTGACCGCGAAGGTCGAGCCGGCTGCGAAAGAGCCTCGCCCGTGACGGTGAATCTCGCATAAGGCCCGAGCACGCCGGGCGCCACCGTAGCCCCGCCGTTCGCGATGATGCCGCCGACCGTTCCGGTTCCACCGAGGGTTGCCCCCGATTCCACCGTCACAGTCGAGTTGAGCGAGCCCCTCAAGGCTAGCGTTCCAGCCTCCACGTCGGTTGACCCCGAATAGGTGTTCGCACCGGCGAGGATCAACGTTCCGTAGCCGATCTTGTCGAGAGCGCCGGACCCCGAGATGACGGCCGTGATCGTGTCGGTGTTCGATCCGGTGTCGATGATCGGATCAGCGTTCAAGATGATCGCGTTCGAGAGCGTGAGCCCGCTCTCCTCGAACTGCAGCGTCGTGCCGGGTTGCATGGCGAGAGCGCCCGAGCCGAGCGCGCCGTTTGTGGCGATCCCGAGCGTGCCGACCTCGAGGAACGTGCCGCCGGCATAGGTGTTGGCGCCGGCGAGAATAGGCGTTCTTGAGCCAATTTTGTTCAGCGCGCCCGGCCCCGATATGACGCCCGAGATCGTGTCCGTGTTCGAGCCAGTATCGAAGCTCAAATTGGCGTTCAGCGCGATTGCGTTCTCCAGCGCGATCCCGGTCGCCTCGAACTGGAGCGTCGTGCCGGGCTGCATGGTGACGCCGCCCGAGCCGAGCGCGCCGTTCGCGCCGATCCCGAGTGTGCCGCCGTCGATGAGTGTGCCGCCAGCATAGGTGTTCGTGCTGCCGAGGATCAGGGTCCCGGCCCCGATCTTGGTGAGCACGCCGTCGCCTGAAATGACCCCGCTCCAGGTCAGAATATTGCCGTTCGAGTTGAAGATCCCGCCGTTGCTCGTCAGCGTTACTGCGTTGCTGAAAGTGAGGCCGTTGGCGCCGGCCTCGAGGATTCCGTCGTCGAGCGTGAGGAGGCCCGTTCCGATCGAGGAGGAGACGCCCGGATTCGAGTTCGTGACCTCAACGGTCGTGCCGTCGATGATCTCGTGCCGCCCGAATAGGTGTTTTCCGCTGACAGAATCGCCGTCCCGCCGCCAGTAACGGTGAGCGTCGACGACGCGGTGGGGCCGATGAGCACGTCCGGAAACGTTTCCGTATTCGGAGTGGGGACCGTGATGACCCAAGCCGAAGGCAGCGACCCTGCCATGTCGGACAGGATGGTCAGCTGGAGGCGAAAGTCAGAGCTTACACTCCGTAAAGTGCGCAATTCCATGCCTTCTTCGGCCTCGGAAACGTGTCAGTGCCCGTTGCTATTGCGGAGAACTCCTGCCCGCCATCACCGTAAGACAACGCAAGAATTATCGAGTCTACTCTAAGTTTTTAAATCGCGTAGGAGCAGCTTAACGAAGATCGATAGCTGAAGATATAGGTGTGACTACTAGTTGCTTCCACTGGAGAAAATGGTTTGACTCAATCAAGCGAGCCCGGATAACTCTGAGGAAGAGCGTCGGCCCCGCTTGAAGAAATTTGTGAGTTGGCCGAGACCAATCACTGGGGAGAAACGACAGATGGCAATCACTACTCATACGGCTGGCCGAGGATTTGCCCCGCTGCCGTTGGCGGCACTGATGGCGATTGGCTTGGTCGGAAGCACCGTCTCGTCGAGTGCGGAAGACGGCCCCCCCGGCATTACCAAGCCAACCGTTTTTGCACCCTTCAATCCAAACGCGCCCGCTTGCAGCGCGCCTCCGGGTCTGACCAAAGTGTTGGCGTTCGCGCAGGATAACGAGCGCGAGTTTATGCAAGGCGTCGATCGCGGGCTGGCTATGGCCGCCAAAGATCGCGGGCTTGAATATCGCCGTGCGCTGGCCAACAACGACGCCGCCAAGATGGTTGAACAGGTCCAACTGTTCCTCTCGTCAAAGGTCGGTGCAGTCGCCGCGGCGCCCGTCGATCCGGCTTCCTTGAGCCATAGCCTCCAGGAAATAATGTGGGCCGGTGGCTATGTCAGCACGATCGTACCACCGCCAGCGACCTCACTACTTAACGCGCCCCAGTACGCGACCGGGAAGGCGTTGACCGACGCGGCGGTGGCGTACATCAAGAACTCATCTCGGCGGTAAGGCGAACGTCGTCTTGCTGACGCAGGATCAGATCGAGTTTCTCGCGCCGCGTTTCGCCGCTATGCGCGACGGCCTCAAGGGCCTTCCGGGCGTGACCATCGTCGCGGACATCACACCCAATCCGGTGAACAAAGAAGGCGGATTCGCCACGATGAACACGATCTTGCAGGCACATCCGGATGTCGACGTCGTGCTCGGCGCCGACACGGTCGTGCTGGGAGCCCTCGCCGCCCTTGAGGCGGCTGGCAAGGCTCGACCGGATCAGTTCCTGGGCGGTATCGATGGCGAACCCGAGGCCGTCTCGGAAATCAAGAAGGGCAACGGTCCCTACAAGGCCAGCATCGCCCTGTCCTCACCCGTCTTCGGATACGCGATGGGGCAGCACGCCGCCGATTGGCTCGAAGGCAAGAGCGTTCCCCAGGCGATGGATGTCCTGCCTAGCGCTCTTAGCGGCGACAACCTCAAGCAATACGAGGCGGACCTCGTCAATCCGGCGGCGGTCTATGCCGATCCGGCGCGCCGGGATGTTTACCTGAAGATGTACGGCAATATCTGCTTTGATACTCGCGACCAATACGTGAACTTCCCCTGGTCGTCCGAGACCAAGGCCAAGTAGGCCTACACCGTTCCGCGACGGGCGAGTTCCAGACGTCCAGGTCTCGTCCGCCGCCCCTCCTTGAGGTCGCCAAATGAACTCGGCAAGCATCCCGAGAGAGAGCGGCCGGGGCATCGCGGCCTGGGTCGCAAACCTGAGACTTGGGACCACGTCTCCCGGAGAGGCCTCGGGCCGCATCGGTCTCGCGCTCGTGGCGATCGGTCTGGTCGCCGTATTTTCTTTTCTTAACACGTCGTTTTTCGCGATCGGGAACTTCATCACCATCGGCGTAAACTCAACGTCGATCCTGATCGCCGTGTTGGGTACTTCGGCGTTGTTGATCGCGGGCTATGTGGATCTCTCCATCGGCAGCATGATGGCCCTCATTGGGATCATCGTCGCCAAGGTCGCCGTGGTGACGCAAGAGACAACGCTGGCGATCGCGACCGGTCTCGGGCTGGGCTTTATTCTCGGCCTGATCAACGGGGTTCTGGTGCGCAAGCTGAGCATCTCCCCGCTGATCGTGACACTCGCCATGCTGGCCCTCTATGGCGGTCTCGCCTACGTCGTTAGCAGCGTGGCGGTCTACGGCTTTCCACCAGCGCTGCTGGAACTCGGCCGAGGCAAGATTTGGGCAGTCCAATATACGGTTATTATCGCGGTCGCCGTGTTCGTTGTCGGCTCTTTCATACTTACTCGCACCGTGACGGGCCTCCGCATCTACGCCATCGGCGGCGACCCGCGGGCGGCTGAACTCTGTGGGGTTCCGGTTGCCCGCGCGGTCGTCGGGCTTTACGCCGTTAACGGTCTTCTGATTGGGCTCGTTGCGGTTCTGGTCGCCGGACGGCTCGGCAGTCTTACGCCAACGATAGGCCGTGGCTTCGAGTTGGACGTCTTGACCGCTGCAATCCTCGGCGGCGTGGCCTTCGCTGGAGGAGCAGGCCGCCCGCTCGGTATCGCAATCGGTGTGGCGACCATTGGCATCCTCAATGCCGGCCTCATCTTCATGGGCCTGCAATCGTGGTGGCAGTCTGTCGCTGTTGGCTGCATGCTGCTTCTCGCGCTTGCGGCGGATCAGGTTGCGGTCGGCAGACGCGCCGCGCGCGCCCGCCACGTCCAGCCATCGTTCGCCGCCCTCAACAGGGACTCGCCATCTGGCGCTTCGAACCCCGGGCTGGACAGCGCAGAGTATGCGGACACCTCGCATGCTCATCTCACCCCTGCATTCTCGGTCACCGGCGCGAAGAAGTCCTACGGGGCGCTGATGGCGATCGAAGAGGCGTCATTCATGGTAGGAAAGGGAGAGGTAGTTTGCCTTCTCGGTGACAACGGCGCCGGCAAGAGCACGCTGGTCAAGATCATTTCCGGCGCAATTAAGCCCGACGCGGGCTCAATGATGCTGGAGGGGAGATCCGTGCATTTTCAGAGCCCCCAGGACGCACGGGCGGCGGGTCTTGAGACCGTCTATCAGGACCTCGCGCTCTGCTCGAACCTCAGCGTTACCCACAACATGATGCTAGGTCGTGAGCACACCCGGCGGTGGCTTGGCTTCATTCCCGTTCGCGACGATCAAAGGGCAGCCGCGGAGTGCCTTGCGAAGCTCGCCACGCTCGGCGTTACCCTCGGAGATAATAGCATACTTGTGCGGTCGTTGTCGGGAGGTCAACGTCAATCCGTCGCAATTGCCCGCTCCCTTGCAGAGCAAGTGAAGCTAATCTGCCTTGACGAGCCAACCGCCTCACTTGGGGTGAAGCAGACCGCTCAAGTGACGCGACTGATCCGTTCTATCGCAGCGGGCGGGACGGGAGTGATTCTGGTCACACATGATCTGTCCACGGTGCGTGCGCTCGCCGACAGGATTGTCGTCCTGAGTCTTGGACGAGTGGTGTACGACGGGTCCCCAAGACATATTTCTGGTGACCAACTCTGGGGGCTTATGGCAAGCGGCACGCTAGCTCCTGCCGATGATAGGCGGTCTTTTGCAACTCAATAGCGAACGCCGCGGCATAAGGGTCTTCGTCAGACGAATCTGGCCATTCCACTGAAGTTCACCCCGGTAACAATTGACCCACTCGCTGCGCTGTCGGGGAATGTCCGCTATTTTGCGCGTTCGAGACGGTCAAGGCGACGTTGCGAATCGATGTAGAGTGGGCATTGCAGTTGGTGCTGTGTAATCGCAATTGGGCGGAAAGCCGGCCCTACTGGGAGCCGCCTCGGTAAGGACTGGAGGCCGTGCCATCGCCGTCATTCCATCGCCAGAGCGAAATAGCCCTCACCAAGCCCCAAGCGGGAATTCCAACGCGCCTACGGACCGGCAGCACCGACCGAGAGCGGAGTATGCCACAGCGACCAGCGCGGGAGCAAACTGGTCGCGCGCAAACGAGATCGTCATGCGGCATCGTACTCGAGAACTATATCTATCCTATCCTCCTCGTGACAAAGCCCTTCAATCGCTCTCAGCACTCGCCCTGCATCCTCTGCTTGAAAAAATCGAGGTGCTTCGCCTGAGCGCGGATCATCCGCTCCCGGTACTGCCCGTAGATGAGGTCAGTGTCGTGCAGGGTCACGCCCGCGATGGTCGGCGAGGCGAACACGGGCAACTCCACGCCTTTCTCGCTAAGCTTCTGCGCGGTTCGCGCCAGCAATTCATGCATCATCATCATGGCGAGCACGGTCGAGGATCCCGCGACGGGACGCGACCAGCCTTCGATCGGAACAATGGCGTCCTCGATCGGCGCGCCGGTATCGATAACAATGTCAGCCGCGTCCGCCAGCCGTTTGCCTGAGGAATGGGTTGCAGGCTTGTCGAGATTGGCCTTGGCGGTGATGGCGACGACGGTCAGCCCGCGTTTCTTCGCATAGATCGCAGTATCGATGCCGGAGGCGTTGCGGCCGCTATGGCCAAAGATGACGATGCTGTCGCCTGGATTGAGCGGCTGATGATCGAGAAACTTCTCGGCATAGCCCTCTGTCCTTTCCAGCCACAGCAACTCCCGCACGCCGCCCGGCCCGAGGACGTTGTGCCACATGACCCGAGGGTCCGTGAGCGGATTGAAGCCGATATAGCTGCCGTAGCGCGGATACGTCTCCTGCGTCGGCAACACCGAGTGTCCCGATCCGAACAAATGGATCAGGCCCTCTCCGGTCAGCGTCGCCGCGAGCGCGGAAGACGCCGCCTCGAAGGCGCTCGCGTTTGCTTCGGCCGCCTGTTCGGCGATCTTAACGAGCCGGCCAATGTAAAGGGTCGTCGTTGTCATCGGGCTTTCTCTTTTTTCAGAAGCGGAGTTTAGATCGGATCTCGTAGCGATCGCCGCGCATCGTCGAGACCGTGAACTCATAGGGTCCGCGCGCGTCGGAGGTAATGCGCTGAACGATAAAGGCCGGGCTTCCCGCGACAACTTCGAGGAGTTCAGCGTCCGACTTGGCGACGGCGCCGACGCGATAGATTTCGAGCGCCGATTGCGGGACGAGCCCGAAGTGGCGGCGCAGTGTATCATACAACGAAGGCGGCAGTTCGCCGACATCGAGCAGACCCGGAACGCGCTTCGCCGGCAGATAGGCGGTCTGGATGCCGATGGGCTGGCCTCCGCCGCATCGCAGGCGGCGGATCTTGCACACCGCGGCGCCCTCTCGGATTTCAAGCGCCGACGCGATTGCGTTATCGGCCCGCGCGGCTCGCAGTTCGAGAACCCGCGAGGCTGCGGCCAACCCTCGATCCGCCATTTCTTGCGTGAAGCTCGTTGGGCCTCGAACGCCGGCGATGACAGTCGAGCTGCTGACGAAGGTACCGCGCCCCTGCTCGCGACGCAGCAGCCCCCATTCTTCCAGGTTGCGCAGGGCGTGGCGCATGGTGATCCTGCTGACGCAAAGCATCTCGCCGAGCCGGGCTTCGTTCGGGAGCTGAGCGCCGTCGACCCAGGTTCCGTCTGCAATCAGCGCCCTGAGCGCGAGCTCGGTCTGGCGCCATAGCGGCTCCGGCCGGTTTCGATCGGGACGCACTGCGCGGATCGTGAGCGTCATGGCGCGCGCCCCGCCCAGAGCGGATGGCCATGCGCCGCGAGCCCCGCGCCGATGAGAACTCGCGCGCGAGCCGAACCGCGCCGTCGCCAGCGTCATGTCGCTGAGGTGCGGCGGCAGATGGCGCTTGAGAACGGGCAGGATCATAGGCGCAAGCACATTGATCCCTTCGGCGACGCCTCCGCATACGATCACCGACTGGGTGCCCAGCAAGGCGACCGCGCCCGCGATCGCCGCGCCAAGCGCCGCGCAAGGCTTGCCCAGCGCCTCCAGGCCCACCCGGTCGCCTGCGCGCGCCGCTGCAATCAACGCTCGCCCGTCCGCCCAGCCGGCGCGCATTGCGATGGCGTCGAGCGCTGTCCCCGAGGCGTTGCGTTCGAGCCAGCCGAGGCTAGGGTCCCCGGGATCCGACGGGTCGGCGCAGGCCCAACCGAAGGAAGCCGCGGCGCCGCCTCGCCCATACACGATCCGCCCATCCGCAAGAACGGCCGAACCGATGCCAGTGCCGATCGCAAGAAGGATGACGTCCGAGGCGCCGCGCGCCGCTCCGAGCGCAGCCTCGGCGAGGAGGGCAAGCCTTGCGTCGTTGCCGAGCGCGACCGTCACGCCGGAAAACATGCGCGCCAGGTCGAGCCCGTTGAGGTAAGGCAGATTCGGCGTCCAGCCGCAGACTGCGCCTGACGCCAGCCCCGGAACCGCGACGCCAATCCTTGAGACTCCATGCGCATCGATGAGGCTCCCGACCCGGCGCCGGAACGCTTCCATATCCGCCGGCGCCGGCCAATCGCCCAAAGGCTCGGCTTCGCATGCCACGTTGAGAAGCGCCGCGCGTAACCGCGTGCCTCCGAGGTCGACGCAGAGAGTGGTCATCCTCGGATCCCCGTGCTGACAATGCTGTCGACGAAGAACCGCTGCAGGAAAGCGAACAGGATCAGCGGCGGAAGCACAGCCAATGTGGCGCCCGCCATAACGAGGTTTGTGTTCATGGCGCCGCGGTTGTAGCTGAGCAGGCGGCTCAGGCTGATGACGATCGGATAGCTTTCGGTGTGTCCCTCGAGCACCGTCAGCGGCCACAGGTAGCTGTTCCAGTGATAGACGAAGGCGAATAACGCCAGCGCCGCGATTGCGGGCGTCACGCTCGGCGCGACGATCGAAAAGACGATTCTGAGCTCCGAGGCCCCGTCCATTCGCCCGGCGTCGATGAGATCGTCGGGCACGCCGGAGATGAACTGGCGCATCAGGAAGATGCCGAAGGCGTTGGCGAGGTTCGGCGCGATGACGCCCATGAGCCCGCCGTCGATGCGCAGGTAACCGACGAGCCGGTAGAGAGGAATGAGGGTCACGATCGGAGGCAGGAACATCGAGGCGATGACCAGCGCGAAGAGGATGTCTCGGCCGCGGAACGCATATTTTGCGAAGGCGTAGCCAGCGAGAAGGCTCGTGAGCAGGATGCCGGCGGTCGTCACCGTGGCGATGATCGCCGAGTTGAGGAAGGACCGTCCCGCCTGCACCACGTCCGAAACCTTTACGTAAGCGTCGAGCGAAGGCGTGGCAGGAATCCAGACCGGCGGAGTCTGCATCGTCTCCGCCGGCGTCTTGAGGCTGGTCAGCGTCATCCAGGCGAGGGGGAAAGCGGCGGCGACGGCGATGACGACGATCGCGGTCAGGATCAGCCAGTCGGCGAATTCGGGCGCGTGAGCGAAGGGGCTGAGACGCGAGCGCGGAACGGGGGCGCTCATGGTCCCTCATCCTCGACCCGCCGCGCCAGCGCGAACAAGGCGACGATCATCACGATCAGCGCGAGCATCAGCATGACCGCCATCGACGATCCAAGCCCGCCTTGGGAGCGTTCGATTCCGACCCGGCGGATGTGATAGGTGAGCACGTTGGTCGAGCCGACCGGCCCGCCCTGGGTGATCAGCGCGACCGGCTCGAACACCTGAACCGCGTTGATCACCGCGATCACCGCCGAGAAGAGGAGCGTGCGCCTGAGCAGCGGCAGGGTCACGAAGACGAAGCGCTGAAGCGCGCCCGCACCGTCGAGCTTCGCCGCCTCATGGAGCGAGGCCGGAATCTGGGTCAGGCCTGCGACCGCGAGCACGGTGAAGTAGCCAACCTGCTGCCACACATTGAGGACGACGATCGCACCGAGCGCGGTGTCCGGCGAGGAAAGCCATCGTCCAGGCGGGAGCCCGACCCAGCCGAGCATCTGGTTGATCGGCCCCTCGTTTGGCGAATAGAGCTTCGACCAGACGAGTGCGACCGCGATCATGGGCGCCATATACGTCGAGAACAGGATGGTGCGGAGGGTCACGCCCCCCTTGACCCGCCGCTGATAGACGAGGAGTCCGAGCGCGACCGACAGCGGCAAGATCAGCACGACCGAGCCCAGCGTATAGAGGCTTGTGTTGAGGAAAGCGGCGGTGAAATCCCGTCCGACCGAGGTCGGCCCGAAGATCGCCCTGAAATTGTCGAGCCCGACGAAGCGCGCTTCGCCGAACCCGGTCTCTGTCGACCACTCCTGAAAGGAAAGCCAGATCGTCAGCGCCATCGGCGCCGCGATGAACACGCCGAGCAGCGTAAGCGCCGGCGACAGCATGACAAAGAGCGGCCGCCTTGCGACGAGCGCGCCCATATCCGCCCCGCGCGCCGCCCGCGGCTCGCTACGGCCGCTCTATTTCGCGGCCTTGGCGAGGATCGAGATCGCGTCGGCCTGGGCCGCGGCCGCAGCGTCCGCCGCGCTCGCCTTGCCGAACTGCACCGCCTCGACATGCTGCTGCAGCAATTCCGAAAATTCCTGCCCGCCGAGGACCACCGGGAACGGAACCGCATCCGGCGCCGCGGCGATATAGGCCTTAAGGAAGGGGTCGCTGAGTTTTTCCGAGAACGCCGTCGCATCCGATGTCCGCGAGGGCAGGATTCCCATCGACACCAGGATCTCGCCCATGGCCGAGCCGCCGTTCGGCCCCGATTTCGGGCCGTTCAGCCATGAGAGGAATTCCCACGCGGCCTTCTGCTCGGCCGGGCTCGCCTTGGCGTTCACCACCGTCATCCACGAATAGGAGATGGAATGTGGCTTGTCGCCGTGGGGCCCGACGGGAATTGCAGCCGTGCCGATGTTCGCGAACTTGTCCCCCATGCCCGATTTGAGCGCGCTCTCCCACCAGTTCGCCATGATGATCATGGCCGTTTTGCCCGACACGAAATTGTCGAGGAACGGCCCGGTCGTGTTGGCGTCGGACGTTCCCATCGCGGGATCGGCGAGGCCCTCTTTCACGAGCCTCTCATAGAGAGCGAAGGTCTCCTTCGCCGCCTCGCTGTCGAGCTGAGGCTTGCCGTCGGCGATCAATTGGCCGCCATTGGAGGCGAGGAGCGACGCGAAGGGATGGATGACGCCCGCCGTCCACGAATTGATCATGCCGAAGCCCTGCTGGCCCTTGGACTTGTCCGAGAGCTTTTTAGCGTCGGCGATAAGCTCGTCCCAGTTCGCTGGCGGCGCGGCGATCCCGGCCGCCTCGAAGAGCTTCTCGTTGTAGTTGAGGGCGTAGAGGTCGATTTCGTTCGGAAAGCCGTAGAGCGCCCCGCCAGTGGACGAAGCGCCGACGACGCCTGCAGGCCAATCCGCCTTGACTTCCGTTCCTATCGCCTCGGGAATTTGAGCGATGAGCTTGTCTTTCGCGAGGTCGGGGAGCCAGGCGTTGTAGATGCTGGCCATCGTGGGGCCTGCAGACCCACCGCCGGACGCGCGCAGCGTCGTGAGCAGGTCGCCGAAGGGAACGGCGCGGATGGTCACCGCGACATCGGCGTGGTCTTTGGCGTAGGCGCCCGCCGCCTTCTCTATCATGGCGACACTCTCCGGCGACCAATGGGTGAGAAAGGTCAGGTTGACCTTCTCCGCATGGGCCGCGAAAGGCGACAAAGCGACTACGGCCAGAGCCGCCAAAACCATCTTGGGCATTGCGTTCATGCTTGAACTCCCGAGCAAGCGCCTCGCAGTGTGGTTGGAAACCGCTCGCGGGGAATAGGTTATAACAACATACCCATCTGGCAAGGGCCATTGAGGGGTTGCGACGGGAACACCGCTGCTCGGGCGCCAATGGCAGCGGTCGTGGAGGCTATCTCTACCCGACCCGCAGATCGCGCTTGAGCTCGCGTCAAGACCACCCGCAGAGGGCGCCCCTGTTTCTTCGCTGACGATCACGCCTGGTCCGATTCCGCATCAGAAATCATGAAGGGTGAGGTTCGCGCTGTCGCCGCGTTAGAATTTCCGGTCGGCCATGAATCCAACTCGGTGATCGGTGGGACGGCCACCAATGGCGCATCCTAGAGCCCACTGCAGCTTCTGGCATATTCCGTCCGTAAGAGTCCAACTCCGGCACGCGTGCTTGAGTCGAGTTAAGTCATTTAGCTGCACCATTTGGCTATGACCTCTATTTGCGCAGAAGAGACAGCGCCGTCCACCCGGTCGCGGCCAAAGTCACCGCAGGCTGACAGTTTTTCGAGTTGTCAGAAGAGAATGCCGGCGGCCATTCAAGGAAGAGTTCTCGTGCCGGACATCCAAGCTTACTTGGTCGGGGGGCCAGAATCCGTCCGAATGCCTTATAACTATTGATATAGGTACAATTCTTCTTGGCCGAACGAGCGTATTTTTGCTTGGGCCTTTTTGCCAAAGACCGACGCTGTAAATGCCCCCTAGGGGGTCTAGTCTAGTGATCCGATGAGCGAGCGACCGCGCTTTCTGAAGCGGGACTCCTCGATCTCTTCCCGTTGATTGGCAGGCCTGGTTTGCCCTTCCGGCTAAATCCCTGATCTCGGGAATCGAGCCCAGGAGAACCCGATTGGCGAAGGTCCTCCGCGGATCTGATCTGAAGCGGAGTTCAAGCTTCAGGCGAAGCGTCCGGTCATTGTCCGCTTTGCCCTTCGCCCTGACGAGCAAGAGCGCCCTCGCAAGCGCCATTGATCTCATCATCTCAATTGCTTATCTGGTGAGCGCGGTGGGAATCGAACCCACGACCCTCTGATTAAAAGGCAGGTTTCCATGTCGAAAAGGTGTCGATAGAGTTACGTCCTGACGACCTCCTTTTCTTGTGGGCACAATTATTTTCAATTAGATAGAGCGAACATATAACGCTACCGTGTCGATCCAAGGCACGTTATCGAAATGTGCCCACAACTGTGCCCACAAAGGCTTCTTGCCGGGTCTGTGCCCACAGCTGTGCCCACAAAGAGAAACCCGCATGGCTGACCGCCACACCGACCTCTCCGCCGTCGACATCGGGGCCCTGCAGCCGCCTTCGTCGCGCCGAATGATCGACCTGCGCGACAAGCGCGAGCGCGGCCTGGCCCTCCGCTTGGCGTCGAAGAAACAGGGGGCGACACGGTCTTGGTGCTGGCGCTATCGCGACGCTGACGGGCGGCAGCGGCGGATCGTTCTCGGTCATTGGCCTTTGGTCGGCTACGAGGAAGCCGTCAGGAGGTTCAGGGAGGCCCGTCGGACGCTTTCGGTGGGCGACGACCCGATAGAGGCGCGCAGCGCCTCCCAGCGGGCGCTGGACGGCCGCATGAGCGTCTCGGACCTCATCGAACGGTATGAGGCCGTTCGCTCCCCTGCCCTCAAGTCCGGCGGCGAGACGATGCGTTTGTTGAGAAAGCACGTCGCCCCCGCGATCGGCGCGATCGCTGTCGCCGACGTCACCGGCGACCATATCCGTCGTCTGCTGGCGGCCGAACGCGAACGCCTGGCGCGCGACGACGCGGGCTTGCGGAAAAAGGGGCTCAAGCCAAGGACATTCACTCTGCTCAGCCGAATCTACGCCGCCTGTGGCTCGCTTTTCAGCTTCGCTGTGGCTGAAGAAGCCATCCCAGCGACACCCCTGCCCCGGCTCAAGAAAGGGGGCAGCATCTTACCTTCCGAGAATGCGAAGGCGCGCTCGTTCAATGATTGGGAAATTACCGGCTTCTGGTCGCGGATCGACAAGACGGGTATGGACGCCCGGACCCGCACCGCCCTCAAGCTCGTCGCGCTCACCGCCATGCGGCCCGGCGAGGTTCTCAGCCTGCGACGGCGCGACGTCGATCTCTCGGCGACCTTCGTCGATCGCCGGGGCGGCGGCGAGCGCGTGCGAGGAAATGGTCTCTTAACGCTGCGGGACACGAAGAACGGTCTGACGCGCGTCATGCCTCTCTCCCCGGCGGCGCGAGTGCTGGCCGCAGACGCCCTGCGCAGCGCTGGCGCGGATCACGATGCGTTTCTCTTCCCGGCCGACACCGTGGACGGGACAGTCAAGCCGATGGAACCCCAGGCGCTCGCGCGCGCCATGTCGCGTCGCCGCGATGTCTTCGGCGAGGAGATGACGCCGCACCGCCTGCGGGCGATGGCCGCGTTCCTCGTCGAGAAACTGGGCTTCGGCTCGGCGGTCGCACGCGACGTGCTCGGTCACATCGACGGTTCGGTCCTGCGCCGTAACTACTCAGGCTTCGACGGCCTGCCGGCGCGCCTCGACGCCCTGGAAGCGGTCGCAATCGAGATCGAGCGGCTTTCCATCGCCAAGCCCGACGAGGGAGAAGGCCGCAACCGCGGCGGAGATCGTGCCGCTTAGGCGGGGGCGCGCATGACGTCGGTCAACGAACAGAAAATCGTCGAGGCGGTCGCGGCGGCGAAACGCGCGAAATCGGACGGGGAACGCGACGGCTTTGAACGCCAGGCGATCGCCGCCTATCGCCAGATGGCGTTCGACACCGGCCTCGACGAAATGCTTCACCAGAAGACCATGCGAGACGGCCGGAACGCGGCCCGCCTCGACAGCGACCTGACGCTGCGGGACATCCCACGCTTGGACTACTCCCTCCGTGGATTGTTTTGGTGGGCGCCCTCGCCTCGTTCCTGAATGATCTGCGGCTGGGCGTCTACCGGAAGAAAGAGGGCGAGGGGGTCATAAACGCCGCAAAAGCGGCGTCGGAAGGTAAGCGCTCGTGGCTGATGAAGCCCGTCACTCGGCAGGGCGTGAAGCCCGACAGCGAGAAGACGGACGCGCTCTACTATTCAGTCGTCGCCCTGGCTGCAACCTATGACGCCGAGATCGGTTGCGGAATCCGTGCGGCCGTCCACTACGCCGTTGCAGAGTTCGGTGTGCGCGCCGCAGCGCTTGGCGTGTCTCTAGACCCGGAATCGCTGCGCCGCCGCGTTAGCCCCGGACGCCAGGAAAAGGACAAACTAGCGGCACACTACATCCAGATTTTCAAGCTAACGCTAAAGCCCGACCACCGCAACGCGATGACCCGCACCGACCGCAAGCTCGCGGCGATGGATGCCACAATTCGTGGGAAAACCTCCCCCTTGGATGAGGAATGACGAGCGCATATTGAAGGGATCGTCTCAATTTCGAGATGGATCAAAAGAAATGCGCGAAGCTCCGATCTGTTGCCAACCGTTATCGAAAGCCATTCCACGTCGCGGCTCCATGCCTCCGTGTGCGCCGCGATGAACGCCGTCCCCATTGCTACGCCCTGGCGCGAGTGGGCGCGAAATAACGGCGTCGGCCAGAATTTCGTATGGTCCGCCATCAGCGACGGCCGCCTCCGGGTACGGAGAATCGGGAAGCGCATGATTATTCTGGACGAGGATGGCCGAGCCTTCCTCCGGCAGTTGCCTGAGGGTCCTGGCTACCTGCCGGAAAATTTCGCCGCAAAGCGGAAAGCTGCGGGAAGCCCCAGCGACGTCAGGCGTCGGACTCATCGGCAAGCGTGAAAGGCGTCGGTCAGCAATAGGCGTGCTGCGCCGACTGTCGCTCGGCGTTTTACGTCATCAATGCTCTCGAAAAGGACACCTGCGATGTCGATCGACCTTAGGTGGGACGCGTTGCCGCCCGGAGTCTACGACGCCTATGTGGATAAAGTCGACTTCCGATTTGGCGCGAGTCTCAGCCTCGTCATCACCTACTGTGTGCCCCACGAGGGCGAGGAACATTTCTTGGATGATTGGCTGACCCTCGATGCGCCGAAAAGTTCGTCCAGCTATCAGAGGACGGCTGAGGGCAAGGGCCGGGTCAAGCAGATCCTCTCCGCGTATGATGAGCAAATGCCCGACAAAATAGAGCCCCGCGAGCTGATCGCAGCTTTAGAAGGCAGGGCAGTCCGAATTGCCGTCACCCACAAGATAACGAATGATCTGCCGGTTCCAAAGGTGTCGCGCATTCTCGGCAAACCCAATGCGCCACCAACGTGAAAATCGCCAAGGCGGCTCGGGCCCCGGTGCTGTGGGTTCCTAACACGCCGTTCGCGGATGGCTGAGTCCTCGTAGGGCGCGGGTCCGCGGCGCCCCGGAAGTCCGCAATACCAGTGCGGAGTTCAGATGGAGCGAGCATCTTCACATGATGCGGAGCCGCCCCAAGGATCTTCCTCCACCACCTCCCCAACCGCGTATCATTGTCGGCTATGACAGCGAGTGGGTGAGGGAAACAAAGGGGAGAAACCGAATCCTGTCATATCAATTGGTCGTGCTGAACGCCGACACCATGCGGATGTCTTGCACCTTCATCGAGCCGAACGGTCCGTCGCGTCGACACCGTAAATCACTGAGCCGGCCTCCTCGAAATAGCTTTATGGGACGCAGTTCGCGAGGGGGTTATCCGCGATGTTCCTGACAAACTTGTTCTGGCTTCTCACTTCGCGCGCGCAGACATCACCGCATTGCGCGACTTCAACGCCATCAAGCGCCGCCTCACCGCGGTGCGAAAGACCTACACGACGACTGCTATTCCGCTATCGGTCCGCGTCGGCAGGATACGGGGGGAGAAGCCATGCAACGTGACCGTCGTCGATACGATGCTGCTTTGCGCCGCAAAAACCTCGCTTGAGCAACTGGGAAAGGACCTCGGGCTGCCGAAAGTCGAACTGCCCGCGGGCTACTCGAAAGAGCGAATGGACCTGTTCCTTGCCGAGCGGCGGGAAGATTTCATTACATACGCTTTGACTGACGCCCGGATCGCCGCCCTCTGGGCGGCGCGAATAGGAAAGATCATGTGCGATATTGGCGTGACCAAGCCTGTCGCGACGCTCGGGGCGGCCAGCGTCATCCTCGTGAAACAGGAGGTCGCAAAGCTCGGCGTCGATCTCAACGAATTTCTTGGAAAAGAAGCATCGCGGCGCGGCAAGGCGCACACGAAACCGAATCTCGTGAATACATGGGCCTATGCAGCACAGTGCTACCATGGCGGCTTAAATATCGCCTTCGCGCTCGGGTTTTCGCCGGAAGGGCGCGAACTGATCGATGTCGACTTGAAGTCCGCCTACACGACGGCGCTGGCGCTTATACAGATCCCAGACTGGAACTCGGCGCGCGGAACCACCTCCCTGACGGACCTTGCGGCGATCGGGGAGGCGATGACGTTTGCCCACGTTGAGTTCAAGTTCCCTGGCGAAACGAATTTCCCGAGCCTTCCGGTCCGCACATCTAAAGGTCGGGGCCTTGTTTACCCACTGGAGGGCAAGAGCTGGTGCACCGGGCCGGAGATCGTCACGGCGCTGATGATGGGCGCCGAGATCGAACCATTAAGCGGCTGGCGTATCGATTGGCGGGGGAGCGAAAGCATTCGCCCCCTGGAAGGCTTTACCCGCCGCATCAATGAAATCCGGGCGAGCGCGGACGCGGCCGGCGACACTGTCAAGGCGACGACCATGAAGGAAATCGGCAACAGCGCATATGGCAAAATCGCCCAGGCCGTCGCGTCCATGCGAGTGATCCAGGACGATGTGGGCTTCAGGCGCACGTTCGATACCAAATGGGGCGAGACGAACACGCTTGGGCCCAGCGCGATCACTCAACCAATGTACGCCGCATATTGCACCGGCCTTGTGCGCGCCGCCTTGAGCGAGGCGGTAGCGCGCCTCCCCGGTAGCGCCTGGGTAGCGAGCGCGACAACCGACGGAGTTTTGTTCGCCGGCTCTGAGCTCGACCTCGACGTCTCAGGTCCGGTTGCGCAGGCTTTCGCCCAGGCCAGAGCCCGGATTACGCCGGACAAGCCCAACGTTTGGGAACTCAAGCATCTCCTTCCTCGCGCGATCATCGTAAAGACAAGAGGCGCGTACACAGTCGCGCCGCCCGGTTGGCCCGGAAAGGCGATCTGCGCGCAGGCCGGCTATAGGCTCCCCCAATCGGAAACACGTGGCCTTGACCCATTGCAGAGGTCAGCCTTGTGGCTTGATCTATACCGCAAGCGCGGGTTTGAGACCGAGATGCCTAACCCGTCCCTTACCTCACTGCGGGACCAGCACAACAAGGGCCTCGATCTTCAGATGGACGACGACAGGAAGACACGCTGGAACGCCGATTTTGATTTCAAGCGGCGCCTTGTGAACATCCGTAACGTCGAGGGTCTGATCGCCGCCGACAGTGTTCCTTGGAGGACGGTCGAAGAGTTCGAGGACACGCGCGATGCGTTCGATGAGTGGCGCACGTCCAAGCGGCGAGTCCTCAAGACGGCCGAAGACTACCAGGACTTCATGGACTGGGCCGCCGGCCGGGCCTTACGCTCCGCGGTCGGGATGAGGTCGCACAATAGTCTCCCGCCGCTCGCCCGCGGAGCGATGCTCGCGGCGATCCACGGCGCCCTCAGCGCCCAGAAATTGCCCTACCAGACCATCGCGACAGTCTGGACCGCTCTGTGCCAGATCAAGGTCAACGTGATGACGGTCAAGAACGCCAGGCGACGAGGCGCCGAGCCCGACCAGCTCATGCACAGCGTCGCCTACATGACCCCGGGCGACGAAGTCTTCGCCGCCTCCCTTCTTTATTGGCGGCCAAGCGCGTTCACCCTTCTTACTGCCCTTTGCAAGCCCGGGACTGAGGCTGAACGGCAGATATTGGAAGCTCTCAGGCGGGCAAAGGATACGCACGACATGGACGTCGCACTCAGCGCCGAGCCGGATTATGAGCCAGAATTTGAACCGGATTTCGACCCAAACACAGATGATGATGACTGCTTTCTCCATGCACCTGAAGCGTCTGCTTTTGACGACCAATCGCATTGGTTGATGTTGACGCCATAATGACGAGTTTCCTCGAAAACCGACACCTCGCAATAGGAATCAGCGGTTTGCGGCTCCTCGCAAGACCAATGGTTTTGAAGGTGTCGTTTGCGCTATTATGCCCAATTGAGGAAACGACACCGACGCTCGCAGCGATCCGTTGAGCAGTCCTTAATGGCCGGGTCGCGCGCCGGAAGTTGAGCTGCGTGTCATTCCGCCGCATCTGTCAGCGCCGAACGAGGATGGGGATTGCTTACGCCGTCGACGCCAGCGAGAACGCCACCTTGAATATTCCGCCCAGTGCTCGACCCCTCGCGTTCGCGCGAGCTTCAACCATGGCGACGGAGCAGAGCCTTGTGCCTGAGTTTATGAGGCTGTGCATTTCCTGCAAAAAGGTACACATCTAACCCTTGCGTTGCTGTCGAGTGTGCATTTGATGATTGACCTTCGCGCGAACATATCGACGAGATCAAGAGGTCTTCCCAAAGCATCGGGAGGCACACCGGGGACATGCCGGCCACTGCCGCGAGAACTGAGCCCCTTTTGAGTTTTCAAGGGTGATGGGGCGTAATGACCATCAACACGCGAAAACCCATCACCAATCGCTAAGGTCTGGCCAGGACTGCCGCCACTTGCGCGGCCGGGCTTCATCAGAAAGATCGGCGAGGCGGCGGGCTTCGCGTAAGGCGGCGATTGTCGCGTGCCAGACTTTGAGCGGGGTCTCGCCGGATAGGACGGAGGCCAATTGGTTGTGCAGTTTCTCAACCTCGTGCGGCGGCAAGCCAAAGCGCAGATCACAAAACGCGGCGGAAGCCCAGATGCGAGCGAGTTCAGCCGGATTGAAAGCGTGGCCGGTCTGACGGTTGTCGAGTGCGGCCGCCCGGCGCTGTTCAGCGCTGCGCTTCGAGCGTTCGGCTCTGAGCTGCGTTGTGCGGAACTGCCGATCCCGTGGCGGGGGAATGAGGTTGAAAGGTCGCGCGTGGGGATTCATGCCGTCTGGCCGGTCTTCGATCGCCATAGCTCCTCGGCCTGCAACGCCCGCTTCACTTTCAGGAGCGCCGTCTCTTGGTCGTAGCGGCGGCTGAGAACCAGCGCCGCGGCCCACAAGCATTGGTCGAACGCCCGCGGCGTCAGTGTGTCTGGCTCGACTTGGGCGACATCGCGAAGCCACGCGCAAGCACGCGCAAGGTCGTGGCTCTCGAGGGCGATCGTCGAGCCCGCAAGCGTCGGGTCAACCTTCCACCACCAGCGCAGCGCCCGCCGCTTGATTTTTGACACTTGCGCTTCGAGCGCGGCGCGCTCGCGGACGTTGAAGAAACTGCGGCTAAGCTTGCGTTGCAGCCATACGAGGCGGAGCTGATCGACTTCGATCCGTTCACCCCCACGGCAGTGGATGCTGCACTTGTCGGCGAATTTCAACGGAACTCTGCGGCACGGAGCGCCGGTCGTCATTGCAGTCGCTTTGCAATGCAGTTTGGCCTTGCCTGCGTTCATGGCGGCCACCCACCGGGCTATGTGGTCGGGATCGCGGCAGCCGAGACTGGGGCCGAGGTACGAACCGGATCGAGGCATGGAGTTGTTTGTATCCCTGACGTAGCGCGGGAAAGAAT
>CAWIKX010000038.1:0-38508 GCA_963836695.1 uncultured Alphaproteobacteria bacterium
TTACTTCTTCGCGGGGGGTGCGCCAAGCGCGGTTGATGGCGCCCCCTCGGGCGTAGCTCGACCTGCGCCTGCCAGTGGCGGCGGAGTTTTGGACTTACGCGCTGGCGCTAAGCCCTGCTGTCCCACCGATTGGTCGCCCGATGACCTAAACCGCGGTTGGGCCTCGGCCTGTTAGCAAGCGTGTAAATCGCGAAGGCGCTAGCTTGCCCAGCACGCTCAAACGCTCGTCGCCCTCGTGGCGCAGATACGCTTCGACCGTCGTCTTATACCAGGCCCGGCCCTCGGGCGGCGCAACTCCGGCCGCATTGATGGCTCTCGCCACGGCGTCAAGCGAACGGGCTCCAGCATTCATGGCCTCAGCGATGACGCCGTCTATCCGCGCTGCTTGATCCGCGAACCAGGCCTTGCGGCGCATGGCGCGAACTTTGCGCGCTTCCGCCAGGTCAGGATTGCCCAGCCGCGTTCCCCGTTCCTTCGCAGCCGCCAGCCCTGCTTTCGTGCGCTCGGAAATCAACGCGCGTTCTTTTTCGGCCAGCGCGGCGTAAATGTGCAACATGAACGGATCGACATTCGGTCCCAGCTCCGCGACGACAAACGGCACGTGGTGGACCATGAGGCCGGAAATAAAGTGAACGTCGCGCGACAGCCGATCGAGCTTTGCCACAACGATATGCGTCCCCAAGCGCTTGGCGGCGGCGATCGCCGCCTTGAGCTGGGGGCGTCTACCGAGCGCATCTGCGCCCTTGCCTGTTTCAATCTCGACAAATTCTCGCACGGTCTCCAGGCTTTCCAGTTTCGCGAAAGCGCCAATTCGCGCGCGCTGCGCTTCGACGCCAAGGCCGGAGCGGCCCTGGCTTTCGGTCGACACGCGGATGTAGGCGACAATCGGCTTCATTCCGAGCCTGTGAGATATTCAATACGAGCGTATAGAGTATCTGAGGGGCGCCCGGTGCGACGTCAAGAGGCGGGGGCTCAGATGGTTTCGGGCCGGTCTACCGTCGAAGCCATTCCTCGCTGCCAGGCGGTGGCGGTGTCGGGTCGTCGTGCTGCAGAGCTACGACAAGCGGGGCTCGGTTTAGGTCATCAAGTCGCATAGCGCGACTTGATATCCCGTCGCCGCCAGGAAGCGAGTTGCTCGTTCTCACGCTCAATGTCTGCCAACGGCCTGCTTCGTTGCGGACAGGTGATGTCGCCGCAATCAAATAACATTGTCGACGTGCGCCGCGCCGCCGACGTTCAGATTGACCCAATCGCCCCTCACCACCCCCCGCTCGAACTATGCGCGCACGTGCTAGGCGCGCACAGAAAAATTTCGCGGTTTCTCCAAAATTGAGGGCAGGCCCATGAGGCCTCCCGACCTTTCGCCTCCGCGAAGCTTCGTCCTACCGACGGTGCTAAACCCCGCGCTTGCTCGAAATCGCCTTGAGGTTCTCCCGCGCAGATCAGGCCGAACCAATTCTGCGACCTTCCCCCGAGTGCGGGGCCGAGTCAGCCGCCGAGGTGAGCAGCCAGCGCTCCAGTATCTCAACGAACCCGTCCAGCCTGGAAAGGCTTTTGAGTCATTCGGCCTTTTCGTGACGGCCTTCGGCGTGGCTTTTATCCTCGACGCTCCCCCGCTATGTTCGGCGCAGGCGACGGAAGTTGGACGTGGAGCGATTGGCCGAAAGACAGGGCCCTTTTTTTGCGCACTCGCTTCAGGACCATGACAAGCAGCGTTGGCAGCCGTTGGCCGAACACTTGCATGCGGTCGCAGAGGGGGCGGGCGAACGGGCCGCAAAATTCGGCGCGAAGAACGCGGCCGCGCTCGCGGGCCTCATTCACGATCTGGGCAAATATTCTCCGACCTTCCAGCGCCGTCTCGAAGGCGCCTGTCTGAAGGTGGACCATTCGACAGCAGGCGCGCAGCTGGCCGTGCAGCTTGCCGCGAAGCCGGACGACCGACTGATCGCGCAGGTTCTCGCGCACGCCGTGGCTGGGCATCACGCCGGGTTGCCGAACACGATCGGCGACGAGGGAAGCCTCGTCGCTCGTCTGAAAAGAGACATTGACGCGCTTGACCCGTCCTGGCGACGGGAAATTGCGCCGGCCGCCTCAGACCTCATGCCCCTCGGCGATGAACTGGGGCGACAAGGGCTCGGCTGCCTATCGCTTGGGGTTCTTTGGTCGCATGGTCTTCTCATGCCTCGTCGACGCTGATTTTCGGGACACCGAGGCCTTTTACTGCGCGGCGGAGGGGCGCAGCGTTGACCGGGATTGGCCGCAATTGCTGAACATTGTCGGCGAGTTGATCGCGCGGTTCGACGCACATATGGCGAAAGTGGCCGCGGCCGCCAAAGCCACGGCGGTCAACGCTTTGCGCGGCGAAATCCTCGGGTATGTGCGCTCACGGGCCTCCGATTCGCGGGGCCTCTTCACATTGACGGTCCCCACCGGCGGCGGCAAGACGCTCGCTTCGCTCGCCTTCGCCCTGGAGCATGCGAAGCGGCATCATCTCGAGCGAATCGTCTACGCGATTCCATTCACGTCGGTCATCGACCAGACCGTCGCCATTTTTCGTCAAGTTCTCGGCGAGGAAGTCGTTCTCGAGCACCATGCCTCCATCGACGAGTTGCGCATCTCGGGCCGGGAGGCGCGCGACAAGCTGCGCCTGGCCATGGAGGACTGGGCCGCGCCGGTCGTCGTGACGACGAATGTCCAGTTGTTCGAGAGCCTGCACTCCAATCGCCCGTCGCGCTGCCGGCGGCTGCATAATCTCGCTAAGTCCGTCATCGTGCTCGACGAGGCCCAGACGATCCCCCTGCATGTCCTTCGTCCGTGCCTCGCGGCCCTCGAGGAACTTGCGCGAAATTACGGATGCTCAGTTGTTCTCTGCACCGCGACGCAGCCGGCCATCGCCGCGCCGGAGTTTGAGGGGGGATTGCCACTGGGGCCGCAGCGCGAACTCGCGCCCGGACCCCTTCGCTTGCACCAGCAGTTGAAGCGCGTGCGTTTGGAGCGCCTCGGCGAGTGTTCCGACGACAAATTGGTTGAGGTCCTCGCGGGGACAGCGCAGGGATTGGTGATCGTCAACAGTCGCGCGCATGCGTTGGCCCTCTACCGCAAAGCGGTCGAGGCCGGCCTTGATGGCGTCATGCATCTGACCACGCGCCAATACGCAGCGCACAGATTGAAGATTCTCGACGACGTTCGGCAGCGGCTCGCGAAAAGAAAACCTTGCCGCCTGATCGCCACGTCGCTCGTCGAGGCCGGGGTAGATTTCGACTTTCCCCGTGTCTGGCGCGCGGAGGCGGGGCTCGACCAGATCGCTCAGGCGGCGGGTCGATGCAACCGCGAGGGCGTGCGGCCGGTCGAGGAAAGCGTCGTCGGCGTTTTCCGCTCGACTGAGCACAAGCCACCGCGCGAGATTGCGCAGCTTACCGGAGACATGGCGCGCATGGCCGGCAAGCACGCGGACCTGCTGTCGCCCGAGGCCATACGCGCCTATTTCGGGGAGGTCTATTGGCGCAGGGGGGACGCGCTGGATCGCGAGAGCATATTGCAAGCTTTTCGCATGGACGCCCGCGAGCTGGACTTCGACTACCGGCGCATCAGCGAGGTGTTCCGTATGATCGAGAGCGGGCTCGCTCCAGTGATTGTCGCGCGTGAGACTCGAGCCGCGCGAGGCCAAGGCACGGGAAGCGCTCGCCGCTCTGCGCGCTGGCGCGTCCGCGGGCGCTGTTGCGCGCCGGGTGCAGCCTTTTATCGTTCAAATCCCCCCAAAGGCGCGCGACCTCCTCTTGACGAACGGCCATGCGCGGTTCGTAGGTGGGGACGCTGGGGAGTTCGTAGAACTCATGACCGCGAGCCTCTACCGCGACGAGGTCGGGCTCGAATGGGAGAATGCCGACTACCTGGCGGTGGAAGATTCGATAATTTGAGGGGGGCGGGTTGGCTTTCGGCGTTAGGCTCTGGGTCTCGGGCGACTTCGCATGCTTCACCCGGCCCGAGATGAAGGTCGAGCGCGTCTCCTACGACGTGATGACGCCTTCAGCTGCGCGCGGCATCCTCGAAGCGATTCATTGGAAGCCGGCCATCCGCTGGATCGTCGAGGCGGTGCACGTCCTTAAGCCGGTTCGCTTCCAGTCCATCCGGCGCAATGAGGTTGGACACAAAGCGCCCGCTGCCTCCATTCGGCAGGCGATGAAGTCCGGCGACATCAGTGATCTCCACTTGCTCACCGACGAAGACCGCCAGCAGCGGGCGGCGACAGTTCTCGTCGATGTCGCATATGTGATCGAAGCGCGGTTCGAGATGACGGCGAAAGCGGGGCCCAGCGACAACGAGGGCAAGCATCTTGAATTCATTCAATCGTCGCGCCCGCAAAGGGCAGTGCTTCCATCAGCCGTCCCTCGGGACGCGCGAGTTCCCCGCGCGGTTTCGTCTTGTCGAGGCGGGACAGGCCTTGCCGCCGACGATAGACGAAACGCGCGATCTCGGCTTCATGCTTTATGACATCGATCACGGTGGCGATCGGAGTTCGCTATTCTTTCGCGCCCGGCTGGACACTGGCGTCATGCGCGTGCCGGCCCCGGATTCGCCGGAGATTCGGCGATGAGCGCGCTTGCGTCGCTTGTCCGCGCCTACGAGCGGCTGCCCAACGCGCCCGCGTTCGGGTATTCGACGGAGAGGATCGGCTTCCTTGTTTCGCTGAACGCTGACGGCTCACCGGCGGGGCCGCCGATCGACCTCCGCGAGGGAGAGGGCAAGAGGAAGGCCCCGCGGCTGATGCAGGTTCCCGCGTCTTTCAAGAGGCCGGGCACCAAGCCACGTTCATTCTTTCTCTGGGACAATACCGCGTTCGCCCTTGGCGTTTCGGCTATCGAAAAGAAGGCTGGCGCTACTCGGCTGAAGGCATTCCGACAGCTGCACCGAAAAGAGCTTGCGGGGACCAATGATCCCGGATTGAAGGCCCTGCTGCGCTTCCTTGATTCCTGGTCTCCGGCCGATTTTGCCCGCCTCGGCTGGCCTGAGGAGATGAAGGATCAGAACATCGTCTTCGCGCTGGAGAGCGAGCGACTGAAAAACATTCGCATCCACGACCGACCTGCGGCGCGAGCGCTGTGGACTCGGCTCTCCGCTGAGGGCGTGAAGAAGGAAGCTTCCTGCCTTGTCACAGGCGCGCGCGGCCCGATCGCCCGGCTCCACCCTCCCATAAAGGGTATTAGAAGCCCAGGGGGCGGAAAAGACGCGGACAGCATCGTCTCATTCAATCTGCCCGCCTTCGAGTCCTACGGCCACGAACAGGGCGAAAACGCCCCGGTTTCGGAGGCGGCCGCTTTCGCCTATAACACCGCGCTCAATTGCTTCCTCCAAAGGAGCGGCGGCCATCGCATCCAGATCGGCGACGCCTCGACTATTTTCTGGGCGGATGCTTCCGAGGAGGCGCCGCAGAGGAGGCGGAAGGCGTCTTCGCCGCACTGCTCGGTGCTGACGGAGCGGACGAAACCGTCCAGGCGAAGAAGGTCGGGGTCATTCTTCAGGCGGTCCGCGAGGGGCGGCCGATCGCGGACCTCGAGCCAGGTTTGCCGGAGGGCGTGCGCTTCTTCGTACTTGGTCTCGCGCCGAACGCTGCGCGGCTCTCGGTGCGCTTCTATCTCGAGGATGATTTTGGAGCGATCACCGGCCGGTTTCTTGCGCATGTGGCGCGAATGCGCATCGAGCCTCCGCCCAAAGACGAACATCCATCCATCTGGCGACTGCTCGTCGAAACGGCGGCGCAGCACAAATCGGAGAACGTGCAGCCCAATCTCGCCGGCGCGTGGCTGCGCGCCATCCTCACTGGCGCGTCCTACCCGCTGACGCTGCTCTCCACCCTGCTCATGCGGCTGCGCGCCGACCATGACGTCAACGGTCTGCGGGTCGCCATGCTAAAGGCCGTGCTCATCCGCAATTTTGCAATGGAGGTCCCCGTGTCACTCGACGTTGAGAACAAGGACTCGGGCTATCTGCTCGGCCGCCTGTTTGCCGCTTACGAATACGCCCAGACGCAGGCGCTCGGCGGCCGCGTCAACGCCACGATCCGCGACCAATATTATGGGACGGCTTCGGCGACACCACGCGCCGTCTTTCCGCTGCTCCAGCGCAAGGCGACGCATCATCTCTCCCGGCTGAGAAAGGACAAACCTGGACTCGCCGTCAATCTCGACCGGCAAATCGGCGAGATATTCGAATTGGCCGACCCGGAGTCCCTTTTTGTTCCCATTCTGAGCGCCCAGCGGCAGGCGCTTTTTGCGGTCGGCTACTACCATCAACGGAACGATTTTTATCGCCGCAAGGACGAGCCCCGTGGCGACATTTCAATCCCACCGCAGGAGCAAGGGGCATGACCGCACTGTCTCATCGATATGATTTCGTTTTTCTGTTCGACGTCGCCAACGGCAACCCCAACGGCGACCCCGACGCCGGCAATTTGCCCCGTCTCGATCCCGAGACGAACCAGGGTCTTGTCACCGACGTCTGCCTCAAGCGCAAAGTTCGCAACTACGCCGAAATCGCCAAAGGCGGAGACACCGGCTACGCCATCTATGTTCAGGAGGGCGCGGTCCTCAACCAAAAGCATCGGAAGGCCTACATCGCAATCCGGCCCGACGACAAGAAGGCTCTCACGGACAAGACGCTCAATCCGAAGGACGACGACGAGGCCAACAGGCTTCGGGACTTCATGTGCAAGAATTTCTTCGATGTCCGTACCTTCGGCGCGGTTATGAGCACAGGCGTCAATTGCGGGCAGGTGCGCGGACCGATCCAATTGTCTTTTGCGCGCTCCGTCGAGCCGGTTGTGCCGCTAGAAATCGCCATTACGCGAATGGCCGCGACCAACGAAGCCGAAAAGGCCAAGCTGGTCGAGGGCGGCGACGACGAGCGGACGGAGAACCGCACCATGGGCCGCAAATATATCGTACCCTACGGCCTCTATCGCGCGCATGGGTTCGTTTCAGCCAAGCTCGCCGAACGGACCGGCTTCTCCGAGGACGACCTTTCGTTCGTCTGGGATTCGCTCAGAAACATGTTCGAGCACGACCGATCGGCGGCGCGCGGCGAGATGGCGGCTCGCAAACTCGTCGCCTTCGAACACGCCAGCGCGCTCGGCAACGCGCAAGCGCACGATCTCTTCGAGCGCGTTCGTGTCGACAGGGTCAGCGGCGAGGACGTTTACCCCCTTGGCGATAAGCGGCTTGACAATCTGCCCCCGGCGCGGCGCTTCTCCGATTATCGCGTCACGATCGAGCGCGACGGCCCACCGGACGGTGTCACCATCCACGAGTTCCTCTAGCCTCAGGAGACGACAGGGGAGAGTCTCGGTTGGATGACGACCCCATCCCTATTTCCGCCATCCAGCATGCCGTCTATTGCCTGAGGCAGGCGGGTCTCATTCATGTCGAGCGGATGTGGGAGGAGAACCGGTTGACCGCCGAAGGACGCGTGCTGCATGCGACGACAGACAAGCTGGGCTCCCGCTATTCGCGCGGCCGCGTCGCCGCGATGCCGCTCGCCTCGCGCCGGCTCAGCCTCGCAGGTATCGCCGATGTCGTCGAGTTCCATCGCTCGGGCGATATCGAGACGCCCTACCCCCTCGAGTTCAAGCACGGCAAGCCCAAGGCCCCATCATGCCGATGAGGCGCAGCTCTGCGCGCAGGGCCTATGTCTCGAGGACATGACCGGGAAGCCAGTGCCCGAGGGCGCGCTGTTTTACGGCGAGACTCGCCGTCGAGTCGAGGTGCGCTTCGACGAAGATTTGCGGCGTCTGACCGAGAGCGCCGCCGCGGCGGTTAGGGAGCTGCTCGCCTCCGGCAACACGCCCCCGGCTGAATACGAGAAACGAAAATGCGGCGCTTGCTCGCTCTTGGATCTCTGCCGGCCCCAAACCTTCGGGCGTTCGGCGAAAACCTGGCGCGAGCGGCATGTGCGGGCCGCGCTCGAAGATCCCACGCCAGCGGCGGGCCTGTGAAGAAGCTCCTCAACACCCTCTACGTCACGACCGAAGGGGCGAGCCTGCGCAAGGACGGCGAAAACCGGGTCGTGGAAATCGACGGTGCTGAGCGAGCGCGCGTGCCCCTGCACATGCTAGCCTCCTTGTTGTCTTCGGCGCGATTTTTGTGTCGCCGCCCTTGATCCAGGCCTGCGCACGCGCCGGTATTACAATCGTCCTGCTCGATCGGGCTGGACGCTTTCAGGCACGCGTCGAAGGGCCGGTCAACGGCAACGTTCTCCTGCGGCGAGAGCAATATCGGGTTTCCGACCGGCCTGACGACATCGTCCGCAGCATCGTCTCGGGCAAGATCGCCAATCAACGCACGGTTTTGCAACGGACCTTGCGCGATCATGGGCACGAACTCGCCGCCGACCGGCGCGAGGCGATCGAGGCCGCTGTCCTCCGCCTGGGCATGATCCTGCAGCGCGTCGGCCTCTCCGAGGACGGAGCCGAATTTCTCCGCGGTGCGGAGGGCGAGGCCGGCCGAATCTATTTCGGTGTGTTCAACGACCTGATCCGCGTCCCTGACGCCGATATCGTCTTTCGCGGGCGTTCGCGCCGCCCGCCGCTCGATCCGGTCAACGCGCTCCTTTCTTTTCTTTACACGCTGCTCGTCCACGATTGCCGCAGCGCGGCGGAGAGCGTGGGACTCGACCCTGCCGTCGGCTTTCTGCATCGAGATCGGCCTGGACGCCCCAGCCTCGCGCTCGATCTCATGGAGGAATTGCGTCCCGCTTTGGCCGACCGGCTGGCGCTCGCGCTGCTAAACCGTCGGCAGATCAGGAGTGGGGATTTCGTGAGGCAGGACAGCGGCGCGGTCCTGTTGACCGACGACGGACGCAAGGCGGTGCTCGCGGCCTGGCAGGAGCGAAAGCGCGCCGAGCGGCGCCATCCGTTTCTCGACGAAGTCGCGCCGCTCGGCTTGGTTCCATACCTTCAGGCGCAGCTACTGTCGCGGTGTCTGCGTGGCGATCTCGACGCCTATCCGCCGTGGTTCTGGAAGTGAGCGCGCGCGGTGCTGGTTCTCGTTGCCTACGATGTGAGGACGAGCGAGGGCGGCCCGAGGCGGCTGCGTCAGGTCGCTAAAGCTTGTCGCGATTTCGGCCAGCGCGTGCAATACTCAGTGTTCGAGATCGAGGTCGATCCGGCGCAGTGGACGGCGCTGAAGGCACGCCTCGAAGCGATCATCGATCGCGAGCAGGACTCCTTGCGCTACTACTATCTCGGCGCAAACTGGCGCGGCCGCGTCGAACACGTCGGCGCGAAGCCGGCCGCGGATTTCAACGGGCCGCTGATTTCTAAAGCCGCCCGGTTGAGCGCTAGCAGCGAGCGCGAACCCGAAGCGCGACCCGAAAAGCCGGACCTTTCGCCCCGAGCGCAAGCCGTTGGAGGAACGACAACATTTGCGAATGATCCCCCACGCCGCTTCGAGAGCAGGTCCAGATACGCTGAGGTTCGCGCGGGCGCGGCGCTGTGCCCAAACAAACGAATAGGTTACGAGAAAGCCGTCGCCCCCCGCGCGGGGGCGTGGATCGAAACATTGGTTTGCGCACGCCGTCCTTGAGCGTGGTCGAGGTCGCCCCCCGCGGGGGGCGTGGATCGAAACTGGCACTCGGCAGTGTTGTTACCGGATGGTGCATGTCGCCCCCCGCGCGGGGGCGTGGATCGAAACCTTCCCTCCCTCGACAGGCTCGGGACAGGCTCAGGTCGCCCCCCGCGCGGGGGCGTGGATCGAAACAGATTGGCTCTTCTGCCGAGACGGCAAATGGCGGGTCGCCCCCCACGCGGGGGCGTGGATCGAAACGTGGGCAGTTCGTGCGGATCAGCTGCGGGCCAGTCGCCCCCCGCGCGGGGGCGTGGATCGAAACATTGATGATATCCTAAAGCTGCGCGATCTCGGCGTCGCCCCCCGCGCGGGGGCGTGGATCGAAACCAAGAGGTGACGCCGGCCGTTTGCGAGCCGCCCGGTCGCCCGCCGCGCGGGGGCGTGGATCGAAACGCGCGCACCTCCGGCGAGGGGGCGCATGCCTTTCTCGACTGGCTGACGGTCGTCGCCCGCGACGAGATCGAATCGCGGTGGCCGCACGTCGAGAAGGTCGCCCAGGCGCTCATGCGCGAACGGACTTTGACAGCGGCGGAGGTCAAGTCCCTGCTGGCGGCGCAGTGACGGTCAGACGCAAGGCCACCGCCCGCCTGCTCCCCGAGCTGACCATCCGGGCGAAGCTGCAAGGCGACGGACGAGCGCCAGGGGCGGCTGACATAACGACCGCCGGCGCGAACGAAATGCAGTTTGGCTTAAAAAAGCAGAAAATTGGCGTGATAAAGCAACAAGCGCCGTCCCACCCCTGCTAGGCCCTGCCTCCGTCTATCCACGGATGCGATGCGTTCGTGGGTGGCATCGTGATCTCGCGAGATGCAGGGGAAACCATTATGATGCGCGTTTTGTTATTGGCCACGGCCCTGGCGGGCCTGTCGCCCATTGCGGCGTACGCCGCCAACGTCACTGTGACCGGCTACGATACACCTGATCCCGAGGCGTTCGGAGCCGGCACGGTCAACGGTTACAACTATTACGATGGCCCCATCATCCTGCACACCTCGCAGGGCGATATCATTGCCTATTGCGCTGATCTGCAACATGAGTTGCACGCTCAGGATTACACTTTTGGTCTTCTGACCACGCGCGGCGACGGCACGCCGATCTCGGCGGCGCTATCTTCGCGTCTTGGCCATCTGGCCTCGGCTGGCTTTGCTGCGTTCCAGACCAAAGACAACGACCTCGCGGCGGCGGTGCAGCTTGCGATCTGGTCGCTTGAGTACAACACCACGGCGACCAACTTCACCAATTCAACCATTGCCGCCGACTTCTCGCTGGCGGAAAGCTGGAGCTTCCAAAACACCGGCTACGCCACCGAGTTGATCCCGGTTGGCGACTGGCCAGCCAACTCAAGCCTGTCGCAGGGCATGGTTGTGGGCTTCGCTGCTGGCGCTCCCGAGCCATCGACATGGGCGATGGGGCTGATGGGCTTCGCCGGCATTGCCGGACTCAGCTTGTTCAAGCGCCGCCAAACCGTGCGTTGCATTGAAGCGTAAGCGTGGGCGGGGCGGGTTATCGGCCCGCCCCGGCGCGTTGCCGCTGGAGCGCGATATCGCTGCCAGGTGAAGCAAGTCAGAGACAGGAAATCACTCACTATGAAAGATTTTTCAATCCTAGTGGTGCTCACAGCGTCGCTGGCCATGGCCACAATTTCTCAAGCGCGGGCGTCCGTGTACGATTTTCAGTTTACGTCGCCCGAGGTGACTGCGACCGGACAGCTCATTGTGGACGCAACGACCCAGGAAGTGACTGCGATCAATGGCTGGGTCAGCATCAGCGGCCAGCCCAATGACATCATCACGACGATCCTCGCCGATCCGAATTTTCCCGGCGCATACAACAATGGGCCGTTCATCTACGACAACATCTTCACTGGGGGAAACCCGGTCCTCGACAATGACGGGATCCTGTTCGCGACGGCGGGAAATCCCGGCGGTTCGTGGAACCTCTGGGGCAACGGTCCAGACAATTACTCGCTTTACGAGTTCGTACCGAATGTCGGTTACGCAATCGAGGCGACAGGGACCTTTGCGGTCTCCACATCAGATGCGCCGAACTTTGCAGCCGCTGCGCCTGAGCCCTCGACCTGGGCGATGATGCTCACCGGCTTCGCCGGGCTCGGCTATGCGGCGTTCCGGCATCGTCAAAAAGAGAGATTGTCGCATTCGATTGCGTGACCCCGTCGGGGAATCAAGAGGCCGCCTTCGGGCGGCCTTTTCTTTTTCGTGGCGCGGCTATGTAAAGGCGCAAGAGCGCAGAAGTTTGGCCTTAAAAAGCAGGCATCCGCGGGAATCCCGCTGCATATCGATGGCGCGTCGTTGCGGATCGCGTGTGGGAATCACCGCAGTCCGCGACGTCCTTGCCGCCCGTTCCCGCGCCCGCTCCCCTCGGGAGAGGAACGGGCGGCAGACGCCACTAGCGCGAGGATATCTCGCGCACGAAGAACTTCTTGTTGGACAAATGGCGGCCGATTATATCCGGCCCGTGCCAACCATCAACCTCGCCGACGACGAACTCGCCGCGGTAACAAGCGGCAATCCAGCGGGCCATCGAAGGCGACCGATTTCCCCACGCCCCGCGGCTCGATCCGCTGCGCGCTGCGTTGGGAAAGCTCATCGCGGCCGCAGAGCCAGCCCCGCTCCCGAAAGCCGCGCCGCCAGCCAAAGTTGACAAGCGGACCCGCCGGTAGCCACGCCGCCCCACGCTAGAGCCGCGAGACCGTGGAACCTTGAGGCAGGTCGTTCATTAATTTCTTGGCCGCCACGGCTGGCCTAGGATACCGGAGGCCGTTCAGGCCGATAGTCGGGAACGCCCTGCTGTGGGCTCGTATGCCAAGCGGGGCGGGTCGAGATCGTCTTGCCGCCGCAGCTGCTGCAGCGGAGCCGCCCGGCGGCCTCGGGGACTGTCAGGGTCTCCGACAGGGCGTCGACGTTGACATCGGCGGAGCCGCCGCAATTGGCGCACGCCGTTCTGGCGCATGTTGGCGAGCGTCATAGGCTTGAAGCCGCGCATCAGAGTTCATCCTTGATTTCTGTGACCGAGACAGTCTCGACCTTGACGCCCTTGATCGTCCGCAGCGGGAGGTGCTGGGCGGCGTCCTGGACGGCGTCCGAGAGGTGCGTCTGGTAGTCCCGCACGATTGCGTCCGAGACATTTTCGCCGTCGACGAAGTCGATTTCGGTTACGAACTGCACCCTGAAGCGCCGCATTGTTTCCTCCTCCTCCTCCTGCAGGATCAGTTGATTATCGAAGTGCGCTGCCTCGCTTCGTCATCCTCAGGCTGGAAGCGTTACACGCCGGGATCGAGGTCGAACTGTTGTTGCAATCGAGCGACAACGTTGGTCACGTCGGCGAACTTGCTTTGCTCAGGTCCAATTTCCGGCTCGATCCTGTCCAGCTCCCATGTCCACCCTTGCGGGCCGCTGAACGGGCGAATCGTTACGGATTGAGTGTCATGCAGCGTCGGCAGCTTCTGCAGCTCGGCGAGCAGTTCCTGCTCGATTTCCGATGCGGCCATTTGTGGTCTTTCGTCCACCATAGGTTTTTCCTCCGGCTTCAGACGTCGTGCGCGGTCACGCGCGCTTTTTGACTGGCGCGGCGGACTTGGCGGCGGCCTTTTTCGCCTTGCGCTTAGCGGCCGTGGCATAAACTTTCTTCCAGGACGCCACTTCGCGCCGTTCCTCCGCACTGAGTTCAACCTTGTGTTTTTTGGCCGCCAGCTTGGCTGGCAAGGTGAGGCGGCCCCGTTTGATCTGGGCTTCGCACCAGGCCCGCAGGACCTTGTTGATAAGGGTCTGGTAGCCTTTGCCTTGGGCGCGGAGGTAGTCGAGCAGGTCGCGGTCGAGCCGCAGCGTGATGATGTCCTTGCCGGGCGGAATGACGATGTTGGCCTTATCCCAGTCGACGTCGAGGGGCGGGGCGTCTGGATCGGCTGCCACCGCTTTGGCGATATCGTCGTCGGTCATCGAGTCGAGGCGGGCGTAGTCGGTTTCGCCTTTAAGACGCCGCGCCTCATCGCTCGACACGCGCGTAATACGTTCTCTGTTCTCGCGCATTGGCTTTCCTCGCGCTGATGATCCGACGGTCTGCGCCACGCCAAGTGATGGTGACGACGAAGACCCGGCCCTCGATTTCGCCCAGGCAGTTGGTTCGGGTTTCGCCATAGTTGAAGCGGTCGTCGACAGCTTCGACCGTGGGACCGTCGAACAGTTCGGGCATTTGGCGGAAGTCGACTCCGTGCTTGACGAGGTTGGCTTGCCGCTTTTCCTCGTCCCACTCGAAGGCCATTACCGATCAATGTGGCTGGGACGACCCGACCGTGTCAATACAATTGTAGTTGCGGCGGCCCGATGGTCTCGACGAGGTCGGCGTGGACCGCTGACGTGAAGCCACCAACGAAGAGTTAGCGCCCACTGCTTAGAACCCGCAGCTTGCCGATCGCAACGAGCCGCCCGTCGCCAGTTTCGCCCCAAATGATTTCGGTCAATTCGGGCAAAGGAATATCCCGCGCGGCCGGCGCATGCGCGGCTTGGACCTCCGGGCTGGCGATCGGGCAAGGCGGCTGGGGAAAATTACAATGCCAAATCGAATAGCGTCGGCATGCTGCAGCGGGCTCAGCCAGCGCGAAAAAGATCAGGATGATGAGCAGCGATCTCACCTCGCCCCCATGCGCCGGTCCGGTCAGTGCAGGCGACAAGCGTCGGGATCGATCGAGACAAGCCTGGCGACATTCAACGGCGGCGGTCGCTGCCCGAGCCGGTTGGCTTCGCGCACGAGCGTCTCCCTGGTCGGGGCGGCTTCGGCGATCGCCGCCAGGATGACCGGCAGCGGCGCCCGATCATAGGCCGCCAGCGACGCGACCAGTTCGAGGCTCAGAAGGGCGGCGACGTCGCCGGTGTCGATGCTGGCCCGTTTGGATCTTTCGATCATCCACAGGATGACCTCCTCGGCCAGCTCGGCGGCGTCGGGCGCGTCGCGGGTTTCAGGGCTCGTTGGACCGAACGGGGTGACGAACATGATGGAAGCTCCCTTCACGGCGGGAGCTGGAAGGCTTACGCCCCGCAGCCGTCAGTCGTCCAGCGCGACGCAGCGGTTGGGAACCCACATCACGAGGTTGCGCCGGGGGCCAGCCCAGCACAGCTGGCTGGGCGCCTCGATCATCTCGATCCCCCGGAACCACGCTACATGCGCCGTCATGCCGCAACTGCGCGCCGCGCCGAGGATTTCAAAATCGGGCTGGGCCACGACCATCGCCGGGCCGATGGCGTTGCGAAACCAGTCGCCGTATCCGGGCTAAAAGCCGCTTCAATGTCCCCGGCGCTGAAGAGCGTCTGACCATTGCGCCCAGGTCCGGGATGCGAGATCAAGTCGAGAGAAAAGGGAGCGGAGACGCTCAGGTCGAGCGCGTCGGCAAATTCCTGCCGCCGCGTCTCCAACCGGGCGCGCCACAACTTCGCCCGCACGTCCCTGCTTAAGCCCTGTTCGGCGGCTCGCTCCGCGGCTCGGCGAACGAGAATGGCAGTCAGACGCTCCCGGACAACGCTGTCAAAAGCGAGGAGCTGCGGCCATTTGATTTCGGCGACTGCGGCTTCGGCCGCATCACGCCGCAGCCGCCAGTCGTGGATAGTGGGCTTGTGGGATCGGCCAGGGCGACGCTGGCCCTCGTCGAGATTGGAGTCCGTCATGGGCTTGCTCGCTTAAAAAGCGTCGTTTCCCGCGCATCGCTATAGCAAAACGCGCTTGACTCAGCGACGCCCTAATTCTGTCCGCGATGCTAGCGTCAGGCTGTTGTCTGAGGTGATCCGGGTTCTGACTCGCGCTAGCGTTAGCCGGTTGAGCGCGCGACGTGAAAGGGCCTTCTCGTCCTCGCGGCTAGAGCCCAGAGGCCCGCCACCATGTCCGCGGCTAGGGTGAGCGACGCGCGCTGATGCAGCCCGCGCACGGGCAGTGCGCATTTCGGTCTTGGCCACAATGGCTGCACCGCAGACGCAGCGCGGCCTTTGAGAGCGGGGTCAGTACAGACGGCCTGGCTCTGGATCGACCTGCGTGGGCCTGGTCGTCGCCACGACGGTAGGTGCGTCCTTGGCGAGCATGACGCCGTGCCAAGCGACGACATCCGAAGAGGTCAGCCAATGCATGTCTGTCTTTTCGGCCGTGACCATTGCTGAAACGACTGAGGGAGGCGCGCCTTCGGAAGCGAGAGTTTTCGCTATGAACAGCGTCCCCTCCGCCTCAAGCGAAGTGTTGGAGTTTGCTGTCGACGCGTTGTGGACGCCGATAGAGGCTTCAACGCCAGCCCACTTGGATGCGCCTGCGCCCCAAACCAGCACACAGGCTGACGCGCAAGTCTGACCATTGCGAACGATGGTCTCAACACCGTTCCTCTTTACCCACTCAGTCATTTCCATTGCGCCATGGACCGAGCCGCCGGGCGAGTCGAGTTCTCAAGGATGACCCTCTTTACGTCATCTAACGGCGCGTCTTTCCAGGTGTCTCGGAAAGCATTGAACGCGACGTGCTCGTCATCGGAAATCGGGCCTTGAGCATGGATGATGAATTGGTCGCCGACGATCCGATAGCTGTAGGTCATTGGACCTATCGGAGCGCTGGCAGGCTTCGCGACAGGAGGCGCTGCCTTGTCGACGCAAGTGATCGAGCCGCTCACCTTGCCGATCGTCCAGTCGCCGGTTCCGGTTGGGCCAATGCGCAGCCAGCCATCCGAAAATTTGACGATCGCGAAGCCTTCGCTGACGATATACGTGCCTTCTCGCAGCCCGGAGCTGGCGGTATTCGGCCAGAATGACGCCTTATCGCTGTGGAGATCGGTGGTCAGCGTCCAATCATCATGCGTGTCGTTGCAAGTGTAGGTGTTGGCATGTGCAGCGCCAACAGGCGCGCCAACAATGAGAGCGAGCGCGGAGACGGTGGCGGCGGCGAGCGTGATGGAAAAGCGGTTCATCGGTCTGTTCCTTTCACCGCCGATCTGCGCCTTTCCGGTCAGCCCCCGCCTGCTCCCTCACGCCAAAGCGCTGCTAATTCCTGCCATTCGCCGGTCCGTTGACGGTTTGCCCCATCTCGCCGGCCTGAAACTTGCGCCCTCCCCTACCGAAGGCCTCTTTCGCCGTCGCAGACGGCGTCCGATCGCCGCCGAAGGCGGCCTCAAGAGAAGAAAAAAGGACTTGGTTCGGTGTTCCAGTCGGCTTTTCGGACTTAGAAGAATTTAGCTGGCCGGCGGCCGGCGAAGGATCGGCGAAAGCGTAGCTGTTCGACGTCCGCAGCATGCGCCAGCGCCAGCCATCGCCGCCCAGGAGGTCAGGACAGGGTTCGCGGACGCGCTTGATCCGCTGAACCCATGAGAGAACCCCGCGTTCTCCAGCGCCTGCAGCGCCTCGGCGACGGTCGAGCGGGCGCAATGGGCTGCTGACGCGATCGTCTCGTAGCTCGGGAAGCAGAGCCCGCTACGATTGTTGTGGAAAACCCAGAGGAGCGCTTCGAGCACCGCGACGCCTTCGCGGTGACGACGCCATAGGCCCTGCCCCTCTCGGTCCGCCGCGGCTCAGGCATCTGGCCCAGTGCATGATCCTGACCTTGGCGCTGCGATCGAGAGAGCGCGGGCGGCCGAGTCCGAACACCTCGTCCGGCGTCTGGAGCCTCTGGGAAGCCCAAGGACCCCCTTCGGGCCAGATTGGGTGTCGGCACCGGCTTGCCCGCCAGGACGGCTCTGCGGGCTTCTATGGCCGTGGCTAGGCTTCGGCGTCGGCGTCTTCGATCTGGCCCTCGGCGTGAGCGCGCCAGAGCTTGCGGGCGAGCGCGCCGAGAAGGGCCAGCCCCGGCCTCCACATTTGTGATGCTTGGCGTCGCCTTGCCGTAGCGTGATAGTTGCGGCACGCGCGCCTTAGCCTCCTTTGGCCGCGTGATTGGCTTGTGCGGTTAGCTCAGAGAGCTACGCAGCAAGCTCGGGGATCCTCCAACCTGAGCGACCGTGCTCGGAACGTCCAGATGGTCGAGGATACAACCCGGCAGGTTCTGCCGACAGCGACCGGGTTTGCCGCACGGCAGGCGATCGCAGTGCTTCGAAAGTACAACATTGAAGTCGCACCACTGCTCCGACGTGTCGGTCTTTCAGAGCGCGACTTTGACAATCGTCAACGTCGCGTCTCCGCCAACGCGCAAGCGAAGCTCCTTGAATGCGCGGCGGAGTCGCTAGGCGATAGCGCCTTCGGGCTGCATCTCGCCCAGCAGGCCAATCTGCGCGAAGCGGGATTGCTGTTCTATGTCACCTCCGCTGCAAGAACTATCGGGGAGACGCTGCCGCTTATTGAACGCTATTGTCGGATCGTCAATGAAGCGGTGCGGGTGAAACTGTTGCCAGTTCAGAACGGGGTCGTCGTCGAGTTCAACTTTGTCGGCCTTTCGCGTCATCTCTATCGCCAAAACGCCGAGTTTATACTCGCGGCCAATTTGAAGGGTATGCGCGAGAATGTGGGCCGGAACATCCGCCCAATCGGAGTCACATTCGCACATCCGCGCAATTCCAACCTGCCAGAGTTCGAACGGTTCTTCGGTTGTGCTGTCGATTACGGCGCTGCGTCCGACCAATGGTCGTTCTCAAACGAAACATTGGCCCAGCCGCTCATCACCGGAGATCCATATCTATTGGAGACGCTGCAACCGTTTTGCGATCAGGCGGCAAAGGAGCGGAACACCGCCGTCGCGACCTTACGGTCTTCAGTCGAGAACGAAGCGCAGAAGCTGCTGCCGCACGGCAAGGCCAAGAGACAAACCGTGGCGAGGGCGCTGGGGATGAGCGAGCGAACGCTGTCTCGCAAACTGGCTGGCGAGGGAACAACCTACGATGAACTTGTCGATCAGTTGCGGCGGAGTCTCGCGCTCCAATACATCAAGACGCAGAGCATATCCGTGTCACAAATTGCGTGGTTGCTGGGTTATGAAGGATCGACGTCGTTCAGTCATGCTTTCGTGCGCTGGACAGGCCGCTCGCCGTCCGCGGTCCGTAAGGAGGAGCAGCTTCCCGCGCCAGCATAGAGGGTCAAAAGGAAATCGGTGAGTTTGGCGTCGCCGTGCTGCTCCGCGAGCCTCGTCACGCCGTCGCGCCCGCGTCTACCTTATGGCTCGCCAACGATGCGAACGTCGGACAAAGTGAGGAGCCAATGACGCCGAGTTCCATACGCCGGCAGCTACAAGCTAGGCGGGTCTTGCCCGTGACGGTGTGGTTGCGGCGTGCGTTTGGCGGAAGGTGGAACGATTAGGAAGGACAATAATCCCTGCACGTCTTTCAGGACAGCCGAGAAGACTAAGGAGCCATCGGGATTTTGTGTGGCCAAAAGCTCGCCCTGTCGCGTTGGACTAAGACAAGTGACCGACCACGGCAGGCGTTTCAAATCAGGGCTCCGAATAGCTCATTGAACAGGTGCACGGAGTAGCTGCCGATTTGCATGATTGCCAATAGTCAAATGTGTTGAGGAGGCGTTGTGGGGTCGTCTTCGGCTTGCTTGCCGAGGAGCATGACCAAAAGCCCGGTGGGGAAGCTGGGCGCTAAGCGCCTGCACCGCGAGCTAGCGTCATTCCAGTTTGGCGACTGTCATGCCACAAATTGGCTGCGGCCTGTGCTGGGACGGCGGTAGATTTTTGCGTTCTTTGGGAAAGACTTTGCAGCTGACCCGCAAACTCACGACGGCAGCATCACGCGAACCGCGTCAGAACGCGTCTGCCAGCATCCATCGCGCAGCGTCGCGATCTCACTCTCGTTGAGACGCCCCCAGCCGCGCCGCCCCAAAAGCAAGCGATAGACAGAGGCCCGCCCGATCTTGAGACCCTTCGCGATCTCGGTTGCCCCCAAGCCCTCGGCCTTGAGGGCGGCGACCTTGGTGGCGACGATAGAGGCTGGGCGGCCCTTGTAGACGACCCTAGGCCTCGCGGCGCTGATCCCTTCATGGCAGAGCCAATGCGCGGTTCCTTGGGTCATTGGTTCACACCTCGTCGGTCGCCATACAGGTCATTGCGCTGCCCTAACCACCGCCGATGCGCTTGTCCTCAGGGGCCAATTTTCTGCTCGTTGCGGCCACTCACGACGCCCGACCTTGAGACGCGTGGTTTCGCGGCCAGCGCCGCGTTCAGTGGAACCATGGTCAGGCGAACTTTCAGGCGTTCGCAGTGGCAGGGCATGACGTTCGGGCAGGAGGCAGCGACGGCAATCGCTGGACAACATTTCGGTGGCGGGACATCATCATCGCCACGGTCGCGCCGCCCCGGGAGCGCTGACCGTTCCGCGCTCATAGGTATCCCAGAAAAGCTTGGCTTGCTCGTCCGTCCCAGGCCGCAAGGCGAGACAATTCGGCTTGTCGCGAACGCACGCCGCAAAGAGATCGGTTACAATCAGCTCGGCAGCATCGCGGAGGTCATAGACGTCCTCATAGTGAACTTTGGGCGTCGGGGTGTCCGGAATCAGGTTGTGTGCGACCACGTCGTTCCGCAGCCGCCTTGCGCGGTCAAACAAGTCGTCCTTGAGTAGGGCTTCGTAGCGCTCTCTCGCCTGTTGAAGGGCCACCGTTGACCCCTGTCCAGCTCCTGCAAATAGGTCAACGAGCGTCTTGTCCTTGAGCAATTGAATAATCTGTCCAACGCTTGCGCGGTTGCCGCGTCGCGAGTCCTCAGGATCAAGACATGCCGTGATGGTTCCAACCGCTGCCCGGAGAATTCCCGCGTGAACCCAACGGATCGACAAGACGTGGGGCGCTCCAACGTCTGAGGGCTTCACCAAGTATTGCTTCACCAAGACGTCGCGCGCGTTGAACTCCTTAAGATAAGCGCAAAACGCGTCTGCGCTCTCCATAGCCTCGTTGAGGGCGAACAGGCGATCAATGACCTCATTTGCGCGCGTAACCAGCTTTGGATCGGCCATAGCCTAAACCCTTCTTGCGGCCCGCGTCGGACATCGGCCGACGACCGCCTCTTCGGCCCGACCGCACGGAAGCGCAAGCGCTCCTGTGGACAAGGGCGGATACCCCCCGGCTTTCTCGTCACCGGCTGCAGGTCTGGCTGCGGCCAAGGTGATCACCCCGTTCAGATGGCCGCAAAAAACAGACGATTGGCAGGAAATAGCAGGCTTAACGACGAGGGCGACGCTACATCGTTGGGCACTCCAAACCGCCTTTCAGTCAGTCCTCCGGGTCTGGCCGCGAACGCACCGCAACCCCGACGAGAAAGAAACTGAAAATGAAACGAGTATTCTTGCTAACCACGGCGGCGCTGATCGCGCTCGCTGCGCCGGCGGTTGCCAACGCGTCGATCCAAAACCTGTCGATCTCCGGCAGCCTCGATGGCAATGACTATAGCGGCACGTTGTCGCTCGACGTGAACGGCGGCGAAGCCACCAGCGGCACGGGGACGCTCAGCATCCTCGGCATGAAGGATGCTCCGCTCGTGCTGATCACGGCGTCGACCCCCGGCAACGAGGGCGCCCCGATGACCGGCTTCCGTGGCAACGACGGTACCGACTACTTCAACCTCGACCAAGCCTACCCGATCAGCAATAACGGCTTGCTGTTCGACGTCGGCACGACCACGGCCGTGCAGGGGGGCTTCCCGCTCTTCGCGATCTGGTCGGAAGGGACGGGCTACGCCGCTGCCTTCACCGGCAACGTCGGCGGGACCGAGTATTGGAACATCCAAGGCAGCGCGATGGCCTCTTCAACCGGCGCGGTTCCTGAGCCCTCAACTTGGGGGATGGGCTTGCTAGGCTTCGGAGGCCTAGGCCTCATGGGCTGGAAAAAGAGCCGCGCCAATCGGTTAGCCGTCGCCGTCTAAAGACCGAAACGTGGCCCGTCCCAGCGGGCTTGCGTCGGACCGTGAAGCGGTCCCTGACGAGGTCAGCAACGGACAGAAGGCACCTTTAAACCATGGCCGCCGTCTACGAGGACAATTTCGGCTATTACGACCTCGAAGCCGACCCTGACGAACCGGCGTTTTTCGCCTTCATTAAGAGCCAGAGCAAGCTGCGGAAGTGCTTGCGCTGCTCTGAGCCGGTCAAGTTGCAGCCCGGACGCGAGACCTGCGCGCGTTGCTGCGACGCGATGGAATACGGCGCGGCCGCCGAGTGACCGAAAGGCGGCCGCCGACCTGTGGGTGGTCTACACTCGCTGGCGAAAAGGCGGAAAGGCTGTCCACGCTATCCAGCGGAATGCGGTCGGCCATGCCGGGGAGCGAACGTCGGTTCCCGAAGGCCGATACTGGGCAGCCATAGCGCCTCAAGGGAGTCCTTTCGCCCCTTCCGGCTACTTCACCCCCACCGAGTCCTGAAACGGCTGTCCTAGCCGCAATGGGAGCCGCCGTTTTTTCAGGCCCTGTTAGCGGCGACCCCCCCGCTTCCTAGAGCCGGGCTTGCCCGAACGAAAGCGCCTCTCTCACTTTCCCGGATGGAGCAGGCGGCGGCCATGCTCTCAATCACCATTCTTGATCGCCGATTCCACGACGTAAGCAGCTGCTCCATCCGGCAGCATCACGAACCGAAAACAAAGATTTTCGTGGATGTACCTCCGCACGAATGCATTGATTTGGTGACGACCCGAACTGATGGCCTCATGTCTTCTTGAGATAGCGTCGGCAAGACAAGGCGGTCGGCGACATAAACACAGAACTGATCTGCGCTGCGGCGTCCACTGGCGTGGCTATGCAGTCGCGTATAGATCCCGAGAGGCGAATTTCGACGGACGGTCTCGGCGGTGATTCCTCGTCCAGACATGCCGTCGTAGATGAAGCGGCCGTCGTTATCCCAGATTGTGTACACGCCTGCGCCGAACACCGGCACAGTGGAGTCGGGCCAGTCAGCGAATGGGCCGGCGACGCCGCGTGACAATTCGGAGATAATTGACAATGGCATGATGAACACGCCCGTCAGCGGGGCGCTCCTACTCGCAGGATTTATGGTAGCTGATGATTCCTCGCCGTATTGCCGCTTCGGCCTCGAATGGCTCACCGTACTGTCGAAGATTACCGCGGCTATGGCCCAGCTAACCCGTGGCCAGTCCTCCGGACGGCCAGCGTCTTTCGCCCGTTTGTATCGGTCCAAGTTCTCGTTGGCGAAGCACGGCAGGCACAAACGAAGATTGGCCTCGGCTACCATGGATAGAGACGTACCTCCTTGTAGACGTGTCGGCAGTGCGAGCCGTCGCAATTCGGATTGATATTGCTCATCGTGCTGACTTGGTTTGAAGTGCCGCGGCCACAGTTTTCCCCGCCGCTGGCCACGGCACGAACGTCGCGCGTCATGCTGCCAATCTGCTCTTAGACCCTGCAGGTGGCAGCTCGATTGAGAGGGATCGCAAGCCTCGGTTACGGGTGAGGCGGATGTCGATACCCTCGGTCACAACGCTGCACGGCCAATTGCGTCAGATACTCTTGCCGCGCTTGTAGGTTTGCGGCGTCCTGTCCCGCGGCACCCTTGAAATCCATTCCGAACCAGACGGGCCAAACGACAAGGCCAACGACCCCAGCCGCAACGTTCTGGGCAACCTTCATGCCTTGTTCGTTCGCAAGCTGTTGGGCCTTCTGGTTATTGGCATTGATTTCAGCTCTTATCATGGTGCAGTCGGAATAGGCGTCCTGTTGCTGCACCGTTGAAATCATCTGCGCGTCTCGCCCCGCGCACGATGATAAGGCAACACCAGCCGCGATGGTTGCGCTGGCAAAAATGATTGATCTTATTTTCATTGCTTTGATCTTTCAGCTGTTATTGCCAAGAGTACGAAGCTGGCGACCTTGGGCAGGCTAGGAACAATGTTAGAGCTCGCCATCATTACAGTCTGCGGTCGTTTAAATTCTTTGCAGGCTGAAATGATATCGCCGTCGTACTAGCAATCCCAGAACGAGCGTCCGGGGTCTTGCTCTTCCCTGCCAATCGGCTGTTAGATCCTGCCAAACTTCATGGCGGAAGCGGCAACCGTGAAAGAGGCCACGGGTCAGAGAGGGCTACCGACGACGACGGGATTCGCCGCACGGGAAGCCATTGCGATGCTTCGCAAACACAACATCGCGACCGCGCCGTTGTTGCTTCGAGCCGGTCTGTCTGAACACGGACTTGCGCGAGCGGCGGATGAAAGCAATGGCCTCCCCCAACGCGTGTCGGCTGTCGGACAGTGCAAGTTCCTTGAGTACGCTGCGGAGGCGATGGACGAGAGCGCTTTCGGACTTCACCTCGCAAAGCAGATCGACCCCCGCGATGTGGGACTATATTTCTATGCCAGTTCGGCCGCTCGCGATCTCGGCGAAGCGCTCGCACTCTTTTCCCGCTATTGCCGGATCGCAAACGAGGCCTTTCGCCTGACCCAGAGATCGGCTGACTCAGCCGTTGAGTTCGAGTTTGTTGGCCTGCCAAGGCATGCCTCTCGGCACAATATGGAATACGTTGTAGCGGCCATTGGGACGGCGTTGCGAATGGTCTCGGGCCGCAAACTCGTCCCCGCGAAAGTCGCGTTCGCCCACAACCGAAATTCCGACGTGCGGGAGTTCGAGCGGTTCTTCGGCTGTCCGGTCGAGTTTGGCGCGCCGAACACCGTGTTTCAGATCTCAGCCGATGCCCTCCGCCTTCCGCTGATCACCGCCGATCCGAAGCTGCTCCGCGTCCTTCGACCCTACTGCGATGCTGCTGCAAAGGAGCGGAACGTAAAGCCGGGAACGCTGCGTTCTGCGGTTGAGGCCGAGGTGGAGAAGCTGCTGCCCCACGGCAAAGCGAAAGCCGAAAACGTGGCGGAGGCTTTGGCCCTCAGCCTGCGCACGCTCGCGCGAAGGTTGGCTGATGAAGGGACAACATACGGCGAGGTCGTCGACCAATTGCGGAAGAGCCTCGCGAACTCAATATCTCAACGATCCGGGGATGTCGCTCGGGCAGATCGCGTGGCTGCTCGGCTACGAAGGTTCGACCTCGTTCAATCATGCTTTCAAGCGCTGGACGGGACGGTCGCCTTCCGCTGATCGGAACAGGTGAGCGCGGACGCTGTCTCTTGGCGTGAAAAGACAGAGATTTGGCAGGCTCTGACAACCTGCGCTGAGCAACAACCGCTAAGTTGTTTCCCGAGGGCCCCACGACTTCGCTGCGGCCTGGAGAGAAGCTCTTGGAAGTCAAGCTCAACGATCAGGAACGGCGAGTCGTCGGCAGATTGCTCATGGAACGCAAAGCCCTCCTGATCGAAACCACTGAAGACACGACCCAATCTGACGCGGCGCGCCGCTCAGGGTTCATTGAGTTGGCGGTTATAGAATCAATACTCGGAAAGCTATGCCTCCGAGATGCTCACGTCGACCGCCGCATCGCCAGAAGGCTCGACGCGGCGGAATGAGTCGGAAACCTCTCCCGGCCACGTAAGCTAGTGGGCGGTTTCGTGACGTCTTCGGGGCGCTATCACATCGCCCGCGTCCTGAGAGAGGTTCCGACAGAACCAAGCTCGCGAGAGCGTTGATCAGGCTGACGGTGCGACCGCGCCAATGCTGTCAGTAGACCCAGCTTAACGCTGTTGATGCCGTCGCTGCCGGTCACGCTCGCGGCCCTTCCTTGTTGATTGCGCCTACTTGCCTCGGAACGTGCGCGGCTGCGCGGCGCTCTTAGACCGGAGCCAGCGTGATCGCCCATGCAGATGGCGGCAAAAAAACAGACTCCCGCGCATGCGGCGCAAGGCCGATCTCGCGCCGATCTCGGCCCTGAGACACGCCCGAATGGCGGCGAAAAGCAGGAGATTGGCAGACGCGAACAAGTCCGGCCTCCAATTCACTCCTATTTGAAGCGCCGACAGCGTGAGCAAACGCCACTGACCGTGATCGCCAACTTATGCCCGTCGGTCGCGGTGGGTATGTGCGGGCAATCGCCCGAACGCGGGAATGGTCCCGCTCTGACTTGGAAAGGAACCATCGTGAAAAAGTTGCTTGTCTCGACACTTGTCGCCGCCTCTCTGGCGACCGCCCCCGCTCATGCGGGCAACTATGACGGATTGATCGCTGGCGGCATCATCGCTGGCGGTCTGCTCGCCGCTGCTGCGGCTGCTGCTGCGGCCAACAACCACCCGCACGTCATCTACCAGCAAGGCCCGACGCGCGTCATCTACAAACGCGGTCCGACGCGCATCATCCGCGTGGCGGCTGCGCGCCCCGCGCCTCACAAGGCTGCGGTTGTAGCGCCGCCCGCCCATCACACCGCCCCTGCTTGGACTGACCTTCATCAAGGGGCTGCCGCCGCTCACTAACGACTGCCAGCCATGCCCGTCGTTCGCGGCGGGTCTAACCGGCCAACCTCGCCGGAACTCGAAGCAGTCCGCTGCTCTGACTTGAGAAAAGGAACCTCGATAATGGAACAAGTAGTGACTGCGCACCGCCAGCTGCGGTGCATCCTCTGGGTCGCGGAAGCCGCGATCATCAGCGTCTGCGTCGTCATCGCCGTCCAGATCGGCATGGAGGCTAAAGAAGCCAAGATATGGGCGTGCGCCCCTCTCCTGATCATCGCGGTGCTGGAGACGACGCGCGTCCCGCTTTCTGGTTGGACGGCTCACCTAAAGCCGTTCGCCATGCTTTGCGGGTTCCTGATCATGGCTTGCATCTCGGTCCTCACGTTCGAAGGTATGTCGATGGGCATCGAGCGCTTCATCCACCAGCGGGTGATGGACGTGATCGCCGCCCGAGACGTTCTCGACGCGGCGAGGCAGAAGGCCCACGACGCAAACGAGTTGGTGGCGAAGCAGACCATCGAGGTCGAAAAGCGCCGCCGGTACGTCGCTGACTTGCAAACGCAGCGGCCAGCTGCGCACAAGGCAGCCCCCACCGCGCAGTGCCACGGCATCTGGAAGGGCAAGCCGACCACCTACGCTTGCCCGAACAAAGCGGACGAGCGTGACTCCGAGACGGCGCAGAAGGTTCAGGAGGAGTTCGACGCCCGCCTCGCCACGGCGCAAGCCAGCCTCACCGAGGCCGAGACAGTGCTCAAAAAGCTCCAGTCGGCTGACGGGATGACTGCTGACGCTGACGTGCTCGCCGCTCAGAAGGCGGTCCAAGAGGCGGCGGCGAACTCGACCATGTACCGCACTGCGGCGACTTGGTACGGCGTGCCGGTCAAAGACCTGACTGACGAGCAGTTCGACCGCTTCAAGCGGATCGCTGTCGCTGCGCTCGCTGGCGCGGTCTCGATAGCGACCATGATGCTGGCGTTCATCTCGCACGCCCAGCCGCGCAACCCGGCCAAGCGTGGCGCTCTGCTCCGCTCGATCCGGGCTTGGGTCGCTCGCCGACGCAAGAACGTGGTGCGCACGGTCGTCAAGACGGTCGAAAAGCCCGTCGAGAAGATCATCGAAGTGCCGAAGCATATCTTTGTTGACCGTCCCACTATCGTCGAGAAGCCGGTGCCCGGCCCGGAGCGGATCGTGACCCACTTTGTTGGCGTCCCGACCGATCCGAATACTGGCCTCGCGCTCGACAACGGCCAGCCGGTCGCTTCGGCCCCTAACCTGCGCGCTGTGGGAGGTTCGCGATGACCAACCAAGCCATCCTGTCCGCGGGACCGTCCGACATGCCCGTCGATATGACGCGCGTTGATGGGATGACGGCCACGATCCAGAGGCGACACACCATCTGGACGCGCGGCAAGTCAGTGGCGCTTGCCGCCTTTGGGATCGGCGCTGGCGTCGGGTTGGCGTGCTTCGGCGCGTCATTCCTGATCCAGCCCAAGATCATCAAGGTGCCGGAACTGATCGAAGTGCCAACGGTGTACGAGACCACCAAGGTAGTGGAGAAGCCGATCATCGTCGAGAAGCAGGTGGTCGTCCACGACGCGCCGTCGAAGCCCCCCGAGGTCCCGCCAGCGCCCAAGGTCGACCCAGCGCCCAAAGCGCCGCCACCACCGCCGGTCCCAGCCCCAACTACGGAAACCCATCCGTGGGACAAGCTGGCTGACAAGCAGTACGTCGGGATCATCACCGATGTTGTTGACGGCGCGGTCTGCGTCGACCACGACACGCAGCCTCACCACTGCATCCAAAATGTCGAGGTTGACGAGCACGGCCACGCCAAGCTCGACACTGACGGTAACAATGTGCCCGCCACCGATGTCGACCTGTCGCCGATGGTGAAGTGGATCGGCTACAGCGTCTACAAGGCTGACAAACCCGCTGACCCGAAGCATCTTGCGGACTATTGGGTGGCCGACCACGGCACCCTGATCAAGTTCGAGAGCGCGCCGAAGGGCAAGGCGGATGTCATCATGCTCAAGTCTGATGGCCAGAGCTTGATGCTGGATGTCGGGCTTGGCGGGCGGCTCTTGCCCTTCGTCCTCGATACGGGCGCGAGCAACATGACGGTGACGCCAGAGGTTGCGGACTGGCTCGTCCGCGACGGTCACGCGCAATGGGGTTTGCATGAAACCGTCACTTACGCGGACGGCAAACCCCACGACGTTCCGACCCTAACCATCTATTCGGTGACGGTCGGCACGCACACTGTCAGCGACGCTCACGCTTCGGTCATGCCAGCTGGCTCACCCATGCTGCTTGGCTTGGGCGTGATCAACGCTATCGGCAAGTTCGAGGTCGACGCGCCTCACCGCACGCTGACCTTCAATGGAGCGGCATCGTAAGACATTTGGATTCTCGTGCGCGTGGCGGAGCCGGCCTTGATCGCTGAACCTGCGACTGTTACATCTAACAACGCATCAAGAGAGGGCTTTATGCCCCACCAACCAGCCTTGACCGGCAAAGGTGGTGAATGACGATGTGGCCCATGCGGGCAACAATAGGTCCTTGCTCTCCGGTGCGTGTGCAAACTGAAGGAGAGCAATCATGTTTGATCGTCGACATTTTTTGATTGGGGCTGGGGCTTTGCTGACGGCATCGTTCGTCAAACAAGCGAAAGCGTTTTCTCGAAGATCCGGCGAGCCGTTGATCTTGTCGCCAGCTGGGAAGCCCGAGGAGACTCTCTATGTCTATCGGCAGGAAAGCGACTACGGCGGCGATTGGCGCGTGTCACTCGGGCCTGATCAGCCGTTCGCGCCGCCGCCGCCGACCTGGCGCGAGCATTTGCGTTCGCTTGGACATCGCCTCGAAACCTTTGAAGAGATCGAGCGCGTTTGCCGTGAGCGTGATCTGCCTCTGGACGAACTCGACGTCCACTTGAATGGTTTCGGCTGGGAGGACAGCTGGGACAACTTCACCGGACCACAGGCGAAGGCGCACCACCTGCTCAAGGGCCTCGATCTAGGTGGCGCAGGGTCGGCGCTCAGGCAGGCCGGCCAGATTATCTTCGACGAGTTCGGGGGATCTCCGGGCAATTCTTACACATGGGTTGAACTGCGCGATGACCTGACCGTGTCGTTGCTGCAGGCGCGTCTGATCGAGCTGAACCTGCCGATCAACGTCGCGGTCGGCACGCGAGACTGACCAAGCCCGCTTTTGTAGCTTGCGACGATCTCCGACAGACCCAAGTGCTCGGCGCGCCAAAGCGACGACGAACTGCGCCAGATGGCCGCCGTCACATCATCGACGACGGCCGCCGGCATGGGCGCGATTCTATGCGATCGAGGTCGATAGCCGCCCCGGTGAACTTGAATACGATCGAGCGCTCGCAGCCGCCAAGAGGCTGGACACTGCGGTCGCCAATATTGTCGCGGCGGGTGGAGGACGGCCTGAGGGCGACTGGCCCTTTTGAACTCCTCCAGGACGTCGGCGGCCTCACTCCTAGATGATCGCCGGCCCCGCTCGCCCGGGGCCGCGCATTGCCTTCAGCCGGCGATCACGCGGCGCGGAAGCAGTCACGAATCGCCAACACCACAATTATGGTAATTGCAATATCATCGCTGACCGGTGCAATCCTCCGGTATCGTTGGTGGCAGTAGACGAGCCGCCAACTCATCGTAGGAGGAACGATATGAACTTATTGTCGCGACGGAGCGTTCTCGCCATCGCCGCCGTTGTCGATGTGGCGTTACATTCGCGGTCGACTCCGGTTGCGGCCAAAGCTTTGGCCGCGCGTCACAAACTGCCCCCTCGTCACCTGGAGACATTGCTCCAGGGCCTGGTCCACGCCAAGATCCTCAAGGGCGTGCGCGGGCCGCGAGGCGGCTACGAACTGGCGCGCGAGCGCAGGCGCATCACTGTGGGCGAGATCGTGCGCACCGCGATGTCTTTGAGCACCGCCGATCCCGACGATCTCGGGTCAAACTCGGTGCTGCTTGAGCGGGTGATTGATCCGGCCGTACGCAGGGCGGGCGAAACCTTTCTCGCCAATCTCGACGCGATCACGGTCGAACAGATGTGCGACACCGCCGAGTAAGACGCATGTGCTCGACGACGAGACAGGCAGCGGCGATTTCGCAATCTGACACAGCTATTTGCGCGATATATATTTTGTTGCCGCACAAAATATGTGGCCGACCCGGCTTCTGCGAGGGAGACCGGTCGGGACAAGATAGCGCCAATTCGAGTGGAGGAGCCGTGCGGGGGTGTCGCCTTCGACTGGCTCAGAAGCTCAGCTCTGAATTCATCTGGCAGCATTGCAACTTCGTCTGCTGCCAGCCGGCACAGATCCGCTATGCTTCGTCTGCGGCCTTCCTGATCAAAGATGCGAACGTCGGTTCGCCTGCGCCCGAGCAGCGCCAGTACTAGTTCAAGGGCGGCCCTGGCGCTTGCAGGACGGTAGGATCGGGTCGGCCATCGGAACCTATATCTAGTGGTCCGACGAGTTCCCCACCGTCTTATTCAATCAAATTGCCGTGATGCGGCCCAGGCCCGCCCGACTTGGTGCGCGCCAATAACAGGCGGCGAAGATCGGCGAACGCAGTAGCGTCGTTGTTAGTCACCGCTGCTATCGCTGTCGCAGTTGAAGAGACATTCGATGACAGGTCGGACGCCGGCGAGCGTCACGGGTCGCCTCTTTTCCCATTCGAGTTTAGGTTCGCGACATGCCGCGTGTCGTCAAGCGTTCCGCCTCACAGGACGCAGCTTTCCCAGCCGGTTAAAGAAGCCGCCATCAGGGGCTCAGTGGCTGCATGAAATCAAATTAGACGGCTCCCGCATGGCGGCGCGCATCGACAACGGACGCGCGCAGCTCCTAACCCGGACTGGGCTCGACTGGACCGACAAATATCCAAGCGCCGTCACAGCGCTCGCGAACCTGAGCATCAAGATTGCTTACCTCGACGGGGAACTCTGCGGCATTGATGAGGCTGGGCTGCCGACTTTTGCCCACACCCAGGCGGCAACCGACGACGAACGCAATGTGCAGCTCGTCTGTTACGCTTTCGATCTTTTGCATCTCGACGGTTGGGACATCTCCGGCATTCAGCTCATCGAGCGCAAAGCGATCCTGGAGCCGTTGCTCGCCAACAAACCTGGCCTTCAGTTCAACGGCCACGAGGTCGGCGACGGCGAACTTATTCTCAAGCACGCCGGCAAGCTCGGTTTTGAGGGCGTGGTCTCCAAGACGATCGACGCTCCTTATGCGCCCGGAAACCGCGGCCTATGGCGCAAAGCCAAATGGCTGAACCGCCAAGAGTTCGTGATCGTCGGGTGGTGAGACCCGGAAGGCTCGCGGCCTCATCTCGGGGCGCTGCTGTTGGGCTACTACACCGATGACGGCAAGCTTACCTACGCTGGGCGTGTGGGCACCGGGATGCCCGTCAAGGTTCTCGCCGATCTGCGGCGACACTTAGATCCGCTAGCCCGCACGAAATCGCCTTTGAGCGCTCCGCCATCACGCAAGACCCGCTTCGGCTCGCCGGTCGTTCTTTCTCGCGTGCATTGGGTCGAGCCGAAACTTGTCGCAGAGATCACATACCTGACCTGGACAGCTGACAACCTCTTGCGGCACACGGTTTATGTCGGATTGCGCGAGGACAAGCCGGCGGAGCAGATTCGGCGGGAGCGTTGACGAGGTCCGCGCAAATACGACCCTCGGCGCTATCGGGGCGTTCCGACCTAGATCATCGCTCGCCGCTCTGCGGCGAGCGTTTCGCTACGATCTAGAGTGAGGCTCTCAATGTGTCTGATGGATTTCGCGACTTGTGACCTGCCACTGAGATTTTCCTCCACGGGGATTTAAAGTCCGGCCCTCTTGAAGGACGGACAGATGAAGCGAGCACGGTTCACGGAAGATCAGATCATCGGGGTGCTGAAGGAGCACGAGGGCGGGGCGAAGACGGCGGATCTGGCGCGCAAGCACGGCGTCTCAGAAGCAACGCTTTACAACTGGAAGTCCAAGTACGGCGGCATGGATGTCTCCGAGGCCAAACGGCTGAAGCAGCTCGAGGACGAGAACGCCAAGCTGAAGAAGCTTTTGGCCGAGCAGATGTTGGATGCCGCCGCGCTTCGCGAGCTTCTGTCAAAAAAATGGTAGGGCCCGCCGTCAAGCGCGAAGGCGTCGCGCATCTTCGGGCCACGATGGGCCTGTCGGAACGGCGGGCCTGCTCGATCGTCAGCGCTGACCGCAAGATGGTCCGTTACCGCTCATGTCGGCCGCCAGACACGGAGCTTCGGACGCAATTGCGCGATCTCGCCAACGAGAGGAAGCGTTTCGGATATCGTCGGCTGTTCGTCCTGTTGCGGCAGGCGGGCGAGCCCTCGGGCGTCAACCGCATCTACCGGCTTTATCGCGAAGAAGGCCTCACGGTGCGCAAGCGGCGGGCTCGGAGGCGCGCCGTGGGGTCGCGGGCGCCGATCCTTGTCGAATCCAAGCCAAACGCTCGCTGGTCGGTGGATTTCGTCCACGACCAGCTTGCCTGCGGCCGGCGGCTCCGCATTCTGAACATCGTCGATGACGTGACGCGGGAGTGCCTGGCGGCGATCCCCGACACCTCGATCTCAGGCCGGCGCGTGGCGCGCGAACTGACTGTTTTGATCGAGCGCCGCGGCAAACCCGACATGATCGTCTCGGACAATGGGACCGAGTTCACCTCGAACGCCATGTTCGCCTGGGCGCAGGACAACAGGGTCGTCTGGCATTTCATTGCGCCAGGAAAGCCGATGCAGAATGGCTTCTGCGAGAGTTTCAACGGGCGCATGCGCGACGAGCTTCTCAACGAGAGCCTGTTCCTCGGCCTCGATCATGCCCGGACCAAGATTACGAACTGGGTCGACGATTACAACCAGCGACGACCGCACTCGGCGCTGGGCTATCTCACCCCGGCAGCTTATGCCGCCAATCTCTCCGCAACATGCGATCGTCTGCGCAACCCCGACCATATGTGGACGGCCCCTTGGCAAGCTCTTTTTCGGCGACGCCTCTTTGGCGATTGCGGTCATATGTCCGGCCTGTTGATGCGAAGCCGAAGCTCGCTGGCCATGATGCTATCCGCTTCGTCCGGTTTCTCATCAGCTCCGCGCGCTCGAAGCGCCGGTCGGGGTACGGAATGTCCGGGTCGGCGGTTCGCCGGGAGTCCATCACCTCATTGCGCGCTTGCCAAACTCGTGACCTAAGTGCGGTGCAATCTTGGTCGTATGTCTTTGATCATGCTACGACGGAGAGCGCTTCTCGGCGGTACAGTTCGCCGGTCGTCATGATCGCCCAGGCGATACGCGCCAACTTGTTGGCCAGCGCCACGGTGACGAGCCGGGCCGGTCGGCGTTGCAGAAGTTGGCGCGTCCACAGGGCGAGCGGATCCGTGCGCTTGTTCAGCCACCGAAGGCTCGCGGTCGCTCCAAGCACCAGCAGTCGTCGCAGGTAGGGATTGCCCTGTTTCGTAATCCTGCCGAGCCTGTCCTTGCCGCCACTAGAGTTTTGTCGAGGAACGAGGCCGAGCCAAGCCGCAAAATCGCGGCCGCAAGAGAAAGCCGATGGTTCCGGGACATGGGCGGCGAGGGCCGCGCTGATCAAGACGCCAACGCCCGGGATCGTCTTCAGAGCCTGCGCCGAAGCACTCGACTGGCGCCAGGCCTCGATCTGCTCGTCGAGCATCGCCAGATTGGCCTCGACCGCGCGGAGTTGATCGGCGAAAATCCTCATCACCGCGAGGGCGGTTTCCGGAATGTGGGCGATGTCCGGGTCTTTTTCATCAAGGCGCCGTACGAGTTCCGCGAGATTCACGATGCCCTGGTTCTCGATGACGCCGAACTCGGCCAGTTGACCGCGCAGCGAGTTCGCGACCGCCGTGCGTTGGTCGATCAGCAGTTGTCGCGACGTATGCTGCATCAACGCCGCCTGCTGCTCTTCGGTCTTCACGCGAACGAACCGCATGTCCGGTCGCGACGCCGCCTCGCAAATGGCGCGCGCGTCGTGGGCGTCTGACTTGCCGCGCTTGACAAAGGGCTTCACGTAGTTCGGTGAGATTAGTCGCACCCGATGGCCGAACCGACCGATCTCGCGACCCCAATGATGCGACGACGAGCAAGCTTCGAGTGCGACCTCACAAGGCGGCAGCGATCCGAGGAAGCCCAGAACCTTGTCACGCGGAAGCTTCCGGTTGAAGACCTCCTTCCCCACTTCGTCGACGGCGTGAACCTGGAACCAGCGCTTAGCGATATCCAATCCGATGCGGACGATCTGACGCATGATGTGGGACCTTTCCCGATACGGGTCGAAAATCGACCGCTCTGGCCCCCGAGCCTGAATGCTCAGGGCGGGGCCGTCCACATCATCAGCTCCGCCGATCGCATGTTGCTCCACCCGCGCCCCATCGCTTAAAACCCGCCGAGGCTCTAATCGCCGCTGGATGATACTTCAGTGGCAGGTCAGTTGGTTGCCACCCGCGGCCAAACTTTCCCCTCTCACGGCTTGAGTTGCGCCGCGTGTGTCCAGCTTGCGGAATTGAAGGGTGACGGTTGTTTTTGAGCCGCCGACGAATAGTGGGGTTTTAGCCCAATAGCGGGGAGCCTGCGTTTTTGGCCGCGCTCACCTAGATATTGAGGAAACCGTTAGCCTTATTGGCCGCCACCTTTGCGCGAATGATTTCCAGAGTGAAGTTATTTGTTAGCCAATTGTTCGCCGGCAATTGATCAGTATTTTGTTCACGTCTTGCATTTTCAAGCATTGTGAGAGCAAGCTCCAGCAGGCGCTCTGTCGTATGATAGCTGGTAGCCTTTAGCGGTACGCTCATCTTACTAACCTCAGATACTGGGTTGGATTTTCCCCGCATGAATCCAAACACATTCCGCACAGGTCGAGACTTTCGGCTATGACGGGCGTCACACCACGGGCGAACCCCGCCTCAATGCAACGAGCATGGCGGTCTGGATGCCGTAGTTTTGATTTATTCTCCAACGGGCCAAAGACTAGGAACGACCCAAGCTGGATCTGACGGCGCGCCATATTCAAGAGCTTGTGAACACACTGCGCACAACGTAACGTGCTTCAGCAGCCGCACTTTCTGATTGCAGCGCACGCATATTGTTGGCTCGCTTTGCGCTCTGATATGACAGAAGAATTCTAATTCTTCTGGATCATCATCATCGATGCAATAGAAACCGAAGTTATCTTCGTATTTGGTTGACATGGCATTAACGATTTCTTCAAGAGTGTCTGAAGCGGCGCTGTGAAGCGGCTCGCTCGTTAACATGTTGCTAGGAAATTCAGCCTTGGGCGTCTTGCTAGAGCAAGCCAATTGGCTGTTAGATCCGGCCAATCCGTAAAAATGGCGTGGTCCAAGTCTCCAAAATATCGAGGACGGGAAGGCCACCATGCTCGGCACAACACTGAACTTCGCTGCCGCACTCGCAGGATTAATTGCTGCCTGGCGTTGGTACCAAACGACGACGATCCGTCCGCCGACCGAACTGCCCTATGGAAGTCCGACCACCATCGATACGGGGCCGCTCGTTGCGTTCATTAAGGAGATCGCACGGTTGAACAGGCGAGCAGCGTCTTGGACCGCGTTTGCAGCTTTGTTGGAGGGCGTTGCAACAATCGCCCATTACTACGGGCGATGAGCGTAGGAGATTGCGAGCCAATCCTAGACTCGCACCTCCAACTAGCCTTCGTGAATGTTCAGCCGGTGTTCATACGAAATGGTTTTGATTGCCGGACGGGGCTATAGGGCCTCGAAACAGGGAGGTGGATAATGAGTGAAAACGTTTCGCGCCGAAAGATGCTTTCCCTGCTTGGCCTTGGGGCGGCTCTGGGCTTTACGCTGTCGGCAACGCTGGAGCCGTTAATGGCCGAGGCACAGGAAGCCGCTCCGGCCGTTCCGAATCCCACTGCGCCCGCCACCGGCTCCGCTGAGGCCACTGGGACACATGGGATGCAACGACGGCAAGGGCGGCGCAGCCATCGCAGTGAGCGACGCCACAGCCGCCATGAGCGACGACACACGCGCCGCACCGGTCAACCTGCTGCGCCCGCCGCCACACCAGCTCCGACGCAATAGCGATCCGCGCCGGGAAGACTCGAGCGCGAAGTTCGGGGGGACAAAAAGGACGAGGGAAGCCCAAGCTCTCCTCGTCCGTGAGTATTCGAGAACAAGAGGTCTACTGTATAGCTTCAGAGAGTGCACGCGATCCTCCCTCTGCTAAACGGATCAATCCCGCGCGCACATTAGCATGTCAGAGGGTTACCATCCTTTTGACGCTGAAGTTTGAAACGATCCTGACGTCTGTGACGTCGAGCAGAACGGCGCTGACGCGCGGGGAACAAAGAGCGAACATCAGATGGATGGACGATTGCGACCGCCTCGCCTTTATCCTTTCGTTGTCGTCCGAATCGGTTGCCGCCAGTGCTCGCGATCAATGGGGGTCGGCCGTTGTTCGCCTTCGCTGATTTATGGACTCCGAGCGGGGCGTGCGAGGACCGAAGAGCGCGCCGGTGGATGGGCAACATGAGTTGTTCGGCTTTCTGACGACAGAACCGAACGCCGTCGTGGCCCCAATTCATCCCAAGGCGATGCCGGTCATCCTGACGACGTCGGCAGAGATCGATTTGTGGCTGTTGGCAGATGCATCCAAGGCGCTCGAATTGCAACGACCACTATCGGATGATGCGCTGCAAGTCGTCGCGAGCGGCGAGAAGGAGGATGGTCCGCGCGAGAATGCGATGCTCGACTGGGATCAAGACCCAATGCTCCCGCTTTGACGCGCTTCGAGGGTTTCAGCCTTACCACGACTTCGTTTGAATGACGGCAATGCGCAAGGAGCGGTCGTTCCCGACAGCGTGGCGAACGGGTCAGATCCGACCCATAGAGGGCGTTTGGGCAAAGGCGTGGGGTTGCCCTCGGCAAGTTGAACAGGACTGCTCTGATCGCGTCCTACGTGCTAAGCAGATTCCGTTTGGCTAACCAACGGATAGGTTTTTTACGGTTCGCTGCCTGCGCCAATTCGCAAAGTGTATGGCATGGCGGGAAAGTCTCCGGTTACGGCGAGCGATGAACAGCGCGCCGCCTCCTGGCTCTTGCCGATTCACGTGACCGCGGCGAGGCGGACCGGGCGCGCGCCGTGCTTTTGACGCTGGCTGGTTGGACCAGCTCCAGGATCGCGGAGGCGTTTGGCGTGCGCGAAGATACGGTTCGCCTGTGGCGCGGCGACTGGCGGTGTCGCAGCGCTGAAGACCAGCATCGCGCCAGGCCCGCCCCCGGTGAAGAGTGAAGCCGCCTTGCGCGTCGTCACTCCTTGCTGGAAGAACCTGTGGCCAACCGGCGCAACTGGACGATCCCCCACCTTCGCGCCGAGATCGAAGCGCGCGAGGGCGTGCGCATCAGCCGTTCGCAACTGTCCAAGGCCTTGCGAAAAAAGTTCCGCTGGCGGCGGCCCAGGCACACGCTGAAGGGACGTCAGACCGAAAGCGAGGTGGAACGGGTGGGCCTGCGCCTACAACTGCGCAAACAGCAGGCCGAAGCGGGCGACATTGTTCTTCTCTACGGCGATGAGAGCGAGGCGCTGACGCATCCCTATCTCGCCCACGCCTGGGCGAAGTCGGGGGCGGACTTGCGAGTACCGGCGTCGGGGCAGGCCAAGAAGGTCGCGATGCTGGGGTCGCTCGATCACGTCACGCGCCAACTCATCGTCAGTACCGAGCCCGACCAAGCGCAGCAGCGATTTCATCGCCCATCTGGAGCAACTCGACCGTCTCTTTGGACCGCAGCCCGGGCGACAGGCCAAGCCGGTCGTGTTGGTCGAGGACAATGGTCCGATCCACACCAGCAAACGCTCGCTCGCCGCCCTGGCCGCCCGCGCACACTGGCTCACCGTCGAGTGGCTGCCAAAACTAGCCCCCGAACTCAATGAAATCGAGCCGGTCTGGCTCGATCTGGCCGCCCATCACCTCGCCCACCAGACCTTCACAGACGTCGCCGCCCTCGACCTAGCCATCCATGACGCCGTCATCGATCTCAACCGCGAGCGCATCCCCGATCAGTTGGCCATGCCGAAAATCTCTGCTTAGATGCGTGTGGCCGACGGAGGGTCGGCCTAGTGGCACGTCTGGTAATGCACGTGGCCGACCGGTCGTGATAGCGGCACTGACCGTGGTGACCTCCGAGCACAGAGCCGGGCCGAGTCGCCACCGCGCCTACCGCGCCGCCAACCACCGCCCCCACCGGCCCGCCGATCGCAGCCCCGGTGGCGACGCCTCCGAGGGTGCCGACCGTTTGCGTCGGCGTCGCGCAGGCGCCGAGCGTAAGGCAGGCCAAAGAAATCAAGGCAATCTTGTTCACGACCCGCTCCTCCCAATTTCGACGCAGAGAGACCATATAGTAGCGCGATTTATTCCGCAATTCGCCGCGCCACGTTAATTAGTGAGAACGGCTGGGGACGAGGCCCTGGCCGAAACACGGAAACTTGCTGCGCTCTTGGCGGCCGACGTCGTCGGATACAGACAACTCGCCGGAGCCGATAAGGCGAGCGCGAACGGATGCGATAGTTCAAGGATAATAGGCCCGGCTAGAACTCAAAACAGGAGAGGTCATTGACGCCAAATAATTCCGCGATTGTCCGGCGCT
>CAWIKX010000039.1:0-279746 GCA_963836695.1 uncultured Alphaproteobacteria bacterium
GCAGTGATCGACGATGTCGTCGAAGGATTTGAAGATCCGATTTGAGAGCCAGTTGTCGCGCAAGAATTGCCAGATGTTTTCCTGCGGGTTCAGCTCCGGGCACTTTGCCGGGAACGGGATCAGCGTGATGTTGGATGGCGCGATGAGCCTGTCCGACAGATGCCAGCCGGCCTGATCGACCAGCAGCACGGCGTGCGCTCCCGGCGCGATCTGGGTGGCGATTTCGGCGAGATGGAGGTTCATCGCCTCCGTGTTGCAGCGTGGCATGACCAGGGCCGCGCCTTTGCCGTCCTTGGGACAGATCGCGCCGAAGATATAAGCTGAGGCGGTTCGCTGATCTTTGGGAGCGCTTGGACGCGCGCCGCGCTTGGCCCAACGGCGGGTGATCTTGTTCTTCTGGCCCACGCGCGCCTGGTCGGCGAACCAGACCTCTATGGCGCTGGGCTCGACGTCCGTCGATCGCTTCCAGGCGCGCGGAAAAGCTTTTTTAAAATCCTCGATCGCGCCTGCGGCCTGAGCGTAATGGCGAGGCCGGGCCGATAGCTTGCGATAACCCATGGCGCGCAATTGGCGGCTCAACGTCTGCTTGGCTATGCAGATCATGATAATTCTTCGAGTCCCATTGGCAGAGATCCACGCTTCGCCAGCGCACGACCCCATTAACTGCTGGTATCGGGCTGCTCTCGATGGTCGCGGCGAGCCCCGCCCGATGCGTGTCGTTAAGCCGGGATGGCTGTCCAGGCGGCTTGCGGTCGATCAGGCCGTCCGGCCCTCGGGGCGTTGAACTTCATCACCCAGTCGCGAACGATCTGGAGCGTCACCCCGCCGATCCTGGCCGCTTGCGTGCGCGTCGCCCCTTCGTAAATCGCCGCCAGCGCCAAAAGCCGGCGCGCCTGCGGCCCGTCCTCTTCGATCGCTTCGCCGACGACCTCACCATCTGCGCATCAAAATCAGCCCGGAGCGGAATGGGCATGGCGAACCTCCTTCGTTCACCACCTTGAATTAGAACTCAACCGATTTGGGAATCCCCATCCGAGTTATGCCTTCAGAGACTTGGTATAAGAGGAATTGTCGAAGCGGACGAAACCTTCATTCTCGAGGGGTTCAGGGGCCGCCGGTCCCATCTGCCGCGAAAGGGTGAGGGAACGCGGCGGAAGGGCCAGGATCGAATTTTTTTTTTTTTTTTTTTTTTTTTTTTTTTTTTTTTTTTTTTTAAAAAAAAAAAAAAAAAAAAAAAAAAAAAAAAAAAAAAAAAAAAAAAAAAAAAAAAAAAAAAAAAAAAAAAAAAAAAAAAAAAAAAAAAAAAAAAAAAAAAAAAAAAAAAAAAAAAAAAAAAAAAAAAAAAAAAAAAAAAAAAAAAAAAAAAAAAAAAAAAAAAAAAAAAAAAAAAAAAAAAAAAAAAAAAAAAAAAAAAAAAAAAAAAAAAAAAAAAAAAAAAAAAAAAAAAAAAAAAAAAAAAAAAAAAAAAAAAAGGCCACCAACCAGAAATTAGTGCTATAACCGCTCCCATCGGTGGAGAAGGCCCAGCGGGCCGCCGCTGCCCGCAAGGGGAGTTGAGGAGGCCTTTTGGCTCCGAGGTGAGAAGGGACGGGTTTTCTTATTTGAATTGGCCGTAACCCCTTGAAATGTCCCGATTTTGAAGCCGCCAAAGCGCGTCCGAGAGGAATAGATCGTTCGAACAGCTGAACCGCGGTCTCTCTATCCGCGGGAAGGCCTGTCGGCCCTGCGCGGCTCCTAGGCGGGTTCGCGTACGTACGTTGCTCGAAGCGATCAGAGGCGGTTTCGACGGGAAGGCCGACCACTGCCTCCGTCAAGGAGGCATACCCGCGTATCGTAAGAAGGCTTTTCCGCTCGCACATTGCGGGCGGACAATACTGCTGACGGAATAAAAGTCCGAGGCGTTGCACCGGCATGGAGACGAAGGAAGGGAACTCAAATGACGGACAAGACAGTTGAGTCGCATGTGGACACGACGCCCGTATCTCCTACTCCCACAGGCGCTGACCGCCGTACCGTCGTGAAGGGGATGGCCGCGGCGGGACTAACCGCGGGCGTCGCGCTGCCAACCTACCTCAGGGGTTTTGAGACTGCCGCGTACGCCCAAACGGGCGCACCGGTGAAGATGGGATTTATCGAAGACGAATCCGGCAATCTCTCAGTCTACGGCATCCAAAAGCTGCATGCAGCCCAGCTCGCCGTCGCCGAGATCAACGACGGCAAGACTTCTCAAAGGAGCCCCCGACATCCGCGCAGGCTTTCTCGGAGCGCAGCGACGGCCGCGAAGAACCCGCCCGTGATCAGCAAAGATGGAACATCGCTCGCGATCGTCGACGACGGCGGGCCCAAGTCGCCGGTCGACCTCGCTTACGTGGAGGACAGCGACATCCTGATTGATTTCAGCGACAACGGCATCCTCGGCCGCGAACTCCAACTAGTGTCTTCAGACGGCCAGAGCAACAACGCCGTCTGGCAGCAGCTCGCGCGCAAGCTCATCCAGGAGGACAAGGTCGACGTGCTCGTCGCGGGCTTCGCCAGCGCCGAGCGGGAGGCGATCCGGCCGATCGTCGACCAGTTCAAGCAGCTCTATTTCTACACGAACCAATATGAAGGCGGCGTCGCCGACGCCAATACCTTCTGCACTGGGCCGGTGTGTGAGCAGCAGGTCATTCCGACCGTTCAATACATGGTCGAGAAATACGGACCCAAATGCTACACGATCGCCGCCGACTATAATTTCGGCCAATTGACCGCCGCCTGGACAGGCGTTCATCCCTGTGGTCAAGGGCCAAGTCATCGGCGAAGAGTTCATTCCACTCTCGGTGTCCGAATTCAGCCAGGTGATCGCACGCATCCAGGCCGCCAAGCCCGACTGGGTCATGACACTGCTCGTCGGACAGAACCAGCACAACTACTATCCGCAGGCTGCGGCGGCAGGCCTCAAATATCCGATGGCCTCCACCGTCAATATGGCTCAGGGCTATGAGCACAAGCGCTTTGCTCCGCCCTCGCTGGCGCGCATGCACAACGCCATTCAATACCAGCTCGAAGTTCCGACCGCCCGCAACCGCGCTTTCGTCAAACGCTGGATGACGATGTTCCCCAACGACCCGTACATCGGCGAGATGGCGCAGAAGACCTATTTCACCATCCACCTTTACGCCAAGGCGGCGCGCCTTGCTCATACCGTCGACCAGCAGAAGGTGAAGCGCTGTCTCGAACTGGGCTGGAATATCGAAGCGCCGGAGGGAAGCGTGTTCCTCGAACCCGGCACGCATCACTGCGCCCACCCGATCCGCCTCGCCGATTGCGACGAAAAGCACAACGTCAGCTTTCTGCGCGATTGGCCGATGATTTAGGCCTGGTGGCTCCAGCGTCTCGGGGTCAATCTTATCCGCAACCCAGAGTACAAGCAGTACACGCCTGACGAAAATCCCTATTTCAAAATGTTCGCGCTATAGCGGCTCGACCCGGACGGCGGCCCCTTTGGGCCGCCGTCCTTCCGGAACCAGCGGATTTTGACATGGACGTGATCGGGGCTCAGGACCTATTAAATTTCTTGCATAGGGTTGGATTGGCTGATTTATGGGCGAGGCGAGGAGGCTTCGCCATGTCTGATTTGTTTTTGCTTTCTGAAGCGCATATGCGCCGGATCGAGGGGTTTTTTCCGCGGTCGCACGGCATCGCGCGGGTGGACGACCGGCGGATTGTGAGCGCCATCGTGTTCGTGATCAGGAATGGGCTTCGCTGGCGTGACGCGCCGAGGGAGTATGGCCCGCACAAGACGATCTATAACCGGTTCATCCGCTGGAGCCGGCTGGGGGTGTTCAACAAGATCTTCGCCGAGTTGGCGCGCAAGGGTGGCAAGGCTGAGCGGATCATGATCGACGCCACGCATCTGAAGGCGCATCGCACCGCCGCCAGCCTTTTAAAAAAGGGCCTGTTCCCCGACGTATCGGACGCACGAAAGGGGGCTTGAACTCCAAACTTCACGCGGTTTGCGACGGCAAAGGTCGACCGCTCGTGATGTTGCTCAGCGAAGGCCAGATGAGCGACTTCAAGGGCGCGGCGTTGATGCTGCCCGCCATGCCCGAAGCCAAGAGCTTCTCGCCGACAAGGGCTATGACGCCGATTGGTTTCGTGAGGCGCTCGCAAACCGCAAAATCGCCGCCTGCATCCCCTCAAAATCCAACCGCAAAGCCCCGATCCCCCACGACGCCGTCCTCTACAAACAGCGCCACAGAATTCAGAACATGTTCGGCAGGCTCAAGGACTGGAGACGCCTCCACACCCGATACGACCGTTGCGCCCACGCCTACTTCTCCGCAATCTGCATCGCCGCAGCTGTCATCTTCTGGCTCTGATCAATGAGTTCCTGAGCCGAGTTGTCGCGAGCGTCGTCTATCAATTCTGCACCAACGCGGCGTTCTTACTGCTGTGCGCGCTCGGGCTGATCCTCATCCTTGGCATGATGAACATCATCAACCTCGCGCATGGCGAACTGATGATGATGGGAGCGTATACCGCCTCGGCGTCCTACAGCAGGGGAGCGCCGTTTTGGCTCGCGGCGATCATCACTTTTGTCGCGGTTGGAGTTTTTGGCGCCGTGCTCGAAGCGACGATCGCCCGGCGTTTCTACGGCAGGGAACTAGGGACGATGGTCGTCACCTGGGGCGTAAGCTTGTCCTGTCGCAAGGATTCCTGCTGCTGTTTGGCCCCTTCATGCCGCCGATCCAGATCCCCGCGGCAACATCGCGCTCGGCCAATATTCATCGTCTTACTACTGGATTTCCATGTTCCTGATCGCCGGGCTGCTCGTCGTCGGCCTTTGGTGGATTTATAACCGGACGGACATAGGGCTCCAGGCGCGGGCGACCATGCAAAATCCGGCGATGGCGCAGCGCTCGGGGTCGACACGCGCCGCATCTACTGATGACTTTCACGCTCGGCGCGGCGCTCGCGGGACTGTCCGGGGCGTTGCTCGCGCCAACGACATCCATCATGCCCTTCATGGGTCAGCAATTCGTGGCGCCGGCCTTCATCACCGTAGTCGTCGGGGGAGCGACCAACGTCATTGCGGGGGCGGTCGGCAGCAGCCTTCTTTTATCCCTCGTCAAGACCCCGGTTGGTTTCTTTCTCGGCGCCTTCCTTGGGACGGTGGCGCTCTTGTTGGCTGCGCTGATCATCATCAGACTGCTGCCTGACGGGATCTCCGCGGCCATCCAGCGACGCCTCGACCTCAGACACAGAATGCGTTGACGATGGGCGCACTTTTTTCTCTCTTGAACGGGCCCGAGGATCTAGGCCGGGGCCTAATCTTTTGGAGCGGGGTCGCGATCGTCATCGCGCTTTTTCTCGCCGTTCCACTCTATCTCGGATTTCGCCGCCTACAACGTCTCGTACTATCTCTTGAACATTCCGATGGCGCTTGGGCTCTGCCTCTTGTGGGGATATTGCGGCGTCCTGAGTTTTGGCCAGGTCGCCTATTTTGGCATCGCGGGCTACGCCTACGGGGTGATTGCCGGAAATTTCGCGGGTCACTCCTGGGGCCCGATGCTGGGCAGCCTTGGCGGCCTCGTGGTCGCCGCGACCGTCGCGGCGGTCTTCGGATACTTTGTGTTCTTCGCGCGTGTGCAGATATCGATTCTCCCCATCCTCACGCTCGTTCTCACGTTGTTGCTCGAAACCTTCCTCGGGCAAACCGCGGGATATCAGTGGCGAATTGGCGTCGTGCAGCTTGGCGGCTACAACGGCATGACCGGCATTCCCGCATTCCAGATCGGAGACTTCGCGTTCTCCGGCTATTCATTTTTTTACCTCGCGCTTGTCCTGGCGCTGATTTGTTATCTCGGCTGTCGGATGCTCGTGAACTCGAGACACGGCAAGGTCATGCTGGCCATCCGTGAGGACGCGTAGCGCACCGAGATGCTCGACTACGACATCCGTATGCGGCAGTGAGTGGTGTTCGTGCTCGCTTCGCTTCTCGCCGCCCTTTCGGGGCTGCTCTATGTGCAGTGGGGCAATTACATCACCCCGTCCCAGGTCGGTCTGCTCTCCGCCGCGCTGCCGGTAATCTGGGGTTGCCGTTGGAGGACGTGAAAAGCTGCTCGCCGTCATAGTGGGGACCTACGGCCTCAACTGGCTGAACTACCGGCTCTCCTCATCCGGTAACCAATACGCCCTCGTCATCATCGGCTCGTTGCTTGTCATCGGGATGTTGTTTTCCCGAGGGGGCTGGTCGTCACCCTGGCCGACCTGGCAAGGCGCCGCGCGGCGCCATCGGAAGCTTCGACCGTAGGACGCCGCAGGTCGTCGCACGCATGAAACAAGGCTCCATTCTTCGATTGAAGGGTTGAAGAAGCATTTCGGCGGCGGCGTCGCGACTGACAATGTCACTCTCGACGTCGCAAGCGGCGACCTGCAATGCATGATTGGCCCCAACGGCGCTGGCAAATCGACCTTCTCGCTCTCCTCTGCGACATTCTTACACTCGACGGCGGCCGCATCCTTTTCAACGGAAAGGACATCACCCGGATGCTTCCATCTCATCGGGTGAGAGAGGGTATCGGACTCACATTCCAGACCAATCGCGTGTTCGGCAATCTGAGCGTTCGGCAAAATTCGAATTCCGCTCGCTTCGATTCGCAGCGAACGAGGGGTCGAGGCTGAGGATCGGTACCGGATGGCGCTTGAGCGTTTCGACCTCGATCGCCACGACAAAGCGCAAGCCGCAAATATCCCCCACCACAAGCGTGAGTGGCTGGAGATCGCCATGGTTCTGGCTGGAGGCCCCGATCTCTTATTGCTTGACGAACCGACCGCCGGAATGGCGCCGGAGGAGACTGGCGCCACCGCAGCCGTGCTACGGCGATGCTGAACCCGCCCCTGCCGGAAATGGTCAAGAAAATGGAAGTGACCGAGCAAGGGATCAAATTCAACAAAAAGATCACCTTGCCTTACGAGCCCTTCATTGGAACTCTTGGCGTCAGCCCGGAAATCGAGGCGGTCTCGTCGCTTCAGCCCGACTATTGGGGCGGCAACATGGACGTGCCCGACGTCGCTCCCGGCGCGATTGTCTACTTTCCTGTGCTCCACGAGGGCGCCTATCTCTACCTCGGGGATTGCCATGCGACGCAGGGAGACGGCGAATTGTGCGGCGTGGCGGTCGAGATCCCATCGACAACGACCATCCAGGTTGACCTCATCAAGAAATGGCCGATCGCCTGGCCGCGCCTTGAGAACGAGAAGTTCATCATGACGATCGGCTCGACGCGTCCGATGCAGGATGCCGCCCGCATCGCCTACAGGGAGCTTATTCGCTGGCTGGTCTCCGACTATGGCTTCGACCAGTACGAGGCTTATTTTCTGCTTACCCAGGCCGGACGCGTCAGGCTCGGCAACATGGTCGATCCGAAGTACAGCCTCGGTGCTTCAATTCTGAAATCATACCTCTAAGCCCGAAGCAAAGGGTCCCTTCTCAGGCGTTACCCCACGCGAGGGCGTCGCAACGGATGGCGCGATCCGCTACCGCGCCGCTCAAAACGACTACAACGCCTGTGCACAGAGGCCAAAGCGCTGTCCCAACATGCCAACGCGGAAGATCGCGCTTCATTCACGAAGCCCCACGTTACACATGACCGATCGAAAAGAACGCTGTCTCTACAATCTCTGAGCGTCACTTCACAATCGGGATTTTGCTCCGGTCGATTGTGATGGCCACTGCGCCGATCAGAACTGCGCCGAATACGATATTTTGGGCGAAGATGTTCACGCCGAGGAACGTCATCCCAATGCGCACGACGGAGATGATCAGTGCGCCGACGAGGGTGCGCCAAATGCTGCCGACACCGCCAGTTATCGCCGTTCCCCCAACTACGACAGCCGCTATCGAAGGCAACAGGAGCTCAGCAGCCAATGTGGGCGAGCCGCTTGCAAGGCGGCCAGCAAGGACGACACCCGCCACTGCCGCGAACGCTGCCGAAAGAACAAAGGCGAAGATCTTTTGCCGGCCGACCTTGACGCCAGAGGCGTAAGCCGCCGGCTCTCCCGCCCCGATCGCCGCGCTGTAACGGCCGAACCGTGTGTGCGCCTGCACGATATGTGCTGCCGCCAGGACGAGAAGCCCGATAAAGATAACGTTCGGCAAGCCAAACGTCCGGCCAGTGATCCACGCCTGATAGGCGCGTCCCACTTCGTCGAGGGTGATTGAGCGCTCCTTTGAGATCACCAGTGCGACGCTGAAGAGGACGCCGCCCATCGCAAGTGTGGCGATGAAGGAGGGGATTTTCAGGCGTACGTGCACGATCCCGGAAAGCAGTCCGGCCACCGCACCGACGGCGATTGCAAGCAGAAACGACCCGTAGCCCAATCGCGCGATCGTGAGAGCAACGATGACGCTCGCAAGCGAAGCCATTGATTGAATAGAGAGGTCAATCCCTCCCAGCATGATCACGAAGGTGACGCCGGTAGCGAGGACGAACAAAACGGCGGTATCGCTCGCAAGCTCGATCAAGGTGCCTGGCTCTAGAAAACTCGGCTGGGCGATCCCAACAAAAAGAATGAGGACCGCAAGCGTCGCGAGGGGCAGCCACTTTCTGATGTCGTCGGGCCGCACCGCCTTCACAGCCATTGCTAAACCATATGTCCGATGAGGTCGACCTGCTGTGGCTTTGCGCCGGGCGCAGCATCGGCCCGATGCGTAATCTCGCCGTCGCGCATAACGAGGACGCTATGGCTGAGCCCAATGGTCTCCTCCAAAGTGTCCGAAGTCAGAACGATCGAGAGACCTTCGCCGGTCAAGCGGCGGACGAGCTCGTAAACCTCCTCCTTAGCGCCCACGTCGAGGCCACGGGTCGGATGATCGAGTACGAGAATTCTCGCCTTGGCGTTCAGCCACTTCGCGAGGACGACCTTTTGCTGGTTGCCGCCGGAAAGGCCGAGGCACAAGGTGTTGATGTTCGGCGTGCGGACTTTGAGACGAGCGATCCAGTCCGTGGCGACGCCCCGCTCCTTCCGGGCGTCGATCAAGCCGAAGCGCGTGAGGCTCGCAAGATCGGCCAGAACGATATTGGCTGAGACAGATAGAAAGAGAACGAGCCCCTCGACTCGCCGCTCGCGAGGAATGTAGCCAATGCCAAGGTCCACCGCCCCGGCGGGAGTTTCTAGCCGCACCTCGCGGCCGGCGACTTTGAGAGTTCCGGCCGTATGGGGAGCAAAGCCAGCGAGCGTGCGCGTCAGCTCTTCGCGCCCTGAGCCGATGACCCCGGCTATTCCCAGAACCTCTCCGGCGCGCAGCCTGAAGCTGACGTTCCTGTAGGCCGCGCCGCACGCAAGCTGATCGGCCTCCAGCACGACGGCGTCCTGAACCGGCATCTGTAAAGGTTCGTAATAATAGTCAGCTTTCTGGTTTCTTCCGACCATCAGCCGATGCAGCATCGCGACGTCCGCGTCGGCTGCCGCGAGTTCCGCGACCACCTCGCCGTCCTTCATGACGTAGACGCGATCAGAGACTTGCAGCACCTCGTCGAGCCTGTGCGAGACGAAGACAAAGGAGGAGCGCGATTTCAGAGCGCGTACTCGATTGAAAAGAATCTCGATCTCCGCGCGCTCGAGCACTGAGGTTGGCTCGTCGAGCAGGATGACGAGGTGGCCTGCAGCTTGCTCCTCGAGTGTTAGAGCTTTGGCGAGCTCCACCATCTGACGAGCGGCGAAGCTGAGCGTATCCGCGCGCGTGCGCGGGTCAATGTCGACCTTGACCTTCTCCAGCTGTCGGGTTGCGGCATCATAAAGCGCGCGCCACTGGACGAGGCCGAATTTCGTGAACTGCCGCTCGTTCCCAAGATAGATGTTCTCGCCGATCGTCAGGTTCGGGAGCAGCGATTGCTCCTGGAACACCATGCCGATTCCTTTGCGGTTGGCGTCGGCAGCGCTTTCGATACGAATCTCATTGCCCGCAATAAGGATTTTCCCAAAATCAGGCTGATAGACGCCACTCAAAATCTTCATAAGGGTCGACTTGCCGGCGCCGTTCTCGCCGATGAGGCCAATCACCTCTCCTGGCTTGATCTCGATCGAGACGTCCTTCAGCGCGTGCACTCCCGGGAAACGCTTGCCCAATCCTGTCACCGAGATAGCGGCCTTGGCGCTCGCGCTCATTTGACGACCCGCACCTTGCGATCAATCGAAAGGGCTACGGCGCCAATAATCATGAGGCCCTGAAGCCCGATCTGAACGCTTGGCGGAACGCCCATTAGCACCATCCCGTTCGACAAGACGGAAACGATCAGCACGCCGACGAAGGTCTGAAGGACGCCGCCCTCTCCCCCGGAAAGTGACGTTCCGCCGACGACGACGGCCGTCACTGTGGTGAAGAGGCGGCCATTGCCGATCTGCGCGTTTCCTAAACCTAGCTGCGCGGCAGCCAGAACTCCGCCCATGGCGTAGAAGACGCCCGCCAAGGTGAAGGTTACGATACGAACCCAGGAGACCGAAATGCCGGATAGGGCCGCGAGCTCCTCGCCGCCGCCGAGGGCGTAGATATAACGGCCGAGACGGGTATGGTTCTGGATCACGAACGCCACCGCGAGACAGGCGAGCGCCAACCATACGCCCCAGGGAAGGCCTAGTGCTCGCCGGATCGCAAGCCCGCGTATCAGTGGGTCGTTGATCCTTATCGCCATGCCACCTAGCATGGCGTTCGCAATTCCCACGCCAATGAACCATGAGCCAAGCGTCGCCATAAACGAAGGCACCTTCAGACGGACGTGGACGATGCCGTTCGCGAAGCCAACAGCGCCCCCGACCGCCAGCACCACGAGCACAGCCAACAGGCCGAGATTATTGTCATTCAGGCCGTTGAGGACCGTCATCGAAAGGATCACGGCGGCGAGCGTAAGGATCCCTTCGACCGACAAGTCGATCGATCCCATCAGTATTATGAAAGTCTCGCCGAGGCCGAGGACAAGTGGAATCGCGGCGTCCTGGCTGATCCGCACAAAGTTTCCGAAGCTAAGAAAATTGTGATTGATGACGGCGATGATCAAGCACAGAAGGACGAGCACCATCGCTGGCGCCCACGCGGATATGCGCAGGCGGCACCGTCTCGCTCCAGCCCTCGCGACGGGAGCAACTTTCAGAGACGCACTCACCGCGTCGCCCTTAATAAGTCTGACAGTCTAAGGAAGGTTGCTGGCGCCGAGACAGAGGGTGCCGGCCTTTCGATAGCTTGTTAGTTATACTAAATCTGCCCGTTCACGCGCCCCCAAATGTCGTTCCAATCAAGTTTGGGCTCCGTCTTGATGTTGTTGTCATAGAACGACTGCGCATTCTCCGCAGTGATGACGACGCCTTTGCCATAGAACTCTCGATGATCTTTCGGTTCTTTCGACGGATCGAACTTGCCGGTCTTGGCGTGATAACCGATGGACAGGCCCATCCCCCCCTGCCAGAACGGATCCCACGCAACCGTTCCCGCCATCTCGCCCTTGAGGATAGCCTCGACGGCGAGTTGGATGCCATCGATTCCGGTCACAGGAACCTTCCCAGCTCGACCGTCGCTTCTGAGCGCCTCGACGGCGGCGAGCGCCATATCGTCGTTGGCCGCCCAGATTCCTCCGATCTTATCTCCGTACTGGGTCAGCCACGCGTTGGTCTTTTGCAACGCCTCGGTCGCCGACCAATTGGCGACCTGCATGTCCAGCAGTTGCACGCCTGGATTTGCTTTCAGCGCTTCCATGAGCCCGGCCTTCCGTTCGATTGCCGGCACGTTCGAACTCTATGCCGCCGAGGGCCACGATCCCGCCTTTCCCGCCCATCGCCTTGATCAGCGCCTCGGCCATCGCTTTGCCATAGGGAACGCCACTGAAAGAGATGTGCGCTACGTAGTTTGGATTAAAATCCCAAGGGTGCAGATCGTTGGGCTTGTTCCACTGAGTCACGACATACGCGCCCGCATCCTTGCAGGCCTGCACGATCGGCCGGGCGTCTGGGCTATCGTTCGGGTCGACGTTGATGACGCAATTGCCGTTCGTCTTGGCAAGAATCGCCTTGATGTCGGCGATGCCTTTCTCACTGTTACCCTCTGTCACCAGAGTCACGTAGTCAGCGCCGACCGATTTCGCGAATGCGGCTCCGCCCTTGTTCCAAGTCGCGTGATACGGGTTGGAGAGCGAGCGAATGGAGTTGACCACCGTGGGGTTGCCCGCCGCCAGAGCGGAGCGCGTGATGATCGCCGGAAAGGCGCCGACAACGCCAGCGGCTGCTGCGCCCTTGAGAAAGCGGCGGCGCGGCATCGAAAGGTGTGAACCGAACTGCAGTTGTGGATCGACCATTTTTTCCTCCCTTAGGCCAGTCGACGCGGCCAAGTCGGTCGCGTGATTCGCGCTTAACCCGCCTCGATTGTCGGAGAATCCGGCATCAGCGAGCGGGTCCGCGAATGATTTTGGGCAGGCCAAAATGCACGCTTGGCCGGGCCTGTCAATTGTCGCCATTACGGATTAGCACGCGTTCTGCTTGCTCCCGAACTACAGACGGAGTTGCGTCGTCTCTTTAGCGATTGACGTTTTGAGCCATGCGATGGTCAATCTCGACATGAAAGGGGTAGCGCCGCGGCGCTCAATTTTCTCTGCCGGCTATCCGGTTCATGCCCCGACGATCGGCAGTGGCGCAAAGACATAGGCGAAAACCCATGGCGCTCAACAAGCCCTGCGTTCCTGAAGTAGTTTGCGCATTCTGGCGCGTGAAGCAGTCGAGCGGCGCGCCGATGGTTCGCTAGGTGTTTAGTCCCGGCATTTGGTGGATTGGGTCGAGTTTGAATCTTTTGGGCTCTTTTGTCCATGCTTTGGCGATGAATTCGTAGGGCGTCAGGCCCTTGAGGGTCTTCAATCGTCGGGCGAAGTTGTAAGCGTCGACGAAGTTTGCGAGGTGGGACTTCAGCCGCTCGTGTGTGTCGTAGTGGTAGCGTTTGACGGTCGCTTCCTTGATCGTGCGGTTCATTCGCTCGACCTGTCCGTTATCCGGTATGTGATTCGTCGGCGCCTTGCTGTCCGCCTGTTTCCGAAAGGGAGACGGCGATATGGTGAGCCCATCCTGGACAAGGGGCGCCGGGAGCACGAAGGTGCGGGCAGGCCGTCGATAGACAGTGGGCTGAGAGCCCGAGCTCGTTACATGGCCGCCCCTAGCGACTTTCCCGGATGCGCCGTGAGCGCGGATCAGTAGATGTCGTGTTGCCCGCCAGCTCCCGCCCTGAATGAACAGAGACGGAGGAGCAAACATGCGAATCATTGGTCTGGATATCCACCGCGCCTTCGCCGAGGCGGTGGCCTGGGACGACGGCAAGCTCAAACGACTGGGACGCGTTGACATGCGCCGGCCCCTTCTCGAGGCTTTCGCAAAGAAGCTTTCGAAGGATGATGTAGTTGTAGTCGAAGCGACCGGCAACGCGGCCTCGGTCGCTGCGGTGATCGCGCCGCACGTCAAGAAAGTCGTGATCGCAAACCCCAAGCAAGTGCGCGTCATCGCTCATGCGAAGATCAAGACCGATACGATCGACGCCACCGTCCTCGCCCAACTTTATGCGAGCGGCTTTCTGCCGGAAGTCTGGATTCCGGACGAGCCGACGCAGGCGCTTCGCCGGCAGGTGACCCGGCGCAACCAGATCGTCCGGCAGCGATCGCGCTTGAAGAATATCATCCAGTCGATCCTGCACAGCCATCTGATCCCCTCCTGCCCGCACGCCGATCTGTGCGGGCCGAGCGGGCGGACATGGCTTTTTCACCAGGTCTTGCCCGAGGACGAACGGCTTGCCGTCGAACGGCATCTGCGCGAGTTCGATCGGCTCGGCGATGACCTCAAGGTCATCGAGCGTGACCTTGCCCGTTCAGCGTTGGGGGACGAGGGCGTCAAACGCCTGATGACAATCCCAGGGGTCGACATGGTGGTGGCGCTCGCCATCGTGGCCGCGATCGGCGACGTGGGACGCTTCGAGCAGTCGCAGAAGCTGGTGAGCTATCTCGGCCTCAACCCAAGCGTCAGACAGTCAGGTCCCGGACCGGCTTATCACGGCCGGATCACCAAGCAGGGCCGTGGGCACGCGCGCGGCATGCTCGTCGAGGCCGCCTGGGCTGCAGCGCGAGCGCCGGGTCCGTTGCGTGCGTTCTTCCTGCGAGTCCGCGCCCGCCGCGGTCAGCATGTCGCCGCTGTCGCGACGGCCCGTAAGCTCGCGGTGCTCATCTGGCATCTGCTGAGCAAAGGTGAAAGCTACGTGTGGGCCCGGCCGGCGCTGCACGCCAGGAAGCTGCGCGATTTGGAGCTGAAGGCGGGATATAAAGCCGAACGAGGCCAAAGAGGCGCGGCTCACGCTTACAATATCAAGAGCTATCGCGATCAGGAGCGCAGGTGGGTCGAGCAAGCCGAGACGGCGTACGCGCGTTTCGTCACCGGTTGGAATCCGCGTGGTCCCAAGCAGGCGCGCACGGGCGCCGCAACCGAGGGGCGACGATGAAGGCTGCGCGGCAGGGCTTGCGCCTCGCGCCCTGCTCTTCGCCACGCGGTCGCCCGTGCGCGGGAGGAAAATAACTCAGATCCAGCAAAAAACCACTTGTCGATCACATCAGTGGTCCAGGGATGATTGATCTTGGTGAAGCGATGCTCGATGCTGTTCTCGCGGCATCGCATGTCGAACATGTGCGTCATGTAGCGCGCGGTGGGGCCGTCGGCGTAGCGCGGCGCGAAGCGGAACTGGATGCCGTTATCCGTCAGGATCGTATGAATCTTGTAGGGAATGGCGGCGATCAACGCGACCAGGAAGGCGGAGGCCGTCACCCGGTTGGCGCTTTCCACCAACTGGACGAATGCGAATTTGCTCGTGCGGTCGATGGCCACGAATAGATAGAGTTTGCCTTCGGCAGTCTGCACCTCGGCGATGTCGAGGTGAAAGAAGCCGATCGGATAAGACTTGAACTTCTTCCTTGTGGGCTTGTCGCCTTCGACGTCCGGCAAGCGGCTGATCCCATGGCGCTGAAGGCAGCGATGCAGGCTTGATCGCGTCAAATGCGGGATCGTGGCCTGCAAGGAATAGAGGCAATCGTCCAGCGGCAGCAGCGTATGCCGACGGAAGGCGACGATGACGGCCTCGTCTTCGACCGTCAGCACCGTCGACTTTGGTTCTCTCGGCCCCGTCCGCAAATCGGAGACGGACTTTCGTCGTTTCCACTTGGCGACCGTCTTCGGATTGATCCCGTAGCGCTTTGCCAGCTCCCTCAGGCTCGCTTGACTGTGCTGTATCGCTCGACGGACCGCCTCTGTCGTCGTGGCGCTTGCGTGAAGAACCTGTCCCATAGCGCATCCCTCCAGGCCGGAGAAAACAATGCACCATCAAATGCCGGGACTAAACAGAGTAGGCGGGCAGGAAGAAGAGCTTGGCTTTGGCGGCGCGGATGGCGGCGCGAACGGCGCGGCCCTTATGGCTGCCGAGGTTATCCATGACGACAATGTCGCCTGGCGCAAGGACCGGGACGAGAACCTGCTCGACATAAGCGCGGAAGCTTGCGCCGTCGATCGGTCCGTCGATCACGCAGGGCGCGGTCAGCCGGTCGCAACGCAGCGCCGCCAGAAACGTCGGCGTCCGCCATCGGCCGAAGGGCGCCTTGGCGACGAGGCGTTGGCCCTCAAGACTTCGGCGAAGTTCTTTCAAAGCCTCGACCACGCCCTCATTCTGCGCCGGTTGGCGCGAACGCACGCTCATGGTGGGAATTGATTCTCTACTGTTGCTTTCATGGTTTGGGCGCTGGCAGTCCCGCGTCTCCTGAGCTCCGATGCGGACAGAATTGTCGCGGTGTTTGACGCTCTTTTGGTCTCAACATTGTTAGCCGTGGTCGAGTCTCCTAAGGCTCAGCAGATTGTCGAAGAAAAGGCTCGTCTAGGTTCGACGATGGCTTCGTAGCAGTTGTCTTTGGCGAACCCGTCCTCGGGGACTCCAAGCGCTAGCCGATCTGGCAACAGTCCGGATGACCGATAAGGCAATCAAGGCTATTTCGCACTTGTGGATCAGCAATGGCTATGGCGCGTGGACGAGGTCGATAATGACTTCGGTTCCCGATGCCTCGGTGTCTATAGCGTTGACGTCGTCAGGGGTTTTGGTCGACCTGTCGGTCGGCGCAATCCTCACGCTGAGCCACGCGCTTGGCGCAGGCATCGCGCGCGGAAGGAATGAGGCGTTACCCATCCTGGTTTGCCACCTCTGATCAGCACGCTAGCCAGAACGACGACGTATCGGGCTCAGCGAGACAGTACGCACGGTTCTGGCTGGTGCGCACCGCGAAGGTTAGGACCGATGCCGCGAGCCATGCTAAAGTTGGTCGGAGAACGAGGTTCCCGACAAGCCCCGCTCAATTTCCGGATTTTAGTCCGCACTTGATCGTGACTGATCGCGCACGATTTTTGCGTTCGCACAGTAGCTAGAGAATCGCAGTTTATGAGGTAACAAATTGATTTTGCTGGCGCTCCCAAGGGGACTCGAACCCCTGTTTTCGCCGTGAGAGGGCGACGTCCTAGACCGCTAGACGATGGGAGCGGGACAGTCGGCACACGGGTAGCACCGGAAACAGCATAATATATGGTGATGGAGCAAATGGCAAGGACACATCACCGGGTGTGTCGGTAGCACACGATATGTCCGGTTTAGGTAGCGCACGACCTGTCCGGTAGATCCGGCCCTTTTGGGAGGGTTTTGGATGCGCGGGAGGGAAGCCCGAGAGGCTGTGCGCATGGCGAGGTTTTTGAGCCTTCTGCACCGTTGGGAATCTGCGGAGCTCAATCAGGAAGAGGCGGCCGAGTTGCTGGGGGTGAGCGAACGGACGTTCCGGCGCTGGACGCGCCGCTACGAGGATGAGGGCGAAGCCGGGCTCTTGGACCGCAGGCTCGGCAAGGCGTCGGGCAAGCGGGTCCCGGTCGACCGGGCGGAGGAGGTGGAGCGGCTCTACCGCGAGCGTGACCTGAGGCTTCACGGTCAAGCACTTCCACGAGCATCTGGTGAGGGACCATGGCTTCGGGTGGGGTTACACATGGCTCAAGCTGCACCTGCAATGGGCGTGCGTTGTTCCCAAGGCGCCGCGCAAGGGGGCGCATCGGAGGAAGCGCGAACGGCGGCCGCTGCCGGGCATGATGCTGCATCAGGATGGCTCACGGCATGAATGGCTCGAGGGCCAGGGCGCGCTCGATCTGATTGTGACCATGGACGACGCGACCGGGGGCGATCTATTCGGCGTTTCTCATCGAGGAGGAGGGCACGGCCTCGACCTTCCGGGCGCTCAAGGAGGTTTTCTCGGAGCACGGCCTGCCGATGAGCCTCTATACGGACCGGGGCAGCCACTATTTTCGCACGACCAAGGCCGGCGAGATCGACCGCGGCTCACCGACCCAGGTCGGGCGGGCCCTTGAGCAGCTCGGGGTCGAGCACATCGGGGCGTATTCGCCTCAAGCCCGTTGAGAGACGGGCGTCCTTTCAGGCGCCCTTTGCCAGAGGCCGATCGGAGCGTGCGTTCCAGACGCTGCAGGACCGATTGCCCAAGGAGTTGAGGCTCGCCGGCACAACCGACACCGAGGCGGCCAACGCCTTCATCCGCGAGGTTTATCTGCCGGCCCACAACGCCCGTTTCGCCGTCGAGCCGGCCGGCCTCGGCTCGGCCTTCACGCCGATCCCGGGCGTCGACCCCGATGAGATCCTGTGCGTTCAGGAGGAGCGTCAAGTCATGAACGACAATCGCGCGTCCTACCGCACCCTGAAACTGCAGATCCCCGAAAGCCCGATGCGGCCCCATTTCGTGAAGGCGCGCGTTCGGGTCTGTCGATAGCGAAAGTAGTTGTCCGGTTTTGGTAGCACATCAAATGTCCGCTTCTTCTGGTTCGGTTGTGCTGTGGGACTGTGGGCGAGGCGGGACCTTGTCCACATTTCCCCGGCCCGCGCCGCTGAGCGGATTTAAGCGGCGCGTTTTTCATCGTGGCTGTCCTTGATCGCTCCGTTTGCGTCGTAGCGGCCGATGCAGCGTGGCCCGTGGAAGAGAGCGTGCGAGCCGTCGGGATAGACGTGGACCTTGACCCGGGCCTTCACGAAATGGGGCCGCATCGGGCTTTCGGGGATCTGCAGTTTCAGGGTGCGGTAGGAGACGCAATTGTCCTGGCCGACCTGCCGCTCCTCCTCGACGCACAGGATCTCGTCGAGGTCGACGCCCGGGATCGGCGTGAAGGCCGAGCCCTCGCCGGCCGGATCGACGGCGAAGCGAGCATTGTGCTCCGGCAGATAGACGTCGCGGATGAAAACGTTGGCCGCCTCGATGTCGGTGACGCCCGCGAGCCTGAGCTCCTTCGGCAGCCGGTCCTGCAGCGTCTGGAACGCCCGCTCGGAGCGACAACGGGCTTGAGGCGAATACGCCCCGATGTGCTCGACCCCGAGCTGCTCAAGGGCCCGCCCGACCTGGGTCGGACAGAAGCGGTCAAACTCGCCGGCCTTGGTCGTGCGAAAATAGTGGCTGCCCCGGTCCGTATAGAGGCTCATCGGCAGGCCGTGCTCCGAGAAAACCTCCTTGAGCGCCCGAAAGGTCGAGGCCGTGCCCTCCTCCTCGATGAGAAACGCCGAATAGATCGCCCCCGTCGCGTCATCCATGGTCACAATCAGATCGAGCGCGCCCTGGCCCTCGAGCCATTCATGCCGTGAGCCATCCTGATGCAGCATCATGCCCGGCAGCGGCCGCCGTTCGCGCTTCCTCCGATGCGCCCCCTTGCGCGGCGCCTTGGGAACAACGCACGCCCATTGCAGGTGCAGCTTGAGCCATGTGTAACCCCACCCGAAGCCATGGTCCCTCACCAGATGCTCGTGGAAGTGCTTGACCGTGAAGCCTCAGGTCACGCTCGCGGTAGAGCCGCTCCACCTCCTCCGCCCGGTCGACCGGGACCCGCTTGCCCGACGCCTTGCCGAGCCTGCGGTCCAAGAGCCCGGCTTCGCCCTCATCCTCGTAGCGGCGCGTCCAGCGCCGGAACGTCCGTTCGCTCACCCCCAGCAACTCGGCCGCCTCTTCCTGATTGAGCTCCGCAAATTCCCAACGGTGCAGAAGGCTCAAAAACCTCGCCATGCGCACAGCCTCTCGGGCTTCCCTCCCGCGCATCCAAAACCCTCCCAAAAGGGCCGGATCTACCGGACAGGTCGTGCGCTACCTAAACCGGACATATCGTGTGCTACCGACAGGCGCGCGTCCGGGTCCACGTCTATCCTGACGGATCGCACGCCATCTTTCAGGGGCCCAGATGCATCGGCCGCTACGACGAGAACGGAGCGCTCAAGGACAGCCGCGATGAAAACGCGCCGCTTAAATCCGCTCAGCGGCGCGGGCTGTGGAAATGTGGACAAGGCCCCGCCTTGCCCACAGCCCCACAGCACAACAGAGCCAGAAGAAGCGGACACTCGAAGCGCTACCAAAACCGGACAACTCAATTCGCTGTCGACAGGATAAATCACCACTGAATAGCAGGCCATGTCTCCTTGAGTTGTGGCGTGGAGTCGCTCGCTGGGGTTTGAGCTTTCGATAGATTGTTCCCCCGATTGAGACCGGTGAAGCTGCCGTTGGGACACGTCTATTTCCCAGATGGAATCACGTGAGCACTCACAAGAACGCCGTGGAGGCCGTGGACATGGTCCCGCAGATAGAGCGGGCACGTGCGAGCGGAAGGCCTCTGCTGTGTTTCGGCCTGCCGTTTTAGCCTTGAGTTGGGGGATGAGCGTTCAAAACTCACTCTCTAAAACCAGACATGATGGGCTGCCGCTTTTGGTTCAAAGCGGGGCGGCATCGGATGCTGATTGTGGAGGCGGTTGGTCTGATTCCGCACGAGCAGTTCGCAAAGGAAAATCGGTCACGAGATCGGGCGTGACCTGAGGCTATCGCGCAACTCGATCATGTCCCAGATGGGTGTAACCGAGTGCGTTCGCCCGTGAGCTCCGGTTTGGCCGGGTTGGTCAGACGCCCATGCGTATCCAATCCGACGACGGACCATCGCTAAGAGTAGTTACGGTTTCGAGCGTTATGTAACGGGCGCTCTGTTCAAGCGGACGTCGTCGCTATCGTGGCTTTTCGACGAGCAAGCTCACGTCCCCCACCAAGCCACCGTTCATCAAGCGGGTGCCCGGCAGATCATCTTTTGCCCTCCGGTGATTTTCGTGACCTCTCTTGCAAATCCAAAATGCGGAGGAACTGGTCTGCTGGCCTCAGCGGCGGCGCCCCGGCCGCCAAATGAAATTCGTGCTCACCGCGTAGTTCCAAACGACGCTCAGCAGGGCTCCGGCGAGCCCGGCGACCCACCAGGTTTGATTCGCTTTATACAACCAGGAGGCTACGTCAATATTGGCGACGGCCCCGACACTGCATCCCAGTGCAAAAGCCACAAAGCCTATGACCAGGCTAGCCCCGCGATACCGATAGGCGCGATATGTGATTTCGTTATTCAGGATGAAATTGCTTGCCATGGCCAGAAGCGTGGCGATGAGTTGCCCGGGATTGAAGGCCAGCACGTTGAACCACTCAACGATAGCTGAAAGCGCGGATATATGCACGACCAAGCCGACTGCTCCGACCATGGCGAAAAGAACGAAGCGTATCGGCAGGGCGCCCGCGGTCGCGTGATGAACGACCAGGCCAAGAAAGTCGATGGCGACCAAGGGAGTGAGTTTTGACTCGCCGGCGTTGCGTTTTCGGAAGCCGTACGTGACCTCGACAACATCGAGACTGCCGCTCGCTGAAAGAACGACGTCCGCTAAAATCTTGAAGCCATCAGGCGAAAGACGCGGAGCAAGGCGAGAAATGATTTCGCGCCGAATCATGAAGAAGCCGCTCATCGGATCCGTAACCGCCACTCCTCCAATGCGCCTGAAGAACCATGCGCCCATGTCGCTCAGCCTCTGTCGGGCTGGGGAGAGACTTCCGCCGCTTTCCTTTCTCAGGCGGGTTCCAATCACCAGATCGCCGGCCCCCCCGGCTAGGGTTTGGTGCATCACGCGGAGAATGAACTCGTCATGCTGAAGATCTCCGTCGATGACCGCGACGAAGTCTGCGCTGGAAGCCATCCAGCCCTCGATCACGGCGCCCGCTAGGCCTGAGCGATTGACGCGTCTCAGGCAGCGAAGACGGCGATCCTTCGCAGCGAGCCCAAAGGCGACATTCGAGGTTCCATCCGGCAAGTCGTCGTCGACGACGATCATTTCCCACGGCAGGCCATCGAGAGCGATTTTGACGCGTTCGAAAAGAATGGGGACGTTGGCCAATTCTTGATAGGTTGGCACGATGATCGAAACTGTCGGGGACAACTCGGGCGTCGCGTCACTAGTCATTCCACGCCACGCTTATATTTCGTTCGGCGTCGATGAACGCTATTTGCCGGCAGCGCCCGGATAAGGCATAGGAAGCCTACGCGTCAAGCCGTTGGCGGGGATGAGCGCGAGGTTGATTTCAGGGCGTCCGCTACGACCAAGCGCGTAAAGCCGCGGGTGCCCGAGCTCAGCAAAGAGGGGACGGGCGACCGCCAGAGTCGATGCGGCTTCCGCCGCAGGTGTGACGATAACGCCGCTTTTCCCGACGTATCTTTCGCTTTCGTCTAGGAAAGCCCAGCCGCGCGGATCATTCGAAAGCACGAAAACGGGGATCTTAGGTCCAAGGGCGAGCGCGATTTTTCCCGCGGCCGACCATTTCGTCGATATTACGAAGCTCGGCGCTTGCGCAAAGATTGGCGCTTTCTTGAGATCCCGCCACTCAAAGGCCTCCAGCATGGGATCGGCAAGATTGGGCCGTGCCCCAAGCGCCACCCACGGCCAGCCGGTCGAGGCTTGCAGCAGCGCGACGCCAGCGATCGCGGCCAGGGCCGCTGACGAAAAGAAAGCCCATCGGCGGAGCGAGCGGCCGGAGAGGCCGAGTTCCTCGACCCATACGCCGAGCAAGGGAAACGCAAAGAACCAACCGGGCATTGCCCAATGAGGCTGGCCGCGGCCACCCCAGAGCGGCGTCAAGGTGAACAAAACAATTGGCGGCAAACTGAGACAAAGAATAAACAGACGGCGGTCGTCGCGCCAATGCTCGAACGCGCCCATCATTCCCGCGACAAGGGACACGAATATCCAGGGCGTAAGGAAAGCGACTTCGCCCAGCGCCATCGTCAGAAGCTGAGCCGGGCGCAGCGCGCCGCTAGGCGCTCCGCGCCCGCCTTGAAATTCAAACGACGCCCAGCCATGCAGCGCATTCCACACGATGACCGGCGTTATCATCAGGAACGCGACGCCCGCCGCGATGTAGGGTGCGGGATGCCTGAGCCAATGGCGCTGCCTAGACGAAAGCAGTACGAACGCGGCCAATCCGCCGGCGGTGAGCACGGCGCTGTACTTCGACAGCCCCGCCAAACCCAACGCCACGCCGATAAGGATCCAAAGCCGCCAAGCCTGCACCTCCTCCAGCGGTTCCGGAAAGAACAGCCGGGTAGCCGCCAACGCGGCAACCGCTAGTCCAAAGAGCAGCGGTCCATCGGGAACGATCCAACTTCCCGCGGAGGCAAAGAAGAAAGGCGTGACGTTGAGGGCGAAAAGCGCGATCAGCGCCGGCCGAGGACCGAACAACCGGCTCGCGATTCGATAGGCGATCCAACCTGTTGCGAAGAAGAGCGCAACAAAGGGGCTCCGCGCCATGACGTTCTCACCCGCTGCGAAAGCAGCGAAATGCGTGATCCACAGGTGCAATGGCGGATGGTCGAAGTAGGAAAGGCATAAATGGCGCGAAATCGCGACCGTATAGCTTTCGTCGATCCCAAGTCCGATCGTGAAGGCGAGAAAAAGGCGCGCAACTGAGAATCCAGTTAGGATTGCGAGGGCGAAGCGATCTTCCCCGGGTCCGGCATTCAGCACTCAAGTTGTTCCTGTGCCTCGCGAAGCGCCGCAGGTCGTCGTCGATTATCAGAAGCGCGGGGTCGACAACCAGACGCGACGATCGGACCTGCTCCGGCAACCGAGGCGAAGAAAGCGCTCCTTCTAATGAAAATCGGTCGCCTCAACCCACCATTTCGGATGGTCGGCAGCGATAAGTCGCCGCGCAACGGCCGCGCTCCGCCTATCGCTAAATAAGGCAAAGCAAGTTGCTCCTGAGCCCGACATTCCGGTCCGTGTGGCCTCGGGGATCTGCGACAATCTCTTAAGCACGCCGGCGATCGCCGGCGCCACCCGGGTTGCTGGGGCTTCGAGGTCGTTGCGGCCCACGGAGCCAAAGTCGAAAGCCGCAGCCGTATCGGATCGCTCTGCGAGGGATAGTCGATGAGACAGTCCAGCGTTCGGGCCTAAGGCCAGGTCGAGTGCGGCGAAGACCTTGGGCGTCGGCGCCTGAACCCCCGGGTTGACGAGAATGGCGAACATATTCGGCAACCGGATCGCCGGACCGAGTTCGTCGCCAATGCCACTAATGATTCGTGCCTGGGGAGAAAGACAAGCAAGAACATCGGCGCCCGTGGCTCGAGCGGAAGCGCACACTCGCGGATCGTCAGTTAACAATCCGGCCTTGTTCGCGAGCAACCGCAGAGCGGCCGCGGCATCGGCGGAACCTCCGCCAAGTCCAGCCGCTGCGGGCAACCGCTTGATGAGCCGAAAGTGACCAAGTCTTAACCCGGGTATCCGCGCGGCGAGCGACCGTGCGGCGCGCAATACGAGATTCTCGGGGACCGGCCCTGCTTCGCTGGCGCGCGGACCAACGACCTCGAGATTCAGGTCATCGCCAGGCTCAAATCCAAGCCAGTCGGACAAGCCTGTAAACGCCACGAGGCTCTCGAGCTCGTGATAGCCATCCGCTCGGCGACCGACCACGCGCAGCGTGAGATTGATCTTGGCAGGAGCGCGAAGCCAACGCATTGAACTTTCGGCCGCAACTCAACCCCCGCCCTGTTTCTGCAACGGAGCCTGTGGCGTAGCAGTTTGGGTGGCGGGATCGGGGAGCCCATCATTGATCTTCTTCAAGATCGCGGGCAGGTCATCTGGGTCTGCACCCATGTCGCGCGCATGATTCCATTGAAAATGCGCCTCAATCCGACGGTTGACCCTCCAATAGGCATCCCCGAGATGATCGTTCAGAACGGGGTCGGCGGGCTTCAGATCAATCGCCTTCTCCAGTGTTTCGGTCGCATCCGGATACTGCCCAAGCTTGTAATGCGCCCACCCGAGACTATCCACGATATAACCGTCGTTGGGCCGCAGTTCTACGGCCTTGCGTAGCATTTTAAACGCCTCTTCTAAATTGAGTCCTTTGTCCACCCAAGAATAGCCGAGATAGTTAAGGACGAGTGGTTGGTCCGGATAGAGTTCGAGAGCCTTCTTGAAATCTGCTTCAGCTTTAGGCCACTGTTTGGAGCGCTCATAACAGATCCCCCGGAAATAGAAAAGCGTCCAATTGTCGCGCTGCGGAATTCCCACTGCCGCGATCGCGTTGTCATAGGTTGCCGCGGCCTCCACGTATTTCTTCGCAGACCTCTGCAACTCCGCCAATGCGCTGAGGGCCTCGACGTCGTGCGGCCGCGTCGCCACGATTTCGGAGAGGCGTTGTGTCGCCTCATCGGTTTTTCCCATACCTTCAAGTTCAAGTGCGATCTGGATGTCGGCTGCCATTTTCAGCGGCGACGACGACGGAACCAACCGATACGCCGCGATGACCTGGTCGTTTTCCTTCAGCTGCTCGAAAAGACTGGCGAGCGTCACTGCGGTCAAATCGCTTGATGGTCGGAGGTATAGCGACAATCGGAGATAAACAAGCGCCGGAAGCTGGTCTCCCTGGCGGCTCCCCGCGCTTCCCAGGCCATATAGCGCTTCGGCGACGCCCTCTTTGGCGTTGTGAACAAGCGGGTCGAGAGGCTGATTCGTCTTTAGGTCCGCGAGGGCTTTCTGTATGAGCGGATGGTGAGGAATGACGGAGGAGAAATCCTCGTATACTTTTGTTGCTCCGGCCATATCGCCTTGCGCCGACAAAATCCGTGCATAAGCATCAGCGAAGCGTAGGCTGTTCTTATCGCTGTCATACGCAGACTTCAGCCGCCGTTGGGCCTCTGCGGAGTTGCCAAGCAGGGCCGCAATCAGGCCCGCATGATAGTCGCGAAAAGCGAAGACCGATGGGTCGCGGATGCGGTCGAGCGTGTCCAGCGCGTGGCGCAGATCGGATTGTCCTGCATAACACCACGCCGTAAGAAGCGCCGTCGTGACATCGCGCGCGCGGATCGCGTCGGCGCTCGCGAGGTGGCCTCGCGCAGACGCGAATTGTCCCTGCTCGATGTCTCGAACGGCAACTGCGAGTCGCGCGAGGTTGTTGTTTGGATCGCGCGTGAGGAGCCGTTCGCCGAGCGAGCTGGCGCTGGCCTCGTCTCCATTGGAGAGAGCAGCAGCGAAGGCGCGCTCGAGGAGATCGGGATTTCGAGGATCACCTCGGAGCGCCTCCCGGTAGTAGACTTCGGCGGCGGGCGTGTCCCGATCTGCACTAGCGATCAGAGCAGAAAGATAGTTTCCGGGTTGGGTATCCCCAATCTCGAACTCCGATGCGGACTCGGTCTGGACAGCTGCGGCCAACGCGCTGCTGGAGCCTGACAAGACGCAAGCCAAGAAAAGGGCCACCCGCGGCGTCCAATATTGATTTCGGCTCTGCATGTCTTATGATTTCCCACAATTGTTCAGTCAGAGCTCAGCTTGAGCGGCTACATAAATCTCGCGCTGGCCTCTATAGCAAAAGAGCGTTCCAAGCCTCTCGCAGTCGAAAACGGCAATTTTGCGCCACGGCTACATATCTGGATAGTTCGGCCCGCCCCCGCCTTCCGGCGGTACCCACTCTATGTTCTTGGCCGGGTCCTTGATGTCGCAAGTTTTGCAGTGGACACAATTCTGCGCGTTGATGACAAAGCGTGGATCTGCGCGGGTTACCTCGTTCGCGTAAACGACTTCGTACACTCCAGCCGGACAGTAAAGGCGCGCAGGTTCTCCAAACCTAGGAAGATTATTACGAATAGGTACGTCGGGATCATGCAGCCGAAGATGAACGGGCTGATCCTCTTCATGATTTGTGTTGGAAAGATAGACGGAAGATGGTTTGTCGAACGTTAATACGGAGTCTGGCTTTGGGTAGACGATAGGAACGACTTGGGATATCGGCTTCAGAGTATCGCTGTCAGGCTTGCGGTGCTTGAGCGTGCCCAAAATCGAAGCCTTGATCAATTCGTTTGTCCACATGTCGAAACCTCCAAGGCCGACGCCGGGGACAAGGCCGAATTGCGACCAGAGCGGTTTGACATTGCGAACCTTGTAGAGATCGCGGCCAATATCGGAGTTCCTCCAGGAATTCTCGTAATCGGTCAGTTCGTCGTTCGCCCGACCCGCGGCCAGCGCCTCGCGGGCCTTCTCCGCGGCGAGCATTCCCGATAGAATCGCGTTGTGAGACCCCTTTATGCGGGCAAAATTCACAAAACCGGCCGAGCAGCCGATCAAAGCCCCTCCGGGAAAGACTAGCTTGGGCGCCGACTGCCAGCCGCCGGACGCTATGACGCGCGCTCCGTAGCCGATGCGCTTACCGCCGGCGAAGGTCCCCCGAATAAGCGGATGCGTCTTAAAGCGTTGGAACTCATCGAATGGGGAGAGCGTCGGGTTCTCGTAATTGAGATGGACAACAAATCCGACCGAAACCAATCGGTCGCCGTAATGATAGGCAAACGAGCCGCCGCTCGCGCCTTTTGACAAAGGCCAACCAAAAGTATGCTGAACAAGACCGATCGAAAAATGGGCCTCGGACACCTGCCACAGTTCTTTGAGACCAATTCCGTACTTCTGAGGCCCGCTGACGGAATCCAGGCCATACCGGGCGATCGCCTGTTTCGATAGCGATCCGCGCGCCCCTTCCGCGAGAAACACGTACTTGCCGAAAAGCTCCATCCCGCGCGTGAACCCCGGCTTCGGCTGACCCTCACGATCAACGCCCATGTCGCCCGTCGCAACGCCTACGACCTCCCCTTTGTCGCCATACAGAAGCTCCGTCGCCGCGAATTCCTGGATAGATCTCGACGCCAAGCGCCTCAGCGCGTGCGCCGAGCCAGCGCATGACCGCGCCTAACGAGCCGATGAAATTGCCGTGATTGCCCATCAATTTCGGCATCGCCCAGTTAGGCAGCCGCATCCCTCGCGTCTCGGTCAGATAATAGAATTGATCGATCGCTACCTGAGTTTTGAGCGGGCACTCCGGATCCGACCGCCAGTCGGGGGTAAGCCGGTCAAGCCCAATCGGATCGATGACGGCTCCCGAGAGGATATGCGCCCCGACGGCGGAGCCTTTTTCCACGACGACAACAGAGGTGTCGGGGGCCAGGGATTTGAGGCGGATGGCGGCGGCAAGGCCGGCAGGACCCGCGCCGACAACGACGACATCGTAATGCATCAATTCCCGCTCGGGCAATGTCGACTCTAGGGTCATTGTCGCTTTCGCCATCAGGGCTGGGGCGGGCATGCTTGCAGTTTCCTTGACCAGCCCCAATCCTCGTGCGGCGCCGTTCAAGTCTCGATATGATAGTTTGCCTCCTTGCGGCGGCGCAAGCGCTTGGCTCAGGCGGGACCAAATGGCTTCGACTAAGGATTCCATCGACCTCCAACTCGATCCGCTCCAGGCGATCGAGTCGCTTCAGTGGTGGATCCGGGTCGGGGTCACCGATGTACTAGATGAGATGCCGCATGATCGTTTTGCCGACAGTCTGGCCGGAAGCGGAGGCGCGCGCAGGTTGCCGCGCGCATCGGAGTCAATTCACCAATCTTCGTCCGCGGCGGCAGAAACAGGAGCGCGCGCGCATCAAGACGCCGGGGTCAAGGACCGCGAGACACCTGGGGTTTCGGCGCGCGCGCTCGCGCAAGCGGCGATGGACCTCGAAATGCTGCGATTAGTCATGGCAGAGTTCGAGGGCTGCGCACTCAAGCGGACGGCTACGCAACTTGTGTTTGCGGATGGCGTCCCTGGCTCACGCGTCATGTTAGTCGGCGAGGCCCCTGGAGCGGAGGAAGACCGAATCGGGCGCCCCTTCGTCGGAAGAGCCGGGCAATTGCTGGATCGAATGCTGAACGCCATTGGACTGGAGCGTCACGAGGTTTACATCGCGAACGTCGTTCCATGGCGGCCTCCGGGCAACCGAACCCCGACGCCCCAGGAGACGCAGATGTGTCTGCCTTTCATCGAGCGGCAGATCGATCTCGCCGATCCTGAATATCTAGTCTGTCTTGGCGCGTCCGCCAGTCGCGCGATGTTGGGTGTAAAAAGTGGAATCATGCGCGCGCGCGGGTCATGGTTCCCCTATGTCGGCCAAAGCCGCCGCGAGATCCAGGCGCTTGCCATGCTCCATCCCGCCTTCCTGCTGCGGCAACCGGCACATAAGCGATTTGCGTGGACGGATATGCGAGCGCTGGCGAGCGAACTGAAAGTTACGCCCCACGGAAAGCGCTGAGGAGGGAGCGAAATGGTTCATGCTCAAGCTTTGCTGACAAGTTCGCCTGCGAGCGCCTTGTCGATAAGCCTGCGTGTCTCATCTAACCCATAGATCGCAATGAATGATCCTAAGCGCGGCCCGCGATTCTCGCCCAGAAGGATGGCGTAGATCATATTGAAGAATTCGTTTGATACTCCAGGACGCGCTGCAGTCGCCCCCTTCGCTGAATGGTCCTGATACCGCGGAATCGGTCGCGCGATATCATATAGCGAATGCTGGATCTGGTCCGCGCTGATGTCTGGCGGTAATTGCGCCAGTCTCGATGAAAGTTGCTCAAGCACCCCACGTTCGACGTCGTCCGCCGGACGATAGCGCTTCTTCGGGGCGACAAAATCGCGAAAATATACGACCGCATACCGAACCAAGCTATCGAGACCGGGATGCGTTTCAGGCGACACCGAGGGATAGTACCGGCGAAGAAATCCCCAAAGAACTGAAGGATTTTCGTCATTGGAAACCGCGGCGAGATTGAGCAACATAGCAAAGGAGATTGTGGCTTGGTGGTGTCCGGGATGCGTAAGGGCTTCAGGCTCCGGGGGTGCCCCGCTGTGGATATGCCATACCGGATTGCCGAGCCTCTCCTTCCACGCCTGGTGAGGATACGCCTCGAGAAATCCAAGATAGTCGTCAACTGTCCGAGGAATAATGTCAAAATAGAGTCGCTTCGCCGCAGTCGGCCGCTGAAACATGAACGACGCTAAACTCTCCGGACTGGCATAGGCCAGCCATTGTTCAATGGTTAGGCCGTTGCCTTTCGTTTTTGAAATCTTTTGTCCGTTCTCGTCGAGGAAAAGCTCGTAGTTGAATCCGGCGGGCGGGTCAGCCCCAAGAATCCGTACCACGCGGGAGGAAAGCTTAACGGAATCGATCAGATCTTTTCCCGCCATTTCGTAATCAACCCCGAGCGCATACCAGCGCATCGCCCAATCTGGCTTCCATTGCAGTTTGCAATGTCCTCCCGTCACCGGTGTTTCGAACTCCTCTCCCGTCGACGGATCGCGCCATCGGATCGCGCCTGTGTCCAGGCGGCGTTCCAGCACTGGGGTCTGCATGACGACCCCAGTTCGTGGGTGAATCGGAAGAAAGGGCGAGTAGGTCGCAGCTCGCTCCTGCCGCAGCGAGGGCAGCATGATCGCCTGCACCTCGTCAAAGCAGTCGAGCATCCGCAACAAAGCCTTATCGAAGCGGCCAGATTTGTAGCATTCGGTCGAAGACATGAACTCGTATTCGAATCCGAACCGATCAAGAAAAGCGCACAGCCGCGCGTTGTTATGTTCGCCGAAACTAGCGTATTCGGCGAACGGATCAGGGACTTCCGACAACGGCTTGCCGAGGTGGGGCAGCATCATATCACGGTTGGGAACGTTGTCTGGAACCTTGCGCAAACCGTCCATGTCGTCCGAAAAGACAATTAGCCTTGTCTTGATATTGTTATCTCCAACTAGTGCTCGAAAGGCATGCCTGACCATGTTAGTGCGCGCCACTTCGCCAAAAGTTCCGAGGTGCGGTAGCCCCGATGGGCCGTAGCCCGTCTCGAAAATCACTTCTTTCGGTTCGGAGCGCTCAAGGCGCGCGATTAGTTTTCGTGCTTCTTCGAAAGGCCACGCCACTTGAAGTTTCCGCGGCCTCACGCAAAGCTTGCAGCGAGATTTTTTCCATTCTGCGCGGCTCGGGCGGAATGACTGGGTAACAAGACGCGATCACTGGTGACGACGGAGGGAACCCGCGACATTAGATTGAATGCTGCACCCGACGGATGAAAGAACTTGATCGCTGTCGAGTTCTGCCGTGAGCAGTCTTTGCCCAATAATGTGGCCTAAAGGCGAGATCAAGCATCGCAATCCACGTCGCTGCAGTCACCAGAAGGTAATACACAGGGAGCAGCAGAATCAGGCTAGCGGTCACTTTTAGGCGCCGAAATGTTGCGGCGACTAACGCTGGCAAGAGAATTGTCCAAATACCTGATAGCGCGAGAATGTACGTGAAAACGTCGCTCATTTCCCTCCACGGCGACATTGGAGCGTCCGCAACGGTCACTGCGCGCAAAATTGTTTCAACCGCGAAAACTGGCCAAACTAGGCACCCGAAAATCGTTCCCAGAATTAAGGTCGCAGCAGCGACTGCTCGCCGCGCCCCGAGATCGCGCCAAAAAAAGATTGGCCGCCTCGAATGAACGACTAAAGTTTGCATCCAGCCCTTCTGCCATCGCACGCGTTGCCGGAACCAATTTCCGAACTCGTGGGGCGCTTCCTCCCAGGTGTCGGAATCCAGTGCTTTCACCCGGTAACCGAAGCGCGCGAGACGAACTCCAAGGTCTGCGTCCTCGGTGACGTTCCATTCGTCCCAAGCTCCTACTCCAACCAATGATCGAACACGAAAGTGGTTCGAGGTGCCTCCAAGCGCAATTGGTAAATTGAGCGCGCACAAGCCCGGATTAATAATGTCAAACAAAACTGCATATTCAATCGCAAAAAGCTTGGATAGCCATGATTCACCATGATTCCGGATAGCGAGGCGAGCCTGAAGGCAATCCAGCTCTTTATCTGTTGCGAAATACGACGCGGCGAGACGCAATTGATCTGGAGCCGGAATGTCTTCGGCATCGTAAACTACAATTAGATCTCCACGTGCGCTAGAAAGGGCTATGTTCAGCGCGCGCGGTTTCGTCTGAGGTTTTCCCGCCGGAGCAATAACGACCTCGTAGCGGCCCGGCAAGCGAAACTCGACAATTCGACTCAGCGTTTCGAAATCGCGCCGCTCAACCACCAGCTTAATGTCGAGTTTAGCCTTCGGATAATCGATCGCGTCGATTGCGGCGACTAAGTCTTCAACAATGCTGGCTTCCCGATAAAGTGCAACCACTATGGTATAATTGGGGAGTTCGTCGTCGGTAAGTTCCGAAGAACGAATCTGTGCTTTGCGCGCGACCGCGGCCATGGATCGGAGAGTGACCATAGCAGAAAAGATGAGCCAAAGAATTGCCGAAGAAAGGGCCTGAAGAAGATTAAAGTCGACGACGCCTATTAAGAACGCCAGGATCGCGGCCACCCCGACCGTGGCGGTCTGGAGAAAAGTCATCCCTTCTTTCGCGCTAAGATCATTTGGTAGCCGACCTAGGGCGACATCGAGAAGGTCCGAACCGCGACGCGCACGTACCAGATTTGCAAACCGCTGCGGAGAAGTCAGCGCAAAAGACGCGGATCGAATTGAGCCTAAAGTGACTGCTTCAATGAGCCGCGGAACAAGCTCTGCATGGGGCGCCATCACTATTCGAGCGTCTGCGGCGTCTTCTGGTTCAAGTGTTCCAATGCCACACCGTAAGCCCTTTACCGCGTCGAAAGAACCTGCCAGCGGAGGGTCCCCACTATAGTACTTACAACCTAGATGACTGGCCAACGCCCGATAATACGCTTCTTCAGTTATCTTACCGTCACTCAACAATCGATTGACCGGACGACTGCTGGTGGTGGTCCCGCCCAAAGCTTCGACAAACACCTCAAGTGAGAATCCTCCCGCCGCAAGAAAAGCCAGTTCCTGCGGAAGTCCGCGTGCAACAAGCTCGACCTGCTTATGGTTGGGCGAAGACGCAGGATGCGGTGCGGAATGCAGGGCAGATCCGCGTGTCCCGCTTACTGTAGATGCGTGTAAGGTCATATGCCAAAGCTTCAAGAAATCAAGGCGACGCCGCAAACGGTCGCTTTCACAGCGCGACCGACCACCCAGATAAGATACTAATTTATCTTGGTTGTCTCCAGAAATCTGCCAAATGAGATTCGGCTCTTTGACAGCACGTATATCACGGACTCGCGTAGGTCTTTCTAGTAGTCGATGCTAATGACCGCCCGAGCGCTCAATCCTTCGCCCGTTCGACATAGCTCCCGTCGTCGGTCTGAATAACTATCTTCACCCCGACCGCAATGTGCGGTGGGACCATCACCCGAGCGCCGTTCGACAGTCTCGCCGGCTTGTAGGAAGAGGAAGCCGTTTGACCTCTCATCGCCGGTTCGGTTTCCGTGACTTCCACCGTAACGCGGGGCGGTAATTGAATGGCGACAGGAGTCGAGTTGAATATCGATAAGCTGACCTTCATACCCTCCTGAAGCCATTGGGCCTGATCACCAATGACATCCGGAGGAACTTGAATCTGGTCGTAGGTGTCAGCGTTCATGAAATGATAGCCATCGGTGTCTGTATAAAGGAAGTCAAAATTCATGTCCTCCACGAACGCGCGCTCGACCTGCTCTGTTGTCTTATATCGATCCGTCACCTTGACCCCGTCGGAAAGGCGTCGCATATCGATCTGGGTTGTTGGGGTTCCTTTGCCTGGGTGAAAGCTTTCAGCTGAAAGAACGATGCACAGCTGACCGTCTTCTCTTTCGATAATATTGCCCTTGCGGATCGAGCTTGCGATAACTCTCACGTTTCATCCTCGGAATTTGAGGCCATTGTTTCGGCCCAAGTTCGTGGTTGTTTGTGCAGCGGGAGAATAGAGACAATGGCCCTAAACATTCAAGTTTCGGGGGGCCGGTATTGGCCGACCTCGATCATCTCCCGCTTTTCGCGGCGGTCTCGCTTGACCACGTCAGCGAACGGAGCCTTTTGGAAACAGGTTCGGCACGCTGAACGTCGCGATTGGCTGCTTGCCCGAGCACGGATTCTCACTCTCGTGCGACGGTGGTTCTGTGCCAGAGGTTTCACCGAAGTGCAACCGGCTGCCCTTCAGGTTTCGCCTGGAAACGAGACACACCTGCATGGGTTCAGGACCACGCTCATCCAGCCAGACGGGTCGCTGCACGATGCCTATCTGCATACATCGCCGGAATTTGCGATGAAAAAGCTTTTGGCTGCCGGGGAACAACGGATTTTTTCGCTAACCGGCGTTTTTCGCAACCGCGAGCGAACGGCCCTTCACTCGCCCGAGTTCGTTATGCTAGAGTGGTACCGGGCGCGCACCTCAATGGAGCGCCTGCTGGAGGATTGCACCGCTCTAATCGCACTCGCCGCTCATATCGCTGGTGCGAAGACGTTCGCGTATCGTGGTCGGGAGTCAAGTCCATTCGACCCGCCGGAGCGGATGACGGTGCGAGACGCGTTTTGGCGCTACGCCGGCATCGACCTTTACGACACCCTCTCGACTACTGCCGAGGCCGATACTGGGGCGCTCGCCCAACTGGCGAGGAATTCCGGCATTCGCGTCGCGCCCGATGATGATTGGTCGGACATTTTCAGCCGGATCCTCTCGGAGCGGGTTGAACCCAATTTAGGGATAAGGGGGGCTACTGTGCTATATGCCTATCCAGTAGGTGAGGCGGCGCTTGCTCAAATAAGTACTGATGATCCGCGTGTTGCGGAGCGTTTCGAATTTTATTGTTCCGGCGTTGAACTGGCTAACGCTTTCCACGAGCTTCGCGATCCAGTTGAACAACGGCGACGGTTTACGGAGAGCATGGAGAAGCAGCAACGCATTTTCGGTGTTTGCCATCCCCTCGACGAGGATTTCCTCGCGGCCCTGGATGATATGCCCGACGCAAGTGGCGTCGCGCTGGGGTTCGACCGGCTAATAATGCTGGCGACCGGCGCGAAAAGGGTTGAGTCCGTCCAGTGGACTCCAGTTTTTGATCCGATCGGTAAAAGTTAATAACGCGATGTTTAGGTATATTTATTCTCCCGTATTAGGGCTGTTCGAAATGATAGGAACGAGTTTGCGCCCTTGAGGAAGCGATCAGCTCATCGCTGCCCTACACCGAATCGCCGGCCAGGGGTGGCCCGCCGCGGAACCACCCTATCAAGGTCTCCGCCTCGAACTTCGCCGAAGTGGTCAGGTATCGCTTCAATGGGTAGCGGGGGCGTCCGCGCTCGTCACAACGGTATGGATTTCGTGGTGCCTCGCGCGAGCGGCCAATCCGCTTCGTCTGCCTTTTCCCGCCCGCTCGAACGGCGCGCGGTATGCTGTAACCCGCCGGGTTCGTCGATAGAGTTTGGTGCTAAGATTGGCGCAGGAGCGGGCGGAGGAGCAATGCGTGATCGTGGAAGCGAGTATGAGTTGCCAGGCCGATCGGCGGTTGCGGTAAATGGCGCGAAGGCGGTCGACGATAGATAGCGCGCGCGGAGCGCAGTCGCCTTTGATCCTAGCTGGTGACCCACTTCACGACCGTGCGTAATTATAAGATCGTCTCGTTGAGCAATTCGGCGCGCATTTGGCCCTTGAACGCTCGCGGAGACCGTTCTTCACTGGCTTGCCCGGCGCGATGAAATGCCAGGTGTTCCCACGCTCTTGCGACCAAGCCAGGATCGCGTCGGAGGTGAACTTGGTTCCGTTGATCGGAGACGATCAGTTCCGGCTTGGCGCGCCAAGCCATCGCGGCGTCGAGTTCGCCGACGCGCCACTCTGAGATCGAGTGTCGACGATCGCCGCCAAGTAGGCCTTGACGACATCGCCGATCCTATTGAGCTTGCGGAAGCGGCGGCCGTTTTTGCCGTAGACTGAGTCGACCGGCCAGCGAGCGTTTGGGTGCGCTCGCCTAGGATCGCGCCCGCGATTTTATCGAGCGCTTTCCGCCCGCGCGCTTGCGCTCAGCCACGCCTTCCTCGTGGTAAAGCGTGGCTGGTCTTTCGACTCACCCTCGGGGCTCGGCGCGCAGGAGGAATGCACGGGCGATCGGCAAACTGGCGCTGCTCGCTGCCTTCTTCGGACGAATTCGGAGAGCCTTGTCTCGAGGTCGGCGGGACCATTAGTCTAATGAACGGTCTTGCGATCGGCCTTGATCAGACGGCGCTCCCTCATCTCATCTGTCTCGACGGGATGAGCGGCAGCCTTGCGCTTGGGCTGACATGCAATTTTTTTGACAACAGATCCCCGAGCGCTGCGGCGTCGCGCCGGTGCCCGCCAGGGCGTTCTCATCCGAGTTTCTTCAACCGCTCGGCGTCCGAGGATTGCAGACCGCCGAACTTCACCTTCCATGGGTTGAGCGTCGCTTTGCTGATCCCATGCTTCCGACAGACGTCGGTGGCCGAAACGCCGCTCCTTGGTCCTCGCAATATCTCAATGATCTCTTCTTCGGTGAACCTCGATCGCTTCATCATCCGGCCCTTCCTCTGGATCGAACTGTAGGGCGGGTGGCGATTTAAGGATCTGGGGGTTCTCAAGATGCGATGAAGCCGATCTGGAGTGGCTGACGATCAATTCGACCTCGTTCGGACGTCCGACCAACTCGGGATGAGGGCCAGCATCGGCCAGAGGAAAGTCGGGTTCCACGTACACCCGGCACCCGAATCTGCCTCACTTCCAGCCTCGGAGCTTCAACCCAGCCGAGAACATCTGCAGTCTTTGCGCGAGAAACTGGTTCGGTCTTCGAAAAAGGCGATTATCGGGCGGGACGCGTCACTTGAAAGCTAATGCCCAACTCAAATCGATCACCTCCATCGGAATGGGCGAATGCGCTGACGTCGGTCAGCGTTATGATCCCCTTATTACTTCTCACTCCCACTCGAGGAGCCGAGGCGTATCGCGATCATCCGAGCAACGGCGCACTCGGAAAGTTTTTCATCCCACCAGGCCAGCGATTTTCGGTGTAAATCTCCAAGGCGCTCAGGGTCCGCTAATAGCGTTTTCACCTCGGTTTCCAAACTACCCCAATCATCAATCTGAATAGCGGGACTATCGGCATAAAACCAGTGCGGAGGAAGCCGATCGCATATAACGACGCAACCTTGCCGCATCGCTTCGAAGAACCGATAGGTCTCAACAGAGGACCCGCGCGGCGCTAAGGCGATCTTCGTATCGGCCATGATTTCCGTGTAGCGATCGCCGGCGCCCGTCATCGTGCTCTCGCTGAAGGATGCGGTTGTCCCATAGAAGACGGCGCCGGGCGCCGCCTTGGCTATTTTTTCCAAAGAGGCCGCCATCTGCGAGCGAGCGATAACCTTCGGGGAAGCGACGAGCTTCTTGGGCGAAAACCTGGAATATTCCCGGTTTTCGATGCTCCCGAGAAATCCGACCGGGTAGCGGCGCGATTTCGAAAGGCTTGCCGGGGAGATCCGTCTGGCGCGCGTAGCCTAAAGGAACCACCATTTTGCGGTCGGCCCGTCCGCGCGAGAAGCCGCTCTCACGCAAGTACGAGAGGTAATGCCAACTCCAACGTCCCCAATCCCTCGCGCATTTAAGGACCGACGCCGGCGACTGCAGCGAAGCGCCGCACCAGGGCGCAAATCCATAAGTCTTGAAGACGCATCGAACCTTGTTCAGATAGGGCGGGAACCAGCACTCCTCGTCGCTTCTGATTACCGCGACGACATTATCTCCATAGGATGGTAGTTCATCTACCCGATCATGATTGCACACCAAATAGAACGTAAGCCCGCTCAAGGTCGAGCATTTCTCAAATTCCTGGAAAATGCGCACCCAATAGTTAAAGAAATAACCATCAGGTTTATCCTGCCATGTATAAATGTCCAAGTGGAACGGTTTAGCTTCCCACGGGGAGCAGACGACGTATTTCGATCTGCTTAAACTCATGATCCAACTCGTGGCACTCGAACGCTTCTTAGACCAAAGCAGCTCGGCCGCGCAAGTCTGGGCATCGTGTTATTCAGGCGTCCGGCGATCGCCTTCCCTGGCCCCGCCCAGCACGCCTTTTGGTTTCCTGCGCTAGCGGCGCGCGGTATAGGCCTCGCCGAGCGTCCCCAGCACCTGACCGGTTCCGCGCGCAGTGGCGGTGAGCGTGTCGACCTGGTCGGCATCAAAGGCATCGAGCGTCGCGCCGACGTCCTGGTCCGGACGCGGAACGGTCGCCGGCCAGGGAGCCGATGAACAGCGATGCGAAAAACAATCCGCCGGAAGCCGGACGCCAGCTACACCGAGCAGGCGTCGTGCTGGACGGCGCTGAGCAGACGTCGAAGGGGATAGCAAAACATCCGTATGTGCGCGGCGTCGACGAGGGTGGTCATCATAGCGACGCATAAGCCAGCGAGGGCCCCCATACCGATCGCGAGCGCCACTATGCAGAGTTTGCTCGCGCGCAACCGCGCGCGCGGCCCGCCAGGGTGATCAGCGCTTGTCGTGGCGCCGAGATGATCCGGGCGCGGCGTCAGATGAGCCCATGTTCAGCACTTATGCGCGGGCGGCCCGGCTCTGCCAAGGGCGCGAACGCCTCTTGCCGCCCGGGCGTCGCGCGTCAGTGGCCCGACAGCGCCATGTCGTCGCGATGGATCATTTCGGCGCGTCCAGCGGTGCCGAGGATATCGGCGATGTCGCGCGAATTGCGGCCGCGGATGCGCTCGGCGTGGAGCGCGTCATAGGCGATGAGCCCGCGCCCGATCTCGGCCCCGCGTTCGTCGCGGATGGCCACGCAATCGCCGCGCGCGAACACGCCCTCAACCCGGATGACCCCGGCTGGCAGCAGGCTTTTTCCTCGAGCGAGCGCGGCGACTGCGCCGGCGTCGACAAAGACTGCGCCCTTCAGTTCGAGCGATCCGCCGATCCAGACCTTGCGCGCTGCGACCGGATTCGACGGCGTGAGAAACCATGTGCCGTGCCCGGCCTCGGCAATGCGGGCGATCGGATGGACCACGCGTCCGTCAGCGATCACCATGTGAGCACCGGCGGAAGTTGCGATACGTGCGGCTTCGATCTTGGTGCGCATACCGCCCCGCGACAGCTCGGAGGCCGCGCCACCCGCCATCGCCTCGATCTCGGGCGTCACCCGCTCGACGACCGGAAGCAGGCGCGCATGCGCGTTGCGATGGGGCGGCGAATCGTAAAGCCCGGCGACATCGGACAGCAGGATCAACAGGTCCGCGCTCGTCATGGTGGCGACCCGCGCGGCCAGACGATCATTGTCGCCATAACGGATCTCGGTGGTTGCGACCGTGTCGTTCTCGTTGATGATCGGAATGGCGCCCATTGCGAAGAGACGCCCAAGCGTAGCGCGCGCGTTAAGATAGCGGCGGCGCTCTTCCGTGTCCTGCAGAGTTAACAGCACCTGGCCCACGACAATGCCGTGTTGGCGAAGCGCGCGCGACCATTCACTCGCAAGCGCGATCTGTCCGATCGCCGCCGACGCCTGGCTGTCCTCTAGCTTGAGTGCGCCCTTGGCCAAGCCCGCGACCGTGCGCCCGAGCGCGATCGCGCCGGAGGAGACGACAATGACGCTCGCGCCGCGTCTGTGCAAAGCGGCGATGTCCGATGCGAGCGCTTCGAGCCATTCGCGTCTGACGGTGCCGAGGGCCCCATCGACCAGGAGGGATGAGCCGACCTTGACGACGATGCGGTTGAATCGGTCGAGAGAGGGAAGCTGAACCACGTTCGCCGGCGCAGGAAGGAAATGCTCGACCGGCAGATTGCCGCTGCAGATGATCGTTTTCCTGTAGTTCAGCGAGGCTAAGATGGCAAGGCGACCCGCCGCGAGACGCCCAAGTGTTATTCCAACACGACACTTTGGCTCGGCCCAGACCAGTCAGCCGTCGTCGTTCCAGCGGCGGCGCGATTGACGCTTAATCTCGCTCCGCCCCAAGCGGCGGTCCGCAGAGGCTAGCCCTTGCGCCAGGAATGCTCTCTTTTTAGGACGCCCGTAAACGTTCACGTCTCGGCGCGCCGTGATCGGCGGAAAGTCGCGCCACAGTGGACGCCAGCGCCTTGAAACAGACCGGCTTAAGGAGGAACGCGTCGAAGCCGGCTGCTGAAGGAAAGCCCTTCCGCTCGTCGAACGCGCTGGCGGTTAAAGCGATGATCGGCGTGGGCGACCAGCCGAAGGCGGCCTCTAGGCGCCGCAAACGGCGCGTAGCTTCGTACCCGTCGAGGGCGGGCATCTTGAGATCCATCAGGATGACGTCGAATGGACGAGCCTCGAGCGGGGCGATTGGCGACGCCAGGCTGAGCGCCTTCTCCCCATTCACTGCGCGAACCACCTCGAAGTCCAGGCGCCTCAATGCTTTTTCGGTGATGATTGCGTTGAGGTCGTTGTCTTCGGCGACGAGGGCGCGACGGCCTGATCGTGACGAGCCGAGGTCGGAAAGAGGGCCAGCGGCGGCTTCAAAATCCCATGCCACACGCTCGAATAGCGAGCGCGTCCGCACGGGCTTGACCAGCCAGCCGTGGAAACCCTTAAGCGCTGTTTGACCGAACTCCCGCCGTTCGAATGGCGAAAACAGGACGAGGCTGCGCCGTACGCCTGCGTCCCGTGCAGCCTCGGCTAGCCGGCTGGTCGCTTCGGCCCCAAGCGCGCAATCGACAATGATGACTTCGGGCTTGTCCGGTCGACTTAACATTTCGAGGCCGGACTCCAGTCCGTGTGCGCGTTCGACGTCAACGCCCGCTTCGGTGAGGCGCGCTTCCATGGCGGGGGCCTCGAACGGCGAATCGGCTATGATGAGGGCGCGCGTCCCATTGGGAGAACGCCACCTCTTTTCCTCCGCGAGCGCCCCAACCGCCTCGCATTCCGGCAGCCGGACGGCGAAAGAAAAGAGCGATCCTCCGCCGCGCTTCGTCCGCGCCGACGGCCCCGCCTGCGTCAGATCCTCACCAATCTCGCCGGCAACGCGGTCAAGTTCACCGACCGAGGCGGCGTCTGCGTGACGGTCGAGCGTGGCGAAGAAGGCGCCACCCGGTTCTCGGTGATCGACAGCGGACCGGGCGTGCCGGAGGATAGGCGGGAGGCGATTTTCGAAAGGTTCGAACAGGGAGATGGCTCGGACGCACAGTGCTTCGAGGGCGCGGGGCTGGGGCTGTCGATCTCGCGAGAGTTGGTTCGTCTGATGGGCGGGGAGCTGACGCTCGCCGACCGCCCGGCCGCGGCTGCGCTGAACGAGGCGGCGATCTCAATGCCCTTACTTTGGGCGCGCGGCGCCAGCAGTTCGACCACACCTTCCGTGAGCCGGCGCAGATCGACCGTTTCGACGACCAGATCGGATCGTCCAGCCTCTAATCTTGGCCAGATCCAGAATTTCGTCGACGAGTGCGATGAGCGCGCTTCCAGAGCTCCGGATCGCTTCGACGTAGCTTGCGTTTTCAGGGCCGAGCGAGGCGCCCCGCAACAGGTCGGCCATTCCGAGAATGCCGCTGATCGGGGTGCGGACTTCGTGGCTCATTGTCGTCAGAAACCGTGATTTTGCGTCGCTCGCCGCCTCCGCCCGGTCACGCGCGCTTGCCGCCTCCTTCAGCCGCCCTATCTCGTCGCGCAAGCCATCGTTTTCCGCGGCGCCCGCCGCCGCCTGCCGCCGCGCGCGGGATAAGCCTGCCGCGAGCGCGAGGGCGACAATCACGCCGGCCGGAAGACATAGCGCGCGACCTGCGACATCGGCCAAACCGGCGCCCAAATCCATCTGCAATCTCGCTTGAAACCGGCACTGCTCCGATTGGCTGTGCGCCCCATGGTTTCAGCCGGCGGTTGCAATTCCTTTGCGGAATTTGAGCCAATTCTATGGGTTGGGGCGTGGCGATCACGCCGCCGCCGCACGATCGGGCGCACCTCGGTAGGAGAGTGCTTCGGCCAGATGCGCACGGCGGGTCGGGCCGCCGCCGTCGAGGTCGGCCAGGGTGCGGGCTAACTTCAGCACACGATGATAGCCGCGAGCCGAAAGACGGAGCCGCTCGGCCGCGTCGCGCAACAGCGTCATGCCCGCGGCGTCCGCGTTCGCGATCTCCTCGACGAGGCTCGGCGGCGCGCGGGCGTTGCATACGACGCCGTCAAGTCCGAGCTCGGCGTATCGGGTGAGCTGGATCTTGCGCGCCGCCGCCACCCGAGCCGCCGTCTCCGCCGACCCTTCTTGCGCCGCCGGCGCCATCAGATCCGAAGCGGAAACCGACGGCACGTCGACCATCAGGTCGAAACGGTCGAGGAGCGGGCCCGAGAGGCGCCCGAGATACTGCGCCACGCATCGGTCGTTTGGCGCGCGCTTGCAGGCATAGCCCGGCTCATCGGCCATGCCGCACCGGCACGGATTCATCGCTGCGACCAGCTGAAAGCGGGCGGGATAGACGATGCGATGATTGGCGCGTGCGATGGCCACTTCGCCGGTCTCGATCGGCTGGCGCAAACTATCCAGCACTTGGGGCTGAAACTCCGGCAATTCATCAAGAAAAAGGACCCCATTGTGGGCAAGGGATATCTCGCCGGGTTTGGCGTGCACTCCCCCGCCGACAAGCGCCGGCATCGAAGCGGAATGATGGGGGCTTCGAAACGGACGCCGGTCGGTTAAAGCCCCGCCCGCGAGCGCGCCGGCGACCGAATGGATCATGGACACTTCGAGCAACTCGCGCGGGGTCAAAGGCGGCAGGATCGACGGCAGGCGCTGGGCGAGCATCGACTTTCCCGCGCCTGGCGAGCCACTCATGAGCAGATTGTGGCCCCCGGCGGCGGCGACCTCGAGCGCCCGCTTGGCGCTCTCCTGGCCTCTGATGTCGCGGAGGTCCGGCTGCGGCCCGCCGGCGGCGCGGAGCGCGGGCTCGGGGCGGGACAGCACCTGCGAGCCCTTGAAGTGGTTCGCGAGCTGGATCAGCGAGCGCGGCGCGAGGATGTCGAGATCGGCCGAGGCCCAGGCAGCCTCCGGGCCGCAAGGCGCGGGGCAGATGAGCCCCTTGCCGGCGGCGTTGGCGGCGATCGCCGCGGGCAAGACGCCGGCGACCGCGCTGATCGCCCCGTCAAGCGCGAGCTCGCCGATGACCGCGAAGCCGTCGAGCGCGTCGGGCGGGATGGCGCCGATCGCCGCCATCACCGCAAGCGCGATGGGGAGATCGTAGTGGCTGCCCTCCTTCGGCATGTCGGCTGGCGCGAGGTTGACCGTGATGCGCTTAGCGGGAAGGGCGAGGCCCGAGGCGATGAGCGCCGAGCGGACCCGCTCGCGCAACTCAGCCACCGCCTTGTCGCCGAGGCCGACGACGGTGAAGGCGACCGTGCCGGAGGCGATCTGCACCTGGACGTCAACCGGCCGTGCCTCCACGCCCTCGAAGGCCACCGTCGATACGCGCGCCACCATATCAGCCCCCGCCCAGGCTCGTCGATCGCTAGAACGTTTGCAGAACAATGGCCTGGGCGCAAGGGGCAAAAAGGGAGGGGCGCATCCGCGCGCGGGGGCAGCGCGGCGCCATACTGCTGCGTTCCGCGCAAAAATATCCGCGCGTATACGCTAGCAAAACACGCATAAACGCTAGCCAATTTACTAGCGTTTATGCGTGTTTTTCAAGGCGTCCTCGGCGTCAACGATGAAGACATTTCGCTGCGCGCGGGAACCTTATGGAGCCGGTCGAAACAAAGCCCCATGAAGCGCAGCAGAGGCTGGGTGATGTCGCGAAGCGTGAGCGCCTCGACGATGCGCCCATGCTGACGGCATGATGTCCGGCCGACGGTCCGTGAACGCACCGCCTGTGATCTGCCGCTTAAAAAGGATAACAGCGCCGGCAGCCCAAGTCTTACGACCAACAGTCGCATATTCCAGCTGGATATAGGCTTTATAGTTTTTCGGTGGCATGTACTCTTTCCAGATTGTCATGCGTGCCGTTTGGTGTCCAGCGTAGGTCCTTCGCTGCGGTGGGGACGCGATCCGGCAGCCGTTTGATCTCGCCGCGGCGCATTTTGTCTCGCCTATTCAAAAGGAGACCGAAAGCGGCCGGGTTGGGAGCACGACGTCGGCCGCACGTCCATTCGCCAAGCGCCTAAAGTTCTATCGGCAAAGAGGCTGCTTCAAGCGAGGTGACGCGTTGGTGTGAGGGTGCGTCACCGGGGCTTGAATCTCCTCGATCCGCAGGTTCTCTTCTTGCTTCCCAACGTCGTACACGACGTCGATAACGAGCCTAATGGAGGCGCGGCGGATCATCGAGGCTGCCGCGGCGCTCGCCGCCCAGCGCGCGGCCGCAAGGGACCTGCCCGAATTGAACGCACATATTTGGGAGAGAGGCCGTCGTCGCTGCAAGTCACAACCTTGTCTTCAAACGCCTGGCCGGGACGATCGAGGCAGCGTTACGCGTGACCTTCGCTTCGCCAACCCACGAATCGACAGAGCCCAATCTCGCGCGCTCTCGGCCCGCCGGCGCTGCGGAGTGAGCATTTTTCCAGAGTCAGTTTAGGCGCCGAGGGCTAAACCGACAGGCTGCCGATACGGTCTCCTGCGGCGCAAGAATCGCCAAACCATTGGCCACCGGGTCGCCGGGCAGATTATGCGCATCAACGGAATGCGTGACTGGCTCGAAACAGAAGAAGTCGGCCTTGGCGGAGGGCGAATAGGCGATATAAGTCGAGAGCTGCGGATCGGCCGTGACATCAAGCTCAAGGCTCCGCTCCGGCCAAAGAACTCTTGCGCGACCGTCCCAGTCGAGGAAGGCGTTGTTGATCCAGCCGAGGGAAGCGCGCGCGGCGTGGCGAAGTCCCATTCAACGCATGAAGCGACGTCGGCCTCGCCGTCTGGCAAGTGGTCGTTGTCCTCCAACACGACCCGTTTCGCTTTAGCCTGCAGAAGCGCGCCTGGGGTCCGAACGAGCCAGGGGTGAAAGCCGAGGCCGAACGGCAACGTCTCAGTCCCAACGTTACGCACCCAGAGCCACATCTTCAGCGCGCCGGCGTCGAGCGCATAGGTTGCGCGCGCCTCGTAAGAGAATGGCCCCGCACCATTCGACCTTAGCGAGAGTTCGACCTTTTCGGCCGAGGCGTTGTTGACCGACCACGCGCTCGAAAAAGCCGTTGCCGTGAATCGGATAGCGCTCAGCGTGCAGGTTCGGTTCGAGCCGATGAAATCGTCCGCGAAAATGGAAGCCGCCGCCGGACATCCGGTTCGACCAGGGAACAAGCAGGTTGTTGGCGAGATCGAACGGCCCGGCCCGCGATAGATCCCGGCATGGCCTGAACAAAGCCTCGCGTCCGGCCGCTCCGACAAGATTATAGGAGACAAGGCCGCCCCCGAGATCCGAAGCAGCCGTCGCCTCGGCGACGCCATCGGCGAGGGTAAGGAGGCGCGGTGACGGCATTCTCGTGCTACCAGCCACCGTCGATCGCGATATTTTGGCCAGTGATCATGTCGGACGCGCTAGCGCAAAGAAACAGCAACAGGTCGACCGCATGCCCGGTTACTAATCTTGTCGCTACAGGACATCCGAAACCTCCTCCACGGAAGTCTCGGCGACCTGCTTGTCGAACACGATCTCGCCGCGTGCCATGGCGACAACACGATCGCATGATTGCAAGACGTGGTGGAGGTTATGACTGATGAGAATGCCCGTGACTCCTTGCGCCGGCAGGCCACGAACGAAGCCCAGGACCTTCGCCGTTTCCTTGACCGACAGGTGATTGGTTGGCTCGTCGAGGATGAGAATTCGCGACTTGAAATGCATTGCGCGCGCGATCGCCACGCCCTGACGCTGTCCGCCTGACAGCTCCCCAAGCGACGCGTCAGGCGAGCGCAGATGCAGATCGACGTCTGCGATCGCCTTCATTGCTTCCCGGCGCATGCGGTCATGGTCGATCAGACCGATGCCACCAATTCCCAAGCGCAACGGCTCGCGGCCGACGAAGAGGTTTCGGGCAATCGACATGGTCGGCACCATCGAGGCGTCCTGATAGATCGTCTCGACGCCGAAACGCATGGCGACCTTGGGCGAAGTGATCGCGACCCTCTGTCCCTCGATGCGAATCTCACCCTCGTCGGGCTGCAGAACGCCGGAAAGTATTTTGATCAACGTCGATTTTCCGGCGCCATTGTCGCCCACGAGCCCGACCACCTCGCGCGGCTGTACGTCCAGAGTAACGCCCTTAAGCGCGTGGACGCCCGCATACCATTTGTGAACGCGCTGTACCGAGATCAGCGGAGCCGTCATCTCAATCCGCCACCTTGATCCGTCGCGCCGTTCGCCGCAGCCAGGTATTGGAAACCACTGCGAAAATCGTCAAGGCGCCAACGGCGAATTTGAACCAGTTGGCGTCGACCTGCGTCATCACAAGCCCATTGTCGATGACGCGGATCAATAAGGCGCCGACTACAGCGCCAAGCACCGTCCCGACGCCGCCGCTAAGCGCCGTTCCCCCGATCACCGCCGCGGCAACCGCCTGGAGTTCGAGTCCATCTCCGATCGAGGGCAGCGGCGAATGCAGACGGAACACCTGAATGATCCCGCCAAACCCGGCCATCACGGAACACAGGATGAAGCAGAACAGTTTGACGCGCCGCACCGGCACGCCCATCGCGCCCGCGCCCTCGGGGTGACCGCCTGTCGCTTTGATCCAGTTCCCGACGCTGGATTTGTTTAACAGTATCGAAGCCCCGAATGCGATCGCCAGAAACCAGATGAACGACGCGCGAAACAATCCACCCGGTCCGACGAACTGAGTGAATTCGCCGGTTGCGAGATCGTCCGGCAACAAGGGCGGAAAACCGCCCGAGATCACCACGGTCAGCGAGCGAACGATGAACAACATCCCCAGAGTCGCGATGAAGCTTGGGATGGCGAAGGTCAGGGTAATGAATCCGTTCGCGAACCCTATTGCGGCGGCGAGCAGAAGGCCGAGCAGAATCGCCGCGAGAGCTGGCACGCCCGCGATAATCAAGAGCGACGTCGCCATCGGCGTCAGTGCGAACGTCGAGCCCACGGAGAGGTCGAATTCACCGCAAATCATTAGAACCGTGACGCCTATCGAAACGAGGCCAACCTCGGGCAGCAATCCGAGAATACCGCGGAGATTGTCGGCGGACAGAAAAGCGCCGGCTGAACGCGCTTCGAACACTGCGGCGAGCAAAACTAGCAGCGCAATGCCTGCTAGCTCTGGTTTTTCCAGATAGATTCGGAACAGGTTCCTCACGACGCCCCGTCGACCGGCTATTGCCAAGGAACCGGGGGAGCCAAGCTCTCCCCCGCAATTTTCTTGTCCAGTTGGATCAGCGAAGGCCCTGTTTGGCCAACCCCATCAGCTGATCGGCCTGTTCCGGAGTGAACACAGCCTCGCCCGAATCGATGTCGGATGGAGCCAACCCGACTTTCTTTTCCAGGTATACCTGCATGACCGGCAAGAAACCTTGCTCATATGGCTGCTGGTCGATTTCCACCTGGATATAGCCCGCCTTCATTTGCTCGATCACCTGCGGAGCCAAATCGAAGCCGCCCAAAAGAATTTTGCCCGGCGGGATGTTGCGGTCCTTCAGCAGGCGCGCGACGTTGGAATGCCAAAGGCCCGTCTCAATATAAGCGGTCGTATCCGGATGGGCGCTGAGATAGGCGCCGACTCGATCGCTGACGATTGCGCCTTCAGAGCTTACGTCAAGACGATCGATCGTGACCTCGCGGTTCGGATTGGCCTTCTTGAACTCCTCAAGCCCATTCATAATGCCTTTGGCGCGCTGCTCCGACCAGTTCTGGCCCGGGGCGTTGACGCCGACCAGGACGCGGATAGAGCCCTCCTTCGGGAATAAAGCGGCCATGCGACGGCCGAGCGTCGTGCCCGCAGGAACGAAGTTCTGGCCGACGAAGGCCTCGCGCAATTTGAGCTCCGGTCCTTCCGTTGCGTCGACGTTCGAAGCGATCACGATCACGCCCTTCGCCTTGGCGTCCTTCAGGTTAGCGACAAAAGCGTTGTTGTCGACCAGCGTCGTGATTAGCGCGTCGGGCTTTCGCGCGAGCGCCGCCTGCTGATTGGCCACTTCCTGGTCGACCGATCCCTCAGTCTGGGTGAAGACCATCTGGCAATTGGCCTGGATCTTGGCGCATGCGTCGTCGAAGCCCTTCTTCACCGCCTGCCAGAAGGGGTTCGAAGCCGATGAATGATGGGTGAAGACGATGTTGAGTTTCTCGTCCGCCGCGGCCGGGCCCGCTAGCGCGAACGACAACGCCGCGACGCCGATCCCGCTCGATGCCCGCAACGCGATACTGCCCTTGACCATGAGGTTCCTCCTTTGATAGCCTTCGTTTGTTGTTGCACGTCTTTCTACTTATCTGCGAGCGCCGTGACGCGGCTCTCAACGGTAAATCGCTTGACAAGATCCGGGGCGAGTTCGACGCCATGCCCCGGCTGGCGGCCGACGGAGATCTGGCCGCCGCTGACTTCCGGCAGGCCGGTCACAAGCTCGCGATACCAGGTGCGGTAAAAGGCGCGCACGCTCTCTTGAACCAACGCGTTTGGCGCGTTGAGGGCGAGATGGGTCGAAGCGGCCAGCACGACCGGACCGGTGCAATCGTGCGGCGCAATCGGAAGATGCCAGGCTTCGGCCATGGCGGCGATCTTCTTGGCTTCGGAGACGCCCCCGCACCACGCGAGGTCCAGCATGATGACGCCGGCCGCGCCCGTTTCCAGGAGATCGCGAAACGCGGTCCGGCCGCCAAGCGTCTCTGACGCACAAATCGGCGCCGTGGACGCCTCGGCGTAGCGCTTGAGCGACGCGAGGCTGTCCATCTTGATCGGGTCTTCGTGCCAGAAGGTGTCGAATGGCCGAAGGGCGCGCGCAATGGTCATCGCAGGCAATAATTGCCACATCGAGTGAAACTCGACCATGACGTCGATTTTGTCGCCAACGGCGTTGCGAATTTTTTCGAAAGGAACCAACGCCGCTTTGAGATCTTCGGAGGAGATGTAGGTCCCGTCGGTCCTTTCCGCGGCATGATCAAACGGCCATATCTTCATGGCCGTAATCCCTTCGCTTAAGAGCTCAGCCGCCAGTTCGTCGGCGCCATTGAGAAAGCCGTTGAGATCGTCATAAGGGCCGTCGCCGGCGGTTGTGCCGTAGTTCGAGGTCGTCTGGCCGATTGCCTTGCGCATGTACGATGTGCCAGCGCAGGTATTGTAGGTGCGGATTTTCGAGCGCGAAAATCCGCCAAGAAGCTGTGCAAGGGGTTGCCCAGCGACTTTCCCGAAGACATCCCAAAGCGCGATGTCGAGCGCGGAATTGCCGCGCATTTCGGCGCCGGTGGAACGAAACCCCAGATAGCCGACGAGGTCTTTCGAAATCCGGTCGATCTCGAGCGGATCGCGGCCGAGGAGCTTCTGCGCCAGGCATTCATGGACATAGGCTTCGACGGTCTCGGCGAGAAAGAAGGTCTCGCCGAGGCCGACGACCCCTTCCGAGGTGTGCACCTTGAGCCAAAGCAGGTTGGCGAATTCGGCGATGCGGATCGTTTCGAGAGCGGTGATCTTCATCGCTGCCTCAAATCACGCCGGCGGAGAGAAGCGCTTTGACAGAACTGTCGAAATGCTCCGCCATCGCCGCCTCAGCGACGCGCGGTTCGCGGGCCTCGATCGCGGCGGCGATGCGCGCGTGGCACTCGACGCTCGCCAGTCGTTCCTCGTCCGTGGAGCGGCTGTCCCAACCGATGCGCCAAGTCTGGCGGGTGACGACGCTGAACGAGCCGACAATGAGGGCGAAGAGCGGGTTGCGTGAGGCGGCAGCGATTGCGGTGTGGAAGCTGATGTCGTGTTCCATTGCCTCGTCCGGGCGCGAAAACGCTTGGCGCATGGCGACGGCGTGGGCACTGATCGCCTGAGCCTCGGGCGCTGATCGGCGTAGCGTCGCGAGCGCGACAGTGCGCATTTCGATGGTGCGGCGAACATCATAGATCTGCTGGATTGACGCTTGGTCAGTGTGGACCGCATGATCGATGACAAGCCCAAACACGTCCTTGTCGATCGTTCCGATCCGGGCGCGCCGCCCGTTGCCAAGATCGATGATTCCAAGCGCCGCGAGGGCACGGAAGGCCTCGCGCACGACGGTTCGTGAAACGCCAAGTTCTGCCGCGAATGCGGCTTCTGACGGAACGGGAGCGCCGACGCGAAGCCCCTCGCCGCGGGAGCGCTGGATAATCGCGCGCATGGCGAGATCGACTAGCCCTCCATCTGGCTCCGGATTCGATCGGACGAGGGACGGGTTCATCTGCTGACCGTTATGACAGCTTTCCGGGCCGTGTATGCAAACAGTTGCTGAAACGATTGTCAACATCCACTTTTCGTAGGATAGGTAGCGCAAGACCGCGGCGGTCCGCGGCTGGCGATCAGTGGGAAACCTGAGCGTGATGTCGTGCAGGCCGATTACCGCGGCCTGGCTGAATTTAGCCCGCGCGGTCGCATCCCACCGGACAAGATCGCTGCCTCCGTCGAAGTCATGCGGAACAGCATCTTGACCGGCGACACGCGACCCGCTGGGCCTACATCCGGTCGGTCATCGACTAGGTGGAAGTGTCCACTGCCTGAGTTGAGGCATGGTCTGCGGCAGCCAATAGTGCGTCGCAGGCTTGCATGAGTTCGTCGAAGTGCGAGATCACCCGGTCCGGTCCGAGCTTCGCCACAGGAACATCGGCATAACCGAAGTCAACTGCGATCACCGGGACGCCGGCGGCGCGGGCGGTCTTGATGTCCGTGCCAGAATCACCCACCATGATGGCGTATCCGCTCGCGCCGCCCGAGGCAGCGATAGTCTTAAGCAGCGGCTTGGCATCAGGCTTGCTGACGCCGAACGTGTCCTGCCCACAGATGAAAGCGAAGCGCCCAGCGATCCCAAGCTTCGAGATCAAGAGCTTGGCTAAACTCTCGGTCTTGTTGGTGCAGACGGCTTGGCGCCAGCCAGCGCGCTCGAACGCGCCAAGCGCTTTCTCGACGCCCGGATAGAGCCGGGAGCGCTCCATGATATGATCGCCATAGTAGCTCAAGTAATCGGCGAACAACGCTTCGAGCTTTTCCGGTTCGAGGCTCCTACCAGAGGCGGCGAAGCCGCGCTTGATCAGCGCCCGCGCCCCGGCGCCAAGCAGCGACCCGGCCCTTTCGACCTTGAGTGGCATCAGGCCTTCTCTCGCCAACAGCCAGTTGAGGGTCCCCACCAAGTCCTCGGCCGTATCGGCAAGGGTGCCGTCGAGATCATAGACGATGGTTGGAGCGGGCACGGCGATCAGTTCCAGAAGTCGGGCTTAGCGGGGCTCAAGAGGCCGCCGATCCGGACGGGCGCGATAGCCTTGGTCAAACCGTCACGGCGGATCTCGACGGCAACGGCGCAGAGCGTCGCCGGGCCGTTTGCTGGCTCGAAGCGGCCGGAAGGGATCTTGGTCGTGAACCGCCGCAGCGGCTCTTCCTTCTCCATGCCGATCACCGAATCGTAGTCGCCTGTCATGCCGACGTCAGTGATGAAGCCGGTTCCTCCAGCGAGGATGCGGTGGTCGGCGCTGGGGGTGTGGGTGTGGGTGCCGACCATCAGACTCGCCTTGCCGTCGACGAAATGGCCGAACGCCCATTTCTCGCTCGACGCTTCAGCATGGAAGTCGACCACCGAGGCCTCGCACGCCTTGCCGAGCGGACAGAGGCCGAGTTCGCGTTTGATGGCGGCGAAAGGGTCGTCGAGCGCGTCCATGAAGGTGCGGCCCATCACGTTGACGATCAGAAGCCGCGCGCCCTTGTCATTCTCGACCACCGCCGCTCCGCGCCCTGGCGTGCCGACCGGAAAATTAACCGGTCGAACAAGCCGCGGCTGGCGCTGGATGAACACGAGGGCCTCGCGCTGATCGAAGGCGTGATTGCCAAGCGTCACCGCGTCGACGCCAACAGAAAGGAATTCCTCGAATAGGCTCTCGGTGAGACCGAAGCCGCCTGCCGCGTTCTCGCCATTGACGACGACGAAATCGAGCCCCCAGCGGGCGCGCAAAACGGGAACCTGCTCAATGACTGCGACGCGCCCCGACCGCCCGACGACGTCGCCGATGAACAGCAAACGAATCATTGCTCGCTAAAGAGAAGGGTTTCCTGTTCGGTCACAACGGCGTCCAGGCTCTGGTCATGGGCTTCATACGGCACTGCAGCGACCTCGGAAACCCCATAGGCGACGCCGATCGCCCGAACGGGCTTCATCGCGCGCAGGCGAGCTAGCGTCCGGTCGTAGAAGCCTGCGCCATAGCCAATGCGATGGCCCAGCCGGTCGAAGCAGGCGAGCGGCACGAACAATAGGTCCGGGTCCACGGCGGGCGCTTCCTCGAGGGGTTCGCGAAGCGACATCGGGCCTGCTTGGGTCAGATCGCCCGGCCGCCAGAGGCGAAAAATGAGCGGCGATCCGCGCCCCCCAACCACCGGCAAGGCCGTTGCGAATCCGCCCTTCGCGAGCGTCGCCAAAAGAGGAAGCGTGTCCGGTTCGTCGCGCAGCGGGTGAAAGGCGGAGACCGTTTCAGGGCGCCAAAGGCGAGCGAGGCGCAAGCCCTCTTGCGTGAGGCGATGGCTGAAAGCGAAGCGAGCAGCCGGTTCGATCGTCTCTCGCCGGCTGAGGGCATCGCGGCGCAGCACCCCCTTCGGATCGGCATCGGTCGAGGTCAAGAGCGCATCGCGATCCGAGAAGGCGTCAAAGCATAGAGCGCGGAGCCGAGACGGCCGTTGGACGGTGATCCCGGGCGCCTACGTGAGTAGGTGGGAGCCATATGCCAAAGCCCACGAGCCTCGACAGGGACGGCCCCCATAGGGATCGTACGGCCCCGAGGAATGTTGTCCTGACGCGCCACCCAGCTCCGCATAAGCTATTTAAGCGCTTCGACGGCGAATGGCTAGTGCGAGCTGTGGGGGAGGATACGGCTTTCCCTGCGCCGAACAGTTCTATCGCGGAGGCGCTGCAGGTCCCTATGATCACCGACCATGACAGAGCTTGCTCGATTTACGCCGGCCGGACTGGCGCCGCTCGCACTTTCAGACGCTTTTAAGACTCAGGCCGAGCGCCGTGCGGAGCTGCGTCGCATGCGCGCGATCGCCACGATGCTGCTCGTTCTGATGGCGGCGATCTATCTCGCGACATGTCGCGCACCCGCGAGCTGGGTCTGGGCGCCCTATCTTGGCGCGTTCGCCGAAGCCGGGATGGTGGGCGCCTGCGCCGACTGGTTCGCGGTCGTCGCGCTCTTTCGCCGTCCGCTTGGCCTGCCTATACCGCATACCGCGGTGGTTCCCGAGAACAAGCGGCGCATCGGCGCGGCGATGGGGCGCTTCATCACTAACAACTTCCTTTCTCCCCGCGTCGCCATCGCGCCGCTCGCGTCGGTCGACTTCGTCGGTCTCGCGGCGCGATGGCTCGAGGACGAGCGCAACGCACGGTCGGTCGCAGCCTCCGCTGCCCGGGCCATTCCTTATGCGCTCGAGCTTGCGCCAAAGGCGGCGATCGACGAGTGGGTCGCTTTTGCCGCGCGGCGCGGGATCGAGGCGGTCCCGGCGGCGCCGCTCGCGTCGCGGGGTCTATCGATCCTGTGGGCGCAAGGAGCAGGCCAGGCACTGCTCGATCAGGGCCTCGATTTCGTCGAGACGACGCTCGGCCAGCACAAGGCTTCGATCGTGAAACACGTGGCGCAAAAAACCTGGCGACTGGATCCCCAAATGGGTCGACGACATGATCGCCGCCAAGGTGGTCAACGGGCTAGCAGGGACGCTCAAGGAAATGCGCGACCCGGACCATCCCTGGCGCGAGCAGGCGAATGCCTTGGTCGAGAAACTGATCGACGACCTCGCCCACGACCCCGACATGCACGCGCAAGGCGAGGCCCTGAAGCAGGACATTCTCGCCAACCCGGTATTCGCCGAGCAGGTCCGGGCGCTGTGGGAGGAACTGGAGACTGCGCTTAAGGACGATCTGCCCCGGCGCCGCGAGGCGATCGTCCAATGGCTCGTGACCTCGGCCGGTGCGCTCGGCCGTTGGTTGGAAAAGGACGCCCCGCGCCGGGCGAGGATCAACCGGCGGCTCAGGCTGCTCGCGCTACGCACGGTCCTGCCGCGCCGGGCGGAGATTGGCAGCTATATCGCGGCGGTGGTCGACAACTGGGACACCGCCACCCTCGTCAACCGCCTCGAGCTGCAGGTCGGCAAGGACCTGCAATATATCCGCATCAACGGCACGCTGGTCGGCGGGCTAGTCGGACTCGTTATTTTTAGCTTGTCCCGCGCCTTTGGCGGATGAGCCCTACGGCCCGTTCGGAGCACACGACTGTTGAATAGAGACGCATCGGAACCGGTTTGGGTCAAGCCGGCGACGCGCTCAGCGACCGCACCCGCGACACTTCTGAGAATATCCGCGGAACCAGTCTCACGAGATTGCGCCCGGTGCCGCAGGCGATCTCCAGCACCCCGTCGCTTGGAGCGGGACGAAGGCGGGAAAGCGCCTCGTCGCGGCCGAGAAGGTAGAATTTTCGGCTCAGATCATAGATGTGGCGCTGACGCCGATACATGCGGTGCCGCGGCGTCGCTCCTGCGTCATGGGCGCTTTTGAGCGTGTAAAGATGGAACGCGCCATAGATCGACGACCGATCCTACCGGGCAAGCTCGCCGCTTAACTCCTCTTCGTAGCACCAGGCGCCAAGCACGCCGCCGGCAACGCGCCCGGGCAATAAAAGCTCTGCGGCCGCGGTGCGGAAGATGACCCTCGCTCCCGGCCGCGCGGTGCGGCTGATCTCGGTCCAAAGCGCCGTGAGCTCCGCATCGTTCATCCAGTCTTGCGCGTCGAGTAGCGCATAGCGATCAAAGCTTGCAGCGGGCGAATCGCGCAGAATGTCGGTCAACGACCGCTGCAAGTAGCGCACGCGGCCCGAACGGCTTCGAAATTCCGCCGCTGCAGATAAGGCGGCAGCGCGGGGTTCGGCCCCGGCGCGTAACGCCGGCCGAACGCCTGCCAAGCGAAATAATTGTCCGATATATCGAAGCCGCACGCCAGCCGCTCGAGGCGTTCGCTCAAGACCGCGCCGATTCCGAGAGGCGAATCGGCGGCGAGCGCCCGGTACTGGGCCGGCGGAATGCCAAGGCCGTACAGTGGCGCCGGCTGCTTCATCATCCAGCGGACGAGCGGCGTGTCGAAGATGGGCGCGAGGCGCGTCTGGTAAAGCGAGCGCTGTTCGTCGAGCGTCCGCGCTTTCAAGACGATCGAGGGATCGAGGCCATGCAGGCGAGCCAGCGCATGGCTTACCCCAAGAAAGCGCCCCAGCACGCCGTGGCGATAGAAATTGCGAGTGAAGAGCCGGATGCGGCGGTGTCCCAGCGCAGTCCGCTTGTCCCAGTAGGCGCGCGAGGCGGGGTCGAGCTTGGCGCGGAGCCAACGGTCGTAGGCGGCGACATTGGCGCGCGCGTCGGCGCGGCCGAAGAAACGGAAGAAGCTCTCGTAGTCCGGCAGGTTCTGCGCTGCGCAGATCTTGAGCCGACCAAGCGCGATATGCGCTCCATTGAGGTCAATTGCGGTGACGCCGCCCGGATCGGCCGTCAGGTAGGAGAGCACGTTGCGGCCGCCAGAGGCGATCGCAATCACCTCGTGTCCAGGCCCGATGTCAAGCGCCTTCATGTCGACGACCGGATCCTCCCAGATCTGAGGATAGACAAGGCGCTTGAAGGCGAGCGTGAACAGGCGTTCGAGCACGCCGCACGCGACAGCGGTTTCGAGCGGTGCACCACAGCGTTGAGCCCCGCGCTGGTGAACTCGACGGGCCGTCTTGCTTGCTCGCCGCACGTGACCCTTCCTGTTTGGAGATCGATCGGAGGCGCTAGTCGAGTCCCATGACGAGGACGTGACGCGATATGTTCGAGACATGTGTCGATGGGCGCAAGATTATGGGTGCCCGCCCTATCTCAAGACGGCAGCCGCCCTACCCAAGCCAACCTTGCAGCGCGATCCCGGCAAACAGGATCAATCCCGCGTCGCGATTCGAGCGGAAGAGCGCGAGCGCCCTGGCTGGGCCCGCGCCTTCGACTTGCGACGTCTGCCAAGCAAGATGCGCTGAATACGCCAGCCAGCCGATCAACGCGATTGCGCCGCCCCCCGCGGCCTCGATCGCCGCGAGCGCCAGTGCCGCGTTCCCCGCATAGAACGCGCCGACGCCGAGCTTGACGCGCGAGCCGAACAGGCGGGCGGTCGAGCGGATGCCGACGATCGCGTCGTCGCGCGCATCCTGCAACGCATAGATCGTGTCGTAACCGATCGTCCATGCGAAGGCCGACGCGTAGAGAAGGATCGGCGCCGGCGCCAGGCTCGCAAAAGTGGCGCTCCAGCCCATCAGCGCCCCCCATGAGAAGGTGAGGCCGAGCGCGGCCTGTGGCCATGACGTCACGCGCTTCATGAGAGGATAAACGGCGACCAGGCCAAGCGAGGCAATCCCAAGCCAGATCGAGAACCGATTGAAGGACGCGAGCACCGCGAGGCCGACCAGCGCCTGAGCGACCAGGAATGCCGCCGCAACGCGAACCGTAACGCGCCCGGACGGCAAGGGACGATTTCGCGTGCGCTCGACGCCTGCGTCGAGCTTGCGGTCGAGAATGTCGTTATAAGTGCAGCCGGCGCCGCGCATGGCGATCGCGCCGATCAGAAACAGACCAAGATGCCACAGGCTTGGCCCGCGATGGAGAGCGAGGCCAGCCAGCGCCGCCGACTGCCAACAGGGAGCGAGCAGCAATTGCCATCCGGCGGGCCGGTCGAGACGCGCAAGCTGAACGAAGGGAAGCGCGAAATCCGGAGTGAGCCGCAGGACCAGACTCGCCGGCCGGGCGTCCGGCAGGCAGGTCGCTGGTTGCGACGTGGCGGTCAAAGGGGTCCGGTCGGCAATGGCTGAGCCTGCGGACCGGCGCCGCCGCCCTGCGCCGCCTGCTCTTTCATCTTCTTCATCTGCGCCGCGACAGTGCACGCCTTGGCGTTGAACTGCGTATTCTTGGCGTGATGTTCCTTGAGCTGGCTGATCGCCTCGTCCGGAAACGAGCACCAATCCTTGTTCTTTTCCATGTAGGCGATCAGCGCCGTCTCTGCGCGAACGAGGCCTGCGGACTTGCCGCAAAATCCCTCTGGATCCATAGGTTTGCCATGAAAGGACTTCGCATAATTGTTGACGATCTCCAGTTGCGCGTTGCGCTCCTGGGCTAGCTTCTGCATGTCGGAGCCACAATCTGCGAAGGCAAATCCGCTCGTTCCGACGGCCAGAACGAACCCAATTCCCAATCCGCCAAGCCGTTTTCCTGCCACCGCGTCCAACCTCGAGTTGCGCCAGTCAATTGGCGCGCACAAACCGCAGAAAAAAGGCAAAAGCGCGGCTGCAACCGCCTCGGCAGCTACACCCATGCGCGGGATCGGTAATCGATGCCGTAGCGATCCGGCATGGAGGCGATCGCCGCCATTCCGACCAGCACGGCGTCCTCGCGCGTGACGAGCCGAGTTGGAATGCGCTTGGCGAGGCCCTCGACAGGCGCCTTGGCCTCGAACGCCCGGCGAAACGAAGCCTCGTCGAGGAAATTCACTACTCTCGGCAGAACTCCGCCTGAGAGCGTCAGCCCGCCTGTCGCCACGAAGGTCACCGCCATGTCGCCGGCGAAGCGCGCCACGATATGCCAATAGAGCCTGAGACTCGCCGCCTCCTCGCCTTTAGGGTCAGCCAGCGCCGCCGAAGTCACGGCCGCGGGCTCAGCGCGAGGGTCGGGCTTCCCCTTCGCCACCATGCGCGCCCGATGTATGCGCGCGAGCCCTGCGCCGGAAATAACGCTCTCGCTGGTGATGCGCCCATGCGCGCGCTCGAGATGCGGCCAGAGCTCGAATTCCTCCGGATGAACAGGGCCAAAGTCGATATGACAGGCCTCCGACGACACAGGTGTGAAGTGTCGGTCCGCCTCGACCAAAGCGGCGACGCCGAGCCCCGTGCCCGGGCCTAAAATCACTTGCGGACCTTCGCCCCCGAATTTAAGCGGACCGATGCGCTGCTCCCAACCCTCCGGAATCGTCGGCAACGACAGCGCCTGGGCCTCGAAATCGTTGAGCAGCAGACCTTGGCTGAGGCCCGTGCGCCGAGCTGCTTTAGGCCCATCCATCACCCAGGATGCGTTGGTGAGCTTGAGCGTCCGCCCGACAACCGGCCCGGCCCCGCAGGCTATCATTGAGCGGGGTTTAGTCCCGAGCTTAGACACCGCAGCTTCGATCGCCTCGGCCAGGCCTAGATAATCACCGGTATGTAAGTGTACGATTTCGCTCAAGCCCGCTCCGGGCTCGCTAACGAGCGCGAAGCGCACGTTGGTGCCGCCGGTGTCACAGACTACAGCCGGAAAGGGGAAGGTGAAGTCTGTCATGGGGGCCATAACGCAAGACGCCGCGCTCTTGGTCAAGCGGGAAAGCCAGCGGTCGGAGGGAAAAGGCAACGTCTCATTGAGGGAAACATGCAACTGTTGCAACTTGATGTTAACCGAGTATGTTGAACAGATAGAGAACGTATCGTGTGGTCGAGGACCCTTGGCGCTGGCGTGGCCTCAAGTGCGTCATCCACAGCTGCCGCAGGCAAGTCTGTTTCGCGTTTGAGCCGTGCAGCCTAAAGTCATTGCGGGGAATCAGTCGCGAACATGGCCGAGCGCACGTATCTAGAATTCTTCGCCGGCGGCGGCATGGCGCGCGCTGGCCTTGGGGCGTCATGGCGCTGCCTATTTGCCAACGATTTTGACCAGATGAAAGTCGAGACGTATGAAGCGAACTGGGGCACAGGGGACATCAAATATAGGGATGTCGCGAGTCTCTCTCTGTCGGACTTGCCTGCGGGTCTAGTCGATCTCGTATGGGCTTCATTTCCCTGCCAGGACCTTTCCCTCGCTGGAAGCTATCGAGGGCTGGGTCGTGAGCGCGACAAAGTCGCGACCCGATCCGGTACGTTTTGGCCCTTTTGGAAACTGATCCGGAGCCTCGCCCGAGACAAGCGTGCTCCGCGGGCAATTGTTATTGAGAACGTCTACGGATGCTTGACCTCCAGAAATGGGAAGGATTTCGCGTCCATTGCCTCCGCGCTCGCCGAGTTGGATTACAAGCTCGGAGCGGCTGTAATCGACGCTGTGCATTTCGTCCCGCAATCCCGGCCCCGCCTCTTTTTCATCGCCTTCCGCGGGAACCAAGGCATTCCGGCGTCGCTGATTGCGGAGGGTCCGCAGGAAATCTGGCATCCATCAGCCCTAATTCAGGCTCACGCCGGTGTCACCGCGGCTGCGAAGAAAAACTGGATCTGGTGGAGGATCCCGCGGCCATTAAAGCGAAATTCAACGTTCGCTGAGCTCATCGAGGACGTGCCAACCGCAGTGAAGTGGCACTCGGCGGCGCATACCAATTACATTCTGAATCTCATGTCGACCCTTAACCGCCAAAAGGTATCTGACGCGATGAAAGGCGGCGTTAAAATTGTCGGCACCGTGTATCGGCGAACCCGGCCCGACGAGAACGGAATCAAACGGCAGCGGGCAGAGGTTCGCTTCGATGATGTGGCGGGCTGTCTTCGCACTCCGGCGGGCGGTTCATCGCGTCAGGTAATCTTGGTCGTTCGAGGGAAGACGGTTCGGTCACGCCTGGTCTCACCGCGCGAAGCTGCGCGGCTCATGGGATTGGACGACGATTACGTGCTTCCCGAACGCTATAACCATGCTTATCATGTCTGCGGCGACGGCGTGTGCGTACCTGTCGTACGGCATATTGCTGAGCACGTACTTGAGCCTTCTCTGATCGGGAGCGATACGTTGGAGTTGATCGCCGCGGAGTAATAAATGGCGATCGATCTGCCCTTCCGTCCGAGAGCGGTTCGCACCCTGACAAACGAAATCGGCTGCTACGTACTTTGCGATCTCGATCAGGTGCCGATTTATGTGGGGCAATCGGTCGACGGCATCCGTTCCCGTGTGAACCGTCATCTCACATCGGCAAGAAGCGACATCATCGCAAATCGTCAGATCGATGTATGGGAAATTGCGTGGGTCTGGGCTTGTCCGGTCAAGGGCAAAGCGGAGATCGGTGCCCTTGAGGACGAGCTATTCCACGCATTCAATGCTAAGTCCGCGTTGATGAACGGCAAGGTCCCGAAGTCTCGAACGGATCGAGCCAGTCCGCCAGGCCCGTTGCAAAAAGTCCAGGTGATGTCCGACTCCGAAATCGCAGAGAAGAAGGACCCGGCGCTTCGCCTGCCTCGGCAGGCCGAACATTATAGTCAAATTGTCGGGCATTTCCTCGCAGTAAAGAACTCAAAGGAAATCGCCGGAGCGATCCAGGCGCACTTCGAGCGGCTGCAAAAATATCATCGGCAGTTGCTTGGCTTGGCGATCGAGGTAGAGGGCGACACGGGCGACGATTGACTCTAGGTGCCGCGGCATGGGCGATCGAGTGACCTATGACCGCTCCGCGGTCATGCGCGCGGTCAAATCGCGCGACACGAGTCCGGAACTTGCCGTGCGCGCGCTTCTGCGCGCGATCGCGCCGGGTTACCGGCTTCATCGGATCGATTTGCCGGGCAAGCCCGACATCGTTTACGGCCCGTGCAAACTTGTGATTTTTGTCCATGGTTGCTTCTGGCATGGGCACAACTGCGCGCGCGGCGCACGCATGCCGAAAGCCAACGCCGAGTACTGGCGCGCCAAGATCGCTCGCAACCGAGAGCGTGACGCGAAAACCCTCGCCTCCTACGCCACGATGGGCTGGCGCGCACTTGTCGTCCACGAGTGCGAGCTCAAGGACAAGGCCTTCCTCAGCGCCCGGCTCGCCGAAGCTCTGCGGACGCGGTAAGCGGCGGCGGAAAGCGCAGACAGCCCGCTGTCTGCCTATCTTTCCGCCTTGCACCCAAGTCTGCCGCAGTGCAGCATTCTTGAAGTCTCGGCAACGGATGAGCCCGACGGCCATGGTCGCTAAACTCCAACAGCCACTTCCTCGATCTTCGGACGAGAAGGATGTTCCCCTGCGCGAGGACATTCGCCTGCTTGGCCGGATCCTTGGCGATACGGTGCGCGAGCAGGAAGGCGAAGAGGTCTTCGAGCTGGTCGAGCAGATCCGCCGGGCTTCGATCCGCTTCCATCGCGACAACGAGGCAGCCGCCCGGCGCGAGCTTGAGGCGACGCTGGACAGTCTGAGCGCCGAGCAGACGCTTACGATCGTACGCGCCTACAGCTATTTCTCGCATCTCGCCAATATTGCCGAGGATCAGCATCACATCCGCCGGAATCGCGCGCACGCGATCGCGGGCTCAGCGCCCCGTCCCGGTTCGCTCGCCTATGCGTTTCAGCGGACGCGCGAGCTGGGTACGGAGCCCGCGGCGCTCGCTGATTTTTTCGATCGCGCGTTGGTGAGCCCCGTCTTGACCGCCCATCCGACGGAGGTAAGGCGCAAGAGCACCCTCACGCGCGAACTCGAGATCGCTGAATTGCTGGACGAGCGCGAACGGCTCGCCGGCGACGAATCTGAACTCGCCCACAACGAAGAGCGGCTCAGGCGCGCGATCCTCATCCTCTGGCGCACGAACATGTTGCGGCAGACACGGCTAACCGTGATCGACGAGGTCGCCAACGGCCTCTCCTATTACGACTACACATTCTTCCGCGAACTGCCTCGGCTCTATGCGGCGATCGAGGATATGCTGGTCAAACTCGCCGCCAAGGACGATGGCAAGCCGATTCCTTCGTTCCTGCGCGTGGGCTCCTGGATCGGCGGCGACCGGGATGGCAACCCCTACGTGACCGCTGACGTGCTGAGGGAGGCGGTTCGCCTACAGAGCGCGCGTGCGCTCAACCATTATCTTGACGAGCTGCACGAGCTCGGCGGCGAGTTTTCGCTCGCCGCCAGCCTGGTTAAGGTCAGCGAAGAACTCAACGCGCTCGCCGACCGCGCGAGCGACCCCTCTCTCAACCGCCGCGACGAGCCCTATCGCCGTGCCATCGCCGGCATCTATTCTCGTCTCGCCAAAACCGCGCTTTACCTGGACCACGTCGTCGCGCTTCGCCATCCTCTGACCGACGCGCCTGCCTATGCAAGCGTCGAGGAAATGGCGGCCGACCTCGAAATCGTCGCGCGGTCCCTTCATGGACACGGCGCGGGCATTCTCGCGCGCGGGCGCTTAAGGGCGTTGCAACGCGCGGTCGACTTGTTCGGGTTCAGCTTGGCTCCGATTGATTTGAGGCAAAACTCGGATGTGCATGAGCGCACCGTCGCCGAGCTTCTGGCCGCTGCGGCCCCCGGCCTCGACTACAAAGGCATAAACGAAGCGGAACGTGTTGAATTGTTGCGGCGGGAACTGACATCGCCTCGTCCGCTCATCTCGCCCTTCCTTCCCTACAGTGACGAGACGACCGCCGAGCTTGGCGTATTCAAGGCCGCGGCGGCGATTTATAACACCTATGGCCGAGGCGCGATCCGCACGGCGATCATCTCCAAGGCCGACGGTGTTTCTGACATGCTGGAGCTCGCGCTCTTGCTCAAAGAAACCGGCTTCATTCACGGCGGCAAATCCTCGCTCCATCTTGCGCCGCTGTTCGAAACGATCGCGGATCTTCGCAACTGCGTCGGCGTGATGGACAAGCTGCTCGCCATCCCCGAATACCGCCGGCTCGTCGATTCGGTTGGCGGCGAGCAGGAAGTGATGCTCGGCTATTCAGACTCGAACAAGGACGGCGGCTTCGTCACTTCGGGCTGGGAGCTCTACAAGGCCGAGATTGGGCTCGTGGAAGTGTTCCGCCGCCACGGCGTCCGCATCCGGCTGTTCCACGGCCGTGGCGGCTCGGTTGGGCGGGGCGGCGGGCCGAGCTACGACGCAATCCTCGCGCAGCCGGGCGGCGCCGTGCAGGGACAGATCCGCATCACCGAGCAGGGCGAGATCATTTCGAGCAAATATTCCAACCCCGACGTCGGGCGGCGCAACCTGGAGACGCTCGTCTCCGCCACGCTCGAGGCGACGCTTTTGCAGGACGAGAGCCCCGCGCCCGATCCCGGGTTTCTCGATACGATGGAGGAATTGTCGCTCAACGCCTACAAAGCCTATCGCAGCCTCGTCTACGAGACGGAGGGTTTCGAGCGCTACTTCTGGTCGTCGACGGTCATTACCGAAATCGCCAGTCTCAACATCGGCTCAAGGCCCGCCTCGCGCAAGAGGACGACCGCCATCAGCGATCTGCGCGCGATTCCCTGGGTGTTCTCATGGGCGCAATGCCGGCTCATGCTCCCCGGGTGGTTCGGGTTCGGATCGGCGATAAAGGCCTATGTCGAAGCCCGCCCCAATGAAGGCATCGATGCGCTGAAAGCAATGTATGCCCGCTGGCCATTCTTCCGCACCCTGCTCTCCAACATGGACATGGTGCTGGCGAAGTCGAGCCTCGCGATCGCCTCGCGCTACGCGAGGCTGATCGACGACGTTGTCTTGCGGGAAAAAATCTTCAGCCGCATTTCGCACGAGTGGCGCGATTCGGTCGATGCCCTCAACGCGATCATGGAGCAGTCGAAGCTGCTTGAGAGCAATCTGCTACTCGACCGCTCGATCCGCAACCGCTTCCCCTATCTCGATCCGCTCAACCACGTTCAGGTCGAGCTTCTAAAACTCCATCGCTCGCGCGCTGCGAGCGAGAAGGTGCTGACGGGGATTCAGCTCACCATCAACGGCATCTCAGCAGGCCTGAGAAACAGCGGGTGAGTTCGCGCGTCTGCTTTCCGCACCCAGCACGCTCTTCACCGCCACAGTGGTCCCCTGCACCTGACGGCGCGCTATGGCGTAGGCCTCGCCTGAGTGTGTCCCAGCACCTCGTCGCGAGCGTGTCCGCGCAGGCGATGTCGAAGGCCTCGAGCGCGGCCGTTGTTCTGGGCTGGATACGGGCGGCGTTCCGCTTTCACGCCTTTGTGAGGTGTTGGAAGAACGATCCATTTCAACGCACTGATCACCCCGAATTCCTTCTGCATCAGACCCGCCCGCCTGGCCATCCCAATAAACAGCAAGAATATTTAGCTATATAATTTTCATAAGCTAGTCAGTCGAGCGATTTACGACCCACAACCAAGCACCGAGGCGAAGTTCGTTCCACGCTGATGAGCGGTTGCGCCAAGCTCCTCGATGGCGGCGGCTGAGCGAGGGCAATTCATTAACGGCCGTTTTCGTTACCGTCCCACCTGGGTCTTCGCCCGCGGATAGGTCACTCGAAGCGCTTGATCAATCGGCGCCGATCGGTACAGTTAGAGACCATGGTTGTTTGTCGCGTGAATAGGGGAAATTGATGACAAAACGCATTCTGGTGACCGGGGGAGCTGGATTTCTGGGCTCCCATCTTTGCGAACGGTTGCTGAATGACGGTCACGAAGTCCTGTGCGTCGACAATTTCTTCTCAAGCACGCGAGGAAATATTACCCATCTACTTGGAAATCCGAACATGGAGCTAATGCGGCATGACGTGACCTTTCCGCTCTATGTTGAGGTCGATCAAATCTTCAACCTCGCTTGCCCGGCTTCGCCCATTCACTATCAATTCGATCCAGTGCAAACGACGAAAACGAGTGTAATTGGCGCGATCAACATGCTTGGTCTGGCAAAAAGGGTCAAGGCGAAAATTCTTCAGACATCGACATCCGAGGTCTACGGCGACCCCACGGTGCACCCTCAGACCGAAGAATACTGGGGCCACGTCAACCCAATCGGCCAGCGATCCTGTTACGACGAAGGAAAACGGTGCGCGGAGACGCTGTTCTTCGACTATCGGAGACAGCACAAGATGCCTATCAAGGTCGTTAGGATCTTCAATACTTATGGCCCACGGATGCATCCCAACGATGGACGCGTAGTTTCAAATTTTATCGTGCAGGCGCTGCGGGGTAAGGAGATCACCATTTACGGAGAAGGGACCCAGACGCGCTCATTTTGTTATGTGGACGACCTGATCGAGGCGATTGTTCGCATGATGGAGACCCCGTCGGACGTGACCGGTCCGATCAATATTGGCAACCCAAATGAGTTCACCATCCGGGAGCTTGCCGAACTCATCATCGAAATGACGGGTACAAAGTCCAAGATATGTTTCGAACCGCTGCCGTCAGACGACCCGAGACAGCGACAGCCGGATATCACAATGGCGAAGTCAGCCCTGAAATGGGAGCCGAAGACCCAGCTTCGCGAGGGACTGAAGAAGACAATCACATATTTCGAGGAGATGCTGCAGCAGTAGGCGGCAACCCCCTGGATCGTCATGGAAGAGGGGCAGAGCTAGGGAGCTAGCTGTCTCAAAGACCGGAGCGGCGACCGGCCGCGGAGGTTGCCGGGCGCCACCACTAACCCTCATCGCCGCGTCTCACGCCTCCGCTTTCCTTCACCCAGGCGAGGGTCACCATGCCGAGCAGGAGTGCCAGCCCAAAGAACCCGGAGGCGAGCGAAGTCGAACGCGCGCCGATCAGTTCGGTCGATCCGGTGCGCTTGATGCCGATGTAGTCGCCGCCGCCGTAGCTCGGCGACGGGTTCAAGCCGACGACGCGCGGCATGACGATCGCGCCGCTCGCGCCCGCCGCAAGGCGACGCGTCGTCCCGCCGGTCGCTTCGGCGATCGAGCGAAGCTTTTCGGTAGTCGAGACGACGTCCCGCATTTCGAGCGGATTCTGCTGGCCGACGTTAACCAGCGCGACATGTTCGCCGTCTTCGGCGCGATAGAGGCCGTATCGGCTCACGGTTACATGTGCTCGGCTGAGGCCGGGCGCGTAGGGTTTGAGATCAAGCTTGGTTTTCGAGCCATCGGGCGCGACGAGATAGGTGTCTCGCGCCGCGCCGCTGACGCTCTGTCGCTCGACCGTCACCTCGCGCCCCTTCGCGCTGGCGCGCAAGGCCTCTTCTTCCAGATCGGGCTCCTTCATCAGCCAATGCGCCAGCCGCCGCAGCAAGTCGAGGTACGGTCCGCCGCCCTCGTAGCCGCGCGCCCAAAGCCACATCTGGTCGCTCAACAACAGGCCGACACGCCCCTTGTCGACTCGCGACATAACGAGCAACGGCTTGCCGTCCGCGCCGGTCATCACCGTCATGCCGCTCGTCGGCCTTGCGCCGACGATTCGGAACCACCGGCCCCAGTTCGGTTTACCGTTGTTGGCGTCGAAACCGTTCAGGCCCCTGGTCACCGGATGGCGCTGCCCTTCCTCTGAAACCCGGGCGCGATACGGGGCCTCGACGTCATCGCCGGTTGGTTCGGCGGGCGAAATGCTGCCGAGCGGTGAATAAAAAAGACCGTCGGGGGTAGAGAATTCCGGCCCCTCCGCCATCAGCAGGGCGCCGCCATTGCGCACGTAGTTGGCGATGTTCTCCAGGTAGATGTACGGCAGGATCGACTGCTGGGCGTAGCGATCGAAAATGATGAGATCGAAGTCCTTGATCTTGCGTCCAAACAAATCAGCAACAGGAAAGGCGATCAGCGACAATTCGCTGATCGGCGTGCCGTCGGCGCCTTTCTCCGGCGGACGTAGGATGGTGAAATGGACGAGATCGACATTCGCGTCGGACTTCAAGAGATTTCGCCACATCCGTTCGCCTGGGTGCGGCTTGCCGGAGACAAGCAACACCCTAAGCTTGTCCCGGACGCCCTCGATGTTGACCACGGCGCGATTGCTGTCGGCGGCGATTTCGCCTTGAACCGGCGCGACTTCGAGCTCGATCACGTTCGGGCCTGGGTGGTCAATCGGCGCCCTCACATCGACCTGCTCCCCGACCTTGGCGTCGATCGTCGCAATCGTCTCGCCGTCGCGACGCACCGTGAGCTTGACCGGCTCGCCGTGGTCGGCACTGTCGAGCACGCGGGCTTTGACGACCTGATCTTTACCAACGATACCGTAGCGCGGCGCCTCGACCAGCTCGATACGCCGCTGCCGCTCGCCCTCGTGGCCAGTGATCAATGCGTGCAACGGCGCGTTGAAGCCAAGCGCGGCCGCGGATTGCGGAATGTCGTGCGCGTCCCCGTCGGTGATGACGATCGCGCCCCCGACCCGCTCTGGTGGCGCATCGGAGAGCGCCCCACGAAGAGCAGAGAAAAGTTTAGTCCCTTCGGTTTCGGATTCATCGCGCGAGGTTTCGACGACCCGAAGGTCGACATCTCCAAGCGCCCTTAGCCGCGCCTCGAGTTCGTCGCGCGCCTTGTCCGTCTGCTGGGGCCGCTCGCCGATGTCCTGGCTCTCGGACCGGTCGACCACTACAGCGACAATATCCTTGAGCGGACGGCGGTTTTCCTGAACGAGATTGGGGTCGCAGATCGCGAGTAGCAGGAGCGCCATGCTCAGGGTGCGCAGCCATGCGCCGCGGACGCCTCGCCAGACGAGTGCGGCCGAGACCGCTAGCGTCACGGCCGCCAGCGCGTGGACCGCCAGCCACGGGAGGAAGGGGGAAAGGGTGACCGACCAGGCGCTCAACGAGTGAGCCTTTCGAGAATGTCTTTCGCATGAACCTGGTCGGCTTTGTAATTGCCAGTCAGCGTGTACATGACCAGATTGATGCCGCTGCGCAGCGCGAGTTCGCGCTGCCGGGCGCCGCCAGGAATTCAGCGGATAGAGCGGCCTCCGGTCAGCGTCCTCGGCCCACGCCGCTGCAAGATCGTCCGAGGCGATGACGATCGGCGAAACGCTGTCGCCGGCGCGCGCCGGGCGCTGAACGTGATCGTTTGGATCGGGTGGCGGAAGAGCTTCGATCCAGGTCTGCCCGATCGCGGTCCTGCCAACGATGCGGTCGAGCAGGTAGAAGGTCTTCGTCAGCACGTGGTCATGCGGGACCGGCTCAAGCTCCGGCACATCGACCCCTTCGAGGAACGTGCGCAACCAGAGCGCCTCGGCTGTGGGCGGGCCGCCGGAGCGTGATGTCAGCGCGTCCCGGGTGTCGAAAACCATGGTGCCGCCGTTTTTCATGAATGCGGCGATGCGAGTGCGCGCTTCCGGCTTGGGCTGCGGCAAGCCGGCGACGATCGGCCAGTAGATGAGCGGATAGAAAGCGAGTTCATCGCGGGCGGGATCGAGCGCGACCGGCTCGGCAAGCTCGGCAGAGGTGCGTGACGCGAGCACCCGCGTCAGCGCCGTCAATCCGAGCTTTGAGGTTTCGTCGACCGACGCGTCTCCCGTTGTGACATAAGCGAGCCTTGTCAACAGGGCCGCGTCCATATCACGATCAGAGACGGGCGGCGCTTCGCCGGCTCGGGCCTCATAGGGGACGGCGGCGAAACCCAGCGCGCCGATGAAGACAAGGGCGGTGAACGCTCCTTTGCGGCGCAAGGGCGCGCCGCCCATCAACCAAATCGACACCAGCGCGTCGATCATTAGGCCGACAAGAGCCGTCGGCAACAACCAGCGGCGCAGATCGATCGGCGGGGCTATCGCAAGTGCGCCCTCGTGGACGACAAGCGGCCCATAGTTGGCGCGAGCCAGCGTCGCGCCAGGCGCCAAGGCGTTGACAGCCCGTAACGACTCCGGCGTCCCGTAAAAGCCCGGCGGATGAAGCGGGTCACCGACGCCAGAAAAATCATCGCCGATCGGCTCAGCGTTCGCCGGAGGCGGGCCAAGAACGCCAAAGCCGTTCAGCGTATGCAGGGGCGGCCGCACTATCCCGTGCTCCCCAACCTTCGCTTTGGCGGCTCCCTGGCCGGGGGCGTCGGCCTCCGCCACAATCCGGCGTAGCATATCAACGAAGAGACCGGACAAAGGCAAATTCGACCAAGTGGTGTCAGCTGTCACATGGAACAGCACGATGAGACCCTTGCCGCGCCGTTCGGCGGTGACAAGCGGGGTCCCGTCAGCGAGGCGCGCCCAGGTCTTTTCGGCGAGTCCAGTCTCCGGCTCGGCGAGCACTTGACGCGTCACCGTCACTTCCTGGGGCGCGGCAAGGCCAAAGAAAGGACTGCCCGCCTCGAACGGCGCGATGTGCTTCGGACTCTCCCACGACAGTGCGCCGCCGAGCAGGCGCCCGCCGCGGCGGAGAGCCGTCGGAGTCAAAGTATCATCACCGGCGGCAAGATGAGTGCCAGCGAAGCGCAACAATACGCCCCCGTTATCGAGGAATTGGGTGATTGCGTCGAGCTCTGGCCCGGGCGCGATGCTCATATCGGCGAGGGCGAGCACCGATGGCTTCTGCTCAAGCAGCGAAATGATCGGGTCGGTCGAGGAGTCACGCCACTCGCTGATATCCGCGAAGGGCTGCAACGCGCGCTTAAGATAATAGCTGGGCGCCAGGAGCGGTTGCGCGACATCTGCGCTGGCGCCGGAAGCGATGGCGACCCGACGCCGACGAGAGCGTTCATCAATGAGCCAGGCCGCCCCGGCTGAACGTTCGCCATCGATGACGACCTGCGTGACGTCATTGCGCAACTCGACCGGCAGATCAAACCGGGCGCCAACCACTGATTTGGCGCCAAAGTCGAAGGTAGCCTTGCCGACTTCGCGTTCTTGCGCGTCGAGGGCGCGCACGGCGCCTCGCGCTGGCGCGGTGGCGTCCGAGCGCGTGAGGCGAGCGGTGAGCGCGCCTGCCTCGTTGTCGGCTCCGGCGAGCGCCAGCGCCTCTCTGCCGTCAGTTACGACCTCGACGGAGTGGGCAATCGAGGCTAGCTGAGTCGAAAAAGCGCTGGCCCCGCCGAGTTCAACCCCATCGGCGATCCACAGAATGTCGGACCTCGGCTCGCGGGCGAGAAAGCGCTTAATCGCCGGCAGCACTACCTCGCGGTCTGGCGGATAGGGAACCGGAGCCAGCGAGCGCAACCTGCCTTCGACCTCGGATCTGTCGAGCGGCGCGATGTCTTGACCGCCCTGTGAGAGGGCGTCGATCGCGACGATTCGACCCGATCGCGCCGCCGCGGCCGCTCGTTCCCGAACGAAGTCGATTCGCTTGTCCCAAGTCGGGGCGGCGGCAAATCCGTCGTCGATCAAAACAAGAAGCGGCCCCGACCCGGAGAGCGCCGCCAAGCTGTTCCACAACGGCTGAGCCATGGCGAGAATGATCAGAGCTCCAATCGCGAGTCGGAGCGCCAAAATCGGCCAAGGCGTGCGCGCCGGCGTCGTCTCGTTCGGATCGAGCCCCAAGAGAAGCCGTAGCGGCGGGAATATCGCCTGACGCGGGCTCGGCGGCGTGACCCGCAACAGGAAATAGAGACCGACGAGGCCTATCAGCGCCACGAGAACAGCGGGGGCAGCGAAGGCGAGCGGCAGTCCTAACATCGCTCAGGCGCTCCTCAGACCCGCCCCGGGCACGGGCGCGGATAGTCGCATGCGCAACGCCAGCAGCATCTCTGCTGGGGACCCGTCGGTCCGGTGGATGCTCATACCCCAGCCCGAGCGGGCGCAGATCCCCCGGATCGCTTCGCGATGTGCGGCGAGACGCGCGAGATAGGCGTCGCGCAGGTTTTGTGCCCGCGGCGTAATCATGCGCAGCGAGCCCGCCGGATGAAGAAACTCGGTATTGCCGGAGAACGGATAGGTCTCCTCGATCGGATCGACGATCATCACCAGTTCGCCAATCGCGCCCTCCGAGCTCACGGCGCGGAGGGCGCGAGCAACCTCTTCGGGCCCGGAGAGAAAATCGCCGATCATGAGAACCATCGAGCGCGGCGCGGCGGGCAGTGAGGGTGGCAATGGGGCTCGCGAGGGGCCCTGGAGGCGCTCGTCGGTTGCAATCGCCTCAGCGAAGCGCTCGACGACGCCTTGCGTCGCTAACGGTCGGGTGAGACCGAGCAAACCTGCGCGCTCGCCGCCGCGCACGCCAAGATCCGCGAAAGCCAACGCCAGCAAGGCCGCTCGGTCGATCTTCGACGCTGGCGCGAGACTCGATGCGAATTGCATCGACGCCGAGCGGTCGAACCAGATCCAGACAGTATGCGCCGCCTCCCACTCACGCTCGCGCACGAAAGCGCGCTCTTCACGCGCCGAGCGACGCCAGTCAACTCGCGATGACGGCTCGCCGGACAGAAATGGGCGAAATTGCCAGAAAGTCTCGCCCGAGCCGGCGCGCCTCCGGCCATGAACGCCGTGGCGCACCGTCTGCGCCACGCGGCGGGCGGCGATAACCAGGCTCGGCAGTCGGGCTGAAAGCGTCGCGGCGTCGCGACGGATGGAGGCCGGCAGCGTCATTGCGTCGAGCGCCGCGGGATCATTGGATCGTCTTGGCCACAAGCCGCCTGATCACCGCCGAAATGGTCTCGCCCTCGGCGCGAGCGGCGAAGCTCAGCGCCATGCGGTGCTTGAGCGCGGGATCGGCCAAAATCGCGATGTCGTCAAGCGACGGCGACAGGCGCCCGTCAACCAGCGCACGGGCGCGAGCGGCCAGCATCAACGCCTGGGCGGCGCGGGGCCCCGGTCCCCAACCAATACCCTTAGTAAGCTCCGGGTCGCCTTCGCCCGGACGCCCCGCCCGCACCAGGTCCAGTATCGCTTCAACCACGCGGTCGCCGATTGGGGCTCTGCGCACGAGTCGCTGAGCGGCCATTAGATCCTCCGCCGTCATCACAGGCTTTGGGCGCGCCTCGCGTTCCCCTGTCGTCTCGATCAGAATACGGCGTTCAGCGGCCCGATCGGGATAGCCGACGTCGATCTGCAACAAGAAACGATCGAGCTGGGCCTCAGGAAGCGGGTAAGCGCCTTCCTGTTCAAGCGGGTTCTGGGTCGCCAGAACATGGAAAGGCCGCGGCAAATCGTATCGCGCCCCAGCCACTGTGACGTGATGCTCCTGCATCGCCTGCAGCAGCGCCGACTGGGTGCGGGGGCTCGCGCGGTTGATTTCGTCGGCCATTAGCAATTGGGCGAAGATCGGCCCCCTGATGAACCGGAACCCGCGCTTACCGTCGTGACCTTCCTCCATCACCTCGGAGCCAAGAATGTCCGTTGGCATCAGATCGGGCGTAAACTGCACACGGAGGGCGTCGAGTCCCACGACGATGCCCAAGGTCTCGACCAGCTTGGTCTTGGCCAGCCCCGGCACGCCGATCAACAGTCCGTGTCCGCCGGCTAACAATGTCGCGAGGGTTAGGTCGACAACGCGTTCTTGACCGAAAATCACCCCACCGATCTCGGTTCGCGCGGCGGCGATGCGCTCAAGCACTGCGTCGGCCTCGCGGGTCAACTGCCCGGGATCGGCGATATTGGTCACGCTCATCAACTCGTCCTTTGCGCCATCTGGATGGCTTGGTGTTTTGTTTTGTCCTCAGACGCACTAGATTGAGTTCGCGTCGTTTCGGCGCAAGCCCCAAGCACGCAAATGTCGGATTCACCCACAAAGAAGCGCGAGAATAACGAGCATCTGACGCGCGCGCCGGAGAGCGCTCTTCGAGGACTCGGCGATGCGGCTACGGGGCGTTCGCGTGGCCCAGGGCCGGCACCTTCTTGGAACCCGCCGGATTGCGGCGATATCGACATGCGCATCGCTGCCGATGGAACGTGGTTTTATTGTGGCTCCCCGATAGACAGGGCTCCGCTCGTGCAGCTGTTTGCGTCCATCATACGCAAGGAAGGCGATCGTCACGTCCTGGTGACACCGGTGGAGAAAGTCGGCGTCAAAGTCGACGACGCGCCGTTTTTAGCGGTCGAGATGTCTATCCAGCCCGCAGCGCCCGACGCGCAACTCTTGTTCCGCACCAACGTCGACGACGTGGTGACGATCGACGCCGAGCACCCGCTTCGCTTCGAGCGCGGCGCCTCGGGTGGCCTGAAGCCATACGTGAAAGTCCGGGGCGACCTTTGGGCGCTGGTCAAGCGGGCGCTGTTCTACGATCTCGTCACCCTCGGCCGGACGGAGCGGGTCGAAACACAGGACTGGTTCGGCGTGCGCTCGGGCGGTCTCTTCTTCCCGATGTGCCCGGCAAGCGAAATCGAGGGGCTTTGAGCGCGGACCTGATCTCCGATCGAAGTCCGGCCGCGCTGCGCGCGCTGGCGCATGAGAAGCTCCTGCCGTCGCTAAGCTTGACCGACCTCGAGCGGGCCGCGCCGAGCGGCATAAGCGACGACGCTCCCGATGCAGGGCGCCCAGAGCTCGCTGCGCTCGGGCCATTGCGTCCGGCCGCGGTGCTTCTGCCGATCGTTGCCCGGCCAGGCGGACTGAGTGTCCTCCTGACCTTGCGGGCCTCGGATCTGCGCGCTCATTCGGGCCAGGTGGCCTTTCCCGGCGGAAAGATCGACAGAGGCGAGACCCCGCGCGAGGCGGCGCTGCGTGAGGCGTACGAAGAAGTAGGACTCGAGGAGCGGTTCGTCGAGCCGCTCGGCTGGCTCGACCCGTACTTCACCGGCACGGGCTTTCGGGTCGCTCCTCTGGTGGCGTTGGTCGAACCGTCCTTCGTGCTGAAAATCAACAAGCTTGAGGTCGACGAGGTCTTCGAAACGCCGTTCGCCTTTCTCATGGACGCGGCCAACCATCGGCTCGAAGAGCGCGAATGGCAGGGGCATCCGCGAAAATACTACGCAATGCCGCATGAAGGGCGGCATATTTGGGGGGCAACGGCCGGAATTCTACGCAGCTTGTACGAAAAGCTAACCTCCTGATGGGCAGAACCGTCCTCGAGCCGCTGGCGCTGTTCCTGAGCCCGTTCGTAATTTACGCCCTCTACCTCGCGCTTCGGTCCCGCTATCCGCTCAAAATCGAGCATTGGACGCGCGGCCGAGTCTCGGTCATGACGTTGATCGGCCTCGCGGCGGCCGTGCTCGGCCTGGTCGCCGTAAACGCCGTCGCCCCCCGGGGGCGCGGTGTCTATGTCCCGGCGCATGTTGAAAACGGAGTGCTGGTTCCGGGGAGGTTCGAATGACCGCCCTTCCCGGTCTCGCGGACGGAAAGCTCAAGGATCAGACGCTCCTGAGGCGAGGTTCGCTCGCCCGTGCGCTCGAAGCGTTCAACGGTGGAGGGGAGGAAACCCGTCTCGTCGGCGGCGCGGTGCGCGATCTCGCGCTCGGCGAGCCCGCGGTCGATTTCGACCTCGCAACTACCGCGACAACTGACGAGGTCGTCCGCCGCTCGGAGCAGGCGGGATTCAAGGTCGCACTGACCGGGGTTAGGCATGGCACGGTGACCGTCATAGTCGAAGGGCGCCCGATCGAAACGACCACGCTGCGCGAGGACATCGAGACCAACGGCCGGTGGGCCAAGGTCATGTTCTGCCGGGATTTCGCCACCGACGCACGGCGGCGTGACTTCACCATCAACGCGCTGTCGCTTGGGCCAGACGGAATGGCCCACGACTACGTTGGCGGCCTCGAGGATCTCGCCGCCAGACGAGTGCGCTTCATCGGGAACGCGGAAGCGCGGATTCGCGAGGATTATCTGCGTATTCTGCGGTTCTTCCGATTCTCGGCTCGATACGCTGTGGGCGGGCTCGATCCTGATGGTCTCTCAGCCGTGATCCGCTCGCGCGACGGCCTCGCGGCCCTATCGCGCGAGCGGGTGCGGGGAGAACTCATGAAGCTCATCGCCGCGTCACGAGCCAGCGAGGTCGTGCGGGCGATGGGCGAGACTGGCTTTCTCGAGCCGATCCTCGGCGGCATCGGCTATGCGAGGCGACTCAGCCGCCTCATCGCGATCGAGGCCGCGCGCGGCGCGAGCGCCGATGCTCTCCTGCGATTAGGCGCCCTCGGCGTCGCGGTCCCAGAAGATGCGGAGCGGCTGCGCAACCGGCTGCGTCTCGCCAACGCCGAAGCCGACCGGTTGAGATCCGCCGCCTCGGCGCTTATCCGACTGCACGGGATCACGGCGCCCCCGTCGTTCCACGATCTCAGAAGCCTTATGTTCAATGCCGGACGCGAAGCCGCGCGCGACGCACTAGCCCTCGCTCAGGCCGATTCCGAAGCGCCACCGTTGGACGCCGCCTTCACGGCGGCCGACCGCTTTCTGGGCGACGCGCCGGAACCCAAGCTCCCGATCAGTGGCGCCGACCTGATTGCACGAGGCGTCGCCGCGGGGAGGCCGGTCGGACGGGCGCTGCGCGCCTTCCGGGCGCTATGGATCCGCGCGGGCTTCCCTAAGGAGCCGGAGACGCTGTCGCGGCTGCTCGAGGAAGCGGTCCAGGAACCGGCGGCGATGAAGGACATCGGAGGGAACCGTGGTGGCTGAGCCCGCTGGGCCCGCTTCACCGCCACCGAACCTGCCTATCGGCCCCGGGACGAAGCCCCCGAGACTCATGCGTGCGCTCGGAGGTGTGAGCCTCGAACCATCTATTTCCCGATGACAGTCGCCCGCGCTCGCTGCCACCAGCCGCTACGGCGCGGACGCGGCGGCTCGGTCGCTGACGAAGCAGATGTCGGCGCCTGCGCCGCGGCCTCTTGCGGCTCGATCCCGTGTCTCTCGGCCGTGGCGACCGGCGACGATTCGCCCGCAGTCCCTTCAGGGGGGACCGCCTCGATGGATGACGGGGCAATAGAATAGTCCGCTTCAGACCCGGCGAATTGCTCCTCAAGCGCCACCGAGGGGGGCGAATTCGAAACCTGCCGCCAACGTCTCAGGCGTCGCTTCTCCGTCAGCCTGTCGGAACCGGTTTCGCCCGCCTCGCGAACCTCTCGATCGACGGTGACGCTCTTCCGCGCTACGCGGACCTCTTCGATCGAGAGCGCCAGCATCACCGGTCGACGCAACGAGATCGCCTCCGATTTCGGCCACGACCGCCAGGCCGTCGTCCGCCGGCTGTGGGGCGTCCCGCAAGAGATCGTCTCCGAACGGCCGGTCGCGGCGGCGGCGGCGGCGACGCCGGCGACGGCCCACCTCACCTTCCTCCGGCAAGGCGCTTCCCACTCCGTCGCTCAGATGGCCGACCTCTTCATTTTCCTCATTCTCGTCCGCTCGGGCTTCAACGGCCTCATCTTCTTCCGCTTCGACTGACGTACTCTCCTCGATGATCGGCGTAATGTCAGCCGACGGTCTGACTACCTCCCCTTCGGTCTTCGCGCCAAGCGCCGGCTCGCCTCGCTCGATAGCGTGGTAATTGGCGCCAGTCAGCGTGTCGTCCGCCTCGACGAGAATCACGACGCCGAACCGGCTTTCGAGATCGCGCAAATTGAAGCGCTTATGGTTCAGTATGTAGAGCGCCACGGGTGCGCGTGTGCGGATAATCAGATCGTGCGTCGAACTCTTGATCAGGGCGTCCTCAAGCACGCGGAGCACATGCAGGGCAATCGAAGCGGTCGACCGCACGACGCCAGCGCCCTGACAATGGGGGCAAAGGACGGTCGAGCCTTCGAGAACGCCGGTGCGGATGCGCTGGCGCGACATTTCGAGCAGACCGAAGTGCGAAATGCGGCCGACCTGAATGCGCGCCCGGTCATTCTTCAACGCGTCCTTGATTCGCCTTTCAACTGCGCGATTGTTGCGCGATTCCTCCATGTCGATGAAGTCGACCACGATGAGCCCGGCGAGGTCGCGCAGACGCAGCTGACGCGCAATTTCATCAGCCGCCTCGAGATTGGTGCGCAGCGCAGTATCTTCGATATTGTGCTCGCGCGTCGAGCGACCTGAGTTGACGTCGATGGCGACGAGCGCCTCGGTCTGATTGATAACGATGTAGCCGCCAGACTTCAGCGTCACCTGGTTGGAGAACATCGCGTCGAGCTGAGATTCGACGCCTGCCTTGGCGAAAACCGGCGCGGTCTCGCGGTAGAGCTGGACGTTGTTGACGTGGCTCGGCATCAGAAGCCGCATGAACTGCTTGGCCTCGCGATACCCGGTTTCGCCAGCGACGACGATCTCTTCGACCTCTTTGCTGTAGAGATCGCGTATCGCCCGCTTGATGAGCGATCCCTCCTCGTAGACGAGCGTTGGCGCGCTCGACGCGAGCGTGGTCTCGCGCACGGTTTCCCACATCCTGAGCAGATACTCGAAATCGCGCTTGACCTCGGCTTTGGTGCGGGAAGCGCCGGCGGTGCGGAGGATCACGCCCATGCCTTCTGGAACGTCGAGTTCCTCGGCGATCGCCTTCAGGCGGCTGCGATCCTGCGTGTTGGTGATCTTGCGGGAAATGCCACCACCGCGCGCTGTGTTCGGCATCAAAACGGAGTAGCGGCCGGCCAACGAAAGGTACGTCGTGAGCGCCGCGCCCTTGTTGCCGCGCTCCTCCTTCACGACCTGCACCAACAAAACCTGCCGGCGCTTGATAACTTCCTGAATCTTGTACTGACGTCGAACGCGCTGGGGCCGGCGTGGAACCTCCTCCAGCGCATCGCCGCCAACCTGCTCGACGGGCTCGCCTTCGTCCTCGCTCGGTTGCTTGCCGCTCGCTACGCGCTCTTCAGAGCCGCCTTCGAGGGTCGTGACTTCATGCACGTCTTCCTCGACCGTGCGTTCCTCACGGTCAGCTTCGTCCCTTAGTCGAGGGGCCGATGTATATTCATCGCCAGGTACGGGAACTAACGCGTCTCCCCCGGATCGCGTAGAGTTCGTCCGGTCGACGACTGGAGCCTCGGTAGCTTCCAAAGGTTGATCAGCGGCGAAGTCTTCGACCGGGGTACCGGTCTCGGTCACGATAGTCATGACCGGGTTCAATTCTTCCGACGCCGCAACCGGCGAGGGCTCGGTAACCCAGGCCTCGGTATCCGCGCGCCCCTCTTGGGGATTCGTAGGCACTGTCGAATTGAAACCTTCAGCGCCCAATTCCTCAACCGGCGCCCGTTCCGAAACGGTCTCCCCATCCCGAGCGCGAACTTCAATTCCCTGCCGCCGAGGATGGCGGTGGCGTCTGCTACGTCTCTCGCTGACCTCTTCCTCCTCCTCCCGCTGAGATTGGGCTTCCTCCTCAAGCAGCGCCTGCCGGTCAGCGACCGGGATCTGGTAGTAATCCGGATGGATTTCTGAGAAAGCGAGAAAGCCGTGGCGGTTCCCGCCGTAGTCAATGAAGGCGGCCTGGAGCGATGGTTCTACGCGGGTGACCTTAGCGAGATAGATATTGCCTCGTAGGGGTCTCTTGCTTGCAGACTCGAAGTCAAACTCCTCGACGCGATTGCCTCGCAGGACGACCACCCTGGTCTCCTCCGGGTGCGAAGCGTCGATGATCATTTTGTTTGCCATGATAAACTCTCTCGCCGAGCGCGAAAGTGCGCGACGAGGGCCCATGGGGCCGCTCGCCCGCGCCGCGCGCGGCGTCTATGCTGGAGGTAGGAAAATACACGAATGGGACGGCAAGCGCCGCGTCAGGAAGTTGTTTGGACGTCGTCGCCACATGACAAACCGTCCGCGCCGCACAACTGGCGGTCGGGACATTGTGGGTTTGCCTTCGGGACATCGTCAACCTGAAAACAAGACGCCGCTTGGCCGCGCCGCCATTCAAGCAGCGCCGTCTGGCGCTGATGTCACGATTCGAACCGCGTAGCCGGACGTGTCCGGCAGGTTGAATCCACCTTCCGCTTGCGGTCTCCCTGTACGGACGCTCGCCATCGGTGTGACAAGCGGTCCGACGGGTCGACAACCCGCCCGGGCCAATTCCCGCAGACCACAGGCCATCGCATGATGGTCCCGGCAAACACCCTGCTCAAACCAAAGAGCAACTTGGTCGCGTGAACTCGGTCCGAATTCGTAACGCACGACAAATAGGCGCCGCGGGCCGCGTTGGCAAGTTCTTTTCCTACCTGTGGATTGTTAGTGACGTCAAATGCCCCGTTTGTTCCGGTGCGCGCTGCGAGTGCAGCTTTATGCCTAATCGTTTCGTCGGCTGTTTGGTTGACCGGCAATCTTGGGGGAGCGCCCAGGGGTCAGGGTCCCGCCTCAATTAGGCCCGCCGGGATCGTGGCAGCGACAAGCCGGAGGCGGGTATGGTAGCTGGCTTGTCGTTGCTCGCGCCAACGCGCTGGAAGGCCTTGGGCCGGGCGAACCTGCGCTCGATCAAGTTCCTTCGCCGGAGGTTTCGCGGTAGCGCCGAATGAGCAATGACTTGGCTGCCAAGCTCGATTGAGATGACTGCCTCCGGATCGAGGCCACCTTCTGAAGCTGCAAAGCCGCAATCAGATTGCGCTTCCATCTGACTTTAAAAGAACGCAGCCGGAAATAAGCCAATTGCCGTGCGCATTCCGGCTCAGACTGTAAAGCGCGGTCCAAACGACATTGTCGTTATCGACAAGGGTCGCCTCAAGGCTCGCCTGATCGCCCGATTCCTTGAAGGCGCCAAACTGGACGCTGCGATGCCTGTAGACAGGGGCGTAGTGGTCGCGAACCATCGCCATGAACTGATCGGGATCGTCGAACATCTGTTTAATCGTTGGAGCCGCGAGGGCGTACGCCGCCGCAACATCGTCATGACTAAAGGCGTCCAATTGCCGCTCGATGATAGTTTGCGAGCGGGCTGCCGTGAGGTCCTCGGCCGACGCAATCGCGATCCATTGTGATATTGCCAAGGCGATTGCTCCAATCGTCTTCTTTCTTCCATCCATTGTCACCTCGTCGCCGCGCTCTTCCCTTCCTACGCGCCTAGCCGCAGAATGGTTTCAATCCCGCGAGAGGATTTGGTCAACCCTCATGCCGCTTAGGGGCAACGCCTCCAACGCTGAGTATAGTTCAAATCTGTTGCGCGATGTTACACAGGCGTCATATTTGAACGTCAAAGACCGACTCGGCGGGAAAATGTGTAACGCCCGTCGACAATTCGCTCGCTCGAAGCGACGCCCATGGCTATGAAAACCGGAAGCGACCTGGAAGAACTCCGCGCCCTTCTTGCCAAGGTAAAAGCGCTACGCGACGATGTTGAGCTCAAAGCCGCCAAACTTAGAGGCAGCTGGGGCGTCGACGCGGACAAATCAAAGGTCCCGCCGCGGGTCCTCAATCTCTCCCACTATATCGCGCTTCGCGGGCAGGACCTCACTGACCTGCAATACCGGCTTGCGGCGCGGGGTCTCTCTTCGCTAGGCCGAAGCGAGAGCCATGTTACGGAGGCGCTGGATGCGCTCATTGCGACCCTCAAGCGTCTAGGCGGCGAGCCGAATGCGCCCTATCCATCGCCGGTATTGGCGCGGGCGGCCGCTGCGGAGCTGGAGGCGGAGGCTGACCGGCTGTTTGGTGAACGTCGGAAAGGGGGTCCGCGCGCCCGGGTGATGGCGACCCTGCCCGCCGAAGCGGCCACGGAACCTGAATTGGTCAGCAATCTCGTGAACGCCGGGATGGACTGCGCGCGCATCAACTGCGCCCATGATGACCCCGAAGTCTGGGGTCATATGGTCGAGCATGTGCGGGCGGCCACCGCGCGGCTCGAGCGTCCCTGCCGGGTCCTGATGGATATCGCCGGGCCCAAGTGCCGTATCCTCCGCGTCAAAGCACCGCCGAAAACGCGCCTTCTTCGCGGCGACCGGATCGTTCTGGTCGACGAACTGCGAGAGAAAATTAAGGAGCCGATCGCGTTTTCCCTCAATTTTCCCGAACTCGTTGACCAGCTCGTCATCGGCTCGGAAGTGTCCATTGACGACGGCAAGGCAGCGGCTCGAGTTGTCTCGAAGGCGATGGGCCGGGCGGAAATCGAGGTTTACGCGGCACGTGAGAAGGGCGTTCGGCTTAAGCCCGGCAAGGGCGCCAATTTTCCTTCGACCGAGCTCAATCTGCCGCCGTTGACCTCCAAGGACTTCCGCGACCTCGACTTCATTGCCGAGCATGCCGACCTCATCGGTTATTCGTTCGTGCAGCGGGCCGACGACATCGAGCTCTTGCAGGACCATCTCGTGGCGCGGGCGCCCAGGCGCGAGCCGCCGGGGCTGGTGTTGAAGATCGAAACCCCGCTTGCGGTGCGCAATCTGCCGCCGCTCATCCTGCAATCGGCGGCGCACAATCCGACTGCGGTGATGATCGCCCGTGGCGACCTTGCAGTCGAACTCGGCTTCGCTCGGCTCGCGGAAATGCAGGAGGAGATCCTGTGGCTATGCGCAGCGGCGCGCACACCCGTGGTATGGGCGACACAGGTCCTCGACAGTTTCGTGCGCGACGGCGTGGCAAGCCGCGCCGAGATGACCGACGCGGCAATGGCGCAAGGCGCCGAATGCGTGATGCTCAACAAGGGGCCCTATCTCGCCGAGGGCGTCGCGCTCGTACGCGATGTGCTCATCCGCGTGGACCGTCACCGCGCCAAGAAATTCGCGCGGCTCACTCCGCTCGAGCAATGGGCTTGAACCCTTGACTGTCGCAAGGTCGCGCGCCCGTGCGACGCGCGGCCTCGAATTGTTCAGCCCTGCAGGATCTCCCCGAACGGCTCCCAGCTCGTTCCGTTGAAGGTGATGAGCTGCAATTGGCGGATTGGGCTGAAGTTGTCGGGCGAGGTATTAATCGTGATGCCGGGATACAGCATCGGAGCCGCGAAATTCTTGAGGCTGGCCGCCTGTTTCATCACGTTGTCGCGAGACAGGTCGCTTCCGCACTGTTTTAGCACCTGAATCATCGTCGCGGCCGCACCGAAGGCGTAGGAGGCGTTGACGTCGTTGTACTCGGTCGCAGACATGTATTTCGAGGTGAAGTCCTTCCATGCCTTGAGGCTCGGATCGTCCTTATAGCGTTCGTCGTTCACGTCGATGACATATCCACCTGAAATGAGGCCTTTCGACTTGTCGAGCCCCGCCGGTTTGAGGACCGTCGCGATGGACACCGAGACGTTGGTGATGTAGCGCACCGCGTTCCAACCCAGGTCGTAGGATTTGCGGACCGCCTGGGCGGCGAATTTTGGTGTCGCGACAATGAGAAACAGGTCGGCCCCAGAGCCCTGCAGGGTCACCACCTGAGAATCGACGGTTGGCTCCGAGGTCTCGTACGAAGCCTCCTTCACGATCATTCCGGCCTTGTCTGCGCCAAGACCATCTTTCAGACCGATAAGATAGTCCTTGCCGAAATCGTCGTTCTGATAGAGCACCGCGATCTTGGCGTCCGGCTTGGTCGCGAGGATGTGCTTGGCATAGATGTGCGCCTCGGTTTGGTAGTTGGGGTTGTAGCCCATCGTCCACGGGAAATGCTTCGGATCGTCCCACTTGGCCGCCCCGGTGGCGACGAACAGCTGCGGCACCTTGTTGTCATTGCAATATTGCCGGATCGCCGTATTGGATGGAGTGCCCAGCGTCTGGAACAGGAACGCGACCTTCTCGTCCTCGACGAGACGGCGCACCTGCTCGACGGTCTTTGGCGGGCTATAGGCGTCATCGAGGCTGATCAGGTTGATTTTGCGGCCGATCACCCCACCCCGCTCGTTGATCATCTTGAAATAGGCGATCTCAGTGCGACCGATCACGCCATAGGCCGAGGCGGGGCCGCTATAGGGCATGGTTTGCCCAATCTTGATCTCTGTGTCGGTGACGCCGGGTGCATTGTCCGCGCGGGCCGAACCGGCGCTGGAGGCGACTGCCGCGGCGGCGGCGCTCGATTGCAAAAATGTCCGTCGAGTGATCATGGCGCTTCTCCCTTTCCTTTGTAGTTCGAGGCGACATTGACGCCGCCTTTTGTTACTTCCGTCTGCCGCCCCGAAGCGAGCGATCGCGCCGCTGCCCGCGCCACGCCCGCTATGCCTGTCGGCATCGCGGCCATTATCAGAATCAAAAGCGCTCCGTAAATTGCGCCCGGCAACGCTTTGGCGCTTTCGCCGAAACTGACCGTAAGCTGGTCGGCGATATTGGGCACGAATTCGATGAACAGGGCGCCGAACAAAGCGCCGCCGAGGGAGCCGAGCCCGCCGACGACGATTCCAACGAGAAAGGCGAGCGAAAGCGCAAGCCCAAAGCTCTCGGGAGAAACAAAGCCGACAGCGATTGCGCTCAGGCCGCCTGCCACGCCGGCATAGAGCGCGCTGACGCCAAAGCAGGTGGTCTTATAGAGCGCAGCGTTAATCCCCATCGTCTCGGCGGCGATCGGCTGATCCCGAATGGCGATGAGCGCCCGCCCGATCCGGCTCCGCACGAGATTGAGCGCAACCCAATAGAGCGCCGCAGCGCAGGCGAGGCAGACAAGGTAAAGCCACTGGTCGGCGGTGAGCGCGATCCCAAATGGGGCGTGGGGTTTCGCGAGCGTGATGCCTTGCGAGCCGCCGGTGAACGCATCGAGGCCCTTGTAGCTCAGGATCTGCGGGGCTGCGACCGCGAGCGCGAAGGTGGCGAGCGCAAGATAAAGCCCGCCGAACCTGAGGGCGGGAAAGCCAAACAGAAAGCCGGCGATGAAACATGCGATGCTGGCCAGCGGGATCGCGGCCCAATACGGCAGCCCGAATTTCGTGATCAGGATCGCGGCGCCGTAGCCGCCGATGGCGAAGAAGGCGCCGTGGCCGAGGGAGATCTGGCCATTAAATCCGGTCAGGACATTGAGGCCCAGGAGGGCGACGGCAAAGATGAGCACCTGCGCGCCTTGATAGAGATGGTAGCCCGAGGCGACGAACGGGAAAGCGAGTGCGAAGATTCCGACCGCGATGACGACAAGAGCGGCGAGCGCGCCGTCGGCGGCGACCATCAGCTACACCCTCGCTACGAGCCGGCGTCCGAACAGCCCGGACGGGCGCCAAACGAGCACGGCAATGATGATCGCGAGCGCGACCGAAAGCTTGACCTCGTCGCCCACCAGATAGGCGCCAATCAGATTGCCGAGTACGCCAACCGCGACGCCGCCAAAGACGGCCCCGAACGGGCTGTCGATGCCGCCCAGCACGGCGCCGGCAAAGGCGTAGAGCAGCACGCCGCCCATCATGTTGGGATCGAGATAGATGATGGGCGCAGCCATCATCCCCGCGACCGACCCGATCGCCGCCGCCAAGCCCCAGCCAATCGCCAGCATCCACCCGACACGAATGCCGACCAGCCTGCTCGACACAGGATTCTGCGCCGCAGCGCGCATCGCGAGACCAAGAGGCGTGAAGCGAAAAAACGCATAGACCAGCGCCAGCACGCACAAGGTCACGACAATGGCGCCGGCTTCATGCGCTGACATGTACCCCGAGCCGAACCACGGGCGGCCAGTGAACGGCGAGTCGAACGGGGTCACAGAATAGCCGTAGAGCCATCCGGCAAGCGAATTGAAGATCAACGCGAGGCCGATGAACACGATTACCGAAGCGAGAATGGGCGCATCGGCGAACGGCCTGATGATCAGCCGCTCGATCAGGAGTCCGCCGATGAACGAGGCGATGACGGTGGCGAAGAAAGCGAACCAATAGGGTTCGCCCATGTCCATCAGCTTCCATGCGAAATAGGTCGAGAACATCGCCATTTCGCCCTGAGCGAAATTGATCAGCTGCGTCGCCTGGTAGATCATCACGAGCGCCAGCGCCATAATCGCATAGACACCCCCGAGCGCGAGGCCAGACGCCAGTTGATGCAGGAACTCGCCCAACCTCCTGTCGCTCCTTCGCTAGTAACCGAGATACGCGCGCCGCACCGCGTCGTCCGCGCGGAACGCCTCTGAGCGGCCGCTGAGCGCAACCCTGCCCGTTTCGATCAGCACCGCGCGGTCCGCGAGATCGAGCGCGAGCGAGGCGTTTTGCTCAACGATGAGAAGGCTCACGCCCTCGTCGCGGTTGATCCCGCCGAGCGCGCGAAAGATTTCCGCCACCACCAGTGGCGCCAAGCCGAACGATGGCTCATCAAGCATCAACAAACTCGGGCGCATGAGCAGCGCGCGGGCGATCGCCAGCATCTGCTGCTCGCCGCCCGACAGCGTTCCGGCCTGCTGGCGTCGCCGCTCCGCGAGGCGAGGGAAAAGGCCGGCCACACGGTCGAAATCGGCGCGAACGCCCTGTCGATCCGCCCGCACATATGCGCCAAGGCGCAAATTCTCCTCAACCGTCAAATCGACGAAGGTGCCGCGGCCGTCCGGGACATGTGCGATTCCCAAACGCGCGACGTCTTCCGTCGCTAGCGCGCCAATTGGGCGACCGCGAAAGCGGATGTCGCCCGTGCGACGGATGAGGCCGCTCAGCGCCCGCAAGAGCGTTGTCTTGCCGGATCCGTTGGCGCCGAGCACCGCGGTCACGCCACCATCTTCGACCTCGAAGTCGAGGCCGTGCAGCGCCCGAATTGGGCCGTACCAGGCCTCCAGGCCCTTTGCCTCCAGGATAGGCGCACTCAATTCGCGCTCCCGAGGTAGGCGCGGACCACCTCGCGACTGGCCCTCACCTCGTCAGGCTTGCCGTCGGCGATCACCCGGCCGAAGTCAAGCGCGACCACCTGGTCGCTGACCCGCATGACCAGATTCATGTGATGCTCGACAAGGAGCACGGCGACGCCGCGCCGATCGCGAATGGCGCGAATTTCGTCGGCGAGCCCGTCGACTTCCGAATGGTTGAGCCCGCCGGCCGGTTCGTCCAACAGCAACAGTTTTGGGGCTTTGGCGAGTGCACGCGCGAGTTCCACCCGCTTGCGCACGCCGAACGGCAATGCCCCGGCCGGACGGTCTGCGACGCCCTTGAGGCCGAATTCCTCGATCAGCGCGTCGGCGCGCTCGGCGATCCGTCTTTCCTCCCGCCTCGCCAGCGGCAGGCTAAACCCATTGGCCACAAATCCGCCGCCTGCCATCGCGTGCGCGCCCACACACACATTCTCGCGCACCGTCATGGTCGAAAACAGGGCGACGTTCTGAAACGTTCTCGCAACGCCAAGGGAGACGAGCTCATGCCTGACGCATTTTAAGAGCGGCCGTCCGTCGAACACGATCGATCCCGCCACTGGATCGTAGAGACGTGAGATGCAATTGAAGAGCGTCGTCTTGCCAGCCCCATTGGGGCCAATGAGGCCGCAGATCGCGCCGCGCGCGACCTCGAACGAGACGTCCTGGAGCGCCGTCACGCCCCCAAACCGAATCGTCAGTCCCTGGACGGTAAGCAGCGCCGTGGGCTGGAGATTCACGCCCTCATCCACGCCTCGGGCTTTCGCCTCGGCTAGCGCCATGGACTCTCCGTTCCCATTTTCTGTCCGGCCCTTCAGGCCGCTGTTCGTTGCAATCTCGACGTTTCGGGCCCGCTTGTCACCTGCTTTGTTATTAGGACTTTAGTCGATGGAGTTGAGCGGCGGGGCTCACGCCCGGCGATGAAGAAAATGGAGCACTCCGACCTTGAACGCCTTGTCCCCGACCGCAAGGTTGTGGTCGCGGCCAGGGATTGAGAGCGCCTTGGCCCGCGGCAGCAGCGCAACAAGATTAGACGAGTCGCCTGCAAGCGCATCCCGCTCGCCGACAGCGACCAGAGTCGGCTGGGCAATGCGCGCGGCCTCAGCCGGCGCCAGGCTTCGGCGCGCCCCTCGAATACAGGCAGCAAGTGCGGCGCGGTCGCTTTTCGTCTGGTCGGCAAAGGCGCGAAACAGACGCTGCATCGGATCCGTAAGGCTTCCGAGCGAAGGCGCCTCCATGGCTTCCGCAATCGCCTCCGGCAGTCCGCCGTCGCGAACAAGCCGGTCGCCGAGGCCGCCGAGGATCAATGAGCGCACGAGGCTCGGATGCTCAAGCGCAAGGAAGCTCGCGATCCGCGCGCCCATCGAATAGCCCATCACGTCGGCGCGCTCGATCCTTAGATAAGCGAGCAAATTGGCGGCATCACGCGTCATCAGATCGGAGCGATAGGCCTCGGGGGCGTAAAGTTTTTCGCTTTGCCCATGACCGCGGTTGTCGAACATCACGACGCGGCGCCCGGCTGTAGCCAGCGTCTCAACCCAGCGCGGACCTACCCAATTAACTCTATGATTGGAGGCGAAGCCGTGAATGAGCAGGATGGGCTCGCCAAGATCTGGGCCGAACGGCGCGACGTCGATGAACGCGATGTCCACGCCGTCCGACGAAAAATGCCTGAGTTCGGCGCCCCCGCTGCGTTCGTCCCGCATGTGCAACTCGTCGATGCTCCGATCGAGACTACAGTCCGAACCTTTGCTTAATCATTTTCATCGTGACACCAGCGCCGAGCAGCCGGCGGAGTGGGATCAACCGACCTGCGTCGGCCCCGGCCGAATAACGCATGCGGTCGCTCGGGTCGGTCGCCGCCCGGTAAATAACTTCCGCCACCGTTTCAGGCGAGCTTGAATTCTGGATGTAGCGCTCGCGCGCGACCTTCACCTTGTTCATGAAAGGCGCATAGTCGGGGACGCGGGAGACGTCCCACACATCTTGCGAACGCCCACCGAAATCGGTCTTGATCGCGCCCGGCTCGATCACCTTCACCTTAATCCCGAACCCGCCGAGTTCGTACCACAGTCCTTCCGACAAGCCCTCGACCGCGAATTTTGTCGCGTTGTAGACGGCGTAGGCGGGTACGGTCATGATTCCGCCGATCGAAGAGATGTTGACGAGAACGCCGCCCTTTCGTTCGCGGAAATGCGGTGCGACCGCCTGGACGCAGGCGATGAGGCCAAAGACGTTGACGTCGAACTGCCGCTCGATCTCCTTGCGACCGCCAGCCTCGACCGGGCCGAACGCGCTGTAGCCAGCGTTGTTGAGCCATACGTCGATTCGCCCGTAGGCCCTGATCGCTTCGGCTACCGCCGCCTTCGGCCCTTCTGGATCCTGCACGTCGAGCGCGATAAGCTTGAGTCGCGTCTGCTCAGTGAGGTCCTTCTCAGTCGCTGGATTGCGCATGGTGGCGACAACGTTCCAACCCTTGTCGAGGAAGAGCCGCGCGGTTGCCTTGCCTATGCCGCTGCTGGCGCCGGTAATGACGATGGTCTTGGGTGTCGTGTCGGCCATTGAGGTCTTCCAGTGGAGCGCCACGGCGCTGATTTCAGCCGCCGACATTAGGCCACCGATGCGGCGGTGAACCTTACCGCGTGGCGCGTGAGATGCGAAATAACGACCAAATCGTGGGACGAGCCCGGACATCCTTGTTCCCTGACGAATGCGTCGACCTGACTCGTTCGCGGATTGATGAACAGCCTTCGTATCCGTCTTGACGATGAGGTTTGGTCGGAAAACATCATCTTTCAGCTCAGGCAGGCGAACATGGAACTCTTCATCGCGTGGATTTTTATGGCCCAGTTTATGGCGCGTTTTCCAAGAACTCGACTTATGATCATCATCCTCATTATTACTCAAATAACCCGCAGATATACTACTGCCTTTATCCGATGATACAGTACGCAAATGCCTCTGCTGACAAATACCGCAAGACATGAATGCGGTAAGCCTTCTGAGTTTCAAGGCGGCACGATCCAATTCTCCCACTTATATACAAAGCAATGGCGAGACTTGCGATCTGAAGAAATATGACCCTTGCGATGTGCTTACCAGATCATCTGCGCTCTATGTCGTACTGATTGACTAGCGGGGCGCGGGACCGACGGAAGAAAAGTCAGAGTCGCCAGAGACGTCTGTTGCTCTGCGCTTCTCGTTTGCCGATTTCGCCCTGCCCTATCCATTGCGAAGGACCTCGAAACGGATCGCTGGATGCGCCGCCAACCGCGGCAACTCCCCTCCACGACGAACCTCGCGCCGCACTGCGAAAGCGACTAGCATCGCCCGGACAAACAACCGCGGCCACCTTCAGCGCGCCACAAGGGGAGAATGCCATGAAACGATTTGGATCGATCGGCCGGGGGATCGCCATCGCGACACTCTTGTGCTTCGCCGCGCCGCAGGCGCAAGCCATCGAAGTATATGGCGCGGGGACTGCTGCTGCTCAGCTGGACGACGGGCTGCTTCTGCAGGTTCGCGGAGGGCGTGGCGGCGGGGGCGGCCGCCACGGTGGCGGGGGTATGCATCGGGGCGGCGGGATGCACCGCGGCGGCGGGATGCACCGCGGCGGCGGGATGCACCGCGGCGGCGGAATGCATCGCGGCGGAGGGGCGTATCGCGGCGGCGGTGTCCACCGTGGCGGCGCCTACCATGGCGGGGCGTATCGCGGCGGGACGGCCTATCGTGGGGGCGCGTACCGAGGCGGCGCGTACCGTGGCGGGGCGGCCTACCGAGGGGGTGCTTATCGCGGAGGCGTGTATCGCGGCGGCGTCTACCGTTATGGCGGTTGGACCCGTCCGGGGTACGGCTGGGCGCCTGGCGGCGCGATCGCTGCTGGCGCAGCGCTTGGCTTTGTGAGCGCAGCGGCCGCCGCCTCATGGGCTGGCGCGGCGCCGGGTCCGAATCTTTGCTGGTACTATACCGACCCGAGTCGCCGGCAGGGTTTCTGGGACGCCTGCCAGTAACACCTGGGTTAGTTGTTTAGGCGCCGCCGCTCTTGCTTCAAGGGCGGCGGCGTCAGGAAGCAAGGACCTGATACGTTCTGCGTCCCCCGGCGTCGCCGGGTTGTAAACCACCATGGTAAGGTCTGTTCGTCCGTCGACCGCGAAGGCAGAATATTCGAGCGCGAGCGAACCCAGCTTCGGGTGGCGGATATTCTTGACGGCCTCGCCTCGGTGGCCGCGGACCTCGTTGTCGCTCCACATCGTTTTGAACTCTGGGCTGAGGCGGGAGAGTTCCTCAACTAGCGGCTTGACTTCCGCCGCGGCCCCCGCGCGGGCCGCGTCCACCCGGAAGGCGCCCAGCACGAACCGCGCGACGCTTTCCCAGTCGTATTGCGCGGCGCGGGAGCGCGGGTCGAGGAAGAAGTAGCGCAAGATGTTGCGCCGCTCGGGAGGCATCGATCCGTAATCCATCAGCATCACCGTCGCCGCCCTATTCCATGCGACCACATCCCATATCGCGGTCCTGATCACCGCAGGGCTCGGGTCCAGCGCATCGAGCACGCGCTGCAGTCGCGGCGTGACGTCTCCCGCCGCGTGGTATCGGACCTTGGGCGGTCGACCCAGCGCGACTAGGAAGAGGTGCTCGCGCTCGACGTCCGTCAGCATGAGCGCGCGGGCGATCCGATCAAGCACGTCGGCCGAGGGCACCCCGCCCCGCCCTTGCTCGAGCCACGTGTACCAAGTCGGGCTGATGTTGGCGCGCTGCGCCACTTCCTCACGGCGGAGACCGGACGTGCGGCGACGCTCGGCCGAGAAACCGAACGCCGCCGGATCGAGCTTCATCCGGCGGTCCTTTAGATAACCTCCGAGCCGGTTTTCGTACGCGACGGGTGCGTTCATCCTGTTAGAAAAGGGGCTCATTAGCCCCTGGATCGCGATTGCGCGAGAAAAGGGCGTCTTCGCTTATGTCGGAGACGGGCGTAACCGTTGGCCTGCGGCGCACGTCTCCGATGTCGCCCGCCTTTACAGACTCGCGATCGAAAAGGCGGAGCAAGGTGCGGTGTATAACGCTGTCGCGGAGGAAGGCGTGCCAGCGCGCGATATTGCAGAAACCATCGGTCGGCGGCTGAAGCTGCCGGTGAAATCTATCTCGTCGGAGGAAGCGGCGGCCTATTTCGGCTGGCTTGCCCATCTGGCGGCGCGCGACATGCCTGCCTCAGGCGAGAAGACGCAGAAGGAACTCGCATGGCGGCCAACCGGTCCCGGGTTGATCGCGGATCTCGAACGTTTGCCCGTTTAACGGGAAACCATAGGGGACGATCAGCTCTGCAGCGCCTTCGCGGGCGCCGCTCCTCAGGCCACTCGACTAGCGGCGGCGAGCCGTTTGCAAGCCCGCCTCTTCGCCTCCCTCCGGTTTTGTGCGATAATCCTGCGAGTGATTTGGCTGCGCAAGGAGGAAATCCATGATTCGTTCGAGTTTGGTGAAAAGCGCCTGTGTGGCGATCGCACTTTCCGGCTTCAGTCCGCCTCAGGCTGGCGCGATCGAAATGGAAGGGTTCAACCCGGCGCCAATGCTGAACGAAGGGATGATCTCGAAAGCGTATATCGCGCATCGCGGCGTGACGGCTGTGGGGCCGCGCGGCGGCGTCTACCATCGCGGCGGGACCGCGGTCGGCGGCTATCGGGGGGGCGCCTATCGCGGCGGAGTTTATCGTGGCGGCGTTTACCGCGGCGGAGTCTACCATGGCGGCGGGGTCTACCGCGGCGGTTACGGCGGCTGGGCGCGTCCCGGCTGGTATCGCTGGGGACCGGGCGGCGCGATCGCGGCCGGCGCCGCAGTCGGTGTGCTCGCAGCAGGAGCTGCCGCGGCCTATGCGGGCTCTGCACCCGCGCCAGGGCTGTGCTGGTACTATACCGATCCGAGCTATCGCAACGGCTTTTGGGATGCCTGCTAGCCGCCAAAGCAATTGGGGTCCAATAGGGGCGGCCGAGATCGGTCGCCCCGGGATTCCGGGGCTTCCACTCGCTTCTCGGGCAGGCGCTGATATTCGTCTACCGCTTCGCCAACCCTCGCGAAGAATAAGCGTTCGCCGATCTGAGCAAACAGCCCGAAGCGCTTAAGTTTGTCCTTCACCGGATCTTTGAGTTCCGCGAAGCACAATTTGGCCTCCGCAGCTGGAGCGTTTCGTTCAACTCTGAGAGCGCGTCGGCAGCGGTGACGTCGACGCTTGTCACCGACTCCGCCGCAACAACCAACCATTCTACCAGCGTCGACGCCGCAGCCATGGCGTCGAGCGCTTGGTCATTGAAGAGCTCACGTTGGCGAAAAACAGCGGCGCGTCCAGCGGAACAACACGAACCCCGGGACCCGACGCGCATTTGGGATAACGCATGACTTCATGACGGCCCATGACGCCCTCGACGCGCGCCCCAACACTGCAGAGTTGGTCACGGTCCCGCAAGTCGGGGCGGGCCGTCAAAGGCATCGCGGTTGGCGTGGGCACATATCCATCACGGGTCAGAGTCCCCCGAGCGGGGGCACCCGACCGCGGATAAGAGCGCGCGGCCTTTGGCCTGTTTCCATCCTCAAGCCTGGCCTTGCCAAACGCCGCTGATTGCCGCCAAGCTCTCGCCGGACCACCCCCACAGCGCGATTGAGCAAACTCATGATTCCCAACGCGCCCCGCCTCTTCGACTTCGACCTCGGCGAGAGCGCCGCGATGATCCGCGACAGCGCCAGGACCTTCGCCGAGAGGGAGATTGGCCCCCGCGCCGCGCAGATCGACCGCGACAACGCGTTCCCACGCGACCTCTGGCCCAAGATGGGGGTACTCGGCCTGCACGGGATCACCGCGCCCGAGGAATATGGCGGCCTAGGCCTGGGCTATCTCGAACATTGCGTCGCGATGGAGGAAGTCTCGCGCGCCTCCGGATCGGTCGGGCTGTCGTACGGGGCACATTCCAACCTCTGCGTCAACCAGATCGTGCGCAACGGCAATGACGAGCAGAAGGCGCGCTATCTGCCGAAGCTCATCTCCGGCGAGCACATCGGCGCGCTCGCGATGTCGGAGCCAAACGCGGGCTCCGACGTCGTGTCGATGACCACCCGCGCCGAACGCAAGGGCGACCGCTACGTCATCAATGGCTCGAAGATGTGGATCACCAACGGTCCCCTCGCGGAGACCCTCGTAGTCTACGCCAAGACCGATCCCGCGGCGAACGCGCGCGGCATCACCGCCTTCATTATCGAGCGCGGGACGAAGGGCTTTTCACAAGGAACGAAGCTCGACAAGCTCGGCATGCGAGGCTCCGACACCGCCGAGCTCATCTTCGCCGACTGCGAAGTTCCGACGGAGAATGTGCTGGGCAAAATCGGGCGGGGCGTCAACGTGCTGATGAGCGGCCTCGACTATGAGCGCGTCGTGCTGGCGGCGGGTCCGCTCGGCCTCATGCAGGCTGCGCTCGACGTCGTCCTCCCTTATGTCCACCAACGCAAGCAGTTCGGTCAAGCGATCGGCACCTTCCAGTTGGTGCAGGGCAAGCTTGCCGACATGTACGTGACGATGAATGCGGCAAAGGCTTACGTCTACGCCGTCGCCAAGGCTTGCGACCGCGGCCAAACGACGCGCGAGGACGCAGCGGGCGCGATTCTCTACGCCGCCGAGCGCGCGACCCAGGTCGCTCTCGACGCGATCCAGGTCTTGGGCGGAAACGGCTATACCAACGATTATCCGCTCGGGCGTCTGCTGCGCGACGCGAAGCTTTACGAGATCGGCGCCGGCACGAGCGAAATTAGGCGCATGCTGATCGGGCGCGAGCTCTTCGAAAAAAGCGGGTAAGCCGATGGATTCAGCTCTACTGGTTCCGAAATCCAAAGGTCATCCCTGCAACGCTCGGCGATATGGCGCCTCGCGCGATCACGCCGATGGTTACCAGGCTCGCTCAAGACATGCCCGTTGTTCGCCAACATCGGCGAATGAAGAGAGCCAAGATGCGATTGTTCATAGCCGCCGCGGCAATTCTTTGCATGGCATTGGGGGCCGGCGCAGAAACGCTCGATTGCACTCATATCGTCTACGAAGAGGACCTCTCAAGTCTTTCTCTCGGCCGGGTCACGGCAGGCCGCCGCGTGAACTTCGTGCTCGGCGCGCTCGAGCGCCAAGGCTGTCCTTCGGACGCACCAGAGTGCCGCAGCCCCGCCTTTCTGCTCCCCGGAGATGAAGTCGTGTTCGACAGCGGTCTCACGAGTGCAGGTCTGAGCTGCGTCACCTTCGTCGATCGAAAGGGCCAGGAGACGAGCGGCTGGCTTCCGACAGCGCGGATCGCGCTTACGGCAAGCGCGCCGAACTGGATCGGTCGCTGGAAACGGAATACGAGCGCGGAAATCGACATCGCGCCCAAATCCAGCGGCAAGGCCGAGGTCAACGGAAGTGCGACCTGGGGCTCCGGCGCAGCAACCCACGACGGCGGCATTTTGCAGTGATCGACACGGCGCGCGATACGCAGGCCTTCGCCTTGAACAGTGAGGAACAAATCCTGTTCGAAAAGGCTGGTAAGTACGATTGCGCCGTGCGGCTGAGGCAACTCGGCCCCTACCTATTCGCCGTGGACAATCAGAATTGCGGTGGGGCCAATGTCTCGTTCACCGGACTTTATCGGCGGCGCTGACGGAAAACGCCGATGCGAGGGTCTGAGCGATGCAACCAACAGCCGGTAACAAACTCGGTCGTCCTCAGCGCTATTCGATACCCCCCGGCGAGCCGGCCTGGATGACAAGATCCGAGAGAGAGGGAACAGCGCGCGGTCCAAGAGGACAGGGCGATGCACCGAATGCCGAATCAGATCCTCAACGATTGAACCGTTCGTCCGTGATCTCATCGACTTTGATGGGAACGCCTTCCTTCGCCGAGCAGATCGCCGCCATTGTCGTCTGAATCTCTCTCAGACCGTCGCGGCTGGTGTATCGGGGAGCTTGGCCGCTCGTGAGCGCGTCAATGAATTCGTGAATCTGATTCCTGTGCGCGCGACTGTAGTAGGAAACTTCGGACTGCCAAATGTCGTCGCCGCCTTCGTCGAAGCGGAAGGTCAGCGTTTCTTTGTTCTTGCGATGAAGAATCAGATGGACGTTCTCGCCGTTCCATTGCAAGCCCTTGCCGCCTTCTCCGAGGACCTCGATCATACCCTTGTCGCCGATGACGCTGACCGAGAACCCATACATCGGGTCATATTTTCCGTTCAGGGACTCCGCTCTCATCCAGACCCCTTGGCAAGCCGGATCTTCGTAGGTCCAAGTCATGATCGGAATGTCTCCCGTACGCTCGGGCCGGTAAATATTCATGTTCGCCCGGTCCAAAGCATGTTTCGTCGCGTCATGCATCCAGGAGATGTCGGATTTTAGAGAGTAGACCTCTTTGATCTTCAACTCGTTCATCAGATATTTGGCGGTCGCGAAAAAATGCACGCAATGATCGAACATCCAGGGAAAACCGGCGCCCCCGCTTTTTTGGAATCCATTCGCCAGCCGCGATGCTGGTCGGTCACCTCGCGACGGTCGTCCAGCACGCCAGGCCGCTCAACCCAGGCGCCAAATCGCTGGCGAATCTGTTGGGGCTTTCCAATTTCGCCGGCGTCGATGAGCTGCCGCGCCTTGATGATTGAACTCATGAAGATGTAGGACTCGCCCACCATCAAGGTGACGCCGCGTGCCTGGGCTTCCTTGCAGACCGCCTCTCCCTCTTTGAGCGTAAGGCAGAACGGCTTCTCACAAAGAACGTTCTTCCCGGCTCTTATCGCGGCGATCGACATCGGCGCGTGCAACAAGGTCGGGGTGGTGATGTCAACCGTGTTGATGTCTTCGCTTTTCAGCATCTCCTCATAGGAAGTATAGGTGTTCTTGATCCCAAACTCGTCAGCCACCGCCTTGGCTCGGGTGCCGTCCAGATCGCAGACTGCAATCACTTCGGCCCTTGGATCGGATTGATAGGCTTTGATATGCAAATCACAGACCATGCCTAAGCCGACAATGCCGTTCTTTACTTTTGCTAGTTTCATTGCCTGACCCGTTCGCATTGGGAAGACTGGTGACTGCGAGCCGCCTGAGAAATACGGTCGTGAAGAATGAGAAGGCAAGCGAGGCGGACCAGCTCACAGGTTGACCGCGGGAGCCTCACGGCGGCGCCTAGGCGTTAAGGACTTCTCGCGATGCTGGCGGCCGCGGCGCCCATTGGTTTCCTTGCGACGAGGGATTTCACGCGAGCGAGGACATTCTACGAAGGCGTGCTTGGCCTCGAGTTTGTCGCCCAGGACGATTTCGCATTGGTCGTGCGAAGCGGGCCCCTCTTCATCCGGTTCACACGACCGCCCGAGCTCGTGATCGCACCCTATACCGTCTTCGGCTGGCAGGTTGCGGATATCGACCCTGTTATAGCGAAGCTGTCGACCAAGGGGGTGAGCTTCGAACGTTACGCTCACTTCGGCGACAGCCAACGCGGCGACGGCGTTTGGTCGGCGCCAAGCGGGGCCGAGGTCGCATGGTTCAAGGACCCCGACGGCAATCTGCTTTCATTGTCGCAGCATCCAAGCTGAGCGAGCAAGCTAAGCGAGGCGGCGCTGCCCCTATCTTCACGCCCGATCGATCTTGGCCGCGTAGCAACCACGCTTGGCGTAATGGGCCTGGATGTAAGCGGCGACCGGATTGTTGAGCAGCCGCTCGATCGCAGGCTTGAGGTCTACCTCAGTGAGGTCGGCGTCGACCATATCGCCCTTTTCGTCGAAAGCGCGGAGCGAAATCGGGCGGATTCGGAGCACATCCGGAATTTCGTCGACGGCTCGATACGGCGTCTCGGCCCACTCGCGGACGAAAATGGCGTGGCTCGCCCTATAGGGCGTGTCGGCGGGCTGATGGAGGTAATTGAGAAGCAACACAGCCTCTCCCTGCTCGACGTCTCGGAGTTCGACGCGATCAGGAAAGCCGGGATTCTTGTCAGCGATGAAGCGCTTCACGCCGAAGCTTTGCAGCTCCTCGTCTGCGAGGCCATAGAAGCGGCGGAAGGGCGCCGCGTCGAGACCGGTGATTTGGAAAGACATTGCGATTCCTCTTGAACGGTTTTCCGGCTGCAAGTTTGCTCGCCGCGCGGCAATCCGTCTGCCCGTTCCTTGCTCCGCAATCGGAAGAGGCGTCACTTCGCGTCGTGAAGGATCACGCCGAGGGTGAACCGCTCGCCGGTCTTGATGCGGCTAACCCCATGGCGGAGGTTAACGCGATAGGCGCCGCGGGTTCCCTGGACGGGACGTTCCCGCACGGCGAAGATCACGCCGTCGCCTTGGCGCAGGCTCACGACCTCGGCCCGCGACTGCATGCGCGGCCGCTGCTCGGTCAGCACGAACTCCCCGCCGGTGAAGTCGCGGCCAGGCTCAGCGAGCAGGATCGCGATCTGCAACGGAAAAATATGCTCTCCGTACACATCCTGGTGCAGGCAATTGTAATCGCCGGGGCCATAGCGCAGCAGGAGCGGCGTCGGTCGCGTCTGCCCCGCCTCATGGCAGCGCTTGAGGAAGGCTTCGTGGTCGGTCGGATAGCGGACGGGAACGCCCATCGTCTCGTTCCATCGGTCCGCGATCGGCGCGAGCCTCGAATAGAAGCCGTGGCGAAGCGCGACGATCTGGTCGGGGAGCGGATAGGCGAAATATTTGTACTCGCCCCGGCCGAAGCCATGGGCCGCCATAACGATGCGAGAGCGAAAGCGGGAGTCGTCGGGATACAGCACCGCAAATGCGCGACTAGTCTCCGACGACAATAGCCTCGGCGCGATCGCACAGCCGTAGGCGGCGAGGTCGCGCTCGATCGCCGGCCAGTCGAGCGCGCCGATCGCGGCCTCGATGGCGCCGCCTTCGCTGGGCCTGCCCTCATCCGGCTCTTCGGGCCGCCCCTGGGTCGAGAGCCCGGGGGGAGAAGGGGCGCGCGGCGCCTCCGTTTCGCCCCTCTGCCCATAGCCCCTCGAGAGACGGGCGTCCTTCCGGACGCCCTTTCGGGAGAGGGGTTGGGGTGAGGACCTTCCAGGCATCAGGGCCGCGGCGAGGGCCTCCTCGAACAGAGGCGCCGGGGTGGGTGTGCGAGCTTTCATCACGCGGCCTCGCGGTCGATGAGCTTGCGCTTGCGCTCGACGCCCCAGCGGTAGCCGGAAAGGTCGCCGTCCGCCCGCACCACGCGATGACAGGGAATGGCGATTGCAAGCGGGTTGGCGGCGCAGGCCTGCGCCACCGCGCGCACCGCTTTCGGCTGGCCAATCGCCCGAGCAATCTCCGTATAGGTCGCCGTCTTGCCGGCAGGGATGGCGCTGAGCGCGGCCCACACTTTTTGCTGGAATGCGGTGCCACGGATGTCGAGCGGAAGGTCGAGGCGTTGACCCGGCGCCTCGACGAGGCCGACGACCTCAGCAACCATGCGCTCAAATTCCACGTCGCCACCCTTGAGATCCGCGCGTGGAAAGCGGTCCTGCAAGTCACGCACAAGCGTCTCGGGGTCGTCGCCAAGCAAAATCGCGCACACCCCTTTGTCAGTTGCTGCGACGAGCACCGCGCCGAGCGAGGCCTCGCCGACCGCGAAGCGAATAACGCCCCTGCCCCGCCGCGCCGGACCGCGCCCGGGGTCATGCCGAGCCGCGCGTCGGTGTTCTGGTAAAAGCGGCTCGAAGAATTAAAGCCCGCGTCGTAGATCGCTTCCGTAACCGTCTCCGCCGTGCGCAGCTTATCCGCGGCGCGGTGCGCCCGCGTCTCGGCCGCATAGGCCTTCGGCGTCACGCCGGTGATGGCCTTGAAGACGCGGTGGAAGTGATAGGGGCTCAGGCCCGCGCTGGCGGCGAGGGCGGCGAGCTTGGGCGAGTCCTCGGCCTGCTTGATCCGCTCGCACGCGCGCTTCACCGCCTCGACTTGCGGATCGGGCGCGCCGAGCTTGTCAGGCCGGCAGCGCTTGCAGGCGCGGTAACCCGCCTTCTCGGCCTCGGTCACGGTTGGAAAGAAAGAGACATTCTCCCGCTTTGCGGGCCGGGACGCGCAGCTTGGGCGGCAAAAGACGCCGGTGGTGCTGACGGCGAACACGAACTTGCCGTCGAACGCGGCGTCGCGGCGCTTGATCGCCTGCCAGCGCTCCTCGTCGCGAGGGAACGCGCGTGAAGCCTCGGTCTGGCGCGTTTCGGTCATGGGCATAGACATAAGCAGGGCTCCGGGATTTGTCTCGGCCCCTCCTCTACGCCGTTCCTTAAGCGACCGAACTCCGCTCCTTGCTCTCTAATTTTCTCGCCGCTGGTTCACGGCCGATGCGCCGCAGGTCGCGGCAGCGAGCTTTAGCTTGCTCCGCAATCTCGAGCTAAAGGCCGCGGCGTGCGCTCAAAAGAACGCGCCGTGACCAATCCAGTACGCCAGCGCTTGCGTGAGTTGCGCCACGCGGTCGCGATTGGAGCGCTCGATCATCGTCTGGTCAATGGGATTGCTGTAATAGCTGTTGGTGGCCCGGATGGGTGTCTCTTGCCCATTGATCACTGCGACGCCCTGGATATTGTCCGATGGACGCGCCGGCGTGCAACATTTCGCCAGTTTGCGGTCCCAAGGTGAGATAATCGATCCTGACGGTGAGCGGCGCGCCGTTGCGCGCCATGCGCCCTGACAGGGCCTGCGCGAGCTCCTGAGACAGATCCTGCGCGACCCATGTCGCGGTCGGGTCGCCGGCGTTGGCGCGCAGTGGCTCAACGTCGACGTGAACGGCGCGGAAGCTCGGGCCCGACCCGGCGAGCGCGCCTTGACTTGAAACAGCAACGGCAATGCACAGCGCAAGCGCCGACAGAGCGACAAAGCGGACGCAATCGAGAATGCGGGAATGAGACATGGCGCAACCTCCGCGCAAGGGGGATACTCGGTTTATACGAGGTGGCGCGCCTTTAGTTTCCTCCCGGCTTCGGATTTTTGACAATTATTTAACGATCCGCGGCGATTGGGGCGCGATCAACGCCACGCAAAAGCAGAAACGCCGCTCAGCGGAAACTCCTGAGTGGTCATGTGGCGGCGCTGCGCCGCGCTTGCCCCGAAAGGATTTGAAACTCAATCCCAGGAAACCGAGGGTCACCGTCGCTGACGCTAGGCGGGGCGAGGAGGAGGGTCGCCCAACCTAGGGTCGCCTCAACATCGCGCGCCGCGGACGCGACGGGTTCAGGTTATCGTGGGAATGGCGGGCGCTCCCGAGCTCAATTTGTACCCGGTGATCCAGAGGAAGACCGCTTCCTCGTTGTCCTGCTTGAGCATCTCGACTTTCTCCAACCGAAGCCCGGCGCGCTGGACGAGGTGTTTTGTCACTTCAGGCGCATGGTGGCTGAAAAACATAGTCGTTCCAAGCCACTCTTCGGACCAGTCTCCCTCTACCGCGCCAAAATTCGCTGAGGAATTGGCCGCCAGGTCGCAGCCATTTTGCAATGCGCCCGATCATCGACGCATGTTCCGATCTGGGCAGATGCGTGAGGGAAAAGATGGCCAAGACCGCGTCAAAAATTTCAGGCGCGAATTTCACCGACGCCATATCCGCGTGAATGAATTGGGCGCGCGGCACGTTGCGCCGGGCGCGCTCGATCTGTCCGCCCGACCCATCGACGCCTATGACGTTGAAACCCGATGCGACGAGGTCACGGGCGACTGGAATCCCGGCGCCACACCCTAAATCGAGGATCGAAGCGCCTGCGGGCAGCCGCTCGATCAGTTCTGAGACCTTCGCCGCCCGTACCGAGGAATGTCCAAATCGCTCAAGGTAGCGGTCGGCGATGCGATCATACCCGCGAGCCACGAGTTCTTTTCGATCGTCGTCGGTCATCCGACAGTTTATCGCGCCGGAGCGACGCCCAGAAGGGGCTGCCTGAGGCGGGCCGCGGCCCGATTAGCATTCAGGCGCTGAATAGACTTGAAAAACAACGGCCGACGGCGAGCCAGGGGCCCTAGGCCGCTTTGCCCGGACTCCTGACGCCGACCCAGCAGGCGAGGCCTCGTTCTGAAAATCCTGCCGCGACATTGTCTTTACGAAAACCAGGATCCATGCTAGCTTCAGGACATGGCCGAAATCGAACTATGGGCCACATTTGCGCGCGGTCGATCGAGGCAAAGGCGAAACGAGAATTGTTTATTTGAATCGGTCGTAACCCATTGAAAAGGCTCGATTCGGAAAAATAAACGTTAGTAAACGCTAGTAAATTTACTAGCGCTTACTCACGTTTATGCTCGTTTTACTGACGTTTATTGGCGCTTAAGGACGCTCGCGTCGGACCGGCCTCTCGTCACGCCGTGCGCCGCATCGCGCCTCCGGCCGCGTCGGCGATCGACTTCGCGCCGAACAGGATGAAGATCACGCCGACGAGCCGCGTCACCGCGACGCCGTGCGTGAGGAAGAACCGCCGCACCGCCGGCAGGCCGGCGGCGAAGACCAAGGTTACGTCCGCAAGCAGGAAGCCAAGGAACGCCGCGACGAACATCTGGGGCGCGTCGGCCAGTTTCAGCGCCCCGATATAGGGCGCGACGATGGCGGAGAACATCGCAAGCGCCACCGGATAGGATTTGGGGTTGGTGAGCCCGAAGGCCATGCCGGTCGCAAGCGGCCGCTTGGCCCCGATCGTGCGCGGGGCCGCGTCCTTCTTGGTCATGACCGCTCGCGCGCCGAGATAGAGAAGATAGAGCCCGCAAACGAAGCCGAGCAGCTCGAACAAGGTGGGGCCGATACGATTCGCCCCGACAATCGCCGCGACCGCAAGCGCCCCCCAGGTCACATCGCCGACCAGATGACCGCAGATGAACCAGGCGCCGGACGCTCGCCCGCGCGAGGCGGCAAGCGTGAAGAGCGCCAGGAACGCCGGCCCCGGCGTGACCACGTAGAGGTAGGCCGCGGCGAGCGAGGCGAGGAGGATTTTGGGATCGGTCATTTGCCCTTGTCTTCGATCAGCCGCTTCAATTTGTACAGGACCTCGAGCGCTTCGCGGGGGGTAAGCGTGTCCGGATCGAGAGCAGCAACCGCCACCCACAACTCGTTGGGCGAAGGCGCCGGAGGCGGTTCGTGCGGCTCGTAGGAAAAGAGCGGCAGCGCGTCGAGCGAGCCGCTCGAACGCGACGCCTCGAGGCTGGCGAGGACTTGGCGCGCCCGTTTGACGACCGAAGTCGGCAGGCCTGCGAGCTTCGCGACCTGGATGCCATAGGAGCGGTCCGCCGCGCCATGCACGACCTCATGCAGGAACGCCAGCGTTCCCTTGAACTCGGTGACCCGCATGGTGAGATTGACGAGCCGGGGAAGCGTCTCGGAGAGGGCCGTCAGCTCGTGGAAATGGGTGGCGAACAGAGCCCGCGAGCGATTGGCGGCGCTCAAGTGCTCGACGCAGGCGTAGGCGATCGAAAGACCGTCGAAGGTGGCGGTGCCGCGGCCGATCTCGTCCAGGATCACCAGCGAGCGCGTGGTCGCCTGGTTGAGAATGGCCGCCGTCTCGACCATTTCGACCATGAAGGTCGAGCGGCCGCGCGCGAGATCGTCCGCCGCGCCGACGCGCGAGAACAGCCGGTCGACGATCCCGATATGCGCCCGCGCCGCCGGCACATAGGCGCCCATTTGGGCGATGAGCGCGATCAGCGCGTTCTGCCTCAGATACGTCGATTTTCCCGCCATGTTGGGGCCGGTGACGATGGCAATGCGCCCGCCCTCCTCCGCTTCGCCCGAAAGATCGCAATCGTTGGCGACGAACGGTTCGCCCGCCTCTTTCAGCGCCGCCTCAACCACCGGATGGCGTCCACCCTCTATTCTGAAGTTCAACGAGGCGTCGACGAAGGGCCGAGTCCAAACACGCTTGACGGCGAGTTCCGCGAGAGCGGCGGCGACGTCGATTTCGGCGAGCGCAGCGCCGAAGCTGCGCAAACGCTCCCCCTCTGCGACGCAGCCCAAACGTAGGCGTTCGAACGCTTCAAGTTCTAGCGCCAGCGCGCGGTCTGCTGCGGAGGCGATGCGCGATTCAAGATCCGTGAGCGCGTTGGTCGAGAAGCGCATCGCGCCGGCCATCGTCTGGCGATGGATGAAGGTCGCATTATGCGGAGGCTTGAGCAGCATTTCGCCTGCGGTTTGCGGCGTCTCGATGAAATAGCCGAGGAAGTTGTTGTGCTTGATCTTGAGCTGCCTGACGCCGGCTTCGTCCGCGTAAGACGCCTGCAACCCCGCAATCACGCGGCGGCTCTCATCGCGCAGGCTCCGCGCTTCTTCGAGCGCAGCCATCGCGGCTTCGCGAACGAATCCGCCGTCGCGTTTGAGAAGCGGCAAATCGTCGGCCAGCGTCGCCTCAAGATCGCGCGTGAGTTCTGCGCAATCGGCGCGCAGCCGGGCATAGGCGTTCAGGAGTTCGGGCGGCAGCTCCTCAGCGGCTTCGAGAATGCTGGCGAGCGTCGCCGCCGCGCCAAGCCCGTCGCGAACGGCCGCGAGGTCGCGTGGGCCACCTCGGTCGAGACTCAATCGCGAAAAGGCCCGCAGAAAATCCGGCGCATGGGCAAGCGCCCGACGCAAGGCGTCGCGCATCGGCGCCGCCTCGACCAGGAACTCGATCGAATCGAGCCGCCGGTTGACTGCCTCCGGATCCGTCAATGGACTCGCCAGCCGCTCGGCAAGCAGGCGAGCCCCCGGGGGGGTTACCGTCAGGTCGATCGTCGCCAGGAGCGAGCCTTCGCGCGCGCCGCTCAACGTTCGCGTGAGCTCCAGATTAGCGCGAGTCGCCGGATCAATTTCCAGGCTCGTCCCGCGCGCGCGTCGCGTCGGAGGCGAGAGCGCCGGCCGGGCTTCGAACTGGGTGCGCTTGACGTAAGCTAGCGCCAGAGCGGCGGCGGCGATCTCCGCGCGGGTGAACGCGCCAAAGCCGTCTAGGGTCTCGACGCCGTAGAATTCGCAGACCCGGCGTTCAGCCCCAGCGCCATCGCCGCCGTCGCGCGCGAGCGGCGTGGCGGGAACGCGCATCTCGCGGACAATTTGGGAAAACAGCGGCTCGTCGTACACTGCCTGTGACGCCACTACCTCGCTCGGCTCCAGGCGCGCAAGTTCCGCCGCCAAGGCCGCTTCGTCCGTCTCGCTGAGCGCGACCGCCCCCGTCGACAGATCGATCGACGCGAGCCCGTAAACCGGCCGTCCCTCGCCGGAGCGCACCTTCTGGACCGCGGTCAAAAGACGCGCCCGCCCTGGCTCAAGAAGCCGTTCCTCGGTGATCGTGCCGGGCGTGACCAGTCGCACGACGTCGCGCTTGACGACCGACTTCGGCCCCCGTTTTTTCGCCGACGCGGGGTCTTCCATCTGCTCGCAGACGGCGACGCGATGCCCGAGCGCGATCAGCCGGTTGAGGTAGTCATCGGCGCGCTCGACCGGCACGCCGCACATGCGAATGTCCTCACCCTCGTGCTTGCCGCGCTTCGTGAGGACGATGCCGAGCGCGCGGCTCGCGACTTCCGCGTCTTCGAAGAACAGCTCGTAGAAGTCACCCATCCGGTAGAATAACAGGCAACCCGGATTGACCGCCTTGATTTCCAAATATTGCGCCATCATCGGCGTGAGGCGCGCGCCGGTCGCGGAACTCGGGTTGTCGCTGGAGGCGTCCATCGCCTCAAGCCTAGCAAATCGGCTGGGTCGGCGCAGCGCCGGCGCCCGCGCTATCCACGGATCACTAAAGCCGGGTTCGCCGGTCCCTCATTGTCGGGCGCCGGCCTGTTCGCCGAACGCCGGCGCAGACTGGAGAATATCGCGCGCGATAAAGGCTTCCGCCTTTTGCCAGGCCTCGTCCGTGTCGCCGCGAAATGTGACCAGCCGGTCGAAAACGACCCGGCCCTGCTCTTCGTCGACGATTTGGATCTTCGCCCATTGAATGAGGGAGCTCATTTTGTGCACCCCGCCGAGCAGGACGAGTTTAACGCCGGCGGCGCGCGCAGCCTTCTGAAGTTCGAAAGGGTTCATCGTTGGCTCGCATGGCGCAGAGCCGGAAGACATCGGAACAATCCGGTACCGACCACTCGCCGCAAGGTCGCGCTGCAAGGCGCTCACGAACTCCGCAGCGCGCCGTTGATGAGCCGCCGTCTGATCCGTCGGCTCGCCGGACGTGTCGACATAGTCGAGATTGAGGACCGCGACCGTGGCGGGCTCGGTCGTCGCCACATCGGCTTGCGCCCCCAGGCCGCCAAGCGCAGTTGCAAACCCCATCGCTATAATAGTCACAGTGCAAAGAAATGCGCTACGCATCGGCGTCCTCCTTCTGACGACCTCGGAGAGGTCTCACGCCGCCGACGCCAACATATCACGACGCGCCTTCATCGCCTTGGCGGCCATCGTGTAGCCGCCGCCCGCGCCATCGACGAAATGAACGTGTCCGCTTTGGCTCACCGAGGGAACAAAACACGTCACCTGCGCCGCCTCCTGCCGGAAGACGCCCCACTCGACAAACGCCTCCGCCGCGGTAAGCCGCGCCTCGAGACCGTCGGCGAACTCAGGGGAGCAGTCGAGCGTCATCCGCAGGCCGTCGTCGAACTTGCGAAAATCGGCGTTGGCGACAAGTTCGGCGGCATAGGTCGCTGCGTCAAACCGACCGACCTTAAGCTTAAAAATATGGAGGACAATCGCGATGCAATAGCCGCGGATCGCCGCGAAACGCGCCTTGCGTTGGGAGAGCCCCGAGGCCTTGTTGACCCGTGTCTCCAGCGCGATCGCCCTGCCCGGGTTCCCCGGCTGCAAGCTCATCAAAGTCACTGGCCGCTCGCTCGACTGAGCGGCAACCGACGATTTGACGATCTCGTTGATGAGCGTCGCAAATCGCGCGTCGTTTCCGCGCGGCGCAACAATCAGCGACAGAACGAGTCCATGCTTCGCGGGCGCCACACCCCAGCGGCAGGAAAGACCGGACAGATCCGGTCGCGCGCCCGGCTCCGCCAGCGGTAGAGCATAAGAGCCGCGCTTCGCCGCGGCGTCGAACCAGGTCAGGCCTCCTCCAGCGAACATCGCATAAACGCAAGGCGGCGCCGCGGCGAAGCGCGCGACCCTGACGTCGTATCCCGCTGCCCGGATTTCGCCAACGGGCGCCATCGCGACGCGCAACTCGAACTGAAACTCCTCACGCGCGAAAGCCGCCATCGCTCGAAGCGCCTTGGCCGCAGCGGCTGCATCGGACGGCGAAACGGCGAAGCTTGCGCCATCGCCGCCGAAAACGAATGGAAATGGCCGCCGATCCAGCGCGTTGGCGACGGCCGCGATCGCGCCCGCGCCGGCCATGTTGACGGCTTTATATCGGCCATCGGCGACGGCCTTGGTCGAGCCGACCACATCAGCGAAACCGACGACCCAATCGTCGGGCAACGGTTGATAGTTCTCGGCTCTCACTGCATCGGCAAAATTGTCGAGCACGGGAATGGTCTCATAGAAGTCGTCAGCCATGTCCGCCCAACGTGCGCGTGAGAAACTCCAGACTAACGCGATTACGGGTCGAATGCGTCAGAGTTTCGAATGGAGCTCGGTCTGGATCAGCGGCCCCGCTCCCCGCCCAGCGTTATATCCCGGCCACGCTCGATCGACTTTGCGGACGAAACGCCTTGGCCGCGGCAACAGCCTCCGACAGCGGGAGCGCCGAGAACGACGTTGGCGGCGATGGCGCTCGAGAGGGTGCAGCCCGTTCCGTGCAGGTTTCCGGAGGCAAGCCTCGGCGCTGCGAAACGATGCACATTGCCCTTGGTCACTAGAAGGTCGACCGCTTCATCATTGTCCCGATGGCCGCCCTTCATTAGAACCGCGCCCGGGCCGAGCTTCAACAGCGCCTCGCCGTGGCGCGCCATGTCCTCTTCACTTCGCGCGATCGGCTCGCTGAGCAGCGCAGCCGCCTCCGCGAGGTTGGGAGTTAGGCAGTCGACGAGCGGGAGCAGACTTGCCCGCACCGTCTCGGCGAAGCCAGCGCCGCTCAGCGGATCGCCTGAGGAGGCGGCCATTACGGGATCGAAGACGATGAAGGCCCTCATCCGGCCCTTCGTGCCGCCTTCTCCCGCGGGAAGAAAGGTTTTTCCCCCTCTCTTGTTGGAGGAGGACTGGGGTGAGGGCATGGCAAGCCTCTCCACCACCATGTTGACGATCTCCACGCGCCCAGCATGCCGATCTTGATCGCCGCGACGGCGAAGTCCTCAAGGACCGCCTCGATCTGCGCTCCCACAATCCCAGGCGGCGGATAGTGGATCGCCCGAACGCCGCGCGTATTCTGTGCGGTGAGCGCAGTGACCACGCTTGCGGCGTAGACGCCGAACGCCGCAAATGTTTTAAGATCGGCCTGAATTCCGGCGCCGCCGCCGGAATCCGAGCCAGCGATCGTCAGCGCGATCGGCAGCCTTTGACGTCACGCCGACCGCGTCGCCGCCACCCATTCTCGCGCGCGCGCCTCCGGATCGGGATGAAGCGTGATGTCCGTGACGACGGAAACAATGTCGGCGCCGGCCGCGAGGCACAGCTTCGCCCGCTCGACAGTCAGTCCGCCGATGGCGACGAGCGGGATCGCGCCAATGCGGCGCTTCCATTCGCCGATGCGCTCGAGACCCTGAGGCGCGAACGCCATGGCCTTGAGGCGGGTGAAATAGATCGGCCCCAGAGCGACATAGTCTGGCTCGAGCTTAAGCGCGCGTTCAAGCTCCGCCTCGTCATGCGTGCTGACGCCAAGCTTCACGCCGGCCTTGCGGATGGCGCCGACATCGGCTTCATCCAGGTCGCTCTGGCCCAGATGGATCCAAGGCGCTCCTTCGTCGATCGCGACGCGCCAGTAATCGTTGACGACCAGCGCGGCGCCGCTGTCGTGCAGATCGCCAGCGCCTCGCGCGTCTCGCGCGACACCGATGTTGTCGCCCTTTTCCTTGACGCGCAATTGGATGAACCGCGCACCAACGCCGACGAGCCGTGCGACCCAGGCAGCGCTGTCGACGATCGGGTAGAAGGGGTCGAGGTCTCGCCTTTCTTCCTCGGGATACGAGTGGCGCGAGGCGCCGGATGAGGGCTTGCGCGCTCACGTCAGCATCGCTCTTCCCACGACTGGCGTCGAGGGCTCCGCCATGTCGCGCGGGTGCATTGGCCCAGCAAGGAAGGCCGTGTGACCGGCTTCGATCGCCTGGCCGAACGCGCGCGCCATCGCGACAGGATCGCCAGCCTTCGCGACAGCGGTATTAAGCAGCACGCCGTCATAGCCAAGCTCCATCGCCGCCGCCGCGTGCGACGGCAGGCCGAGGCCAGCATCGACGATCAGCGGAACTTCCGGGAAATGCGCGCGTAGCGCCCTCAAGCCGAACACATTGTTGAGCCCCTTGCCGGAGCCGATGGGCGCCCCCCAGGGCATCAGCACCTTGCATCCGGCCTCGATCAGCCGCTCGGCGACGACGAGGTCCTCAGTCGTATACGGGAAGATCTCAAACCCTTCGGCTGACAGAATTCGGGCCGCCTCGACGAGGCCAAATACGTCGGGCTGCAGCGTGTCCGCTTCGCCGATGACCTCGAGCTTGACCCAAGGCGTGCCGAAGACTTCGCGCGCCATATGGGCCGTCGTCACCGCCTCCTTCACGCTGTAGCAGCCGGCGGTGTTTGGGAGCACGCGGGCGCCGATGTCGCGGACAAGTCGCCAGAAATCCTGCCCCTCCTTCAGCCGAGCGGATTCGCGCCTGAGCGACACGGTAAGGATCTCGGCGCCCGAGGCGCGCGCCGACTCGGCGAGGATCGCGGGCGACGGGTATTGCGACGTGCCCAGCATGAGCCGCGAGCGGAAGCTCACGCCATAGAGGATAAAGTCGGGACTCAAGGTCATGCGTCTTTGTTCAGCGTTTGTTGCAAACTATGCCAGGCAAGCCGGCACATCTCACCCGCCCTGCCGGGGCGCGACGATCTCGATCCGATCGCCGTCGTTTGACCGGCGTCGAAGCGCGCGCTCGCGCGCCGGCACAAACTCGCCGTTGAGCGCGGTCGCGATCTTGGCCTCGCCAAAGTCAAGCGACTGTACCGCTTCGGCAAGCGTGGCGGCTGGAATTTCCTGCGGTTCGCCATTGACGACGAGCTTCATGCTAGCGCCTTCGACCGTTCGAAGGCCAGCGCCGCGGCGCGCGCGGCCATAGCGGGGGCAAGCAGGAAGCCGTGGCGAAAAAGGCCATTGACGAATATCCGGCAACTGCGCTCCTCCACTCGCGGCTCGTTGTCGGGGAACGCCGGCCGGACGTCGGCGCTCATCTCGAGGATCTCAGCCTCGCCAAAGGCCGGATGAAGAGCGTAAGCCGCGCTCAAAAGTTCGATCGCCGAACGCACACTGACGGCGCCCCTCTCGGCGCTCTCGATCATCGTCGCGCCAATCATGAATTCGTTCTTCGCGCGCGGCACGATGTAGAGGGGGATGCGAGGATGCAGAAAGCGCACCGCGCGCGTCAGCGTCACCTCGGTCGTGCGAATGCGCATCATCTCCCCACGCACGCCGCGCAATTCAGGAAGCGCCTTGCGCGCCGCCCAGCCGCGGCAGTCCACGACGACATCCACATCCGTTCCCCCAAGCGTTTCGCCGTCCACGCCAAAGCGGATCTCGCCGCCTTTTGCCCGCAAGCGCTCTGTCAGCGCCGACAAGGCGACGCGCGGATCGAGATGGCCTTCATCTGCGAAGAACAGGCCTTTACGGAAGCGCCCGGCAAGATCCGGCTCCAACTCCGCGATGCCCTCCCCGTCCACGCGTACATGGGAAGACGTACGCGCGGCAAAACGATCGATCTCGCTTGCGTCGCGCGGCGGAGCGACAACCAGCGTTCCCTCGCGCGTCACGCTCGGAACACGGGCGCTCCACCAGTCGATGGCGCCTTGGCCGAGCTCAACTACGGTTTGAGGCGCGCTCTCGCCCTCGCAGAACGGCGCAAGCATGCCGCCCGCAAGCCATGACGCGTTGCCGCCAAGCTCGTGCGAGCGTTCGATGAGCGTGACCTTTGCGCCGCGCTCGACCAGCGCCGTGGCGGTCGCCAGGCCGACGACGCCAGCGCCTATGACGGTCGTGCCGATGGCGCGGCTATTCCGCTGCATCGACGTAGAGCGCTCCGCCCTTGTCCAGGAACTCCTTTGACTTCTCCGCCATGCCGGCCATCACCTCGGCTTCCTTACGAAGATCCTGTGTGATCTGCATCGAGCAGAATTTCGGCCCGCACATCGAGCAGAAATGCGCCACCTTGTGACCGTCCTTCGGCAAGGTCTCGTCATGGAACTTGCGCGCGGTGTCGGGATCGAGCGACAGATTGAACTGGTCCTCCCAGCGGAAGTCGAAGCGCGCGCGCGACACGGCGTCATCGCGGATCTGCGCCGCAGGATGGCCCTTGGCGAGGTCAGCCGCATGGGCGGCGATACGGTACGTGATGACGCCAGTCTTGACGTCCTCACGGTCGGGCAGACCGAGATGCTCTTTCGGCGTCACGTAGCAGAGCATCGCCGTGCCGAACCAGCCAATCATCGCCGCGCCGATGCCCGACGTGATATGGTCGTAGCCGGGCGCGATGTCCGTCGTCAGCGGGCCCAACGTATAGAAAGGCGCCTCGCCACATTCGCGAAGCTGCTTCTCCATATTGACCTTGATCTTGTGCATCGGCACATGACCTGGCCCCTCGATCATCACCTGGCAGCCCTTGTCCCAGGCGACTTTCGTTAGCTCGCCAAGGGTTTCCAGCTCTGCAAATTGAGCGCGATCGTTGGCGTCCGCGATCGAGCCAGGACGCAGGCCATCGCCGAGCGAGAACGAGACGTCATACTTGCGCATGATGTCGCAGATCTCGTCGAACCTCTCATAGAGGAAGCTCTCGCGATGACCCGCGAGGCACCAGCGCGCCATGATCGAGCCGCCGCGCGAAACGATGCCGGTCACGCGCTTCGCGGTCAGCGGCACATAGGCCAAGCGCACGCCAGCGTGGATGGTGAAATAATCGACGCCCTGCTCGGCCTGCTCGATCAGCGTATCCTTGAACACTTCCCAGTCCAGCTTCAGCGGATCCCCGCCGACCTTCTCCAGCGCCTGGTAGATCGGCACGGTGCCGATCGGGACCGGCGCATTGCGCAAGATCCAGGAGCGGATGTTGTGGATATTGCGCCCGGTCGAGAGGTCCATCACTGTGTCGGCGCCCCAGCGGATCGACCAAGCCATTTTCTCGACTTCCTCGGCTACGCCCGAGCTGACCGCCGAATTGCCTATGTTGGCGTTGACTTTGACGAGAAAGTTACGGCCGATCGCCATCGGTTCGAGTTCGAGGTGATTGATGTTGGCAGGGATGATTGCGCGTCCCCGCGCCACTTCCTCGCGCACAAATTCCGGTGTGATGAACTCGGGAACTTCGGCGCCGAAGCTCTCGCCATCGCCCAGACGCTCTTGAGCGCGCTCCACTGCGACCTCACGCGCGAGATTCTCGCGATGGGCGACATAGATCATCTCTTCGGTGAGGATCCCGGCTCGGGCGAATTCGAACTGGGTGACAAGCTGGTCGGGCTTGCCCGCACGAAGCGTCCGCTCAGCGGGACAGAGCGGCGCAAGACGATCGGCGGAAACGTTGCCATTGTCCTCAGGCTTGATCGGGCGTGGCTGCGTTACGGCGAAGTTGCGCGCTTCGATCCAGGCCTCGCGCACTGGCTTGAGTCCGCTGGCCAGATCGATCGCGATATGGCTTTCAGTGTAGGGTCCGGAGGGATCGTAAACCCTAACTGGCGCCTCGTTCGGATCAGAAAGCGTGATCTCGCGGAACGGAACGCGGATGTCGGCGCGGCCGCTTGGGGAGGCATAGACTTTGCGCGAGCCCACAATGGGCCCAGTGGTTACGGTCTGCGGCGCGGCGAATTTGGGTATTTCGTTCATGGCCGTCTCCTCGCGCACCAAGTCCGCAGGCGGGAATCGGGCGGACCAAATGAGGATCTAGGCCGCTTCAGTCCCTTCGCCGGCATGACCCGGATCAGGTTCAAAGGGTTCGGCCTTTCGCCGTCTCAGCCCCGTTTGGGACGCCCCTCGAGCGAGTTCAATGTGGGCCTGGCGGCCCAAGCTGTCAACTCTCCTGGGTACGACCCCTAGCGCGGCCTTTCGCTATTGCCGGAGCGACCGACCGCGGTCCCGCCGCGCCGTCGAACATTACGCGAGACTTGACAGGCTTAGAGCCGCTATCCCTCCAAGCCGCGCGGAGCCGGCCGCCCGTTTGCTCGCTTGCGAGCGGCGAAGCGCGCCGCAAGATGGGCAATGCCGGGGACGCGTCTTGTTACGGTGGCGGCGCGCATGCGCCATTGGCGGAGCAAAGCGGCGGCCGCCTGCTTGTAAGGAGCGACAATCTGGTCCGCATAGTGATGAAACGCCATCACCTTCTCATAGGCCCTAACGAACCACGGCATGGTCATCAGCCTGTGCTTTGTCAGGTCGAAGATCGCCGGGATCACGCTGATCGCCAGCAATTTCAAGACAATCCAGGCGATCACGCCGCTGACAACATAACCCATAGCGATGGCGACCGTGGCCACCGTCAGCAACGGTTCGACGATCAGAAGCGGGACGAGGAAAATCAGCAGCACGAGCGGCGCCGGCAGACGGTCGATCAGCGAGGCGAACGATCGCTTGAAACGCGCCCAAGGGATGACGCCGGCGATCGTCCCTCCGACCGCGACCAGGACGTCCCACACCCAGGCGACGACCAAAAACACCATCGCCAGTGCGAGCAGCGCCGCGCGTCTCAACCTAAAGCGCTTCATCCTAATAAGATTCCCGTAAATCCCCGCGACAACTCGCATTCACGAGCGCGTGATGATGCCGATCAAACGAGGCGAGCGCAAGGCATTGTGCGCCGCAATATGGCCATTAATCCGCTGTTAAGGCTGCCCGCCAGTTCACCCGCGTTCGCGATCCGCTGGCAATGGACCGGTAAGCTTATCGGAACCTTGCGTTAACTCTTGAGGCGGCTAGTTCGCGACGGGCGAGGGGCCGTCAGGAGCGTGAGCCATGCTTGCGAAAATGAGCCGGAGTGCGATTGCCTTGGCCGTGGCCCTCGGCCTCGGCCTTGCTCTCAGCGCCTGCGCGCACAAGGATCCCGAAAGTCTCGCCGCGGGCGCGGGCTATGGCGCTTCGGGTCCGGGCAGCGTGCAGGAGTTCAACCAGACGGTCGGCGACCGCGTCTTCTTCACCACTGATCAGACCGATCTCTCGCCGACCGCCCAAGCCACGCTCGACAAGCAGGCGGCTTGGCTCAATCAATACAACAAATACGGGTTCACCATTGAGGGCCACGCCGACGAGCGCGGCACGCGCGAATACAATTTCGCCCTCGGTTCGCGCCGCGCCCAGGCGGTGCACGATTATCTCGTCGCCAAGGGAATTTCTGCCTCCCGCATGAGAACGATCAGCTATGGCAAGGAGCGGCCGGTTGCGGTTTGCGACGACATCTCCTGCTGGTCTCAGAACCGTCGCGCCGTCACGGTGCTCAACGGAACGGCCGGCAGTTGAGGACCGCGCGCAAGCCACAGCGCGCAATCGCGCCGCGACTTAAAATCGACAGGCGCCCGGCATATGGATGGGTCAAGCGAAGGCAATCAGGATACTTCCAGTGACGTCGTCGTTTCGCCCTAGCCTCATCGCGGCTCTCGCCGTCTGTCTCGCGATTGCGGCGCCGGCTCAGGCGCAGTTCGATATTTTTCACCGTCAGGCTCCCCCACCGGCTGACATCCCAGGCGCCGCGGATGAGGCGGCCGGGCTCGTGGTGCGGATCAATCGGCTCGAGGAAGAACTTCGCCAGGCGAATGGCCGGATCGAGGAACTGGAGAACGCGCAGCGCCGGCTCGAGGCGCAGCTGCAGAAGTTCCGCCAGGATGTGGAATACCGCTTCGGCGATCGCTCTGGGGGCGCCCCATCTGAGCCGGACATTGCTGAAGCGCCCTTGGACCCAGCCCAGCCGGGCGTCCCTCCAAGACCCAAGAGGTCCGACGCGTTCGATCCTAACGCTGATCCGAACGCGCCCGGCGCGCCGCGCCCGCTTGGAACGACCGCGCCAAGCGCGCCGCTCGTCCACGAAGCGCCAGCGCCCGTGGCGCGCGAGACGCCCGCAGCCGGCCCGCCGCTCGATCTCGGCAAGGGGCCAGCGCCCGTCCCGCCTGCAGCAAGCGGGCCGACCATCGTCGGGTCCGGCGTTGCGATGCTCGATCAGCCGCGCGAGCAATTCAACGCCGCGCTGCAAGCCTTTCAAGCAGGGCAATATCCGGAAGCGGAGACCGGGTTCAAGGCGTTTCTCGCCGCCAATCCGGCCCATCGCCTGACGCCGGACGCGATGTTCTACATCGGCGAGACCTATCTTCAGCGCTCGCGTCCGCGCGAGGCGGCCGAGCAATTTCTGAAGGTGACGACAGACTATTCCAAGTCGTCGCGGGCGCCCGAGAGCATGGTCAGGCTCGGGCAGACGCTGGCGGCGCTCGGCAATTCCGAGCAGGCCTGCGCGACGCTCGGCGAATTCGGCAAGCGCTACCCGACCGCCTCCGCGTCGGTGAAGAAGCTCGCGGAGCATGAGAGCGCCAAGGATCATTGTTGAGCGGACGGCGCTCGAACGCTCTCTCGTCGACTGACATCGACGCGCTATTCGCCCCGTTTGTTCGCGCCAAGGCGCTTCTGATCGCCGTCTCGGGCGGGCCGGATTCGACCGCGCTGCTCTTGATGGCCGCCGAATGGGCGAAGCGGCGCGGCAAGCCGCGAATCGAAGCGGCGACGGTCGATCACGGATTTCGGCCTGAAAGCGCAGATGAGGCGAAGGCGGTCGCTAAGCTCTGTGCGCGGCTCAAGGTCGATCATCGCGTTCTTCAATGGAAGGGCGTGAAGCCAACAAGCCGCCTGCAGGAGCGGGCGCGCGAGGCGCGCTACCGCCTCCTCGTCGATCACGCCAAGGGGATCGGCGCCGACGCGGTTGTGACCGCTCATCACGCCGACGACCAGGCGGAGACCGTGCTCTTTCGTCTGTTGCGCGGGTCTGGCCTCGCGGGACTGCGCGGGATGGACCTCATGAGCGCGCGAGACGGCATGACGATCGCCCGGCCGCTTATGGGCCTGAAGAAGCGCGATCTCATCGCCTTCGCCAAGGCGCGCGCAGCGCCATTCATCGACGACCCGTCCAATGCCGACCCGCGCTTCGCCCGCACCCGTCTGCGGGCGCTTCTCATCCGCCTTGGCGAGGAGGGGCTCGACGCGGACGGGCTCGACCGGCTGGCGCGGCGCGCGCGAGAGACCGAAGAGGCGCTGGCGCATCTGACGGCCGAAGTCGAGCTGCGGCTTGGTTCGGAGGCGGCCGTTGATGCTCGCGCGCTATTCGCCGCGCCGATCGCGGTAGGGCGGCGGATTCTGGCGCGGCGCATCGCCGAGGCGGGCGGGCGCGACGCAAGCCGCATCGGGCTCGAGAAGATCGAAGCGCTGACGGAGGCCCTCCGCGACGCGCTGAAGGAGCGGCGAGCTTACGGGGCCAATGTCGGAGGCGCGCTCGTTCGGCTTACCGCCAAAGGCCGGCTGACCTTTACGCCTGAGCCGCCCCGGGCAGGCCGCAAACGGTAGGCAAGGCCGGTGGAGCTCCTACTCGGCGACGGAGGTCCCATCGCTTCATTTGGGGTTTCTTGGCTCGTGCCGTTTTCGCTGCGAAAACCCTCATTTCTGAGGGTTGGAAAAGTTTGGATTTCCTTGGATTCTCTCGTCCAAATCGAGACATTTCAATGGGTTACGCTTGATTTTCGTTCAAATATTTTTCGTGGACCTCTCCCGGGCGTTGAGAAGCGCCGGACGGGGAGCGTGCGGCCGTGGCCATGCGGAAGGGCAGAATTGTCCATTGGCGTAGCTTAACCAGATTTCTGATTTCGTGCAACCAATTCTACTGCCGTCGACGCCTTGGCCGCCTCCCTCCAAAAGCAGCTCGCCCTAATCCCAGCCGTTGATGACGTGGCAGTAGTCCGTGCCGCCTGGGGCGCCGCCAGCATTCTGGCCGATGGCCTGCAGCGACGAAGAATCGCCGGCGATCGTGATCACGAGGTAGCGGTTCTGATCATGCCGGATGGCGAAGACACGTGCGACGCTGGGGCCGACCTGCTCGGCTCGCGCGGCATAGGTGTATGGTCTGCCGTGAGGCGTCTTGATTTGAACCGTGTGATCGCCGCTGTCGTAGCCGACGAAATAAGGGCCGCCGTCCGCCGGATCGCATTCCAGCGACCAGACCCGATGCGTGACGACCTTCGGCGGCGAGGCGAACATATCCGTGGTGTTGTCGGTATAGGCGCCGGCCTTGGCTGATCCGGCAATCGGCAATGCAACGAGGGCGGCGGCTAGGAGATAGCGCATAGTGTTTCACCTCAGGCGTCAGCAAGGTGCAGGCTGGCGGACGACGACAAGGGATGAGCGCCGCCAAATCGGCATCACAGGCGGCGGCGATCATTTGCATCTATTATCTGTATAAAAATGTAATTTAAGCGGCCCGGCTATGCAATGCTCGGCTTCGCATATGGTTGACGGAAACTTGGGCTCGCGGGTGACTAGCGGTTAAGTCATTGAGCAACGATGCGCCGGCCGAGGTCTCGCGGCCCAATCGACAAGCTTGCAACGTGGCGTGGATAGTCATTGACTCTCGCGCGGCTCGGGCTGCCGTCAGAAGTCGAGCGGCGTGAGGAAGCAGTGGACTTTCGGCGGCTTTGGAGCGCGCGCCTGATTGCCGTCCGCGTCGGTCACCCAGGCGTTCGGGAAGAAGATATGGCTACAGGAATCGTGGCTCGGCAGCGCTTTGTCCGCCGCGATCACGAACGTGTACCCTTCAAAGCTGACGATGTACTCATGGTTCGGACCGCGGTTGATCTGCTCGGGCTTAAGCCGATGCTCTTCGGATCTGCCGCACCAGTCCTGTTTGATCTTGACCGGCACCGGGCCGCCATCACAACCCTCGTCGTGGGCGCTCGCGCTCTCGATTGTTATCGCCGTGAAGGTCAGGACGGCGATGACCGCCCAGGTTCGTGAGAACCGCTCGCGACGCATGACCGGCCTCCGCCTTATAGTGTCGGTTGACCAACAGCTCAGTATGTTTACACACGCAATATTACTCCAGCCTGGTATTGTATATGGGTATTATTACGCGCCCAAGTCGCACGGGGCGGCTCTCATAGACTGCCTCGCGCGGGGGGATAGTTGGGGGCTCGCAGAGGATGTCGACGATCGCGGTTCCATCGGGAGCGTTTTCGGCCCTCTAGGAAGCCTCAATTCCAGCCTCAACTACGGCCTGAGAATACGGACTCTCCAGCGACTGTTGCTGAGCGAGTATGATTTCTGCAGCGGCCTGGAGCCGCCGAGCGCTGTTGAACCACATGATGGGAGCTTGCGCGGCCCTAAAAAATGCCACCGCCGTGAGCGGCTTCTTTCGCATGGTCAGGCTCTTAACAAGCAAGCCGATTACGAACTCGTTCGCCGGCTGCTCGCTTCCCGATCCGCGCGGCTCCTGGAAGGAAATCCTGCACGCAAACAGTTGATTTTGATTTGGTAGCAGGACCCAGACTTGAACTGGGGACCCACGGATTATGATGACGCTGTTCAAGTTAATTAAGTAATTGAAAATAACCAGCAAACTAACGATTGATTCACGTCATGCCGCGAGGGCCAAAACCGACGGTGAAGAGACTCGGCCGTCGAGGAAAAAGCGGGCGACGCATACGGAGTCGGCGACGCCGAAAAGAAGATCCCCGAAGGCGCTGAAAAAGACGCCCGGCGCTCCCACCGAGTAGGCTGCCGGAAATAGTCGCCGAAGCCACGCGATCTGGCGCAAGTGGCGCCGCCGTTGCTGAAGCACCGGTAACAGAACCCAGGTTGCGCGAGGGGCCCAGCAAGGCCAACGCGACGCCACATTGGTCCTGCGGCGGCAACTAACGATCGCAGTTTTTCGATCAGGCATGCGCTATTACGAGAGCTCGCCAGACTCGATCGCAGCCATAATCCGATCGCGATAGGAGCTGTCGCGACCGTTGGCCGGGTTCTCGATGTGCGATGCCTCCTTCATGAAATGCTCGTAGTTGCGCCCCATCTCCGAGCCGCGCTTAGTGTGCATGTCGAGGGCGAAGTCCGGAATTTCCGGCGCCTTGTCGCGCACCTGGTTTTCGAGCTTGGCAAAGTTGATCATATCGTCGGTTGTTCGATCCTTGGCGCTTTCCGCAATCATCCGGATGGCGTGGGCCACGAACAGATAGCGATCTCCCGACGGGCGCGCGATGCGCAAGTGCATGCGGTAGAGCGTGTCGACGAGGATGGGCATCATCGTGTTGCCTTTGCCGACATCCTCGACCGAGATCACCGACAGTCGCGTCCAAAGATGCTCTTCGAACTCGGCGCTGGTCACGCACATCTCATAGGCGATTAGCAGTGCGCGCTCGGTGAGCCCGCGGCGCAGGCACTTCTGCAGGCCCGAGATCAGTTCGTCGGCACGCAGGTCATGCAGCGACAGGACATTCTGCCACGGATCGGGAGGGAGTATTACTTTGGTCATCTCTGAGATTCCTTCTTGATGCGGGTTCGACTTTGCGGGGACCGTTGCTAGCGCCACCGTTCGGTGACGTGACGTTCTGCCAAGGATGAGAGGCCGAAGCAGGCGACCGACACGAGCGTCGCCACGAGGCTGGTGCCAAAGGCGCGGTTGCTGTCGAAATCTGCCATCGCGGCGCGAAACAGATGCCCCAAGCCGAACGTGCCCATGAGGAACTCGGCGACCATCGCCGAGAGCACGGCGGGAGGGGCAGCGAGCCGCAGCGCGATCATCCAGCTGGGCACGGCGGACGGCGCGGCGAGATAGATGAACCGCTTGAGGCGCGCGGCGCCCAGGACCTTGAAGAGATCGTCGCTGCCCTGGGGCAGCGTCTTCAGCCCAGCCGACGTGAACACGAACGCCGGCAGGAACGAGATGACCACCACGATCGCCACGACCGTTTTAATGTCGTAGCCGAAGAGCCGCGTGAGAACGGGAATCAGTGTCACTACTGGCACCGAAGAAAAGACCAGCCCGAGCGGCGCCACGATTCCGCTCGCGACGCGCGAGGTCCAGGCGATTACGGCGATGAGCGTGCCGAACGCCATGCCGAGGGCGAGCCCCACCGCAGCCAGAATGATCGTCTCGGCGCCATTCTGCAGATAGAGGATTGGTGACCCAACGACGTCGCCGAGCACGTCCAGCGGCTTGGGCATGACGATGATGTTGATTCCCGCGAGCGTGACCCAGAGCTGCCAGCCGACGATCACCAAGGCAACAGCCCAATACCTTGAAATCGCGACGCGGAAGACACGTGCCGTCTGCGGCTGACCCGTCATCGCTATCTGAACCGGCTGTAGACGAGGGATTCGATCACGCTCGCTATCCCGAAGGACACAAGCGAAGCGAACGAGGCGATGAGAACGGCGCTCCAGAGCAGGGGGATTTGGAAGTTCTGCATCGCGCTCACAATCAAGAGGCCCAAGCCCTTCGAAACGCCGAACCACTCGCCCAGGATCGTCCCAACGAAGGCAGCCGGAACCGCGAACTTTGCGCTGCTGATGATGGCGGGCAACGCGGCCGGAAGGTCGAGGCGCAACAGGCGTGACCAGCGCGACGCGCCGATCGAACGAAACAGGTCGCGATGGCTGGCGCTCGAGTGCTGCAGCCCCGAGGTGGTCGCGACGTAGAGGATGAAAAAGACGCTGACTGCAGCGAGCGCCACTGGTGTCCATTCGCGGCTGAACACGACGATAAGGACGGGCGCGAGCGCGATTGTCGGGATCGAGTTGATGACGTTGGCAAGCCGATCGGCGCCCGGGCGAACGAGGGGTGCCGTATGGACGATCGCGCCCAGGCCGATACCGAACACAGCGCCCGCCAGATAACCGTAGCCGACACGAGAGAAAGTCGCCGCCGACGCGCCCACGAAGAGCGCACGCCGCGCCGGATCGAATAGGTAGGCAAGGACGGCGCTGAGTGGCGGCCAAGTGAGGCCGACAAGGCGGTAGGTCCCGATGACCTCCCAGACGCCGGCGAAAAGCACGACCCCGATCGCGCCGAGCGCCAAGTCCTCTAGCCGCCGAGTAGACAGTTGCGTCATGCTCGGCTCTCGGGCTCGAGGGTGACTGTGAGCTCATCCGCGAGACGATGGAATTCCGGTGTTCGCTGCAGCTCGGTTCGACGCGGCCGCGCGAATGGCACCTCAACGGACTTAACGATCCTTCCCGGCCGGCCACTCATGGCGACCACCCGATCGGCGAGGAACACGGCTTCATCGACCGAATGGGTGACCAAGAGCGTCGTGATGCGTTGCTCGCTCCAGATGCGCTGCAGCTCGACGTTCATGTGTCGCCGCGTTACCGCATCGAGCGCGCCGAACGGCTCGTCGAGCAACAGCAGGTCGGGCTTCAGCACGAGAGCTCGCGCGATTGAAGCGCGCTGGCGCATGCCACCAGAAAGTTGGCTCGGCCTTGCGTCTTCAAAGCCGACAAGGCCGACGAGTTTCAGTAGCGACGACACCCGTTCGCGGTCCACCGGACGCCCCGCCACCTTGTAGGGGAGGGCGACGTTGGCGCGAACGGTGAGCCAGGGGAGGAGCGCATGATCCTGGAATGCAACGCCGAGCCGGTGGGCGCGAGAGAGTGCCCGCGGCGCAGCGCCTTCGACCGAGACGCGGCCCGCGGTTGGCTCTTCGAGCGCCGCCACGAGCCGCAGAATGGTGCTCTTTCCGCATCCCGACGGACCAATCAGGGCGACGAACTCGCCCTTCGCAATCCTGAGGTCGAGACCGTCAAGTGCAACGACCCGGCGGCCGCCGTCGAGCTCAAAGCTCTTTTCGACTCCCTCAACTTCGATCGCCCAGCTGCGCTGAGCGCTCAAGGCGGACTCAGCATTGGTCATGCCGGCAACGCGCTCCTGAGTCCCGATTTTGGGGGCACGGCATTTGATACGAGCCAGATCTTTGAATGGCCAACAGCTGTGAGACTCGTCCCTTCCAAGTTCTCGCGTCGCGTCAGCTCTTTCTTGCGGCGGCCATCGCGTCGGCAACGATCGAGGGATCGACGATTTTCGTGGCATCAGGCAGATCCGTTCGGCCGGTTGCCTTGGCGGCATCGTACATCGGCCCGGCGACCAGCTTTGGATCGACATTGTAGATCGGGAACTTAGGATCCCCCCCGGGGCGTACCATCGCCAGCTGCAGCTGGTTCTGCTGCGTCTGCTGCTTCAGGTCGAGACCGAGGTTAGCGCCGTATTTATCGATGACGAGCTTGGCGGCGACAGCGGGATCTTTTTCGTTGATCGCATCAGCTTCGATCAGGGCCTTGAAATAGCCCACCAGCGCCGGCCTGTTGGCGTTGAGCCACGGGCGCGTAACGACCATCATATCATTGTAGTTCAGGAACCCCATCTGGTCGAAGGTGACGAAGAAGAAGTCCTTCCCTTCGAGCATGCCCATGAGCTGAAGCGTCACCACTTGGTTGGTCGAGAATGCGGTGTAGCCGTCACCATCGCCCGCGAGCAGCGGCTCGGGAGAGAAGCCGGTTGGAACCATGGTCCACGTTCCGGTCACCTTGTTCAGGGCCAGCGTCGCGTCGATGACGCTCTTCTCGAAGACGCCCTGCGTCAGGATCTTTTTGCCCGGAATGTCGGCGACAGTGCGGATCGGCTTCTTGGGAAGCGAAATGATGCCCAGCGGGCTGGACTGGAACTGGGCGCCCACGAGCACGAAGTCGTTGCCCAGTTTCACGGCGTCGATGAAGGGGAAGATGCTGGTGTAAGCGATGTCGGTGCTGCCGGCGGCGAGCAGCCGCAGCGGATCGGGAGCGTTCGGCCCGCCGGGCGTCACCGTCGGATCGACGCCGGCTTTGGCGAACAGGCCGTTCTCGGTTGCGAGCCAGACATCGGCATATTCAACGTTGTTGATCCATCCCAGCTGGACCCGGATCTTGGCAGCGTCGGCAGCCAGAGCGGCGCGCGACATGAACTGCGACGCCAAGAGACCAGCGGCGGTGGATGTGAGAAGAGTTCGTCTGTCCATGGAAACAACCTTTCAACGTGATCCACAATGGCGGTGATCGCAGAGTTTGGGCTTCCGGCTCAGGCAGATGACACTAGGCGAGACCCTGTCGACTCGCTGTGCTATTTGTTACACCAAGAGGCATTGTTTGTAACTTTACTTTCAGCACGATCCGAGGTCAACCATGAAATATCGACAAACACCGAGCGCCGGGTACCTCCCTTCGGGATCAGTCGTGGCAGAGCGCATCGCTGAGATCTATCCGAGCCTCTCCGACGCCTTGCGAGCGTTCGCCGACTTCGTGCTCAACGAGCCGATGAAGGTCGCGCAGATGAGCATAAACGAAACCGTCGACGCATCCGGCGTCTCGGTGGCGACCGCCAATCGCTTTGCGCGCAAGCTCGGCTTCGGTGGGTACTCGCAATTCCGTTCGGAGCTCATCCGCGGGTTCGAACCTCTGCTGGCTCCAGTGGAGCGGATCAAGCGGACGATTTCGGCGGAGTCCCCCATCCATTCGGTCGTGGCCGCGACCATCGAAGAGGACCTCGGCAATCTGCGGGAAACGCTGCGCAATCTCGATCCTGCGCGCGTCACCCAGGCTGTTGACCTCTTGTCGAAAGCGGAGCGGATTTTCGTCGTCGCCTTCGACAACGCGGCCGCGCTCGCCAGCATTTTCGCGCATCGCCTGGCGCTTGCCGGCAAGGATGTCCGGACGATCGAGAATGGCGGTGGCCGGATTTCAGCGGCACGGCACCTGTCACGTTTCGGGCGCGACGACCTCGCAGTCGCGATCGCCTTTCCACTCTACATGCGCGACACAGTGGAGCTCACGGAGGCGGTGAAAAAAAGCGGCGTGCCGATCCTGGCGATAACCGACAACCAGACCTCGCCGCTCGCGAGCCTCGCGACGCTGACGCTCTACGTGCACGCCCGGCGTACCGCCGGTTCGGTGTCCGACGCAGCGATCCTCGGCGTATTGGAGGCGCTGGCGGCCGGCGTCTCGGCGCGGTTCCCTAAGGCAGCGGAAAAAGGCCGCCAGTTCACAGAGTTTGCCTACCCCTGGCTGATTGCAAGTAATGCGCGCCGAAGCTAATGCCCATTTGCGTGGTGCAACTTTGGCCAAATGCCGTTCGCTTCGATTTCCAATGGAAATTCGCGCTCGACACGCCCTTGTGAAAGTTGCGCCCTTACTTTGCCGCCGTCAGATCGCGCTGTCGAAATCGAGACTGATGAGAGACTGCGCACCAGCTCTCCAGACCTCAGATGATCAACGCCCAAATAAGCATTGTCGTACGCCAATCGGTTTGAATAGCTCGCCGTCCGACCCGCGAAACCGTCGGGTGTCCGCTTCGGGCGCAGGCTGTGTGACAACGTTGGTTGGGTTACAATCCCGATGGATTGAGTCGGGGGTTCTTGATGAAGCGCTTTGTCGAGGGCGAGGGCGAACGCAAGGCGTGTTTGCTCCCCGAGTTTCTTGACCACGCCGTACCTGAAGACAATCCGGTGCGGGCGATCGCCGCTGGATAAACCGCAGCACGAGATAGGTGGCCAGGATCGAAAGAACAGAGGGTATCGCGAAGCGCGGCAGCCATTGCAGCAGTGGCGGCATATGGACCCCGTAAATGACGAGGTTTGCCGGATTGGAGATCGGCAGCACGAAGGACGCCGCATTGGCGATCAGAGCGCAGATGAATAGAAAGGGGAGCGGATTTTCTGACTTTCGCTGTCTTGATGGCCGCCGCCACGGCGGGGGTAAGCACGACCGCTGTCGCGTCATTCGACAGGAAAATCGTTACGATCGTTCCGAACTCCGAAGATCAAGAGAAACAGTCGCTGCGGTGAGCCCGCCGCCCGTTTTGTCGCCAGGGCCGCAAGCCAGTCGAACAAACCTCTTGTCGCGCGGTTTCGGCAAGCAGCATCATGCCAAGAAGAAAAAGATAGACGTCCGTTCCCTTCAGGACCCCGTCCAAACCGTGTCGAGCCCGATCAGGTGGAGCGCGAGCAACATGCCGCCGCCGAGCACAGCCCAGATCGCCTCGGGCCACGAGAAGGGGCGAATGATGACGCCGGCGGTTGCGAGGGCCGAGATCGCCCAAATCACTGTGACGGGGTTCAGAGGATACCCGAACTATCTAGGGCGTCCTCTCGGGGTTGAATGATGCGGCGCGACCTGCAAGAGCGATGGTGAGCGGCGTCCCGCTCATGCTCAAGCTACCGCGGGCGTTGCCTGCGTGTCGGTCGTTTCCGATGCGCAGGCTGGTTTGAGCACCGCGGCGAAGGCGACCCAGAGAGCGATCGAAACAAGCGCGAAGCCGCCAAGGATCAAGAACATCAGGCTGTAGCCCAGATCTTGTGCGATCCAGCCGCCGATCGCCGGACTCAGCGATGCGCCCAAGCCTTGGACCGTCATCACAGCCCCCTGACCAACATTGATCCGGCCGGTACCATTGAGGATTCGCGCGACGAGGCCTGGAACGGCTACGCTCTGCAGCCCTGCTCCGATTCCGTCGAGCGCCTGTACCGGATAAACGCCCCACCGGTTGATGAAATAGGCGGCGAGGACCCCTCGGATCGGGCAAAGCGATGAACGAGATCAAGAGAACAAGCCAGTACCCTTCCTTTTCCGCCATGCGCATGGCGAGGATCGAGGCGACAATCATGACGGCTTGAGCGACGATGGTGAGCGCCACGAAAGTTGCGGGATCGCCCTGCTTCGTAGCGGCGAGGGCCATGCCATAGAGCGGCAACATTGCCCCGTTTCCGAGATGGAAGCAGGCGAGCGCGGCCGCCAGGATCAGCAACGGCTTGCATTCCAGCAGAACGCGGAAGCCGCTGGCTTTGCCGTCGTCTCGACCTTGCTTGAGGCTCCGCGCTTCCTTGTCGTCGATGGCGCCGGCAGGAATCAGCAAGACCGAAATGATCGACAACACGCGGAATACCGCCGCCAGCCAGAAGACCGCAGTGAGACCGAACTTCCAGCCGAGAAAGCCGGACAGGGCTGCGCCGACCATGTTGCCGGCATGATTGAACGCCTGATTGCGTCCGTTCTGCCGGTTGAAACCGGCCTGCCGCACGATGCCCAGCGTCATACCCACCACCGCCGGCCCGATCGCGGCGCCCGCGATCGCCGTTGCGACCTGCGAGAGCGCGACGAGCCAAAAGCTCTGTGAAACTAGAATGATCATCGACGCCAGCACAGTGCACACGCCAGGGACGATCACGTAGAGCCGCTTGCGCGAAGTCGTATCGACGAGTGCACCGGCCGGCGCGGTCATCGCCATACCGGCGACGCCGCCAATCGTCATCACCGAGCCGATCAGTCCGCTATGCCAGCCATACGCAAGCAGGAACACGCCGAGAAACGGACCGATGCCCGCCTGCATGTCGGCCATGAAGAAGTTCAGGGCTTCGAGCGGCCGAATGGCCTTCGACGCTTCGGGCGAAGCGGTTTGCTGCGTCATGATCAGGCCCCGGGAAATTAGGACAATGCGCGCCGCTACCGCTTACGCCCGACCTCGATTTCGCTTGCCCATTTGGGATCGTCATCGAGCACGGGGCGGGTTTTGCGCAGGGCGCCATCCAATTCGATGTGCAGTTCGACCAAGTCGCCCGCCGGGTCGCGGCCGAGAAGTTCGAAATGTTTCGGTTTGCGGCGTGGTTTCCCTAGGACGGAGAAGCCGTTCGCTTCGGCCGTTTTAAGAGCTGGCTGCGGGTCGGCGTCATCCGTTTCATGCGGAGGCCTGTGCGGCTTCCCGGGACGTTCGATGGAGACCGGACACTCGCCGTTTCTCGCGATGGTGTGAACCTTTAACTCCGAGGGCTTCATCTCGCCAAACAACTCGACGCGGTCACCCATCGTCAGATGGACTTGCTCCGTGCCCTTGGGTCCCAGGTCCGCGAGCACCTTGCCATTCTCGGTCTTCACGACGAAGCGATGCGTGAAAATGTCGGTCACCTCACCAAACAGGCTTCGTGTTTGTCCTTCGTGGTCCATGTGATGTTCCTCGGCAGAGGGAAGGCCCGGACCCCGTCCAGACCTTCCGGTTCAGAATCAGGGTTTCGACGGGGCTAGCAGCCGGTCGACCATCTGCAGGGCCAGGTCGGCGCAGGCCTTCACCGGCTCCTCGTCGGCGCATTTGACGTCAACCAAGGCATCGCCTCGCTGCAGGCGGAAATGCGCGGCCCGCTGCGGCGGGGGCGGAGCCAGCTGACCACGAGGACCGCCGGGCGGCGGAGGCGGTGGAGGACCGTCCATGTCATCCGCTTCAGCGCCCGGGCGCATGGGGGGCGGTGGCGCGCCGGGAGGCGGAGGTGGAGGCGCCAGGCCGGGCGCGGGTGGCGGCGGAGCAGCCATCCCAGGAGCGGGTGGCGCTGGAGGCTGCCCGCTCGCCTGGGCGAGGGCGCCTCCCGTCAGGATCGCAAGAGCCAAACCTGATAGCAGCAACGTCTTCATGGAAGTCTCCTTTGGCGGCATGACGAGAACGGGCGGCCGGGGTGATGGTTTTTAGGGCGCGTCCGGGCGCCGGCCGCCTGCCGGGCCACCTGGAGGCGGCGGGGGCCCCGGAGGCCCGACGAAATCGTTGCCGCCATCGGGATGGGAAATTGCCTGAGCGTGGATGAACCCATGCTCAAATCGCCCTTGAACAGTCACCGTGTCGGACTTGGCGGCCAGTTTCCCGCTCTCGCCGCTCGGGCCTGTGTCAACGAGGGCGCGCCCGCTATCGTCCTGCAGGATGAACTTGTTGCCGAAGACCTCGGCGACCTGCCCCTTTACCGCCACTTCGCTCCAGTCGGGCATGGTCGCGATCGGAGCGGGCGTAAGCAGCAACATGGTCGGGCGCCGGGCCTGCAGGGCTGTGGCCGTCACACCACCGCCAATTGCGAAGGCCACCAGAAGTGCCGCCAGGAGGGCTGGCGATCGTCTTCCAGCATAACGAGAGGTTGGGTCGCGCTTGCGGCTCGGAAGGAGGCAAGGTGGCGGCGGGAGTTTCGGACGTAGACATCTCGACTAGACCTCGTTGTTGAACGAGATCCTTGTCTACGCGCATGTCCCGAAACCCAGTCTGAACCTTTCCGTTCAGGTTCAGTTAAGCCAGCGCCACTACGGAGGGAGCCCGTTCATGACTGTATCGACATGAAAATCTTGCTCGTCGAGGACGATCATCTTCTGGCTGACGCCATCGCCCGCGCGCTGAGAGCGGAGAATTTCGTAGTCGATGTCGCGTCGAACGGCGAGGACGGTCAGCATCTCGGGGACACCGAAACCTATGACGCCCCGGTGCTCGACCTCGGCCTGCCGAAGGTGAACGGAGTAGCGGTGCTGCGGGCATGGCGCGCCGCCGGCCGGAGATTGCCCGTACTGATCCTCACCGCGCGCGACGGGTGGTCGGAAAAGGTCGAAGGCTTCAAGGCTGGCGCGGACGATTATCTCGTCAAGCCGTTCCGCATGGAGGAAGTCGTAATGCGGTTGCGAGCGCTCGTGCGTCGGGCCGCAGGACACGCCACGCCACTGATCCTCTGTGGGCCCGTCGCTTATGACGCACAGCTCGGCGCCTTCACGCTGGACGGTCTTCCGCTTCGCCTGACGGCGCTCGAATGGCGCGTGCTCTCCTGTCTTATGCTGCGCAAGGACCATGTCGTCGCGCGGCGTGACCTTCTGGAACGTGTCTATGACGGCGACGCCGAAGTGGACTCGAACTCGGTCGAGGTCATCGTCGCAAGGCTACGCCGCAAGATCGGCCACGGACTTATCAGGACGATCCGCGGCCTTGGCTATCAACTGACGGCGGACCCTTCTTGACGCTTATCCCGCGATCTCTAAGCGGGCGGCTGCTGGCGGTCGCTCTGGCGCTTATCGCGGTTGCACTGCTTGCCGCTGGCGTCGCCATGTATTTTGCCCTGCATCGCTTCGTGCAGGGCCAGGTGGACGGCCGTCTCGATGGCCAGATTCTCAGCATCTGCGATGCACTGCGTAGCGCTCCGGACGATTCGCTGTCCCTTGATCCCGTCGCCAACGGACCTCCGTTCGATCGGCTGCGCGCAGGTTGGTACTGGAAGGTCATCGCTCCAGGCGTGGAGTTGCGCTCGCCCTCGCTTGGATCCGACGATTTCATTATCACGGGGCCAACAGCCGAATATCATCCAAAACCGATTACGCTCGACGGGATAGGTCCGGGGGACGAGCCGCTGCGCGTTCGCGCTCAACGGTTGCGCTTCCAGGACAGCAGCGTTGTCATCACCGCCTCGGCTCCGCAACATGCGCTCGAGGGTCCGTTGCGCGAAGCCATGATTCCGGTCGCGCTGACGCTTGGCGTGCTTGCGCTCGCTCTGATCGGCGGCGTCCTGCTTCAGGTCCGCCTTGGGTTACGGCCACTGTCCCAACTAACAGAGGACTTGCTTCGCGTCCGCACCGGCAGAGCCGAGCGAATACCCGGCGCGCAGCCAAGCGAAGTCGCGCCTCTTGTCGCCGAACTCAATACGCTCCTCGACCAGAACTCGATCAATCTCGAAAGGGCTCGACGCCACGTCGCCAATCTTGCGCATGGGCTCAAAACGCCGCTCGCGAGGTTGGCGGTTATCATGGACGAACGTGGCTGGTACGCGGATGCACGGCTCAGGCCGCTCGTCATGACGATGGACCGAAGGATACGCCACCATCTGTCTCGGGCTCGCCTGGCAGCGCTTGGCGGCTCCGAGCGCGCACGGACGCTTCTCGCGCCCAGAGTCGCCGATCATATCGACGCGTTCAGAAAGCTCTACGCCGACAAGGGCCTCGCCTACGAGATACGCATCGCGCCGGAGATTGCACTCGCCTGTGAGGCGCAGGATCTCGACGAACTGCTCGGCAACCTACTCGACAACGCCAGCAAATGGGCGCGACAGCGCGTTCTTTTCGCCGCGGACAGAGTCGGGCCTATGGTCGAGATGACCATCCAAGATGACGGCCCTGGCCTCTCAGACCAGCAGGCGGTCGATGTTATGAGGCCCGGCCATCGTATCGACGAAAGCGCACCAGGCTACGGCTTCGGCTTGCCGATCACCCGAGAGCTGGCCGAACTATACGGCGGAACATTCTTGCTCGGGAGATCGGTATTCGGCGGTCTGAGAGCTGCTGTGACACTGCCGGCCGCTTTATAACTTGCCTATCTCAGCCCGCAGCCCCGACAGGTAACGGTCCTGTTCACCGACATGGTCGGTTTCACGCCCTTCTCCGAAAGGGCGGGTGAGGAAGCAGCCTTCACTTTAATGCAGCGCCTCGCGCAGTTGATGGAGACCGCCATCCGCGACCAGGGCGGGGTCGTGCAGGGCTTTACTGGCGACGGAATCATGGCTGTATTCGGCGCGCCGGTTGCATTCGAAGATGCACCCCTCCGTGCGTGTCGCGCTGCCCTCGCGATCCTTCATCAGGTGAGGGTCGACGGGAGCATTTTGGAAGCAAAGCATCAAACGCAGCCGCAGTTGCGGATCGGCATCAATTCAGGACCGGCGGTCGTCGGCAAAGTGCAGGGTGGCTCGGATGCAGGCGTCACGGTCCTCGGCGACACCGTCAACGTAGCTGCGCGGTTGCAAGCCTTGGCAGAGCCAGGATCGACGCTGCTGAGCGAAGCGACCTATCGCCTTGCGCGGGGTCTTGTGGATGCGACCTTTGCTGCAGAGCTTCAGGTAAAGGGGAAGACGGACCTTCAAAAGGTGTATCGGCTCGACGCCATCCGCGAAGGGGCCGCGCGCTTTGACGCAAAGGTCCATCGGGGCCTTACGACCTATGTTGGACGCGAACGAGAGTTGGAGAAGCTGGAGCGCGGTCGCAATACGATGGGCGCTGGCATCCAAGTCTTTGACATCGTCGGCGAGCCGGGCATCGGCAAGTCGCGACTTGTCCACGAATTCCTGCGAGGGCCGGTCAAGGAAAGCGCGCGGGTTTCGATTGCAAATTGTACACCCGATGGTCAACAGACGCCGTTCCGCGCCTTCATCGAGATCGTGCGCGGAGCCTTTGGGCTCGCGCCCGGCGACACGGAGACCGGGGTCGCGCAAAAACTGGACGAGGGTCTCCAAGGGCTCGGGCTCAGCTCCCCAGAAAATCTCGGCCTCCTCATCAATCTACTTGGGCGGAAGGCGACTGACGGAGCTTTAGAGGGGCTCGATGGCGTCTTGATAGGCTTGCGAACCCGCGATCTCCTCCAGCACTTCGTAAGAGCACGATGTCGCCTCTCGCCGACGGTCATAGTGTTCGAGGACTTGCATTGGCTTGACAGCGCCTCCGAGGACACTCTGGCGAAGATCACCGCAATCGAAGAGCCACTCCAACTTCTAATTCTGCACACGAGACGTATGGAGTATAACCCACCCCTGGCTCGGGAACGAGCATGTGACGCATCTGCACATCGACCCACTGTCGGATCGAGAAACGTCAAGGATCGCGGAGGCCCGGCTTGGGGTCGACCAGTTGCCGGAGGCGTTGGCGAAACTGATCACGGCGAAGGCGGAAGGCAATGCGCTGTTCGCCGAAGAGATCGCGAGCTTCCTCGACGAGCGTGACATTGTCCGTCGATGTGCAGCCGGCCTAGAATTTGATCCCGAGGCGGTCGCTCTGCTTTGCCGGAAAGCATCCAATCGCTGCTCACTTCTCGCGTCGACAGGCTACGGCCCGCGGACCGCGCGTTATTGCAAGGGGCATCGGTGATCGGACGCCGCTTCGATCCTGAGTTGGCCGCCGTGATCGCCGGCGCGAGCGGAAATGCGGAGGAACCCTTTACTGCAATGGAAGGAATGGACCTCATTCATCGCGCCGAGCCGTCCAACGATTATGTCTTCAAGCACGCGCTTGTCAGGGACGCACTGTGTGCGGGCCTGTTGAGCGATCGGCGCGCCGCACGGCACCTAAAAGTCGCCGAAGAGCTTGAGCGTCGCAGCGGCAACCGGTTGATCGAGATTGTGGAGAGCCTGGCGCACCATTACGCCGCAACCTTGCGAACCGACAAAGCGTTCGCCTACCTGGCTATGGCGGGCCACAAGAGCCTCGATGTCTATTCCGTCGAAGAAGCCGAACAATATTTTCGACAGGCGCTTGATGTCTTTGAGCGACAAGACGCCTGTGCAGATCAGGCATCAGTTTCTCGAGTGATAGTGCGATTGATGGAAACATTGCTGCACAAAAATGCGCTGATGGAGATTGGCATATGTGCGCGCAAATATATGCCGGTGCTAAGTCGGGGGGGCGAAACTACTGATCTAGCCATTGGCTATTACTTCGAAAGCATCTCACGCTCCGGCAATTGTGAATTGCGAATAGCTCATGAATTAGCGGTCAAGTCGCTCGCAATTGCGGAACGTGTGGAGGATGGCCGTGCAAGACCATACGCGCGGGGCGTGCTACTATTCGTGCGAACTTTGCTTGGTACGGATGTTCCCGAGGCCATCGAGCAGGTGAAAGCGGAAGTTTTTGACGACTGCCTTCGCTATGGCGCCAGAAATATTCGAAACTTAGACCATTTTTTCGTCGCCAATGATTACTTTGGTCGTGGTCTCAACAAGCAAGCCGGCGAGATTGCGATGCGGCTCATAGCGACCGGAGAGGAGCCCAACGATCCAAGGGCAATAGGTTTCGCGAGTCAAGTTCTCGCTCTTAACGAGTTAGTTTCTGACGACACGATTGCGGCCCGGTCGCTTGCTGATGCTGGCTTGCGGGTCGCGGTAACTGAAATGGATCGGATGATAGGAAGATTATTTAAATCAACCTGCGACATCTTGCTGTATCCGACGCTCGAGAATTTAAACTCATGGGACGAGGTTCGTTCGGAGTTCGAGCGACTAGGAGGAAGAGGTTGGGTCGACTACGGGTTTCGTGGCGTTGCTCTGGCAATGTTGGGGCGAATATCCGAAGGCAGCCAGGCCCTCAAGCAGCTTATCATTCAATACGACAAAAACGGGTTCAGCTTTCGAGCGATCTGTGCTCGTGTTTATCTTGCCGAACTCTATATTCAAATTCTCTCTAGTAAGCAAAAGCCAAGTGCCGCAGTGTTGTTCAGGAACCTTAGGACGATTGTTGGAGCAATGGCGTTCGGACAGCGACGCGCGCGGGGCGCTTCTCCTGGAGGCGGCGGGAGCCAAGATGTTGAGTGAACGGGGTTCTTTAATCGCTCGCATCAACTTCGACCTCGGCCGCTTGTCCGCGATGAAAAAAAGACGGAGAGAAGCAAGAGCGTACTTTGAGAAGGCGCGGGTCGGCGCAGAAAGCCAGGGTGCGGACAATCTGTTAGAAAAGATAGACGCCGCGCAGGCTCTACTCGTATAACTGGCGTACCGAAGTCGTCTCGAAGACAGCTCGCGGTCGCCTACGCTGCCTAACCAAGCGATCGCGAGGGTCCACTATTTGCGAATTGTGTTGAAGAACCCCTCGATCGAAGATCGGATAGGTTGCGACGAGATCAGAACGGCTGACTTGAGTTACTTCGGTTCATGTGGCATTGCGTCACGGCGCGCTCGCGGAACGCGATCCGGTGGCCTCGGCGAACGCGGCGGCCACTGCCTGCGTCTAGTTGCAATAGTGGCCGTTTGAATGCCGGGTAACGCTTTTCAGGGTGCCGTCCGGCTGTTTATCTATGTCGTAGAGCCCGCTGTAATGTTCGGTGTGAAGCTGGACTAGAACCGAGGTCGCCCGCCAAGTCCCGGCGACAGACTTATTGCTGAGGTATTTTCCGCCAGGTGAGAAAGTAGCCACAAGTCCATCATCCCAACAGATTTCTTGCCGGACAAGTCCGTGGCCGTAACGGAAACCGCAAATGCGGAGACGGCGAAAAAAGGACAGATTAAGGCTGCCAAGCCAATCGCAACGAGTTTCTTCATCTCCAATGCCCCGTGATCTGCCGACTAGGACAATTTTTGACGTTGTGCTGAATTGCTCCCATGAACAGGGAGATAACACAATCTGGCTGTGTGTGGTTCGATCACCCAATCGTCTCGCAGGCCATGCGAAGCCCGTCCAGCTTTATTTCATGCAGCCACTGAGACCCTGATGGCGGCTTCTTAACCAGCTGACAAAGCTGCGGAGGGACAAACCGCGGAAGAGGGACGCCTCGGCGCGACGGCCTGGGGTCGGTTTGCTCGTTCGCCACACCGTCGGGCAATGGCTGCTTTTTGCGCGAAGCGGACGGAGTCGATGTGAAGCGGGCATCACGGGGCGCCACACCGTGAAGGACGCAAGTGAAGGCAAGCGGTCGTAACTGATCGACCAGGAGGGCCGCGTTCCGGCCCAGGCGGTCGTTGGTCAGCGCGCGAGCACGATCCACGCTATGTTAACGAGGCGTTGCTAATTTGATCTAAGTCCGGATCAGAGGCCACCTACCTTGGAAACCGACCTCTATCGACCAATAAAAGTTCATCTGGAGAGGCTCGGCCTGGAGGTCAAGGGTGAGGTGTGTGGTTGTGACATCGTCGCCCTTTCCGAAGGCTCGCCCGAACTGGTCGTGATCGGCGAGATGAAGCGGAGCTTCACCCTTGAACTGGTGCTTCAAGCCGTTGATCGCACCTCCGCCTGCGACGAGATCTGGCTGGCCGTCGCCGCCTCCAAGCGGGGACGCGGGCGGGAGAACGACGCCCGGGTGAAAAAGCTTTGTCGATTTTTGGGCTTCGGTCTTCTCACAGTCACAACCGAGGGCCGGGTCGACGTAGTGGCGGCGCCAGCGCCATGGAAGCCGAGGCACGACGTGAAACGGCGTTCACGCATTGTCCAGGAACATCGTCGCCGCAAGGGGGACCCCATTGTGGGAGGTTCGACACGGGTGCCTCAAATGACCGCCTATCGCCAGCAGGCGCTCGTTGTGGCCAACGCGCTTGCCAGTACGCCGAGCCGTCCGCGGGACCTTCGGATACTGGCTCCGGACGCCGCCAAAATCGTTCAGGGCAACGTATATGGTTGGTTCGAGCGGATCGAGCGTGGACTTTATGGGCTGACCTCCTCTGGTCGCGTCGCCCTCGTAACATGGGCCAATCATGTTTCCGCCGCGGCGACCAGCTCCACGGCTGAGAAGACGAATTGGCTGCCTTTATGAAACTCAGCCGATGACTTCTTGCGCTGATCGGCACAGTACCCGAGCCGATGGCCGAGTCCGAGACTGTGTCCCTGACATGGCGGTTGGATGGTTAGCGGTCCTCGACCGCCTCAACCCACATAAACGAGGCTTCCTCGTTGTCCTGCTTTTCGAGGGAGGAGTCGCGAACTCTCAATCCCAAATCGGCCAGACACCTCAGCGTTTCTGCTTCGCCGTTGTGACCAAGGAACATTCTGGTTCCTAGCCATTCACGGGTCCCCTCGCCCGCTGGGCCTGATCCAAAGCTGCAACGAATGTCCCGCCCGGCTTCAGCCATGCTGCGATGTTCGCGATCAACGGACCCTGGTATGTCCGCGGGACATGCGTGATTGAATAGAAGGCTCGAACAGCATTGAACGAGCCAACTTCAAACGCTACTTCGCACATATCCGCTTTGATCAAGGTCGCCTTGGGGAGGTTTCGTCGAGCCCTCGCCACCTGTTGTGCAGAGCCATCAACACCGACGACCGCGTGCCGCAGTGCAGTGAGATCACGCGCGACTGGATGACTGCACCACAACCGAGATCGAGAACCCGACCGCGGCCAGCGGCTGACAAACCGTTGATGAGGCGACCGATTCATTTCTGACGAACCGTCGAAACGCCGAAACGTTTGAGATAGACGTTTGCGACTTCGTCGTAGCCTGAGACGACGATGCGTTTCGGATCGTTGGGCATACCGGCGATATTTGCAGACGGACGTGCAATCGTCGAGCTGAAGACAGCAACGGGAGCATTTGACCCGTCCGGCAAGTCTCCGATTGAACGCTATTTGCGCGGAGCCACCGGCCACGCCGACGTGAGCCGGATGATGCTTCGCCATTTGCGATCAATCCGCCTCATCCGGGAAGGCTTCGGCCTTCCGATCACCCGTGAGGTGGCAGAGCTTTACGGCGAAACTTTCGCCCTCGGAAGATCGGCTATCGGCGGTCGGAGAGCTATCGTGACCCTGAACCAGGACCAACTACGTCGGGATCGCGACGAATGGCGATGGCGGGCCGAGCGTCTGCTTGCGGATCTGCAGCGGGGGGGCGTGGTGGAGGTGGTGGAACGGGGCCGCTGCAACGCTCGACGCTGTCACAGCGAGCTTTTGCGCTCTGCTCGCCAGCGTGCAGAACCAGCTAGCCGAGCTGAAAGCAAACCGGGATGAGCCGGGCCAAGGTCCCAACCAAGCTTGGATAGTCGCGCGGTTTATCTTGGATCGCTCGTCTCCAGTTCGACGAGCCGCAAGATGGCTTGGCTGTAGCTCTCGCCGGGCCTGCGCATGGCCCTCATGCGGTCGACCACAGCCGCCTCGACTTGGAGGAAGCACCGCCGCGTTCAGCGAGAATCTGAAGCGTTTTCGCGATTTCGGCAGGGATCGCGCCTCGACTTACCAGCCAGGGCGTCACACAGAGCGACTTTGTGTCCGGCGCTGGCGAATACCACCGCCAGGCGTGGCCGACGGCCCCGCGCAGATACCGGCGATCTTCATGCGTCGCCCCGTCTCGCCCATCGGCGCTCGAATTCCCAGACCTCCTCAAAGCCGATCAGCGTGTTGAATTCCGAGAAGTTGAAGAGAGGAATTTTCGGCGAGTTCGAAGTTCCCTCTGTCTGCAACACTCTTAACGCATTTTCGGCGGCGGCAGCGGCGGCGAGGCCGGTCATCGACGGAAAAATCGCTAACTTGTAGCCGATCGCTTCCAGCTCGAACTTCGACCGGATCGGGGTCTTGCCGCCGTCGGCCATATTGGCCATCATCGGTTTCCCGATGCGCGCGCACGCGATGCGCATCTCCTCTTCGCTTTCCAGCGCCTCAACGAAAACAATGTCTGCTCCCGCCTCCCCATAGGCTGCTGCGCGTTTTAACGCGCCTTCAAAGCCGTTTGTCTGGCGCGCGTCGGTGCGAGCGATGATGAGCGTCTCCTCGGGGTTTCGCCGCGCCTCGCAAGCGACCTTGATCTTCTCCACCATGTCGATCAGCGGCACGACACGCTTGAACGGCGTATGACCGCACTTTTTCGGGAATTCCTGATCCTCGATCTGGATGCCGACGACGCCGGCTTCCTCATAGCCCCGCACTGTGTGGTGCACGTTGAGAAGTCCGCCGTAGCCGGTGTCCGCGTCGGCGATGACGCTCGCATTCGCGGTGCGGGCCAGCGTCGAAACGCGGTCGAGCATCTGAGTGAACGTGGCGATGCCAGCGTCCGGCAGGCCATAGGCGGACGCGGTCATCCAGTATCCGGAGGCGTAGACGAAATCGAAGCCGACCTTGTTGGCGACCGACGCGGCAATCATGTCATGAATGCCGGGAACGGCGAGGAACTGGCCGGCGTTCAGGGCGGCTCGCAAACTAGCCTTGCTCATGCCTTGCCCCCATGCGGTTCAGATAGTCGATGGCTTCGGACTCGCTCACTACGTCGCCGTACTTGGCGTCCATGTCGAACAGATTGGCCTCGTGCGGCGCGGGGTGCCGATCGCCGACCGCGTCTCTGACGACGATCGGGATGAAACCATGTGAGCAACAATCGACGCACGTGGCGCGCACGCAACCGCTCGTCGAAAGGCCGGTATGAATCAGTGTGTCGATTCCCCACACTGTGAGTGTCGAGGCTAGCGACGTGCCGAAGAACGCGCTCGGGTATTGTTTGGAAATGACGAGTTCGTCGTCGGCCACCTTCAATACTTCGGGCCAGGCGCCCATGGCGCTTCCTGCTGTAAAGTGTTGCAGGACCATCGACTTCTGGAAGAAGCGTCCGCCATTGGACCCACGGCGGTCGTAGACGACATTGGTGTAGATCACAGGCACGCTATTGCGACGGGCTGTGCTTTGCAGCCGCAACGCTGAGGCCAGCGCGTCCTCCACGCCGGCATAGAGCGCGCATGCCGGGTCGAAATAGGCTTGGACAAAGTCGATCATTATAAGCGCAGGACTCGCGCCATAGCCGATCCGTTTGCCGAAGGCTCGCTGATAGTTTGCCGAGAGGCTTTCACCGGTCGTCACGGGCATCTCCAGGTACCGCATAGCGCAGAACGTCGAGCCGGCCATCAGCGAGATCGAGCCAAGGCGCTTCGCTCCGCTGCCGTGCCTCGAAAGCGACAATATCGCTTTGATCTTCGGCCAAAATCATCCCGATTTCATCGAGGCCCAGCAAAATCATGCGGCGGGCAAAGGCGCCCATTTCGAAGCCAATTGGCTCGCCATCGCCCAAAGACACAGTTCGAGCTTCGAGATCGACAGTCAGAGGCTGTTGCGCAAACGCGGCCTCCATTGCGCGTCCGTGCGCGAGCCTGTCCATCACGATTGGCAAGACGCCGTTCTTCAGACAGTTGTTGAAGAAGATCTCGCCGAAGCTCGGCGCCAAGATGGCGCGGATGCCGAAGTCGGCGATCGCCCAGACCGCGTGCTCACGACTGGACCCGCACCCGAAGTTTTCACCCACCACGAGGATCTTCGCCCGATCGAACGGTGGCGTGTCGAGCACGAACTTCGGCTGCCCCTTGCTCCGGCGCCGTTCGTGAAAGAGTTGTTCGGCGAGGCCGTCCTTGTTGAGCAACAGAAGAAACCGCGCTGGGAAAATGATGTCCGTGTCGACGTCCCCTTCGGGCAAAGGGGCCGCGACGCTGGTCAGGGAAGTGAACGGGGTCATGGTGATGAGAAGTCCCTGATGTCGACGATACATCCCGCGATGGCGGCCGCCGCCGCCATCGCGGGGCTCATGAGGTGGGTCCGGCCGCGCTGGCCCTGGCGACCTTCGAAGTTGCGATTGGAGGTCGAGGCACAACGCTCCCCCGGCTCGAGCCGGTCGTCGTTCATGGCGACGCACATCGAGCAGCCGCTCTCGCGCCATTCGAAGCCTGCTTCCCGGAAGATCCTGTCGAGACCCTCGGCCTCCGCGCGCAATCGCACCGACGCCGAGCCCGGCACGACGATGCCCGCAACATGCGCCGCGACCTTGCGTCCGCGCGCGACAGAGGCGGCGAGACGAAGATCCTCGATCCGGCCATTCGTGCACGAGCCGATAAAGACTTCGATCAACCGGCAGACCCGCCAACTTCGTCCCCGGTTTCAGGTCCATATAGTCGAGGCTGCGCTGCATTCGCGCGCGCCGACTCGGATCCACTTCCGCGGCCGGATCAGGAACCCGCATATCGACGGCCGCGCTCTCCTCGGGCGTGGTGCCCCAAGAAACATGCGGCGCCAGACCGGAAACGTCGAGCGTGACCTCCTTGTCGAAAACGGCGTGTGGATCAGTAGCCAGCCTTTGCCAAGATGCTAACGCCTGATCCCATGCCGCCCCTGTCGGCGCCAGCGGGCGGCCTTTCACATACGCGAACGTAGTATCGTCGGGCGCAACCATGCCGATGCGGCTGCCGGCCTCGATCGTCATGTTGCAAAGGGTCATGCGCGCTTCCATCGACAGCGCGGCGACCGTCGATCCGGCATATTCGATCGCGTAGCCCACGCCGCCGGCAGCGCCAATGCGGGCGATTACCGCGAGAATGACGTCTTTGACAGTTACGCACGGACTCAAAGGTCCGTTCAGGTTCACGCGCATGCGCTTCTGCTTGCGCTGGCGCAACGCTTGGGTCGCCAGGGCGCACTCCACCTCGCTGGAGCCGATGCCGAACGCAATCGCCCCAAACGCGCCGTGGGTGCTCGTGTGACTGTCGCCACAGACGAGGGTCACTCCCGGCAGCGTGAAACCGAGTTCCGGACCGATGACGTGCACGATCCCGTGACGGTGGTCCTGCATACGTATGTAATTCACGCCGAACCGGTTGGCGTTCTGCGCCAGGCGCGAAACCTGGCGACTTGCCAGGCCCTCGGGCAGCGGCCGTTCGCGTCCAAACGTGGGGACGGCGTGATCGGCGACGGCGATGTGGGCGCTCGGGCGACACAGTGATCGATTGGCGGCGACGAGGCCGGCGAACGCCTGCGGGCTCGACACCTCTTGCACGAGGTGACGATCAATGTAGAGCAGGCAATCGCCGTCATCATAGGTCTTGACGACGTGCGCGTCCCAGACCTTGTCATAGAGGGTCCTGGCAGTCCCGTTCGCACAATCTGCTGGGTGGGACGATCGGTCGAACGACATGCGACCCCTGTCCGCGGGCGTGAGAAAAAGATTCGAGTGCGTCGATAATTGGTCTTGCCGACCGACGTCTGAATTAATTATGATGTTTTGCATGCGCATGCAATATGATTTTTTGCCCGTGCCCGAATTTGTTAGACTGCGCCGATGGGAAGGGGACCGAAATGAGACTCGGAGTTGACGTAGGCGGCACCTTCACAGACCTTTTGCTTCATGACGAAGTCGGCCACCGCACCTATCAAGCGAAGACTCCATCGACGCCAGAGGATCAATCGATCGGGGTCGCGGCGGGCGTGAAGCTAATTTGCGAGAAGGCGGGGATCTCACCGTCCGACATCTCGCTCGTGCTGCATGGCACCACGGTCGCGACCAACGCGGTTCTAGAAGGGAAGGGCTCGCGGGTCGGCCTGCTTGTGACCGCCGGCTTCGAGTACATGCTGCATCTGGCCAAGTCATGGACCCCGGGTCCATTGTTCGGATGGATCGTTATGGACAAACCGGAGCCGCTCGCCTCCCTGCGCGACACGCGCGGCATCTCCGAACGTGTGAACGCCGCCGGGAAGGTCGTTCTTCCGCTCGATGTGAAGGCGGCGGCGGCCGTCATCGACGATCTGTGCTCATCGGGCATCGAAGCACTAACGATTTCGTTGATGCATTCCTATGCAAACGACGCGCACGAGCGGCAGTTGAAAGAGATCGTTACGAAGCGCTACCCCAACCTGCCCGTGTCGCTCTCTTCGGAAATCCTACCGGAGTTTCGCGAATACGACCGTACGATCACCACCGTCATGAACGACTACGTCCGGCCAATCATGAAGGGCTACCTTCTGCGCATCGGCGACCGCCTGAAAATCGAGGGCGTGGCGTCGCGCCTTCACATCGTTCGCTCCGACGGCGGACTCATGAGCGCCGAGGCCGCCTCAGATCGCCCTGTGCACACCGTGCTCTCAGGGCCAGCCGGCGGCGTGACGTCCACGGTCATGATCGCGCGGCGAACCGGCATCTCCAAGCTGATCGCCTTCGATATGGGCGGGACCTCGACTGACGTTTCCGTCATCATCGATGGCCAACCGACGATTTCCCGCTCGACCGAAGTCGGCGCGTTCCCGGCCAAAGTGCCGACCCTCGACGTGCGCAGCGTCGGCGCTGGCGGCGGCTCGATCGCCGAGGTCTCGGATCTGACCAAGTCCCTGCGCGTCGGCCCGCGCAGCGCCGGCGCGCGGCCTGGCCCGGTTTGCTACGGTCGCGGTGGAACCGAGCCGGCGGTCAGCGATGCCAATATCGTTCTCGGCTATCTACCGCCCGTGCTGCTCGGCGGCGACATGACACTCGATGTCGAAGCTGCCCGCGCGGCGATCGCCAAGATCGGCGCGGCGATCGGCCTCTCCACCGAGAATGCGGCCAAGGGCATCATCGACATCGCCAATGAAGTCATGCTCGGCGCGCTGCGCGTCATCACGGTGCAGCGTGGCCTTGATCCTCGTGATTTCGGCATCCTGGCGTTCGGCGGGGCGGGGCCCTTGCACGCTAATGCATTGGCGGAGCTGTTGGGCTGCTATCCCGTGGTCGTTCCTGCCAATCCGGGCGTACTCTCGGCTTTGGGGTTCCTCGAGGCCGACTTCAAGAACGAGTTCGTACAAACATTCATCCGCTCGACGGTGGGCCTCGATCCCGCGGATATCTGGATGCGGTTCGTCGCGCTTCGCAAGAAGGCGATCGACTGGCTCGACGGCGAAGAGGTCGCCGCGGGGGATCGGACCGTCAGCTATTCGGTCGACCTGCGTTATGAGCAGCAGGGCTTCGAGGTGACTGTCCCGGTCTCGGCGGAATTGGTTTCCGGGGGCGGCGACCTCGCGTCGATTGTCGCGGACTTCCATGCTCAGCATGAAAGGCTCTACGGGGTCCGATTCTCGGTTCCCGTCGAACTTGTCGCGCTCCGCGTGGTTGCGACCGGCGCGACTCCGCCTGTCGAGGAGACGCCGCCGGAGGCCTCGATGACCGATCTAAAGGCCGCAATCATGGAGACGCGCCCCTGTTATTTCAACGGCGCGTGGATCGATACGCCCAACTACGATCGCAGCAAGCTGGGCGTCGGCGCCAAGATCGAGGGACCCGCCGTCATTCGCCAATATGACGCGACGTGCGTGCTGCTCCCGGGTCACCACGCCATGGTCGACGAGCACGGAAATATTCTCATCTGGCCGAACGCGAAGGGCGAGTAACTCAGATGGCTGCCAAGGTTGATCCCGTAACTCTCGACATCGTCGAGAACGCGCTGAAGAACGCCCGCTTTGAGATGGACGGCGTCGTCGTCCGCATCTCGCTGTCGCCGGTCATTCGCGAGCAGCACGACGAATTCCCGATGATCTGCAACGAACGCGGTCAGATGATCGTCGGACAGTTCGGCTCCTACATTCCCGCCATCGTCGAGCAGTTCGAGGGGGATTTGAACGAGGGCGACATTTTTGTCTGGAACGATCCCTACGCCTGCAAGGGCTCGATCTCGCACAACAACGACTGGTGCGTGATGATGCCCATCTTCCACCAGGAGGTGCTAGTCGGCTTCTCCTCGATCTTCGGCCATATGGTCGATGTAGGCGGCAAGGTGCCGGGGTCCATGCCTTACGACGCGCGGAGCATCTGGGAAGAGGGCCTGCGCATTCCTCCGGTCCGGATCTATGACAAAGGTATGCTCAACAAGGGTGTCCTTGACATTATGTTGAACAACTCACGTACGCCCGACATGAACCGAGCAGACCTGATGGCGCTGATCGCCGGCTGCCGCACCGCCTCTCGGCGCGTGCGTGAGCTTTGCGACCGTTTTGGACGCGAAACCTATATGGCCGCGTGCGATATGCTGCTCGACCGCACTCGCGAAGCCATGAAGGTGCTGATCGACAAGTACATCTCCATCGAGCCCGTTTCCTTCACGGACTACGTTGACGACGACGGCTGCGGCAACGGACCGTTCAAGATGACGCTGTCGATCTACCGGCGCGGCGAGAAGGCGGTGTTCGACTGGACGGGCACCGACGATCAAGCCGAGGGGCCAATCAACTTCCACATCCACGAAGGACTCTGCAAGCTGTTCTTCGGCGTCTACATGATCATGGCGTTCGATCCGTCGATCCTCTTCAACGAGGGGTTCTATGATCTGTTCGAGATCGTGCTGCCCGAGGGTAGTCTGCTCAACCCCCGTTTTCCCGCCGCGCTGTCGAATCGCCTCAACACTCATACACGGTTTTTCGATTGCCAAGCCGGCGCTCTCGGCCAGCGCGCGCCGCATCTGTCGATGGCGGCGGGTTACGGCACCAGCCCTCACTTCATTTTCACTGGCGTCGACGAGAAGGGGAAATATTTCCAGCTAATGGAACTGCTCTTCGGCGGGGTTCCGGGTCGTCCGCGCGGGGACGGGCTCGACGGTCACGCCTGGTGGCCGCTCTTTTCGGCGACGCCGATCGAATACATGGAGAATTACTACCCGATCCTGATCGAGAAATACCGCCCGGTCAAAGACTCCGGCGGCGCCGGCCTGCATCGCGGCGGTTGCGGCATCGAGAAGGTCTATCACATGCTGGCGGGTGGGCGGGTCTTCATCCACGACGACCGCGAGGTCGTGCCGCCCTGGGGCATCAACGGCGGCCTGCATGGCGGCACATCTAGCAAGTGGCTGATCAAGGCTGGAACCGAGACTCCCGAACGAATTCCGTCGAAGATCGACAATCTCAAGGTTAATCCCGGCGATCGGATCGTGTTCAAGACGGCCGGTTCCGGTGGCTGGGGCGATCCGTTCGAACGCGCCCCGGAGTTGGTGGCGCGTGATGTGCGTTATGACCTCGTCTCGCGCGAGTTGGCGGAGCGTGACTACGCTGTCGTCCTGACTGAGGATCTCAGGGTCAACGAGGTGGCAACTCAAAAAGCGCGAACCGACGCGTGGCGCGTGCGCGGACAACCGTCGGCTTTCGATTTCGGCTTCACGCCGCCCGAGCGCCGAGCGGCGGAATAATGGTGTCCTGCCTGACGCCTTGGCCGATCAACTCCGTCTTCTCAGGTCAAGGGCCGGCGATCGTTCTGCGTTAGCTCTGAGCTTTCATTTTGTCCCGCGGCTTTGGGGAATCGTCGCGCGCCAAATCAAACTGCCTTTGATTGGCAGATCGATGCCGGGCTGAATGGCGAAACCCGGCTCATCGAGATTCAAGATCACAAGCGTCTCTTCGATCATCTCATCGATCGGCTGGCGGACAGTGGTCAACTGATAGGCAAGGCGGGCGGACTCGCGGATATCGTCGAAATCCACCCACCATCAGATCTTCGGGGATCCGCAGCCCCAGGCGATAACGCAGCGCATCCATGGCGCCCATCGCCATGATATCATTTATCGCGAACAGCGCGTCGGGGCGCGGAGCCGTCCGGGCGCTGAACAGGTCGAGCGCCGCACTAAATGCGCCTTCGTAGTAGGAGCCGCCGGGGGCCTCCTGGATGTCGGATCTACGAACGCCTTCCTCCGCCAGCCTGTCGACGAAGCCGCGAACACGGTCCTGGCTGGTCGTCCCCTTGGGGTCGCCCGTGATCATCGCGTATGTCTTGGCGCCGGTGGCGATCATCGCTTCGGCGATCATCCGACCGCCGGCGGCGTTGTCGCAGCGTACCCCGGATGCGTCGCTCCCGGGAATGTAGCGGTTGAACAGCACGATCGGTATGCCGCGTTCGTGACACATCACCGTCATGCGCGTGGAGAGTTGCGCGGCCGTCAGGATCACGCCGTCGATCTGGTAGTGAAGCGCTTTCAAGATCGAATCGTCGGCATCCGCGCCGGGTTCGACCGTGAAGAGAAGCACCTGACGACCCATCTCCTGTAGCTTGTGACTGAACGCTTGCATGACCTGCCCATAGAACGGGTTGAACATGTTGCCGAGGATCAGCGCGACGATGTTGGTCCGTCGAGTGGTCAGGCTGCTAGCGATCGAATTCGGCACATAGTTCAACTTCCGCGCCGCCGCGACGACCTTGAGCCTGGTTTCCTCCGCAATGCTGGATCCGGGCGTAAAGGCCCTCGACACCGCCGACTGGGAGACCCTCGCCAGGGCCGCGACATCGAACGAAGTCGCTCGAGACCGGAGTCGCTTCATGCCACCAAGATCCTTCTCCAATCGACGAAACCGCAGAAGTCGATTTCGCATGCGGATGCACGGAACTCGCGCGCCCGACGCAACGAGGAGTGGGGCCGCGACGTGTCGGGCACGATACTATCTATCGCGCGCCATCAAAACGCCAAGCGTTCAATTCGAAAATCGAAAAGCCCCGGTTCGGCGATTGACTCGAAAATTTGAATGCGCGATTGTTGCATGCGTATGCATTGTTGACCTTAGTTTCCGACGCCGGCTTTCCCGTGCCTCGGATCAAGAAGAGGGAGAGTCTCATGCGAAAGGCAATTTTGCTGGTCGCGATCGCGGCGACGGCGGCAACCGGTCTGCCCGCGCGCGCCGACGCGGCTTCTGATGGTCTCGCGAAGGCGAAGGCCAATCTCGTCGCTTATACCGCGAAGCCGATGTTCACCGCTCCTGGGCCGGCATTCGACGCCAAGAAATGCGCGGCCGGAAAGAAGATGCTTTCGATCCCCAACAGCAGCGGCAACCCGTTCTTGAAAGGCATCATCGATCGCGAAAAAGCGGTCGGAAAACTCGTAGGACTCGAGGTGAAAGAGTGGGAAAACCAGGGCCAGCCGAGCCAATGGGTCCAGGGCATGGAATACGCGATCCGCGATAAGTTCGACATCGTCGATCTGATCTCCGGCATCGATCCCGGCACCATCGAGCCGCAGGTCAAGGCCGCCAAGGAAGCGGGCGTCAAAGTCATGACCTCGCACTTCTATGATCCCTCGTTCAAGCCCAACCCGTTCGTCTCCAGTTCGCTGACGATCGGCTTCGGTGAGATCGGCAAGATCCTTGCGGACTGGGCCACGGCAGCTACGGACGGCAAGGCTAATATCGCGATCGTCGTCTCCAACGAGGTGCCGCCGACAATTCCGCTTGTCGCCAATTTCAAGTCGGAGCTGGCGGCCGTCTGCCCGCAATGCAAGATCGTTCAGGAAATCAATGTTGGCGTGACGGAGTGGGGCACCAAGATCCAGCCGGCTGTCCAGTCGGCGGTCCAGGCCAATCCTGACATCAATGTCGTGATCCCGATCTATGACTCGATGTCACAGTTCGTGGTTCCCGCGCTGCGCCTCGCCGGCAAGACCGGAGCGGTTAAAGTGGCGACGTTCAACGGTACGCCCTTCGTGCTCGACTTCATTCAGCAGGGCTCCGTGGACATGGACATCGGCGAAAGCCTCGATTGGATCGCGTACGCCACGGTGGATGGTCATCTGCGCGACGCCTGCGGAATACCCACCCCGACTGCGCTCAACGTACCGTTCTATATTTTTGACAAGTCGAACGTAAAGGAAGCGGGCACGCCGGCAAAGTTCGACACCGGATATGGCGACGCCTACAAGGCGGGTTTCGCGAAGACCTGGATGCTTGACTAATGCACAAAGGGTCGAACTGCTCGGCCGTGAGCCCAGTGGTCCGATCGCCGGAGGCGCCTGTGGCGCTTCCGGTCCTTGCGCTCAGTGGATTGTCAAAGGCATTTGGCGGCGCGCGGGCCCTTCGCGACGTGTCGTTTTCGGTGATGCCGGGGGAAGTCCACGGCCTCCTCGGTAAGAACGGGTCCGGCAAGTCAACGCTGGTGAAGATCCTCGCCGGCTTTCATGCTCCTGACCCCGGTGGTCGCCTGAAATTCAACGGGGAAGCAGTTGATCTGCCGCTCCAGCCTGGCGATTTCCGACACCTGGGCATGTCGTTCGTGCACCAGAACCTCGGCCTCGTGCCGTCGTTGACGGTGCTCGAAAATCTGCGGCTCGTGCAACTGACGACTGCGACAAGCAAGCTCATCAATTGGAGCGCCGAGCGTGCGGCGGCGCGCGAGGCGCTGACGCGGTTCGGTCTCGACCTCGATCCCGGCGAGCGCGTCGATCGGATTTCGCCAGTGGAACGCGCGCTGCTTGCGATTGTGCGCGCATTCGAGGAAATCGAGGCGGCGCGGCGACTCACGGGCAAGCCGGGGCTCGTCCTCCTCGATGAACCCACGCCGTTCCTTCCGGCCGCTGGCGTCGCCAAACTCTTCACGTTGATCCGATCGATCGCCAAGCTAGGGTCGGGTGTCATTTTCATCTCGCACGACATCGACGAAGTCATGCAGATCACTGACCGCGTAACTGTTTTGCGCGACGGCGTTGTCGCCGGCGAACTCAAAACCGCGACGGCCAGTCACGGCCAGATCGTCGAGATGATCATTGGGCGTGATCTGGCCAAACGCCCACCTGTATCACAGACGAAGTCGATCGAGCGGCCAGTGTTCGCGCGCTTCAGCAACGTTTCGGCGAAAGTGCTCCAGCCCACGGATATTGTGATCGGGCGCGGAGAAATACTCGGCCTCACCGGCCTGATCGGATCGGGCTACGAGGAGGTTCCGTATCTCGTCTTTGGCGCCCGCCCCTGCCAGTCCGGCTTTCTCTCGCTCAAGAACGATCGCGTGGTCCCGCTCCAAGAAATGACCCCACGCCGGGCGATGGATCTCGGCTTCGCTCTCCTTCCCGGCGATCGGCAGGCAGCGAGTGGGATCGACAGTCTGCCCGTCGTCGACAACATGTTCCTCCCGGATGTCGGCCGGTTCTTTCGCGCCGGCCGCATGCGCAACGGCGCGATGTTGAAGGAGGCGCGGGAACTGGGCGCCTCTTTCGAAGTCCGTCCCAACGATCCGCACCTCAAGCTGTCGGCACTATCCGGCGGCAACGCGCAGAAGGTTCTCGTGGCGCGCTGGATGAACCGCAAGCCCGCGCTGCTGCTGCTCGACGAACCGACCCAGGGTGTCGACGTCGGCACGCGACAGCAGATTTTTGTCACGCTCAAGGCCGCCGCCGACAAAGGCGCATCGGTGATCTGCGCGAGTTCCGACGCCGACCAACTCGCCGAGATCTGCGACCGCGTGCTCATTTTCGCCAGGGGTGGGATTTGCGCCGAACTGACCAGCGCAGACCTGACCAAAGATCGTATCACCGAGGCGTGTTACGCCTCTGTGTCGCTCGGCCCAGGCAATACAACGACATCTTCGATCCAGGCTGCGAGCTGACATGACCGAGGTGACCAAGCCTGCGGCCGAGACCCGCGCACCCGTCCTCAACTACGCGCGGTTGTTCGAAAGCGTGGCATTGTTGCTGGTCTGGGCGATCCTGATCATCGGCTTCGGCGTCGCGATGCCTCGGTCTTTTCCCACCTGGGGCAATTTCTCGATCATCTTTGCATCTTATGCCCCGGCGGCCTTGCTGGCGCTGGCGATCATCGTTCCCTTGACCGCCGGCGACTACGATCTTTCGGTCGGCGCGACGCTGACCCTGTCGGCTTCGATGATCGGCGTGCTCAACGTCTGGCACCACATGGCGATCCTGCTCGTGCTCGTGGTCGTGCTCGCGGCGGGCGCTGTCGTCGGGCTCTTCAATGCGCTTTTCATCATCTATTTCCGCGTTCCTTCGCTGGTCGTGACCCTGGGTTCGACGTCGTTAATTAGCGGCCTTGTGCAATGGATGACCGACAGCTCCACAATCGGCGGCGTCGATGACGGCTTGATCACGGCCGTCGTGGGTCTGCGCCTCTTCGGCATTCCCTACGCCTTCTACTACTCGTTGGTGGCCGCCGTCGTGATGTGGTACGTCTTTGATTACACGCCGCTCGGCCGACGATTGTTGTTCGTCGGACGCGGACGTGAAGTCGCCCGCCTCAATGGCATTGCGGTCAATCGTGTGCGCCTGGGCGCACTGATCATGTCCGCGGTCATGTCAGCCGCTGCGGGCATACTCTACGCTGGTGTGTTGGGCTCGGCCGATCCCTATTCCGGTCTCAACTTCCTGCTGCCGGCGTTCGCGGCCGCTTTTCTCGGCGCGACGACGATCCAGCCGGGTCGGTTCAATCCGTGGGGCGCCGTCTTTGCTGTCTACTTCCTGGCGACAGGCATCACGGGTCTGTCGATGCTGGGCATTCCGCTCTGGGTCACCAATGTCTTCAACGGGGCGCCCTCATTCTTGCCGTCACGATCTCGCAGTTGACGAGGGGACGCGAAGCCTCGGACATTGGCTGACAGCCAGCGCGACATCTCCGCGACAGCAACGGAAACGATTGGAGGCGCGAGCGTCGAGGACATATGGCGCAGCAACTGAAGACGGCGGCGGGCCAGCCCATGGCGATCTGGAACGACCGCTTAAGGTGTGTGCGGTGACAAGGCGGCGCTTTCCAGTGAGTGCGAGCCCTACCCGGCAATCGCTGCAGCCCGAAGCGTGTGCGATAGCCTCTATTTCTGTATGGCGACCAATTTCAAGCGCCCAGGCATCGCTCGCGCTGGCCTCTATCGTGTAGCGCCCTAAGAAGCCGCGCGGCGCTATCGCCTGCGGATCGTCGCTGACGGCCTGGGCGAGCCGGAGCCGCTGAAGATGCAGCACTTCCGCGGCGCCTACGAGAAATTTCAGGACTGAAGGTGAGACGATGTGCGGACGATTTACGCAGCACTACGCATGGGCCGAGGTGCAGGAATTCATGAGCGTGTTCGGCACGCCGCGCAATCTGCAGCCGCACTACAACATAGCGCCGACGATGACCGTCGACGTGATCTGCCTCGGCAAAGACGGGACGCGCGAACTCGTGCCGATGCGTTGGGGGCTCATTCCCGAGCGGTGGAAGAAATCAGCGAAGGAGACGCCGGCGACGTTCAATGCGCGCGCGGAATCCGTCGCCGACGAGCGGATCAAACTTGGACGGCGGAAAAGACGGCCGGGAGCTGCTCACGTCGGGATACTCGGCCTGCAGTTAACTGCAAACTCGTGCGGGCGAGATGGTCCGCGCCTACGTAGTGATCGGGATCGCGCCCGCGACGAGGACGGCTCCCAAGTGTAACCTCGAACACTACACCGGGTATATTTCGGCGACAGCCTGCGCGCCGGCCTAGCGACGAGCGCGACCCCGGGCCCAGACCGACAACTAGGCAGACCGCGTGGCGAAATCGCAGCACATCCCCTTGCCCGATGGGTTTTGAAGCCTCTCCCCGAAACAAATACTATTCGCCGAAGGCCGTTGACTCCACATCGAAGGACGCAACATCAACGTCTGTGTTCGCCGACGAAAGGCCATCGTTCCCGATTACGCGCTAAGCTCTCAGGTGGCCCCCTTGGCCTCGTCTTTTACACTGGCGAGAGCTTGCCTCAGAAATAACGCGCGGCGCGTTTCTCGAGCGGATCTGGGGGCTCACCGACACAAAATGTGGCCTGGCGGCCGACTTCCCGACCTCGATCGGTCCTACGCGCGGACGGCGGAGCGGTCGTCGGCCTCGAGACCGGGTCAGCCTCGCCGGACTATCGAGTGGAACTTGACAAGACGCGGCAGGGTGCGTCTAAATTGGTCAAGCGGGCAGGTGGCTAGTCCACTTTGGCAGGTAGGACCATTGGTGGCAGTCAACAGCTTAAACATGCTTCAGCCGATCGGAAGGACTCGATCTTACGAACAGATCGTCACGCAGATTGAGGAGATGATTCAAGAGGGCCATTTTCGGATCGGCGAGAGAATGCCAAGCGAGCGGGCCTTGGCACACCAGTTTCAAGTTAGCCGCGTGGTGGTTCGCGAAGGTCTGCGTCATCTTGAAGCACGCCGGATTATTGAGGTGCTGCAGGGAAGCGGGACATATGTCCGGCGCGTTCCGCCGCAGACCCTAGCGCAAAACGTCACGTTTTTGCTTGAACTTGAAAAGAGCTCCTTTGTCGACCTGATGGTGGTGCGCCAAACGCTCGAAGTGACGGCGGCCAGACTTGCCGCGACGCAAGCAACGCCCAAGGATCTTTCGGAGATCGGTGCCTGCGCGCATGAGATGAAAGAAGTTGCCGAGCGGTCTGGCAACGAGAAAGATAAGTATTTTGACTACGGCGCAAAAGATCTTGAACTGCACAGCCTCATTGCCCGCGGGTCTCACAATGCCCCCCTAGCGAGCTTCTTGGACGCAATTCTGCCTATGATCATGGAAGGGCGCTTCGCCCTGGTCAATTCCTTTGGAGATGCGGAGAATTTCTTCCGGCGTCGCGGCGTGGAGAGGATTTATACCGAGCACATGGGTATCATTGATGCGCTCAGGCGGCACGACGGTGACGCGGCGGGACGTCTGATGATTCAGCATACCGCCCGTTCTATCGCCTTCTTCAAAAACATCGACGACTTGTATCGAGCGGCGGACTCGCGCTCCTGCGACGACGAATAATCGTTCTGGTTCTGGCGGAAGGACTTCAAGCGTGCTGGAGAGCCGTGATCGATCTGGCCTTTTGGCCTCAAAGATCGCCCTGGTGACGGGCGGCGCGTCCGGCATCGGCGCCGCCATTTGCATGGAGTTTGCCGCTCATGGCGCAGCGGTCGCTATAGCTGACGTCGACAGCGCCAAGTCCGGTCGGATGGTCGAGCTGATGGGCGGCGCGAAGAGCAAGGTCATGGCGGCTGCCGCCGACGTCGCCGATTTCGGGCAGGCCGAGGCGGCGGCCGCGGCGACCTTGGAACGGTTTGGCGCAATCGACATCCTGGTTAATTGCGCGGGCTGGAACCAGTTTCGATCTGTCGAGGACTACACCCAGGACTATTGGCAGAAAATTCGCGCGGTAAATCTGGACGGACCGTGGAACTTCTGCACCGCGGTCATGCCGGCGATGATGAAGCAGAAGTCGGGAAAAATCGTCAACATTTCCTCAGCAGCCGGCTATTTGGGCGTGCCCAACGCCGCACCCTACTCCACCTCCAAACTAGGCGTCATCGGGCTGACCCGCGCTCTGGCCGTCGATCTTGCGCCCCACAACATCAACGTGAACTGCATCTGCCCGGCGTCGATCGAGACGCCGCTGCTCGATGAGGCGACCGGCAGCAAATTTAAGGCCGCGATGATCGATCGGATACCGCTGGGACGCCTGGGCAAGCCCGTTGATATCTCGAAAGCCGTGCTGTTTCTTGCCGGGCCAGATTCCGACTGGATCACCGGGGTCGTTTTGCCGGTGGACGGCGGCCTGACCTGCTGCCTGCGCGCCCACCACTACGAGTAGTTCGGGGTCCCGCGGGAATGGCGATGAGACTGGAAAAAAAGGTCGCGATTGTCGTCGGCGGCGCGTCGGGAATGGGCGAGGCGATCTCTCACCTTTTCGCCCGCGAGGGAGCCGCCGTCGCGATCGCTGACGTCAACGAGGCAAGCGCCATCCGCGTAGCCAACGAGGTCGCGGCCGAAAAGGGTCGCTCGCCGCGCCTATCGACTCGACGTCGTGCGGCCGGATGAGGTCGCCGACGTCTTCTCCACAGTGTCGCGGGAGCTTGGAACAATCGACATCCTCATAAACGCCTCCGGCCTCTCGCAGTTTAAACCCACGGCTGAGATCACGCCCGACGACCTGCGCCGGACAGTCGACGTCAACTTGATTGGAGTGTTCTACGCCTGCCAGGAAGCGGGCCGGACGATGATTCCTCGCCGTTCCGGCAAGATCGTCAACTTCGGCTCAACGGCTGGAATCGCCGGCGTCCCCTACATGGCCCATTACACCGCGGCCAAGCATGGCGTGGTGGGGCTGACCAAGAGCCTGGCGGTCGAATGGGGGAAGTATAACGTCAACGTAAACTGCATCTGTCCCGGCGCGACTGAAACGCCGATGTTCGTAAACACGCTGTCGCTCGAGGCGCGCGAGCAACGGGTGAAAAGAATTCCGCTCCAGCGGTTCGGCAAGACAAGTGACCAGGCCAATACCGCGCTGTTCCTCGCCTCGTCCGATTCGGACTATCTGACCGGCAGCATCGTCTGCGTCGACGGCGGCGCCGCCGCGATCTCTCCGGCGACGTCTACTGAAGTCCTGCTCGGCCAAGTCTAGGGAATAAGCCCAATGAAGCCGGTCAACAATATCAATGAGTGCATGCTGTGGGAGATACCGGGCGAACAGCGCCGGTTCATGGGCATCGTTCACGAGCGCGACATCACCCCGACCAAGACTCTCTCGGCGGGTATCGTCATCCTGCCGCCGGGAATCGAGCAGCCAAAGCTCAGCGTTCATCCTGAGTCCGAGGAAATCTACTTCGTCATCAAGGGCCGCGGGAAGTTCTACCTTGGCGAGGAAACCCATGAGATCGAAATCGGGCTCAGTGATCTTCGTGGCGCCTGGCGCGAAGCACCGTGCCGCCAACACTGGCGATGAAGAGATGCACCTCTATTTCGTCAACACGCCTTCAACCTTCGGACCGGTCGGCGGCTACAAGGATTTTACCAAGAACTGGAAGCGCGTTCGCTGAGTGGCGAACATTTGGGGCTGATGAAGATCTAAAGCTATGGCGCGCTCAGGCGGACAGAGAAAATCGGCGAGGTTGCGGGAGCTCCTGGCGGCGCCCGTTCCACTGGTCGCGCCATGCGCCTATGACTGTGTATCCGCCCGCATCATCGAGAGAGCCGGTTTCCCTGTCATCATGCACGGGGGCTACAACAGCGCAGCTAGCCTTCTCGGCCTCCCAGATCTTGGGCTGATCAGCATGGCCGAGATGATCTACAGCGCCCGTAATATCGCGGCGTCGGTGGCGGCGCCGGTGATGATCGACGTCGACGATGGCTTCGGCGACCTCCTCAACGTCACACGCACGACGTCTGAATCGATCCGTGCGGGGCTCGCCGGCCTCTATATTGAGGATCAGGACTTTCCCAAGCGTTCCCCGTCGATCGGCGCCAACAAGGTGATTTCGATCCCAGCCATGACCGCCAAAATCAAGGCGATCTCGGCCGTGGCTAGAGACGAGGATCCCGACTTCGTCATTATGGCGCGAACCCATTCGAGCCGCGTCACCGGAATGGCAGACGCGGTCGAACGCGGCCTCGCCTACGCCGAGGCAGGGGCCGACATCATCTTCGTCGATCTCGGCTATTCCGAGGACGTTGTGATGGAGGAGCTGCGGATCATCGTCGAACAGATCGCCGCTTATATCCCGTGCGCCGCCAACATGACTGAAAACTGCGGCAGACCGCTCTTGACCACGGACGAACTGTTCCGGATGGGCTTCAAGGTCATTCTCTACCCGCTCACGGCGCTGATGACGGCCGCCACGGCCCTCGAGTCGACCTTCGCTGAACTCAACTCCCAAGGGACTACGCGACGCATTGCCGAGAGGATGTGGCCGCCGACCAAATTCAAACGCTTGATCGGCGCCGACGATCTCTTGGCGCTAAGAGCAGAGTTGGAGAAGGCGGGATGATCTCCGGTCTTCATCATGTCGCTGTTCTCACCGCTGACATCGACGCGGCGGTCGCTCAGTACGTGGCGTTGCTCGGGGGCCAAACGCCGCGACAAGTGCTGGTCGATCGGCCCGGCATCAAGCTGAAGTCGGCGATGCTGCCCCTCGGCAAAACGGGGGCGACGTTTCTCCAGATCATCCAGCCGATCGAGGGACCGGGCGTCGAAGAGCTGCAACGCGGCGGCGAAGGCGCCCTGTTTGAGGTCGGGTTTCAGGTTGAGGACATCGAGGACTTCAACGCGGCGTTGCGCGCGCGCGGCGCGAGCCCGCTCGATCTCGCCGAGCGGCCGATTACCCAGAACTTCATCCCGTCCAAATATGGGAACCGCTATTCGTTCGTGCCCCGGTCGATCACGCGAGGGACGCGAATCGAAATCGTGCAGGTGATGCGCGAAGAAACGAACCAACGATAACTCACCCTGGAGGAGGATAGTGCCATGAACAAACGTCAACTGTTGTTGAGCGCAATGGCGCCCCTGATCGCGCCAATGATTTTGGCGAGCAATTCGCCGATATCCGAGCTCATCGGAAGCCGAGGGGCGTTCGCCGCGGGCCTGCCTGCCATGCCGGCGCCTCCTAAGGCGCCTAAGGACAGCCTGAAGGGTAAACGGCTGTGCATCGCAAGCCCGGTCACCATCGACCAACTGACCTTGTTTTACGCTGATATGCAGAAGGCGGCGAAACAGTCGGAAAACGGTCTTGAGATCACTGTGGCTGACGCCAAGGGGGATTTCGAGAAGCAGCTCGCCCAGGTCGAGGAATATGTCGCCAGCGGCAATTGCAACGCCGTCTTCTACCTGACCGTAGTGACCAAGGAGTTGGCGGAGGCTTGGGGGAACGTGGCGAAAAAGGCAAAGGACGCCAAGATCTGCATGCTCAACCATAGCGCCGACTGGGTCGACGATGTGACGATGAATATGAGCAACCCGCACTATCCGGCAGGCTCGATGATCGGTGAAGCGGGGGCGGCATGGTACAAGAAGAATGGCCACGGCGGCAGCGTGGGCCTGCTGGAAAACCCCACCAGTCCGGGACTCATGGACCGCGTCAAGGGTTTCCAGGAAACGCTCCAGAAGCTCGTCGGTGGCGATGTAAAATTCTACAAGGCGGCGGTCAACAACACGGCAGAAAGCGGCGCGCAACAAGCCGCGAATTTGCTGCAGGCCCACCCGGACATGACGGTCATGTTCTCGTGGGGTGGGGACGCGACGACCGGCGGTCTGCAGGCGGCTTCCGAAGCTGGCAAAACAGATCCGAATGCGTTCTTCTTTGGCAGCGTCGACGCCACAGCCGATCAAGTGTCGATGATGGACAAGCACAGCGGAGTGCTGCAGGCGCTGGCGTGGTTCCCCTTCCGGGTTAGCGCCGTGGTCGCTGAGCGAGGCATCGAGCGCTGTCTGCTCGGTCAGCAAATCCCGCCGACGACCTACGTTCAGCCACTCTTGCTGACGCCGGAAAATGGCAAGAAGATCTGGGACGCGCTTGATGACCAATTGGCGCCGGCGCAGGCTCACTACTTCGACGAGCTTCAGGTGTTTTTCAACAAACCAGTGAAGACGAACGACCCATTCCCCGATGCTAAGGATGGCTTCGTCTGGGACGGCGCGCGGTTGGCGCCATAGTCCTTGTTGGCATGGAAGGAGCGCCGCTCGGCCTCCCTTCCGTACTTTGAAGCAAGACAAGCGCATGAGCGCATCCACTGACACAGCATCAACTGTCCTACGCTGCGTTGGGATAACCAAGTTCTTCGGCGGCGTTCGTGCGCTGGCCGGCGTATCGATCGACCTCTTTGCAGGGCAGATCGTCGGGCTGGTCGGCGACAACGGGGCTGGCAAGAGCACGTTCATCAAAGTATTGAGTGGCCTGCTTCAACCGGACTCCGGCCAGATCTGGTTCGACGAACATCTGATCCATAACCTGACCCCCGAGAAAGCCCGCAACTGGGGGGTCGAGACCGTCTATCAGAATCTCGAACTCTGTGACGATCTGAGCGCGGAGGCCAACGTCATGCTTGGCCAGGAGAAGATCCGCTTTCAACTTGGGCCGTTTCGTTTCGTTGACCGCGGCTGGGCAGTGCGTGAGACCAAGCGGAGGCTGACCGAACTGGGCATTGAGCTCCAGGATTACGAAAGCCCGGTTCGGCGCTTCTCCGGCGGGCAGCGCCAGGCCATCGCGATCGCCCGGGCCACGGTCAAAGGTCGCCGCCTGGTCATCTTCGACGAACCCACGGCGGCGCTTGGCCTGCGCCAGACCGAGGCGACGGCACGGTTGATCAAACAGGTCGCCGCACAAAGGGTAGCGGTGATTCTGATCAGTCACAGCCTGGAGCAGGTCTTTTCGCTCGCCGACAGGATCATTTCTCTACGGCTGGGTGAAGTGACGTTAGACGCGTCTGCTAAGCAAACGACGCCCGACGAAGTCCGTGCGCTCATGACCGGCCAGCGTCGAAAGGGCGAACGACGATGAACGGCAAACTCGGCCGGTGGCGGGAACAATTCCTCGGCAATCGAAACATCAACTTGATCGTCGCCAACGGGCTGGTGCTGGTCCTTCTGGCGGTCTTTCGCCCAACGTTTTTTTCTTTCAACAACTTGCGCGTCATCACCCTCAATATGTCGGCGGTCGGGATCGCCAGCATCGGCATGGCCTACCTGATCATCTCCGGCAATGTCGACCTGTCAGTCGGATCGATCTATGCGGCCACGGCCTTCGCCTCGGCGTGGCTGGCCTTGAGCCTGCCGCCACCGCTCGCGTTTCTCGGCGGCCTTATCACTGGCGGCGTCCTCGGGTTAATCAACGGCCTTTTGGTGTGGCGGATCCGCGTGTCGCCAATCATCGCCACGCTGGGCACGCTCACGATCTTTCGCGGCATGATCCTGGTCATGACCGGCGGCCGCGGGATCAGCGGAGTTCCGTCAGACTTTTTCGGTCTTGGCCGGGCAGTCTGGCTGGGCATCTCGTCTCACGTCTGGATCCTACTGGGCCTTGCGATCGTGTTCCACATCGTCTTGTCGCAGACGACGATTGGACGATACATTTACGCGATTGGCAGCAATCGCAACGCTGCTGAAGTGTCCGGCATCCGGGTTGACCGCTACGTGATCGGCCTCTTCATCGTGAACGGCATCGTGGTCGCCATCTCCGGGGGGTTGGCCGCCAGTCGTTTTGGCACGGCGACAGTCACCTTTGGCATCGGGTTCGAGCTCGACGTCATCACCGCGGTCATCCTTGGGGGAGTGGCCTTCACCGGGGGCCGGGGCAACATTTTGGGAGTGATTCTGGCGGTCCTGTTCCTGGGTGTTATTAACAGCGGTCTGATCGCAGTCGGCGTCGACCCGTTCTGGACCGACGTGGTGAAAGGCGGCGCGCTCGTCCTCAGCATCGGCCTCGAGCAGGTGGCCGACGAACACAACGAACGCCACCGCAAGCGGATGGCGATGGCCGAGTTCGCCGAGCAGCAGGCGGAGCGCGCCCAAATGAGCGACCCCGCGCAGGAACTACCGGCGTCTTATAATTAGTCCATCGCAGGTCAAGGATGATCGTCAATTCGCACGTCCACATCTTTCGGCGCCTTGACGGATTTACCGGCGCCGGTCGCGTGAGGCCGCTGACTTACGGCATGATACAGATTGGCGAGGGCCGACCTTTCAGACTGCTGCCCCCGGCGCTCGAACGCACCAATTTCCCGGCTGAGATTCTGCTCGAATACATGGCCGCCGCAGGCGTCGACAGGGCCGTACTGATGCAGGGGCCGCTCTACGGCGATATGAACGACTACTACACCGAGGTCCTCCGGCGTTGGCCCGACCGGTTCCTGGGCGTAGCGCTGGTCGATCCGATGGATGAGCAAGGACCAGCGCTGCTTGATCAGCTCATTCATGAACGGGGCTTCAAGGCGGTCAAGCTGGAGATGACGGACTCGTTGGGCCTATGCAGCCGCTATGCAGACTTTAAGCTTAGCGAGTCCAGATTCACCTGGCTCTGGGAAACAATCAATCGGGCAAGATTATCGATCACCCTGGACATGGGGCGGACGACGGACCGCTCCTACCAGACCAACGAGCTCCGTGACTTGATTCAGCGCTACCCGGATGTGCGCTGGATCATTGCGCACCTAAGCCAGCCGAAAAACTGCATGCTGGCCGAGCCCGCTCTCGAAGCTTCCTGGCGCGACCAGGTCCTTCTTGCTCGACATCCGAATGTCTGGCTGGACCTATCCGCGCTGCCTCACCACCTGCCGGAAGGCGATTACCCATTCAGCGGAATTGATATTTTCGTCCGTAAAGCTGTGGATCTGGTCGGAGCGGATCGGCTTCTATGGGGCACCGATGCCCCGGGTATGCTGTGGATGCTTACTTACGAGCAAATGCTGAATGTCATCCGTCTGCACTGCCATTCTCTGAACGATGAGCAACGCAACCTCATCCTCGGCGAAAATTCGCTCCACGCGTATCCTTGGTGAGGCGTGACGTTGCCCCTAAGTTTTATCCATTTGGGAGGTTCGCTCTGACGGTTGGGTTCGAGCCTTCGCACAACGGTAGCGACGGGATCTGGCGCGGAGCCTTGGGCGTAGCGCAGCGCCAGATCACGGCGCGAGAAGCGGGTTGAGGCGAAGGCGGACGGCGTAAGCCAGTCCAGCTTCGAGTGAGGCCGCTGCGATGGCGCCGCGATCAAGCAGAGTTTTTCAACAAATTCGTTGTAATCGCACCGCCCGGCCTGCAGCATGGCGCGGGCGTGAGCTAGGGAGTGGAAGAGCGTCTCGTTGAGCAGCTCCTCGCGCAGGCGGCCGTTAAAGCTTTCAATGAAACCGTTCTGCTGGGGCTTGCCCGGGCCAATGTAATGCCAGCCGATACCCATCTGATCCGCCCACCCGAGGATAGCGTTGGAGGTGTACTCCGTGCCGTTGTCGCTGACGATCATCTCCGGCCGCCCGCGCTGGCGGATAATGGCGTCCAGCTCCCGCGCCACGCGCAGGCCTGATAACGAGCTGTCCGCCGCCAGCGCCAGGCACTCGCGGGTGCAGTCGTCCACGATGGCCAGGATGCGGAAGCGGCGGCCGTCGGTGAGTTGGTCGGACACGAAGTCCAGGCTCCAGCGTTGGTTGGGCAGCAGCGGCGTCTCAATCGGCCGCCGTGTCCCCAGCGCCCGCTTGCGCCCGCCACGGCGGCGCACCGTCAGGGGTTCCTCGCGGTACAGGCGGAACAGCCGCTTGTGGTTGACCACAAAACCCTCCCGCTTGAGCATCACATGCAGGCGCCGATAGCCGAAGCGCCGCCGCTCCCCCGCGATCGCCTTCATGCGGTCACGCAAAACCGCGTCATCCGCGCGGGTGGTCTTGTACCTCATGGTCATGCGGCAACTGCCGATGGCTTTACACGCCCGCCGTTCGCTCATCCCGTGCCGTTCCACCAGATGGGCGACCGCTTTACGCTCCGACGCGGGCGTCACCACTTCTTTCCCAAGAGGTCTTTCAGCGCCACGTTGTCCAGCATCGCGTCGGCCAGCATCTTCCGATACGTCCATACCGCCAAACTTGGCCTTCCACTTGTAGATGCTGGCGTCGCTGACTCCGTGTTTGCGGCACACGTCCGACACCGACACGCCGGCTTCGTGCTCCTTCAAGATCCCGATGATCTGCTCTTCGGAAAAACGACTGCGTCTCATGTCCTGACCCTTCAATGGGCCAGAACGAACTTCAAACTGGCTTAATCCCAGGGGGCAACGTCAATGTCCAATGGTGGACACGTTCAATCGCCGGCTGAGCATCAATCATCCGCGGTCTTTTCGATCCTCGCCAGGGAGTAAGCCTTAACGCGATTTCGCAGTAAGCACCACCTTATGATCTCCCAGGATAACGGATTTCATCCTTCATCCAGAATAACAACCAGTCGAACTAATTTCAGGGCGTTGCCTAAATTTCTTTTCCGTGGCGCTGTCAGATGTCTGTATGTCGCGCATATGTTGCATGGAGCCGCCGTGCTTCGATGGAAGCCAGTGAAATCACACGGTACGCTTTGCAACACGCTGCGACATGAAAAGACCGCTTTCGGGACTTCTAAACCGATCTAACTTATTGACTTAGCGATGGTAGCGGGACCCAGACTTGAACTGGGGACCTACGGATTATGATTCCGCCGCTCTAACCAGCTGAGCTATCCCGCCATGATCGGCGCCACAAAGCAGGGGCGCCGGCGAGCCGCCCCTATAAGGAGCGGCGAACGAGCCTGTCAAGGCAAACGCGAGCTCAATCCGGGTTCACGGTCTCGGGGAAGACGCGCGTCACGTGGCCCATCTTGCGGCCGGGACGGATCTCGAGCTTGCCGTAGAGATGGAGGCCGAGGTCGGGCTGAGCGAGGATGTCGCGCCAGTCCTCCGCGTCCTCGCCGATCAGATTGTGCATTTCGATCCGGCCCCGACGCGCCGTCGCGCCGAGCGGCCAGCCGGCGATGGCGCGAATATGCTGCTCGAACTGCGAGGTCTGCGCGCCCTCGAGAGTCCAGTGACCAGAATTGTGCACGCGGGGCGCAATTTCGTTGACGACAAGCGCTTCGCGGCCGTTCGAGTCGCGGGTGACGAACATCTCCACCGCGAGCACCCCGACATAATCAAGCGCTTCGAGCACGGAAGCGCCGACGCGCTTGGCCTCGGCCGCCGTCTCCGCGCTGACGCGGGCGGGCGCCCGGGTGCGCGCGAGGATGTGACGCTCGTGCTCGTTCTCGCAGAGGTCGTAAACCGCGATCTCGCCTTCGAGGCTGCGCGCCGCCACCACCGACACCTCGCGCTCAAAAGCGACGAAGCCTTCGAGGATCATCGGCGCCGAGCCCAGCGTGCGGTGAACCGCAGCGACGTTGGACCCTTCGCGGATCAGCGACTGGCCCTTGCCGTCGTAACCGAACCGCCGGGTCTTGAGAATTGCCGGACGACCGAGTTCGGCGACTGCGCGCACGAGCGCGCCAGCGTCCTCGACGCCGACAAAGGGCGCGACCTTATGGCCGAGGCCGCGCAGGAACGTCTTTTCCGTCAAGCGATCCTGAGTGAGCGAAAGCGCACGCGCTCCCGGGCGGACGGCTACGCGCTGGCTAAGAAAGTCAACCGTCGATGTCGGGACGTTTTCGAACTCGTAGGTGACGACGTCGACCCCTTGAGCGAAACGGTCAAGCGCCGCCTCATCTTCGAAGGCGGCGACGGTCCGCCCCGCGGCCGCGTCATAGGCGGGAGCTTCGGCCTCCGGGGCGAAGATGTGGGTGCGTAGCCCAACCTTCAGCGCCGCCATCGCCAGCATGCGTCCAAGCTGGCCCGCGCCGAGAATGCCGATCGTCGCGCCGGGGTTCAGGATCATCGAGAGGCGTTCTCAGCCTTTGGCCGCGCGTCGTCAGGCCGCTCGGCGACCTCGGCCGTCCGCTTTGCCCGCCACGCCTCGAGCCGCGCCGCGAGCGCTTCATCGCCGAGCGCCAGCACGGCCGCGGCGAGGAGCGCCGCATTGACCGCGCCTGGCTCCCCAATCGCGAGCGTGCCGACCGGGACGCCGGCCGGCATCTGCACAATCGACAAGAGACTGTCCATGCCCGACAGCGCCTTCGAAGGGACCGGCACGCCGAACACCGGAAGCGGAGTCATGGCCGCGGTCATGCCCGGCAGATGCGCGGCGCCGCCCGCGCCGGCGATCACGACCTTGAAGCCCGCCGCCTTCGCGCTTCTAGCGAAGGCGACCAGACGATCTGGGGTGCGATGGGCCGAGACGATCCGCGCGTCGTATCCGACGCCGAGCGCCTCCAGCGTCTCGGCGGAGGCGCGCATGACCGTCCAATCGGACTGGCTGCCCATGATGATGGCGACAGGCTTCGACGTCCCGCTCATGAGGCCCCGCCGGTCCCTAAGTCGAAGCGATTCATGAGGTCGCGCTTAAAGGAAGGGGCCAAGGGGCGCAAGCGCGGCCCTCGCCTTCGACCTAAACCGTTTTTCCGCTTTCGCTTGGGTGAGGAATGAATGCAAAGACGCCGCTCGGCCCAATGCTATGGCTTCCCCCTTCGGTCACCACATACCGCGCCAATTCCGTGAGCCGCGAGGTTGGCAGGTGGGCGCGCCAGGGATCGCCAATGAGCGCCGGAATTCCGGAGTTCGAACACCGATCGAGGAAGGCTGTGACTCGCTCCGAAAGGTCCGCCGCGTAGAAGAGGTCGCCGACGAGAATCACGTCGGTCTCCGCCGGCGGGTCGCCGGCTGTGAGATCCTCGCGCACAACGGAAATCGACGCCCCGTTGAGCTTCATGTTGAGCTTGAGCGCAGCAATGGCGTAAGGGTCCACCTCCGCCGCGATCACTGCGCGAGCGCCGGCCTTTGCGGCAGCAATCCCTACCAAACCCGATCCCGCGCCAAGATCGAGCACACGCAGACCGGCGACGACGACTGGGTTGTCGAGCACATAGCGCGCAAGCGCCAGGCCGCCGGCCCAGTAATGCGCCCAGTACGGCGCTCCGAACCCGTCCTCGTCCTCCTGCGCCAGGCGCCAGAGACCACTGGTCGGAGACGCTTTGTGCAGTTTGATTTCCGGAACGCCGGGGACGGCAGCGACCGGCAGGTTCGCGCGGATAAAGATAGTCGGATCGAGTTCGAACTCATTGCGTGACTATAGGCAAAGTCGCGATTTGAGCGACGGCGTCGACCGGTTGCCGCCTTGGCGATCATGCCCCCGCACGTTAGGCGTTTGCTGGCGCGCGCCCCGCGGGGTTGCGCCTTCATACGGAGGCGAGCAGTGGAAACGGGATCGAAGTCCGCCGCCTCGGGCGCCGTTGAGTCCGCGGCCCGCGACAGAGTTCCCGCGACCTTGCGCGATCCTGGCGCGATCCGCTTCTGGCTCGTCATTGTTTTGACGGGCTTCTGCGCCGGTATCAGCGCGGCCCTTCTGACCCTGTTGTTCGACGTGACACAAGAGATCGCCTGGGGCGCGGCGAGTCCTTCGGCTTTGTTGGAAGCGGCGCGACAGGCGCCCCCCGAACTCCACATCGGCTTGCTGCTCGGCGCCGGGCTTGTCACCAGCCTGGGTCAATTGGCGCTGAGACGCCTGACCTCGGGCAACAGCATCGACGTGACCTCGGCGATCTGGTTTAAGGCTGGCCGGCTGCCGGCGTGGCGAACGCTTGGCAGCGCGGTCCTGTCGATCATCATCGTCGGCATGGGCGCTCCACTTGGGCGCGAAGGCGCGCCCAAGCAGTTCGGAGCCGTGTTCGGCAATCTGTTCTCGAACTATCAGAAGCTTCCGGACGAACAGCGGCGTCTGATCGTAGCGATCGGCTCCGGCGCCGGCATGGCCGCGGTCTATAGCGTGCCCCTCGGCGGCGCCTTGTTCGCGCTCGAAGTGCTGCGCGGAGCCTTGGCTCTCCGGCTGGTTATCCCTGCGCTTGCCGCCGCGTTGATCGCCACGACGACGGCGAGCGTTCTCGTGCCCAACGCGCCGCTCTATTCGGTTCCGGCCTACCCGATCTCGGCCGACGTCTATCTCTGGACAATCATCGCCGGGCCGATCATCGGCTTATGGTCGGTCGCGTTCGTCCGTGCAGTTGCATGGGCCTACGGCGCTCGCCCCTCGAGCTGGCTCCGGTTCGTCGCGCCGCCGGTCGTGCTGGGCGTCATCGGAGCCGCATCGATCGTTTTCCCCGAGTTGCTCAGCAATGGGCAGGGTGTAGCCCAGCTCCTCTTCCTCCATCCCCTCGCGCCACTCGCCCTGGCGGCGCTGGTGTTCGTTCGGCCGATCGCAACGATCGCCTCGGTCGCGAGCGGCGCGCCAGGAGGACTGTTCACCCCCTCGCTCGCAGCCGGCGCGCTCGCGGGCGCCGCGCTCGGACAGCTTTGGCTCTTCGTTCATCCAGGAGGCGATATCGGGCTCTTCGCCCTCCTAGGCGCGGGCGCGATGCTGGCCGCGTCGACCCAGGGACCCATCTCGTCGCTTGTTCTGATGATGGAATTGACCGGCCACGCTCGCGACTTCGCGCTGCCGATGATCGCCGCGATCGTGCTCGCCACCGCGACCGCGCGCCTGATCGAGTGGCGTTCGGTTTACGAGGCTCGGCTGACGGATGACGAAGTGGAGCAGCGCTTGCGAGCACGCGAGCCAAGGGGTCTTGCGAGCGCGGCTCCCGAGAAAGCGGAGGCCGGGCTTTCCGCAAAGAGCTGACGTCGATAATCAACACGTAAGTCTTGATGATCAGAAGCTGGAGTTCACCTGTTAACATTACGTCAGTCGCTAGCGCCGCCTTCGCGGCAGCGCGACTCGCGCGGCTCATGCGATAATGTCCGGGGTAAGCTCATCTTCGAGCCGCGTTAGCTTATCGCGCAGGAGAAGCTTTCGCTTCTTGAGCCGCTGCAATTGCAACTGGTCTGCCTGGCCGGCATGCCGTAGAGCCTCGATCGCCGCGTCGAGGTCACGGTGCTCTTCGCGCAGCCGCTCGATTTGGGCGACCAGCGCCGCATGTTCCTCCGGCGTGAGCTCCTTGTCGTCCATCTTGGGTCACTCTACGCCACGCGTTCCGCGCCCTCAACGGCGTCGTTTGGGTTTCGATCGCTGCGTCCTGCCGCACGGACGGAGGGGCATCCCTCCTCTCTGGCGTCGTCTTCTCGCCAAAGATTAACTTATCATATCAGTTATCCAGTTAGAAAAGAGTGAAGCGCCCAAACTATCCCCTAAAATGTCGGGGCGCAGCCCAACAAATTCCCCGCGCTGCAACATTTTGTCGCTTGCGCCGTTCGCAAGATATGTCACAATTTCGTCGTTAAAAACATGAGGGAGCTGTCCCATGTCGATTGATTCGCATCTCAGCGAACTGGTGCGTCGGCACCAGGCCATTGAAGAAGCGATCCTGGCCGAAACCAACCATCCCGCGTCAGACGACGTCAAAGTTCACGAACTCAAGCGCAAGAAACTCCACCTCAAGGACGAGATCGAGAGGCTCAAACACCAAACTGAGGCAGAGCCCGCGCACTAAGCCGCTCAACGATTACCGTCCGAGCGGCGCTGGCCAAGCGCGTCGCGCCACTCCTCGATAACCGCTGCGTCACCCTCCCTTCGCACGTTTTCCGACGCGAAGACCGAAAACTCCTCCCGCGAGGTCAGTCGCGCCAGCGCCCATACGGCCGCTCCGCGGACAAGGGCGCTGTCGTCGCGCAATCTCTCCTCCGCCACCTTGGCGAGCGCGCGATCCTTCGAGTTCCCGATCGCGGTCAACACATTGCGCACGAAGCGCGCGCGGCCGACGCGCTTGATCGGGCCGCCGGCGAACAGCGATCGGAATGACGCGTCGTCGAGGCGGGCGAGGTCCGCTAAGGGCGGAGCGTCGAGATCGGCGCGCGCGGCGAGTTTCGCTTCCCGTCCTTCGCTTGCGAACTTGTTCCACGGACAGACCGCAAGACAGTCGTCGCAGCCATAGATGCGATTGCCGATCGCGGGCCGGAGCTCGCGCGGAATAGGGCCCTCATGCTCGATCGTGAGGTAGGAAATGCAGCGTCGCGCGTCGAGCCGATAGGGCGCCGGGAACGCGCCGGTCGGACAGGCGTCAAGACAAGCGCGGCATTGTCCGCAATGGTCCGTCTCCGGCGGATCGGGCGTGAGGTCGAGGTTCGTGAGAATCGCCCCGAGGAACAGCCAGGAGCCGAATTCCCGCGACACCAGATTGGTGTGCTTGCCCTGCCAGCCGAGCCCGGCGCGCTCAGCCAGCGGCTTCTCCATGAGCGGCGCCGTGTCGACGAACACCTTCACGTCCGCCTTTTCCGGCCGCGCCGCGGCGGCGATAAATCCCGCCAGCTCCTTGAGCTTGCCCTTGATCACATCGTGATAATCGCGATGGCGCGCATAGACGGAGATCGCGCCCGCGTCGGGCCGCTTGAGCGCCGCCAACGGATCGCCGTTTGGCGCATAATTGAGGCCCAGTAGCAGGATGCTCCTGGCGTCGCCCATGAGCTTGCGAGGATCGACCCGTCGCTCGAAGGTCTCCGCCATCCAGGTCATGTCGCCATGCGCGCTTGTCGCGAGCCAGGCGGCGAGACGCTCGCGCGCCTCAGCCGGCGGATCGGCGGACGTGACCCGGCAGGCGTCGAAGCCAAGCGCGCGGGCTTTTTGCCTTAAGGACGTCAGAAGTCGAGATCGGCGTAAGCCACGCTCGGCGCCATGCCCGGCAGCCGCTCGGCCAGAAGCGGGCGGAAGGACGGGCGCGACTTCATTCGCGCATACCAGGTCTTCGCCGTTTCGTTCTCGTCCCACTGCGCGTCGCCTAGATAATCAGCGCAAGAAAGATGCGCCGCCGCCGCGAGATCGGCATAGGACAGCCGGTCGCCGGCGAGCCAGTTGCGGGCCCCGATGAGGTGGCCGATGTAGCGCACATGATAGCGCAGATTGGCGCGGGCGGCCCGCACCGCTTCCATATCGGGGCGCCGCCCCCCTGCCCTCTGCTCATGAAGCGCTTATAGACCTTTTCTCGCACGAGCCACTGACTGGCTTCGTTGAAAAGCTTGACGTTGAACCAATGCGCCAGCCGGCGCGTCTCGGCGCGCGCCAATGGATCCTGGGGCATCAGACGGCGGTCCCCAAGTCCCAGGCCTCTCGTCTCGTCAAGATATTCGGCGATCACCTCGGCTCCCGAGAGGCTTGCGGCGTCCTCGTCGAGCATAACGGGCGTTGCGCCTTCGGGCGCCATCAACAGGAACTCTTTGCGCCTGTCCCAGGCCTTTTCCTCGACGAGACGAGGCTCGATCCCCATCTCCCCAAGCACGAGGCGGATGAAGCGGGAATGGGGGCAAAATGGGTGATGGTAAAGCGTGATCATTCCGGCCCGGTTCGAGCGGCGAGAAACGGGAAAGAGGGCGCCCAGCGGATTTCGTCGTCGGACGCCTTCAGATGCGGCGCTGCCGGTTAACCGATGGTTAACCGCGAGGCCAGCGCGTGCATCTCGCGAAGAGCGAGTCGCTCCTTGAAGGCGACGATCAGCGAGCGTCGTAGTAGGGAACGACGTAAGGACCCTCAGGGATCACAGCGACATAAGGGTCCTCAGCGAGGGCGATGCTGCGGGCGACCGCCTCGTCGAGATCGGCGATCGCTTCGACCCCGGTCAGCGCACGCTCCTCTACCGATAAGCCCGACGTGTAGAGCGAAATCCGACCGACGCGCATCGGTTTGAGCTGCATTTCCGTCTGCCATTCGTCGACGTCGGCCAGAGATTTGGCGGTCAAGGTCGCGAGGAACTTGTCGGGGCCGAGTTCCATCAGACGCCGTTGGGCGGCGCGGAATTCCTTAGACCCGAACCCTTCCGAACACTCGGAAGCGATGATCAGCGTGCCGCCGGGCGCCAGAATATCCATCGGGGTCACCATCCCCTTGATCGTTTGATAGTAAGTCTTGTCGAGCGGATAGCCCGCCGAGGACGTGACCACCGTCTTGAACTTGCGCTGCGTCGGCACGCGGATGGCGCCGTCCACGAATTCCACCGCGGAAGCGTGGCTCGCAATGATCTCGCCGAAATTGACGTAAACGAGATCGCGGTCGTCATCTATGACCGTGTTGAGCGCGTATACGTCGCCGAGGCCGCGGACGATCTCGAGCTGCTCCTCGTGAAGCGGATTACCAACGAGGTTGCACTGAACGGCGAGAGGATCTTCCATGAATCGCGCGGAGTGAAAGGTGCGGATGGTTTCGTGGTGGGCCACTCCGGGAGCCACGACCTTGCGGCCGCCTGACCATCCCGCCATGAAATGCGGCTCGACCAGGCCGGTGGCGATGCGCAGATCCGCTTCGACAAAAGTACGGTCGAGCTTGACCGGGGTGCCGCGCGTCTTGGTGTGGCCGAAATCGACATGATCGGTCTCATTGCGCGCGTCATGGTTTAAGATGCGAACCCGCTCCATGACCCACGGGTCGCCAACCACTTCGGCAAGCTCCTCGCCAACGTTCGGGCGATGCAGGCCGGTCGCAACCAGAATGACAATGCGCCCGAGCGCAATGCCCGAGGCGACGAGCGTTTCAATCATCGGGCGCAGGAAGAGGTGGTTGGGCACAGGCCGCGTGATGTCGCAAATGAGGATGCAGGCGCTCTTGCGTCCCCTGGCGAGGTCGGCCAGCGGCGGCGAGGCGATCGGCTCCAACAATGCATGGCGAACGGCGGCTGCTGGATCAGCGATTTTTTTCAGCTTGCCCTTGGCGATCAGGGTGACGTCCGCATTGGCGGGCATGTTCAGCTTAAGCTGTCCGCGGCCGTACAGAAGGCCGATCGATTCAGAGACTGACACGTGGCGCTCTCATTTTTGATCGCTTGGATTGCTCGAGCGGCCGCTCCAGTTTCGGCGGCAGATTAGCCGCGACGAAGCGACCCTGAGCGTTTCGCTTGAATGCGCCGCGCTCGGGCGGCGCGCCGCTCATCATGATCGAACTTTACGCTTATGTTGTCAATTGCGGCGCCTTAACAGGGTGCTTTGGCGGACCAACGCAAACTTGCTTAGAATCCGTTTGATCTCGCTGGATTTTGAGGCGAAGCCGGCATCCTCATTTCGGCGATCCTGTTCAGGCGCAAGCGATCGGAAACTCTGGCGCGGCGTTCGTCCGCGACAACGATGGTGACCGCAGCAGTCCGCCAAGCCTCGATCCGATATATTGGACGTTTAAGATGGCGCGCCGCTTCGAGTTGGGAGACTTTTTTGGAGATTCATCTCGATCCGCTCGGCGGCTTGTCAGGCGACATGTTCGTTGCCGCGCTCCTCGACGCTTTTCCGGAACATTGGCCGCACGTACAATCGACGATCGCGTCGCTCAATCTCGGCTCCGCCGCCGAATGCCAGCTCACGCCGCATCGCGATCATTCCTTCGCCGGAAACCGATTTCAAGTCAGCGCAGAAAGGTCCTCGATGAACGCTTTGGCAGGCGGCTCACCCGGCCGCCGCCTACACAATTCGTCTCATGCCCATGAGGCGAGCGCCCATCACGATCACGCTTCCATTCATGAGCATCGCGCCGATCACAAGGCGTGGGCCGACATCCGCGTCGAACTCGACCACTCGAGCCTCGACGCCGACGTCAAGAAGCATGCGCTGGCGATCTTTGCCCTACTCGCCGAGGCCGAAGCCAAAGTCCACGGCGTCGAGGTGGACTCCGTCACGTTTCATGAGGTGGGCGCGGTCAATTCGATCGTCGACATCATTGCGGCCGCGCAGTTGATTTCGCTGATCCGCGCCGATCGCTGGACGTCGGCGCCGTTGCCGATCGGATCAGGGCGGATCAATTCCGCCCACGGCGTCCTACCCATACCCGCGCCAGCCGCCGCTTTGCTCCTGCAAGGCCTAGCCGTTATCGATGATGGCGTTCCAGGCGAGCGGGTGACGCCAACGGGGGCCGCGCTCGCGGCTTACCTCGTCGAGCCCCGCGCGACGTCGAACGCGCGGGTCCTGCGAATGTCTCGCAGCGGCGTCGGTTTCGGCAGTCGGACATTGTCAGGCGTCAGCAATTGTTTGCGCGTTCTGGCGTTCGATGAACCGGCGCCGTTCGTGCGTCCGGCGGACGGGAGCGCGATTGATCGTCGGCAGTTGGCGGTGATCACGTTCGAGGTCGACGACCAATCGCCGGAGGATTTGGCGGCCGGACTCGACCATATCCGCGAGCTTCGCGACGTTTTCGACGTGACCCAGACTGCCGTTCTCGGTAAAAAGAGCCGGATGGTTGCGCATGTTCAGATCCTGGCGTCGCCTCTGGAACTCGAAAATGTGATCGTCGCGTGCTTTGAGGAGACCACGACAATCGGCTTGAGGTATCAGCTGACGGAGGGCGCTCTTCTGCGCCGCCGTTTCGAGACGGTTGAAACCGAAGGCGGCGAGAGCGTGCGGGTCAAGATCGTCGAGCGGCCCGGGGATATGGAGAGCGCGAAGGCGGAAGCCGCTGACGTGGCGGGCCATCGCGGGCATCTCAAACGTGCGCGTTTGCGAAGCGAGGCTGCGGCGTTCGCGCTTCGCCCGCGCGATCAGAAGCGGACTGGCGCTGGTGACGAAGCAGAGTGAGATTTCGGAACTGGAGCCCGACCAAGCGAGCGGGAGCGTCCAGGCGCGTCTGGCCGCCGTTCTCTCGGCCATTGAAGGCCCTCTGGCGGTCGCTGTCAGCGGCGGCGTGGACAGCGTCACGCTTGCGACCTTTGCTCATCGCACGGCGGCTTCGCGCATCGAAATGTTTCATGCCGTCTCCCCCGCGGTCCCGAGAGAAGCGACCGAGCGCGTGGAGCGGCTCGCGTCGGCCCAGGGTTGGCGCCTGCGAATTGTGGACGCGGGCGAATTCACGGACAAGAGCTATCTGGCCAATCCGGTCGATCGCTGTTTCTTTTGCAAGACCAATCTCTATGGCTGCATTGCAAGCCTCAGCAATTCGCAGATTCTCTCAGGCGCCAACCTCGATGATCTCGGAGAATATCGACCCGGGCTCAACGCCGCCAAGCTGCACTCGGTCCGCCACCCGTATCTCGAAGCTAAGGTCGATAAGAGGGCGGTCCGTTCGCTCGCTCGCGATCTTGGTCTGGGCGCCTTGTCCGAACTGCCCGCGGCGCCCTGCCTTTCGAGTCGGGTCGAGACCGGCATCGCCATTCGCTCGGAAGTCCTCACCGCGATCCATGCTGTCGAGCAAAGCATTGCGAAAGAGTTTCCGACCGGCGTCGTGCGTTGCAGGGTGCGAGCGACGGGAGTCGTGATCGAGCTCGATCCCGGCACCCTCGCGGCGATTGCGGGCGAGCGCGAAGCCGAGGTGCGCGCCAATGCGGACCGGGCTTTCGCTGGGATTGCATCGACGAGCGGCCTCACACTCCAACCCTATCGTAACGGCAGCGCCTTCCTGCATTCGCGCGCATGACGTCCGAGTTCAAGCTTGATTTCGAGCGGGGATCAAGAATCGGCCTCGACGAGGCGGTGTTCTGCGAGAGCAAGACCGTCGACCAGATTTCTGCGATCCTCGACGCCGTGAGAGCGAAGACGGGTCGCATGTTGCTCACCCGCCTCGACCCATCGAAGTCTGAAGCTCTCATGGCGCGCCAGAGCGGCGACCTCGACTACAACTCCCTCTCTCGCACCGCTATCCTCGGCGACCCTCATCCGACTCTCGCCATGGCGCCGGCGGCGATCGTCATGGCGGGGACCTCGGACCTGCCGGTAGGCCGCGAGGCTGCGCGCACGCTCGCCTTCGCTGGCCAGCCCTATCGCGAATACACCGATATCGGCGTCGCCGGCCTCTGGCGTCTCCTCGAACGCATCGAGGATATTCGGTCCGCTCCCGTCGTAATCGTCGCCGCGGGCATGGACGCGGCCCTCGTCAGCGTCGTGGGCGGCCTAGTGTCGAGCCCGGTGATCGCGGTGCCGACGTCCGTCGGCTATGGCGTTGCGGCGGGCGGCGCGGCGGCGCTGCACGCGTCGCTGGCCAGTTGCGCGCCCGGGATATCAGTCGTCAATATCGACAATGGCTATGGCGCGGCTTGCGCGGCCTTGCGAATCTTGCGAGCCCTGGCGGCGTCGCAAGCCTCGTCGGAACGGATGGCGCGCGGGGCCGCCATCGCTTTGGAAGAGTAGCCAGTCGCCGCACAGGCGCAGCTGCACCTCAAAATCCACGCTCCTATTCAATGCGCTTCGGGCGCTGGTTGACGAAGTCAACTTACGTTACTACGCTGAAGCGGTACATCGATAGGCGGTTGTCACACAGACGCGCTTGATCGGCGGTGGGACCTCTTCATGCCAAGTCAAGTTGGCATCCGTAGCCCAAATCGCGACCATCAAGGAGTTGACGCCATGTCGAATGATCAACCACTCGCCGATACTCGCGCCTCGAACTCCAAGCGGTCGGTGGCGCGTGACAACGATCTGCTTTCCGTCGAAAGGCGAACGCTTCTTTTTGGCGCTGCTGCTGTCGCGGCCAGCGCTCTCTCGACACAGGCTTCCGCGGCGCCTGAGGCGCCCGATCTCTCTGGCGCATTGGCGAAGTTCCGCGCCACGATTCCGAGCCATTTCGATCGCGAATACGTCGAGAACGCGGTGGTCCCGTTCTTCCTCGGCAGCATCTTTGCGGGCGAACGTCCGATCCTGCCGATGATCGACCTGCCGCTCACCAAACAGGACGCCATCCCTTGGGACTTCTGGGGGATGCTGTACGAGGACTGGAAGCCGACCCCTTCCGACGGCGTGACCGTTTTCCTGGAGGGACTCGAGAATCGCGGCCCCGACAATCTGCGCAAGCGCATTTATTTCGCCGGCGTCAGCCCCGATCTCTACGCTCCAAAGTACCAGGCCAAAGTCGTTGACTTTCTCGACAAGCTTCTCGATCAGAAGCACGCCGACAAGCCGTTCATGCGCCACTACCTCGACGATTATTGGGATCTTTATTGGGACCTGCATCTCGGCGTGAAGGGCGACGATGTGCCGCCGCAGGTTCGTGCGATCGGCGAAGCCTTCAACACGGTGCTCGCCTATCGCAATCCGCTCAACGAGATCGTCTACGAAAACTATATGACCGTGCGAGCCTTGCGTCCCTTCCTGACCAAATGGATCGACGAAAGGCTGGACGACATCGCGAATGGGCGGATCGCCGATCCCGACAAGACCATCGCCTATTACTGGTTGAAGAACGCGGGTGACGGAAAATATTTCGCAAAGCGCGACGTCGTCTTCGAATGCTTCCATAATTTCGTCGCGCTCAGCCAATGGGGCAATTCCATTTTCGGCGTCATAAATCGCCTGAACGAGAATGGCGGCGACACAACGGTGCGCGCGGCGTTCCAGAAGACGATGAGCGGCGACTTCGACAACGCCGATGGGAAGCCGTTCACGCCGCTTGAGCTTCTGGTGATGGAGCTCTTCCGCACGATCTCGCCGAACGGCGGCAGCATTTCCGCGATCACCGACACCCGCGCGTCTTCATTCTATGGCGGCTCGCCCTTCGCGCAGTTCGGCGTGCCCTACGAGCGTCACTCCTACATGAACACGCCTCATACCGAGACGAGCTTCGACACCCGACAGTGGCTGGATCCGGACCGGTTCGACCCCGAGCGCTATCTCAGTGTGCCGACCAGCGCCGAGATCGACGAGGCGAAATGCAAGCAGATCGGACTGCCGCGCTGCCCGTTTGACATTACGACGCTTGCCGTGAGCGACGGACGCAAGACCGGCATCACCAACAGCGGCTTCGGCACGGTGTTCGCGGTGACTGACGGGAAACCTGCGCCGGTGTGCGACTATGCCGGCTTCGCGCCGTTCGGCTTCGGCTATCGCCGTTGCCCTGGCGAGCAAATGACGATCGACGTGTTCGCGGATTTCCTGCGCAAAGTGGCGCGCGACAAGATCGTTTTTCACAGCCTGCATCAACCAAATCCTGGACGCGTTCCCGTCGGACCTGGCGCCGTGATCGACGACGACATTGCTTTCTCGAGGTCTACATAAAGCGTCTGCGTCGACCGGGCGCCCTTGCTCGGGACCGTGACCGCGGGAGGCTCGGATGCGAGCGCGAGGGGCGCTGCCAGCGAAGCGGTTGAGGAGGCTCGCAAGCGCGGGCGTCGCGGCGGCCCTCTGGCCAAGCCTCGTCGCCCATGCGGGCTCGGCGCGCGACTACCTGAACGCGCCGGTCGACACCTGGCTCCTCAATTACAACGCAAGCTACACGACCTCGCTGACGCCCGAGGACGGAACGGACACGGTTCCCGGCATCCGCGCCAATGTGTTCGCGCAGTCGGTCGTGCTCACCCGCATCATGGATTATTGGGGGCGCACCGGCGGCTTGTCGATCGTTCTCCCTTACGCGCTGATCGACACCAGCGCCGGCCCGTTCCGCGCCAGCACGAACGGGTTCTCCGATGTCGGCTTCCTATGGCAGATGAATATCTTTGGCGGGCCAGCGCTGACGCGGGAAGAATTTGGCTCGTTCGTCCCCCAGACCTTTTCGAGCTTCCATTTGCTAGTGACGACGCCGCTTGGAACCTACCAGCCGAATTCCCCGATCAACCCCAGCGCCAACCGCTGGATGATCTCGCCAACAGTGAATTTCAGCTACACGCCCGACCAGGGCTGGACTTGGATCGAGACCTATTTTTCTGGGCGCGTATTCACCAACAACAATAATTATCTCGTGAACGGGGCGCAGACTTTGACGCAAAGACCGCTTCTTCGGCTTGAGGAGCATTTGAGCCGCAACGTCACTGACGCTCTATGGTTTTCGGCTGACGCCTTTTACAATCTCGGTGGAGAGACGAGCGTTGACGGACTCGATCAGGACAACATGGCGAACACGCTGAGGATCGGAGCGGGAATGGGACTGCGCTTATGGCGCGGCGCCGATCTCGGGCTGAACTACGAGCGCGTCGTCGCCAAACCGGCGAGCGAGCCCTATTCGCAAACTGTGCGCTTCACCTTGCGGCAGCTATGGTGAATCGCGCTGCGCGGCACGACACTGGAATCCAAAAGTCCGCGTTGGTCGAAACCGGTCCGACGGATTTGATCCCCGTAAAAGTCGACCGCCTCAACCAAAGGTAAACGCGTAAGCCCTCACATCGGGATCAAGAAACTGGATGGTGAAGGTGCGATCCTTGATCGGCCCGCTCTGACGAACGAGCTGGTAGAGCCGGTGGTCGGTCACCGTGCCTTCGCCGTCGGCGTTAACATCGGCCCCGTGGCTCTCGCCGGGAGCCGCGCCGTCGATGGTCACGCGAAAGCGGACCGGCTTGCCGTCGACGTTCGGCCCAAGCACGAGATGAAGATCGCGGGCGTGGAAGCGAAACGAGATCGCGCCGTCCGTCTTGTTGAGGGCTGCGGATTGGCCGCCGATCGTCCAATCGCCGGATAGGCCCCAATCGTTGAGCTGCTTGAGATCGCCAGTTGAGTAGACGTGGGGCGTGTCGCCCACGGCGCCTCCTGGCGAAGCTAAATTTTCCGACCGGGCGAAACCGACGTAGGTCTCGGGCGACTGCACGTCGGCGGCGTCGGACGCCGCTTCGGCGCCCGTCGCGCTGACGGAGACGACGTCCGTCGGCAGGTCGCCCTTGCCGGCCTCGGCCAGAAGCTGCTGGATGACCTTCTCAAACTCGGCGTAGTCGCCCTCGCCAAAGAAATGGTGGCGGATCTTGCCCTTGGCGTCGATGAAATAGTCCGCCGGCCAGTACTCGTTGTTGAAGGCGCGCCAGATCGCGTAATCGTTGTCGATCGCGACCGGGTAGTCGATCTTGAGCTTGGCGACGGCCTGCTTGACGTTGTTGATATTCTTCTCGAAGGCGAACTCCGGCGCATGCACGCCGATCACCACGAGGCCCTGGTCCTTGTATTTGTCCGCCCAGGCGCGGACGTACGGGATCGAGCGCAAGCAGTCGATGCAGGAATAGGTCCAGAAGTCGACCAGCACCACCTTGCCTCTTAGTTGCTCAGGCGTGAGCGGGGGTGAGTTCAGCCACTCCACCGCGCCGCTAAGCGACGGCAGCGAACCTTCAACGGGCAAAGCTTTGGGCGCTGGCGCCGCCGCCTTAATCATGGCGGCCGGATTGCCGTTCGTCGCCATAGTCGGAGCTTTGTCGCTCTTCATCATCGAGGGATCGGCGCTCATCATCGCGCCGCCGCTCTCGGGCATCACGACGGAGGATGACGGCTCGGCGCCATCCTTGTCGGCAGGTTTGCCGGTCATCGCCATCGTCGGGGCGCCGCCCCGCTTCATCATCATCGAGGGATTGGCGCTCATCATCGCGCCGCCGCCCTCAGGCATCACGACCGAGGATGACGGCTCGGCGGCAACCTTGCCTGACGCAGGATGGATGCGGTCGACGAGGCCTTGCTCGAGCGACGCCGTATTGGCGAGCGAGATCTGGGTCAGGAATCCCGTGTCCAGCCCAAAGAAGATCGCGACAACCGCGACCAGCACCGCCGCGCCGAGGCCCCGCCGGACCCATTCGCCGGCCCCGAGCGAGCGTTTCATGGCGGCGAAGACCTTGCCGCCGACAAGAAGCGCCAAGGCCAGCGAGGTCGCCGCGCCCGCGGCATAGGCAAGCAGCAGGACAGTCGTCTGGACATTCGCGCCCTGAAGCGCGGCGCCAGTCAGGATGAGGCCCAGCACCGGTCCGGCGCATGGGGCCCAAAGCAGGCCTGTCGCAATTCCAAGCAACAACGAGGGCCAGACGCTGCCCGCGTTCTCTTCGCGGTCGGCGGATTCCGACAAGCGTCCGCCGAGCGCAACCAGAGGCCGGGTCAACCGGTCCGACAATTCAGGAAAGAGCAGCGTTACGCCGAACAAAGCCAGAAGCGCGATCGCGATGGTGCGGCCATATTCGTTGGCCTGCACCGCCCAACCGCCGCCGACCGCCGCGAGCGTCCCGACGACGGCAAAGGTCAACCCCATGCCGATGAGCATCGGCAAGCCGCGGCGCAGAAACGGCTGGTCCGCACGGGCGAAGACGAACGGCAGCACCGGCAGAATGCATGGGCTGGCGATGGTCAGCACCCCGCCGATGTAGGCGAGAACAAACAGGAGCACCCTCAACCTCCTCAGGGAGCCTTGCGGATGGGAGGACGTCCCATTCGCAAGGCCTGTACGTTCGAGACAGCGACCCCGTTACAGAGAACGCCGGATCAACAATCAGTGAGCGATATTTTCGTCAGCATATATCGCTAGGCGCAAGAACCCCTGCATTTTGCTGGACCTCAGCGGAGTTGCGCCGAGCTTTGCCGCAGCTTCCGATCTCTTCGTAACTGCGCCCGCGATCGAGGCGTTGCCGCGGTTAGCCCGGGGACTATTTCCAGCGCTTCATACTCTCACTTTGTGGCCGCGCAATCCAATCGAAAGGCTGAAAACCGCGATAGTCGCAGTCGATCAAGACTCTGTGCTCGGTGAGTTATGAGCCGGCCTCCGGCGTCGCCAAGCCGCGTCCAACAGCCTGTTTTCTCCGCGCAACCCGCGATCTTGAGTCCTGTAGGCTCCAAGCCATTGTAGAGGCAGGCTCTTTCGCTGCCCCATACCGGTTGCAGCCGACAAATTCTTGGCTGATCGGCGATCCTTTCGTATACTCCTTGGTCGACGCCGGAATTCGGGGCTCGCTCGGCGGCCAGAAGAGGGGAAAGGGGCGCGCAGAAGGCTCTCAAGCGCAACCCGGCGGGCGAGTTAGGAGAGGGGAGAAATTTTTTATTTTTTCGCTCATAACCCTTTGAAAAGCCCCGATTCGGAAAAATTAATGAAAGGAAATGAAAGCGATTTCCCTTTCATCTTCTTGCATTTCCTTGCTGCCAACTCGCTCCCTGGTTGCATGTTGGCCGCGCCTCGAGGCGCCTAGCCTAGGATCTCGGCCGATTGGATGCGCCAGACTTCGGCGGCGTTCATCCGCGCCCAGGCCTCGACTCAGCGAGTTGTTGGCGTCGATCGCCCGGCAGGCGTCCTCGATCACGAATGTCTCGAAGCCCTCATTGCGCGCGTCGAGCGCCGAATGGGCGACGCAGAAGTCGGTCGCGAGGCCGCAGGCGAACACCCGCTTGATCCCGCGCGCCTTGAGGAGCGCCGCGAGGCCGGTCGTCGTCTTGCGGTCCGCCTCGAGGAAGGCGGAATAGGAGTCGACCGCCGATTGCATGCCCTTGCGCAAGATGAGGAAGGCGCGATCGAGCGCCAGGTCCGGATGCAGCGCCGCGCCGAGCGTGTCCTGCACGCAATGCTCGGGCCAAAGGGTCTGGTCGCCGTAGTGAAGGCGTTTCGTGTCGAAGGGCTTCGCGTCTTCATGGCTCGCCGCGAAAGAGGCGTGGGTCTGGGGATGCCAGTCCTGCGTCACGACGACGTTCTCGAAACGGGCCGCCAGTCGATTGACGAGCGGAACGATCTCGTCGCCTCCTTCGACCGCCAGCGCCCCGCCGGGCATGAAATCGGCCTGCAGGTCGATCGCGAGGAGAACGTCCCGGTGATCGATCGAGATTGGCCTCGGCATGGTATCCGTCCTGTCATCGCAATAGGCGCTCGCCCGCGCTCGCGCTCATAGTCCAAAACGACAATGAGCGCGACCGTCAGCGCCGCAACCAGGCGCCCGAGCTTTACAGCGAGAACCGAATCATGCCTGACCTTGCGCGTTCCACTTCGCCGCCGGGCAGGAGGACCTCGCCGATTCCCGCAGTCGCTACGCCACGACCGCCTTTAGGCGCGCGCTCTCCCCGGGCGCGGATCGACATTCGACACGTCTCCCGAGACGTCGGGCGCGATCCCGGCGAACCCGCGGCCAATCAGTCAACTCAAGCGCGTGATTTGGCGCCCCGACTTGACGCCGTATCGGCCCCAGCGCATCTGCATGGCCCCGATGCCAACACTCGTTTTGCCCTTTCCAGCGATCAATCCCGTTCTGGTGCAATGGGGGCCGCTGGCCATTCGCTGGTACGCGCTCGCCTATATTGCCGGACTGGTCCTTGGCTGGCTGCTCATTCGCCGGATCGTCTCCGACGACCGGTACTGGCATGGGAAACCCCGCCCGAGCGCCGACAGCATCGACGATCTCTTGGTCTACTGCGCCTTTGGCGTGATCATCGGCGGCCGGCTCGGCAATGTTCTGTTCTACGATCCGCAGTATTACTTTTCCCATCCGATCGAGATTCTCAAAGTCTGGGAAGGGGGTATGGCCTTTCATGGGGGCCTAATCGGCGCACTGATCGGCATCCTCCTGTTCTGCCGCCGCTACAAAACGCCCGCGTGGACCGTGCTCGACCTCTGCTCGCTCGTTGCGCCGATTGGCATCTTTCTTGGCCGAATCGCTAATTTCATTCGCCCCGAACTCTGGGGCCGCCCAACCGATGTTCCCTGGGCCGTCATATTCCCGGGGACGGATGGCCAGCCGCGCCATCCCAGCCAGATTTATGAAGCGCTGCTCGAAGGCCTGCTGGCGTTCGCGATCCTCTACATACTCGCGCAAATGGGCGCTCTGCGCCGCCCCGGAACTCATTACCGGAATCTTCGCCATCGTCTATGGCGCGGCTCGGATCTTCAGCGAATTCTTTCGCGAGCCCGATCCGCGTCTCGAAGACCTCGGACGTGGATTGACAATGGGCATGGTCCTGTCACTTCCTCTGGTCATCGTGGGGGTCGGAATCCTGGCCTGGAGTTTTCGGCGCGGTGTCTCGCCATGACGCAACTCCTCGATGAAGTCAGAGCCATGATCGCCGAGCGCGGGCCGATCACGGTCGAGCAATACATGCAACTGGCGCTCGCCCATCCTGACTTCGGCTACTACATGAACCGAGATCCGTTCGGCGCAACAGGTGATTTCACGACCGCGCCGGAGATATCTCAGATGTTCGGCGAGTTGATTGGGCTGTGGGCCGCCGAGGTGTGGTCGAGCATGGGCTCGCCCGATCCCGTGCGCCTCATCGAACTCGGGCCTGGGCGAGGCACGCTCATGAGCGACGCGCTCCGCGCGGCTCGCATTGTTCCCGCTTTCCGCAGCGCGCTCGACGTGCGGCTCGTCGAGACGAGTCCGGCTCTGGCGTCGATGCAGCACGAACTGCTTGTCGATTCGGGGGTCGCGGTCTCCTGGGCGCAAACCTTGAAGGAAGTCCCGGACGGGCCCGCGATCGTGATCGGCAATGAGTTTCTCGATACCCTGCCAGTGCGCCAATTCGTGCGCGTGAACAGCCAGTGGCGCGAGCGCACGGTGAGGGTGAATGGCGATGGCGCGCTTGCCTTCACCGTCGCCGACAAGCAAGAGCCCTATATCAGAGCCAGCGCGGCGAACGGCGAAGTCCTTGAAGTGAACCCTTCCGCGCATCGGATAATGTTTGAACTGGGCTCGCGGCTCGCGAAACATGGCGGCACGGCTCTCATGATCGACTATGGCCATGCCGTCACCCGATTTGGCGACACGCTGCAGGCAGTGCGCGCACACCGCTATATCGACCCGCTCGCCGCGCCGGGCGAGTGCGACCTCACAGCCCACGTCGATTTCGCCGCCATGGCGCGCAGCGCGAGCGCAGCCGGAGCCGCGGTCTTCGGGCCGATCGACCAAGGCGATTTCCTGCGCGCGATCGGCATCGACCTCAGGACGAAAGCGCTTGCCGAGCGCGCTACTCTTGACCACGCCGAGGAATTCGAGCGGGCGCGGGAGCGGCTCGTGGGCAAGGGCCAGGGCGAAATGGGTGCCCTGTTCAAGACGATGGCGATTGCCGACCGCAGGCTGCGCCCGCCACCCGGATTCCAGTCCGCAAGCGTCAAATCGGCGTGAGCGGGGCTCACTATCTGACCGCTGAATGCTTGCGGATTCCCGGCCTCGCACATGGCTTTTTCACCCGCCTCGGCGGCGTTTCACAAGGCGTCTACGCCTCCCTGAACATTGGCGTCGGCTCGCGCGACGCGCCCGACGCGGTGACTGAGAACCGCGCCCGAGCCGCTCATGCGCTCGGAGCGGCTACGGAAAGTCTCGCCGTGCCATTCCAGGTTCACTCGCCCGACGCGGTCGCCCTAACCGAGATGTGGGAGGCGAGCGCGCGGCCACGGTGCGACGCGCTGGTGACGGCGACCGCCGGATTGGCGCTCGGCGTGACGGGCGCCGACTGCGGCATGATCCTTTTTGCCGACCAGCGGGCGCGAGTCATCGGGGCGGCGCATGCCGGCTGGAAAGGGGCGCTGACGGGCGTAGTCGAATCGACGGTGACGGCGATGGAGCGGCTTGGCGCGACGCGGGGCGATATTGTCGCGGCGCTCGGTCCTTGCATCGGCCAAAGATCCTACGAGGTTGGCCCAGAGTTCGTGGCCGCCTTCAAAGGCGCAGGCGACGACACGGCCCGTTACTTCACCCCGAGCCGCAGGACGGGCCACTCGATGTTCAACCTCAACGCCTATATCGCGGAACGTGCGAGGCGCGCGGGGGTCGGGCGATTCGAGGATCTCAGCCTCGACACCTACGCCGACGAGGTCCGCTTCTTCAGCTATCGCCGCGCCACGCATCGCAAGGAGCCAGATTATGGCCGGTTGGTGTCGATCATCGTGATGAATTGAGCCGCTGGCCGCGAAAGCCTGGTTCTTGACTCGACGGCCACGCGCGACCAAGTAAGGCGAAACCTTGGCTTTGGCGCCGCCGATGATGAGGCTGCTGCTGGTCGCGATCCTCGTCGTCCCTTCCCTGTTCGATAGATTCGACAACGCCGGCCTTGCGGGCGTCGGGTTCCTCGCCACGGGCGCCGCTGGGCCTCTCATTGGCCCCGGGCGCTTCGCGCGCAAGCGGCTCGGCGAGGCGCCGGCGTGAGCGACCGGCGACTGCGCCACGCCGAGAGCGCCGCCTTTCGGCACGCTATGGGTTCGCTTTCCTCGGGGGTTGCGATCGTCGCTTGCGGCGGGGACGGGATGCGCGCCGGTTGCACGGCCATATCGCTCGCGTCCCTGTCCTTGGCCCCGCCGACGCTCATCGTCTGCCTCGCGCGCTCGTCCTCGACGCTAGCAGCGTTGCGCGAGGCCGGCGCATTTTCGATCAGCCTCCTCGCCGCGCGCCATCAGGCGCTCGCCCATCGCTTCAGCGGACATAGCGGAGTGCATGGGCCACGCCGTTTCGACCTCGGGCGCTGGGATACCCTCTCAACCGGCGCTCCTCTGCTCGCCGATGCGATCGCGGCCTTCGACTGCCTCGTCGAGGAGGTCATCGAGCGCCACTCCCATGCGATCGTCCTCGGCGCGGTGGTGAGCCTCAAGGAGGGCGCCGACGAACCCATCCTTGTGCGCCGGCGCGGAGAGTACGCGCCCTTTGTTTAGGACAAAACCGGTCCGGCCGCGTTCACTAAACGCTATTAAACGCACGTAAAACGACCATAAACGCTAGTAAACGCTAGTAAATTTGCTAGCGTTTACTAGCGTTTATTTTTTCGAATCGAGACTTTTCAATGGGTTACGCCCGGTTCAAAGAAAACAATTTCCCCTATCCCTGCTCGATCTCAAACGTCACAACTGCATCGCCCTGTCCTCGAGGCACTCTCGCCAAGCGGCAGAGCGCACACCTGGCCGATCTGAAATATATAGCATACCTTTTGGTTTTTTCCAAGAGAAATGACAGATTTGACGATCCGCCAGTTCGGAACGCGTCCCTCTGAAGGGTTCCAGCCTCGGCGCCTCTTCATGCGGCCGCCCGAGACCCTAGATCGAAGTGGCGCCTGCGACGCCGCCGGGCAACAGTGGCGCGCTGGGCCGAGGTCCGTCCCGACGGCCTCCCAAGCCTATGGCGTCCGCGCCTGTTCTAGCCGCGCTGGCAAAACGCGGCCGGCGCCGAAAAACGCCCGCCTTTACCCCGCGCCCCTAAGCTCCGACTCGAAGGAAATGCGGTCTGCTCTAGGTAATTCTACCCTTGCAGACCGATGGGCTTCGTGCGTTGGGTGCGCCCTCATCCCCAACCATTTACCTGAGGCCAGGGGTTATTTAACCCTGTCGAGAGCGCGATCATGAACGTCCGCGTTTGGCTTCGCGGCCTCGGCCTCGGCCGATACGAAGAAAAATTTCAAGACAACAAGATTGGCATGGACGTCCTCGGGGATCTGACCGACGGCGACCTGCAAGAGCTCGGCGTTCCAATCGGCGACCGTCGACGACTGCTGAGAGCGATAGCCGAATTCGTCGCACAGCAAACGCTGACAACTCATGGGCGACTGACCGCGCCGGCTCCGCGACCCTTCGCGGAACTCCGTTCCGCCGAGCGACGTCCGATCACAGTTATGTTCTGCGACCTTGTCGGTTCAACCGCGCTCGCGGCCTCGCTCGATGTGGAGGACTGGCGCAATCTTGTGAACGCCTATCTGGACGAGGCCTCGAAGGCGGTCACGAGGCTCGGCGGCCATGTGGTGAAGCGGCTTGGCGATGGGCTGATGGCTGTCTTCGGTTATCCGCGGGCGCAGGAAAACGACGCCGAGCGCGCCGTTATGGCGGCTCTCGGAGTCCAACAGGCGCTCGGAGAGTTGAACGCCAGAAACGCAGGGAGCAGCGCGATCCCGCTCGCTGTCCGCATTGGCCTCGAAGAAGGTCCTGTCGTCGTCGATGACGATGGCGACGTGTTCGGCGAAGCGCCCAACATTGCCGCGCGTGTTCAGGCGGCAGCGGAACCCGGAACTGTGCTCGTCACTTCCACCGTGCAACGGCAGGTGGCCGGGCTGTTCATCGTTGAGGACAAAGGCCTCTACGAGCTCAAGGGCGCTTCCGCGCCAATGAAGCTCTACCGCATCCTGCGCACCAGCGGCGGACGCCGTCGCCGACAAGCCGGGCTTCTCACGCCTTTTGTCGGCCGCGAGAAAGATCTCGAGATGCTCGCCCGCTCATCTGAGCGAGCCCTCACCGGCGACGGACAGTTCGTCCTGATCGTCGGTGAGCCGGGCATCGGCAAGTCCCGACTGATCGAAGAGTTTCGCGGCCAGTTGGCCGACAAACCGCACTCGTGGGTCGAATGGAGCTCCTCGCAGCTCTTGCAGAACACACCGTTCCATCCCTTGCTCGGGTGGGGGCGGGTTCGGTTCGGCGGATCGGAGGTCCCTGCCGCCCGGCGGCTGGCTGAACTCGAAGCGCTTCTCGCCGCCGTCAAGCTGGACGCTACGAAGCTCGCGCCGCTGCTCGCGCCGATCGTCGGCATACCTGTTGCACCTGAGCGCATGCCCAGTGTTTCGCCGGAGGAGATTCGGCGTGGCCAAAGGGCGGCGATGGTCGAGTGGGCGATCGCCGGCTCTCGCAACCAGCCGCTCGTTCTCGTCGTCGACGACTTGCAATGGTTCGATCCGACGTCGATCGATCTCGTGCAAGCGCTGATCGACAGCGCCGCGCGGGCGCCCATCCTCGTACTGGGCACAGCGCGGCCTGAATTTCACCCGTCGTGGAGCGCCGCGCCGCACCACCAGCTCCTTTCGTTGGGCCCGCTCAATGACGCGCAAGTCCAGCGGATGATTGCCGAGGTCGCGTCCCGCCGCGCCATGTCTACTGACGTAGTCCGGCGCGTCAGCGATCGGGCTGGCGGCGTGCCGCTATTCATCGAGGAGGTGACGCAGCTCGTTCTCGAGCGCGGCGAGCGAAGGACCACGCAAGCGATTCCGCCGACGTTGAGACAGTCTTTGGCGGCGCGACTTGACCGGCTGGGACGCGCGCGAGAGGTTGCCCAGATCGGCGCGGTGCTGGGTCGCAGCTTCTCTTATCGTCTTCTGCGCGACGTCGCGTCTCCCGCGGAGCATTCCGGCCTGGGGGTCGACGAAACTACGCTTCAAGTTGCCCTGACCCGCCTCGTCAACTCAGCGCTTCTGTTCGTCGAAGGCGTCCCGCCGGAGGCAAACTATAGTTTCAAACACGCACTGGTTCAGGACGCGGCCTACGACAATCTCTTGAGAAGCCGACGCCAAGCCCTGCACAGGCGCGCCGCGGCGGTCATTGATCGCCGATCGATCTGAACCGGAGGCGATCGCACGCCATCTCACCGCCGCAGGCGCCAAAAGCCTGGCGGTCAAATGGTGGGCCGAAGCAGGCGAAGACGCCCTGCGTCGGGCGGCGTTCAAGGAAGCGATGGCGCACCTTGGCAAAGCGATCGCGCTAGACGACGAGGCGCAACGAGAAGCGCCCGAACATCTGGCTCAAGATTCTGCACTCTCCGAGCGGCGCCTGAAGCTGCACACGGATTACGGACATGCGGCGATGTGGTTGAAAGGTTTTGCCGCCGACGAAATGAGCGAGGCCTATGCGCGCGCAAGCCGTTTCGCCGGACCGGCCGACCAAGCCGCGCCTCGTTTTGTCGCCTACTACGGCGAATGTCTGACGAGCTTCATGCGTGGCGAAATTCGCCAGGCGCACGCCGAAGCCGAGGCCTTCCTTCGCGAGGCGGAAGCCGAAGGACGCGCCATGGAAGTTGGCGTGGCGCGCCGGGTCCTCGGCTTTGTCTCGCTCCTGCTTGGAGATTTGCAAGCCTCCCGCAGAGCGCTCAAGCGCGCGCTGCGCGACTATGTCGGCAAACGGGACCGAGAAGGGCTCTTTCGGTTCGGCAATGATACGCGAGTGAGCGCCACGAACTTTCTCTCGTTGACAGAGTGGCATCTAGGCGAGGTCGAGCGAGCCCGAGAGCTGAGCGACGAAGCGAATCGTCGGGCGGCTGAACTGGGTCACGCGGCATCCATGGCCAGCGCGCTCTTCTTCAAGACGGCGCTCGAAAGTCGCCGCGGCGACGTCCCGGCGACAAGCGCGGCCGTAGAGTCGCTGCTCGCGCTCACCCAAGAGCATAATCTTAAAACCTACGCTGACCTCGGTCGGGTGTATGCGAGCTGGGTTCGCGGCAAGCAAGGCGAAGCGGAGGCGGGCGCAGTCGCGCTAAAAGAAGCGCTCGCCTCGTATCTAGCGCTAGGAAATAAGAGCGGCGCGCCGTCGTTTTATGGACTGCTGGCTGAACTGGAAGCGATGCGCCCGGACCTGGAGAGCGCGCTCGCGGCGATCGATTCTGGATTGGCGTTAGCGCAGGAGACGGGGGAGCATTACACCGACCCCTATCTCTATCGGCTCCGCGGCCATTTCCTGTTGATGCGATCTCCGAGCGAATCCGGTCCCGCCGAGGAAGCATTTCGAACCGCCATCAGCATCGCAGAAGGGCAAGGCGCGCGCACTTATGCGCTGTTCGCCTCGCACTCGCTCGCCAAGCTCTACCAGGCGACCGGCCGAGTGGACGACGCGCAAGCTATCCTCGCGCCGGCGCTGCAAGGCTTCTCGCCGACGCCGGAAATGCTCGAAATTGCGGAGGCGCAGGCGCTGCTCAGCCGCTTGAGCATCACGCCTCGGCGATGACATGGAAGAACGACCCCGTGACCAGGCCCCTTCGCGAGCCCGCGGGCGCTTCCGCCGCGCCGTAGACATCGCGAACAAAAGCAAAGGGGTCATCGCCGCCCGATTGAGCGATGGTCGCATAGTGGAACTCGTGACCGCGCAGGATGAGACCCGCGGCGCCGAGCGCGCAATCTGACGCGATGCGGGCCTCGCGGTAGCCGAGCGTCATCCGACGCTTGGCAAAACTGGTTTCGACACCGAGCAAGCCCGCCATCGGATGGGCGACGCCCGAGGCGTCGAGGAGGCTTTGGCCTAGCGCCATATAGCCCCCGCATTCGCCGTGCACCGGGCGCGTCTCGGCGAAGCGCCTGAGACCTTCTCGAAATCGGGAGGCCGCGGCCAACCGCCCGGCGTGCAGTTCCGGATAGCCGCCCGGAAGCCAGCAGAAGTCGCAGTTCGACGGCGGCGGCTCGTCGGCCAGCGGCGAGAATGGGACGATCTCGGCCCCGACCGCCCGCCAGCCTTGCTTGAGATGCGGATAGATAAAGGAAAACGCCGCGTCCCACGCGAGCGCGATGCGCTGTCCCGGCGGCCGAACTGCGGCCGGCGCCGAGGCGGGCGAAGGGAGGTTGAGATCAGCAGCCAGCGAGAGAACGCGGCCGCAGTCGACATGGGTCTCGATGAAATCGGCGATCGCCTCGAGCCGCGCTTCGAGCGCCTCGGTCTCCCCCGCCTGCACAAGACCCAGATGGCGCTCGGGCAGGGCGACGCTCTCGTTGCGCGGCAGCACGCCAACGACGGGCACGCCAATAGCTTCGATCGCCTGGACGACGAGCCTACGATGGCGGTCGCTGGCGACGCGATTGACGATGACGCCCGCAACTTTCAACCGATCGTCATAAGCTGCGCAGCCCTTGACGATCGCCGCCGCCGACTGCGCCTGACCCGACACATCGATGACCAGCAGGACCGGCATGCCGAGCGCCGCCGCGACGTCAGCCGAGGCGCCGGTGCGCCCGGTTGCTGCGGGAACGCCGTCGAACAGCCCCATCGAGGCTTCGCATAGAGCGAGCGCACATGGGTCTGCCGCCTGCCCGGCGAGGGCGGAAAGGAGGTTGGGGGCCATCGCCCAGGAATTGAGGTTGACGCCCTCCCGCCCAGAGGCTGCGGCATGAAATGCCGGATCGATATAGTCGGGGCCGGACTTGAGGCCGACCACGTCGACGCCGCGCCGCCTGAACGCGCGCAGGAGACCGAGCGTCGCCGTCGTCTTGCCGCTACCCGATCGGGGCGCGGCGATCATGAGCCCGCGAAGTCATGGGTTAGGCTCGAATACGAATAAAGCGAGGACGGAGCCTGGCGCCGCGCTCTCACCTCGTCCCGAGGGCCCGCCAAGCATGCTCATTCGCCCTCGCTCGGCGCGGCGCGAAACCGGCGCACATAATCCGCATTGTAAAGCTCGCTTTCGCGAAAATCTTGCGCCCCAAGCGCGGGGCCCACGAGGATGAGCGCCGTGCGCTCGATCGGCGTTTCGCGCAGCGCGCCTGCGATTTCGCGAAGCGTCGCGCGCACGACGCGCTCGTCCGGCCAGGAGGCGCGCGCGACGATCGCGGCCGGACAATCTGGCCCATAGAACGGCGTGAGCTCGGCGACCACGCGCTCAAGCGCATGAATCGACAGATGGATCGCGAGCGTCGCGCCGGTCGTCGCGAAATTGGCGAGCGCCTCGCGCTCGGGCATCGGCGAGGCGCGGCCAGAGGTGCGTGTCAACACGAGAGACTGCGCGAGGCCGGGCAGCGTCAGCTCGCGCTCGAGCGTTGCCGCGGCGGCGGCGAAAGCGGGAACCCCCGGCGTGATCGTGTAAGCCACGCCCGCCGCCTTCAGGCGCCGCAGCTGCTCGCCCATCGCGCTGAAGATCGAGAGGTCGCCCGAATGGAGTCGGGCTACGTCCTCGGCCCTCGCGGTCGCTTCGACGCAGAGCGCAATGATCGCATCGAGATCGAGCGGCGCTGTGTCAACGACTCGCGCGCCCTGCGGACAATGATCGAGAAGAGCGCGCGGAATCAGCGAGCCGGCATAGAGGCAGACGGGCGAGCGCTCGATGAGATCGCGCCCACGCACGGTGATGAGATCGGGAGCGCCGGGCCCGGCGCCGATGAAGTGCACCGTCATCGTTGTTCCTGGGGTAGAGCGACAGCGCAAGTTCCGCCGCCGCACGGCCGCTCCGCTGACAGAGCGACGGCGCAGGTCGCGCCGTCGGCGGCGAGCCGCGGCCCAAGCAGCCGTCCGCCAACGCCAGCGCCGGCGAGTGCCGCCGCTTCCGCGATATTGGGCGCGCCGAAGCGCGCCTGCGCCGCCAATGAGGGCGTAAGGATGCGTTCGGCTTGCGCGTTGAGCGCCGCGAGCGACAAGGGCGTCAGTTCAGCTCCAAGAATGCGCGCGGCCTCGATGAGCCCAGGCTCGTCAGCCTTGGCGGCAAGCGTGAACATAGCGATCTCACCCTCGGGCGCGCCGGCCTCCTCAAGCGCGCGGCGCGACAGCGCGGCGATCGTCTCACCCGCGACGCCCGCGCGGCAGCCGACGCCAATGGCGACAATGCGGCTCATGCCTTGATGAGCCGCCATTGCACAATCGGCATCGCCGCGCTCCAGCCGGAATAGCGCCCGACGGGCTCGGCATGTGCGATTGCAATCTGGGTAAGCCCTCCCCCCAAGCGCCCGCGCCAATCCACACAGGCGGCCTGCGTCTCGAGCGTCACCGCGTTGACGACGAGCCGCCCGCCCTCGCTAAGCGCATCGTAAGCGCGATCGATCATGCCCGGAGCGTTCGATCCGCCGCCGATGAAGATTGCATCCGGCGTCGGCAAATCGGCGAAGACGTGCGGCGCCTCGCCGTTGACGACTGAGAGGGTGGGCGCTCCGAAGCTCAACGCATTGTGGGCGATCCGCTCGGCGCGGTCGTGGCGGAGCTCGATCGCGACCGCATTGTTGGCGGGGTCGGCCAGCATCCATTCGATCGCGACCGAGCCTGAGCCTGAGCCAACATCCCACAGCAAGTCTCCGCGGCCGGGCGCGAGGGCGGACAAAGTCATCGCGCGGATTTCGCGCCTGGTGATCTGCCCGTCGTGCTCGAACCACGCGTCAGGCAGCCCTGCCGCGCGCGGCAGGATGCGAGCTTCGCGGTCGGCTACGACCTCAAGGGCAATCGTGTTCAAGGCGGCGACATTGTCGAGCGCGAAAGCCTGCGCCTCAGTCGTACGGATCCGCTCGCGGGGGCCTCCCATCGCCTCGCAGACCGTGAGCCTCGACCGTCCCATGCCGCGCGCCGTCAGAAGCGCTCCAAGCTTGGCCGGGGTAGCGTCATCCCAGGAGAGCGCGAGGATGCGCGCCTTGGCTTGCAAATGAGGAATAATGGCTTCGAGCGGCCGTCCATGAAGTGTCAGCAACGCGCAGTCCTGCTGGCTCCAGCCGAGCCGCGCCGCGGTGAGCGCAAAAGCGGATGGCGACGGGATGGAGACCATGTCTTCCGCGGCGAAGCGGCGCATCAGCATCGCCCCGACGCCGAAGAAGAATGGGTCGCCGCTGGCGAGTACGCAGACGGAGTGGCCACGATGGGCCTCAATGACGTCGAGAGCCTTCTCGATTGGCGACGGCCAGGTCATCGTCTCGGCTTTCAACGATCCGGCGAGGGCGAGATGGCGCTTTCCGCCGACCACAAAGTCCGCTTGCGCGACAAGCCGCCGCGCGGCAGGAGTGAGGCCGTCGACGCCGTCCTCGCCGATGCCTACGAGGCCAAGCCAGCGTTCGCCTCTCATGGAGCCGCACCGTGACGCGCCTTCGTCTGCTCATTCTCGGCGGCACGTCGGAAGCGAGCGCGCTGGCGCGACGGATCGCCGATGAGCCGGACGTCGTGGCCATTCTGTCGCTTGCCGGCGCGACCGCCAATCCTGCCCCGACGCCGATCCCTCAGCGCATCGGCGGCTTCGGTGGCGTCGAAGGTCTCGCTGCGTATCTCGAGGCCGAGCGCGTTGGCGCTGTCGTCGACGCGACACATCCCTTCGCTTCGCACATATCGGCCAACGCGATTACGGCCTGCCGCGCAACGCACACGCCGCTCATCGTCTTCAGCCGCCCGCCCTGGAGGCGCGAACCCGACGATCGCTGGGTTGAGGTCGCGAAAATCGAGGAGGCCGTCGACGCTCTCGGGGGTCAGCCAAAAACAGTCTTCCTCACGCAAGGCCGGCTGCAGCTCGCGGCCTTCGCGCGAGCGGCGCAGCATCGCTATATCGTGCGGGCGATCGACCGGCCGTCGGAGATCGACGCCCTGCCCGATTGCAAGCTCATCCTCAAGCGCGGGCCATTCACGCTTACCGACGAACTGGCGCTTATGCGCGAAGAGAGGATGGAGGCGCTGGTGACTAAGAATAGCGGCGGCAGAGCGACCTACGCCAAGATCGAGGCGGCGCGCGCGCTTGGCGTCGAAGTGGTCGTCGTGCGCCGCCCGCCCCGGCCCGAAGCCGAAACGGCGGCAGATGACCTCGACGCGGTCCTGACCTGGATCGCTCATCTCCGAACCCCATAGGCGCGCGGCGTCACCATCCAGACGGATGCGCCGTCGCGCGCGATGAAGCGCGTCTCGCTCGAGCCGATGATGACCAGCGTCGCCATGTCGACAAGGCTCGGGTCGGCTTCGCCCAGCGTCATAAGAGTGAGCTTCTCGTCAACCCGCCCGACTGCACGGGCGAACGCGACCGGCGTCGTCGACGCCTTCGTCCCTCGCAGCAAGTCGAAGGCCTGCATTATGCGGGTCGGCCTCGCACGCGAAGCAGGATTGTAGATCGCGATGACGAAATCGCCGTCGGCTGCGGCGCGGAGCCGCCGCTCGATCACCGCCCATGGCTTTAGGTTGTCGGAAAGCGAGATGGCGCAGAAATCGTGGCCCAGTGGCGCGCCGAGCCGCGCCGCCGCGGCCTGCATCGCGGTCACCCCGGGCTTGACGGCAATGTCGAGCTCGACCCATTGCGGATTGTCTTCAACGGCCTCGAACACAGCCGCCGCCATGGCGAACACGCCCGGATCACCACCGGAAACGACGGCGACCGCGCGGCCCTCCGCGGCAAGCTTCAATGCAAGCCGGGCGCGGTCCATTTCAACTCGGTTGTCGCTTGCGTGCACGCGTTGGTCCCTTCGCAATGCCAGCCGCTCCACATACGGTCCATAGCCGACAACGTCGCTCGCCGCCTCGATCGCCTCGCCGGCTTCCGGCGTCATCCACTCGGCAGGGCCCGGGCCAAGTCCGACAATCATGACGCGCCCAGTCACGGGCGCCGCCCCCTCCCCGGCGCGAGAATGAGCGAGAAATAGGGCGCGGAATCGTCTTGCTTCTGCCCCAGCGGGGTCACGACCTCGCCCGCCATCGTCGCCCGCTCGACATAGATGGCGCGCTCGGCCATGCCCGCCGACATAAGCGCTTCCTTCGCGCGCGCAAAGTTGCGGCCGATCTTCATGATCACCGCCGCGTCGGCGAGCGCGAGCCGGCGCTTGAGCTCGTCGAGCGGCAGCGTCGCGGGCAAGACCACGAGCGTGTCGTCCCCCCAGGTCATCGGCGCGGCGGCCACCCCCCAGGCCCCGCAGATGCTCGACACGCCCGGCACGATGCTGACATTGAAATTGTCGCGCAACCGAATGAACAGATGCATGAACGAGCCGTACAGCATCGGGTCGCCCTCGCTCAAAAGCGCGACGTCGCGTCCAGCTTCGAGATGCGCGGCGATTGCGATCGTCGATTCCTTGTAGAAGCGCGCCAGCGCCTCGCGATAGGGCGGGTCGTCGAAATGAGATTCAGTGGTCATCGGGTAGTAGAGCGGCAACTCGACATGCGAAGGCTTAAGCCAACAGTCGACGATTGAGCGCGCGTTGCCGCGCCGTCCCTCCTTGGCGAAGAATGCCACGACGGGCGACGCCGCGATAACCTTGGTCGCCTTGACGGTGAGCAGGTCGGGATCGCCGGGACCGATTCCGACGCCATAGAGCCGGCCGAACGCAGTCATTCGATGTCGCTCGCCAGCGCATTAACAGCGGCGGCCGCCATCGCACTGCCGCCTTTGCGCCCACGGACAATGATGGCCGGCAAACCGCTCTCGACCAGCGCCTCCTTCAATTCCGCCGCGCCGACAAAGCCGACCGGCATGCCGATGATCGCAGCAGGACGCGGCGCGCCGGCGCCAACGATCTCGAGCAGACGAAAAAGAGCCGTCGGCGCATTGCCGATGGCGACCACAGACCCGCCGAGGCGCGGCAGCCAGAGCTCGATCGCCGCCGCGGTGCGTGTCGTCTCGAGTTTTGCCGCAAGCGCGGGGGTGGCAGGGTCGCTAAGCGTACAGACCACCTCGTTCTTTGCGACCAGGCGTGTGCGCGTGACCCCTTCGGCCACCATGCGCGCGTCGCAAAAAATCGGCGCGCCGGCCCGAAGCGCCTCCCGCGCCGCCTCTGCGGCGCCTGGGGAGAACACAAGGTCACGGGCCGTCTCCACCATGCCGCAGGCATGGATCACCCGCACCGCGACGCGCTCTTCAACCGGCGAGAAACGCTTGAGGTCGGCCTCCCCGCGGATGACCGCGAAGGACCGACGATAAATGGCCGCGGCGTCCTTCTCATATGCGTAGCTCAGCTTCACGCCGTCCTCTTGGGAGCGAACATCCGCGCGCCTTGGCTAACAAGGAGCTCAGCGACCTCCCCGCTTGAAAGGCCGCGCCACGCCGGCGGGTCGCCTGCCCGACCTGCCAGAATGAGATCATAGCCTTCCGAAGTCGCGGTGAAGGTTACTGCTGTCGCGCCCGGCCTCGCGCATCCCTTGGCGCAGCCGCTCACATGGAGAATGACGCCATCGCCCTTCGGCAGCATCCGAACCCAATAATTCGCGTCGTCGCGCACTGGCCGAGCCCCGTGCGTGCACGCTGGGGCGCCGGGACAGGCGGCGACCCGCAAGCTGGGCTCATCCGCATCGACGATAAATCCGAGGTTGGCGATCGAATTGACCAACGACTGGGCCGCGTGCGGGTCGAGGCCCCCGATCAGGAACGCCCGCCATGGCGTCAGTCTAACACTGTCTGCGCCAAACGCCCGAGCGTGATCGAGCAGCGCCTTGAAACGATCCGCTTCGATTTCACCAAAGGCAGCCGCCGCGCCGACGACAATCGTCGCGCCATACGCGTGCGCGCCGAGCGCGTCACGTAGCGAAGCCCGACGTCGCGAACGCGCGCGTGGCTTTATCTCGCAGCCGGCCTCCGCGAACACCGCCTCCGCCCCGCCGCGCTCGATGAGCGCGCGCATGCGCCGCGACGTCGCATCACCGGCGCTGGCTAGGTGAAGGAACGCGAGACCGAGCCGCGCTGCGACGTCGCCGATTTCATCGGGCCCACACTCGACGGCCAGGGCGTCTTCACCGGCGACAAACACCGCGAACGTGCCGTCGCGCGACGCTTCGAGACGGATATCCGATTCGACATCGCCGAGCGGCAGACGTCCCTGCGCGTCGAGGACAAAGCTGAATTTCGCCGGAAGCCGGCGCAGGCGCTTGTCTTCCCTGAGACGCGCCTCCAGCGCCGCGACGCTCGGCTCGAGATCGAACGAAGCTTCGGAATCGAGATCGTCCAGCGGGCTTGCGACGATGTTGCGTAGCCGCTCGATCTCGGGATCGGCGTCGATAAGGCCGGCTTTCTCAAGACGCGCGTGCAGGTCGGGCAGCGTGCGCTCGCTCACGCCGCGCAGGTGCAGATTGGCGCGGGCCGAGAGGCCGATTAAGCCATTGCCGCAGAGAGTCGCCGCATCCGCGAGCGCCGCGGCTTGATCGAGCGACAACCGACCTCTCGGCGCGCGCACGCGCGCGAGCAGCCCATCGCCGGTCTCCATCGGCTGCAAAGCGCCAGGACACCAGCCCTTGCGATAGGGCGGCGCCGGACGACTCGGCGCGATTGCGCTCACGCCGCTTCCTTTAGGACCGAAGCCAGTATCCGCGCGCTCGAATTGCGGCGCGAGAGCCAGAACCCGCGCCTCGCCGCCTCCTCGAACACGCCAGCCATGTGACACGCGGCCTGGGGATTCGCCCCGACCACGAACGAGCGCACGGAATCGTCGCCGAGCGTAGCGTCGAAGATCAGATCGAACTGCGCGCTTTCCACCGCGTCCGTCAGCGCGGCGAAGCAATAAAGATTGTCGAGCGACTGAGCGATCTCCGCCGCCCCGCGATGGCCATGGCGCATCTGTCCAGAGATCCAGCGTGGGTTGGCGGCGCGTCCGCGAAGCGCGCGCGCGATCTCTTGGCGGAGCGTGCGGATCTTCGGATCGCCAGGGGTGGTCGAGTCCAGATGATAAAGCGCGGGTTTAGCTCCGACCTCGGCCGCGGCGGCGGCGAACCCCCCTTCGTGCTCCGCAAAAGCGTCGGCGTCGAGCGCGTCCTGGCCCGGCAGATCCTGCACATGAACGAAGGCCTCGGCGCCCGCGACCCTCGTTCGAAACTCCGCCACCGCTTCGCGCGCGTCCCCTTCACCGTCATAGGCGTGGCTGGTCGCCGAGAGGTAAGCTTCCGCCAATTCAGAGCGCTCCGACCAGTCGTCCCGCGCAATGCGCGCGCCAAGTCCCACGCCATAGCTGCCTGGCGCCGCGCCAAATATGCGCGACGCGGCCTCAAGACCAGCCAACGGATTGTCCTCACTGTTCTCTTCCAACGCGGCGAGGGCTCGCACCGCAGCCGCGAAGAGCGCAATCTGGCTCGGAAACACGTCGCGGAACAGACCGGAAATGCGCAAGGTCACATCGACCCGCGGCCGGCCCAGCATGGCCAGCGGCAAAACCTCGAAACCGCTGACGCGGGTCGACGCTGCGTCCCAGGTGGGCCGACAACCGATCAGCGCAAACGCCTGCGCAAGATCATCGCCTCCGGTGCGCATGGTCGCCGAGCCCCACAGGTCAAGCACGATGCGCTTCGGCCATTCGCCATAGTCCTGCGCGTAGCGCTTGCAAATCTCTTCGGCCGCGCGTCGGCCGATCTCCCAGGCGTTGCGGGTCGGGGCCGCTCGTGGATCGATGGCGTACAGATTGCGGCCAGTCGGCAGAACATCGAGCCGGCCGCGCGCCGGAGCGCCAGCCGGACCGGGTTGGACGAACCGTCCGCCAAGCGCGCGCAAGAGGCCGAGGGACTCGGCCGCGCCTGAGGCGGCTATGCGCTCGCTCAGCGTGGCGCTTGCCGTGGCGTCGAGATTGAGTTCCGAAGCGAAGCCGCCGGCGCTCTCCGGCGATCGACCGAACACATGCAGGCCGTCGCCGATACGCCTTTCCTTGAGGTCGCAGAGCCAGGCGTCGAGGGCCACGAGCGCTTCCTCCGGCGGTTTGTCATCGGCGGCGCATTCCTTCAAAAGCCCGCTGTCGCGGCCCTGTTCGAGAATGAGCGCTGCAATGGCGCGCGCCCGGCGCGGATCGAGCGCCTGGGCCTCCGCGAATTCGTCAAATAGCGCTTCGAGTTCGAGCGTTGCGCCATGCGACCCGGCGGCGATCAAGGGCGGCGTGAGATGGCCGATCGTGACCGCGCCGATGCGGCGCTTGGCCTGCGCTGCTTCGCCGGGATTGTTGACAATGAACGGATAGATGACCGGGGTCGGTCCGAGCAGGACTTCGGGCGCGCAACTCTCGCTGAGGGCGACCGCCTTGCCCGGCAGCCATTCGAGCGTGCCATGCGCGCCGAGCTGAATGATCGCGTCGACTTTCTCCTTGCGAGCGAGCCAGAAATAGAACGCGACATAGGCGTGGCGGGGCGGCAGATTGAGATTGTGATAGTCGCCCTTGCGCGAGAACGCATCGCCCCGATCAGGCTGAACGGCCACGATAAGCTTACCGAGCCGCATGAAGCGGAGCCGGAATGCTCCGTCAATCAAGTCCCGGTCTTGCGACGGCTCGCCCCATGCGGCGAACAAGGATCGCCGGAAGTCCAGCGGGGTCATGGCAAGCGCGGCCTCGTAATCGGCAAGCGTCAGCGCCGCCTCGAGCGGCCCTTCCGCGAGGGTGGTGATGAGCCACTGCGCATCCAGACCGCCGGTCACCTCGTAGCCCGCGGCGCGCAGGGTCTCGCAAATCACAACGGCGCTCGCCGGCGTATCGAGACCGACTGCATAACCGGTGCGGCCCCCTCGCGCGGGATAATCCGGCAGCACGCAAGCGAGGTGTTTGTCCGACGGCGCCGTGCGTCGCAGACTTGCCCAGCGGCGAGCGAGCTCAGCAACGAAGTCGACGCGGTCGGCGAGCGGGCGATGCGCAACGGCGGCGAATTCGGTCTGCGCGTCGCGGGCGCTCGCAGCCTTGAACGAAATGGCGCGGCTTAGGATCCGCCCGTCGATCTCCGGCAGCGCGACATGCATCGCGAGATCTGAGGGCCCGAGCCCGCGCTGAGAGGCGCGCCAGGCGTCGAGGCTCGTTCCAGCCAGCACAACCTGCATGATCGGCGCATCCAGCGCGTCGAGCGCCGTTCCCTCGCTCTCGTCCAGACGCGCCGAAAAAGCGGTAGCGTTGAGCACGACGTCGAAGCGCCGCTCCTTGAGAAAGGAGCGTAGCAACGAAAGCGCCGCTTCGTCCTTGAGGCTGGTTACAAACACGCTTGTGACCGCGAACCCCGTGTCGCCGAGCGCCAAAGCCAGCGCTTCGACGGGTTCCAGATCGTTGGCGAGATAGATGGAGCGATAGAAGACGATGAGGGCGTGCGGCGCCTCCGGCCCAGCCTCGCAACAGGCGCCCTCGAAGCGGCCAAAGGCGCTGACCGGAGCCGGCGGCACCGCAATCGCCGCGCCTCCAATCGCCAAGGCGAAAAAGCCTAGGCACGCCGTCATGTTGTCCGGTCCGCCCTCGTCAAAATAGCGCCAGATGTGCCCGACCGCGTCGCTGTCCAGCGTCGAGGCCTCGTCCAGGCGCGCATCGCGACGCCGGTCCCCAGGCAGCAGCGCGAGCTTAACGTCGCTCCGCTCCGTCAGCGCCCGGAGTTCGTCCACGCCGTAGCGCCAATAGTCCGCTCCGCCCAACACGCGCGCGACCACCAGCCTAGCTCGCGCACATACTTTTTCGAGATAGAGATCGATTGAGAAGGGATGGCGCAACGCCGCAAGCGAAGCGATCCTTAAGCTCGGCCTTGGCTCGGGAAAGGCGTCATAGGCGCGCGCCAGCGCATTGAGGTCGCTGTCAGAGAAAGACAGGAACACGACGTCCGCCGGCGTCTGACCCAGATCCAGCGCTTCGACTGTCTCGTCGAGCGTCCTTGTTTCGATCCGGGGGACATGCATCGCGGGAAGAGCCTATCAGGCTCCGAGTGCTGAGGCGACGGCCTCGCGGTCGACACCTCGCTCGGCGATGACGACGAGACGGCTCAGTCGCGGCTCGCCTACGCCCCAGGGTCGGTCGAAGTCGCGGCGGAAGCGCTGCCCGACGCCTTGCACGAGCATCCGCAGCGGCTTGCCTGCGACTTCGATAAAACCCTTGACTCGCAAGATGTCGTGCGCACGCGTCGCAGCAATGAGCCGCTCGATGAGCGTGTCAGGATCGCGGACCGCGGAAATCGTAACGACGAATGTGTCGAAGTCGTCGTGATCGTGCTCGCCTTCAGCGTCATGGTGCGAGGGGCGCGCGGCGAGATCGTCCTCCGCCGCCGCGCTGATGCCGAGCAAGACGTCAGCACCGATTGCGCCCTCGCGCGCCGACGCGATTTTGACCGCGCGCGGCACAGCGCCAGCGATCTTCGCCTTGAGGGCCTCGATCTGGCGATTGTCGATAAGGTCGACCTTGTTGAGCACGACGAGATCCGCGCTCATGAGCTGATCCTCATAAACCTCTTCGAGTGGGTTATCGTGATCGAGCGACGGGTCAGCCAAACGCTGCTCCGCGACACGCGCGGGATCGTCGGCGAAACGGCCTTCAGCGAGAGCAGCGGCGTCGACCACCGCGACGACCCCGTCGACCGTGAGCCTCGTGCGCAGGTCCGGCCAATCGAACGCCTTGATGAGCGGCTTCGGCAAGGCCAACCCCGAAGTTTCGACGACGATATGATCCGGCTTCGGCTCGCGCGCGAGCAGCGCCGTGATCGCGGGAACGAAATCATCGGCGACTGTGCAACAGATGCAGCCGTTGGCAAGCTCGATGATCGCGTCTTCCGGGCAGGCCGCGTCCGAGCAACTCTTGACGAGATCGCCGTCGACTCCGACGTCGCCGAATTCATTGATGATGAGCGCGAGCCGCCGCCCACCGGCGTTGGCCATGAGATGGCGGATCAAGGTCGTCTTGCCGGCTCCGAGAAAGCCGGTGACGATGGTGACTGGCGTCTTGGCGAGCATAGAGAAGCGATCCTTAGACGGGCGCCGTTTCGGCGGGCGCAAGCGGCGGGGTGCGCGAAACGACGCCCCTGCGAAAAGGCAGGGGCCGCTCTCGCCACGGAACGATTCCTTCAGGCGAAGCCGCGTAGCGGCGAGCAGCGACCACAATGTCTTCGAGGTGCGATTCGCGGTTAAGATCGCCGACGACGTAGGTCCATTTGCCTCGCGCCGCGAGCGCAACCGTGCAGGGTCGCTTGCACACCGAAAGGCATTCGACGGCCTTGAGCGCAATATCGGGCTCGGCGGCGAGACGCGCCTCAAGCGCCGCAAACAGGCTCGGCCCCTTCGGGCCGTCGTCCGACTTGCAGGTAACGCAGACTAGCAAGGTCGCGGCGGATAAGCCGCTCTCGGCGCTCATGCCGCCTCAGTCCGAGCCATCGAACACTGAGGTTGGCGGAAGATCGAAAGTCCGTCGGGCGGTCATCGGCGCTCCTTGACCGCCCCTCCGGCGGCCTTTCGGGATTCATCGCGCACGGCAGGTCTCCTGGCTGACGGCGTATCGCCGGCGCTGCCTTCCCGAACCTATAAGGTCCAGTGGCGAGAGAGCGTCGGCACGCCGCTAACAGTCGCGGGGGCGGCCACGGATCGGCGGAAAGCCTGCCGTGTTCCCTTTTCACCCTCGGGCGAAACCGAGGGACCGTGCTACCCTTTTATGTCCCAGCTTCGCGCTGGGTTGTCAATTGGAGCGCGGGGCCGTTTCTGCCCGCTGGCCATTTGGAAATTCCCGTCGCCTACGGCTCAACGCCCGCATCGGGGCTGGCACGCAGCATCGAAAAAAGATTAGCTCGCGCATCGGCCGGCAGATCTTCTAGCGGTCTGGGCGGAGATCCCCGAGGCCCGAACAGCATTCGCAGCTCCCACAACGCGGTAATCTTGGCTTCCGCTACGGGGGCGCGTCCCGCGAGGACCGGCTCAGGCTCCACTTGAACACTCTCTTCGCCGAAGAGCGTTTCGGTGAACCGGCGCTCCATTTCATGCTGCAACAGGGCGAGTGCGTCCCGAGTGGCGGCCCGTGTCGGAGTTGCGTATGAAAGCCGGCAAAACTTGGCGCTGACCCCCATGAGACTCGACGCGCGCACGACGGCCGGCGCGCAAACCCCCAGCGCGGCCAAGCCCCGCAGGAACCGACGCCTAGGGACAACAACAGAACCCATCGTTGGCAATCCACGGATGCTTGCTGATGAGTACGCGTCGCCGGTTGCATTCCGCCAACGCTGACGCAGATGACGGAGCGCGCGGATCTTTATTGTTCTTGTCTCGCTCCGCCGGCGATTTTAGCAGCATTGTCGGCCTTCGTGGACATCCCAAATCGGGGGAGTTCGCCGCCTCGGTCCTGAGGGACACGCAACCTGTGGTTTTGTCTGGGCCGCGGCCCATCCCTGATTTGCGCCGGTCGACCCGGAGCGCTACGCGTCGGAGCAGGGCGCTCGCCCGCTGCCCATGCGAGAACCGACATGACCGACGACGCGGACCGGCACAAAACCAAAATGGCCAAAAGAAAGGCCGCGCAGGACGCCGAGGTCGCGGCTAAGCCCATTCTCGAAAAAGGCCTCCTTATAGTCCACACCGGTCCCGGAAAGGGCAAGTCGACCGCGGCCTTTGGGCTCGCGCTGCGTGCGCTCGGGCGAGGACTTCGCGTCGGTGTGGTGCAGTTCATCAAGGGCGCCTGGTCGACCGGCGAGCGCACGGCGATCGAGCGCTTCGGAGCTCAGGTCGAGTGGCGCACGATGGGCGAGGGCTTCACCTGGGAGACGCAGGACCGCGCTCGCGATGTTAAGGCGGCGAGCGCCGCCTGGGCTGAGGCCAAGCGGATGATGGCCGACCCGTCGATCCGCCTCCTGCTGCTCGACGAGCTCAATATCGCGCTGCGCTATGATTATCTGCCGCTTGCCGAAGTTGTCGCCGCGCTGGTCGCGCGACGGCCGAACCTGCATGTCGTGGTGACCGGCCGCAACGCCAAGCCGGAACTGCTCGAGGCGGCCGATTGCGTGACCGAATTCGCCCTGGTGAAGCACCACTTCGCCGCCGGCGTGCGCGCGCAGGAGGCGATCGAGTTTTGACCGCACGGGCGCTGATGTTCCAAGGGACGGGCTCGGACGTCGGCAAGTCGCTCATCGTCGCGGGCCTCTGCCGCGCTTTTGCCCGACGGGGGCTTCGCGTCCACCCGTTCAAGCCGCAGAATATGTCGAACAACGCAGCGGTGACCGACGACGGCGGCGAGATCGGCCGCGCCCAGGCGCTGCAGGCGCGCGCATGCGGCGTCCCAGCGAGCGTGCACATGAACCCGGTGCTGCTCAAGCCGCAAAGCGAGATCGGCGCGCAAGTCGTCGTGCAGGGGAAGGTGATCGGCAACGCGCGGGCGCGTGAATATCAGGGTCTCAAACCAAAGCTCATGCGCGCCGTGCTGGACAGCTACGCGCGTATAAGCGCGGACGCGGATCTCGTGCTCGTCGAAGGGGCGGGCAGCGCAGCCGAGATCAATCTGCGCGAGGGCGACATCGCGAACATGGGATTCGCCCGCGACGACGAACTGTCCGGTCGTGCTTATTGGCGACATCGATCGTGGTGGCATTTTCGCCCAGATTCTCGGGGTCAAGGCGGCGCTTGCGCCCGAGGACGCGGCGACGATCGTGGGCTTCATCGTCAACAAGTTCCGCGGCGATGCGACTCTGTTCCTCAGCGGCATGATGGCGCTCGAAGCGCATACGCACTGGCGCGCTTTCGGGCTGCTCCCGTTCTTCGCCGAGGCTGCGCGCCTGCCAGCAGAAGACGCCTTTAGCCTAGGCAATAAGCAGGCGCGGACAGAAGGCGCGGTGACCATCGCCATACCGATGCTGGCGCGCATCGCCAATTTCGACGACTTCGATCCTCTAGGCATGGAGCCTCAGGTGCGGCTCGTCATCGTACGCCCTGGCGAGCCGCTGCCGCTTGCCGACCTCATCATCTTGCCTGGCAGCAAGGCGACGATCGCCGATCTCAGATTCTTCCGTAAGGAAGGCTGGGATATCGATCTTCTCGCCCATGCGCGGCGCGGCGGGCGCGTCCTTGGAATCTGCGGCGGCTATCAGATGCTGGGCAAAAGCGTATTCGACCCGCACGGCATGGAAGGCCCGCCGGACGAGATCGAGGGCCTGGGGCTGCTTGATGTCGCGACCCTGCTGACCGGCGAGAAGGCGCTGAACCAGGTCGAAGGCGTGTGCTTAACGAACGGCGAGCCTTTTAAGGGTTATGAGATGCACGTCGGCGAGACGACAGGTCCCGACTGCTCGCGGCCGCTCATGCGCTTCGCCGATGGCCGGCTTGACGGCGCGATCTCGACAAACGGCCGCATTGCGGGGGCCTACGTGCATGGACTGTTCGCCGACGACCGCCAGCGCGCGGCGTGGCTTGCGACGTTCTGCTCGACGACCGGGATCGATTACGAGGCAACGATCGAACGGACGCTTGACGCGCTCGCCGACCATTGCGAGGCGCATCTCGATTGCGACGCGCTCATCGAAGCGGCGCGATGACCGCGGCCGCCGCGACCGCCAACACCACGGCCTCGATCATGCACGCCCGCCGATAGAGCTGCAGCGCTCGCCTTATATCCGCGGCGCCCGCCTCGCGCCGGCCTCGCCCCATGAACGCGTCGTAGACCAGCGTCTCGCCATAGACGCGCGGCCCGGCGAGCTCGAGACCGAGCGCACCGGCCATCGCCGCTTCGGGCCAGCCGGCGTTAGGCGAGCGATGATGCGAGGCGTCGCGCCAAATCGTGCGCGCCGCGTCGCGCCCCGAGGCCTCGGGGGTGAGCAGCGCGGCCAGAACAAGCCACAGCGCGGCGAGTCTCGACGCGGGCAGATTGACGAGATCGTCGAGACGCGCCGCCGCCCAGCCGAAGGCGGCATAACGATTGTCCTTGTGGCCAATCATGCTGTCGGCGGTGTTGATCGCCTTGTACAGAGCGCCGCCGACGAGGCCGCCAAGCGCAATCCACAGGATTGGCGCGACCACGCCGTCAGAGAAATTTTCGGCCAGGCTCTCGATCGTCGCGCGCGCAACGCCGGACTCGTCGAGCACGTCCGGATTGCGCCCGACGATCTTCGCCACCGCCCGGCGGCCCTCTTCGAGGCCCGCGTCGAGTCCATCGGCGACTGCGCTCACATGGGCGGCGAGACTGCGCTGCGCCGGCAGGCTCGCGGCGAGCAGGGTAAGGACGACGAAGCCGATCGGCCCAAGGGGAAGAAGCGCGCGCGTGACGAGCCAGGCGACGAGTCCCACCGAGGCGAGATAGAGGAGGAGAGCGACGACGCCCAGGGCCCGCCGCGCCGCGAAGCCAGACGCGGGGCGGTTCATGACCTGCTCCAGCCCAGCGAGCCACCGGCCCATCCAAGTGACGGGATGGCCGATCGCGCGATAGAGAGGCCTCGGATAGCCGACCAGCGCCTCGAGGACGGTAGCGACGAACGCGAGCGGCAGTGAAAGGGACATGATGGCGGGGTTGGACTGGACCGCGGACAATCGGGCCTTCACCTATCACGGCGGCGCGCTCGAAGTCGCCCGCAGACTCCTGCCCGGCGCGCCCGAGCCGTGGATCGACCTTTCCACAGGAATCAATCCGCACGCCTATCCGCTGCCGGATCTTGAGCCTGAAGCATGGTCGCGCTTGCCGGAAGACGGAGCGCTTGCGCGGCTCGAAGCCGCCGCCGGCCTGCGTTACGGCGCGGACAGCGCAGTCGCTGGCTCCGGCTCACAGGCGCTGATCCACGCCCTGTCGCATATATTGCCGCGCGGCGCGGTCGGCGCGCTGAGCCCGACCTATGGCGGCTTTGCAGCCGCCTTTGCCGCCGCGGGCGTCTCCGTCGTCGAAGCGAAGCGGCTCGAGGACATGCGCGAGTTCGACGTCGCCATCGTGGTCAATCCAAACAACCCGGACGGCCGGGTCACGCCCCGCGCCGCCTTGCTCGACCTGCACGAGCGTCTTTCGCGCCGCAGGGCCACGCTCGTCGTCGACGAAGCCTTCGCCGATTTCGATGGCCAGGAGAGCCTCGCTCCGGCTCTGCCGGGGACCGGCGCGGTCGTGCTGCGCTCGTTCGGCAAGACCTATGGCCTGGCCGGGCTTCGCCTCGGCTTCGCGCTCGCCTCGCCTGACATCGTCCAATCGCTGCGGGCCGCTCTTGGACCATGGCCGGTCAGCGGGCCGGCGATTGCGATCGGGGCCCGCGCGCTCGCTGATTCGGACTGGCTGGAAGCAACGCGCTCCCGTCTCGGCAAGGAGGCGGCGCGGTTAGACGCCCTCCTCCACAGCGCAGGCTGGCGGATCGTCGGCGAAACGCGGCTCTTTCGGCTGGCGGCGCATACCGATGCGCACGCTGCGTTCAAGCGTCTGCTCGTCGCAGGCATCCTCACGCGCCCCTTCGCGGACCCTCCGGATCGACTACGATTCGGGATACCGGGCGACGAAAATGCATGGGAACGGCTAGCTGCAGCTCTTTGAAGCTGAGCCGCTTGCCTTCCCGCACGCGCTGCATAAAAGGCCGTCATGGCCCATCGTGCGCCGCGAGTCTTCACGATTCCCTCCGGGGCGCCGTTTCTGCCGACACTGAGCCGCGCCCTCCTTGATGGCGCGCTTATCGAAGGCTTCCCGGGCGCTGCCGGGCCAATGGCGCTCGCCGACGCCACGATCTATGTGCCCACTCAGCGCGCCGCGCAGGCGCTGGCCAAGGCGCTGCTCTCGGCGAGCGGGGCTCGTAGTCTGCTCTTGCCGCGGATCGCTCCGCTCGGCGCCTTCGAGCCCGACGAGACGGCGGCGCTCTTCGATCCCGAGAGCGAAGAGGCGCCGCGCGCCGCGATTCCTCGCGCGGTCGGCGCGCTCACTCGCCGCCATGCGCTCGCGACCTTAATCCGCGCCTGGGGAAAGGCGCTCAAGGGCGCAATTCGCCAGGCGGACGCCGAAGGACGGCTGATCGTCGATCCGGTCGAGCCCGCGTTGGTCGCGACGACCCCCGCGCAAGCCTACGGGCTCGCCGCCGATCTCGCGGCGCTGATTGACGACATGATCATCGAGGGAGCGCCCCCATCGAAGCTCGAAACGCTAGCGCCGGATCTCTACGATTCTTATTGGCGCATCACCCTCGATTTCCTGAAGATCGCCTTCGCCCATTGGCCGCAGTGGCTCAGCGAGCATGGCCTGATCGATCGGGCGAAAAGGATCGCGCTTCTGATCGAGGACGAGATCAAGGCGCTTGAGAGAACGGAGCGCGGTCCGACGATCATCGCCGGCTCAACCGGCGCCAATCGGGCGACCGCCCGTCTCATCGCCGGCATCGCTCACGCGCCAAACGGCGCGGTCGTGCTGCCCGACCTCGACCTTAATCTCGACGACCGCGCCTGGGCGATGATCGGCGGGGACGACAGCGCCACCGGGCTCGCCGGTCATCCGCAAGCGCTGCTCAATCGGCTGATTGGCGCGATCGGAGTGAGGCGCGAGGACGTCACCCCGGTTGGTTCGCCCACGCCTATGCTCGCCGCTCGCTCCGCCTTCATGAGCGAAGCGCTTCGCCCAGCCGAATCGACCGATCGCTGGCGAGAGCGGGGCTGGAGCCTGTCGCCGCTTTCCCTCGCAGCCGCGCTTCAAGGGGTTGCGATCATCATTGCCGACAATGAAACCGAAGAGGGCCTGGCGTTGGCGATCGCCATGCGCGAAACGCTGGAGACGCCGGGCAAGACCGCGGCGCTCATCACACCCGACCCGTCGATTGCGCGCCGAGTTTCCGCCGAGCTTGCGCGGTGGGGCGTCGAGGTCGAAGATTCGGCGGGCCGCACGTTAGGCCAAAGCCCGGCCGGCGCCCTGGCGAGGCTCATCCTTGAAGCTGCGATCGAGTTCACTCCGCGCGCTTGTCTCGCGCTTCTCGCGCATAGCTCGGTCCGCTTCGGGCGCTCGCTGAAAGAGATCGAAGCCGCGACGCGGGCGCTCGAGCTTGCGGTCTTTCGCGCCATCCCGCTTGCGACCCTTGATGATCTCGATCGCGCCTTCGCGGCTGCGCGTGAAGCAGCCCTTGACCGTCACGCGCATCCGGCGATCCGCCGCGTCGGCGGGCGCGATCGGCAGGCGGCAGAAGCCCTCGCGCGAGACCTCGCGAGCGCTCTTGCTCCCTTGCGCGCCCTTGCGGCCGGCGCCTCCCTGCGCGACTGCCTCTCTCAGCATCGGCTCGCTCTCGTCGCTCTGGTTGCAGGAGCGGAGCGCGCAACCGAGGATCCGCACGGGTTCGAGCAATTGAGCGAGCTCATGAATGAATGGAGCGAGGCTGCAAGCGACAACTTCCAGACGACGCTCAAGGAATACGCCGCTTTGTTCAGCGATGCTCTCGCCGCGACACGAGCGCCCCCGGCGAGCAGCGGCCATCCGCGCCTCATGATCCTTGGCCTTTTGGAGGCGCGTCTCTTGAGCTTCGACCGCGTGCTCCTGGCGGGCCTCGACGAAACGGTCTGGCCGCCCGCGGTTGAGACTGACGCCTTTCTCAACCGGCCGATGCGCGCCGCCCTCGGCCTCTCCGCGCCGGAGCGGCGCATCGGCCAGACAGCGCATGATTTCGTCGCCGCTCTGGGAGCAAGCGAGGCGATCCTGAGCAGGGCGAAGAAACGCGGCGGAGAACCAACCGTCGCGTCGCGTTTTCTGCAACGCATGGCGGCCGCCGCCGGGCCCCAGGCAATGATCGAGCCGGAAGGGCGCGGGAAACGTTATCTCAAGTTCGCGCGTGCTCTGGACCAGCCGGGCGCCGTCCTGGCTCAGGCAAGGCCAGCGCCGCGCCCTCCTGTCGAACTTCGCCCAAAGGGGCTCAGCGTGACGCGAATCGAGACTTTGCGTCGCGACCCCTACGCGATCTACGCCGAAACCATTCTCCGCCTGCAAGGCGCTGGAGGGGGTCGAACGCGACATCGGGCCGCGCGAAACGGGAATGGCGTGGCACGCCGCGCTGCAGGAGTTTGTCGAGACCTATCCGTCCGGCGACCTGCCTGCCGGGAGCGCGCGAGCGGCTATCGGCGATTGCGCGGGAGCGCTTCGCGCTGCTGCGCGACGATCCGGCCTTCGCGGGGCTGAACTGGCCGAACATCGAAAAGGGCCTCGACTTCTTTCTTCGATTTCGAGCGCAAAGCCCGCGCCGCGATCGCCGAAATCTGGGTCGAGCGGCAGGGCGCGATCGCGGTGCCGATCGCAAGGCGGTGCGACCTTCAGGCTCAGCGCGCGGGCGGACCGGATCGACCGCCTTCGATCAGGGCTGGCGCGGCTCATCGACTACAAGAGCGGGGCGCCGCCGGCGCCCAAGGAGGTCAAGGCGGGCTTTTCGCCGCAGCTGACGTCTGGAGGCGCAGATGCTCCGGCAGGGAGGATTCGAGGGGCTGCCGCCGCTTGAGACCGAAGAGGCGATTTATCTCAAGCTCGGCGGCGCGGCACGGCGGCAAAGAGAACCCTGCCGGCGGAAAGAGCGAGAAGATCGCGCGAGCTTGCCGACCAGCATTTCGCCGGACTTCAGATGCTGCTCAACGCGTTCGCCTCCGAGGACACCCCGTACCTGTCGCGCCCGTTCCCAAAATTCGTCCCACGCTTCTCTGACTACGACCACCTTGCGCGCGTCAAGGAATGGTCGGCGACCGGGGGCGAGAGCGACTCGGGAGATCCACAATGAGCCGCGCTCTCGCTGTCCCGGAACCCTTAAGGCGCCGGCAAGCCCAGGCCTCAAACCCGAAGAGCTCGGCATGGGTGTCCGCCAACGCCGGCAGCGGCAAGACGCATGTGCTTACGCAACGTGTGCTGCGCCTTCTGCTCGATGGAACGCCGCCGGCGCAGATCCTGTGCCTTGCCTACACCAAGGCGGCGGCGGCCAACATGGCCGACCGCGTTTTCACGAAGCTCGCGCAATGGACGACCCTCGACGACAAGGCCTTGACGCATGCGATCGTCGACTGCGGCGCGGACGCGCCCGATCCAGCGAAACTGGCCTTCGCGCGGCAATTGTTCGCCCGCACGATCGAAACCCCAGGCGGCCTTAAGATTCAAACGTTGCACGCCTTCGCGGAGAGGTTGCTCAGGCTCTTTCCCTTCGAGGCGAACGTCCCGGCTCATTTCAAGGTTCTCGACGACGCCGAATCAAAGCGACTGCTGATCGAGGCGCGTGACGCGGCGCTCGCGGAACTCAGCGCCTCGAGCGAAAGCATGGCCGCGCTGGACCTGGTCGCGCTCGAGTCGGGCGCGCGCCAGATTCGATGAGCTTCTGGCCGAGGCGCTTACCCGCGCCGAGACCTTCGGCGCTCACGACAGCGCCGTCGCCTACGCTGCCGCGCTTGAGCGCGCCGCTGGGTCTTTCGCCCGGCGTGACGGTTGCGAGCGTCGAAGCGGAGATGCTTGGCGGCGACACCGGGCGGATGCGGCGGGAGCGATGGGCCGAACGCCTCGATACCGGCAAGAAGCACGACTGCAACATCGCCGCGAGCCTTCGCGCGGCGAATCGCGAAGGTCCACAGCAGGATCGCGTCCAGGGCCTGCTCGACGCGTTTTTCAAGGAGAATGGCGAAGGAAACCCTCGCGGGGGCGAGAACGACACTGTCACGACCAAAGATCTGGCCCGGGCCGACCCGTCTCTCGAAGAGGATCTGCGCCGTGAGCAGGCGCGCCTGGAGGTCTTGCGCGAGCGCCGGCGCGCGGCCTTGACGCTGGAACGGAGCGCCGCCCTGTTCGTCGTCGTAAGATCCATCCTGGCCGCCTTCGCGGGCATGAAAGCTGAGCGCGGCGCGCTGGACTTCAACGATCAGATCGCGCGCGCGCTCACGCTGGTGACGCGGTCGAGCGCCGCCTGGGTGCTCCACAAGCTCGACTATGGCCTCGACCACCTGCTGCTCGATGAGGCTCAGGACGCGTCCGAGCCGCAATGGGGCATCCTCGCCGCGCTCAGCGCCGAGTTTTTCGCCGGCGCTGGCGCGCGGCCCACGAACCGCACCGTCTTCGCGGTTGGCGACGAGAAGCAATCCATCTTCGCCTTCCAGGGCGCGGCGCCCCAGATGTTCGCGGAGATGAAGCGCGATTTCGCCGAGCGTCATCGCGACGCGAAGCGGCCGTTTGCTGACGTCCCCCTGACCTTCTCGTTTCGATCGTCCCAAACCATTCTCGACGCTGTCGACAAAACCTTCTCAGCCGAACTCGCGTGGCGCGGAGTCGCCGCGGCGGGCGAGCCGCCGCCCACCCATCGGGCGATTCGCAGCGGCTTGAAAGGCGCGGTCGAACTCTGGCCGCCGATCGAACCAACTCCCGCACCTGAGCCGGAAGACTGGAGCATGCCGCTCAATCCCCCGGCGCAAGATGATCCTCCCGTGATCCTCGCCAGGCGCATCGCCGGGGTGATCAAAGGCTGGCTCAAGGCCGCCTCGCTCGAGCGCGTAATCGACCCACACACGGGCGAAATGCGGCGCATTCGCGAAAGCGACGTGATGATCCTGGTCCGCAGCCGCAATGCCTTTTTCGAGGCGATGATCCGGGCGCTGAAGGCCGCGGATGTGAAGGCCGCCGGCGCCGATCGGCTCAAGCTCAAAGACCATATCGCGGTCATGGACCTCATCGCCGCCGGACGCGCGGCTCTGCTGCCGGACGACGATCTGACGCTGGCCTCAGCGCTCAAGTCGCCGTTCCTCGGCTTCGACGACGACGCGCTCATGAAGATTGCGGCGAGGCGGAGCGGTTCGCTCGCCGAAGCGCTTATGAGCGCGGACGATGGCGCCGCCCTCGAAGCGGCCCGCCGGCTCGAAACCTGGCGCGCACGGGCGAAGGCGCTTTCGCCTTTCGCCTTTTACGCGTTGCTCCTCGGTCAGGACGGCGGCCGGCGCGCGCTCATTGGCCGAACTCGGACCCGAAGCCGCCGACCCGATCGACGAATTCCTGGCCCTGGCGCTCGCCCATGAGCAGCGCGAGGCGCCGTCGCTTCACAACTTTCTGAGCCAGGTTGAATCGGCGGAAGTCGAAATCAAGCGCGACATGGAGATCGAGACGGAGGGCGTGCGCGTGCTGACAGTCCACGCCAGCAAGGGACTCGAGGCGCCGATCGTCTTTCTGCCCGACTGCTGTGGCGGCCCCGACGCCCGGCACGAACCCAAGCTGTTGCCGCTCCCGTCCCGGCCCGGCGATCCGCCGGTCCTGGCCTGGGCGAGGAAGTCAGCAGAGGACGCCGGCGCGGTCGCCATGGCGCGGGCCGAGGCGCGCGCGGCTCAGGCGGGCGAACACCGGCGCTTGCTTTATGTCGCCATGACGCGGGCGGCTCAGCGCCTCGTCGTCGGCGGCTACGCGACCTCAAGACGCCGCCCGGCCGATTGCTGGTATGATCTCATCCATACGGGACTTGCCGACGATTTGGTCGAAGCGCCGGCCCCGTACCGAGGAGAGCAGACGATCCTGCGGTTCGGCGACAGCCTTCGCGCCGAGGATGGAGCCGAAACAGCATCCATCCCCTCCCACGGAGCCCTGCCCGGCTGGCTCCTAGCCGAGGCCGCGCCCGAGCCGGCGGCCGCTCTGCTCAACCCTTCGCGCGCCGACGGCGTCGGCAGGGGCGATCCGGAACGGGCGCACGAGGGACGGCTCGCGCATGCCCTGCTTGAAATGCTGCCCAATCTCCCGCCTGAGCGGCGCCCGCGCGCCGCTGCGGACTATCTCGATGCGTGGGGCGGAGGACTTGACGAATCAGTGCGCACGGCGCTCACCACGAAAGTGCTTGCGGTGATCGGCTTGCCCGAACTGTGCCTTGTTTTTGGCCCCGGCTCCCGGAGCGAGGTCCCCTTGGCGGGACTCCTGCCTCGGCCAGGCCAGCCCGACTTGGCCTATAGCGGCCGGCTTGATCGGCTCGTCGCAACCGACGAGGGTGTATTGATCGTCGACTTCAAACTGGGCGAAAAGCCCAAGCGCCCGGCCGCGTCACACATTGCCCAACTGGCGCTCTATCGCGCAGCCCTCCAGCCGATTTATTGTGGATTGCCGATCCGCGCGGCGCTCGTCTATCTCGACGGGCCGACGCTCACCCAGATCAGCGGAGAGGAGCTCGACGCCGCCCTCGACGCCATCGCCGCTCCGTCACGGACCTGACATGATGGCTGCGTGGATCGCAACTTTTTGCCGTAATTGCGCGAGCCGGGCGTGGTTTTGATTGCCTTGATGAGGTCGCATTTGCTGGCCAAGGTCCCGCACGATGACGAGCGGAACGCGTCAGGGCGGGCGCCCGACATTCTTGTATCTTGGTCTGGTGAAGCTTGGGCGGAGGCCCCGGCGCGGGGCCGTTTGCGCGGCTGCCGGGATGGGTCTCGCAATGCTGCTGGCGGGTGGGGACCTGGCGGCCGACGCGCAGAAAATCCCTTACGGCATGGTGCCTTACGGCCGCCCTGTCTATAAAAACGGCAAGCGGATCCTATGGCATGGCGCCTGGCGGGGCGGCAGCCTGGGAAGATATGCGCGCCAATCTGTCGCGCCGGCCAACGCCAAACCGATCCTTGCGCTCGCGCCGGAGCCAGCTCAACCAGCGGTTGCAAAGGAGTTCACAGTCCTCGCGGACCCCAGCGACGCCAGGGCAAGCCGGATGGCCAAAGACTTTGCGACGGTCATGAGCACGAACGGCGCGCCCGGCCGCGCCATTGTTGGCTCCACCTCGCCAAACGGCCTGGGAAAAGTGCTCAAGAGCGACATCGCTGACTTCGCCATCGTCTCGCTCGATAGCCTTTTATCCAGCGCCAAGGGCGACGCGGAATGGATGAAACGATCGCCCTACGTGGCGCGCCTCGCGCCCGAGACCGTGGCGGTGATCGCGCCGCGCGAAATAAAATCGATCAGCGACCTGCAGGGAAAGGCCGTAAGTTTCGGCGACCTGGACAGCGCCACGTCTACGAGCGGAAGAATGTTGTTTTCTCGTCTGGGCGTAACCGCGAATCAAACCAACGAGCCGTTGCCGGAAGCGCTGGACAGACTGTCCTCGGGCAAAATCGACGCGGTCGTCATACTCGGCGCGGAAGAATCGCCTGTGCTCAACGATTTCGGCAGCGACGGTCGGTTTCACATCGTACCGATTGCGTGGTCTCCGGCGTTGGAGCCCGTCTACGCTCCGGCTCACATCACCGCGGCCGAGCGGCCGAACCTTGTCAGCCCCACCGTTCCGGTCGAAACGATCGGCGAGCCGATGGCTCTGGTCGCGCTCGACGCGGCCGCAGGGTCGCCGCGAGCCGATGGGCTCGGCCGAATTGCGCGAGTTTTCTTTGACAATTATGACGGCTTCCTGAGCGATGAGCGCGACTCGCATTGGCGGGACGTGAATTTGGCGGCCGACGCCTCGTCTCCGACGGCGCCTTGGCCCCGAACTCGAGGCCGCGCAAAGCTGGCTCGACGCCAAGAAGCCTTCCGCCGACGGATCGCTGGAGACATTTCGCGCCTCGGCGAAGTCGGCCGCGGCGTCGGCCAGCTGGCCGAGCGCGGCTGATTCGGATCGACTTTATGAAGGCCTGACCCGCTGGCGCGGGCTGATGCAGTAGGGAGACGAACGCTGGCCATTTCCTGGAAAGCGCTTTCGAGCGTCCTCGCCGCCGTCATCGCTGGCATGCTAGTGTTGGCCGCCTGGCCTCGGCTTGAGCCCTCGGCAATGCATGTCAAGGCCGCGGTCGAGCAGCCTATTTTTGTGACCCCGCTTGCCGCGATAGCCAAGCGGACGGCCCCCGCGCTGACGGCACAGCCAATCGACAAATCGGCGATCAGCAAGCTCGCAACTGCGCTGCGCGAGCCCGCCGCCTTGCATCAGCAGGCGCCCGACGGCCCCGGCGCAACGCTCACGATACCGATCGACGACGCTCGCCGGCTTTGTGCCGAAGGCATCGTCGCCTTCGCCAAGGGCGATATCGCGACCGCCCGCGCGTTCTTCGTCAGCGCCGCCGAGGCCGGCGACGCTCGCGCGCTTGTTGCGCTCGGCGACACGTTCGATCCAGCCACTCTCAGCCGTCTCGGCGTCGTGGGACTGAAAGGCGACGAAGCGAAAGCCCGCGACTATTATTCGCGCGCCGTCGCCGCCGGCGCGCCCGGAGCTCGCGAACGCGTCGCTTCTCTAGCGGTGAAGTAGCGCTCCTCCTTCCAGTATTCCGACTGGCGCAAAGAGCCCGCGCACAACGTTATGCGCGGGCCAGGTGCCGACGAAAACCCTCAGCCGCAATCGGCGTCCCAACGCCGTGAGCGAACGCCGAGGCAGGACTACGGAGGAAAGCTCCCGTATCCCAGCGCAATCCTCTCCCCTTCTCAGTCAACAAACAGACGGGCCCCCTTTGCGGCGGTAGCTCGCAAATCCTAAGCCGGCGAAACCGAGCAACATCAGCGCCCAAGTAGAGGGTTCCGGCACCGCCATCTGCACTATCGACCGTCCGGTGATTAGGCCGCTGGGATCTACACCCTCCGGCACGGAAAGGGCATTGATTAGGTACCCTGTATGCCCGTTCCAGTCGATTCTAATAGGTGCTCCCGGGTTCCCAGGCACAAAGTCTGTAACATCATATGATGAGCCCGCTCCGGCGCCCTTCGGCGTGAAGGTCACAGTGCCCGAGCTGTGCCCTAAAGCATCCACCTCGACGGTTCCAGTAACTGTGCCTACGACTTCGCCATTTACGTCCACATTTCCGTTGAGCGTGCCGGTAGGATCGCCGACCCACTGCAACTGGCCCTCCTCTCCCCAAGTCGACGCACCGAGCAGCCCCGATCCCGCCCAAGAATAGGTACCTGTAGCGGAATCATAACTGCCTACCACGCTCACCGAGATGCTCTCACCATTGTAAGTTTGACCTGGGACAAGGCTGTATGAAAACCCCCCACCAACGGTGTCGACTGAAAACTCATAATTCAAAGTGGTCAGCGTGATTGGAGGCTCTAATGAATAAAGTGCCGAAATTTCTTGAAACTGCGCGTTTAGAAGCGTTTCCCTACTAGTTATATTCACGCCAGCTTGACACGCATTGACTAAGTAAAATAATATGGCGGCAGATATGCTTAATAATACTGTAATATCAGTCTGATTGTTAACGAACTGTCTCCTAAATACGCTATGATTGTTCATGATTGGTCTCATTATACCCTCCTATAACTGAGTTAAGCACTTCATCGAGGTTAGCCACGCCCGCCTATCTGGCCATACGTATTAATTTTTGGTCGACAATCTTTAGATATCGAGCTAGGTTATGATTGTCGTCAGCAAGTTTTGGACTCTGCGAACAAACTAGCGTTGTGCGCAAGTGAGGCGGCCGCCCACCAATAAGCTGTCGCAATAAAGGCTCTAAATTAACTTCTTAATTGCTTTACCCCTACGAGGGTGCGCAGAAATATTCAATGGGTATTATTACGCAGATTGGAACATCTTGCTGACCTAACATAGGGCTAGGCTTACAATCATTGTAACCCGAATACACGCAATACGAGCACCGCAAGCTATCCTCCAGCAATGTGAATGATGCAAAAAGCCAAATTGAATGCCGATACGCGACGATCTGGAATCCCGTGATCCGCCCCGCCGCCTACGCTGCCGCAGCTTCATGAGCCCCTGACGCGGAGGCCAAGGCGATTCCCCCCTCAAGCCAGAGCGATGCGCGGCGTCGGGCCGGCGGCGCGTACGCGCTCGTCGGCCTCACTCTCGAACTGCTTGAAATTGTCGCGGAACATTTGCACCAGGCGCCCGGCGACTTCGGCGAACTCGGCCTTGTGGCGCCAGGTCTTGATCGGTTCGAGAATGTGGGGCTCGACGCCTGGAACCTGCAAGGGCACAGCGAGGCCGAAATAGGGGTCGGTGCGGAAATCCGCGCGATTGAGGGAGCCGTCGAGCGCCGCCGCGACCAGGCGGCGCGTCACCCGGATCGGCATGCGCCTTCCGGCGCCGAACTTGCCGCCGGTCCATCCGGTATTGACGAGCCAGCAATCGACATGGTGGCGCCCAACCATGTCGCGCAGAAGATTGCCGTAGACGGTCGGATGCAGAGGCAGGAACGGCGCGCCGAAGCAGGTCGAAAACGTCGCCTGCGGCTCGGTCACCCCCTTCTCCGTGCCCGCCACCTTGGCCGTGTAGCCGGACAGAAAATGGTACATCGCCTGCGCAGCGTCGAGCTTGGCGATCGGCGGCAGCACGCCGAAGGCGTCGCAGGTCAGCATGATGATGTTCTTGGGATGACCGGCGCGCCCTGTCGTCGAAGCGTTGGCGATGAAATCGAGCGGATAGGCGATACGCGTATTCTCGGTTTTCGAATCGTCGTCGAAGTCAGGGGTTCTCGACTCCGCATCCAGCGTCACGTTCTCCATCACGGTGCCGAAACGTTCGGTCGTCGCATAGATCTCGGGCTCCGCCTCGCGCGACAGCTTGATCGCCTTGGCGTAGCAGCCGCCCTCGAAATTGAAGATTCCGTTGCGGCCCCATCCGTGCTCGTCATCGCCGATCAGCGTGCGGTGCGGATCGGCGGAGAGCGTCGTCTTGCCGGTGCCGGAGAGGCCGAAGAAGATCGCCGCATCGCCGTCCTTGCCGACGTTGGCCGAGCAATGCATCGGCACGACCTGTTTCGCCGGCAAGAGGTAGTTGAGAACGGTGAATACGGATTTCTTCATCTCGCCCGCATAGCTCGTGCCGCCGATGAGCACGATCTTGCGCGTCAAGTCGCAGGCGATGATCGTCTCGCTTCGCGCGCCATGCCGCTTGGGGTCGGCGCGGAAGGAAGGCAGATCGACGATCGTCAGCTCCGGAGCAAAGCTCGCCAAATCTTCGACTGGCGGACGGATCAGAAGATTGCGGATGAACAGCGAATGCCACGCATATTCGGTGAAGACGCGCGCGCGTAAACGCAACGCGGGATCTGCGCCCCCCTGGAGATCCTGAGCGAAGAGCGTCTTGCCCTTCGCGTGGGCGATGAAGTCGGCGAGGAGCGCGTCGAAATGCTCTCTGGTCATCGCATTGTTGTTGTCCCACCACACGATGCCTTCCGTGTTCGCGTCGCGCACTACGAACTTGTCTTTGGGGCTGCGTCCGGTATGCGCGCCCGTATCGGCGACGAGCGGGCCACAGGCGGCGATTTGCGCTTCGTTGCGTTGCAACGCGTGCTCGTAGAGCTGCGGCGCGCCGAAGTTCCAGTGCATCGCTTCAAGATCGCGGAAACCGAACCGGTCCGCGCCGAAGTCGAAATTATGCGCTCCGTTCTCGATCATCCTGAGCATTCCCCCTTCAAGGTGCGCCTGAACGCGTGCGCGGCTAGCCACAATCCTGAAAGTCTGCCGACGCTATGTGGCGACGATTTGGCGCGCCCCCGGCATTAGGTTTCTGCGAAGCGCCTCCCTTCCGCAATCAACCCTATGGAGCCGATATCGTTCCTGTGCGATGCTCATCGTCGGACAACCGCGCACCAACAAATGCGGAGCCGGGAGGGGGCATCGATGGGGCCCGGGCAGCGCAGAATAGAACCCGAAACGCAAGTGCCCTCGGGGACCGAGAACGTCCCGATCGGGGCCGTCTCGGCCGGAGAAACCTGGTCCTTTTCTGCAACTGGCCAGTGGAAGACCGGTTTCGTCTGGTGCGGCCCGGACGGCTACCGCAACTTCCTCTCAGATGCTCTCAACTTTAAGCCGCGCGTCCCAGGCCAGGCGCGCCTCAAGCTCATGTGCAGATTCGCGGACGAGCCCGATTCCGCGGCATTCCCGATCGGCGCCGGATGCACCAAGACCTTCGCGCGGTCCGGCGAACTTGTCGTCTTCGCCAACGATCGTCCTGAAGGTTATGCCGACAATCGCGGCGCCGTGACGCTCGCCGCGGCGCCTGGCGGCGTCGCGCCGGGGCCGGTCGACGCCCTCGGCGGCTTCTCCGCGCGATGGCGCGATCTTGTCGACATCTACAATCGCACGGCCGGCGTCCCGGTCATCGCCGCGCTCGCCATCGGCGTCTCGGCGATCCTGCTCTTCATGCCCCAGGGACGCGATCTCGTGCGCGGCGTTGGCGAAGATGGATTGGGCGGCTTGGCGATCGCCTTCGCGATCGGGCTCCTGTTCTTCGCGATTCAGGCCTGGAGCTGGTCGCGCATCGTCATCGCCTCGAACTACGGACCCCACCGCCAGCTCTGGCGGCCCCGCTCGCTCCTCGAATGGGGGCCGAGGGTGCTGGCCTTCGTGCCCTTCGTGGCGGCCGGTCTCGCGCTCCTCATCAGTTTCAAGTGGAACGCCTCTGTCGGCTTGGCGCTCCTGGCGATCGGCGTGATCTTCCTCGCGTTGGTCGTCTTCCGGGAGCCGATAACGCGGCGTCTCGTGGGACATACGCGACGCGGCGCCGTGGATTCAGCGCGGCTGGGTCATCGCCGGCCTCGCAATGGCGCTTGTCGCAATGGTGGCCGCCATCCTCTGGCCCGCCGAGATCGGCGTCAAACTCGGCGCGCCAGCGATCGTCTTTTTCGGCCTCGGCTTCATCATTCCGGTGATCACGATCGCCTGCCAGCTCGGCACCAGCCTTAGGATCCCGGTCACAGGCGCGCTTCTCCTGTGGGCGGTGCTGCTCGGCGCCTTCTTCGACAATCACAGGTCGGGCGCCGCGCCCTCATCGCCGAAACGGATGGCCCCATAGATGGTCGTCCAACCTTGGCGAGCGCATTCAAGCAATGGGCCGCTCCCCAGCCCGTAGGAGCGAACGGCAAGAAGACGATGGTCGTGATCGCTGTCCAGGGCGGCGCGTCGCGGGCGGGCTACTGGACGGCGGTGGCGCTGGCGCAGCTTCAGAGGGCAGCGGCGAAAGCAATCGGAAGGGACGGCAAGCCGATCGATTTCGGCGCTCATGTCTTCGCCATCAGCTCGGTGTCGGGCGGCAGCGTCGGCGCCGTCGGCTACGCCGCGATGCTGAAGACCGCGCCGCCGAATGTCAGGACGCCGACGACCGTCGCCGACGCCGACACCTTCACCAACAGTCTTCTCGGCTTCGCCGGCCGCGACGCGCTTGGCCCTGCGCTCACTGGCATGCTCTATTCCGACTTGCTCTACCGCTTTCTGCCCTTGTGGGTGCTTCCCGACCGCGCGGAGACGCTCGAGCGCGCCTGGGAAGAGGCGTGGGACGCGCCGGACGCCAAGGGCGCTTCCCCCCACGCCGCTGGAATTATCAAGGGACCGTTCCTCGCGCTTGCGCCCAAGGAGGGCGAGCCATGGCGCCCGCTTCTCATCGTGCAGGGCGCGAGCGAGGGCGGGGGACGGCGCATGCTGACAAGCGCCGTGAAGTTCACCTGCGACGAGGTCGACGCCGACGACCTCCTCGATGGAATCGGCCACGATGTCGCCGCCTCGACCGCCATCCTCGACGGCGCCCGTTTCCCTGGGTCAGTCCGGGCGGCACGTTCACCCATCAGCCGTGCTACGCCAAAGAGGGCGATCCCAAGTCCAGTGACCACGTTCTCGACGGCGGCTATTTCGACAACGCCGGGGCCGAGACCTTGCGCGAGATGACGCGCGCCATCCGCAATCTTCCTGGCGGCGGGAGAAAAGGACCTCGACATCGTCTTCATCCTGATCGGCTACGCCAGCCACGACCCCGCGAAGCCCCCGCCCCTGCCCCCGACTGGCGTCAAGAAGTGGGTCTCCGACCGCATCGCCTCGCTCATCCCCAACGATGTCTTCGCGCCGGTGCTCGGCCTCTACAACGGCATGGGCGCGCATGAGGCGCATCTGGCGCGGGAGATGAAGCTCGCCGGCCAAACGGTCGTCGTCGATCCCGATCCCTATCGTTCGCGGCTGACAGGCGACGACCTATACGCCGCGCTCGTTCTCTGCCCGGGAGACGTCAAGCTGAATGGCGGCCGAACGATCACCTACGACCCGCCGATGGACTGGACGCTATCGGGCGAAGCCAAGCGCTATATCGAGAATTCGGTCATCGCGACGAAGCCCGCTTGCGCCGCGAAGGCCAATGCCGACGCGATCGAGGCGATCGTCGAGAGGCTTGGGGAGTGAGAGCGACCGACTGAGCGGCGGACGCACGCCGCCGCTCGCCTTCGTTCCGTCGCCTATTTCTTCTGCCCCTTCACATAGGCGATGTAGCCCTCGACGTCCTTCGCCGGTTCCGCATAGGCGTCGCCCAGCGCCTTGGCGACCGCGGCCATGTAGGTCTTCGCCCATTCGGGGTAGTGATAGTCGATGACCTTGAGGAATTCGAGGCTCGCCGCCAGGCGGATGTCGGCGATCGACGGGTGGTCGCCGCCGACGAAGGTCTTGCCCTCGAGAAAGAACTTGTGGAACGCGGCGAGCGTCTCGCCGACCGCCTCGGCCGCCGCTCTTCTGCGCCTTCTCCTTCTCCGCTGGCGCTCGCGTCGCTGGCGCCCGACTTCGCCCGGATATTGCGGGAAGCCAAGCGCGCCATAGGTCGAGCGCACGATATAGGGATAGAGCGTGCCGACGATATAGAACATCGCGCTGTCCACCATCGCGCGCTTTTCCGGCTCAGTCGGATAGAACTTGTCGAGATGATGCTTGTTGCAGAGATACTGCATGATCGCGCAGCTCTCCCACATGCACGCCCTTCGGCAGGCCCGGCGCCTCCATCATCGGCGTCAGATGGGCAGGATTCTTGGCGAGAAACTCGTCGGTGCGGGTCTTGCCGTAGACGTCGTCCTCGGTGAAGTCGAGCTTCGCCGCCCGAACGAACACGCGCGCGGTCATGTTGTTGACGCTTGGTTTGATGACATGCAGTTTGATCGCAGACATTGGCTTCCTCCTATTTGTTTTGGATAAGCTCAGGCGCGTGGCTGCGCTGATAAGGGTCTTTCGGCTCGCGGTCTGACGACAGGCTCTTGGTCGACGCCGCAACGAGATTTTCGATCGCATCGGCGATGTGAACTTCCATGATCGCGCGGTCGCCGCGCGCGACGCGCAGATTGTGGGCGGCGAACAAAACGTCTGAGCGGGTGAAGCCACGCGGCGCGTCGAACTTCCAGCACGAAAGCTCGATCAAGAGCCCAAGCGGATCCTCGAAATAGATGGCGTCGAAGATCATCCGGTCGCGCACGCCAGTGTTCGGAATGCCCCGCGCGCCTAGCCGCTCGACCGCCTGCATGAACACGGCGCGCGAGACGTTGAACGCCATATGATGCACGCAACCGGTGTCGGTCGGGGTGCGGCGCTTAATCGGTTTGCGGTCCTCATTGGTGAACACGGTGATGAGCCGGTCGTCGCCGGGATCGAAATAGATGTGGCTCTCACCGGCGTTGTCGAGATTAGGCTGCTCGAAAATGAACGGCATGCCGAGCACGCCCTCCCAGAAGTCGATCGAGGTCTCTCGATCGGCCCCGACAAGCGTGATGTGATGCAGACCCTGGGTCTGAAGCTTTTGCATGCGGGCGCCTCCTCAGACTTTTTCGACGAGTTTGGACTTATATTCGCTCCGCGGCAGAGCGCCTGCGGCGACGAGCGTGATCTCCGTCGTCACCAAAAGCTTGTCGCGCACGCGAGCGCGGATGCGATCCGCGAGGCCTTCGACTTTCGCTCCCGGCGTGACCTCGACGCTGATCGGCAGCGGTGGCTCCTGGCGTACGCCAGGAGCCCGAGGACGGATCACGATCACGCCCGCGACCGCGGGCTGAAATTCATTGACGACCTCGCGCAAAGCCGAAGGAAAGACGTTGACGCCGCGCACGATCAGCATGTCGTCGGTGCGCCCGATGCAGCGCACGCGCGGGCTCGTGCGCCCGCAGGCGCAAAGCCCCATGCTCAAGCGCACGTGGTCGCGGGTGCGGAAGCGAAGAAGGGGCGCCGAGCGGTTGACGAGATGCGTGAGCACGAGTTCGCCATCGGCGCCGTCGACAAGGGGTTTGACGGCGCCGGTTTCCGGGTCGATCAACTCGAAGTGCACAAAGCCGCGCCCGCTGAAATGCATGCCCGCCTTTTGCTCGCATTCGCCCCATAGCGAAACGGAAATGTCGCCGATACCCATCGCCTCGGTGACGCTCGCGCCCCATCCCGTCTCGAGCTTGGCGCGCATCGCAGGCTCGCCGCCGCCCGGCTCGCCCGCCACCATCACCCGGTTCACGCTCGACTTTGCGAGGTCCTTGCCGCGCGCCTGCGCCCATTCGGCAAGATGCAGGGCGTAGGAGGGCGTCATCGCGACGACAGTCGGCTTGAGAAGCTCGACTGCCGCGACGAGCCGCTCGGTGTTTCCGGAGCCCACGGGAATATGGCAAAGGCCGAGCCGGTCGAAAGCGCCAAGCGCCGCGCCGGCGACAAAGGGCCCAGCGTTATACGTCGAGACGATGCGCTCGCCGCGCTTTAGCCCAGAGGCCGCGTAAGAGCGCGCCGAAGTGCGCACCCAGACCTCGAGATCCGAGCTGGTCAGCGGAATATAGCTCGGCGTTCCCGTCGTGCCGCTGGTCGAATAAATGCGCACGATCTCTTCGGGCGACGCGGTCAAATGCGCGCCGAACGGCTCATCGGGCGAGCGCGTGCGCCTCAGTTCATCCTTTTCGGTCAGCGGCACGCCTTCGATCGCCTCGAGGCCGCCGACCGCGCCATGCGTGGCGAATCCGGCGCGCTCGAGCTTCTCGCGATAGAAGCGCGACCGCTCGAACAGATATTCGATCTGCTTGAGGTAGAGAGGCGCATCGGATCGCGCCTCATCCTCCCACGGCGCCTGCTCGATCTCGGGCTCGACCATCATGAGGCGACTCCGTTCGCGTCTGCGACGTGAACGATCGCCTCCTCGCCCTTCGAGGCCATCAGGAACCCGATCGGCGTCTGTTCTTCCTCGATGCAATGGGCGATGAGGCCCGCGGTGCGGGCGAGGATCGGGACGGCCCGTATGAGCCCTGACGGAACGTCGGCGTCGCGAAGCGTCGCGGCGATCGACATCGAGACATTCATCGGCAGCGGCTTGCCCCACGTTTGAGCCGCCGCTTTCGTAAGCGCGAGCGCCGCCTCGACCGAGCGACCGGCGATCCCGCGCTCGCGCGCGAGTGCGATCATACGCTCGGCGCGCGGATCGACAGGCTTATGCAGCGGATGGCCATATCCGGGGAGCGGCTTGTGCGCGGTTCGATGTTCGCGGGCGACATCAAGGCTCGCGACCTCCAGCGACCCGCAGGCGTCGGCGCGAGCCAGAACATCCTCGATCACCTTTCGACAGAGATCGGCCGCTCCCAGGATGACTGTGCCGCAGCCAAGCACGCCGGCCGCGATTGCGCCCTGAAGCGCCGCCGGATCGGCGTCATAGGTCATACGCGCCGCCTGGACCGATGGCGTAAGACCATGCTCGGCGAGCGCCACGAGGCTCAGATCGAGAAAATACCGCTGCTCTGCGGTCGGCGCACGTCCGGTCGCAAGAAGAAAGACATAATCGGTGAAGCTCGTGCGGCCCATGAGGTCATTGGCGAGGTCGCGGCCTCGCACGGCGATCCGATCGCTCGAAGCGGCGGAGATCGCGGTTCGTGCGGCCCCCGCCTTGCCGATCAGCATGGCGTCCCCTTCCCGTCCGACCCCTTCCCCTTTAGCGTGCGGCGAATGGGTGTAGAACGATTGTAGGACAATATCAGAGGCGCCGCAGGTGTCAAACGCCGCAGTGAGGAAGAGCGAAGGAAGGGACCGCGCGCTCCCGGGACGGAAACTGCGCGCGACCGTCTCGCCGGCGCATGGCGCGACCGTCGCCTTCATCGTCGAGCGCTTGCGCGACGACATCTGGGACGGTCGCATCGAGCCCGGATCGCGACTCGTCGAAAGCGACCTGACAGCCCGCTTCGCGGTCAGCCGCGGGTCGGTGCGTGAAGGCTTGAGGCGCCTCAGCGCCGATGGGCTGATCGAGCATCGGCCGCATCGCGGGGCGGTGGTCCGGCGCTTGACCGAGCGCGAGATCCGCGAATTGTTTTTGATCCGGATCGAAATGGAGGCGCTCGCCGCCCGGCTCGCCGCAGCGGCCGAGGCGCCGGAGCGGCGAGCACGCTTCGTCGCCGCAATTGAGCCGATCCATTCCGAGGCGCCGCGCAACCCTTGCAACTATCTTAAGGAGAACGCCGCCTTCCACGACGCGATCATGGCGCTCGCCGACAATATCGAATTGCGCAATCTGGCGGTCCGGCTGCAGTTTCCCCTCATCATGGCGCAAGCGGGTGACGTGCTGGCGCCGCTTGTGCTCAAGGCCTCGGTTCAAGAGCATCGCGGAATCGCCGAAGCAATCCTGGATCGAGATCCGGCCGCCGCGTCGGCGCGCATGCGCCGACATCTCGAACGCGCCGCGACAGTGGCGCTCGCGAGACGAGGCGCCAGCGCTACCGGAAATGGCGGAAACGGCGAGCCCGAGCCTGCGCCGGGCGCACGGCGCTCGGGTTAACCTGGCGTGTTTTCCTCCAGCGGAGGGTGCTGCGCTGCACCGCCCAACACCAGCCCTCAGGCCGCGTAGCGCTCGATGTCGACTGCGAGGCGGCGCGAACCCCACGCGCCGGGCTTGGCGGCGAAGACGCCGGCCATCTTCGTCCCGCAGCTTAAGCATGCGCCGGAGGCGTCGAGCGCGTAAGTCGTGATCGTATAACCGTCGCGGCCAATCGCGCGTACGCCGCAGGTCGCACAGAGTGTCGCCTGCCGCGCGGGATCGTGGACGTTGCCGACATAGACGTGATGAAGCCCGTTCCTGGTGGCGATGGCGCGCGCCCTTTGCAAAGTAGGGGGCGGCGTCGGCAGCGTTTCCAGCATACGATAGTCTGGATGGAAGGCGGTGAAATGCAAGGGGACGTCGGGTTTCAGCTCGCGCGCTATCCATTGCGTCAGCGCGTCGAGCTCCTCGTCGGAATCGTTCTCGCCCGGAATGAGCAGCGTTGTGACTTCCGCCCAGACGTTCGTTTCGTGCACGAGATATTTGAGTGTCTCGAGCACCGGCGCGAGCGAACCTGCGCAGCGCTTGGCATAGAAGCGCTCGGTGAAGCCCTTGAGATCGACATTCGCCGCGTCCATGCCCGCGAAGAACTGCTTGCGCGGCTCCGCGCAGATGAAGCCTGCCGTGACGGCGACGTTCTTCACGGCTCGCGCCCGACAAGCGGCTGCGGCGTCGAGCGCGTACTCCATGAAGATGACCGGATCGTTGTAGGTGTAAGCGACGCTCGCACACTTGAGCCGCTCGGCGGCGCGCGCGATCGTTTCCGGAGCCGCATGCGCGCTTAAGCGCGCGACTTCACGGCTCTTCGAGATGTCGTGGTTCTGACAGAAGGAACAGGCGAGATTGCAGCCCGCCGTGCCGAACGAGAGGACCGACGAGCCGGGCAGGAAGTGATTGAGCGGCTTCTTCTCGATCGGATCGACGCAGAATCCGGTCGATCGGCCATAGCCTGTGAGCTCCATGCCGGCGCCGTCCTCGCGCGCGCGGCGCACGAAGCACAAGCCCCGCTGTCCCGGGCGAACTTTGCAGAAGCGCGGGCACAAGCAGCACTCGATCCGCCCGTCGTCGAGCTTCGTCCAATAGCCGACATCGACGCAAGTTTCGGATTCTGCGTCCATCGAGCCTCCGCGGTTTCCTCCAGTAGCCCCTGAGCCTTCCAATATGTCGTGAGCGCGGCGCGCAATTGCAACGCCTCGCCCTGGCGCGCCGTTCTCCACGCGCCTACATTTCGAGACGGAGCGATGGGCCGTCGCCATGCCAGCAAACGAAGTCCACCCGGCGCAGGTCGCGGGAATGTTTTACCCGGCGGCGCCGTATGCGCTGAACGCCTTGATCACGGATGTGCGCACGCGCGCGGGTCCCGATGGCGGCGTCGGGCCAAAGCTGGTCGTCGCGCCGCACGCCGGCCTCGTTTATTCGGGCGCGGTCGCCGCGACGGCGTTCGGGCCCTGGGCGGCACGCGCCAACCCGCCAAGCCGGATCGTCATCGTTGGCCCCGCCCATCGCGTCGCGTTTTCCGGCATCGCTGTTCATCCAGCATCGAAGTGGGGCACACCGCTGGGCGAGGCGCCGGTCGCGCCGATCACCCACGCCGAGCTCGCCCAAGCGCCCGAGGTTGTCGTCGACCCGCGGCCGTTCGTGGGCGAGCATTCGCTCGAGATGCATCTCGTGATGCTGCAGGCGATGCTGCCGGCGCCATTCGAGATCGTCCCCATTCTAGTCGGCGACGCCGATCCTCGTAATGTCGCCGAGGCCTTGCGCCGGGTTTGGGGTGGACCCGAAACGGTGGTCGCGGTCTCTTCCGACTTGTCGCATTTTCTCGATCAACGAAGCGCCAGATCGATCGATACCGACACCGCCCGGCGCATCGAGACGCTGGACGCCCCGGCGCTCGACGGGCGTCGCGCCTGCGGCTTCTTGGCCCTCAAGGGCGCTCTCGAGATCGCCGCCGAGCGGGACATGCGGGTGAGCCGCCTGCATCTCGCGACATCGGCGGACGCCGGCGCGGCCCCCTCGCGCGTGGTCGGCTACGGCGCCTTCGCGTTCGAATATGCGGCTTCGGCGCGTCTTGCCGAAGCCGATCGCGAGCGCCTGCTTTCGACCTGCATGGCGGCGCTCGCCGCTGCCGCCAAGACGGGAAGCAGGTCGCCGGCGGCGCCGCGCCTCAACGACGCGTCGCCCGTGTTCTCCCCCTGGCGCGCCACCTTCGTCACACTCACCGAAAACGAACGGCTTCGCGGCTGCATCGGTTCGCTTGAGCCACGTCGGCCGCTGATCGAGGATGCGCTCGCCAATACTGTGCAGGCGGCCTTCGCCGACTCGCGCTTTCCGCCGCTCAAAGACTACGAACTGGGAGGGCTTCGCCTTGACGTATCGATTCTCTCCCACCCACGGCCGATCTCTGCGCGAAGCGAGTCCGAACTCGCCGATGCGCTCGAGCCCGATCGCGACGGCTTGATTCTGACAGCGGGCAAGCGCCGCGCGCTGTTCCTGCCGAGCGTCTGGCGCTTAGTTCCCGACGCGCCGGCGTTCGTGCGCCATCTGATGGCGAAGGCGGGCTTCGAGTCCAATCGTTGGCCCGAGGACCTAGAGGCGAGGCGCTTCCGCGTCGAATCCTTCGGAGCGCCATGGCGGCGGACCGATTTGGACGATGTCGTCTCGGGCCACAGGAATCGATCCGAAGGCACATCCTCAAACGCCCTCAACGTTCTCGACTGACCACACGCCGCCGCGCAGATGGGCCATACCCCGTTTAGAAATGCCACCGGGATTCTTCTCGTTCCGATCCCCGAACGTCAGCTCATAAGACCCCTCGGGGAGATCGGACGGCGTAACCTGATCGATGTTCCAGCCCCCGCGAGGGCTCGTGTCGACGACGCACTCCGCCTCGCCGCCCTCGCCGTCCAAATACCCCTTGTAGCGTTCCATTCCCGTCTCCGCTCATTCGCCGGCAAACCATATAAATGATGCTGTTGGCGCCCGCAGCAGATTGTCGAGGCGCGGCCCGAGCAACCCTGCGCTCATTTGGAACGGGCTGATGATTGGCGCGGCCGACTTGTAGGCTGATAAAGTTACGCGTCGCGTCGACGAGGGCGAGGGACGATACCCGTGTCGAGGGCCGGCTTCAGCGAAACCCAGACAAGCACCACGGGCGCCAGCGATCCGACATCGAGGTGTGAAGCGATAGATTTCATCTTGAAGCGCAGGAGATTCCGACGTCTGAGCTTCTAAACAATGCTTCTCATAGAAAGTTGTGCGAACAAATCATCTGCGCACGAAGCCCTGCCCTCAATAATGCCCTAATGCGAAGCTACGGTGTCCAAATCATAAAGCGATAAGGACGTTCATACCGCGATACGAACTGGGGGGCCCGCAAAGCGCAGGAGCCTGTCATGTGCGACTATTCGTTGGAGATGTATGGATCGCGTCCGGCCCGTGAGGGCGAAATCTATGTCACGACGCGGTTTCCGAGCGGCTCGATTGGTTTCGCCTCCGCCGGCGATCCACGCACCGCAGTTTGCATGCAATGCGACACCAAGGTGATGCTCGCGGACATTCCGCCGGCATTGCAGACCGCGCTGCGCGTCGGCGCGGAAACTGAAACTGTGTTCGCCCAGCGTGAGGCCGGCCTCTATAGAGACGGGCTGCGGCTGGCGGACGGGCGTTTTGTCTCTCTGCAGGATCTGCAGCCGGGCATTCACGCCTATGTGCGGGCGCTGCTGGAGCGTGATGGCCTCAAGGGCCTGACCAAGACGCCAGAGACCGTCGACTAGGGCGCCGACGGCGCAAGACCTCTCGACCCCGCGGGCTTGCGATCGCTCTGGGAGAGCGTGCCGCAGGTCCGCGTTGGGGTAAGTTGCTCTTTCCCTCCATTCATTTCCTGGATCGAGTTCGCGTGGGGTCCAACCCGGCGTTGTTTTAAGCGCATCCGAGCGCCTTCGTCCCGACGGTTCGCGATTATTTATCCGGGACAGGATGATCCATCCGCACAGAAAAGCGCTATGGTCAGACCGCTCATCCGGGGCGGTCCCGTTTCGTTCGAGATATGGAGAAACGCATGAAGCTCGCCGTCTGTCGCGCTCTGGTCATGTTTGCGGCTCTCGTCTGCGGCGTGACCGTTGTCGCCGCGCGCAATTCGAGCGCTCAAGAAGCCATCGCGGGCACGGTTAGCGGCGGAATGATCCAGAAGGTCGGCTTCCGGGCGATGATCCAGAAGCAGGCGATCATGTACAATCTGGCCGGTTACGCCCGCAATAATCCGGACGGGACAGTGGGCTTAAGCCTGCAAGGCGACAAACACCGAATGGACAAGGTCCTCGAAGCCATACGCGCAGGAACGAAGCGATCGTCCGGAGACAACAAAGTCAATGCAAACAGCGCGGCGCTCGATCCCAATCTGAACACGTTCACTGTCTTCGGCTGGACGTCGACGAGCCGCAGTATCACCAACCCTTACGATCTTGTTTTTCGCCTGCGACCTACCGACGAGCAGATACCCAAGAAAGACGCCCAGGCGGTTTGGAATTCGATCGCCGAAAGCACGCTCAAGGGCGACGATCTCACTAAATTCAAAAACCATCTTGGCGGCGAAGAGTAGCTACCCGCCGATGCGGGAGAAGATGTCGCGTAGGGGCGCGCCGCCCCACGCAGAAGTGACGAAGTCGTTGTGGTCCACCGAACCCGCATCGACAAAGGCGACGACGCCCGGCGTGAGCTCACTCGGCAGACCGCTCAAGGTCGGCACGCCCGCGGCCTCGAGCTCGCGGCGGACTGTGTCATTGCCAGACCGCGAGGAGGTCGAATAGGCGCTGATGAAGAAGGCGCTGCGTCCCGGGCCCTCCGCCCAGCTCACGAACTTGTCGCGCTCGCCATAAAGTGCGTCGAGCAGCACGACTCCGCGCACACGGCCCCCGTCGCCGCCGACGGCAAGCGAATAGGCGGCCGGCAGATAGCCGCCGCTATAGGCGACGATGATGACCGGCATGCGTCGAAAGGCGCCGCGCGCGTTGGGGTAGAGGTCGCCGAGCTTCGACTGGGCCTCGCTTAAGAAAGCCGCGAAGCCGCCCGCCGACCAAAACCGTCCGGCGCTCGAGTCTTGTGCATCCACCGCGAGCTGCGGCGCCACCAGGACGGCGTTGAGGCCCGAATCGGAGAGCTGCCGCACGATCTGCTGCCGGGCGATGACGTCGCGCGACAGGGTCGCGTTATTGCCGTGGAAGAAGACGATGATAACCCCGGGTCTCGCGGGGTTGAACGATTGCGGCGCAGCGAGCAGCACGCTGCGGTCGCTGTAGGTCTGGTCCTCCCAATGGATCCCGCCACGCGGGCTCGAATGGCCAAGCCGGCCGTTGTCGTCGACATCGAGGAAGGGCCGCGACTTGCCCGTCTCCTGATAATTCGGGATCACGCCATGATACGGGAACGCCGAATTCTCGAACGCGGCAAGCGAAACGGTCGCGCCGTCGATCGATTTGAGGTCGGCCCCTGAGGACTGGCTTTGCTGAACTCTCGGACCCGCGCAACCGGCCATGAGGAGAGCCGCGCCCAACGCCAGCTCAAGACGTCCCGTCCGGTCAAAAAGACGACCCCGCATGCCCCGATCCTTAACAATCCGTTGGCGGCGCCAAAAGACCTTTTCAAAGCCCGCTTACGAAATCGTGAACAATGACCCCCGGTCGACGCCGCAGGGCCAAAGGCGCCACATTTCCCCGCTCTCGTTGCGCGGACTGAGTCGCCTGCTTCATCGTAAAATCAGAGATCAAACTCCATGCTGTTCCGGCTGCTCGGCCTTCTCACCCTTTTCGCTCTCGCTTCGGACTTATCCGCCGCGCTCGCCCAGGACAAGGGAACCCTGAACCCCAAACCGCTGCCCCCGCTTACCAACCCCGCCGATCCGAGGCTGCCCGCGAAGCAGGTGTTCGGGCGGGTGACGACGCCGACCGAAGCCCAGGCGCGCTCGATCGGTTTCTACTCGCGCGGGTGTCTCGCCGGAGCGAGAGCGCTGCCGGTCGACGGCGCATCCTGGCAGGTCGTGCGCCTGTCGCGCAATCGCATGTGGGGGAATCCGGCGATGATCGCGTTTCTGGAACGCTTCTCCCGCAAGGCGAAGGCGGAAGGCGTCTGGAACGGGATCCTCGTCGGGGACATTTCCCAGCCGCGCGGCGGTCCGATGCTGACCGGACACGCCTCGCATCAGGTCGGCCTCGACGCCGACGTCTGGCTCACTCCGATGCCGGACCATACCCTTTCCAGGGAAGACCGGGAGACCATATCGGCGGTCGATATGGTGACCGAGGACGGGCTCTCGGTCACGGCGCGTTGGACGCCGGCGCAGGCGGCGATCATCAACGCGGCGGCGGAAGAGCCGGAGGTCGAGCGCATCTTCGTCAACGCCGCGATCAAGAAGGCCCTATGCGAGACCGCAAGGGGCCAGCCATGGATGAATAAGGTGCGCGCCTATTGGGGGCACAACTACCATTTCCATATCCGCATCAAATGCCCAGTAGGGAATTCGGGCTGCGAGCCGCAGGAGCCGGTCCCGCCCGGCGACGGCTGCGACAAGTCGCTCAACTGGTGGTTTACCGACGAGGCGCTGCACCCACGCCCCGGGCCGCACAAGCCGCCCCTGCCCATGGCGGCGCTGCCGCCAGAATGCCGAAGCGTGGTTCTGGAGAGATAGCAGTCAGACGCCCCCTTGACCTCCGTCCGCCGATACACGCGCGCGCTGGCTAATCCAGGCGGAGAGCGCCAAAATCAACGTTGAAACGACGAAGGTCAAGTGAATGCCAACGAGCCAATAGAGCTCGCGGTCGGGCTCATGCTCGATGTTCATAAAACCCTCGAGCAGCTTGATCCCCGAGATGGCGACGATCGAGGCCATGAGTTTGAGTTTCAGTTCGCTGAAGTCGATCTCGGCGATCCAATGCGGCCGCGGGTCGTCTTTGCCCATGATGACCGGCGCGACAAAATTGGTGTAGCCGGAGAGAAACACGATCACCACCAACGAGGCCGTGAGCGTCAGATCGACGATCGCCAACTCGGATAAGAGGACCGCTTCGTCATTGAGAGCCGGCAGCTGCGTCAGCAGTTCATAGAGGTGCAGGCCGCTCTTCGCCAGAAGCGCGACCAGACTGATCGCAAGCGCCAGATAGAGCGGAGCGAGAAGAAACCGGCTCGCGAACAGAACCCGCTCGAACGCATTTCTGATCATGGATCCCTCGGTCCGTTTCGAGCGAAGCCGCTCGCCGCCTCGGCGCGCCTATTGTGTTTGAATGCCGGAAGTCGCGCAAGGCGCGCGCCGTAGACCCGGTGAACCGGTGCGCGTTGCAGACCGCCGCTCAGCTGCCGCGCAGCACGCGTCCAGCGACAGCGTCGAGCTTCTTCATAAGTTCGGGGTCGCGGTGAGCGGGATTCGTCATGAGCGCATATTCAAGCGCACGGTCCGACCCGATTGGGCAGGCTTCGTGCTCCGACGGAAATTCGCGCAATGTGCGGGCGACAACCGCGCTCGCCTTATTGGCGTTGTCGCCCATGACCTTGATGACCGAGGCGACGTCGACCGCGCCATGCTCCTCGTGCCAGCAGTCATAGTCGGTGACCATGGCGATCGTCGCGTAGGAAATCTCAGCCTCGCGCGCCAATTTCGCCTCGGTCGCGCCGGTCATGCCGATGACGTCGGCGCCGCCTGCCTGAAAGCGGAGCGACTCCGCGAGCGAAGAGAACTGCGGGCCTTCCATGCAAACGTAGGTCCCGCCGTCGCGGCAAGGGATTGCCTCGGCCTCCGCCGCAGCAACAAGACAACGGCGCAGGAGCGGCGCGATCGGGTGCGCCATCGAGACATGCGCCACACATCCGCTCCCGAAGAAGCTGGTCTCGCGCCGATAGGTCCGGTCCTCGAACTGGTCGATCATGACGAACATGCCGGGATAGAGTTCGGCGCGGAACGATCCGCAGGCCGACAGCGCAATGATATCGGTGACGCCGACCCGCTTCAGCGCGTCGATATTGGCGCGATAATTGATTGTCGAGGGAGAGAAGCGATGGCCCCGGCCGTGACGCGCCAGGAACACCGCCTGCGTTTCGCCCGCCCGGCCAAACCGCAGCGAGTCAGACGGTTCGCCCCAGGGGCTGGCGACTTTCTCCTCGCGCAGGTCTTGAAGGCCGGGAAGATCATAGACCCCCGAGCCTCCGATGACCCCGACAATTGCTTTGGCCACTCGCTCCCCCCATCAGAAGCGGCATGGGCTCCCGCCGGTCGCGCTCTTTAGAGCCACCCGCATCCGCCTCAACCTCGGCGCCCCGAAGCGCCCTCGACGGATGAGGCCGCTGGATAGAGCGCAAGAGCCTAAAGAGCGGCCTCGGAGCTACCCCCGTTAGTGCGCGGACGCCCAGATCCGCTTCTTGACGAAGTAGAGCAACACCGCGAACACGATGAGAAAGATTATGACCCGGAGCCCAACTCTCTTGCGTTCCGGAAGATTTGGCTCCGCAGCCCAGCTCAGGAAAGCGGCGACGTCCTTGGAGTAGTTGTCCACCGTCGGGGGCGTGCCGTCCTTATAATCAACCTGGCCATCGGTGATCGGCTGAGGCATCGCGATCTTGTGGCCGGGATAATACAAATTCCACTGCGGATCGTCTTTCTTCGTATAGCCGGTCAGGATCGCGTGGATGTAATCGGCGCCCATCTCCTGATATTCGAAACCCGGCAGAGCGTCGACGACGAACCACGGAAAGCCGCGCTCGTATTTGAGCGATTTGGCGAGCAGCGCCATGTTCGGGGGCGCCTTGCCTAGCGTCGCCGCGGCGGCCTGATCGTTCGGATAAGCTTCGGGGCGAGGAATGTCGTCGGCTGGCGTTGCGGGACGCTTGAAGATCTCGCCCTTCTCATTGGGCTCAGCGTTCGTGACTTGATACGTGGCGGCAAGCGTCCGGATCTGCTCCTCGCTGAAGCCAGGCCCGTCTGGATCGGTGAGCATGCGGAAGGGAATGCTGAGCGCGTGACAGGTGCTGCAGACCTCCTTGTACACCTGGAAGCCGCGCTGAAGCTGAGCCTTGTCGTAGATGCCGAACATGCCCGAGAAGCTCCAGCTCTCACGCGGGGGGTTCGGCTGGTCGGCGTCGCTTTGCGCGAGCGCCAGTCCGCTCGAGAAGGCGAGCGTCATGCCGGCAACGGCAAGGGCGGAGAACTTGACACGGATCATCGTTAAAATTCCTTGCAAGCAGTCCGCATCATTCAGCCGCAGCCACGGCGGTCTTCGTCCTCGTCAACACCGCGTCGGCGATCGACGTGGGGATCGGCTTCGTCTTCTCCGTAAAGCTCAGAACGGGCATGATGATGAGAAAGAACGCGAAATAGCCGAATGTTAGGATGCGCGCGATCAACGCAAGCCCCTCGGTCGGCTCCTGCGAGCCGAGGTAGCCAAGGCCAATGCCGATCGCGACGAACACCCAGAAGAAAAATCGGTAGGTGGGACGGTATTTCGCCGACTTGACTGGCGAGCGGTCGAGCCACGGAATGAACGCAAGCACGACAATCGCCGCCAACAGAACGACCACGCCCCAGAACTTGCTCGGGATCGCGCGCAGCATGGCGTAGAACGGGAGCAGGTACCACTCCGGCACGACATGCGCGGGCGTCGCCAGCGGATTGGCGGGGATCGAATTGTCTGCGTCGAGCAGATAGTTGGGGATGTAAAACACGAGCCAGGCGTACAGGATAAGGAAAACCGAGAGGCCGACGCCATCCTTGATCGTGGCGTAGGGCGTGAACGCGATAGTGTCGCGCTTCAAGTCTTTCACCTCGATGCCGTCAGGATTGTTTTGTCCCGCCACGTGCAGCGCCCAGATGTGGAGACCCACGAACGCGGCGATGATGAACGGGACCAGATAGTGAAGCGCAAAGAATCGGGTCAGCGTCGGGCCGCCGACGGCAAATCCGCCCCAGAGCCAGTGGGCGATCGAGTTGCCGACGAAGGGGATTGCCGAGGTGAGATTGGTGATGACGGTGGCCCCAGCAAAGCTCATGCCGCCCCAGGGCAAAACATAACCGAAGAAAGCCGTCGCCATCATCAGCACGTAGATGATGACGCCGATGATCCAAAGAAGTTCGCGCGGCGGCTTGAAGGACCCGTAATAGAGGCCTCGAGCCATGTGAATGTAGCAGGCGAAGAAGAACAGCGATGCGCCATTGCTATGCAGGTAGCGGATCAGCCAACCATAGTTGACATTGCGCATGATGTTCTCGACCGAAGCGAACGCCTGGGTCGACGAAGGGATGAAATGCATGGCGAGAACGACGCCAGTGATGATCTGCGCCACCAGCATGAAGGACAGGATCGCGCCGAACGTCCACATGTAGTTGAGATTGCGCGGCACCGGATAGGCGATGAACGAAGAATGAACCAGGCCAAAGATCGGAAGACGCGACTCAAACCAGCGCCCAATTGCGCTTTTGGGAACGTAGGTCGAAGGACCGCTCATGTCGTGGATCTCTGATGGACGTGGGGGCGAGGATTGGAGGGGTGAGGATTGGAGAGGAAGAAGTCGCGGTCGGTCAACCTTTACCCTGGCGTGGGCAAGCAAAACACTTTGCGGGCCACCGCCAATGCCGGCGTCTTAAACCCGAACGCAAGGGTTGGACGGGACGGACATCGACGACACGGCGCATTGATGGTCAATTCAACCCCCAACGTGCGTTCCCCGGCTGCGGCGGGGTAACGACCTTGAATTGGTTCGACGCGGCTTTTCGCATCGATCGAATTGGATGTCCATAGCCGAAGCTTCACGCTTCTCTCTCAAGCTCATAAGCGCTCACCGAATGGTCCTTTTCGACGCCAACCTTTTGCTTTCGCGCGCAATATGACGAAGCCGGCGGCTCCCCTCCTGCTCGCCTTGTTCGAGCCCGACATCGCCCAAAACACCGGCGCCATGATGCGCACCTGCGCCTGCCTCGGCGTCGACGCGACGATCATCGAACCGGCCGGGTTTCGGATCAACGACAGCCGCTTCCGCCGCGCCGCGATGGACTATATCAACGCGCTCTCCCTCGAGACCCACGTCTCCTGGGCGAGCTTCTCCGCCTGGCGCGCCACTAGTCAGCGCCGGCTGGTGCTGTTAACGACAAAGGGCGAGACGTGTTTGTGGGATTTCTCTTTTCATGAAAAGGATATTATTCTTGTGGGCCGAGAGTCGTCCGGCGTTCCCGACGCGGTGCAGGTTTCTGCGGATGTTCGAGTGTATATTCCTATTCGACCTCGCCTGCGTTCTTTGAACGTAGGGATCGCCGCGACCATTGCGCTGACCGAAGGGCTAAGACAGCTCGGATGCCTGCCCTCCTCAAAGAAAGGTCAAGGGTGACCAGCGCCCAAAGCGGAAAGCACGGACGCGGCAACGAGAAGCGGACCAATGATCCTCGCGCCTCAGAGCGGTCCGAGATCGGCGGGGAAGCGACGGACGAAGTAAGCCCCGTCCGCGTGCTCATCGCCGATGACCATCCGCTTATGGTCGGCGGGTTGCGTGAGGCCGTGCTTGCGGCGGCTCCCGATGCTGAAATCGCAGTCGCGCACGATTTCGAGAGCATGGTCGCTGCCCTGGACGCTACGCCAGACACCGACCTCGTGCTGCTCGATCTGACCATGCCGGGCGTGCGCGGATTTTCCGGACTACTGTTTTTGCGCTCGGAGCGCCCATCCACCCCCGTTATCGTTGTTTCGGGCAACGAAGAGCGCGCGGTGATCCGTCATTGCCTGGAATTCGGCGCCGCGGGCTTTATTCCAAAAACCAATTCCCTCGACACGATGCGAGGAGCAATCGCCCAGGTCCTGGACGGCGGCCGATGGACCCCTCCGGACTTGGATTTGAATGCGGCTCCCAATGGCGAATCGAGCGCAATGGCGCGCCGGCTCGCGTCGCTCACTCCGCAGCAGATCCGGGTACTGATGATGCTGTCCCAAGGCCTGCTCAACAAACAGATCGCCTACGAGCTCGGCGTCTCCGAGGCGACCATCAAAGCGCATGTGTCCGCGATCTTTCAGAAGCTCGGCGTCGAGAGCCGGACTCAGGCCGTCATTCTCGCAACCAAGATCGAAGCGGCGCAGGAATTGCTGATTGCGCCGTGAGCAGGACGCAAGGCATCGAACCAGATCGTCATCGCGAGCTATAGGTCGTCGAAAGACGCCCTACGGCTCCTAGCGGCCCGCTTCACCCCCTGCCTCGGTTCTGTCGGTTGTCGATAAGCTCGGTCACGACGGCCGGGTCGGCGAGGGTCGACGTGTCCCCGAGCGCGCCATACTCGTTCTCCGCGATCTTGCGCAGGATGCGGCGCATGATTTTGCCTGAGCGCGTCTTCGGCAGCATCGGCGCGAATTGAATGAGGTCCGGCGAGGCGATCGGACCGATCTCCTTGCGCACCCAACCGACCAATTCCTTGCGCAGATCCTCGCTCGCCTCGACGCCGGTCATCAAGGAGACATAGGCGTAGATGCCCTGCCCCTTGATGTCGTGCGGATAGCCGACGACCGCAGCCTCCGACACGTGCGGGTGCGCGACGAGCGCGCTCTCGACTTCCGCCGTGCCCATTCTGTGTCCTGCCACATTGATGACGTCGTCGACGCGCCCGGTGATCCAGTAGTCCCCGTCCGCGTCGCGCCGCGCCCCGTCGCCGGTGAAATACTTGCCCGGATAGGCGGCGAAGTAGGTGCTGACGAAACGGGCGTGGTCGCCGAACACCGTGCGCGCCTGACCCGGCCAGGAATCGGCGATGACCAGGTTGCCCTCGCACGCGCCCTGCTGAACTTTCCCTTCACCGTCGACGATCTCGGGAATGACGCCAAAGAACGGCCGGGTTGCCGATCCAGGCTTGAGCTTGATCGCCCCGGGCAAGGGAGAAATGAGAATGCCGCCGGTCTCGGTCTGCCACCAGGTGTCCACGACGGGGCAGCGGCTGTCGCCTACGACGCGGTGATACCACTCCCAGGCTTCCGGATTGATCGGCTCGCCGACCGAACCGAGAAGCCGAAGAGAGGCGCGGCTCGTTTTCTTGACCGGCTCCTCGCCCGCGCCCATGAGCGAGCGGATGGCGGTCGGCGCGGTGTAGAAAATATTGACCTTGTGCTTGTCGATGACCTCCCAGAACCGGCTCATCGACGGATAGTTGGGAATGCCCTCGAACATCAGTGTCGTCGCGCCGTTAGCGAGAGGCCCGTAGAGGATATAGCTGTGACCGGTCACCCAGCCGACGTCGGCGGTGCACCAGTAAATGTCGCCCTCGTGATAGTCGAAGACATATTGGTGGGTCATCGAGACATAGACGAGATAGCCGCCAGTTGTGTGCACGACGCCCTTGGGAGCGCCCGTCGACCCCGACGTGTAAAGAATGAATAGCGGGTCCTCCGCATTCATGGGTTCGGGCGGGCAGTCCGCGGTGACGCCTTTTTCGGCCTCGTGCAGCCAAACGTCGCGCCCGTGCCGCCAGCCGACGTGGTCGCCGGTATTCCTGACAACGATGACGGTCCTGACGCCGCCCACTTTTTCAATCGCCGCATCGACATTGGCCTTGAGCGGCACCTTCCGGCCGCCGCGAAGACCCTCGTCCGCCGTGATGACGATGTCGGATTTGGCGTCCGCGATGCGGCCGGCGATGGCCTCGGGCGAGAAACCGCCGAATACGACAGAATGGATCGCGCCGATGCGCGCGCAAGCGAGGATCGCGTAGGCCGCCTCGGGAATCATTGGCAGGTAGATCGTGACCCGATCGCCCTTCTTGACGCCGTGAGCTTTCAGCACATTCGAGAAAAGCCCGACGTGGCGCGCAAGCTCGGCATAAGTGATGTGCTTCGACTTCGAAGGGTCGTCGCCTTCCCAGATGATCGCGGTCTGGTTCGCTCGCTTCGGCAGATGCCGATCGATGCAATTGTGAGCGACATTGGTGACGCCGTCCTCGAACCATTTGATCGAGACGTTGTGGACGTCGAAGGACGTGTTCTTGACCTTTGAGAACGGCTTGAACCAGTCGATCCGTTTGCCGTGCTCGGCCCAGAAGCCTTGCGGATCGGTCAACGAATGCTTGTACATTTCCTCGTACTTCGCCGCATTGACCCAGGCGCGCTTCGCCCATTCGGCTGAAACGTCATAGGCCTTGTCAGACATGGGCTCCTCCCAAGCAATGTGTCGCGCGGAGTTTAAGCTCTCGCGCGAAGAGCTAAGAGGCAACTATGCCCTAACGAGGGAAAAAGCGACAAGCCGGCCCGCGTGGTCCTTTGGTCTAAGGCCTGAAGCGCGCTTTGCAGGAAGTCGATCGAGACCCAATACAGGTGCTTGGCTGGTCGGCTTAGACCCGGTCGGCGTACGGGGGAACGTCCACGAGTGCCCCAATTAGCCGCAACAGAGCTTGCTGCTCAGGGCCCGCCGCCTCCCTCAAGAAGGCTCCGAGTTCGATGTGCGACAAACGGCCTCCCGAAGGCGCGTTGGGTTGATGGATAATGAATGCGTGCCCGTCCGCCGGCTCCCGACCAAGGAACCAAGTGTCACCGTTTGGGCTGCGGTACAGCTCTCGCCGATCGTTCATATTCCGGGCTCCATCCTCGCCGCTTCGCATACCACATGACGGCTTCTTCGGCACCGCGCTGGGCACTGTGCCCGGTTTCGATCCGAGTTCGATTGTCGCGAGCGACGCAGCTTCAGTAGCGCGGGCGCTCGATCACTCAACACAAGAAAGCTGGCCCGGAAGCCTCCCTCCCGCTTGTCACCGGTCGTAGCGCCTGCCCCTGCCCCGCGGCGGCGAAGTCCAGGAGGATGGTTTGGCCTTAAGGTGTGCGCTAAAGGCCGCCAAGCTTGCAAATGAACGCCCATTCGGCGTCGGTCACGGGCTGAACGGAGAGCCGAGACTGGGTGACGAGCGCCATCTTGGCGAGACGCTTGTCCGCCTTCGCCTCTTCCAACGTGACCGGCCGCGGTAACGGGCGAACCGCGCGAATGTCCACCATCCCGAACTTGCCGGTCGCGTCCGTCGGGTCGGGCCGATAGGCTTTGCAGACCTCGACGATCCCGACGATCTCTTTTCCCTCATTGGAATGGTAGAAGAAGGCCTGCTCGCCGACCTTCATCGCCTGCATGTTGAGTTTGGCGGTATGATTGCGCACGCCGCTCCAGTCTGTGCCGGCCGCTCCGAGCCCCGCGACTTTCTCGTACGACCAGGCCGAGGGCTCGCTTTTGAACAGCCAATGCGCCATCGCCACTCACGCCTCAAGGGTTGCCTGCGCCTCGAAGCCTTAAGCAAGGCGGGCCCAGATTGCAAAACGCGTCCTGCCTATTCCTCCCCCTTCGGAGGCCGCGCAAGCAGCGCGCTCACCGCGCCCTCAACGTCAAGCGAGCCCTCGATCAGTCCCTGGACGCAATTGGCGATGGGCATGTCGACGCCGCGTTCGTGCGCGAGTTCGGTCAGCGCGAGCGCGGTGAACCGCCCCTCGACAAGGCCGCCCCCTCCCGCTTCCGCCGCGCTCAAGCCGCGTCCAAGCGCCCGGCCAAAGGCGAAGTTGCGCGACTGCGGCGAGGAGCAAGTGAGGACGAGATCTCCGAGCCCCGAAAGGCCCATCAGCGTCGATCCTCGCGCCCCGAACGCCTCGCCGAAGCGGCGGAGCTCGGCGAAGCCGCGGGCAACGAGCGCGGCGCCAGCGCTCGCGCCAAGACCGCGACCGGCGGCCACGCCACAGGCGATCGCCAGCACATTCTTTGCCGCCCCGCCGATCTCGACGCCGCGAACGTCGGTGGAATGATAGAGGCGCAAAGCCGGCCCCCGCAGCGCGTCGCAGAGCGCGCTCGCCAGATCTTCATCGGCGGAAGCGAGCGTGACCGCGGTCGGCAGGCCCGCTGCAACATCAGCGGCAAAGGAAGGTCCGGAGAGGATGGCCCTCGGTCGCACGGGCGCGGCTTCGGCTAGGACGTCGGTCATGAACGCTTGCGTTCCGCGCTCGATGCCCTTGGCGCAGGTGACAAGCGGCGCCGATCCGGGGACCGTCGCCAGTCGCATCGCAATCTCGCGGCTCGCTTGAGCCGGCGCCGCGACAAGAATAGCGTCGCACTGCGCAAGATCCTGGAGGTTCGATGTCGCCTCGACCGAGCGCGCCAAATCAACGCCTGGCAACCGGTCGCTCCGTCGTGTCGTGTCGAGAGCGCGCATGGCCGCCTCATCGCGGCCCCAAAGGATCACCGTGCGACCAGCGGCCGCCGCCGCATTGGCCAAGGCTACGCCCCACGCCCCGGCGCCGGCGACGCCGATGACATCCGCGAACCTCACGTCGCCTCGCGCCGCATTCGGCGCCCTCCAAATCAAGAAATGGCCATGATCACCAGCGCCCGCCAGCTTCGGGCCCGGCAAGGCTGCTAACCCATGCTCCTAGCCAAAACGTTCGCCTGCGCCTAGTTAAGGCGTGGGAGCGGGCCGCCGGGGTGATTTTGCCTAGGTAGCGAGGAGCTTAAGGACGATGCCGGAGATCGATCTGCCGACCGTCATATTTGCGCTTGTGGCGCTGTTTGTCGCCTGGAAGCTGCGCTCTGTGCTCGGCATGCGCCACGATTCGGAACGGCCTGGCGGGCTCACGGCCCCCCTACGCCGCGTTCCGAGCGCCAATCCCGCTGTCGCCCAGCCCGATGCGACGCTGCCCGCGCCTGTTTCGCAGGCGCCCGCGGATAGATGGAAGGGCGTCGCCGAGGCCAATCCGGGCGTCTGGAGCGGCCTCGACGCCATTGCCGCGGCGGATCGCAGCTTCTCGCCGGAAGCCTTCCTGTCGGGCGCCCGGGTCGCCTATGACATGGTCGTTCACGCTTTCGCCGCCGGCGATTCCGACGCGCTCAAAAGCTTGATGGCGCCGGAAGCCTTTGGCAATTTCGAGAGCGCGATCCACGCCCGCGTCAACGCCGGGCACACGTTGTCAACCACAGTCGTCTCGATCGACAACGCGACGATCGCGAGCGCGGCGCTTATCGGCCAGACCACGCGGATCGGCGTGCGGTTCTTGGCCAAGCTCGCCTCGGTAACCCGCGACGCGCAAGGCGATGTCGTCGAGGGATCGCCCACCACGGTCGTCGACCATATCGATCTGTGGACGTTCGCACGCGACATTCGCTCTCGCGATCCCAACTGGCAGCTGACAGCGACCGAATCCGAGAGCTGAGCGGCTCGTCAAGGGTAGCGAGCCAGTGCGGCCTTGCCTCGAGCCTCTGGATTTCGAAAGCCTCGCGGGCTGGATCGATGACGACCATCCGGCGGCTTTTGGCGCTTTCGCGCGCTCGGCGCGGGCGATTGGCGCGGCTCAAGGCGAGCCCCGGCCGGCGCAGGCGGCGCCGTCCGAACTAGTCGCGAACGCGCGCGCGGCGCTTTGCGCGGACGTCACAGCCAAGTCGGATGCGCGCCAATTCTTCGAGACGCGATTTCGGCCGTTTCGCGTTGTTCCCGAGGGCGGCAAGGGCTTCCTGACTGGATATTACGAGCCGTGCATCCCGGCTTCGAAGGTCGAAACCGAAGAGTTCCGCTGGCCGATCCTGGCGCGGCCGACCGATCTCGTGACGTTTGGTCTCGACCCTCCGCCCGTCAGTTTTCCCCAAGACATAACTGGCGCCAGGCGACTGACCGACGGGTCGCTCGTTCCTTACGCCGATCGCGCTCAGATCGAGGCTGAGCGCCGAGACCCGATCGTCTGGGTTCGCGATGCGGTCGAGGCCTTCCTCATTCAGGTGCAGGGCTCGGCGCAAATCGAGTTCCCCGATCGCTCCCGCGCCCGCCTCGCCTATGACGGACGCAACGGCCTGCCCTACACGTCAATCGGGAAGATCCTGATCGAGGGCGGAGAGATCGCCGAAGGCGCCATGTCGCTCGCCAGCCTCAAAGCATGGCTTCGTCGCGACAGCGCCCGGGGACTGAACATGATGCGACGCAATCGCTCATTCGTCTTCTTCCAGCTCGTCGAAGATTTCGACCCCGAACTTGGCCCGATCGCCGGCGCCGGCGTCCCGCTAACGCCGCTACGCTCGATTGCAGTCGACCGGACGATCTGGGCCTACGGCCTGCCGTTCTGGATCGACGCCGAATTGCCTTGGGCGGACGATATGCCGCGGCCATTCCGCCGGCTCATGATCGCCCAGGACACCGGCTCGGCGATCGTGGGGCCGGCGCGAGCCGATGTCTTCTTCGGCAGCGGCGACCGGGCGGGCGCGCGCGCCGGCGCCATTCGCCATCGGGCCGAGTTCGTCGTGCTTCTGCCGCAGGGGGGCGCTGCATGAAGGATACGCCCCCGCGCCGCGAACGTCTGAGACGCCTGAGCGACGAGGAGATCGCGCTCTGGACCGAGGTCGCGCGCTCGGTCGCGCGCCGGCGCGGCGCGACATTGCCGGCGCCTACTAATCCCGCAAGGGCCGCCCGTCCGCACGCACCGCCTCCAACGTCCCTCGAGTTTCCCGCCGCCCGACCGGCGAAGCCCTCCACACCCCCGCTTGCGCCGATCGAGCGGCGGATCAAGCGTGAGCTTCAGCGCGGGCGCGCCACGATCGATGCGGCGCTCGACCTGCATGGGCTGAACCAAGCGGAAGCGCATCAGGCGCTCCGCGGTTTCCTCCGCCATTCGCAGGCGCGCGGCGCGCGGCTGGTCATCGTCGTAACCGGCAAAGGCGGTCCGCTAGACGAGGGCCACTGGCCCAATGAACGCGGCGTGCTCAAGCGGCTCACGCCGCAATGGCTGCGCGAATCCGACCTGCGCTCGGTCGTGCTCGGGTTTGAGGAGGCGGGACGCGCCCATGGCGGGTCCGGCGCGCTCTATGTGCGGCTCAGGCGCCTTCAGGTTCCTTCAGCCCGGCCTTGAGCCACTCGAACGCGCGAGCCTGCGGAAAGACGGCGCGTCCTATCGCGTCATTTCTTGCCGCATTCCCGATCGAGCTTATGCGCCGCGGCGTCGCCTCTGACGCCGATGTTGCTCATCGTTTCCGAGCCAAGCTTGACCGCCCCATGAAGGACCCAAGTCCCGTCGCTCGTCTTGCTCCATGCGCTGCAAGGGATCAGGTCAATGTCGCCCGGCCAGTTCTCCATTTTCCAAACCTGCTCATCGGCGCGAACGGAACCGATCGCTCCGATCAATGCGACAGCCGCAAAAATCCCCAGTCTTGACATGTTCGCTTGGCCTCCGCGCCGGATCAGCAAAAGTTCTAACGCCGCGACGCCTTCTTCGGAAGTGGCCTCGGCCGGCCGCTCGATCCCGAACGCGTGAGGTGGGGGCCCACACGGGATTCCTGCGACCCCGTCTACGCCTTGCCGCCCTGCCAGGCCGCAGCTATAAGCCGCAGCGCTTTTCCATAAACAACCCGACGAGAGACCAAGACGTCATGGCCGTCCAACGCACCTTCTCGATCCTCAAGCCCGACGTCACCCGCCGCAACCTGACGGGCGCCGTCAATCAGCGGATCGAAGCGGCGGGGCTCCGCATCGTGGCGCAGAAGCGGGTGCACATGACGCGCCCGCAGGCGGAGACGTTTTACGGCGTGCATCGGGAGCGCCCGTTCTTCGGCGAATTGGTCGAGATGATGACCGCAGCCCCCGTGGTCGTGCAGGTGCTGGAAGGCGAGGACGCGATTAAGCGCTATCGCGATGTGATGGGCGCGACCAATCCTGAGAAGGCTGATGCCGGGACGATCCGTAAGGACTTCGCACTATCGATGGGCGAGAACTCGGTTCACGGCTCCGACGCGCCGGAAACGGCGGCGCAGGAGATCGCGCAGTTTTTCTCCGGCAACGAGATTGTCGGATAGTCGCTTGTCATGCCCGTGAAAGCTGGCATCCAGAAAAGCTTTGATGAGACTGCAGACCTGCTTCCGCGTGAATGACATCGTAATCGAGTACGAAAGGCTCCGTCGGGCTAAATAGGTTTACGGCTCGCGCCGATTTGATCCACCTTGAAAAGGGAAACTGCTCTTGTGAACTGCGCAAGACTGGTGCAGAGCAGCGGTCCGCTTTGAGGAGACGCGCTCATGACGTCGGATGCTGAAGTTGGTTGGATCGCGGCCATTATCATCGGCGGAATTGCTGGCTGGTTAGCCGAGCAATTCATGAAGAGCGATATGGGCTTGCTGATGAATATCGTGCTCGGCGTCGTTGGCGCCGCCATCGCCAGCGCCATACTCAGTATTTTCGGGATCGTGCTGGGCGGATGGATCGGCTACCTGGTCCTCGGTTTCATCGGCGCCTGCATATTGATCTGGATCGTTCGCATGGTTCGGAGTCGCGCAGCCTGAGGGCTGCGCCGCCCCGCAGACCGTGCGAAGCGCTCTTACTGCACGCTCGAGAACGACGTCGGCTGCAGGATCGTGTTCGAAAAGTGCGTGAGAATGGGCCCGTCCTTCTCACTGTCTGCTCGCGCGGCGATCCATTCCGGGTCCCTCAAAAAGGCGGGCCATTTCTTCTCGCGCTCGGCAAGCAATTCCCAGGCAAGAAGGTAAGTGAGGTCGTGATTCGATTCGCCGATCGCCGTTGTCCAAAAGCCGGCCTGTCGAATGCCATACTTCTCCCATAGCCGTAGCGTATGATTCTCGAACCGCTTCAATAGCGCGGGCAGGCGATTGGGCAAGCAGTGATAAACGCGAAGCTCATAGATCATTCGAAGACCCCCCTTTGTCGTTGGCCGGGCAACCGAGCGCCCACAATGGCGTGAAGCGGCGGCGCGCCGACCATCGCATGACGCGCCGCCCGTCGACAACCAAGGGGAAGCGCCGTTCAGTCACCCTCAACTTCACAAGCAAGTTACAAAGGCGGCTTGCGCGGACGCGTGGAAGGGACGCGGCGCATCCTCTTCGCGGGCTTCGGCGCAGCGGCTAGCAGCGGACCAAGCGTCCGCCCAAGACCGTTATATTCGAGCCGCCAACGATCGTATTCCGCTGTGCGCATCCCGACCGAGCGAAGCGCTTCCGCGATTGGGAGACCGTCCGCGGTCAGCGTCTCGATCATCTGAAGCCTCTGGACGATCTCCCTCGGGCTGAACTTCGAACGCATCATCATCATCGCCACCCCCGAATGGCGCTCCACAACGAAAGCGAGCGACCGGCCACCGCGGTCAGGGACGGGAACATGCGCCTCTCCGGCTATCGGGAAATTGGCCGGCGGATTAATCTTAGGACATCGAATGCGAGGCCGCGCGACGCTGCGAGCACTGCGGTTTCTCAGAGCCCTCGCCTCGATGGACAAAATTTAATTCCTCGGCCAGCGCGACGTGAGGCGGAGCATGCTTAGCCTTGTTGCAAGGCGAGAGTGCGCCTGGGAGGTCATGCGTTCTGGCGTAGTCGCGCTCTACTCACGAAGGAGAAGCACTATGCGAATGTTGGTAGGCGCCGCCTTGGCGACGGCGTTATTTGGCGCAGCGTCCATCGCCTATGCGGCCGACGCCACTGGCAAGATCAAGAGCCTCGATATGGCCAAGGATATGGTCACCCTTGACAGCGGCTCGAGCTACATGGCGCCCAAGAGTGTGAAGCTTTCAAACTTCAAAGTCGGCGAGAAGGTGACGGTGAGTTACACCAAGGCCGGCGACAAGATGGACGTCACGTCGATCAAGCCTGCTGCGTGACGCCCGACGTCGATATCAACGTGGTTGGGTGCGAGCCGCCTGCAAACGCTGGCGGCTCGGTTCGATTGTCATCCGACTGAGGGCCTAACCTTTTTGTCCGCGTGGCGCATCGGCGAAATTCAATGAACGATTTGGCCCCACTTCGGACCGGTTTGGCGCGCCCGGCGCAAGAGCACCGTATGAAAGCGGCGCTGGATCTTCTGCGCCATATTCCCGTGCGCGCGCCTCGTCGTATTGCCGAGGTGTACAAGGAGCGCGGGTCGATGCGGGCGCTCCTGGCGAGCAGATTCCCCCACGCCGAGATCGAGGGCTTCGATCTTTCTCGACCGAACCAGCGCGGCAGCGACTTGGAAGGCGGCTGGTTGGGCGCTGAACACAAGTTCGATCTTGTCTGTCTCAATGGCGCCGGGACGTCGTTGCGGCGGTTGCTGCCGAGGCTGGTCCGAATGGTGTCCGCAGGCGGGTGCCTCGCGGTTGAGTTTCCCAACGATCTTTACGAACCGAACCGAGCGTTGATGCGAATGATCGCCGCGGACGGGCCGTGGGCGAAGACGCTTGTGCCGATCGCCAAGACGCGGCCATTCAACGAAACGATGGAAGGCCTCTATGCCCTGCTCAGTCCGATTTGCGCCAGGGTCGACATATGGGAGGCGAGTTACCTCCATGTCATGGAAAGCGTGGCGGAAGTTGTAGCGTGGATGGAAGCGACAAGGCTCGCGCCATTCCTGTCCGTGCTGAACGAAGGCGAGCGACGCGCGTTTCGCGATCGCTATGCGACAGAGCTCCGCGAGGCCTATGAAGCTCTGCCGAACGGCGGCGTTCTTCTCCGGTCGCGGCGACTCTTCATACTGGCGCAGCCGTAACGCGAGGGCGATTCGTCACCGCGGCTTCGCCTTCATCGTGCGCGCCCAGAGAGCCTCCTCCATGCGCTCGGCGATCTCGCGCAAGTATGGATTGCGCGCCTCGCGGCCGGCGCGGCCGGAGTCGAGGTCGCTCTGGAAGCCGTCGCGCTGCGGCCAGTGTTCGCTCAGAAGTTCGAAGCCAGCGTCCTCGATCGCCTCGACAGCCTTTGAGAATTGCGTCTCCGAGCGGCCGACTTTCGACAAGACGAGCACAAGACGCCCCTCCGCGCCGCGTCGGGCAAGCTTGCGCGCGAGCGCGAGCGTCGGTCTCAGATCATCGCCCGATACGCCGGTCGGCAGAAAGACGACGTCGCTGTCCTCGGCGATTTCGGTCGAGAGGTCGTCGGCGAGGCCGCGGGTGTCGGCGACGATGAAATCGGCCACTCCATCCTCGCGGCGCAGCTTCTTCAGGCTCTTGAACGCGCGCGTGTCCACCTCCGGCTCGAGGCTCGCCCGCATGCGTAGCGCGCCCCACTCGACGCAGGTCAACTGATCGAGATCGAAGTCAGCGAGCAGGGTCTTGCGGCCGCGGTGGATCGCCCCCACCGCCAACAGACGCGCGAGCGTGCTCTTGCCCACGCCTCCCTTCTGGCTGACGAACGCCGCGGTGGTCGGCTTTTTTTCTTTTGTCATTCTCGCGCCGCTTTAACGCTTCCGCCTCGATATGAAGGCGGTTCGCCTTAAGGCCCTAATGCTATTCGTTGGCGCGGCGATGACAAGAGACGGCGCGGACTTGTCAACGCTCGATCGCCGTTATGTTCCAATCGACATAAAGATTGCCCATAGTCCTCTGTTCTTCGATTAACCTGCGGGGCGCCTCGGCCTATTTGGATTGGTCGAAGTCTTCCATTTCATAAAGCGGACGGATTTCAATAGCTGAGGCGCCGGGCATGGGATTGGGGCAGCGTTTCACCCAATCGATCGCCTCGTTGAGATCGTGCACCTTCCAGATCCAATAGCCGGCGACGAGTTCGTGGACGTTCGGAAACGGACCTTTGGTCACCGAGCGATCCTGGCCAGAAAAGGCGACGCGCGCGCCCTTGGCGCTCGGCCTTAGGCCATCCGCGTGAACGAGAATCCCGGCGTCCTTCAGCTGCTGGTTGAAAGCTCCCATTTGCTCGAGCAGCTCCGGCGTCGGCAGTTTTCCGTCTTCGCTCTCATTCGTCGCTTTGACGATCACCATGACGCGCATCGGGCTCTCCAAATATCAGTCTGCGCTGCGCCCTTCCGGCGCGCAGTCGCGTATCATGCACAAAGCGCGGCCGTCCGAAGCGAGCCTCCGAGAGGCCTTTTTCCCGGCCCCTCGGCGATTCGAAGCAAGAGCGCCGCTATTTCTTCGGCGCGACGAGCGCGAACATCGCGCCTTGCGGATCAATGCCGTTGATGATCCACCTTCCACCGGGCACTTCCATCGGTCCATTGATCACTTGACCGCCCGCGGACTTGACCCGCTGCCTGCGCGGCGTCGATCGCATCGACAGTGATGTAATAGAGCCAGTGCGCAGCGGGTTCCTGTGGCCATCTTCTTCATCATGCCTCCGGCCTGCTGACCCTTGATGTTGAAGATCTGGTAGGTCCCCATCTCGCCCATCGGCATCGCTTCGCCCTTCGTCCAGCCGAACAGGCCTGAATAGAAGGCGAAGGCCTTCTCCGGATCATCGCCGCCGTGCAGCTCTGCCAGCCGATGTGGCCCGGCTTCATGGGATCGGCCTTTGGCGGCGCCTCGCCGTCGCCTTTGAACAGCAGGAAGCCTGCTCCGCTCGGATCGCCGGCGACTGCGAAGGTCCCGACATTGGGGATCTCGGTCGGGGGACGGTGGATCACGCCGCCGGCGGCCTTCACCTTATCCGCGTAAGCCTTGACGTCGTTGACCGCGATATAGCCCATCCACGCCGGGCGCACGCCCATTTTGGCGGCGTCCTCGGGAATCGGCATGAGGCCGCCGACCATATTCCCGTCCGTCTTGAGCAGCGTGTATTTCTGCGAGTTCATCGTGTTGGGCTCGAGGCTCCAGCCGACGACCTTGGAATAGAACTTCTCGGCGCCGGGCAGATCGTTCGACATCTGATCGTACCAGACGAACGCGCCCATGAGGTCCGATTGAGTCGCATTGGCCATGTTTTCCTCCTTCAAAGTGGCGCGAACGCCTGCTGCAATTGCCTATCGCTTTTTCATGACGCGGCGCCGCGCGAGAGGGTTCTTCAAGCGACGCTATTATCGGCCCCAAATGTGTCGGCCGATTGATGGCTTCGGCCCGTCCGTCCTATTGCGGCGATGCGGCCGCTTCCATTTGAGCGAGGTCGAGCTTCTTCATGCTCATCACGGCCCCCATGACGCGATCGGTTTGCTTGGCGTCGCCGCCCAAGAGCTCGGGCAATATACGCGGGACGATCTGCCAGGAGACGCCGAATTTGTCGGTAAGCCAGCCGCACTGCATGTGCTCGCCACCCTCAGCGAGCTTTTCCCACAAAGCGTCGATTTCAGCCTGGTCGTCGCAGTTGACCATGAGGGAGAGCGCCGGGGTGAACTTATACTGTGGCCCTCCGTTCAGCGCCAACAGACGCTGGCCGTCGATCTCAAACAGAATCGTCATCACCGCCCCTTTCCGGCCGCCGGCGAATTCGCCGTAATGCGCCGTCGACACAACGCGACTGTTGGGGAAGATCGAGAGATAGTGGGCGACCGCCTCTTCGGCTTTAAAGTCGAACCAAAGACAGGGCGTAATTCTCTGCTCGGCCATCGTCGTCTCCTCTTTTGGATCAGCGCTCGGACCGCACGCCCGGCGCTCCACGGCGGCGATCGACTAGGCTTTCTTGCTGGCGAAATCGTGGATCAATCCGCCTGTATCTTTTCCATACCAACCAGTTGGTATCCTGTCAAGCCACCTAAGTCGCCTTTCGAAACGACGTGGGCCTGCCGCTGCGAAGGCAAGCAGGCTCACGCGCCGTCCGGCCCGCAGATCGTCGTCACGGCGTCGTCGATGATCGGCGCGATCTCGGTTCGCGGAATGCGGGCGCGCGCGCGGATCGACAGCGTATGGATGGTCGCCGACGCGACGCGCGCGAGCCGGCGCGGATCAGCGTCTTCGGGCAATTCGCCCGCCGCGCGCGCTTCCGTGAACAGGCGCCCGAACGCGCGATCGGTTGCGTCGATCGCTTCGCCCACAAGGCTGTGGAGGTCCGGATCGGCGATCGCGTCCGACGCGGCGCTGAGCACGGTGAAGCAGCCGCGTGGGCCGTTCGGACCGCTGAGGTAAAGATCAAGCGCGGCGGTCAGAATGCGCCTGAGCTTCGTCCGAAGCGGCTCGCGCGCCGCGAACAGCGGCTGGAACTGCTCGTTCACGCGCTTCCGATATTGGTCATAGGCCTTGAGATAGAGGGCGCGCTTGTCGCCGAAGGCGCCGTACAGGCTCGGACGGTTCAAGCCCGTCGCGGCGCTGACGTCGTCGAGCGAGGTGGCGGCGAACCCATCCGTCCAGAAAACGTCCATCGCCTGCGCAAGCGCCGTCTCCGCCTCGAAGGCGCGCGGCCGGCCGCGCCTCTTGGAAACGGCCTCGACGGTGCCGCGGGCAACTTTTTGTACCATGTTGAACAAAACTCTTGACTGCCAACATTATATGCGAGAAAGTACAAAAATTGCAACGGAGGAACTCATGGAGCTCTATTTCGCCCCCCTCGCCTGCTCGATGTCGGCTCGCATCGCGCTTGCCGAAGCCGGCGCCGCCGTCGATCTCGTCGAGGTCGACACCCACGCCGGACGCATACTCAAGACCGATGGCGACTATCGCGCGATCAATCCGCTCGGCTATGTGCCGGCGCTCAAACTCGACGACGGAACCGTGCTGACTGAGAACTCGGCCATCCTGCAATATATCGCCGAACACTACCCCGAGGCTCAGCTCGCGCCCCCAGCCTCCGACCGCGTTGGCCGCGCGAAGCTCAGACAATGGCTGAGCTTCATCAGCGCCGAACTTCACAAGGGCCTCATGACGCCGCTGCTCGGCGGCAACACGCCGCCCGAGGTGAAGGCCTGGACCGTAAAGAAATACGCCCCGCGTCTCGCTTATCTCGACGCCAAGCTGAAGGGCCGGGAATTCCTGCTCGATCGCTTCAGCGTCGCGGATGGCTATCTCACCACGGTGTTGAACTGGACGCGGGCGACGCCGGAGATCGATCTCTCGGTCTTATCCCAACGTGAAAGCCTATTTCGAGCGGATGCGCTTAAGGCCGAGCGTGGCGCACGCTTTGGCGACTGAGCTTCCGCTGTTTCACGCCGAAGTCGCGCGGCGCAAGGCGGCTTGAGCGCGGCGCGTACGGCGCTCGCGAAAAATAAGGACCGCCTCGCGGCGGCCCTTCAAGAAGTTTTGATCCGCGATCAGGCGATTGACGGCGCTATCCGGCCGCCCTGCGCCTTCCGGTAGCCGGCGAAGCCGAGCCCCGCAAAGCCGAGGAGCAGCATCGCCCAGGTCGAAGCCTCGGGCGTGGAAGGCATGCCGGTTTCCAAAATCGCGCCGCTGTTGGCGGTGGCGTTGGACGAGTCCAGGAAAGCGACAACGTAAGAACCCTGGAGGAGCCCTTTGTTGAGGGTCAACAGATCGAAGTTCGTGGCGCCGCTGTTGGAGGGAAGCGTTTGCGTTCCGAGGTCGGCGGCGTACACGAAAAATCCGTTGGCGCTCGGCTGGAAAGTCTGCGCCGAAGGCAGATATGCGCCGATCGGGTTAGTCGGGCTTGCCGAGATGCCTAGGTAAGCGTCCAACTGGCCGGATGTCCAAGCCGTCATCGAGAACAACGAGGCGGTGAAAGTCGACGCCCCGACCAACGGGCCGGAAATCGTGTATGTCGTGGACGGGTTCGAGACGTTGTCGGGCACCAGAATGTCGATCATGAGGTCGCCCGTGGCGGAGTGACCGCCGGCCGAGAAGCCGAAATCAGGCGGAATTCACCGAGGTAGGCGTATTGGTTCCGTTGTCCGAGCACGGCGCGAGTGTGTCGCAAAATCCGTGCAACGTCGCTTGAGCGCTGCCCGGAAGCGCAAAAACTCCTATAATTGCGAAGGTGCCTGCTAGCGCCGAGCTGGCTGCTACCCCTATTTTCATACGATGTCTCCCAGTCAATTATAACGGCCGCTGAAAGGGATTTATAATGACAACCGGGAGGTTGCCAAGAAAGTCTGGAATATATGTCCCGCAAACGCAAGATTAATTTCGAATATATCGCTCTCATCGATGTATTAAATTGAATACATCGAGGCCGAAGCGCCACTGGGCTTTTAGAAATCGCCTCCTTTACTCCCATCTTGACGCTGCGCGGGATCACCTGCAGAACAATGGGTGTTACCTGTCCCGAAGCGGCTTGCTTGATTGATCAGAGAAGACCCGATGAGCAAGGATGCGTTGATATGCAGGTGAAAAATCGCACGGCGCGACAGACGGAACGGCCGGACTCAGCACCTATGACACGCGATAACAAGGCATGGGGAGCGGCGGCCACTCGTTTGACGATCCGCCTTGATTTCTCGGCCGGCCGCCGCCTCGGCGTCGGCAAAGTCGCGCTCTTGGAATCGATCGAGAAGACCGGTTCGATCTCGGCCGCCGGCCGCGCCCACAAGATGTCGTACCGGCGTGCGTGGCTCCTGGTGGACGAGCTGAACCAGATTTTCGGCAAGCCCGTGGTTTCGGCCCACCCTGGCGGCGCAAAAGGCGGTGGCGCATCGCTGACCGACCAGGGGCGGCGGGTCGTTGCGCTTTACCGCGACGCGGAAGCCAAGATGCGGGCGGCTGCGCAGGACGAAATCGGCGAGCTTGAGCGCAGCCTCTGCGCCGACAGCGCGGAGAGTGATTTCGAATACGCGAAAGCCTGAGCCCGAGGCCCAAAAACCGAGCCGTGAGAAGAGGCCCGGGGGTGACGGAAGGCGCCATATGAATTTCGGGGAGATTTACGTTGCCCATGTTTTATCTCTTCCGGGTGTTCGTCCAGGATCAGAGTGATTACGACAACGACCAAGACGAATGGGTAAGCTTTGATAGCGTGTACGTCTCCGCGGACTTCGGACCGGCCGATCCAAGTTTATCTCAAGATAAAGACCAAGGGAGTGCAGCCAGAAGCGAGTTACAAAAAATTGCTTCAAATAAACTCTTTCGAACCATCGTATACAAGAACGTAAACATTGCGACGTTACGCGCTTTACTTTCCCTACAGCAACAAGAACTAATCGTAGCTACCGATATAGAATTGTATGAATACCAAAACACCCAAGACAAAGACGCGGCCATTTTGTTGTCATCGATGGCCTTCAATTCCAAAATTACAAGCCATTCCCTCGATTCGAGCGGCAACCACGACTTCCGATTCCTGATCGTAGGCAGTGTGGACGTGGGCAATGCCCCCGGCATGCCGGGGATGGCGGAAAAAGGCGCTCAGGTCAGCCCGTCGCCGTCCTCGGCAGAGGAGGGCGGACGTTTGGTGGCTGCGTTCACGGAGTCACCAGCCTCCATTTCGACACGCTCGTCGCGGAAAGTGTCCACCGTTCGAATGCGCTTTTGGATCGAGGCCGGACTCGCCGCTCTGTCTGGCTTGCTCGGCGTTCTCACGCTCTTCACTCGCGACTGGATCGAGGCGCTCACAGGCTTTGATCCCGATAAGCACAACGGGTCATTCGAATGGGCGATCGTGGCGGCGCCGTTTCTCGTCTGCCTCCTGTTGTCCATAGCGGCGCGCGCTGACTGGTGCCGCCTGAATGCATTCGCGCCCGCCGGATGCTGACGGGCCGTCGCCGGTCTTCGATGGCGGAAAGGCTGGCGACGACTCCTCCAATTTTGAAGAGGCTGACGGGGCCTCTATCCCCAATCCTCGCACTGCAATCCAGGCACGCGATCGAACTCGCCCCGATTGCCGGTGACGACGACAAGCGCGCGGCTACGCGCGTGGCCGGCGATCAGAATGTCATACCCGCCGATCGTTCGACCTGCGCCTTCCGGTAGCCGGCGAAGCCAAGGAGCAGCATCGCCCAGGTCGAAGCCTCGGGCGTGGAAGGCATGCCGGTTTCCAAAATCGCCGCGCTGTTGGCGGTCGCATTGGACGAGTCCAGGAAGGTGACAACCTAAGAGCCTTGCAGCAGCCCTTTGTTGAGGGTCAACAGATCGAAGTTCGTGGCGCCGCTGTTGGAGGGAAGCGTTTGCGTTCCGAGGTCGTCGGCGTACCAACCGGACGATTGTCAAGGAAGATTCAGAATCGATCCCATAAACAGCGAGACTAATTCCCCAACTATTAAGCCTTCAGCGGTCCCCCGTATCGGCCATTTATTGCATCCAGACTTCCGTAATCTATGTATTCGTTAGGATACATCGAGCTTACACTTTAGGCGAAGCTTTGCCCTAGACTAAGTTGTTCATCGAGATTGGGCGTTTGACACTTGACAAATTGGGATAATACTTGGTAAGAAACAGTTGTCGCAGAATATGTTGACAATGTATTTTTTTGGGGAGAGCGGGAATGTTTAGCAAAAAACTCATGCTAACCGGAGGTCTGGTCACGACGCTTGGCGCCGTGGCGCTTTCAGGCTCGGTGGCTCCAGCTTCGGCGGCGCCCTGCAGTTCGCCGTTCGTCAAGGGCGATGTGTTTGCGTCGGTTGGCTCCGGAACGGTGGATGTTTTCACGCCAAACGGCACGTCCGTCTGCAGCCTTGATGACGGAACTGGCGCTGAGTTCACCACCGGATCAGGTTTCGATAAAGCTGGGAACTTCTACGTCACCAATTTTGGGGCGGCGGGCGTTGCGAAGTTCAACAATTCGGGCGGATTGGTGGCTGGCACCTTCATGACCCCCGGCGCTCAGGGCACACCTAAATCGTTCAGTCCCATCAGTGTAGGGCCCTTCAGCGGCTCCTCATTCGTCGGAGGGCCGGGAGGCGCTTCCATCGATCAATATGACACTGCCTCGGGGGCCCTGATCAAATCTTTTACTGTTCAGGGCGGCAATGGGACGGGCGGTACAGACTGGGTCGACCTCGGGCTGGACGGCCACACTATCCTGTATGACGGCGAAGGGACCATCATTCGCACCTTCGATTTGTCCACCAACACCCAGGGGCCGGATTTTGCCACCGCTCCCAATTCCTCTGTCTTTGCGCTGCGAGTAATTCCGGACGGAACCTTCAAGGGGGATGTTTTGGCCGCCGACAGCGCGGAGGCCGTCATGTTCGACTCAAGCGGCGCCCTCACCAAGAGCTACGCACTTCCCGGCAATGAGGGCCAAGACTTCTCCTTGAACCTTGATCCGAATGGAACCGATTTCTGGACTGGCGACTCCGAGAGCGGGTTGGTTTGGGAAGTGAACATCGCCACCGGCGCCATAGACGAGCAGTTTAACACGGGGCACGGTGGTACTTTCTTCGGACTCAGCGTCTTCGGCGAAATCACCTCGGGCGGCGGCGGCACCGTTCCAGAGCCCTCCACCTGGGCGATGATGCTTGTTGGTTTCGTGGGCCTCGGCGTCCTCGGCTACCGCCGCACGCACCGCGCTGTTCCGATTGCCTGAAAAGCTGGTCTGTCGTTAGGAAGGGTCGCCGCGAGGCGGCCTTTCTTTTTGCCTGCGCGAAGTGACCCGGCAGCGCGCTCGGTCGCCCAAGTAGCGTTTCCTCGCCGGCCTTCTACTCCGCGAGGCGACATGCTTGACGACACGCGACATGCGGCAACTTGACTCGAAGAAAGACCAGGCCTCAACGCGTATCGTGAATAGGCTCCGCACAATTCTCACGAAGTCATCTCGGCAGCCCTCCGCGCTTATCTAACGATCGCGACAAAGGCGGCTACGAAAACCCGGGCGCCACTCGAAATGAACGAAACCGGCGTTCTGGCGTTGTGGCGCCATGATCGACCGCGTCGCGAAATTGGAGGCCGCCCTCCGTGTCAACGCTGCGCTCCGTGTCCAAGCCGAGCGATTAATCGCGTCCTACATCGCGCCGGAATCCGACCGAGCCGCAATCATCACCGAGCTTATCAGGCTTTTCGACGGGCCGGCGCAGCGCGAGGCGAAGGGGCTTGCGGAAGTGGCGCTGGACGAGGCCCGAGGCGGTGAAGGAGAGGCGCCGGCATTGACCCCTCAAACTAGCAACTTCCCGCGCCGATTTTGGGCGGCGGTCATCGTGGGCGTTGCGACCGGGTCTTTGTGTGCCGTTACCTTGTTTCGGCCAGATTGGATCGAAGCAATAAGCGGGGGATTCGATCCTGACCAGCACGACGGTTCGATCGAATGGCTAATCAGTATGGCTATGCTTGTCGTCACACTGGCGATGCTGGGCGTGTTTCCGTGGATGCGGACCGCCCATGACCGGCTGAACTACTGAACTCGAAGCCGCAGTTCGCGCCCAAGATTCTTTGATCATCCAGGCGCAAGCCGCCGTGACCTCCGTTGAGGTGTTCGACCAGGCCCGCTGCGGAGGATCGAAGGATGGCAGGGATCCGCCTTGAGCGCGAGCTGACGAGACAGGCGAACGCACGATGTGGATCGAGCGCTTCTGGCGCGTCAGTTGACCAAGTCGACTGTCTTGTCCGTGCAGATATCGACATTGGACACATCCGCCGATTTGCCGTCAGCGTATTTCCCGCGCAGATCCACGTGACAGTTCTTGCCCTGCGGCAGTTTGGCCCACGCCCATTGGCCGGCTTTCAGCACGCCCAGCACTTTCTTCCAGTTGGCTGAGCCGCTCTCGACCACCTGCAACTCGACGAGATCGGCTTCGCGCCAGTTCGTCACCTTCACCGTGATTGCGCCGCCCGCCGGCGCCTTGGGCTTCATGGTCGCCGCAGCGCCCGGCGCCGACTTCGAGTTCTGTGCGAGCGCCGGCGCCGCGACAACGCCGAACAACGCCGCCGCGATCGGGACGGCCGAAATGATCCGCCTCCCCATGAATCTCCTCCCTCGCGCGAGCCGACGAGTTGCGCGTGAGCTTGGCGCCAAACGATGGCGAAAGAAAAGCCGCGAAAGAGCCACCGACGCGCCTAGCGTTGAGTGCCTTGCAAGGCTGTCAGGCGGCGCGTTCGCGCTCAGCTTCGTCGAGCGCGCGTTCGATGGCAAGGAGGCCTCGGAGCTCGCAAGCGAGCCCTTCGAGGAGATCGGCGCGTGCAGTGTCGAGCACCATCGTGTCGTTCTGCGCGGCCCGCGTATGGGCTTCTAACGTTTGAGGGTAGTCGGCCCAAAGTAGGCGACGGCCGCCTCGGGCGCGCATTTGGAAGCCTCGCGTTGAACACCCGGCGCGGGGCTCTTTTTGCGGCCGGTTTAGCCAACATTCTCTTGGATGAGCGGGACGGAGGATGGCGGTCGTTCTCGTCGCAGAACTTTGGCCGTTGCTTCGGGGCGGCGCGGCGAAGACTGGCGCTCAAGGCCAATACTTTCTCAGGCCCAAAGAAAAAGGCCGCCAGCGCGGCCCTTTTGAAGTTCCCCGATCCACCCCCGGGATCCTGCGACCACGACGCCCTTTACGCTGCGCGCCCTCCAGTTAGCCCATAAAGCCACGAATTAAATCGATAACGCACTCAAATTATAACGGCCGCAGAGAGGACTTTATTTTAACGGCTCGTTAATTGTCAAGGCCTTAGCCGCAAGCCCCGACACAGAAATCGCGTTCTGGTTGCACTCGGTCGCGAAACGACGTCGCCCTGGGCTCGCGCTGGACGCAGATCGCCCAGCGGTGTATTCGTTGAGATATAGCGATCCTCGGCATCGCTCATCCCATCAACCAGCATCGGGAGGACGCAATGAACATCGCCATTTCCAAACCGAAACTTGGCAAGGATTCGAAGGCGTTTCTGGCCAAGAAGCATCACATGCTGATCGACGGCAAATGGGTGGAGGCCAAGAGCGGCAAGACGTTCGAGGTCGAAGACCCGGCGACGCAGGAGATCATCGCCCATGTCCCCGCCGGCGACAAAGCCGACATCGACCTTGCGGTGAAGGCTGCGCGGAAGGCGTTCGAAAGCGGCCCTTGGTCGCGCATTTCGCCCGGCGAGCGTTCGAAGCTCGTCTGGAGGCTCGGCGACCTCCTCGAACAGCACGCCGACGAGTTCGCCGAGATCGAGGCGCTCGACAACGGCAAGCCGGTCACCAATGCGCGCCGAGACGACGTCGGCGGCTCGATCAACATGTTCCGATATATGGCTGGCTGGTCGACGCGCCTCACCGGCGAGACCATTCCGGTGTCGAGCCCTGGGAACTGGCACGCCTACACGCTGCGCCAGCCGGTCGGCGTCGTCGGGCAGATCATTCCGTGGAACTTCCCGCTCATGATGGCGGCCTGGAAACTCGCGCCGGCGCTCGCGGCGGGGTGTACGATTGTGCTCAAGCCCGCGGAGCAGACGCCGCTCTCGGCGCTTCGCTTTGGTGAGCTCTTGGCGGAAGCGGGCATTCCCGACGGCGTCGTCAACATCGTCACCGGCTACGGCGAAACGGCGGGCGCGGCGCTCGCCAATCATCCCGATGTCGACAAGATCGCCTTCACCGGCTCGACGGAAGTCGGCAAGCTCATCGTGCAGGCGGCGACTGGCAACCTGAAGCGCGTCTCGCTCGAGCTCGGCGGCAAGTCGCCGGCGATCGTCTTCCCGGACGCCAATCTCGATCACGCGATCGGCGGCGTGGCGGACGCGATCTTCTACAACCAGGGCCAATGCTGCACGGCGGGCTCACGCCTGTTCGCGCACAAGTCCGTCTACGACAAGGTCGTCGAGGGCATGGTCAACAAGGCCGCCAATATCAAGGTCGGCCACGGCCTCGATCCGTCCGTCCAGCTCGGGCCGCTAGTCTCCAAGGAGCAGCACACGAAAGTGCAAGGCTTCATCGAGTCTGGCCGCAAGGAGGGCGTGAAGGTGGAGACTGGCGGCGGCGTTGTCGGCAACCAGGGCTATTTCATGGAGCCGACCGTGCTGACCAAGACCAATCGCGACATGAAGGTCGTGCGGGAGGAGATCTTCGGGCCCGTCGTATGCGTGCAGTCATTCGACGATGACGACCTCGATCAGGTCGCCAAATTCGCCAACGACACGGAATATGGCCTGCAAGCGAGCATCTGGACCCACAACCTCAAGGTCGCCCATTCGCTCGCGCGCAAGATCAAAGCCGGCACGATCTGCGTCAACAGCCATAATTACGGCGACCCGGCCTGGCCCTTCGGCGGCTTCAAACAGTCCGGCTGGGGCCGTGAAATGGGCAAGGAAGTGATGGAGCACTACACCGAGACGAAATCGGTGGCGATCAACCTGGTCTAACCACGGGGGCTCGGCGGCGGGTGCGCATCTCAGAGATGAGGCGCGCCCGCCGTAGGGAACCTTCCGACTCGCGTTCGCGTTAGCTCCTTGGACAACAGCCACGGAGCATTCCTCATGGACGCCGTCCAGGAAACATCGACCCTTATTGCCGGCGACAAAGTCAAAGGCACCTATGTCTTCAACCCCCAAGGCGACCGGATAGGCGAGATCAACGACCTGATGCTCGACAAACGAAGCGGGCAGGTCGCCTACGCCATCATGTCCTTCGGCGGGTTCCTCGGGGTCGGGAACAGCTATCATCCGCTGCCCTGGTCTCTCCTGAAATACAATACGAACCTCGGCGGCTATGTCGTGGACATCAAGCAGAGCCAGCTCGAAGACGCGCCGTCCTATGAGGTCGGCACCGAGCCGGCCTGGGGAGACCCGGAGTACGAGCGCAGGCTCTATGACTTCTACGGCGTCACCACACGCGGGGGCGTGGGCGGCCCGCTCTGACGCTTCTCACGAGTAGTGTCCATCGGGCGAAAAGCGCCCCGATGGCAAAGCGAGGCGGCGGTTCACTCCGTCGCCTCGTTTTTTGCTCCGTCTCAGGAAGCGCAGGGAATTTCGCGTTTAAACAGCCGACGCGCACGGGGCTCATGCCTATCCATCTTCAGCGGGCAGCGTCATAATGGGCTGAACGCAGCTTTCGGCTCCGAGATTTCGACCCCCTCGGCGGCCCGCTCGCGTGACGACACCGGCGAGATGCAATGACGGGTTCGTATGAATTCACGACCTGGATGGCGTTGGCCGGCGCCGCGATCGTGGCTGGGCTATGTGCGATCTATTCATCGAATCCATGGGTCCTGATCGCGGCGGCTCTGATCGGCGCGCTTTTCGGCTACAAAGGAGATCAAATCGGACGGCGCTACTTGGAGCGATATCTGTCGCAGAGGCGTTCCCGGTAGGGATTGGAAGGAAAAATTGGAACGGGGTTTACCATTCGAGATCGTCGCCGGTTTTATGGCGTTCACCATCCAGCATCGGGCAAATCGCGGAAGGTGACATGAAGCTGCGCTCGCTCCTGTTCGTTCCCGGCGATTCCGAACGCAAGTTCGCGCGGGCCAGGGATTGCGGCGCCGACGCCCTCATCCTTGACCTCGAAGATTCGGTCGCGCCCCCCGAGAAGGCCAACGCCCGCTCTCATGTTGCAGGGCTCATCGAGAACGAGCGCAAACAAGATTGGTCGTTCTTCGTGCGCATCAATGCGCTCGACACGGGGCTTACGGTCGACGACCTCGCTGCCGTCGTGAAGCCCGGCCTCGATGCGGTCCTCATCCCGAAGGTCAACGGCGCGACGGATCTTGAGCGGATCGCCCATTACCTGGACGCGCTCGAGGCTAAGGCCGGCATGGCCTCGGGTTCCGTCAAGCTCGCGATCCTGGCGACCGAAACGCCAAAGGCGATGTTCGCGCTTGGCTCCTACGCGCCAGCGCATCCCCGGCTGATCGCCTTGACCTGGGGCGCGGAGGATCTCGCAGCGGCGCTCGGCGCGGCGGACAACAAGGAGGCGGATGGGTCCTGGACATCGCCTTACGAATTTGCCCGCACGGCGTGTCTGTTCGCAGCCTCCGCCGCCGAGGTCATGGCCCTCGACACGGTTTACACGGACTTCCGCGATGCGGAGGGGTTCGAGCGGGATTGCCGGCGCTCACGGCACGACGGGTTCGTCGGGCGTCTCGCGATCCATCCCGACCAAGTCGCGGCGATCAATCGCGCTTATGCGCCATCCGAGGCCGAGGTCGCACATGCGCGCAAGATCGTCGCCGCGTTCGACGCCAATCCAGGGGCCGGCGCCCTCGGCATGGACGGCAAGATGGTGGACATTCCGCATCTTAAGGCGGCGCGAAAAATTCTTGCGTCGATATGATCGCAAGTTTCGTGTCGTGACGTGGGGACGACCGGCGTATTGCGCGCGCCTCTCTCTCCGTGAGCAGCCAAATTGTTCTTGCTTCGTTCTCAGATTTGGTTTAGCCATAACGCTGCGTCGGGCGGGCTTGAGACGAGCGCGCTTCGCCCTACCAAAACCTAGGTTCAGACCTATATAAAACAGGATTTCGCCGGCCGCTTTTTTGAACCGCCGGCGCAGGCCATTGTTGATCGGCCGCAGACCAACTTTCGAGGAAATGTTATGGCTGACGAAGCACTCTTTGGGCTTTTGCGGCAAACCGCTGACCCTGCGGTGGTTACCGCCTTGGAGACATCGGTCGAAAAAGACCCGGATCGGCTGCTCAACCGCATCAATCCCTTGGCCTATGCGAAGGCGCACGGCCTCAACGAAGAGCAGACGATCGGCGGGTTTGTGCACGCCGCGCGGCTCGGGCTGTTCGACATGTCGTGGAACATGTTGTGCCCGTCCTGCGGGGGCGTGATCGAGACTGGCGCGGCGCTCAAGGCCCTCAACCAGACCCACTATTATTGCTCGTTCTGCACGGTCGATTGCGAGCCGACGCTCGATAAGCTGGTCGAGGTCACATTCACCGTCAATCCCCGGATTCGCCGCATCGCCGCGCACGATCCCAATTCGCTTTCCTTCGCCGAATACATGCGCCAGATTTTCTGGAGCTCGAGCAACGAGTTCCCGGATGATGTTGAGAGCGCTGTTCAGAAAGTGACGCTGGACACGATGGAGCTCGGCGGGGGCGAGAAGGCGGCGATGTCGCTGAACTTCCCCAAGGGGTTGGCGATTGTCTTCGAGCCTGTCACCCATTCCTCGCTCTTTCTGGAAGTCGACGGCGATGAGACGCGGGAGCGACGCAACCTCTCGATGGTCTTCGCAGAGGCGCATACCCACAGCGGCACGCTTAAAATCCAGCCGGGACCGGCGCGCATCTCGTTCGAAAACAAGGCTGACCGGCGAACCATGCCCGGGATCTGGCTGCACAGCAACGAGATGAACGAGCTGACCAACACCCGCCGGCCGTTCCTGACCGCAACGCAACTCCTCAGCAATCAGGCGTTTCGCGATCTCTATCGCAGCGGCACTTTCGATCCCGAGCAGCGGTTCAAGATCACGAGTCTCACGATCCTGTTCACCGACCTCAGGGGCTCGACTGCGCTCTACGACCGGATTGGCGACCTCGCCGCCTTCGATCTCGTGCGCAGTCACTTCGGCGCGCTGCTCCACGCGGTCTCAGCCGAGGGCGGCGCGGTGGTCAAGACCATCGGCGACGCGGTCATGGCCACCTTTCCCACCCCCGACCGGGCGCTCAGGGCGGCGATGCGCATGCGCGAAGCGATGCGCGAAATCAACCAGACGCGCGGCGGCGAGGACTTGGCGCTCAATATCGGGCTGCATTCGGGTCCATGCCTCGCCGTCATGCTCGACGATCGGCAGGACTATTTCGGTCAGACGGTCAACATCGCTTCCCGCGTCAATGAGCTCGCCGACCCGACCGCAATCCTGGCGACGAAGCCGATCATCGAAAGCTCCGAAGTGGCGCAGGTGATGAGCGACTCTAGATACCGAACGACCCCTCGGTCTTCGCAGCTCCGTGGCCTCAGCGACGAGTTCGAGATCTTCGAGGTTCGCGAACGCGAGGCCGCAGCAGCAGCCGAGTAAGCCGACCGGCAGTTGCCCTTATCGGCCGGCCGTCTTCTGTCGGCCGAACACCTCGTGGCCTTCGCGATCGAGAATGCGCAAGGCGATCGTGTTGGGCGGCCATGCGGCGATCGCAGCGGCGATAATCGCGGCGGAGACGTCTGAGGCCCGAATGACGTCTTCTCGCAATAACGACGGCCTCGAATCGGTTCCCGCGCCCATGAATTGTATGCGGAACGGTTGGGGCGTAGGAACGCCGCTCGCCTTCGGTAGGCGTCCAGGCTCCGGCGCTGGCTGCGGAAGGGGTTGAGCCTTGCGCGGGGCGTCCGGCTCGCGATCCATCACGAAGAAGGTGTTCATCGCCAGTTGGGTCGAAAGATTGAGGCCAACGCGGCTGCCGGTCTTCCGCGCAACCGCCTTGGCGACCAGCGCCCAATCCTCGGCGATCGCATCGGAACTGGCCTCGTGCTCCCTTCGCCGAGCCTCCTGATACGCGCAATCGCCGAGATCGCGGATCAACGCTTCGGCCTCAGCGTCAATGCGTTCAATTCGCGCGCGCCTGGACGTCGCCCAGGTGGTCATCCTTCCGATCCCTTCCACCCCCAAGAACCCAATAGCTGCATATTTGCGAGGCGCGGGCAACAGACTTTCGCCGGCCGCTATCCGCTGGGCATGCCCACCCCGCCCCAAGCGGTGGGCGCCGCGCATCCGCCAACTCTATACGGAGCGCGCCCGCTCGGCCACCAGCCGCTCGACCAGCCGCTCGACGCCCGGCTGGATCCGCTTCGCGCGCAGCCGCTCGGCGGCCACAATCGTCTTCACGTCGCGATAGGCGCGAGTGAGGTCATCGTTCACGACAACGTAATGGTAGTCTCGCCAGCGCTCGATCTCGCGTCGGGCGTTCTCGAATCGCGCCGCGATCGAAGAGGCCGTGTCCTCCGCCCGCCGCTCGAGGCGCGCGCGCAATTCGCGCATCGAGGGCGGCAGGACAAAAATGCTGACGACGTCCTCGCCCAGCCGTTCGCGCACTTGCTTCGCGCCCTGCCAGTCGATGTCGAACAGCATGTCGCGTCCTTCCGCGAGCACCCTCTCCACCGGCGCGCGCGGCGTGCCATAGCCGTGGCCGTGCACCTCGGCCAATTCGAGCAGTTCGCCCGCCGCCTTCATCCGCTCGAATTCGGCCCGGTCGGCCAAGAAGTGATAATGGATGCCGTCGGCTTCGGAGGCGCGTTGCTTGCGCGTGGTCACCGAGACGGAGAGCGTCAGATCAAGCGCGCTGTCCTCGATGAGCATCCGGGTCAGCGTGGTCTTGCCGGCCCCCGACGGCGAGGACAGAATCAGGATCATGCCTCGCCGGCTCGCCGCCATCGCTTCGAATCTCACTCGACGTTCTGCACCTGCTCGCGGAATTGCTCGATTTGGGCTCTGAGTTCAAGTCCCTGCGCGGTCAAGCTTACATCGTTGGCCTTAGCGCAAAGGGTGCTTGCCTCCCGCGCCAGCTCCTGGGCCAGGAAATCGAGCCGCCGGCCGATGGGCCCCCCTTCGTCGATCAGCGTCCGCGCGGCGGCGACATGGGTCTTGAGCCGGTCTAGCTCCTCGCGGATGTCGGCCTTGGCGGCGAGCAGGATCGCCTCCTGGTGGAGGCGGTTCTCGTCAAAACCGCGCGACGACGCCATCAGCGCTGCGACGTTCTGGGCAAGGCGCTCGCGGACCGCCTCCGGCCGACGCGCCGGATTGGCGTCGGCGGCGTCGGCCAGCGCCGCGATGGCGTCAAGCCTTTCGGTCAGCAACGCCGCAAGCGCAGCTCCCTCGACCCGGCGAGCTGCGGTGAGAGAGGCGATGGCCTCATCGAGGGTCGCGAGCGCGTCTGCGCAGGCAACGTTCACGGTGGCCTCGTCGTCCTCGGCGTCCGCCGAATCGACCACGCCGCGCAAAGCGAGCAGGCCATCCATAGTCGGCGGCGCAAGCCCGGCCTTGGCTGCAGCCGCGCGGGCGGCGACGGCGATCAACTCTAAGGCTGCGCTATCGATCCGCGCCACGGCCGCCGCCGCCTCGCGCCGCGCGGACAGGTTCGCGAAGCAGGTCCCGCGCGCCAAAGCGCTGGCGAGCCGCGTGCGCGCCGCCCCTTCCGCCTGGTCAAAGGGCGAGGGCATGCGCAAGCGGATATCGAGGCCCTTGGCGTTGACCGTCTTGAGCTCGAACGTCCAGCGCCATCCGCCGCCGCTTCCCGCCGCGCGGGCGAACCCGGTCATGGAGGAAACCTGGTCGGGGCGATGCTTCCTCGTGATGCCTGGATCGACCATGAATGAGTGTTCCTGATGACGTTTTTCTTCCGCGGCGAGTCGATCGAGATTGTCGCGGCCGGGCCGAAACACGGCAATTCGCTTCAAACGCCGATCGGGTTAGCACCCGGTGTCGGGATTCGAGAAGCCCTTCTCAGAACACCGGGGCGGATTCGCGGCTTCAAGAACTATAGGTAGTTCCACCCATTGCGAGCTCGCAATTATTCCACCTACCTTACTTGCTCAGGCGCTCGAGTGGGCTGGTGGGTTCTGAGCGTCTGAGTCTGACCGCTCGTTTGCCGAAGCGCGTCAGGTCGATCTGCTCGCTTGGCAGTTTATAATGCGATTATTTTACGTGCCTCAAATAATTTGGGAGGGAACACATGAAATCTCCTGTAAAAACTGCAAGTGCAGAAATCGACAAATATGTGAAAAATCAGCAGGCTCGTCTGTCTGCATTGATAAAAGCTAGATCGAAAACTTGGTCGGCTCTCGAAAAAGAGATTTCCGCCTCGGATGATGGCAAAGCTCTGCTGGCTCAGCGGCAAACTATTGCGAAGCAAATTGATCAGTTTAAATCAAAAGGAGGAAATATTGACGCGGTCAAAGCTGAGTTCGCGAACCTGCTGAAGACCGAAAAAGCCCTCCAAACAAAATACGGGAAGGAAGCGGCGGGTTGGTGGAAAAAGGTGGCTACGAGCGCGCCGTCCAAGGCGGAGCTCGGCAAAGCCTATTTCGATTTCCAGCCCGCGGATGGGGAGTTTGAACTTTTTGACATGTTGGGGTTGAATTCCACCGCAAGTGGCCTCGACATCCGCCACCGCCTCCGCCTGCCCCTCTCGACTTGAGCGCGACCACTTTCACTCGCCAGGAGACCCAAGATCACACCGATGTCTTCGCATTCCCCGGCGCTTTTGCTAATCCAGCAGCTGGGCGGTTCGGCCTATTTGTGCAAGCTGCGGCGGCCGATTTGGTGCCCGGAGGGGTTGGCTCCCGCGCGCTCATCGGAGCTGACTTTTCAATTCCCGCTGGCCACCCCGTCATTACGGTGACGGCAGATGTCGATTGGAATTACGCTCTTTCCTGTTGGGTGGTGCTAGGGGGCGCGGCATGCAGCGCCGAACTCGTTCTTAGGGTCGAACCAACTTCTGGCGCAGCGCATGAATCCACTCAACCCCTCTCAAGTCTTGTGGCGCCAGCGCTTTGGACGGCAAGCTCAGATGGTTCAGGCTCTACGCTTCTTAGCACGACGCTCACTCTCGCTAGTTCGGCGGCGCAAACCTTGAGGGTTTATGCCGGAACAGACGGCAGCGGAGTGGTCGAAGGGGTTGCAGGGATCGCCCTTGTCTCCGTAGACGGAACCCTTCGGCGAATTTCAATCCACGCGGCTTGAAATTTTCGCTCTGCCTGTTCGATGAACTCGGACCGCGTCTCGCGCGGCTCCGTGCTCATTGAAACGGAATGGTGTGATTTGCGAGAGTTGCGGCGCGTTGTGATCCCCGCCGCGAGACGCCTCCCCCACTTAAATCGGCGCCGCCTTCCGGTTCATATTGAGTTCAGGCGCAGGTCTTTATTGCTCGGGCCGACCCATTTGGGTTTGCCTAACCACAGGATTTTCCTTTCATGATCAAGACCCTTGCCGCGGCGGCGGTTCTCTCGCTTGGCCTCGCCGGATATGCCGTCGCCCAGGAAACAACCACCGGCGCGCCCGCCGGAACGGCGTCGGTGAATGCCGAACCGCCGATGACCCATCACCACCACCATCATCATCACCACCATCATCATCACATGCACCATGTGCACCACATGGCTCCGGCTCCGGACGCCGCGCCTGCTCCGGCCCCGGCGCAATAAGGATCCGTCATCGCCTCGTCGGGCGATGCATCCAGCCCTCCAGGCAAGCTCCAAGCCCGGAGGGCTTTTTTACTTCAGGCGCCAGTTCAGGGCTGCGTCTCGGTCTTTTTCTGCCGCACGCGCTTACGCGTCTTGACCTCGACCCGCGGCCCCTCGACCAGTCGGACCACTGCCCCCCATAATGTCCGCACGTCCTGCTGCGTCAGCTCCATGCGATGGAAGATGTTGCGCAGGTTTCGCCGCATGCCGGGTTTCTTGGTGACCGGACGGAAAAAGCCATTCTCGTCAAGCTTGCCCTCGAGATAATCGAAGAAGGCAAGCAACATCTCGCGCTGGACAGGTGGCGATTGGACGCGCGGAATCGTGGATGGCGGCGGCTTGTCGCCGTGCGCCGCCTTGAACCATTCGTAGCCGCAAAGAAGCACGGCCTGGGAAAGGTTGAGCGAGGCGTAAGTGGGACTTGTCGGAAAGGTGACGATCGCATCGGCGAGGGCGACTTCGTCGTTGTCCAGGCCGGTGCGTTCAGGCCCGAACAGGATTCCGCGCTTTTCGCCGACCGCGAGCGCGCTCGCGCCCATTGCGACGCTTGGGCTCAAGACCGCCTTCATCTGCCCGCGCTCGCGAGCCGTCGTCGCGTAGATCGTGCGGAGGTCGCCGACCGCCGCTTCGACGCTCGCAAAGACTCTTCGCAGCGTCCAGAAGTCCCGTCGCGCCCGCCGCCGCCGAATAGGCGACGTCCCGATATTCGTCAGTGCGCGGCCAGCCCTGGCGAGGATTGACGAGGCGGAGGTCATCGAGGCCGAAATTGGCCATCGCCCGCGCGCACATGCCGATGTTCACCGCCAGTTGCGGCCGAACCAGAATAATCGCTGGACCGCCGCCGACCTGCGGTCTGGTTCGGTCCGTGCCCGCGCCCACCATGCGGCGGGCTATAGCACGGCCGCAGTCGAGGCAATCATCCGCGCCGGACTGAAATAGCGGCCGATTTTCGCGGCAGTCCTACCAGCATGGCTCAGTTGCGAAAAAACCGGCTGATCGTCACGTCGGCTCAAGCTGCGGAAACTTCTTCACTCTGATTTTACCGGCCTGCTGGCGGAGTCGCCAAAGGCTCCAGTTGATCTGCATGCGAAGCCACGTGTCTGCCGTGCTCCACCCAGCCTTTTCGAGCCGTAGCGCCATTTCCGGCGATACGCCGCTATGCTCGTTCAAAAGGTCGGACAGAGCTTCGCGCGTCACGCCAAGATGCTCGGCTGCTTCCCTCACGGTCAGGCCAAGAGGCCTCAAGCAGGATTCGCGGATCACTTCGCCGGGATGGGCGGGGTTGTGCATTGCCATGGCTCGCCCTTTCGGCCGTCAGTGGTAGTCGACCAAATCAAGGTCGGTCACGTCCTCGCCGTCGAAGGCGAAGATAAGCCGCCACTTGCCCGACACCGAAACCGCCCATTGTCCCTTGCGCTCGCCCTTCAGTGGAGTGGGCGACGATCGAATTGCCCATGCCGAAGCGAAAGGAGCACACGAACCTGCGGATTGACGCGGATGTCCTGACGTTCTTTCGCAAGCAAGCACGTGGCTATCAGACCAGGATCAACGCCATCCTTCGCTCTTATGTCGAGCAGGTCAGGGGCCACAAACCGCGCTGATTGCCCTGTTTCCGAGCGGCTTCAAATCTCGCTGCTAAAGCCCTAGCTGCCTCGGCGCCCAACCCGCGAAAGCTTGAGCCAACGCGACCACACGCCAGTAATAACCTTGCACAGGTTGCGCCTGATCGACTGCGCTAGGAAAATAAGACCTGATCGCCCGCAGGGGGATTTGCAACTCAATTCCGCCTTGTGGTCCCCGAACGATGAAGCTTCCGACGATTGTATCCTGCGCCGAGCCACCCCCCGCCCCACGCCCGCTGGGGTTCGGTCCAAGATAGAGCCAATCGATCTGGACCTCGAGAACCGGAGCGCTCCTATCGCCTGGAGCGAGATGCGGCCCGAGGATCTGGGGCAACGCCTGGAGAAGCCCCTGCTCCATCCAGGCCGCAGTCGGATCGCCCATGACCGCGCGCAGCGGCTCGACATTGACCCTGATGGCGCCAAACCTCAGCCCGCTTTGGGCCAGCGCGCGAGACGCGGCAAAGGTCAATGAAAGGCCGGACGCGCCAAGGACGGCGAGGGCGCTCCGGCGAGTGATGGCGCTGGCGACCATTTTATCCTTCTCTTTACCGTCCGACCCAAAACAACGCGCAAAAGCGCAGCCAGTGGTGAAACCACGGGCGTTAAAGGCGTATCGCCGCTCAGATCGAAATGTTCAGAGGCCGAGCTCTTTCGGCGCCCAGCCGGCAAAGGCCTGCGAAAGGGCGACCACGCGGCCTTGCAGGGCCTGCTCGACCAAGGCCTGATCGACCGCCATCGGGATATAAGACGAGATCGCCCTCAAGGGCACACTGGCGACCACGCCGCCCCGCGGCCCCCTGACGATAAGCGTCCCGTTGATGGTGTCTTGCGTTTGCCCAAAGAAGCCGGGGCCGCCACTGCTTGACCCAAGATAGAGATAATCGATCCGCGCGATCAAGGTCGCCCCGTTGCGGTGCGCCAGGCGTCATATAGGGACCGAGCGACTGGGCGAGCGCGCCGGGCAGCGATTGTTCCACCCAGGCCGCTGTCGGATCTCCCATGCTGGCCCGAAGCGGCGAAACGTCGACCCTGATTGCCCGGAAACGGACGCTACTCGTCGCCGCCGCGGGCGCCGGCGCGGTGCTTGCGCAGCCCTGAAGCGCAAGAGCCCCGAGAGCGAGGAGTCCGGCGCGGCGAGTGAAGAGCAACGCGGACATGACGCCTCCGTGCCCCGACTCGGGCCGACAATTCACAAGCTATATATAAGCGACCTTGACGATTTCATAGCTCTTGCCGCCGCCAGGCGTGTTCACTTCGACGTTGTCGCCCGCTTTCTTGCCGATGAGCGCGCGCCCAGTCGGCGAAGTGATCGACACCTTGCCCGACTTCACGTCCGCCTCGCTCTCGCCGACGATCTGAAACTTGCTCTCCTTTTCAGTGTCTTCATCGATGAGCGTGACGGTCGCGCCGAACTTGATCGTCGCGCCGTTCAGTTTCGTCACGTCGATCACTTCGGCACGCTGCAACAGATCTTCGAGTTCGACGATCCGGCCCTCGTTATGCGACTGCGCCTCTTTGGCCGAGTGATATTCGGCGTTTTCCGACAGGTCGCCGTGCGATCGCGCCTCCGAAATCGCCGCCACTATGCGTGGCCGCTCGACCTGCTGGCGACGAAGAAATTCAGCCTCCAGGGCTGCATGCCCCGCGGCGGTCATAGGTAGCTTGTCCATGGCCTATCCGTAAAAAAATTCTGCCGCCACGGCGTCTTTCTGCGCCGTCACGCCAGATAATCCTGCAACGCCTTGACTTCGAGTTCGCCGCTCGCAACGGCCCGGATCCCGTCCGCCGCCGCGATGGCCCCTGAAATTGTGGTGTAGTAGGGCGTCTTTTGCAAGAGGGCGGCGCGGCGAAGGGGCTTGGAATTGGCGAGCGAGGTCGCCCCCTCGGTGGTGTTGAACATGAGCTGAACGGCGCCGTTGCGCACCGCGTCGGCGGCGTGCGGGCGTCCCTCCGAGACTTTATTGACCTTCTCGGCCTTCAGCCCATGGGCGGTGAGGTAGCGCTGGGTTCCGGCGGTCGCCAGGATCTTGAACCCGAGCGCCTGAAGCTTGCGCAAAGGCTCGACGATCTTCTCCTTGTCCGCGTCGCGAACGGAGACGAATACCGCGCCCGAGGTCGGCGGCCGCGACCCGGCGCCAAGCTGGCTCTTAGCGAAGGCGACCTCGAACGAGCGGTCGATGCCCATGACCTCGCCGGTGGAGCGCATTTCAGGGCCCAGCACGGTGTCGACGCCCGGGAAGCGGGCGAAGGGGAACACAGCTTCCTTGACCCCGACATGATCCAGCCGTTCAAGCTTGAGGTCGAAGGAAGCGAGCTCTTCCCCCGCCATGATGCGGGCGGCGATCGCGGCGATCGGCTTGCCTATCACCTTGGCGACGAAGGGCACGGTGCGCGAGGCGCGCGGGTTCACCTCGAGCACGTAGATCTCGCCGCCCTTGAGCGCGTACTGGACGTTCATGAGCCCGCCGACCTCCAGCGCGCGCGCCAGTTTCTGCGTCTGGTCCTTGAGGCTCAGGATCGTCTCGGGCTTGAGCGATCGCGGCGGAAGCGAGCAGGCGCTGTCACCCGAGTGAATGCCGGCCTCTTCGATATGCTCCATGATTCCGGCGACCACGACCGTCTTGCCGTCGCTCAAGGCGTCGACATCGATCTCGATCGCGTCCGCAAGGTAACGGTCGAACAGCAGCGGATTCTTGCCTAAAACGGTGTTGATCTGGCCCGTCTTGTCGTTCGGGTAACGCGCCTTGACGTCGGACGGCACCAGGCTCGGCAAAACACCCAAGAGGTAGTCGTCGAGCGCGGTCTGATCGTGGATGATCGCCATCGCCCGACCGCCGAGCACATAGGACGGGCGCACGACCAGCGGCAGGCCGAGATCGGCGGCGATGAGGCGCGCCTGCTCGACCGAATAAGCGATGCCGTTCTTCGGCTGCTTCAAGCCGAGCTTGTCGAGCAACCGCTTGAAGCGGTCGCGATCCTCCGCGAGATCGATCGAGTTGACCGAGGTGCCGAGGATTGGCGCGCCCGCCTGTTCGAGAGCGTGGGCAAGCTTGAGCGGCGTCTGGCCGCCGAACTGAACGATCACGCCCTTGAGGAGCCCGCGCTCGCGCTCCTTGTCGAGGATGGCCAGCACATCCTCGGCCGTAAGCGGCTCGAAATAAAGGCGGTCCGAAGTGTCATAATCGGTCGAGACGGTCTCGGGATTGCAGTTGATCATGATCGTCTCGTAGCCCGCCGCGCTCAACGCGAACGCAGCGTGGCAGCAGCAATAGTCGAACTCGATCCCCTGCCCGATCCGGTTCGGCCCCCCGCCGAGTATGACGATCTTTTCGCGCGCGCTCGGATCGGCTTCGCATCTCACCTTGCCGGCGAAGGGCGCCTCATAGGTCGAATACATGTAAGCGGTGGGCGAAGCGAACTCGGCCGCGCAAGTGTCGATGCGCTTGAACACGGGCTGAACGTCGAGGCGCTTGCGAGCTGCGGCGACGTCGGCTTCGTCCTTGCCGGTCAGAGCCGCGAGACGCGCGTCCGAGAAGCCGGCGGCCTTCAAAGCCCTGAAGTTGCCCGCATCGGACGGCAGGCCGTAAGCGCGCACCTTGCCTTCGAACGCGACGATCTCGGCGATCCGTTCGAGGAACCAGGGGTCGATCTTCGAGACCTCATGGATCTCCTCGACGCCCATGCCCAACCGCATCGCCTGCGCCACCTTGAGCAAGCGATCTGGCGTCGGCTGGCCGATCGCGGCGCGCAGCACATTATGGTCGTCGCCGAGGCCGAGGCCCTCGATCTCGATCTCGTCCAGTCCATTGAGGCCGGTCTCGAGCGAGCGCAGCGCCTTCTGCAGCGATTCGGGGAACGTGCGGCCGATCGCCATCGCTTCGCCGACCGATTTCATCGCCGTCGTCAGCGTCGGCTCGGCGCCGGGAAACTTCTCGAAGGCGAAGCGCGGGATCTTGGTGACGATGTAGTCGATCGTCGGCTCGAATGACGCCGGCGTCGCGCCGCCGGTGATGTCGTTGGCGATCTCATCGAGCGTGTAGCCGACGGCGAGCTTGGCGGCGACCTTGGCGATCGGAAAGCCGGTCGCCTTCGAGGCCAAAGCGGACGAACGGGACACGCGCGGGTTCATTTCGATCACGACCATGCGCCCGTCGGCCGGATTGACCGCGAACTGCACGTTCGAGCCGCCGGTCTCGACCCCGATCTCGCGTAAGACCGCGATCGAGGCGTCGCGCATGATCTGGAATTCCTTGTCGGTCAGTGTCAGCGCGGGCGCGACGGTGATCGAATCGCCCGTGTGCACGCCCATCGGGTCGATGTTTTCGATCGAGCAGATGATGATGCAATTGTCCTGCTTGTCGCGGACCACCTCCATCTCGAATTCTTTCCAGCCGAGCACACTCTCCTCGACCAGCACCTCATCTGTGGGAGAGGCGTCCATGCCGCCCTCGACGATCTCGATGAACTCGTGTCTGGTGTAGGCGATGCCCCCGCCCGTGCCACCCATGGTGAAGCTCGGGCGAATGATCGCCGGCAACCCGATGTCCTCGAGCGCGATCAGGGCCTGCGATAGCGTCTTCACCTGATGCGAGCGCGGCGTCTTGAGACCGATCTTGGTCATCGCCTCGCGGAAGAGTTCGCGATCCTCCGCCTTGTCGATCGCCTCCGCCGTGGCGCCGATCATCTCGACATCGTAGCGCTCGAGCACGCCCATCTTGCGCAGCGAAAGCGCGCAATTGAGCGCCGTCTGGCCGCCCATGGTCGGGAGAAGGGCGAAGCCGCCCGGCACCGCATAGCGCTCCTTGGCGATGATCTTCTCGACGATTTCGGGGGTGATGGGTTCGATATAGGTCCGGTCCGCCATGTCCGGATCGGTCATGATGGTCGCCGGATTGGAATTGATGAGGACGATTCGATAGCCTTCCGCGCGCAACGCCTTGCAGGCCTGCGTTCCCGAATAATCGAACTCGCACGCCTGGCCGATGATGATTGGGCCCGCGCCGATGATGAGGATGGTGGAAATATCGGTCCGTTTGGGCATAGGGTTCCTGGGCTCGCCGCCCGCGGCGTCGGCGCAAAAGAATGCTCCGTCGCGAGCTTAAGGGGCCGGAAGGGGCGCAACTCTCGGGCAACGGACGCTGGATCGGCCTTCCGCGCTCCCTAGCCGAAATGACCCCGCGCGGAAGGGCGCGGGCAGGCGCGGCTTTGCAGAGCGCCTGATTTCCGTACACGAAATTATTGACGACTCCGCGGTTTCCGTGTACATAAATTTATGAAGATCGTGTGGGACGAGCCAAGCGGCTTGCCAACCTCGCCAAGCACGGTCTCGACTTTGCCGATCTCAACTCTGACTTCTTCTCTGAAGCCGCTGTTGGCTCAACAGGCAAGGCCGCTTCGTCGCAGTTGGCGAATGGGCTGGGATCGTGATCACAGTGATCTTCAGGCCGTTGGGCGCCGAGGCTATTTCCGTGATTTCCATGCGACCGGCGAGCCGAAAGGAGCGAGGACGATGACCTCGAAGAAATTCTCTTCCAATCGCCCCCTGAGCGACGTCGAGGAGGCCGAAATTCAACGAATGATCGCCAGCGATCCGGACAACCCCGAGTTGAAGGACGAGCAGATCGAGGGCCTTCGACCGTTTGCCGAAGTGCTTCCGGCTCTGGCGGAGAGCATAAGACGCGGTCCTGGCCGGCCGAAGCTCGACAAGACGCTCGAGCCCGTGACGTTGCGCCTCGATCGAGCCGTCGTGGAGCATTTCCGCGCTCAGGGCGCCGACTGGCGCAAACGCATGGCGCGGGTGTTGGCGAAGGCGGCGTCGTAAGCCGGAGGAGAGCACATGACCAAAATCCAATGCCGCTGCGGCGCGACCGAGATCGAAATCACCGCCGGGCCGATCGTGCAGTTCTTCTGCCATTGCGACGATTGTCAGGCCGTCCATGGCGGCGCTTATGCGCCGGAATCTGTTTATCCGGCCGACGCCGTGAAGGTTGTCCGCGGCGACCCGACGAATTGGAAACTGAAGCGCAATCCGCGCGTCACCTGTCGCGAATGCGGCACGCGCATGTTTATCGACGTCCTGGGACGGAGCTTAAGGGGCGTCAACGGATTCCTGCTCCCGCCCGGCGAATTCCGTCCCGCCTTCCATGTGCAATGCCAGTTCGCGGTTCGACGGATCGTCGACGACCTCCCGCATTACAAGGGCATGCCGAAACAGTTCGGCGGCTCAGAGGAAATGGTCGGGTGGTAGCGTTGACCGTTGCGCCTTCATTTCCGTCGTCTGTCATGCCCGCGAAAGCGGGCATCCAGCGCAGACTTGAAAGGGCAATGGATTCCCGCTTTCGCGGGAATGACAATAGGCTGTGAGCGCTCAGAAAAAGCGTGGCCCTCAGAACTTATACCCGATCCGCGCGCCGACCTGGGTCAGGCCTGGGTTGATGCTCGTGCAAAGGCTCGCATGGCTGATGTGCTCGATATTGGCGATCACGTCCCAGTGCTCGTTGAACTGGTAGCCGAAGCCGCCGGACTCACGAAAATCCCAGCGGCAGCCCGTGTTCACGCGGTTCGGCTCGTCGCGCAACGGCGAGGTGTTGACGGCGGCGCCAAACTCGCCCTCGAAGAAGAACCCTTTGTAGAGCGGAATGCGCCAGGTGAGGCCGGTGAAGCCGTAGCTCGTCTTGCCGCCGGTGTTGATCATCGCGCCGATGTTGATGCGCGGATTGAAGAACCAGGAAAACCAGGGACCGCCGATGTTGTTGGCGTAGCCGATCGGCGAGGACAGGAGTTCGCCCGAGACGTCGACCGGCGAACCCTCGTCATGAATCCAGTTGTGGGCGTAAACGCCGACCCGCGACCTCGTCGAGAAAGTTGATGTAGGTGGTCGGCCCCGGCGCGATGACGGGCGCAGGCGCAGGCATCGAATTGTCGATGCCGAGGCTGGACATGTCGGCGGCCACCGCCGGGGCAAGCCCGAGCGCAGCGCACACGAGTCCTGAAAGAACGGCTAGCCGCCCCGCCCCCACTCCAACCTCGATTCCGCACCCCGCGTGCATTTGAATAGAGGCGCTCACGGTTCGAAGCAAGCGCGCGCGACTCCAGCTTTCGGCCCGGCCGCACAATCCGGATGAGTGTGGCGCCGGCGACATACCGCGGCCAAAACCCAATCTGCTGTTACGACGACGACCGCTCAGGGCGGCTTCCTGCACTCTAAACGGCCGCTCGGGAACGGCCGGTCTCGACGAATTGTGTTGAAAAACTCTGCTTGATCGCGGCGCCAGTCGCTGATTCTCTTCTCTTTGGAGCAGGAGATTCGGCCGATGATGGGCGAGCGTCGCGTGATGCAGGAGGCGCTGTTCTACGGCTTCAGCCTCGAGCGGCACGTCCCCGATGGTCATCTGCTGCGCAAGATCGACCGGTTCGTCGACTTGTCCGAGGTTCGAGCGCATCTGGGCCCCTACTATAGCGAGGTCGGGCGTCCCTCGATTGATCCCGAGCTGATGATCCGGATGCTGATCGTCGGCTACGGCTTCGGCATTCGCTCTGAGCGGCGGCTGTGCGAGGAGGTCCATCTCAATCTGGCCTATCGCTGGTTCTGTCGATTAGGGCTCGATGGCGACGTCCCGGATCATTCGACGTTTTCCAAGAACCGCCACGGCCGCTTTCGCGAGAGCGATCTTCTGCGCAAGCTCTTCGAGACCGTGGTGGCGCGCTGCATGAAAGAAGGGGTCGTCGGGGGTGAGGCTTTCGCAGTCGACGCCAGCATTATCGTGGCGGACGCGCATCGACGGCGGGGTGTCGCCAAGGTCGAAGATTTAGTTCCGAGTTCGAGCCGCGCAGTCGCAGAATATCTGTCGGTCCTTGATGATGCGGCCTTTAGCGGGGCGACGCCCGTCGAGCCAAAGGTGATCTCCCCAACCGATCCGGCCGCCCGCTACACCGCTTCGGCCAACTCTGTCGCCGGTTATGCCTATTCCGACAACTACCTCATCGACCTTAAGCATGCAGTGATCATGGACGTCGAGGCGACGACGACCGTTCGCCAGGCCGAAGTCGGCGCGGCCAAGACGATGCTCGACCGCACGGCGGAACAGTTCGAAGTCGCTCCGTCGCGCCTGGTCGCCGATGCGGGTTACGGCTCGGCCGAGATGATTGGGTGGCTGGTGGACGAGCGCGGGATCGAGCCGCATGTGAAACTGATGGATAAGTCCGAGCGCACGGACGGAACCTTCTCCCGCAGCGACTTCGCCTTCGATCCAGAGGGCAACCTCTATGTCTGTCCCGCCGGCAAAGAGCTAAAGAAATATCATCGCTCATTCCCCAAGCCACGCGACGGAGTGACCAAAGACGGCACGATGATCTACTTCGCGCGCAAGCACGACTGCGACGCCTGCGCGCTTAAACCTAGGTGCTGCTCAAACGTTCCTGCACGCAAGATCGCGCGCTCCATTCATGAAGCCGCTCGCGACAAGGCCCGTGCGATCGCAAAGACTGAGGCCTACGCCGTCTCATGTCGCGAACGAAAGAAGGTCGAGATGCTCTTCGCTCATCTGAAGCGCATCCTCAGGCTGGGTCGATTGCGCCTCCGAGGTCCAAACGGAGCCAAAGACGAGTTCCTCTTAGCCGCCACCGCCCAAAATCTGCGAAAACTGGCGAAGCTTATCCCCCTCCCTGCGCCGATCCTCGCCACATAAGGCGAAGAGGCAGGAATCTGCCGCGCTGACGGCGCTACAAATCCAAAGTGCGGCTGCCACAACAGGGGGTTCTTCAACAAAATCGACGTCAAGCGGACATTGCCGACCGGGGCCGTAGCGTCGCAAAGACCCTATTGTCATAGAACAGGCAATTCGTTGGATTAGAAGAGAAGGCCGCCGATCGTGAAGGGGGGAAGGCCGCCAAAGAAACGGCACAGGAGATCGCCGCCTCCATTCGCCCTGCACCTCAAATAGGCGCCCACGTCGACGCCCGACATTAACTGAGAACCAAGCTGAGGGATAACAGTTTGGCCAGCGCCGGAAGTAACTCTACCGTGGTACACGCCAACGGTTGGTCCTAGAGAGACCTCTCCGTTAAATCCTGGAATATTCAGTTTTGGTGGTAAGCCCTTCTTCGTCTTCTTCGCCATATCTCGCTCCTCTTGTCATATCGAAACGCCAATCGAACGGGTTTGATCGCTCTTCCCGAGACTTTCCGGGATTTAGCTACATCTCAGTGTGCAGGTTCGAGCAATCACATCCGCCGTTAGTCAAATCGCATGTGCAGCATCTCGGCGGAAATCCCTCGCACCAGCGGAACAACCCGGCCGGTGCGATAGGGTCGCCACTCCGTGATCCGCTACTCCGCACCGCAAGGTAGCGTTCCCGGCTCGGACTGAGGGACTTCTCGGCAGTAAATCCTGGCAGCGTCATGGTGTTGCCTCCTTGGTTTCAAGTGTTCGCCGGTGCTCGGTCAGAGCACATTTGGCGGTGAAGAACATTGTGTGGAATTGCCAGACCGGCGGTCCGACCGGCCTCTCAGCAGGGGGTCACCGTTCCAGCACAGTTTTTTGTACATGTGCACGGGCCGCAAGCGACGCATGCGCTGGCCGGACAGGGCGAGACGAACTCTCTGCCGGGAATCACGCAATCCTTTGCGCATTTCCCATCGGTATGAATGTAGCATTCGCTGCAGCCCTTCGTCTGTTGCGGTTGAACACCGCCGCCGATGATATCTAGCAACACAATCCCGCAATAGGAATGTATATTCCGATATAGCGATACTTCAGCTGTGAAGCCCGGTAACTGCATTTTGTTTCACTCCTTTTTCTCTTGGGCCGGTAAAACTGGTCACATTGGAAAATGGCAGATACACACCAGGTTTCCGTGATATACTGTTAATTTGCAAAACTCCGAGTCACAATCACCGAAATCGACCGCTGTCTGCACGGCTCCCGCTGTACTTCGCGAGCCCTCACTTGAATAGTACGTCCTAGGCGAAGTATAGAGTGCCGCGTCGGCATTGAATCCTGGAATTCGCGATACGGTACGTCTATCTCTTCTTCCACTATTACTTACCATTTTTTCTCTCCCGTTGGTTCACTCGTGTTTGGTCCAAACTGTTTCACCGATCATAATAAGGTGACATCTTCGTCACCAGGAACGGGAACTCTTCGGTGACGTCGACCCGCACAAAGGACTTCTCGGTAAAATCTGTACTGCGGTTGGTGTGGGAGAAGACAACCTCGACGATGTTGCGCGTACCGCTCAGCGGCGAGGGTTGAACGTCCACGCCGGAAAGCGACGATCCGGCCCCGAAGGCTTCGGCGGTCTTGGCGTAGATTGCTGGATAACGCACGGCGCAGTAGTTCAGCGCCCGGTGTTCGTCGGTCGAGCCCGCGTTGTCGGTCATCTGCATGATCCGGTCGAATAGTTCGCTGGCCGCCGGCCCAAAGGCGTCTGCCGAAATCGCCTCTGGCCGGGGGATCGCGCTGACGAGGGATTCCCGCGAGAATGTGTAGATCTGGTCGAACACCACGATCGGCAGCATCATTCCATTGCAATAGTCCGGCGGAGCGACAGGACCCTGAACGCCGATGACCGTGCTGATCCACGGCGCCGACTGCGGCTCGATCGCGTTGACGAGCAGATCGAGGTCCATCGGATCGCGCGGCTGCAGCAGATAGGTGTCGATGCCCTGAACGCTCAGGACCCAGCACAATTGCCGCGCGAGGTAGCGATTTTCGCGTTGCGACAAGATCTGATGAAAGGCTTGCCGGTCCGTCCGTCCCGCTGTTTCCGCACGCCCGGTGGCCTGAGCCACTTCTTTTTCGACAGAGGGCCGAGGGTAACGCTCCTCGATCTGGCCAAGCACATAGACATATGAGGCGCCGGCCATTGCGGCGGCCGCGCCGCCGCTGCAGGTTGGACAGGGTGCGGCGCCCTGAGCGGGCCGCACCGCCGCCCTTCGTCGGCGGCGCGACCATCTCTCTCGCTTCGACGGCCCCAGCCGCGACTGTTTCGTCCATTGTCTCTCGGGGCTCCATGGTTTCCTCCTTGGCCAATCGAGAACGCTCGCAATGAGTTAGCGGGTGAAAATCATCCTTCGGTTCAGAGCCGCGGCGCGCTTCTCGCAGCCACCGCATGGACGGATTCCGGCGGCGTAGGTGATGCGCTTGACGACATCGCCCAGGCCGATCTCCTCGTCCCGAACGAAGCCTGGCAGGCGAACGCGAAACGCCTTGTCTTTTGAGTGTCTTCCTGAGTCTTTTTCATCTTCGGTCATGACTCACCTCCCGGTCGCGTGTTGGTAGGCGGCCCACGCATCCAGCAGCGGGGGCGTCACGGAGGCTCGTCCGCGAACGTGCGCCAGTTGGAACGCCAGGCGAATTTGGGCTCCGCTCGCCGCCGGTAGCTGGGACCACACCAGGGCGACAGCGCCGGTCACGAACGGCGCAGCCGACGCTCGTTCCGCCAAGGGTCAGCGACCGGCCGTCCGCCCCCAGGCTGGTGACGCCGTCGCCGGGGGCGCGGAGGCCACGCAGCCCAATGGAAGACCCGAGATTGGACCCATTGAGGGGTTTGCCGTTGGCGTCGCATGCGGCCACGGCGATAACCCAAGGATGAGCCGTGATGACCGTGCCGCCGACTGTGCCCTGATTGCCCGCCGCCGCCACGATTATGACGCCGAGGCGCGCGGCGTGATCGAGCGCAAGCTTCAGCGCGCGCTCGCCTTTTGAGGACGATCGGGTCACTGCGAGGCTCAGATTCACGATCCGGGCGTCGGCCTCGATACATTCGAGGATTGCCGCTGCAAGCTCCTCGGGCGTTGCGCTTGGCTGGTCCGCGCTTCCGGTCGCCATCTCCGAAAACACCGGGTTCACGAGCAGGGTGCAGTCCGGGCAGATCGCTGGCGCCGCCGAATCTCGCTTGGCGCTCAGAATGCCTGCGACGAAAGTCCCGTGAACGCAGGCGGCGCTGCTCATTTGCGCACAGGCAGCCCCCGTCTTCCCGGGCAGTCCTTGGATGTGGCTGGGCGAGGTCCGGGTGGTCGGCGGCAACAGGGCCATCAACCATGCCCACCACGATCTCGGACCGGCCCGAGGTGAGGCTCATCAATTGGCCGAAGGTTGACCAGGTCAAGGTGTCATGACCTAAGTCCCAATTTCTTACTGGTACATACAATTATTGCGACAGGTGAGCGACGCCGCTTCCTAACCGTCTTCTTGACTAAAATTCCTGGAAAATAGAACCTTGGCGCGGGGCCCTTAAGGGAAAAGCCAGCACAATTGAACTGTAAACGCAGGTACACCATAGGTGGAACTACGCAAGTGCACAATAGGTAGAATTACCTACATTTGTGCCATGGGAATAATCGCTATTTGCGCAAAGCGGACGTTTAACGAAATCGCGCGTTTGGTCTGCTTTGGGTCGAAACCGGTTCCAACTGATTGAGCCCTGACCTTCGAGCGATAGGCGTCGCGCTGTAAGACGCTGACGCCGCTTTCGGTTTTGAGTTAACTCGTTGATCTATAATTCCCTTCTGGAATCACGGATCCTAATGCTCGCGCGCTTCCCCGCGACATTTTATTCACGAATTTCAGAATTAATGCTATTCTGAGGCGTTTTCCATTAAAGCGGCGAGCCCCGCGGAAGGAGACTTGGATGTTCGATGAAGCAGCGCCTGTCCGGCGCCGGCATACCGCGCATGGCAAATTGCAAAGGCGCCGCCGCATCTTCGCGCGGCTACGCGAGGGCCTGGCTTATGACGAAATCGCCGCCGAGGAGGGCTTAACCGCCACCCGAATCCGGCAGATCGTCTCCGAGGTGTTGCAGAAAAGGGCGGTCGACAGCGGGGCCAATCACGCCAAGCTGCAATTGGATCGCCTAGCGCCGCTGATGCAACTCGCGACCGAAGCGGTCGCCGCCGGCGACATCCGGGCGATCACGCCCTGTTTGAAAGTGCTCGACCGGCTCGATCGCTATCAGTCGGTCGCGGTCGCCCATCAGGGCTATGACGAAGAGGATCGCAGGAAGCTCATGGAGAAGATCAACCGCATCGCCGACAACCTCGGCGTCGACGAGATGTGGAACGCGGCGCACGAATACTTGAAGAAGCATGGATCGTTTCCCGCCCATCCCGAGGCGATGGGCGAAGCCGAGCAGGCGGGAGATCCGACGGGCGCGACCGAAGAGGAGGCGCCGGAAGGCCAAGGCGAGGCGGGCGAATGGATGTCCGTCTGAGGCGGCCGCCGCAACCTCTAAGGCGAGTGAAAGCGGAGCCGGATTTTTTTATTTTTTTCGGTCGTAACCCTTTGAAAAGTCCAGATTCGTAAAAATAAATGAAAGGAAATGAAAGCCATTTTCCTTTCATTTTCTTAGGTTTCCTTTCGCCAAACTCGCCTCAGGGTTGCACCGGGCGCCCGGGGATCACGACTTGACCGCGCCCGCGGTCAGCCCGGCGACGATCCATCTTTGCGCCAAGAGGAACATGAGGATCGCGGGCAGGATCGTCAGCGTGATGAAGGCGAGGACGAGCTGCCAGGACGTGGAATATTGCCCCTGGTAGGCCATGAGGCCGAGCGTCCAGGGATAGCGCGACTCGGTGTTGAAGACGACGAGCGGCAGGAGATAGCCGTTCCAGCTGCTCACGAACGCGATCACGCCGACCGTGGATAGGATCGGACCGGAGAGCGGCAGCGTGATGTAGAAGAAGTAGCGGAAGTACCCGCACCCATCCATCATCGCCGCGTCGAGGAGCTCGGACGGCAGCTGCCTGAAGGCGGTGCGCAGCAAAAGCACCGCCATGGCGAGCGAGAAGGCGACCTGCGGCAGGATGACGCCCCAATAGGAATCGAGCAGGCCGAGATCCCTGATTTTGATGAACAAGGGCAGGATCGCCGTCGCCACCGGAAAGAGCAGTCCGAGCTGAAGATAGTTCAAAAGGAACTTGTCGCCGAAGAAGCGCAGGTGGGCGAAAGTGAACGCGGCCATCGAGGCCGCTGCAAGCGTCAGCGCCACGGTGAACAGCGCGATGAACAGCGAATTGCCGAGCACCTGCCAATATCGGTAGCCGGTGAGGATGCCCCAATAGTTGCTGCCCATCCAGACGCGCGGAAGCCCAAGCGGATTCGTGCGGATTTCGCCGAGGTTCTTGAAGCCGTTGAGCGCGGTTGCGAGCACCGGAAAGAGCACCACGCCGGCGATCACGAGGAGCGCCGCAAAGATGAGGAAGCTCGCCCAGCCGCGCTCCTTGCGGCCCATGATCTCGAAACTGTCCGCCGCGTCAGTCATCGCGCATGAAAATCCGTCGGTAGCCGAATGCGAAGGTCACGCAGATGAAGAATAGGACGACGCCGACGGCCGAGCCGAAGCCGACGCGCATCCGCGTGATGCCGAAATAGTAGAGGAAGGAGACCATCGTGTTCGTGGTTTCGAACGGACCGCCACCGGTCAGAGGCACGATGATGTCGAAGAGCTGGAGCGCGCCGACGACGGAGAAGAAGATCGAGAGCCGGATCATCGGGCCGAGCAGCGGTAAGGTGATGTGCCGGAAACGCTGCCATGCGCTCGCGCCATCCATCTCCGCCGCCTCGAGCAGCGACCTGTCGATGCCCTGCAGCCCGGCGACATAGAGCATCATATGGAAGCCGAAATACTTCCATACGATGACGATCAGCACAGCCGAGAACGCCCAGGTTTTGTCGGCGAGCAGGAAGTAGGGTTGCATGCCGAGCGCCGCGGTCGCGGCGCCCACGACGCCATAGTCGCCGTCGAACATGAAACGCCAGATCAGGCCCGCCGCGACATCCGCGAGGATATAGGGCAGGAAGAAAATCATGCGGAACCAGGCCGCCCCCGGGACCCGCCCCGCGACCATGACCGCGATCGCGAGCGCGAGCGGCAAATGGATGAGAAGCGAAACCGCGATGATCAGGCCATTGTTGACCAACGAGCGCCCGAAGGTGGCGTTGCCGATCAGGTAGCCATAGTTCTTGAGGCCGATGAACTTCTCCGGCCGGCCATAGCCATCCCAATTGTAGAAGCCGTACCAGGCGGCTTCCGCCATGGGCAACGCGACAAAGATCGTGAAGAGCAGCAGCGCCGGGGGCAGGAAGACTGCGATCGTCGCCCAGCCGTTCAGCGTGACGCGGCGGGCAGGCTCCACATAAGCGGAAGAGGCGGGCGTGAATAACCCGCCGCTCATTTCCGAAGGAAGCGAAGGCCCCGCCTCGCTAAGAGGCGGGGGCGAAACGCCTGCGGTCAATGGGCCTGGCCTATTGCTGCTCCGCTGCTTCCTGAATGGCCGCGGCGGCGGCCTCCGGGGTCATTTCTTTCGCCG
>CAWIKX010000040.1:0-504910 GCA_963836695.1 uncultured Alphaproteobacteria bacterium
GACAAGAAGGCGACCCGTCGGCCATCGCCGATCAGCATTCGCGCCAGCGCCATCGAGTCCGGGGTCTTGCCCGCGCCGCCCGCGACGAAATTGCCGACGCAAATCGTCGGCACGCCGGCGCGCTCCCCGGGTTCCCGCATGCGTTCGGCGGTAGCTCGTCCGTAGGCCCAACCGGTCGGCTGGAGCAAGCGGCAAGCACGGTTGGTCTCGGTTCAACCAGAAGCGGGGTGCCCTGACCGCCCCGCCCCGGCGGGCGGCGGCGGAGCCTTGAGCGCGCCCATAGAGCGATCGACCGCTCCGGCGCGGCGCTCGACTGTTTCGCCCGCCGCGCGCGCCATCGCGCGCAGCCGCCCAGCATTGGCGAAGAGCGCGATAACGACTCCCCCAGGTCGTCAGGCCGCGCGACTGTGAGCGCGCCGCCTGAAATCGTCGAGCGCCGGGTAGGCGTCGGCGAAATTCGCGCCGGGTCCATGCAGAATGGCCGAGGCAAGCCTCGCGGGTTCGATCGGATTTTGCCCGCCGCCGGCGACGAGGATTTGCCGACGAACACCACCCCGGCCAGGCGATAGAAAAGCCCTAGCTCGCCGATTGTGTCGCAGGCGTAGACCGCAGTCCCGGGATTGATCGCTTCGCCACGCGACCGCAGCGCGCAGCTGAGGCCCTGCTCCTCCAATTGCCGCAAAATTGCCTCGCCCCGTTCGGGATGGCGTGGCGCGAGCAGCGTCAGCGCGTCGGGAAACACCTGGGCGAGGCGCTCTGCACCACCGCGACGATCGTATTTCGCCCTGATGGGTCGAAGCAGCGATCCCGCATCTGGCGGCCAGAGGTGAGACCCGCGAGCTCGGCGAGCTCGCGGCGGTCAGCCGGCAGCGTCGGTGCGTCGGACTCGATGTCGCCGGGGATGAGCACGTTCCGGGCGCCGAGCATGGAGAACCTATCGCCATCCGCTTCGCTCCACGCGAGACACATCGAACTCGGTGAGCCGGGCGGCGATAAAGCGCGGCGCCCTCCTCTGCGGACGATCGCTCGCTGATCCGCCCATTGACCATCGCCAGCCGCAACTTCGAACGCTTCAGTTCAGGATCATCCCGGGCCAGAGCTCGCTTTCCCCACCAACGCGGCATCGGGACGCCAATGGTGATGAAGCGCCGCATGAACGGCGGGCTGTCGAGCGGCGCATATTGATGCAGCGCGCCCACCGGCAGGCGCTTCGCCAGCGTAGCGGCCAAGGTGGCTGTTGTCGTGGTCACGAGCGCGGTTGCGCCCATGCGCGTGATGCGCTCGACGAAGGGCAGAAGGACGGCAGCTTCGCCGACGCTCGCGCCATGCAGCCAAACGAGCGGTCCTGCGGACAGGCGAGATCGGATAACCCCGCCGCTCGCGCACCCGTCGCGGATCCTCTTTGCCGCGGCGAAGCCGGAGCCTTGAGCATCGGGCGGCCAACGGCGTCGCCAGGAACGAGGCCAAGCGATAAACGCGAAGCGAGAGCGGCGCTGTCATCGAGGTTTCAAATCAGCGCCCGGGTCGCTTGCACCGACCATGGCGTAGCCTTGCCGATGCGCCTCGTCGAGCCCCTGCTCGACCGCGAGCCGGGCCGCCTCCATCTCGCCATATCCGCGTCGAGCGAAACACGAATGATGTCACCGACGACGATGATCGCCCGCCCGAAGGGCAGTCCGAGCGAGGCCCGATCCAACTGTTGAACTCGACGCGCCTGCTCATGACCGCGGCGGTCGGAACCATTGGCCGGCCGGACAGTTTGGCGAGCGTCACGATTCCCATTCCCGCCACACGCGCGCGCTTCGGCACATCGCGGTCGTGGCGACGGATGAGCCCGATTCGAGCAGGCGCAGGAGTCGCGCATCGCCGGCGCGCCGCCCTTGTAGTAGCCGCGATCAGCAGGGCCTCCCGACCCGCGGATTGGCGTTATCCCAAGACGCCGAGCCGCCAACGCCTGTGCGCCAGCGTCCTCGTGGCGGGAAATGAGCACCGCGAGCCGATCCATTGTCATAGGTCGGGCAAAGGGCATCATCAGATGCTGGCCGTGCCACATCGCGGCGATGAGCGGCAGCTCGTCCTTGATATAGGCGTCAATGTCTTCAGGTGCGGTGGTGAACCGGCTCGTAGCGCGAACGAACGACAAGTAGGTCGCGGCCCAAAGCCGATCGCCTCCTGCGCCCACGGCGACCGGCCGACACGCCTCGCCATTCTGCGCTCAGGCCGTCCGTGTTGGAGGGGCGAGGTCGGGCTCGAGCAGACGATGTCGGTGCGCAATGAAATAGCGCGTTTGGGCGCTGTCGACCGTCGCTTGCGCCTTGCCGCGCCACGCCCGCTCGGCGCTGGTGTAATCAGGAAAGACGCCGACGATGTCGAGCTTGGCGGGATCACGAAATTCGTGGCTTCCGAGCGATTTCAATTCACCGCCGAACACGAGGTGCAGGCGCTGCGGCTTTGCCTCGTCTTGGGCTTTCGCATCGGGAGAGGTCATGGTCACATTTCCTAAAAGGGCGGGCGAAGCGCCGCAATTCGCCGAGTTGGCCTTTGCCCTCGCTGCGGCGAAAACGCAAGCGTCCGAAAGCCGCCGCCGCTCAGCTCGACGACGAGCCAGTCGCCGCGCGAAAGCCCTTGAGGAGCCGGGGCGCGCCCATGTCCGACGCGGCAAGGAGCGCGCCACGGCGGACCTGCCGGGAATTGTAGCGTAGTCGCTCACCCGACGCGTCGATCAGGCGCGCCCCGTTTCCTCGAGCAGGATGTCCGCCGCCGCGATGTCCCAGTCATGCGAATTCTCGGCGGCGATCGCGAAATCGACCGCGCCGCGCGCTGCCAGGCACAGCCGGTAGGCGAGCGCTGGCACACGTGGAATGATCTCAACCGAGACGCCAAGCTCCGCCGCCATCGCCTCGACAACCAGTTTGGGGCCTGCGGCCGCGCGCGGCGGCCAAGCGGCTGCGGGGACCATAGGAGCCCCATTGAAGGTTGCGCCCTGCCCGTGCGCCGCGGCATAGATCTCGTCGAGGGCCGGAGCGTAGACCACACCCGCGACCGGACGCTCGTCGACTATGAGCGCTACCGATACCGCCCAGCGCGGATCGCCGATCACAAACGCGCGCGTGCCGTCGATCGGGTCGACAATGATAAGGCTGCGGCGCGAAAGGCGCTCAAGATCGTCCACGGTCTCCTCGGAGAGCCAGCCTGCGCCGGGCAACGCTTCCTGCAAGCGGCGCTTCAGAAGGAAATCGGCGGCGAGGTCAGCGTCCGTGACCGGCGATCCGCCGGGCTTCGTCACGACGCGCGCGGACGTGCGGCCGCCAGGATTGAAATGTTCGACGCCAGCGCTCCCGCTTCCCGGGCGGCGGAAATCAAGAGATCGCGCGCGGCAAGCGCGTCAGTATCCGCGTCGACGCTCAAGAGACATATCCATGGCGGAGGAGGCTGTGCAGCTTGCATTAGCTGCATAGGCCTGCCCGCGCAATCGCAAAGGGCGCCGCGGCCCTTACCCTATCGAGACAACAGGAGGGGCGAGCGCTCCGCGAACCGCCTCGGCCACAGTGAGGCCGAGCAATTCGTGCTGATCGACCTCGTAGCGGATGCCATCGAGATCCGAACACCGAATGACCTGGCCGGCGTCCAGAAACGCGACGGCTTCGCGCTCTGCGACGTCCCGATAACGCTGGCCGAGAAGAACAGACTTCTCGCTGCCGCCCTCGAACATTTCCGCATAGTCGGTGAGCTTGGCGAACGGCGGCGGCGCGACCAAGAGAATTTTCGGTGGCCTGCCGTTCGCGCTTTGCCCATAGGCGCGAGTTAGGAAGATGAGGTGCGCTGCTCCTTCGGCGATGTCGAAGGGGGAGACGGAAAACCGCTTCTTCAAGTCGTTGCAGCCCAGCGCGAGGACAACGAGATCCACCGGCGCATGGCTCATGAGGCAGGCCGGGAGCGCATCCGCGCCGCCGCGATAGGGCTCGATCGGATCGTCGTGAACCGTCGTGCGGCCGTTGAGCCCTTCGGCGATCACCTCAAAATCCGATCCCAGCTCACGCTGAAGGACGCTTGGCCAGCGCTGCGCGCGAGGAAATCGTCCCCCGGTCGCGGGGTCATAGCCCCAGGTGTTGAAATCGCCGAAGGCGACGATGACAGGCATAGGCTCAAACCCCCGTGGTGCACTGAGTGGAAAGGCTTGAATTTAGCCTTGACCCTTTAGAAGAGTGTCGGCGATCTCCACCCATTCTTCTTCGAGCGGGGCACTGCAGATCGGCTTGCGCGCTCGGCGATACCAATACGCGGCATTGCCGGCGTCGCCCTCCTTGCGATGCAGATAGGCGTGCACCCAGTCGCCCGCCCCGCCCCGGTCGGCCTGCGCCGCGTCGTGCGCGCCGTCCCAATTTCCTCGCGCGTCGAGCCATAGCGCCCGCAGGCCTTGGCCCAAGTTCGCAGGCGGCTCGGCGGCGGAGAGCGACGCGCGGAAAGCGGCGAGGTCCATGTTCGGCGCTCCTATCTCGCTTCGTTCCAGACAAGACGAGCTGCAAAGACGCTCATCAGCGCCGCGAACCCGAAATCGAATAGCCTCAGCGCGCGCCGATTGCGCTTCGCGGCCGCGACAAAGCGTCCGGCGGTGAGGATGACGATCGCGTTCACCATCGTTGTGATCGCGATAAAGCCGAACCCCAACACGAACAACTTTGGACTGGCATGCGGATCGCTCGCGCTGATGAACTGCGGCAGGAAGGTCACGAAGAAGAGTACAATCTTCGGATTAGTGAGGTTGATAAGAAGCCCGCTCGCGAAGGCGCCGCGCAAGCCTCCGCGCGTCTGCGCGTCGGGCTTGATCTTGAGCGCCGATCCGTGACGGACGGCCCGCCAGGCAAGCCAAAGCAAATAGAGCGCCCCGGCGATCTTGACGATCTCATAGGCTTGCGCCGAGGCCGCCAGCAGAGCTGATAGGCCGAGCGCCGCGGCAAAGGTGTGGACGATCAGCCCCCCGCTCGCGCCCGCTTGCGCAGCGAAGCCCTGCGCCCTGCCGCCCGCGAGCGTCCGCGAAAGGAAAAGCGCCATGTCCGCGCCCGGCGTCGCGGCAAGGATGAGGCAGGCGGCGACATAGCCCGCCGCCAACGAGGCGCTGGCAAAGATCATTGTATGCGCGCCACCATCGCCGCTTCGACCTCGGCGCGTCTCGGCAACGGCGCGACCGCGCCGTAGCCAAGGGTCGAGAGCGCCGCCGCCACATTCGCGAAACGCGCCGCGGCGAAGGGATCGCCGCTCCGCGCATATTCGGTGAGAAAGGCTCCGTCGAAGCAGTCGCCGGCTCCCGTCGCGTCGACCGCATGAACCGGGTACGAATAGATGCGCTCACGGTCCTCGGGCGTCGCAGCCAGCGCTCCGCCCCGACCCATCTTCACCACCACGATGCGGGCGCCGAGTTCGAGATAGAAGCTCGCGATGGCGTCTGGGTCGCGCAAGCCCGTCAGATGCTCTGCGTCGTCAAGCCCGGGAAGGGCGATATCGCAGGCTCGCATCGCTTCGTGAATGATGGCCCGTGCCCGGCGCAAGGGCCAGAGCTTCAGCCTCAGGTTGGGGTCGTAAGAGACCAGCCGTTTGGCGTCGTGGGCGATTTCGATCGCGGTGAAGGCCGCGTCGGCGGCGGAGGACGAGATCGCCTGGCTGATGCCGGAAATGTGGAGGATCTTGGTCTCTCGAATGCGATCGACCGGCAGATCGGTTGGGCTGACCCGGCTCGCGGCCGAGCCCGCTCGCATGTAGGAAAACTCGTGGCCGTTCTCGCTGTGGGTGACGAAATAAAGCCCGGTATGAGCGCCGCCGTTGACTACGATCCGGGTCGCGTCGACCCCTTCCTTAAGCCAAAGGTCAGCCAGCGCCTGGCCGAATCGGTCGGCGCCGACGGCGGTGAAATAGGCGGCGTCGGCGCCAAGCCGCGCCGCAGCGATCATCGCGTTCGAAGTGTCGCCGCCAAATCCCTGCACGAAGGGCGCGCCGTCCTTCGGCTGATTAAGTTCGACCAGCGCCTCGCCGATCGCCAGAAGATCCGACATGAGGCGCGCCCTACCTCGTGGTGACTTCGACCGCAACTCCGGCCATCAGGCCGCCGGCGGCGCGATCGCCCAGCCGCATCGCTCGGGGCAAGCGGAGAAGGCCCCTCGCCCGGTTGGCGACGAACGCATAGAGAGAACTCATGGTCATGTCGGGCGCCTAGGCTTGCGTCTCGCCAAGACGTTGAGCGCCTCGACCAGAGAGGAAAAAAACATGGCGGCGTAAATATAGCCTCTTTCGATATGAAAGCCGAAACCGTCTGCGATCAGCGTCATGCCGATCATCAGGAGGAAGCTCAAGGCTAGCATCAACACGGTCGGGTTTCGCTGGATGAACGCCGCCAGCGGCCCAACCGCCACCATCATCACCCCGACGGCGACGACAACGGCTATCACCATAACCGGGAAATATTCGGTCATGCCGACGGCGGTGATGATGCTGTCGATCGAGAAGACGATGTCGATCATGGTGATCTGAATGAGACCCGAGATGAGGCCAAGCGGCGAAGGCGGCTTTTCGTCCTCGGTCTCGGAATCTCGGTCGACGCGGTGGTGGATCTCGGTCGTCGCCTTCCAAACCAGGAATAGACCGCCGGCCAGCAAGAGCAGGTCGCGCATGGAAAAGGAGCGTCCAAGCACCGTGCCCAAGGGTTCCGTCAAATGCGCGATCCACGACGCAGAGGCGAGCAGCGCGAGGCGAAACACGAGCGCCAGCGACAGGCCGAGTCTGCGCGCGAGAGCCCGCCGCCGTTCGTCTATGCGGGTTGTGAGCAGCGCGATGAACACGAGATTGTCGAGGCCGAGGACGACCTCCATCGCGATCAGCGTAGCGAGCGCCGCCCACGCGTTGGGGTCTTCGGCCAGGCGATAGAGATCGTCCATGCGCCGCTGAGCCCCTCGGTCCTTAAGCTTTCGCCCCCCGGCTCGGGGGGCGGATTGATCTTAAGGCGCCACAACGGGTTTCCAACCTCGAGGCTGCGATCGCTGGCTTGGGAAAAATACCCAGGTGGGGTGTGGCGCAAGCGCCGACCAGCTTGAGACGTCGGCTTAAAAAATCGACAATCTCTTGCCGGCCGAGCTGGAATCTGTTGTCGTTTTTCAGAAACGGCCCATGCGCAGCCAGAACTTGCGTCAAGACGACTAAAGGACGGACGGCCAACCTGGATTTGATGTGCACGGCGGCCGCGCTCAGATCCCCACGTGGCTCATTGACCGGGCCGTACAGGCGCCATGATTTGGCGATCCGCTTTGCCCGTTACGAGTGACAGAAAAAAGGCGCCTAAATCATTGAAACTGGCAACGCGGCGCCAAGTTCGCTCCCGAACCGCTCGCGTTTCGCGCGGCGCAGTCGTGGCCTCTATCATCGTGGCGGCTCTTGGAGGTTGTCGCCATGCCATGATTCACGTGACGGCGCTCCCGTTAAATCGCCGTGCCAAAATTATCGCGCCAGCCGAAAGCCTAGGGTTGGCGCATCTTATACCAAGTCTCTGAAGGCATGACTCGGATGGGGATTCCCGAATCGGTTGAGTTCTGATTCAAGGTGGTGAACGAAGGAGGTTCGCCATGCCCATTCCGCTCCGGGCTGATTTTGATGCGCAGATGGTGAGGTCGTCGGCGAAGCGATCGAAGGACGGGCCGCAGGCGCGCCGGCTTTTGGCGCTGGCGGCGATTTACGAAGGCGCGACGCGCACGCAAGCGGCCAGGATCGGCGGGGTGACGCTCCAGATCGTTCGCGACTGGGTGATGAAGTTCAACGCCCAGGGGCCGGACGGCCTGATCGACCGCAAGCCGCCTGGACAGCCATCCCGGCTTAACGACACGCATCGGGCGGGGCTCGCCGCGATCATCGAGAGCGGCCCGATTCCGGCGGTTCATGGGGTCGTGCGCTGGCGGATCGTGGATCTCTGCCAATGGGTTTTCGAAGAATTCCGCGTCGTCGTCGCCAAGCAGACGTTGAGCCGCCAATTGCGCGCCATGGGTTATCGCAAGCTATCGGCCCGGCCTCGCCATTACGCTCAGGCCGCAGGCGCGATCGAGGATTTTAAAAAAGCTTTTCCGCGCGCCTGGAAGCGATCGGGCGCGAGAAGGACGTCGAGCCCAGCGCCATAGAGGTCTGGTTCGCCGACCAGGCGCGCGTCGGCCAGAAGAACAAGATCACCCGCCGTTGGGCCAAGCGCGGCGCGCGTCCAAGCGCTCCCAAAGATCAGCGAACCGCCTCAGCTTATATCTTCGGCGCGATCTGTCCCAAGGACGGCAAAGGCGCGGCCCTGGTCATGCCACGCTGCAACACGGAGGCGATGAACCTCCATCTCGCCGAAATCGCCACCCAGATCGCGCCGGGAGCGCACGCCGTGCTGCTGGTCGATCAGGCCGGCTGGCATCTGTCGGACAGGCTCATCGCGCCATCCAACATCACGCTGATCCCGTTCCCGGCAAAGTGCCCGGAGCTGAACCCGCAGGAAAACATCTGGCAATTCTTGCGCGACAACTGGCTCTCAAATCGGATCTTCAAATCCTTCGACGACATCGTCGATCACTGCTGCGATGCATGGAACAAGCTCATCAACCAGCCCCGGCGGATCATGTCGATCGGCCTTCGGGATTGGGCCTGTCGGTCATGATCTCCGAGTCTCGGTATTAGTCCGCCGTTGCCTGCGCTGAGGGCGTCCCCGTGCGCAGTCGAAGCCGTGAGCATCCGGTTCGAAAACCCGAACGCGGGCGTCCTCCAAGGTTCGAGAAAAGTCGGGAGACGCCATTTCGCCAATTGCTGGCGAAGAAGCTGCGTGGCGGCAATGCTGATGAACGCGACTGCCCCTCCCGCCGCCACGTCCACGAGATAATGCCCCCCGACGCTGAGGGTAGCCGTGATCAAAAGCGTATTGAGCGGGAGCAAAGCCGCCAACGCCCAACGATGGTGGCGCACCGCATAGACGAGCAGGATCGCGAGCGTCGTGTGAAAGGACGGAAAGCTGATAATGCCCTGGACATGCGAACAGTCGAAAGCCGTCCATTCGCCATTTCGGATCATCATCAACGTCTTCATCCATCCCGTGCCGATATGCGCCACGTGGCCGAGCGCGGGAGTGAAGACAAAAACCGCGCAGGTCAGGACGAGACTGATGCAGAATTGCCAGATTATCTCGCCGTTACGGTCGCCCGGACGGCTGACGCTCCCGATGAGGAATACCAGAGCGCCTTGATAGTATATGCTAAAGTACGCCCGCCGCAGGAGCCAGTCGAGCATTGGGTGACTAGCAACCCAATTGGCTTCGCCATACCAATCAAAGCCGAACAACGTCGCATCGAGCTTTGTCAATGCATTATCTACGAGCGGATATCCAGCGGCAGCCGCAAGGTAGGTGAGTGGCGCGAAGGCTTTCAATGCCACGATTAGCTGCAAGATCGATAACAACAGGTCGGATACGACCGCCATCGACCACGCCAGTCGGGGCGTCCGTGCTCCAACGATAGTGTAGACGATGACACACACAACAAGTAATATATTAAACTCAATCGCCAACCAAACGGATTTCCATACTATGGTGATGTTCAGTTCCCATAGTCCGACCACGGAGACGAGACCGGCGATCGCTATAAAGATCCACCTGCTAGCGTAGTCGTTAACCAAATGACGAGGGGTCAGGCTGCCGTTAAGCAAAGGCCAAGAAGTTGGGAAGAGGTATTTGAAATGCATAACCTGCCCTGGAGGCAAATAACGAGAGCAATTCCATCCACGGTGTGCGCTATGTTACTGGCTTCTGGCTCGCTGGGTCGTGCGGCGGCTTGGCGTCCGGTAAAGCGCATCGACGGTCTCTGGGCTAAGCGCCCGCACCCGGCGACCTCGTCGGGGGGCGGAATGCGCGCCAGCCGAACCTCCCGGCCGGCGCGCGTTCCTGGTTCACTTCAGCGTTGTACTAATCTCGGTGAAGACCGAGCTGATACTCGTGCCGACCGCCTGCACGGCGACGATAATGAACACCGCGATCAAGCTGGCGATCAGCGCATATTCGATCGCCGTCACACCGGATTCATCGCTGACAAAGTTTCGAACTCGAAGCATGGGATTCTCCTGACGCTATGGGCCCCTGCGCTCGCAAAGCCGTAGCCGTTCCTAAGCCAAGGCCCCCGAAGTGGCCGCAGGATCCCGACCACGGGGGCAAAATCCCACTTGGCCATTGCCAACGGCTCGACTGGACGCCTAAAATTTTAGCGGTTGGCGGTTGCAAGGCGCGATTGCTTGCAGATCCTTAATTTAGTGACGTCCTGACCGCAGAAATCCCGGGCCAATTGGGGCCGCTCATGACGCTCGTGCAGGCGCGGCCTCGACCGCCTCCTCGACCTCCGCCAGCCGATCCTTGCCGAAAAAACACCTCGGCGCCGACGAAAAAGGTCGGAACCCCGAATACGCCGCGCGCCACCGCAGCGGCGGTGTTGTCCGCGAGCTTCAGTTTGACGCGGTCCGTCTGAGCCGCGGCGTTTAGGCTCGCCGAATCGAGGCCGGCCGAATCGATACGACGCGCCAGAACCTCCGGATCATCCAGCTTCAGACCCTCTTCCCATAAGCCCTCGAGGCCCATCTCGAGATAGCCGGCCTCGACGCCGGCCTCGCGCGCAGCGATGAGCCCGCGCATCAGCATCAGCGTGTTGACGGGAAAGTTCGGATTGAAATGGAACTTGTCCAGCCCGTGCTTCACGATGAAGCGGCGAATCTCGAGCATCTCATAGTCGAGCTTGCCCTTGACCCCTGCGTAGGCGACGGCGGGCGCTTGATTGCCGGTTGCCTTGAAGATGCCCCCGAGCAGACAAGGAGTAATCACGAGTCGCGCGCCAGCGCGTCCGAGAATCGACGGCAGCGCGCGATAGGCGAGATAGGCGTTGGGGCTGGCGAAGTCGAAAATGAATTCGATGGTCGCTCCCATCACCATGTCTCCGACCACGGCCTTAAGTCCATTTCGAATGTCCAGGCGCTGCGTTTCTGGCGATGGAGCCAAACATAGTTTTTGGCGATTTCCTCGGGAACAAGAATCTCCTCTCGCTTCAGCTTTTCGGCCGCATCCGGCAAGAGGGAGCGGATAAAGGCCCCGTCGATCGCGCCGTCGATGACGACATGGGCGACGTGGATTCCCCGCGGTCCCAGCTCGCGAGCCAGGCTCTCCGCCAGCGCCCGGAGTGCGTGTTTCGCCCCGGCGAAGGCGGAAAAGCCCGCGCCGCCTCGCACGCTCGCGGTTGCACCGGTGAAAAGGATCGTGCCTCGGCCGCGTTCGATCATTCGCTGCGCCGCCTCCCGGCTGGTCAGAAACCCCGCTAGCGCCGCCATCTCCCAAACCTTGGAATAGACCCGGGTGGTCGTCTCAACGATCGGAAAGCGCACGTTGGCCCCGATATTGAAGACAAGCGCCTCGATTGGACCGATCTCGCGCTCGATCCGTTCGATCAGCGCCGCGACATCGCCTTCGACGCGCGCGTCGAGCCCGAAGGCGTGAGCCTCGCCTCCCTCCGCGCGAATCGCCTCAGCCAGCTTTTGGATCGCTTCTTGATGTCGCGGCCGGCGGGTGACGCAGACGCGCAGGCCCTCGCGCGCAAACGCGTGCGCAATCGCGGCGCCGAGCCCGTCGCCGGCGCCGACCACGAGGCAGACACTCCCCTGCACGCTGTCGCTCACGGGCGCGCATCCGGGAAGTTCTGGATGCCGCCGTAGAGGGGGTACTCGGACCGAACCAGCCGCAACTCCGGAGCGATGACCAATCGATCCCCCTCCGACTTATCGAAATCGACCGCGCCGACAGAGGTGAAGCTGTCGAAAACGAAAGGCAGACTGCGCCCGGCAATGGGATCGGGCTTATCGAGGAGGCCAAAATGGAGGTGGGGGCCGGTGGAGGGTCCCGTGTTGCCCAATTTGGCGATGGACGCCCCGGCCTTCACGGCGTCGCCAACTTTCACCTTGATGCTGTCTTGGCGCAAATGCGCGTACCATGCGAAGACATGCGGAGCGATTTCCAGGATCAAATTGTTGCCGCCATAGTCCGACGTCGACTTCGGAGTCATTGCGACAAACGGCGTCGCATCGGACATGCCGTCGTAAATCGAGACAACGGTTCCATCCGCGACCGCGCGGACGTCCTCGCCGAAGCCATAAAACTGCTCGACCGTCTTTCCCTCACCCTCGAAGAGTCTGTCGTTCTTGACCTCGCCCCAATCGACGGCAAAGGTTTCAGCGGTCTCAATGCGGGCGCCATTGATCGCGACGCGTTCGTCTCGGTGCACGTTGGGCTTGCAGCAACCGCTGGTAACGAGCCAGCCATCCCCCGCAAGCGGCGGCCGGAGCACGGTGGCCGGCTGGCGATCGATCGGAACCTCTGGACCATCGACCTCAGGGCGATCAATCATCGCCTTGTCCTTGGAGGCCGGCGCGAGCGTGTAAGCGATCCGGTGCGTCACCCGCTCCGGCGCCGCGCCAGGCGGCGCGATTAGATCGATATCGACCGAGACGGCCGCGGACGGGGGAATGACCGGCGATGGCGTTTTTGCGAACAGCGTTTGGGTCGCGGCTGCAAGAACGCCCCCATCGATCCGAAGCAGTTCCCTTCCCGCGAGGTCCAACACGGTCACGCTCGACAGGGTCACCGGCTCGGAGAATACGCTGACGACAAGCAGTTCGTATTCGACGTGATCCATGCCGTCGTCTCCTCGGACGACCTGAGCCTCATGAATCGGACTGACGATGATCGCGGTTGGCCGGCCGTATTCCTTGGCCGAAGCGCCCGTCGCGAGAACGAAGATGGCTGCCAACGCAAACTGAACGCGCATCCTGCACCACTCTTTTGATGCAGGACTTAATATCACACAATCAAATCATGCGAGGTCTTGCGGCTCCCGCCAAAGCCGCCTCCGCCCGACCGAAAGGCGAAAGCGGCGCACTGCGTCAAAGGGCTTGGCGGACCTCGTTTGCGGGGCTCGCGGGAGGGATCAAAGAAAGTCAGTTGGCGCCAGGCGGTGGACAGAGCGTCGCTTCGCAACGATCAAGCGCGCAAGGAGCCTAGCCTAAAAGCCCCAGCTCAGCCCGCCCCTGGTGTGACCGCCGTCATTGCCCATGCTGATCGACAAGCCGCCGCCCTGCGGGTCTTTGGGAACCGGATAGGAATAACCGGGAAGGCCGCTTCTCTTGACGATGGTCGTGCCTTCAGGCGGGGCATACGGGTCAGAGAAGCGAACCTCGTTATTGAGGCTCGCCGCCTTCGAGACCGCGGCCAAATGCTTAGCCTTCGCCGCGTGCGGTCGAGGAGTCTTCAGCGGTTCGGAGGACAGACTTTCAGCCGACGCCTGCGTCCAGGCGACAGCGCTGAGACATGCGATCGTCAAACAAAGGCAATTCATCGCAGCGCCCTCTATATCCGCGCCCGCAGCCCTTTTACCGATTGTTAATCACACGTGAACGCTCTTGCAACCCATAATTTCCCCGGCCCGATCACTTTTTTACGCATTGCGAACCCGTGCAATGGGGTTTTGCCCCGCCCGGCTACGCAAACTCTGGCGTTGGGTGGAAAACACCCCACATGAACGGCGGAGACGCCGCCAATTCGCGTGGCCCGCGGCGGACGCCGATCGAGGCTCTTTCCCATGCGAAACGCCAGTCCGTTGCCGGGGCTGATCTTCATTATCCTCTTCGTAGCTGGCCTGGCGCTTGCCTATGCAACCATGAGTCCCGAGAGCTACGCCACGAGCGTCGCGATCGCGATCCTGAGCTTCATCATCGCTTCGATCGTCGCCAGCGCGATCAAGGTCGCCGATCAGTGGGAGCGGGTCGTCGTCCTCCGGCTTGGCAAGTTCCGCAGCCTTGAAGGCCCGGGCCTCTTCTTCATCGTGCCGATCCTCGAGACCGTTCCCTTCCGGATCGACGTCCGGGTCATCACCAGCACGTTCAGAGCAGAGCAGACGATGACGCGCGACACGGTGCCGGTCGACGTGGACGCGGTGCTGTTCTTCAAGGTGGTCGACCCGAAAACGGCGGCGCTCGACGTCGCGGACTACGGTTCGGCGATCAACTGGGCGGCGCAAACGGCGTTGCGCGATGTGATCGGCAAGACCGTGCTAGCCGAGATGCTCGAGGGACGCGAGAAGCTGAGCGTCGAATTGCAGCGCATCATTGATGCTCGCGCCAAACCCTGGGGGATCGACGTCATCTCGGTTGAACTGAAGGACGTGAGAATTCCCGCCGCCTTGCAGGACGCCATGTCGATGCAGGCCCAGGCCGAACGCGAGCGGCAGGCGCGGGTGATCTTGGGCGATTCGGAGCGGCAGGTGGCCGACTCGTTCAACGCTGCGGCCAAGATGTACGCCGGCGATCCGATCGCCTTTCATTTGCGGGCGATGAACATGCTCTACGAAGGCTTGAAGCGCAGCAACGCGACCATCGTCATCGTGCCCTCGACCGCGGTCGAATCGATGCAGCTTGGCGGCATGCCGACAATGACGACGGTCGCCAGCGCGATCGCCCATGCGCAGGCTGCAGGCGCGACTGAGAGTTCAGCTCCGTCGCCGTAGCTTAGAACGCTTTGCCGTTGAATGGAGCCGGTTCGGCTCCTTCTCGATTAGCAGACCCATGACGTTGATCTGGTCGAGCCGTTGGATTTTCTTGGGCAGTGGCCGTTTGGCCCTGAAAACCCCAGTTTTTGAGGTTGGAAAAGCTTGGATTTCCTTGGATTCTCTCGTCCGAAATCTAGACTTATCAACAGGTTACGTGGGATTTTTCGCGGAAAAATTTTCGCACCCCTTTCCCCGCCGTCGAGAGGCTCGGGACGGGAGCGCGAGGGGTCTTGGCGTGCAGAAGCGAAGGATTGCCCATAGACTGAGCTTAACCTGCCTTCTGATTTTCCGCAAGAAATTGTCGGCTCTTATAGCGTTAGCTGTTGTTTCGAAAATTCTGCCGTGAGCCGTCATGGCCGCGCTCGTCGCGGCCATCCACACCGCCCCGCCGCGATAATCTGGATCGCAAAGGATCGTGTTTCCTATCAGATGTTTATCCTGATGGAGCGGTGTTCTCGTGGGTGGCCGGGTCGATCCCCGGATCAAGTCCGGGGACGGCCATGACGCTTCATGATTCGTTTCGCTCTCCTGAGGCCCAAAATCCGGTGGGCCAACGCGTAACGCTTGTCTTATGACTTTTTGCGCTGGAGCGGCAGAAAGGAGCCGCTGGAGAGGGTGGCAGCCCTCTCGGCAGCGGCGAGGGACGGATCGGAGCAACGCTGACCGTTTGACGGGTCGACTTATAGTTTGATCGCCCTCGTCTTTTCCTTTGGCCTGGACGGATGCCCGGGGGAGAGCCCCGAATGACAAGCAGAGGCATGGAAAAGATGAACCACGATACCATCGGCGTCGATGTGTCGAAAGACCATCTCGACGCCCATCGGCTGACCGACGGCGCCGCACGGCGGTTCGCCAACGATAAACGCGGTCACAAGGCGCTCATCAAATGGCTCATGGAGACGCCGACGAACCGGGTCGTCTTCGAGCCGACCGGGCCTTATCATCGCGCATCGAACGCGCGCCCGGCGTCGCTGGCGTTCCGTTCGTCAAGGTCAATCCGCGTCAGGCCCGCCGCTTCGCTGAGGCGACCGGCAAGCTGGCGAAGACCGACCGCCTGGATGCGGCGATCCTGGCGCGCATGGGCGCCTTGCTGGAATTGGAGGCGCGCCCAGCCCGAAGCGAGGTCCTACTCGAACTGAAGGAGCTCTACGGTGCTCGCGAGGCCCTGGTGAAGGATCGAACCGCCGCTAAGAATCGCGGAAAGGTTCTGACCCTCTCGCTGTTGAAACGTCAGAACTCTCAGCGCCTCGAACAGATCGATCGCCAGATTGCGACAGTCGAAGCGGCAATTCTCCAAATCATCGAAGCCGACGTTAGCCTCTCCGGCCGCTTCGCCATCCTGACCAGTGCATTCCCGGCCTATCCAAAATCACCGCCTTCGCCCTGCTGATCGCAATGCCCGAACTCGGCGCCCTCGAACCAGGGCAGGCCGCAAGTCTCGCAGGCCTTGCGCCCATGGCGCGACAGTCAGGGCGTTGGACCGGTCGCTCATTCATTCGAGGCGGTCGCGCCGACGTCCGCCACGCGCTCTACATGCCAGCCCTCGTCGCCGCTCGCTTCAATCCGGACATGAAGGCCAAGTACGCGCACCTCGTCGAAACCGGGAAACCGGCAAAGGTCGCCCTCACCGCAATCATGCGAAAGCTCGTCCTCCTCGCCAACGCCCTCCTGAAGGCCAATCGCCCTTGGACGCCAAAAACCCCTTGATCAATACGGATACTATAAGAGCCCGAATTGTCGCCCGGCTGTCGCCCGCAAGGGCGCTCACGCCAGCGTATCCTTCACCAAGCGCCCGTCCTTCATGATGACGAGGAAGTTCTTGTCCGGATCGGCGATGAGCCCGAGGTTCTCGGTCGGATCCCCGTCGACCAGGATGAGGTCGGCAAGGGCGCCCGCCTCGATCACGCCGAGCTTACCCGGGTAAGGATTGCGCGGGCCAGACATCGCCAAGAGTTCGCCGTTGACCGCCGTCGCCATCTTGAGGATTTCGGCCGGGCGATACCACCGCTTGAGCGTCGTAAGGATGGCGCTCTGATGCGTCGTCATCCTCGAATCGAACAAGATGTCCGTGCCCCAGGCTGTCTTGATGTTGAACGCCTTGGCGAATTTGTAAGCCGCGTCCGTTCCCGCATAGACCTGTTGCGCTTTCGCCTCCCCCTCCGGCGTTGGCATCGAGTTGGAGTATTCGTTGTTGAGAAAAGGTTGGGTGCTGAGCCAAATGCCTTTCTGCGCAATAATGTCGGCCGTCGCCTCGTCCATCAGGTGCCCGTGCTCGATGCAGCGGACGCCGCCACGGATCGAGGTCTGAATCGCCCGGGGCGTATAAGCGTGCACCGCGACATAGGTGCCCCAGTTTTCCGCGGCTTCCGTCGCGGCTCGGAATTCGGCCTCAGTATATTGGCTGACGTCAATCGGATCGTAATGCGAGGATACGCCGCCGCCAGCGGCGAGCTTGAGCTGGCTTGCGCCAAGCATCAGCTGCTCGCGAGCGCGCTGGAGCACGCGATCGACGCCATCGGCTATGGCGCCGCCACCGATTGCTTCGACGCGGCTTAGCGGCGCAGTGGGCGACGCAGGAACTTCATAAGGGAAGCGGAAATCGCCATGGCCGCCGGTTTGCGAGATCATCGCGCCTGACGGCCAGATCCGAGGGCCCGCCACAAGGCCGTTGTCGATCGCCCGCTTCAGGCTGAAGGTCGGCCCGGCCATGTCGCGCACGCTGGTGAAGCCGCGCATCAGCGTCTTTCTCGCTTCGTCGGCCGCGACCAGATTGATGTAGCCCACATCCGCGGTCATCAGGACATTGATCGGTAGGGACGCCATCATCGCATGCCAGTGCGCATCGATGAGGCCGGGCATCAGAACTCTGCCGCCGCAATCGACAACGCGAGCAGAGGGGTCGAGCGGAGCTTCCGCCGGCTCGACCGCGTTGATCGTCTTACCCTCGACTAAGACCCGTAAGTCCTCAAGAAGGGCGTCGGACTTTCCGTCGAACAGCCGTGCATTGGTGAAGGCGACGAGAGCAATCGTCGCTGTCGCAGTGCGCGCAGGCGAGCCGCCCGGTTCGGCGGCGAATGCGCCGAAAGTCGCGCCCGCGCCCGCGCTCGACGAATGACGAGAGAATTTTTGCGTCAGATGCGCGTTCAGTCGCGCAAAGCCGGGCGTATGGCAGAGGCAACCGCCCGACCGCGGCGCTTGCCGATCATCCGGCGCGCAAACGAACATTCGCTTTCCCTCACGAGCTGGACCGACAAAAGGCTATGTCGATTGGCGATCCGCCGCAATCCACGCGAAAGCAAGGGCTCAGGCTGGGGTCGGCGCCTCGGCGCGAATGAGCTTCTCATGTTTGAGCTCGGCCCAGAAGTCGGCGGGAATGGGATGGCGGAAGGCGGCCACATTCTTCTCCACCTGAGCGCCCGCGACCGCGCCGGGAATGATCGAGGCGACGATCGGATGGCCGAGCGGAAATTGCAGCGCGGCGGCGGGAAGCGGGACCTTGTGGCGGGCGCACACCGCCTCGATCTTCCTCACCCGCTCCAGGATCTCGGGGCCGGCGGGCGCATAATTGTACATGGCGCCCGGAACGGCGCCGGTCGCGAGAATGCCGGAATTGTAGCTTCCCCCGACGACGATCCCGACGCCCCGCTCCTCGCAGCGGGGAACTCGCTCTCGAGAACGTCCTGCTCGAGCAGCGTGTAGCGCATCGCGAGCAGGAAGAAGTCCATGTCGAAGAGGTCGAGAAAGCGCGGCAACGATTCTTTCGAGTTAAATCCGCCGCCGATCCCTCCGATCACGCCGGCCTCGCGCAATTCCGCCAGCGCCTTCCAGCCGCTGGTCTTGAGCTGCGTGAGATAGGCGTTGAGCGCCGCGGGGTTATGGTCCGAGGGGTCGAGATCGTGGATTAGAAGAACGTCGACCCGGTTGACGCCGAGGCGCTGAAGGCTGTCCTCGAACGAGCGCATTACGCCGTCGTAGCTGTAGTCGAAGACGGTCTGAAATTCGAGGCCGCCGAGCCATTGATCCTTGATGGCGTTGGGTCCAAGCGGCCGGCGCAACACACGGCCGATCTTGGTCGATATGACGAAGTCGGCGCGCGGCTTGCGGTACAGCGCGCGCCCGAGCGTATGCTCGGCGAGCCCGCGTCCGTACCATGGAGAGGTGTCGAAATAGCGTACGCCCCCGCGCCAGGCCGCGTCGATGACCGCCGCCGCCTCGTCATCTTCGACCTTGACGAACAGTTCGCCGAGCGGAGCCGTGCCGAGACCAAGCTCGGTCACGCTGACATTCGCGCGCCCAAGCTTGCGCGTCTTCAAGGGCGGGAGATTTGCGCCGCTCATGTCTAGGGTATCCCTGGGGGCTGACTAAGAGCGCGCTATTCTTCGGGCTCGGTTCCGAAACGGAGCGGATAACCTTTCGCCGCGCCCGCTTCGGTTCCGCGCGCGGCCTTGGTCTCCGCGACGTCCTGCGCCAGCACCACGACCACACAGACACCCTTCCGATGCGCGGTCATCATCACGTTCAGCGCCTGAGTCTCACTAAGGCGGAACACGCCCTTCAAGACCCCGACCACAAAGTCGCGCGGCGTATAGTCGTCGTTGAATAGAATAACCTTGTGCAGGCGCGGACGCTGGACGAGCGTCTCGGTCTTCGTGGCAATCTTGGTGGCGGCCTTGCTCATCGTGCTCTCTTAGCAGCGCGTGTCGCGGAAGCAGCGATATTTTGCACTCTCGCTCCGCCGGTTTCAAGCCAGTTCGGCGCGGGCCGATGTCTTGACGCGCCTTCAAACCTTCGGGAAAATCGCGAGTTCCACGCCGCCGGAAATATTCTCCAGCGCTTGGCGCCATCGTAGGGGCGAAGCACCCCAAGCAACTGGCCTCACGGACAATTGTTGCCCATCCGAAACTCGGATTGAACCCACGCCGACGTGATCGCGTTGTCAAGCGGCGACGCGTTCGGGCCTTAAGGCTACTGCTCGTCGTCCGATCGACTGGAGGAAGACATGCTCGTTCGACAGGCGGCCGCTGCAGCTGGCATGGCGCTCATCTTCGGCGCCGGGCTGGCTCATGCGGGACCATGCACGTATCGGATCTATCAGGCCGACCTCGACGTCGCCAGGCTTCTGCACTCCGCCGCTGCTCAGGGGCGAACGGCCCCCTAATCGGCATTCGCGACCATGCATCGCCAGCCCACTCCGGGGTCGATCGCCAGCGCCGAGCAACAAGCGGGCGCTCTCTCGACCGAGGAGGTCCAGGCGATCACCGAGGCCATGGATGAAGCGCGCCACGCCGATGATGAGGGCGACGGCGACGGTTGCGAAAAGGCGCTCAGCGACGTCGACCGCATCCTCAAGCAATAGAGCGCGAGCCCAATCGTTCGCGGGGCTATAGGGCAGAGGCTAAGGTCGAAACTTAGAATCTGACGCTCGGCTCGTCGCTACGCCCGACTTAGTTCGAGGCGATGTCAGGAAGATAAGCTACTCACAAGTCTAGACGATTTCGCCTCCCGCGTATTAGGTGGAAACAAGGACAATGGGCGGGGTTCTATGTCGAGACGGGCGTACTTCCTTTTTTTGCCGTGCGCGGTCGCGCTGTCAGGCTGCGGACCATCCGGCCCGCAGCCGCAAACCGGGTTCAATCATCCGATCGTCAACACAATGACGTCGTCCGACGCCAACACCGGTCCGACCATGTCGGAAGCTGGACCGGCTCCGACCGCCGTCGATCGTTATGGCAACGCCAACTTCGACGCGAACGGGACCTATACCGCCGGCCATGGGATCGGCATTCAAGTCGACAATCCTGACCAGACGACGTTCGGGATACCGAAATCGAGCATGCCCGACATATCGAGTATGCATTGCACAGGCTCGACGATCGCCAATGCCGGATCGATGAACTGCAGCAATTGATCCACCGCGCCTCGCGATAGGCCCAGAGAATGGCGTCCTGACCAAGGGCGGAAGCGAGGCCACAAAAGAGGGTAGGGTTTCAACGCATTGTGACCGGCGCTGTCGCGCTTCGCCTTGCGGCAGACGCCCGGCGGCGCCAGAAGTGCCTGAAAGCTCAGATGCGCTCCGCCGTTCTCACCGCCTTTATCATCGCGACTGCTCTGTTCATGGAGAACATGGACGGAACCGTCATTTCGACGTCGCTCCCGGCCATCGCCCTCGACCTGCATCAGGATCCGATCGTCCTGAAGCTTGCGCTCACCTCCTACATGCTGACCCTTGCGGTGTTCATTCCCGCCTCAGGCTGGGTCGCCGACCGCTTCGGCGCGCGTACGGTGTTCTGCAGCGCGATCGTCATCTTCACTCTCGGCTCGATCCTATGCGGCGCCTCATCCTCGCTCTCGACCCTCATCGCCGCCCGCGTCTTCCAGGGGCTGGGGGGAGCCATGATGGTGCCGGTCGGGCGGCTCGTATTGCTGCGCTCCATAAGGAAAAGCGACCTCGTCAGCGCGATGGCCTATCTCACGGTGCCGGCGCTGATCGGTCCGGTTGCCGGCCCGCCGCTCGGCGGCTTCATCACCACCTATTTCCATTGGCGTTGGATCTTCTGGATCAACGTGCCGATCGGCGTTCTCGGCGTCCTCTTGTCGCTCAGGTTCATCGAGAATCTGCGCGAGGAGACCGTGCCGCGTTTCGACTTCAAGGGCTTCGTCTTGTCGGGCGTCGGCCTCTTGAGCCTGATTTCCGGCCTGAGCACGATCGGGCGGGGCATTGCGCCCTATTGGCTGGTCGTGGCGATGATCGCGGTTGGCGCGCTTTCGCTCGCCGCCTACGTCCGGCACGCCAATAGCAAGCGAGACGCGATCCTCGACCTCAAGCTGCTCGCGATCCCGACATTCTTCTCCGGCGTCGCCGGCGGGTTCATCTTCCGCGTCGGCATCGGCGCCATACCCTTCTTGCTGCCGCTGCTGCTGCAGGTCGGGTTCGGCCTCACGCCGTTCGAATCCGGCTCGCTCACCTTCGCCGCCGCCGCCGGCTCGCTCCTGATGAAGTTCACCGCTTCGACGGTGCTGCGCTGGTTCGGCTTCCGCCAGACGCTGGTCGTCAATTGCCTCATTTCCGGGGTGTTCCTCGCCGCCTGCGCCCTGTTCACGCCTTCGACCCCGCACTGGCTCCTGCTCTTGACCCTGCTCACCGGCGGTTTCTTCCGCTCGCTCCAGTTCACTGCGCTGAACGCCATCAGCTATGCGGATGTCGACCCGCCGCGGATGAGCCGGGCGACCAGCTTCGCCAGCGTCTCGCAGCAGATGTCGGGGCGGTCGGAGTGGCGGTGGCGGCGATCTGCGTCGAAGCGATCCAGTTGGGCTTCGGCGATACGGAGCTCATGGCGCGCGATCTTTCGCTCGCCTTCGTCCTGGTGGCGATCGTCTCCAGCCTCTCCGTCTTCGTCTTCGCTGGGCTCAAGCCGGATGCGGGCGCCGCAGTGTCCGGAAGGATGGTCTCGACCACCGAAGAGCGCGCGGCCGCCGCCGCGGAATGAGCACAACCCGGCGGGGAAATCCGCGCCATCTAAGCGCTCATAAACGCACATAAACGCCAGCCAAATGAGCCTAAACGCTAGTAAAACAGCTAGCGTTTACTAGCGTTTATTTTTCCTAATCGTGACTTTTCAATGGGTTACAGCCGATTCAACTGAAACATTCCTCTCGCCTTTGCCCTGCGCCTTGGGGTTGTAATCAACCGCTGCACAGGCTGCCGACTTCAACCCATCGCCGGCTAGCGCTAACGCGCGGCTGATCGGCCGACACCAATATTGGTAACACAGCTTTCTGGTTATGACAAGAAAATTCAGGGCTCTTATAGCGTCAGCTGTTGTTTCGAGAATTCAGGTGAGCCGTCATGGCCGCGCTTGTCGCGGCCATCCACGCCGCCCCGCCGCGATGATCTGGATCGCAAAAGGATCGTGTTTCGTATCAGAGGCTTATGCTGAGGGAGCGGCGTTCTCGTGGGTGGCCGGGTCGAGCCCGGCCATGACGCTTGATGACCCGTTTCGCCCTCCTGGGCCCCAAAATCCGGTGGGCCAACGCGTGACGCTATAAGCGCCAAATTCAGAACCCAAACCCACGGCGATGGCGCCTACCACGTCGGTTTCGGGTAGGCCGGCGGATACGTCACTGGATTGGCGAGACACCTTTTGACTTCCTGGCCAAATCTCGTTGGGTCGGTGATGCCTTTGTTGGCCACCGTCTCCCGGCAATAGTTCAGCGTCATCGTCCAGGCCGGCGGGCCGCCGCCGCCCATCGCGCGGGCCGGGTGAGTGCCTACTGCGGCGAGCGCAAAGACGAACATGAGCCGTACGGCTCCGAACGAAGGCCGCCCGCTCCTCACTCCAGGAGGTCCGGCTCAGCCTTGACGATGCGCGCGTAAAGCGGCTGGAACTGAAACCAGCCGGCGAATGGATTGCCGGTGATCTTATTGGCCTGGGCGGCGGCTTCAGGCGAGATGTGTCTCAAGCTCTCACCGGGCTTCAGCGCGGCCTCGGCGATGAGCTGCACCTGGCAGGACCGCTCCATGGTGATGAACCACCACACCGCCTCGTCGACTGTCTGGCCAACCGTGATGAGGCCGTGGTTCTGCAGGACCGCCGCCTTCATCTTGCCGATCGCATCGGCGATGCGCTGACCTTCGTCGAGCTCGACCGCCACGCCGCCAAAATCTTCATAGACCGCGTGATCGTTATAGAAGGCGCAGACGTCCTGAGTGATCGGCGCGAGCGAGCGCCCGAGCGTCGAAAAAGCCCGCCCGTAAGTCGAATGGGAGTGCGCGGCGGCGTTGGCGTCCGGCCGCGCGGCGTGGACGCGGGAATGAATGACGAAGGCCGCCGTGTTGACCGGATAGTCGCCTTCGACGACAGCGCCTTTATGATCGCAGCGGATCAGGTTCGAGACCTTGACCTGGCTGAAATGAACGCCGAACGGATTGACCCAGAACGTGTCCGTAAACTCAGGATCGCGGGCGGTGATGTGTCCAGCCACCCCCTCGTCGAAGCCAAACTTGGAGAACAGACGAAAGCCCGCAGCGAGCCGCTGCTTCCGATGCAGCCGCTCGTCCGCCGGATTGTCGAACTTCGGCGGCGTCGGAAGTTTTCCCATCATCGCGGCCGGAGCGACGGGGGCCTTGGTCTGGACGTTCATGATGTTTCTCCCGGTGCCTCTTGTCGTGTGGCCGAGCATAAGCACGATCGCAGGGCGCGTCAGCATGAACATTGGCGCAAGAAGCGCCGCAACCGAGAAGGAATCCGGCCCGTCCTGCAGGCCAAGGCGCCGCCGGCTAAGGCTATTCATTACACATCGTTCATCTTTCATCCATTGACGTTCTGTGAAGACCTCACTATGTGACGGCTTCAAATTTGCTCTTCCTACAGGGGTTTCCGATAATGAGTTTGCCTTTTCCTGTGTCGCGCTCGCGGCGCAGCGCTGTTGTTGTCGCGCTTGTCGCTCCCCTACTCGCCGTGGCCCTACCAGCCCACGCCGCCGTCATCACGGCGGACGATATTCTCGGTCAATTCAATGCGGTCGTGTCCGGTAATTTCTCGACCAACTCGGATGTCGAAGGCCGCTTGGTCGCGGGCAACATCAATAATAGCCAGAGTTCGACGTTCTACGAGAACCCGAACGCCTTGAGCGAGCCGTCGGCGTTTCGCGGCGTGAACGCCCTGACGATCCAGAACTGCCCCAACTGCAACGTGAACCACGGCGGCGGCGTGAACTTCGTCACCAGCAATTCCGGTTCATTCAACTTGAATGGCGGGGGGTCGGTCGCCCCGAACAATCCGTCGTTCGCCATGAGCGATTTCACCACGCCGCTCAATGGGCTTCAGACGGCTCTCGCGGGACTGACATCGAACAGCATCGTCAATAGCCCGAATTCCAACAGCCTCATCTTCAATGTCACGCCCGTCGACGGCCTCGCCGTTTTCAGCATGACGGGAGCGCAGCTCTCCGGGAGCCAGAACGACAATTACAACATCACTTTCAACAACGCGGCGGCGGCGACGACGATCGTCATCAACGTCACTGGGAGCTTCACCGAAGGCAACGGCGAAAATTTCAATGGGAATACGTTTCTCAACGAGCATGTGATCTGGAATTTTGATGACGCAACCAACGTCAGCGTCAAGCAGTGGCACGGCGCCGTCCTCGCGGGAGACGCAACGGTGACGAACAACTCGCCAATGGAAGGCTTCCTCTACGCCGAGAACTTCACCGGCCATGGCGAATTGCACGATTTCCCGTTCGAGGGGAATGTGCCGGGCGCGGTTCCCGAGCCCTCGACCTGGGCGATGATGGCGATTGGCTTCGCCGGCCTCGGCTTCCTTGGCTTCCGGAGCCGCAAGACGGCCACGGCGTAAGCGCCGCCGCTTCTGCCGACGCGCTTGGGTTTAGGTCGGGCGCGGCGGTTGGCGAATCTCAGTTAGGGGCGGATTTTGGCCGTACGCCACTGAACCCGGCGCCCAACAAGTAAAGCTCGGTGTTGTCGGAGGGGCCGATTGGCCAGCGGCGAGCCGAGCGGCGAGCGCAGCAGCGATGGGCTGGCCGGTCTGTTGCTCGACATACAGAAACTGTCCCGCCGGATTGATTTCGAGAAACACGTATCGCCCGTCTTTGGTCAGCCTAAGGTCGATCGCCCCGTATATTAGGCCGAGGCGACGCATCAATCCGCGCAGTTTGTCGGCGACATCGTCAGGCAGTTCGTGGGCGACGTGCTTCGCATTGAGATTCATCCGCACGTCCACGTCGTAGTCGAGATCGCGCAAGTCCACCGCGGCGGCAAAGATTTCGTCTCCGATGATCGTCACCCGAAGGTCGGCGACTGCCGCCACGTGACGTTGGAAGATTACCGGCGCCAGCCTGATCGCCTCGTCAGCGACGTTGGTCTCCGCCTCGCCGAGCCGGCGCGTTTCCGCCCACGCGTTGGGCAGCGCGAGGAATTGCTTGTAGATGACGTCGCCGTTGCAAACACGCCAGAATTCGCGAGCCTCGTCGGGATCGCTGGTCATCAGGGTGTGCGGAATCTCCAGCCCAAGACTTTGCGCCAGCGCTAGCTGATAGGGTTTGTGAATCGCCTTGTTGTCGAGTGCGGGCGGGTTGATCCAAAGTGCGTCCATCGCCGCGAAAAGGCCGTAAAAAGCGGTAGTTGCTTCGGACAGCGCTAGCCGCCGATGAGCTTTGTCTTTAACAGTCTCGGGAAGCCCGAACGCGCTCGGCCTTCGCCACCAAACCGCCCGAACGGACTCCATGTCGAGGCCGCCGGCGCCCGGCCGCCCCAACTGGAACCGCCGCTTGCCGTCCCCGAACCCCAGCGTAAGCGTCAGCTTGCCGGGAAAGTCGGCAAGGTCGAGCAACTCGACATTCGCTCCCCGCCGAGCCAGCGCGGTAATAACCGCCCTGGCGTGCAGGTCAGCGAAACTTGAGACAATTAAAACGGTCATGGGATTTGTTGCGGGTCAGCGAAGGCCTTCATGATTGGATGGTGGTCGCTGGCCCAATTGACCGCGTTGAAATAGGTGCGCGGGCCCGCAAATGAACTCACCCAAAGCGCCGCCATAGTCGCGGGATCGGCTTGGTGCGGCATCGCCGCTGCGAACGGAGCTAGTCCGGTTTGTTGGATCCCTCCTGCTCCAATCGTTTCTATAAGCGTAGGAGGAGGAACGTCACCAACAACGTCTTTGAAACCAGTGTTGGGATGATCGAAATACGCGACGGTCTGGTGTACGTCGAAATACGCAACAGTTTGAGCCGTGTCCTGATACCAAAGCGTATTGGGCGCGTGATCGGTCAGCGGCTTATTCAGGTTTTCGCCTACCTTCTCTGGAACGCGCTTCGCGTCCAATTCGAGCTCGACCAGCGATTGGCCTATCGCGCCAGCTACCTTTTTGGCTGATTTCACCGCGGCGACTTCAAGCGTCAACGACCGCCCGTCGGGCAAGGTCAGCACAAACCGCGTCGGATCCGCGGCCCTTGATAGCGAGCCCATCACTGTAATGGTATCTGTATTCGGCGCCGCCGGCGCCTCGTTGAGCAACTTCTGGAATTCGCTTTCTTCTTGCGCCATAGTCGTTTCCTCAGTTTGATCGCCACGTTTGAGACGACTTCGCTAGAGCGAGATGTGTTCGAAGGAAACTTCATCGCCGGCGGCGAAGCGACCTCGTGATTCACGACCCGCGGTCCAAGGCTACCGCTCCGGCCTCGCATCCCATGGATTGCTTCGCTTTGCTCGCAATGATGATGCTGATTCACCCCCTAGCGCATCACGCTATGGGTATTTCTACCTAGAAGCTCGTCGTTGTCTGTGACGCAGGTCACACAGCGGGCATTTTAGGCGGTAGTTCCGTAGCCGCTGACGCCGCTACGCCCCTGAACCCGGTCGCCAGCAAATAAAGCTCAGCGCTGTCGGCGCGGCTCGCCTTGGGCTTCACATGCCGCACGGTAGCAAACTCGCGCTTGAGGCGAGCGAGCAGTTCGCCCTCGGCCCCTCCTTGCAGGACCTTGGCGAGAAAAATCCACCCGGGCCTAAGACTTCGCTGGCGAAATCGGCGGCGAGCTCGACCAGACCGACGATGCGCAGTTGATCCGTCTTGCGGTGGCCAGTGGCGTTGGCGGCCATGTCGGAAATCACGCCGTTCGCAGCGACCCCCGAGCCATTCGCGTAGGCGCGCCGGCGCTTCGGGGTCGTGGAAGTCCATCTGCCGGAACTCCACCCCTTCGATTGGGTCCATCTCCAGGAGATCGATGGCGATCACCCGTCCCCTGCCCTCATGCGCGCCAACCCGCGCCGCCGCGACCTGACTCCAGCCGCCGGGGGCCGCGCCCAGATCGACAATGCGCTGACCCGGCTTGAACATCTTGTACTTGTCGTCGATCTCGAGGAGCTTGTAGGCCGCGCGCGACCGGTAGCCTTCACGGCGCGCCTGGGCGACGTAGGGATCATTGAGCTGGCGCTCGAGCCAGCGGGCCGACGCCGGTGTTCGCTTGCGGGAGGACTTGACCCGGGTCTTGAGCGCCCGGCCGCCTTCGCGGCCCGAGCCGCCCGTCGTCACCAGCGCTCGCGCGGGCGGCGGTGCGGCCCCACCCCGTCGGCGCGCATCATATGACTGAGGATTCCCTCGCGCAGGCCACGGTCTGCGATGCGCAGCCGCTCGGCCGGGAAATGCTGCCAAATCGCCTCCAGGATGGCGCAGCCGGCGAGCACCAGATCGGCGCGTTCGTGGCCGATGCAGGCGTTGGCGGCGCGCTCGGCGTAGCTCATGGCTCGCAATCGCGCGATTGCCGCGTCGACCTCCGCCCGGCCAAGCCATAAGCCGTCGACCGCTCGCCGGTCATAGCGCGGCAGATTGAGATGCACGCCCGCAATGGTTGTGACCGTGCCGGAAGTGCCGAGCAAATGGAAGCGGTCGCAACGCGCCTCGTCCGCCACATTGGCGACGAAAGGCGCAAGCGCCTCCGAGACATGGGCGGTCATGGCGTCGAAAGCTTCGTCGCTCACGTCCACGCCGCCGAACGTCTCGGCCAGCGTCACCACGCCGAGCCTCAGCGATTCCCACGTCTTCACCCGGTTCGACCCCTGCGGCGCGCGAGGATCGAAGCCAAGCCATATGATCTCGGAGGATCCGCCCCCGATATCGAACATAACCGTCGAGCGGGCGTCCTTGTCAGCGAGATCGCCGACGCCCGCCGCGGCGAGATGCGCCTCGGTCTCACGGTCGACAATCTCGAGCTCGATGCCGAGCCGTTCGCGAACCTCGGCGACAAAGTCTGGCCCATTGGTGGCCGCGCGGCAGGCTTCGGTCGCGATGGTGCGCGCGCGAGTGACCCCACGCGCCGCCATCTTGTCCCGACAGACCTTCAAGGCTTCAATGGTGCGGGCGATCGCCGCCTCGCTCAAGCGTCCCGACAGCGACAGCCCTTCGCCTAAGCGAACGATGCGCGAGAAGGCGTCGATGACCCGGAATCCCTGAGAGGTCGGCCGCGCCACCAGGAGCCGGCAATTGTTCGTTCCCAGATCCAGCGCCGCATAGATCCCGCCCCAGCCATTGCGTGCGCCGGCCGGGCTCTGAGATGAAAACGGCGCGTGAAGCCCAGCGTCTGGACCCCACGTCGAAACTTGACTCAAACTGCTCCCACCCCGCCTCACGCCGCCCTGTCAGGCCGCGCCCATTGTCAACCGAGTGTAGCAATGTTGACGGCGGATGCAACGCGCTTACGTGCAGATCACAACTTGAAGAACGGATGATGAACCTTGTCGCCCACCTTGAGCCCGATCGACGCCGCGATCCCGCCGTTCAATTCGAGCACCGCGATACAAGGTCCGCCGGAAGGAATGACGCGCTCGGACAAAGGTTCGGCATTGGCCACGATGCGGGTCACAACCCCTGAGGGCGCAATGAAAATCATGTCGAGCGGGATGTAAGTGTTCTTCATCCAGAACGCCACGGGCGCCTCGCGATCGAACTCGAACAGCATGCCATGGTCGGCGGCCATGTAGCGGCGGTCCATGAGTCCATGTTCGCGGGTTGCATCGTTATTGGCGATCTCGATCTGAAACGAATGCCGTCCGGTGGAAGTGACGATCTCGAGCGAATCAGGCTCGGCGCCCTGGGCCGCGACGCAAGCAGCGGCGAGGAAAGCGAGAAAAGCCAGCCCCGCACATAGTCGAACTCCGATCGCCCTCATCGCCGCTCCTCGGTCCCTCGCGCGCTCGTCGCGCGACGGTCGGCAGGTTTCAAGAGCAAGCAGAAGGGCGCGTCAAGCGCTTGAACCATCAGGCCGCCTCAGAGACGCGCCGTCCGGCGCTCCTCAGAATAAGAGCCGATGTTCAGTGCGTTGTGGAGAACTTCGAACTGTCGAGCGGCCTCACCTCGGCGGCCATCAAGCCCTTCGGCCCGGGACCGAACCGGACCAGCATGCTGTCGCCCGGCTTCGGATCGATGAAGCCGTAGCGGCGCAACGTCTCCATATGGACGAAAATGTCCTCGGTGCCCTCGCCGCGAGTGAGGAAGCCGAAGCCCCGGGTCCGGTTGAACCATTTGACGACGACAATCTCGAATGCGCCGACCGAGCTCGCCTGCGCCCGCGTGCGCGGCGGCGCAAGGTCTGGAATCGAGGCCGGGTCGGGCTCGGTGATCGAAAGCACCCTGAACACCTGCAAGCCGCGTTCACGCCGGTGGGCCTCGGCGACAACTCGCGCGCCTTCGCGAAGGGTAGTGAATCCGTCGCGCCTGAGGACGGTCACATGGATGAGGATATCAGCCTCGCCGCTGTCCGGCACAATGAAGCCATAGCCCTTGGCGGCGTCGAACCATTTAATCCGCCCAGCCACCTCGACCAGTCCGACCGGGCGTTCGTCGCTGTCCGCCATCCGCGCCGTCGATTCCAACGGCTTACCAAATTCATCGCTCAATTCGGCCCCCACTCAACGCGTCGGCTCTAACATCGTAGCCGTCCATGAATCTCTTGCACGTCGCGATTGGGACCATCCGCTCAGGCCCCCGCCAAGAAGCGGAGATCCGCAGCGCAAGTGATTCGTCCCCAAGATAGCAAATCGCGCGGCGCTGAATATAGGAAACATGCGAAACTGGAGCGTGGCTGTGGATAGGGAGCAAAAAAAATCCCGCTGCGCCGCAATGGCCAACGGGATGGTGCAACTGAACGCAGCGGCGCCGCTGCGTGAGGGCGACAGCCGTGGTTAAAACTATTCGCCGTCATCCTCCGGCTCCGGCGGCGGCGTCAGACCCTCGAGCCCGCGCAGCAAATCCTCTTCGGTCATACGATCGAACTGCACGTCAGCGCCAGCTTCGATCTGAGTTTGCAGTTCCGGATTGACCATCGGCGGCGCAGCCTCGGCCTCCGGCTCGTCGATCTCAACATGCTTCTGAAGCGCATGGATGACATCCTCGCGCAGATCGCCGGGCGCGAGCTTGCCATCGCCGATCTCGCGCAGCGCGACGACCGGATTCTTGTCATTGTCGCGCTGAACGGAAATCGGGGCGCCGGACGAGATCGCCCGCGCGCGGTGGCTGGCCATCAGGACCAGATCAAATCGGTTGTCGACCTTGTCGATGCAATCCTCGACGGTGACGCGAGCCATGGAGAACTCCTCGGCTGTTGAAACGAGCGGCGAAATGGAAGCGCGCCTCGTACACCGCGCGCGCGAAGGATGCAAGTCATTCCCAGTGTTAGGCGACGAGCTTCTTGCGGAGCAAATCATTCACATAGGCGCTGACGTTTGGAATGGCCCTCAGGCGATCGGCGACATCGGGATCGAGCATAATGTTGACGCGCCGCTTCTTTGCTTCTGCGGGCATGGACGGACGCCCACGCTTGGCGGTTGCGAAGAATTCCTGATCGAGCTCCCGGACCTCGCCGTCACGGTTGATGTATGGCCTCTTCATACTTGTTTCTTTCTCTCTCGTTCGCTTTGCGAAGGCTGATCACGCGAAGAACCTCGCCACGGCGACACCAAGCGAAAACGCACAGGCGATTGTCGATCGCGGCCATTGTGACAAACCGGGCCTCCGCATAGTCTACGCGAGTGTCTTCAACGGTGAAGGCAGTATCCCAATCGACCCTGGCGACATCCGCGAAATCAAGGCCGCGTTCCGTAAGAGCCCTGTTTCGCTTCTTGTCATCCCACTCGAGCCTCACAGGTATTTATATACACACATAAAAGGGCGCCGTCAATAAACGTGTGTACGAAAATGCGGCAGGCTCGAACGGAGGATGCAAGTCATTCCGGCGCGGGCGCAGCTTCGGCTCTTAGCACCGAAGCGCTTCGGCGCGCTGTCCGCATCCGGGTCATGACGGCCGCGAACGCATGAGCGAAACGGTCGACATCGGCTTCCGTCGACGCCCAGCCGAGACTGAGGCGGATCGCGCCGCGCGCCAGCGCCGCGGGCGCGCCCATCGCCGCTAGCACATGCGACGGCGAGACCTTCCCCGACGAGCAGGCGGAGCCCGAGCTCACCGCGACGCCGGCGAGATCGAGCGCAATCATTAGCGTCGCGGCTTCCACGCCGGGAACGGCGAATGAGACGGTGTTGGGCAATCTTGGCGCGGCCTCAGCAAAGATGACCGCATCGGCGGCGACCGAACGGACCGCGATCGTGAGGCGCTCGCGCAACGCGATCAGCCGCGCCGGCTCATCGTCCAGCTCGGCGAGGCACACGCGCGCTGCGGCGCCGAAAGCCGCGATCGTCGCTACGGATTCGGTGCCCGCGCGCGCTCCCCGCTCCTGGCCGCCGCCGCGAATGAGCGGCGCGCCGAGACTGATGCCTGCGCGCGCCGCCACGAGCGCGCCGGCCCCCTTGAGAGCGCCCATCTTGTGGGCCGAAAGCATCAGCGCGTCGGCGCCCAGCGCGTCGATATTGCAGGCCATCCGCCCAGCCATCTGCACCGCGTCGCAGAAAACGAAGCCGCCGGCGGCATGGACCAGGGCTGCGGCTTCCTCGACCGGCTGGATCACGCCGGTCTCGTTGTTTGCGCCCTGCAGCGCCAAAAGCACGCGCCCCGGGCGGGCGCAAGCGGCTTCGAGCCAGTCGAGGTTGATGCGGCCGCTCGGCAGCAAGGGCGCCGTTTCCGCCGTCGAAAACCGATGCCCTGACACGACGCAGGCGTGCTCGCCGGCGGAAACTATGAGCCGCTCGAGCGGCGGGGCGCTGGGGCCGCCGCCGAACAGTGGATTGAGCGCGGCGTTCGCCGCCTCGGCGCCCCCGGAGACGAATGTGACGCAGCGGGCGCTGACCCCCGCCAGCCGCGCGATTTCGCTCCTCGCGTCCTCGACGATGCGCCGCGCGGCTCGGCCCTCGGCGTGGACTGACGAGGGATTGCCGGTCGTCTCCATCGCGGAGAGTGCGGCCTCGCGCGCCTCCGCGCGCAAAGGCGCGGTCGCGTTATTGTCGAGATAGGCTCGGCTCAGTGCGCCCCTACCGGCGGCGATCACGGCGCCGACTCTCGCGTCTGGGACGAAAACCGCGGCGGGATCGGCGGTTTTTCCTTGCAATTGCCGATGGCCAGCGTGCTATGAGGCAGCCTCCGAAGCGAGGCCCCGTCGACTGATCGAGACAGATTCGCGCTTAGTTTCGCGCCGCAAGACGTGAAGGGGTGCGCTCGACGCCCGGCTAGGGGCGCTTCATGGCAGTGTGGAGTGTTCATGCCAGAGGTTTTCTTTACTGGTCCCGCCGGTAGGCTCGAGGGTCGATTTCATCCCGCCAAGCAGCGCGGGGCGCCGATTGCGGTCGTTCTTCATTCTCACCCGCAGTTTGGCGGGACGATGAACAATCAGATTGTCTACAACACTTATTATAGTTTTGCCGAACGCGGGTTTTCAGTGCTGCGGTTCAACTTCCGTGGAGTCGGGCGGTCGCAGGGCGCCTTCGACCATGGCCAGGGCGAGCTTTCGGACGCGGCTTCCGCTCTCGACTGGGCCCAGTCCATCAGCCCCGAGGCGCGCGCCTGCTGGATCGCCGGAGTGTCGTTCGGCTCCTGGATTGGCATGCAACTCCTGATGCGCAGGCCGGAGATCGAGGGCTTCATTTCGATCGCTCCCCCCGCCAATCGCTTCGATTTCAGCTTTCTTGCGCCCTGCCCTTCATCGGGACTATTTGTCCATGGCGACAAGGATCGAGTCGCGCCGCTGAGGGAGGTTCTGGGGCTGATCGAGAAACTGAAGACCCAGAAGGGCATCCTCATCGAACATGCGGTGATCCCCGAGGCGAACCACTTCTTCGAGGATTGCATGGACGAACTGCAAACCGTGGTCGGCGCCTATCTCGACAAGCGTCTCGGCATGCCCCGTCATGCGCCCCCACCCGTGCGCAAGGATCGGGCGAAGCCGATTGCTCCGCCCCGCGACGCCGAATAGAGTCCCGAAACCGGTGTCCCTGATTACAACGACGGACGAGCTCGCGCAGGCTTGCCAACGCTTGGCACGTTCGCCGTTCGTCACCGTCGACACGGAGTTTTTGCGCGAGACGACCTTCTGGCCGATTTTATGCGTCGTCCAGCTCGCCTCGGACGACGAGGCGCTGGCGATCGACGCACTGGCTGAGGGCCTCGACCTCGAGCCGCTCTTGCAGCTGATGGCGGACGAGGACGTGGTCAAGGTGTTCCACGCCGCGAGGCAAGATCTCGAGATTTTCTGGAAACTTTCCGGGCTCGTGCCAACGCCGCTTTTCGACACCCAGGTCGCGGCCATGGTCTGCGGCTATGGCGAGCAGGTGTCCTATAGCGAACTCGTGCAGTCCATCTGTCATGTCGGAATCGACAAGTCCTCGCGGTTCACCGATTGGGCGCGCCGCCCGCTGGCGGAAGCGCAGATTGCTTACGCGATCGGCGACGTGACCCATCTGCGCGACATTTATAGAACGCTGTCCAAGCGGGTGACGACTGCCGGGCGCCAATCGTGGCTCGACGACGAGATGAAGACGCTGATCTCGCCTTCGACCTACGAGCAGCATCCCGAGCGCGCCTGGGAGCGCTACAAGAACAAGGCGCGCAAGCCCCGCGATCTCGCGGTCTTGATGGAGCTCGCCGCCTGGCGTGAAAGCGAGGCGCAGGCGCGCGACGTGCCCCGCGCGCGCGTGCTCAAGGACGAGGTGCTGATCGAGCTTGCCCTCGCCGCCCCGCGCACGCCCGAGGCGCTCGCCAACTTGCGCGCCTTCCCGCGAGGCATGGAGCGCTCACGAGCCGGGGGAGAAATTCTGACGGCAATCGAGCGCGGGCTCGAGCGCGACCCCAAGACCTTGCCGAAAATCGAGCGCGAGCGGCGCAACGGCGTCAATGTCGGCGCGACGGTCGAATTGCTTAAAGTCCTGCTGCGGCAAGTGAGCGAGGAGAGCGGCGTCGCCGGCAAATTGATCGCCACCGTCGACGACCTCGAGGCGATCGCCCAGAGCGACAATGCGGATGTGCCAGCGCTCGACGGCTGGCGGCGAAAATTGTTCGGCGACAGGGCGATTGAACTCAAGCATGGGCGCCTCGCGCTGACGGTCGAGAACGGCAAGGTCGTGACCCTCGAATGGCAGGACGCCGAAGCGCCCCATTCAGTGGCGTGAGATAGATCGGTCGCTGACGCGGAGTTCCGCCCCTTGAGCGCAAGCGCCGACATCGTCTGGCTGCGTGACGATTTCCGCCTTGACGACCAGCCGGCGATTCACGCCGCGGCGAAGCAGCCCACGCTCTTCGTCTATATTCACGATGAGTCCGGCGGGGGCGCGCGTCCCTTGGGCGGCGCGGCGAAATGGCGCCTCGCCGAGTCGCTGACCGCAATGCAGCTTGCCCTCGCCGCCCGCGGCGCGCGGCTCGATATCGTTAAAGGCCACGCCGAGGAAGCGATCATCCTGATGGCGGGCGCCGCCAACGCAAGCCGTGTCCTTTGGAGCCTCCGATACGAAGGCGGCGCAAAGGCTCTCGATGAACGCGTCGAGAGAGCGCTCAAGGCGTGCGGGGTCAAAGGGCTGACCTTCAACAGCCGGCTCATGCGCGAGCCCTCGGAGCTTAGCAAGTCGGACGGCTCGCCAGTCGCGATCTTCAGCGCGTTCTTGCGCCGCCATCGCGCGCTCGGACCCCTGCCCGCGCCGACCCCGGCGCCCAAACGCCTGACCGCCGCGCCCTGGCCTCATGAGGCGCCTCAGCGCATCTCGATCGATGCTCTGAAGCTCAGGCCCGCCAGGCCGGACTGGTCCGGCGAACTCAGCCTTGGCGAAACGCCCGGCGAAGCAGGCGCGCTTGCCGCGCTCGAAACTTTCGCCGCTGGAGCGCTGAGATCTTACGCGGACGAGCGTGACATGCTTTCGACAGGCGCGGCTTCGCGTCTGTCGGCCAACCTGCGCTTCGGCGAGATCTCGCCGCGCCGCGTCGCGCACGCCGTGGAGACCGCGGCAGCCGGCGAGCCGGCGCTGGGCGATGCGGCGCACAAATATCTGGCCGAGCTCACCTGGCGCGATTTCGCGACCGCCCTGCTCGACGCTCATCCCGATCTCGCGACGCGTCCGCTTCGGCCCGACTTCGAGCGCTTCCCCTGGAGCGAGGAGGAATTTGATTTTCGCGCCTGGGCGCACGGCCAAACCGGCTATCCGATCGTCGACGCTGGGATGCGGCAGCTATGGCGAACCGGATATCTGCCCAATCGCGCCCGGCTGATCGTCGCTTCGTTTCTCGTCAAGCACCTGCTGATCGACTGGCGGCGCGGCGAGGCATGGTTCTGGGACACGCTGATCGACGCCGATCCCGCCAACAATCCGCTCAACTGGCAATGGGTCGCCGGTGCCGGCGTCGATGCGGCTCCCTATTTCCGCATCTTCAATCCGGTGCTGCAGGCGGAAAAGTTCGACCCAGACGGCGCCTATGTGCGCCAATGGGTCCCGGAGCTCGCTCGTCTCCAGGCGCCTGCAATTCACAGTCCCTGGAAGGTTTCGCGCGACGCGCTTGCGAGCGCGGAAGTGACGCTGGGCGAGACGTATCCGAGGCCGATCGTCGAGCATGCCCAAGCCCGCGCCCGAGCGCTCGCGGCTTTCGCCGAGATGCGCGGGCGGTAAAGCGGCTAAAGCACAAGCAACTTTTTAACGAGTGTAAGCACTTCTTTGTAGGGGAGCTTGGTTGCGCCTGCGATTGCGAACGGCACAAGCGCGGCGCCGGCAAGCGGCGCGATCGCCGACCGGCTCATCAAGAAAATCGACAGCTTGCGCGCCGCGAGGAACTGCGCCGATGGATCCGGGAGAGCGGGCTCAACGGCTTCGGAACCATCGTTAGCGGCTAAGTTGCGACCGATGAGAGCTCGCTCTGCCGCGCGATGGCAGCGAGTCGCCTGCGCCCCGAAGACCTCGACCGATCTCTCCCTCAACTTCGCCAAAGGCTGCGAGAACGCCAGCAATGGAAAGGCGAAAAAAGCAAACACAATCGCTAGCCACGCGGTGATGATGTAGCCGAAGGTCACGGAGGAAATGTTGGCTTCAAAAACGTGCCTGACGACTGTGATCGCGAGCGCCGAGCTCATCCCAAAGACGAACATTGAATAGGCGTTTGGATATTCGGCCAGGAAGGCCAAGCCTCCCTTGCCGTCTGGGTGGGTCACAACGAGCCTGAGCTCGAGCGCGGCAATGCGCCAGAGCAGCATCGCCCAGACGATATAGCGCCAGAGGCCGCGAAAGAGCAGAAAGTAGAAAAGCGGTGCGCTGCAGATCACGCTCCACCAACCGGCAAGCGTCACATGGGCGCTCTCGCCCGCGACCTGAACGGCCCAGCTCAAGTCGCCCGAAGTTGTGAGACGGGCGAGCCACACCAGCGTCCCGGCGATCGCGAGGCCAAGACAGATGATTTCGGCCGCTCGCGAGTCGCGCAGTCTCAGCGCCCTCACCACCGCGTTGGCCGCCGCTTCGAAAGAGTCCGGCGCGATGATCGGCGCGCGCACGAGCTGGCCGAGCTTGCCGTTAAGGCCATATTCGACCTGCTGCTCAGCAAGAACGAAAAGCGCGATCGCGACGAAGAACCGCGCCCAGGCCCCGAAATCGAGCAAATACGGGCGGCCACCCGTCAGCGTGAACGCGTCTCCGCTTATGAGGCTTAGGAGGAACGGAACGCCCCACGCGAGCGCGACGAACATCGCTGCGCGTCGACCTGCCAGCAGTGCATCCTCGCGGAGCAGGCCCAACCGTCGCTGCAACTCGAAGAACGGTCCGCCATGCGAGGCGAGATAGTCCCCAATCCGGCGCGCTTCATCACCGTCGAATTCGTGGATCTGAGCGATTTCTCCGCCCGACGCCGCTTCCGCCATCCGCCCCCCCATTGCGCCCGGCGGCAACCCTTCCTGAGAATCGCACGGCGCGCGTATTCCGTCATCGCCGCACTGGGCCTTTCGCGCAAGGGAAGTGTTGAAACGACGCGCGACGGCGCCCCTACCCTAGCTCGCTCACCTGCCCGTCGCGGATGGTGACCCGGCGGTCCATGCGGGCGGCGAGGTCCATGTTGTGGGTGGCTACCAGCGCCGCGAGGCCGCTCGCCCTGACCAGCGCCGCAAGCGTGCCGAAGACGTGGTCGGCGGTCTTCGGATCGAGATTTCCGGTCGGCTCATCGGCGAGCAACACGCGCGGGCCGTTGGCGACTGCGCGGGCGATGGCGACGCGCTGCTGCTCTCCCCCGGACAATTCCGCCGGACGATGGCTCTCTCGCGCAGCGAGACCGAGGTAGCCAAGGAGCTCTCTCGCGCGCGCGGCTGCCTGGGCGCGCGGCAGTCCCGCGATCATCTGCGGCAGGACGAGGTTCTCGAGCGCCGAGAACTCCGGCAAGAGGTGATGGAACTGGTAGACGAAGCCGATTTCCGTGCGTCTCAGCGCCGTCCGCTTGTCGTCGCTCATGGTAGAGGTCGGGGCGCCGCCGATCGTGACTTCACCGGCGTCTGGACGCTCTAAAAGGCCGGCCAGATGCAGAAGCGTCGACTTTCCCGCGCCTGACGGGGCGATGAGCGCCACCGACTGACCCGGCGACAGTTCGAACGAAGCGCCGTTCAGAACCTCGACCGTGGTGTCGCCGCGCCCGTATCGGCGCTCCACTGCATCGAGCGAAAGCGCAGCGATCCGAGGCTGGTTATTCATAACGCAGCGCCTCGACCGGATCGAGCCTAGCCGCGCGCCACGAAGGATAAATCGTCGCCGCGAGCGACAGGATGAGCGCCATCGCGACCACGGCGAGAACATCGCGCGGTTCAACCCGCGATGGCAGTTGCGAGAGGAAATAAAATTCGGAAGGAAAGAGATTCTCGCCGGTGAGCCAGCTCAAGAACTTGCGGATGGGCTCGACGTTGTACGCGACGAGGAGCCCGAGCGCGAGACCGACGGCTGTGCCGAGAAATCCGATGGTCGCGCCGGTGATGAGAAAGATGCGCATGATGGCGCCGCGCGTCGCGCCCATCGTGCGCAGGACGGCGATGGCGCGCGCCTTGTCCTGCACGAGCATGATGAGGCCGGAGATGATGTTGAGCGCAGCAACCAGCACGATCAGCGTCAGTATGGCGAACATGACGTTGCTCTCGACGGCGAGCACATCGAAGAAGCTTTTATTGAGCTGGCGCCAGTCCGTGTCGATCATCGGGCGTCCTTGGGCCGGCTCGATTGAGCGCCGCATCGCGTCCATATTGTCGGGATCGGAGACATAGACCTCGATGACGCTCGCCTGACCGTCCTGATTGAAGAAGGTCTGCGCCTCCGGCAGCGGCATGAAAATGAAGGTGTTGTCGAAGGTCGACATGCCGATCTGAAAGATGGCCGCAACCGTATAGGTCTTCATGCGCGGCGTAACGCCGAACGGAGTCTCCGCGCCATGCGGCGCCATGATGGTGATCTTGTCGCCCGACCTCAGGCTCAAATGTTCGGCAAGCTTGGAGCCGACCGCCACGCCCTGGCCGGAGTCAAACCCGTCGAGCGAGCCCTGAATGATGTGGCCCTCGACACCCGGCAGGCGCTTAAGATCGGCGCCGCGAATGCCGCGCACCAGCGCGCCCGACGAGCCATAAGGGGAGCTTGCGAACGCCTGGCCCTCGACCAGCGGCAGCGCCAAAGTGACGCCGGGAACCTTGCTCACCCGCGCGGTCACCGCATCGTAATCGGTGAGCGGCGTCTCGACCCCTTGCAGGAACATGTGGCCGTTGAGGCCGATCATCTTGTCCATGAGGTCGTAGCGGAAGCCGTTCATCACCGCCATGACGACAATGAGCGCCGCGACGCCGAGCACAATGCCAAGGAACGAGAAGCCGGCGATGACCGAGATCGAGCGCTGGGCGTTGCGCGCGCGAAGATAGCGAAAGGCGACCATCCACTCGAAGGGTGAAAACGCCCTCGCGGCGGGCGCCGTCTGGGGAGCGGCCGCCTCAACCGCGACAGAGGTCAAAGCTGGACCTCGTGGCGAAGCGCCATAGCCGCGAATCCGTCATGGCCGGGCTTGACCCGGCCATCCACGCGGTGGCGAGCATCTCCCGTGGACGAAGCGCGCCAAGTCCAACCGACTTTCAATGCACCCCGTTCCAGCCCCTGCGACGCTCGGCCTGCGCGCTCCCCGTGGATGGCCGGGTCAAGCCCGGCCATGACACGAGGAACCCCGCCGAATGCGGCGCGCTTCTTCACGCCTGTCCGCCAAGTTTCGCGATCGCTGCATCGACGCTAACCAGCTCGCGCTCGTCGCCGCGCCGGTTCTTGAGCTCGACCTTGCCCTCGGCGAGGCTCTTCGGACCGACAATAACCTGACGGGGCGCGCCGACCAGGTCCATAGCGGCGAATTTCGCGCCCGGCCGCTCGTCGCGGTCGTCATAAAGCACGTCGACGCTCTCTTTGGCGAGCGACGCATAGATCCGGCCGCAGGCCCCGTCGCAGGCGGCGTCGCCGACCTTCAGGTTGATGAGCCCGACGCGGAACGGCGCAGCGGCCTCGGGCCAGATCGGGCCGTTCTCATCATGGTTGGCCTCGATCAGCGCGGCGGCGAGCCGCGTCGGGCCGATACCGTACGAGCCCATATGCACAGGCTGCTCCTTGCCGTCCGGTCCGTTGACGACCGCCTTCATGGGAGCGGAATATTTGGTTCCGAAGTAGAAAATATGGCCGATCTCGATCCCGCGGGCGGAAATCCGGTCCTTCGGATCGAGTTTCTCGAAGGCCGCCTCATCGTGCTTGTCGGATGTGGCGGCGTAGAGCGAGGTCCACTTGTCGACAACCCCCTGCATGGTCTCGGCATTGTCGAACGCGATGTCCTCCGACGGCGTTTGAAACGACAGATAGTCGCGGTGGCAGAACACCTCGCTCTCACCGGTCGACGCCAGAATGATGAATTCGTGGGAGAGGTCGCCGCCGATCGGACCGGATTCCGCCCGCATCGGGATCGCGGTGAGGCCGAACCGTGCGAACGTGCGCAAGTAAGCAGTGAACTCCTTGTTGTAGGAATGGCGGGCGCCGGCCAGATCGAGGTCGAAAGTGTAAGCGTCCTTCATGAGAAATTCGCGTGAGCGCATGACGCCGAAGCGCGGCCTTACTTCGTCGCGGAACTTCCACTGGATGTGGTAGAGATTGAGCGGCAGGTCCTTGTAGGAGCGCACCGAGGCGCGGAAAATCTCGGTAATCATCTCCTCGTTGGTCGGTCCGTACAACATGTCGCGATCATGCCGGTCGCGAATGCGCAGCATTTCTTTGCCGTAATCGTCATAGCGCCCGCTCTCGCGCCAGAGGTCCGCCGACTGGATGGTCGGCATCAAGACTTCGATCGCCCCGGCGCGGTTCTGCTCCTCCCGGATGATTGCGCAGATCTTGTGCAACACCCGGACGCCGAGCGGCAGCCAGGCGTAGCTGCCGGCCGCCTCCTGGCGGATCATGCCGGCGCGCAACATCAGCCGATGCGAGACGATTTCAGCCTCTTTCGGCGTCTCCTTGAGGATCGGCAGGAAATAGCGGGAAAGACGCATGACAATTCCAACGCGTTCGATTCGACGGGGATCGGGCGCACCTATTGACCGCTATGGAACCGGTTGACAAGCTTGATTCGGCGGCCATCCGCGCGAGGTAGGGCCGCTTCCGCTCTTGCTCTTTTCGATCCGGCCAGCCGAGGCGCTGATCGGCGCTGCGCATCAGGTTCAACGCGGCCATGTCGCGAATCCAGCATTTGCCGCTAACGTCGCTCGATTGCCTCGTCGCCTAGACGGTGTCGGCCTCGATCACCCGCCCGAGCCCTGTCGCGACCCCCACCGGAGGCGAGCGCGACAGCCGATTCAGTTTTGAAGGATTTTTTGTCCCCTGATGATGACGTCCCCTGACGCCTTGATGGTTATCTGGTTGCCTTCGATCGAAATATCGCCATTCTTCTTCATGGTGATCGTCGCCAAGCCAGTCTTCAGCACGATCTGATCGCCGGCCGAAATCGTAATCGTCTTGCCGACCTCCAGCGTCTCGTTATCCCCCACACTGCTCGAGCGATCCTTGCCGATCGACGTCGTCTCGCTCCCCGCCACATCGATCGACTGGTCCTTGCCCACGCTGATCGACTGCGCGGCGCCAATCGAAATCGTGCGCGACGCGCCGACGGTGATCGCCTCCCCTGCTCCCACCGTATGGGTCCGCGCAGCGCCGACGGTCAGCTCCTCGCTCAGACCCACCGTATGGGCGCGATTCGTGCCGACTATGACCGTCTCGTTCCCTTGGACAGTTTCCGTACGGTTCTTGTCGAGGGTGATCGTTTCGTTCCCTTGGACCGTCTCTGTGCGGTCCTTGTCGATTGTGATCGTCTCGTTCCCTCGGACCGTCTCTGCGCGGTCCTGATCAACGGTGATCGTCAGGCCCACTGTCATCGATCCCTCCCTGGTCCAGCCTCCACTCTTCAGTAGACGCTGGCGCGGCCGATGCCCAGCTGACCCGCCGCTTCGCCCGAGTTTGCGGGATTACAATGCTGCCGATGTGCGCGATTTCACAGGCGTGAGCTTCGGCCTCGCAGTGTTACCCCCTTACCGACGCCGGTTACTTTCCAGCGTGGCGCTCGATCAGAGCGGCGACACCGTCGGGGTTGTCCTCGACCAGATAGTGACTATAAACTTCTTACATGCTGGGTAAATTGCCTGCGCGGGTCCGGGGGGTCAATTATGAAGCCGACTTTTCAGCAAAACATCCTTGCGTCTAGTCTGTTTGCGGTCCTGCTTGCGTCCCTCTCCCCCGGCGCCGCGCGCGCGGCAGCGACAATCTTTGTAACGAACAACAGTTCGGGGACAAACACGGTCGGCGCGTACACCACCTCTGGCGCGACACTGAACCCCGCCCTGGTCTCGGACGTAAACGCTCCTTGGGGCGTCGTGGTCGCGGGGCCCGTCCTGTTTGTCGTAAGCAAAGGGGCTGGTGCGATCGGCGAATACGCCACCTCCGGGACGACTGTGGATGCTGCGCTGATCACGGGGCTGAATCAGCCTTCCAATATTGCACTGTCGGGCGCCAATCTGTTCGTCACGAATAACGGCGCCGGCACGATCGGTGAATACACTGTTTTCGGGGACACGATGAACGCCGCGCTGATCTCGGGGCTCGAGGCTCCAACAGGCATTGCCGTGTCGGGCAGCGATCTGTTCGTCGCGAACGCGAATGGTACAATCGGCGAATATACCACCTCCGGCATGAAGGTGAACGCTTCGCTGATCTCGGGGCTCATTGCTCCGAGCGGCATCGCCGTGTCAGGCTCCGATCTGTTCGTCACGGACCTCCAGGCTGGCACGATCGGCGAATACACCACTTCCGGAGGGACTGTTAACGCCGCGCTGATCTCAGGGCTCGAGGCGCCAACAGGCATTGCCGTGTCGGGCGGCGATCTGTTCGTCACTAACCTCAACACTGGCACGATCGGCGAATACACCACTTCCGGGGAGACAGTGAACGCCGCGCTGATATCGGGGCTAAGCCTCCCCGCGGGTATCGCGATTAGCAGTGGGGTTGGTTCTAGTGTGCCCGAAGCCTCGACTTGGGTCATGGCCCTGACCGGCTTCGCGGCCCTCGGCTTTGTTGGCGTCCGCGGGAGGCGGTCCGAAGTCGGGCGACGCCGTTCCTTAGCCGGAGGCCTGGGAATCGCAACCCGCGCAATCTAGCGTGAAAGGAAAGTTTCGGCTGGAGACCGAAGATGTCGATTATTTTATCAACGTTCGGTTTCTCCAACACAAGGTCGGCAGCTCAGGCTATTGGTCGTTCGCCTGTCCCGCTTTCCCGCGAGAACACCGTTAGGCGGAGGGTTCTGCGCGTTCGGAATCCAAGCCGCTCGTAAAGTGCGATGGCGGGATTGTCGGTGAACACGTGCAGGAAGGGCGCCGCGCCCTCCTCGTGAAGCTTGCGGATGAGCCAAGCGACGAGAAACGCGGCGTAGCCTTTGCCGCGATACTCTGGACTAACGCAGACCGCGCTGATCTCAACCGCGCGATCGAGCCGCATGCGCTCGCCAGCCATGGCGGCGAGCGCGCCATCGACCCGAACGCCAATGTATTGACCAAGCTCGTGCGTGCGCGGACCAAACGGGCCGGGCTGAGTCTGCTCCGTAAGACGCAGCATCTCGGGGACGTCGCTTGCGCCGAGAACGATCGGCGCGGGACCCCTCCGAAGCGGTGGCGTCACCCCGTCAGCGACCATCTGCAGGATCGGCGCTTCCCGCACGATTTCGAGGCCCGGAAAAGGCTTGAGCTTGTCAACCGTGACCAAGGCGACGCGCCCGTCCTGCGGAATGAGGGCGCATAGGGCCGCAAACGCTTCGGGCAACTCGTCAGCCGTCGCCCCGAAGGGCGCGATGTCGGACGGAAAACGGAGCGCGACCGCCCCTCCTTCGGCAAACTGGCGGTCGCCGGTTGTGAGCGCCGACCAGACGGGACGATTGAGGGCTTTTTCCTGCGCGGCGCTCAGCATGGCGGGCTCATTGAACAGGTGCGCGCATTCGAGCCCACTTTGAGGATGATGCGGACGGACGACCGACCGTCCGTTGCGTTTCGAGCGCCGAACACGGACTTACTGCGGGCGACTGGTTAGCAAGCGTATTTAGACGACTCCTCCATTGCATCCACGCGTTCTATCAATTCCAATGCCTGTATAAACAGCGGGTGTTCTAGAAGGCCAAGCTGTGCCGCGGCCTCTAATACATGGCTAACTCGCACTAGGTCGACGACCTCGACTGCACGTCGCAAGGAAAACGCGAGACCTAGAAAATTGAGGCTCTCCTGTACCTCCTGCGAACAATTGATCCAGTTGATTTTCCAAGCTGCGCCCTTTCCCGGTGGCGCATCGGCTCCGCCGGGTCGCTTAGATTTGATCCTCGGGGGCGTCGCATTGCACGAAACTAAAGTGGCGCAACAGAGTCCGGCGGCGAAAGTCGTATGGTATACTGTACCGAGAACACGTCGCACCGTCTGGGTTTTGGTCTCCCTAGCCGGTGGGGGCGGGATTCCCGGGCCCGGAACGAATCCGAATTCAAGCCAAACTCTCTCCAGCACCTCCCACGCGAATAAGAGGGTTGGTGTCCAGTTCAAACGGAGAATGGCTGGCGCCATTAAAACTTCGGCCAATAGGTCGAGATCATCTTCATCAAGCGCCTTGACCGCAAGTGCTTCGGCGATGCCGAGTAAATTATTCCGGTCAATCGTATCGGGCAGAGGGAGGCGCCCGAAATCCGTGGCGTAGGGCAGAGCGTGGGTGAACGCGTAGGCGTCTTGGACGGACAACTCAAGGAGGTCGACGCCGGCGCCGAGTGGCGAAAGCGGGATTGCGGGGTGATCTAGCTCGGACGCACCATAGGCAAGGTGTCGCGTCCATGCTGCATCCAGCATTCGGTAGGGAACCCTTTCGTTCGCAGCGCATACTGATGATTGAAGGGCGGCTCGGGCAAGTCGATCAAGTTTTTCGTCAGGGACACCCAATTCGACGAGACAAAAGTGCGCGAGCGCGTACATCGGCGCGCGAGACGGTCGAAGGAAAAGGGATCGAACGACGTGGGGCGCCCGGGCCAGTGGCGCGAGATCGCGCGCCAAATCCGAAATTGTCGCCACATCTTCGTCGTCCGGCGATGCACGCCTCGCGAGACGAAGGAGCATCGCCAGTTCGCCGCTGGCCTTGATCGCAACCTTCCAGTATTCGTCAGGCTGCTCGCGACTAAATCTGGCGTCTAAAACTTCGTCCAGTAACAGCCGCGCGAACTCGAAGCGATGACCGGATGTGACTCCACGAAAAATCAGGGCACCTTATTGTGGCGCCCTGATCTTTTCTCGAAGATTCTAGAGGCGCCCGTACAATCACCCCTTGATCTGCGGCGCATTGACGCGCGTGATCTCAAAACCGAGCTGGCGGAATTGAGCCGCGACCGAAACGAGGTCGATGTCGTGACGTGGACCAATGTGAATGTAGTTCGGATAGCAAATGTTATAACCATCGTCATCGAGATTGGCGCCTACAATCCCCCCAATTTCGGCCGACTTTTCCACAAGCACGTTAAGTTTTACCGCCCCGAGTTGATCAAGGCGGCGCAGTACTTCAGCGGCGTGAACCGTGCGTTCTTTGTCCTGAGCGCCCATTGCGTCGTCCCCCATCTGATCACGTAATTGTGATCGAGGTCTGAAGCTATCGGAAACCCAAAGAATGTCAACGTGTGCTGGCGGGCGATCGCGACCCAGCACACGGGTGGTGGTCCGAGAATGCGTTCAGTTGTACAGAACACCCAAACGTCTTGAAAAGGCCAGTCAAAGATAGACTTGCACGCAACGCCCGAAGCCGTTCCTCGCCATTGAAACGCCGGCCGCTCCTCAGACGAACCGAAACTCGCTTATGTGCCGGTACTCGTCCTCCGGCCGCAGCACGCAATTGGTGAAATGGCGCCGGTTGGGCGAATCTGGAAAAGCCTGAGGCTCGAGCGCCAGGCCCGCATGGGCTCCGTAATGCTGGCCATCCAATCCGGGCGCGGGACAATTGAGGGGCGCGGCGCTGTAGAACTGAACCCCGGGCTCGGTCGAGAACAGGCTCATCGTGAGGCCGTTCTTCGGCGACCGCACCGCGGCGATTTGCGCAAGGCCGCCCTCTTCGTCGGGCTGAAGGGCGGCGACAAAATTGGTGTCGTAAGGTGTTAGGCTCGGATCGCGAACCGTGCGGGGGGTCCGAAAGTCGTACGGCGTGCCTGCGACGGCGCGGATTTCCCCGGTCGGGATCAACTCGGAATCGGCGGGCGTATAGAAGTCGGCGAACAGCGTAAGCTCGTGATCGAGAATGTCCGGCGAGCCGTCGAGGTTGAAATAGGAGTGCTGGGTCAGATTGACGATGGTGAGCTTGTCCGCGACCGCCGACAATTCGACCCGAAGCGTCGCGGGCTCGATGAGGCGGTAGACGCACGTCGCGGTCAGAGCTCCCGGAAAACCGGAATCGCCGTCCGGTGATTCAAGGATCAGCTCGACCGAAGACGTGTCATAGGCGCCCAGCTTCCAGATCCGGTGGCCAAATCCATTCGGGCCGCCGTGTAGCGTATGTTTCTGGCCGGGCTTGCGGTCGAGCTGATAGGCGACCCCGTCGAGGACAAACCGGCCGTTGGCGATCCGGTTGGCGAACCGCCCCGGCACCGCGCCGAAAGACGGCGAGTAAGCGAGATAATCGTCCAGCGTGTTGAGGCCGAGCACGACTCGCTGCAATCCATTGGAGGCAGGTACGACGAGGTCGCGCACCACCGCGCCGTAGGTCAGGATTTTCGCGCTCGCTCCTGCCTGGGACGCGATCGTGATCTCGAACACCGGCGCTTGATCGATCTGACCGAAAGCATTTGCGCTCACTTGATCCCCCATTGCTGCGCTGTTTAAAGGACGCGCTTCTCAGCCCTATCCCGTCGCTGGCGCGTGTGTACCCGTACGGTCGAGCTCGGCGCGCACCGAGGCGAAGACTTCGCGAAACATCGCTTCGGTCAGCACGCCGGTATTGGTGTTGTAGCGCGAGCAATGATAGCTGTCGAAGAGGCTGATGGCGGGCGTGACCTGATGGCGTGCGCCATGCGCGAAGGGAAATTTCGCTAAGGTCAGCTTGAACGCGCGCAATGTGGTCTCATGCGCGATCCGTCCAAGCGCGACCAGGGCCTTGAGCCGAGGCAGTCCCGAGATCGCCGGTACAAGGTAGCGGCGGCAGGTCGCGATCTCTTCTGGGGTCGGCTTGTTCTGCGGCGGAACGCAGCGAACCGCGTTGATGATCGCGCAGTCGACAAGGGTCAGCCCATCATCGGGCCTGCGATCGTAGACGCCCGAGGCGAAGCCGAACGCGATGAGCGTCGCGTAAAGAAGGTCGCCTGCGTAATCGCCGGTGAAGGGGCGCCCGTCCGGTTGGCGCCGCGCAATCCCGGCGCAAGGCCAATGATCGCCACGCGCGCGTCTGTTTGGCCAAAGGTCGGCACCGGCGCGTTCCAAAAGTCCGGGAAGGCCGCCCGGTTCGCGGCCCGGAAGGCAACGAGCCGCGGACAATCCGGGCAATCGTGCGATGGGCCTGCGTCGAAAGCCACGCGGCTTTCGACGGTTACTCGCGCAGTTCCTCGGCCGGCTGCTGAATTGGCCCGAATTGGCCTCGGCGATGGTCGAGCGGGCGCTGCGGCCGGTCGCCGGGATCGCGTCCGATCCTCTGGATCAGGTGGGCGAGGTCGATGAATTCGTCCGCCTGGCGGCGCAACTCATCGGCCACCATCGGCGGCTGGGTCGAAATCGTCGACACCACAGCGACCCGAACGCCCTTCCGCTGGATCAACTCGACAAGCGATCGGAAATCGCCGTCACCGGAGAACAGGACCATAAGGTCGAGATGCGGCGCCATGTCCATGGCGTTGACCGCAAGCTCGATATCCATATTGCCCTTGACTTTGCGGCGCCCGGTCGAGTTCGACAAATTCCTTCGTCGGCTTGGTCACGACCGAATAGCCGTTGTAATCGAGCCAGTCGACCAGCGGACGAACTGAGGAATATTCCTGATCGTCGACTAAGGCCGTGTAATAAAAGGCGCGAATCAGGCGTCCCTTCGATTGAAATTCCCTCAGGAGGCGCTTGTAGTCGATGTCGAACCCCAGAGCTTTCGCGCTGGCGTAGAGGTTTGCCCCGTCAATAAACAGGGCGATCCGTTCCAATGATGACATAGTCAGGTTCTTTTCGAGTTTGGAAGTTTACCATAGATTGGCGGTTTATGAGGGTCGTCGGGTGGCCCTCGGACATGACATTTTCATGAAACCACGATCAAGTCTGAAATGAGACTTGGCCTGGGAGTTCTCCTCAATTTTTTATTTTCTCCCACGAAAATAAGGACTCTGCAGATACGCCTTCGTCGCCGAAATTTCGAATCTTAAAGAAGTGACGAGCGAAGCAAGGCGACAATATAGGGTTTGTCCAGCCTGAAATCCAAGGGACAGCCCGCAATTTCTCGTAACCCACGCCAATTCGCCCTCTGCGGCGCCGGTCGGAGGTAAGCATCAAGGCCAGGATCAAGGATTGACGGAGCCGCCCCGCCAGCGTTTGAGTATGATGCATCGCCGCCGAACAGCCGGGCGCACGGGCGATCTTGGCTGCGGGGGCTTCGACGGAGGGTTTATGAAACTCGCACGATATGGCACGGTAGGTAAGGAAAAACCGGCGCTGGTCGACGGAAGCGGAAAATTGCGGGACCTGAGCGAGGTCGTGGGCGACATCGACGCAGATGCGCTCGGGCCACGAGCCCTGGCCCGCCTGGCCAAGCTCAAGCCGGAATCCCTGCCTGCGGTCCGCGGCGCGCCCAGGATCGGCCCCTGCATCGCCCAGGTTGGCAATTTCATCGCCGTCGGGCTCAACTACGCCGACCATGCTGCCGAATCCGGCATGCCGGTGCCCAAGGAGCCGGTCCTGTTCAACAAGGCCCGATCCTGCGTCGTCGGACCGAATGACGACGTCATGATCCCCAAAGGTTCGACAAAGACGGATTGGGAGGTCGAGCTCGCCATCGTGATCGGCACGCGCGCGAGCTACGTCAGCGAGAGCGCGGCGCTCTCCCATGTCGCGGGCTACTGTGTTTGCAATGATGTGTCGGAGCGCGAATTTCAGCTTGAGCGATCCGGTCAGTGGATGAAGGGCAAGGGTTCGCCGACTTTCGGGCCGCTTGGGCCGTGGCTGGTCACGCCGGACGAAATCAAGAATGTGCAGGCGCTCGGCATGTGGCTCGACGTCAACGGCCAGCGGATGCAGACCGGATCGACGAAGACAATGGTGTTCGGCGTCAAAACGCTCATCTCCTACATCTCGCAGTTCATGATCCTCGAGCCCGGCGACGTCATCACCACCGGAACGCCGCCTGGGGTTGGCGCTGGCATGAAGCCTCCGCGCTTCCTCAAAGCCGGCGATGCCGTATCGCTTGGGATCGATGGGCTCGGACAGCAATCTCAGAACGTGGTCGCCTGGAAGGCGGCCTGAGCCCTTCGAAATGAAGCGCCTCAAGTCGTGGACGGGGGCAGCCTTCGCCGCCGTCTACGCCCTGGCTTTCATCGCGCTCTATATCGACTATGTGCGGCGCTCGGGAACCTGGTTCGCCGATCTGCCGCTGTCGCTCATTGCGCTGCCGTTCACGCTCTTTATGCGGACGTTGAGCGGCGGCTCATTCGACTTCGGCGGCGACATGACAGGACGAGTGATCGCCGGAGGCCTGTTCGGCTCCGCGCTCGCCTATATCGCCGGCCTGATCGTGGAGACCGTGATCAGCGCGATCACGCGATTGGCGTTACAAACTCGCGCGCCGGAGCGTTGAGGCGCGCCACGTCAGCGTCACCCCTTGCGAACGCACCTGGTTTTGATGAACTCGCCCGGCGCCAGGTTCTGAAACACAGCTATTCCGCCCAGAGACCACTGCGCTTGGATGCTGCACATGATCTCCTTGGGAACTTCGCCGATGATCGCGACGTCGCGCGAGTATCCCACCTCTGGCGCACAGTCCTGAGGCTGCATGCCCGCGACACAGATCATGGCGACAATTTGAAAGATCATTGGCTCAACCTCCGCGTTCGACGGCTTCAAGAGAGCAAAGACCGAGTGGACCGCCCGACCAGGCCCAGGGAACGCCGCCCCGCTTCTCAGTCGCTCTGCGCGGTTTCTCTGGAGCAGGCGACCTTGACGTATTGGTCTTCGCGTACCGCCACACCAGAGCCGGCAAGTAGCTCCTGGCTCTGAACGCCGCAGCCAATCCGTCCCGGCGAAGCCCAGCCGACAAGGGTTTCAACCGCGCTGTGCGCGTTACAGTCTGCCGGCGCGACCGTTCCGGAGCAGACGAGGATGGCCGATGTGGGGGCGTGGTCGTAGCGGAACTCGCTGACCTGACGCTCCCCAGCGCGTGCTCCGGTCCCGGCAACGAGCACCAGGATGCAAGCCGCAAATGCGTGAACCTGTGCCATTGTCACTTCCCATGGTCGGCTCCCAGAAGCAGGAGCGATTGGCGAGAAGGATCGGCGAAGCATGTAAACGGTGGATGCTGGACGTGCAACACTGGTGTAATATTCAAGAGACCGGGCTGTCATTCCGCGTATCAAGATGGGTCGACGCCGTGCAGGACAAATCAAGTCGACGGGAGGGTTCGGACGAGTCGCTTTCGCAGCGCACAAGCCCGCCGTTGCGGTTCGCAGGGCTCGTGCTTGAGCTCGACGCCTGCACGCTCGCCCGCGACTCCGGCGAGATGATTGCGCTGACGCGCGGCGAGTTCGCTCTCTTGAGAATGTTCGTTGGCCGGCCCGGGCGGGTGATCAGCCGCGACGCTCTGCTGGACGCATTCGCCAACCGGCGGTTTGAGTCGTTCGACCGGAGCGTCGACACGCTGGTCGTACGTCTACGCCGCAAGATCGAGGTCGATCCAAAACAGCCGCGTTTGATCGTCACCGTGCCAGGCGAGGGCTACCGCTTCGACGGACTGCGCCTCAGGGCGCCGGAGATCGCACAGAAAGCCGATGAAGATAGCGCCTTGAAGCGCGAGGCAAGCCTCCCTCGCCTCTCCATCGTCGTTCTGCCCTTCGCCAACATCGGAAGAGATCCGGAGCAGGAGTATTTCGCGGACGGCGTGACCGAGAGCCTCACGACCGATCTGTCAAGAATGCGAGGCGCGGTCGTGATCGCGCGCAATACGGCGTTTGCGTACAAGGGGCGGCCGATCGACGCGAAGGCCATGGGACGAGAGTTGAACGTCCGGTATATGCTCGAGGGAAGCGTGCAGCGCGCCGGCGCTCGGATGCGCGTCAACGTGCAGCTCATCGACGCGGAATTGGGAAGCCATCTCTGGGCCGAGCGGTTCGACAAGCCGGTCGCCAATCTCTTCGACATGCAGGACGAAATCGTCGCGCGCCTTGCAGGCGCGCTAAACACTGAGCTCGTCGCTGCCGAGGCACGGCGCGCCGAACGGTCTCCGACTCCCGAACTCGATGGACTTCCATTTCCAAGCGATGGCTTGGCTCAATAAGGGCCCAACGCCCAGCAATGTTGCCCAAGCGCGCAGCTTTTTCAATCACGCGCTTTCAGCCGACCCCGGCAATGTCGAGGCGCTCGTCGGATCGGGATTCGTGAACCTGATAGAGGCCGCGCTGTCCTTTGTGGCCGATCCCGTCGCAGCCTTCGCTGCGGCAGAGGACAAGCTGACCAAAGCCCTGGCGTCCGTTCCCGACCACGCGCTTGGCCACACGTGGTTGGGGTTTGTCGACATTTTGACCAAGCGCGCTCCGCAGGGCATCGCCGAATGTGAACACGGCTTGGCGCTGGATCGAAACCTCGCCAGCGCCCATGCCTTAATTGGACAAGCCAAGATTTTCATCGGTCGCGCCGAAGAAACCGAGGCTCACGTTGCGGAGGCCCAGCGCCTTAGTCCCTGCGATACTTGGGCTTACGCCTGGCTGAATATGGTGGGTCTCGCGAAGCTTCATCTCGGCAGTTACGAGCAGGCAGTCGCGTGGTTTCGACGATCGAAGGAGGCCAACCGAAATTTTGGGTCAGCGTATTTCAATTTGGCGGCCTCCCTGGCGCAGCTTGATCGACTTGATGACGCGAGTTCGGCGGTCAAGGCTGGCCTTGCGCTCAACCCGGCCTACACTGTCTTCCGCGTCCGCGCCGCTTGGACGGCGAGGAGCGACGATCCGACGTACCTTGCCCAACTCGACCCCATTTTCGAAGGCATGCGCAAGGCGGGGATTCCAGAGGGATACCGCCCCTAACTGGAAGCTACCGTCCCAGCATCAGCATGAGGTTCTGCACCGCGGCGCCTGAGGCGCCTTTGCCGAGATTGTCGAATTTGGCGACCAGCAGCGCCTGGCCACGGGTCTCATTCGGATAGACATGGATTTCGATGTCGTTCGTGCCGTTGAGCGATTCCGGCTCGATGCGCGGGGTTTCCCCGCTTTCCGCGACATGGAAATGCTTTTGGCCCCGGTAGTGTTTCTTGAAGACGACGATGAGGTCGGCGGTCTTGGGTTTGCCCGGCAAAGTGTCGAGATGCAGCGGCACGCTGACCAGCATCCCTTGACGAAAATTGCCAACCGAGGGCGTGAAGATCGGCCGCGTGGCGAGGCCGGAATAGTGTTGAATTTCCGGCATGTGCTTGTGCTCGAGTCCAAGCCCATAGAGCTCAAACGCGGGCGCCCTTCCCGTCTCATAGGCCTCGATCATCGACTTGCCGCCGCCCGAATAGCCGCTGACCGAACCGACTGAAACCGCCGCGTCCTTGGGCAGAAGCCCAGCGTCGGTCAGCGGGCGCAGAAGCGCGATCGCGCCAGTCGCGTGACAGCCCGGATTGGTGACCTTGTTCGCTTTCGCGATCGCCTCGCCCTGTCCTGCAACGAGTTCCGGAAAGCCATAGGTCCATCCGGGCGCGACCCGGTGTGCAGAGGACGCATCGATGAACTCGCGGCGCGTCCGAGTCCATCGCGTCGATCAGGCGAGCCGCTTCTTTCGCCGCCTCATCCGGCAGGCAAAGGATGACGACGTCGGCCTCGCGATAGACCCTCTGCTTGGCGGCCGGGTCCTTGCGCGCCTCAGGCGGCAGACTGACGAGCCTCAGACCGGAGACGCCATCGAGCTTCTCCCTGATTTGCAGGCCGGTGGTGCCCGCTTCGCCGTCGATGAAGATTGTCGCTGACATGGGATAGTCTCTGCTCAAATCCGAAAGCCGAAGGATCAAGTCGCGCTCATGGCGCGAACTCTCGCTTGTCAGCGTCGTCGGAGTTGGATGAGCGAGCCGGTCATGGTCGGTCTTTCGTACAAACGGCCGTCATGGTCAAGCGCGGCTCGGAGGGTTGGGTCAGAAGCTCAGCAACTGCCGCTCTAACGATCTCACTTCGCCAGCTTCGCGGTGAACGTCACCAGCGGCTCGCTGTGGCGCGCGTTCTTGGGGTCGGAGAAGAACGCATAGACGCCGGGCGGTACGAAATGCGCCCCGTAGAAGGGGTTGGCGTATGTCCCGTCGGCGAGCGCATAGCCAACGCCGTGCAGCGAGAGCTGCGGGGCCTCGGCCCTGACAAGATTGTCGCCCGGATAGCCGTCATTGCCTGGGATTGACGTTCCGGGCGGCTGCAAGCCCTTGATGGCGACGCCATTGGCCTCGCCAGTTATCCCGGTAATCTCATAGAAGCCATCGGCGTCGGGCGCGTCCTTGGTGGTGAACGCGCCGGAGGCCGTAACTCCCTCCCCCTGATAGCTCCAGCGCCACTCCAACGCTTCGGCGGGAAGAGCGGCAAGCGCCGCGCCGGTCAGGAGGAAAAGTGCGAGCTTCATGCGAATCACTCAAGGGTCGTGATCCGGGGCAATCTATTCTTGCGCCCCCTCGGCGGGCAAACATGGGAACTCCCTGGGTCCGGCCGGCTTTTGACGGGTTGGGCGCTGCGATCTAAAAGGCGGCAAATTCGCCTTTGTTGGAACCGGCGGCCATGATTCTGCGCTCACTCGACCTCGAAGCCCTGAAAGCGACGCCCGTGACCCGGGAGCCGTTCGAATATCTCGTCGTTCCGGGCTTTGTTCGCGCGCAAGCGCGCGAGAAAATCAACGCCGACTATCCGAAAATCGCGGAGGGGGGGAGTTTTCCGGTCGCGCAGCTTTCGTATGGGCCGGCGTTCCGCGAATTCCTCGCGGAATTGGAGAGCGACGAGTTCCGTGACGTGTTCGAGGAGAAGTTCAGCCTCGACCTGGCGGGCCGCCCAACCACGACCACGGTTCGCGGTCAATGCAGCCAGAAGGATGGACGCATCCACACCGATACGAAAAGCAAGATCATCACGGTTCTCATTTACATGAACCCGGCTTGGGAGAATTCCGGCGGCCGGCTTCGCCTCCTGAGATCGGGGGACAACCTGGACGACATGATCATGGAGGTGCCTCCGACCGAAGGAACGCTGCTCGCGTTCAAGCGGGCGGACAATTCCTGGCATGGCCACAAGCCATTCGCGGGCGAACGGCGGGTCATCCAGTTCAACTGGGTCACCTCGGAGGGGGATCGCCGGATGGCGATGCTGCGCCACCATGTCTCCGCGCCCTTAAAACGGCTGTTCGCCGCGATGCGGCCGAGCGCGGCCTGAACGGGCCATCCGGGAAGGCGGCGCTGCGCGGCGCTCGCAAGAAGTCGGCGCCAAGGTGAATTTTTTCTCGCTCGCCGTGTTAGCGACCGGCGCGTTCATACCCACGAATATTGACGACTTATTCCTTCTGGTCGGGTTCTTCTCCGACCGCACCTTCTCGCGCCTCAGCATCTTCACGGGCCAAATCCTGGGGATTGCAACTCTCGTCGCGATAAGCTTGTCCGCTGCTTTCGCGGCGCTGGCGATCTCGCCCGCGCATGTGGGCTTGCTCGGCGTCGCCCCGCTGGTCATCGGAATAGGAAAGCTGCTGCGCCTCGGGAAGATCGAGGAAGAAGGACAGCCAACGGCCGCAGGCGTTCTCCAGGTCGCAGCCATCACGATCGTGAATGGAGGCGACAACATTGCCGCCTATACGCCGATCTTCGCCAACCAAACGCCACAGGAAATCATTGCGACGGTCGCGATCTTTGGCGCGCTCACGATTCTTTGGTGCCTCGCGGCCTGGTCGCTGGTCAGGCATACGGTGCTAGGCAAGCCGCTCCGGCGTTACGGACACATTGTCCTGCCGTTCATTCTGATCGGACTGGGCCTTCTTATCCTTTACAGGGCCGGCGCTTTCCGCCTCGCGGCGAACTGGTGACGACGGCCGTTCTAAGATTTTCGGCTCGCCCAAACCTGCCGATACACGTCGCTGATCTCATCGGCCTCGCGGTCGCGGCTGAATGCGCTGATAACCCGGGCGCGGGCGCGCTCGCCCATAGCCTCGATGCGTTCGGGTTCGCGCATGAGCGGCTCCAGCGCGGCGACCAGCGCATCGACATCATCGATGGCTGCGAGAACGCCGTCGCCCCCATCCGAGATGATCATTTCCGCCGCGCCCGCGCGCGTCGCGACCACCGCGTCGCCCGCCGCCATCGCCTCGAGCAAGGTGAGCCCGAACCCCTCGACGCGCGAGGCGAACACATAAATCGAAACCCGCTGATACCAGAGCGGCACCTCCTCGATTGGCAATTCGCCTAAGAAGCGAATGCGCTCCGTAAGACCGGCGGAAGCGATCTCGTGCTTGAGCCCCTCGACAAAGGGTAGATTGTCCACCGTCGTGAGCCCGACCACCACGGCGCAGAAATCGGGGTATTTCGGCAAGAGGCGGCGCATCGCCTCCACGAACAGGTCACTGCCTTTCTGCTTTCGCACGCGGCCGAAGGTCCCGATCCCGTATTTTCCGGGCAGGCCTGTCTCCACAAAGGCGGCGAAGCGGTCGGCGGGCGGGGAATAGAGATCGACGTCGATGCCGTGAAGGATCACCGTCGCCGGGCGCTGCAGAAATTGCGCCGCGATCTCGCTCGTCGCGATCAGCGCGTCCATGCGAGCAATGAGAAAATTGGTCAGCCAAGTTTTCTTGCGCTGGGAGGCCGAGTTGAAGATCAGCGCGAAGCGATAGCCGAGCAGGTTCAGGAACAGCCCGGCCAGCATCTCGACATTGCGCCGCGCGTGCCAGATGCGGACTTTCCCATGCGTCGGAGGACGGAATCGCAGACGCACCAAATCGCCGAGAGTCAGGGCCGCGATACCCTCGGGCCGATCAGGCCCACACCACGCCGCGCGCCAGCGCTTGGCGATCAGCGGCGCGATCGTGCGATTGACCGCCGTACCGCCTGAATAGCGCCAATTCAGATTGGGGATGATGACCTCGAGCGCATCGAGGGTTTCGTCATCGAATTTAAGGCTCATCCCGCCTCGCCCGACCTTCGTTCCACTCGGGCGCTACGGCGAGAGTCGTTCGGAGTGGAGCGCGGCGGGAGCGGTTCCCTTGATCACGCAGCGATCTCATTCCACAGGCGGCGTAACGGCGGCTCGTCCTCCTCGATCTTGGCGAAACGCCCGACTGGCTCAAGGAAGTAATTGTCGCTGTGGTCGTCATTAACCTGGCTGACCTCGCCGACCAGCACGAGACCCTCGCCCAATTCGCCGTAGAAGCGGTGATAAACGCCCCGCTCGATCGTCACGCTCTCTCCGGGACTGAGCCTCAGCTTCTCCCACGGCTTGAGAGTGCGAGCCAGCCCGTCGACACGCACCGTCACCGGAGCGTCGGTCGCCTTTCCGGCTTCGTCGGCATGCGCAAATTCGAGCCCGAGCACGCCGCCGGCGCGGTTGATGATATCCTCCATCTTGACGCGATGACGATGCGTCGGCGTCTCCTGGTCCTCGCCCACGATCAGCAGCTTCTCGGCGTAGGACTTCTCGTTCGGATCGCCCTGCACGCCGTTGCGCACGCAGAACAGGGCAAGGCCGCGCCTTGTGAAGTCGCCGGACCCGAAGTCGGTGACGTCCCAGCCCATCTGGTGGTCGCGCAAGTACCGAGCCATCGCGCCAGCCTTCGCGTAGTCCTCAGCGGTCCAGTGCGCCCACGGCGGCAGGGACCAGCGATTCGCTTCCAAAAGCTCCATCGCCTGGCGAATAGCGGCGTTGATCTGCGATCGTTTCATGGGTCGTCCTTTCCGCTTGTGCGGCTCGCCAAGCATGGGCTCAAGACCTTCGGGCGTCGTACAACTGCCGATGGATCGATTCGGTCATGAGAGAATACATGGCGCCGGTCGCGGCGTGGATGAAACCCGCCCAGCCTGATAGGAAGAACCGGTTCCAAAAGAAGATGCGCAGAAAATAGATCGGCGGATTGAGAACAAGCTTGACCCCTGACGGTTTCCGCCCCTGCTTCAGTCGCTGCTCGGCCTTGAGCCGGGCATAGGTGATCTCTTTTTTCATCTGCTCGTACAGAGGCAGGCTGCGCTCGTGCCTCAGCAGCCCGTCGCGGGCGATCGGGGTTTGCCCATGATCCACGACAAGGCCCTCATGCACGATAAGGGCGGGGTCGAAGCGCGCCCTGCCCCGCCGCACGAGGCGCAAAATATGCTCGGGCCGAGTCCAGCGGCTCACCGGCCTATTCCGTCCGTAGAGGGTCAGCGACCGGCGGACCTCCCAGCCCGCCACCAACTCGTCGGCGCTCATCAGGCGCGGGAGCGAGGCGCGCAGCTCATCGTCCAGCCATTCGTCCGCATCGACGCTAAAAATCCACGGCTCTTTCGTCTGGTCGAGCGCGAACTGCTTCTGCAGCGCATAGCCAAGCCATTGCTGATGAATAAGTCGGATGGGAAAGCCGCGCCGGATAAAATCCTCAACGAGCGTGGCCGTCTCGTCCGTCGAGCCGGAATCGACGACGACAATCTCGGCACAGTCGCGAAGGCTTTCCAGGCACTTGCCGATGCACCCAGCCTCGTTGAGGCAGATCACCGCTGCGCTCAAGCGAAGCGCGCTCGAGGACGGCTCCGGCCGTTTCGCTGGAGAGAGTGCCGCGGGATCCGTTAGAGCCATGCCGCCCCTACTTTCGCAGCGCCCCGGCGTTCATCGCCCCTCCGAGGCAAGCAAAGGAATCGGGCGGATATCTGGGCCAATTATCCGAGGCTGGCAAGTTCGGCGAGGGCCCGCTCGCCCCGCCCCGGCCACCCATTCTTGCGCGGCTGCCTCGCCGTCACCATATCGCCGCAATGATCGATCCCTTCCCATCGCCCTCCTTCGTTTGGACCCTCGATTCCGACAGCCTCGGCCAAGGTCCGGGCGCTGCCTCGACCCCTAGCGACGCGGCTCTGCTGGATGACTACTCTCGCGTGGTGAGCGACGTCGTCGATCACGTCGGCCCAAGCGTCGTGCGCATCGACGTGCGCAAACAGGGCCGCAGCGCGGGTTCGGGCTCCGGCGTCATCATTTCCTCCGACGGTCTTGCGCTGACCAACAGCCATGTCGTCCAGGGTTCGCGGACGGTCAATCTCACCACGCTCGAAGGCCGCGAGCTTCAAGCGCGAGTGCTTGGCGACGATCCCGACACGGATCTGGCGCTCTTGAGAGTCGAAGCCGACGTCTCGCTGCCTGCCGCCAGGCTCGGCGACAGCGCGAAGCTCAAGCGTGGCCAGATCGCGATCGCCATCGGCAATCCCCTCGGCTTCGACGCCACCGTCACCGCAGGTGTCGTCTCGGCGCTCGGGCGATCGCTGCAATCGCGCACGGGTAGGATGATCGAGGACGTGGTGCAGACCGACGCCCCGCTCAATCCGGGCAATTCCGGCGGCCCCCTCGTGTCGTCGGCGGGTGAGGTGATCGGTATCAACACGGCGGTCATCATGGGCGCGCAGGGCATCTGCTTCGCCGTGGCCTCGAACACCGCGAGTTTTGTCGCCGGCGAGATCGCCCGGCACGGGCGCGTGCGGCGCGCCTATATCGGGGTCGGCGCGGCGACCCTCGCGATCCCGCGTCGGATCGCTCTCAGGCTCGCCCTTCAACAGGCGACCGGCGCGCGGCTTCTCTCCGTCGACCAGGCCGGCCCGGCCGCCGAAGCCGGGCTATTGTCGGGCGACTTGATCATCGCGCTTGACGGCAAGCCGGTAACGAGCGTGAGCGACCTCATGCGTGCGCTCGACGCCGACAAGATCGACCGCACCATCAGCGTCGATTTCCTTCGCCGATCGGAGCAGCTGAGGCTTTGGATCGGGCCGGTAGAGCGGCCTCTGGCGGCGTAGGACGGGGCTTTTTTCGGCGGCTCGACGATTTAACGGGCCTGCCCAAGGCGGGAATCGCGTCGGTCAGGCTCGCTTCGCTTCGTCGACTTCTGGCCATACCCGAAGGCAGAAGCCTCGATCGGCGCTTCTTAAGCCTTGGGCTTGACGAGCGGCCCGGGGAACGCCTTCTCCGCTTCCTCCTCGAGCGCCTGCTCATGATAGCGCATGAAACGGGCGGCGAGGACCCCGCCTATCACGGCGGCGATCAGGGCCGCGACGCCCACCGGGCGCGCGTAGTGCTGGAACGCGTGGCCGAGCAGGTCGCCACCGACGCCGAAGATCGAGGCCCAGACGATCCCGCCCGCCGCGTTGAACAGAAAGAACTTCTCCCAATTGTAGCGGTTGACGCCCGCGAGAAACGACGCAAATGCGCGCAGCAACGCGACGAACCGGCCGAAGAACACGATCTTGCCGCCGTGCTTGAGAAAGAGATATTGGCCGAGTTTCAGCCGCTTCTCGTTTAAGCTGACATAGCGTCCATAGCGGTAGGCGATTGGAAAGCCGAACTCGCGCCCGATCCAGTAGCCGCAAAGGCCGCCGATGATTGCGCCCGCCGCCGCCGCGGCGATCACACCATAGATATTGAGCTTCCCTTCGCCCGCGAGGATGGCCCCCGCCACCAGCGCCGTCTCGCCGGGTATGGGAACCCCCAGGCTCTCCATGCCGACGACGGCAAGAACCGCGAAATATCCGTAAGTCGCGAGAACTTGCTGCAGATGCGGAAGAAGCTCCATGTCAGAGCGACGCCTTGGCTCCGGTCAAGCGGCGGGCATTGGCGCGCACTTTGCGCCGCGCTGGCGCGGCTGCGGCCTCGGCAATAGCAGTGAGACCCGCCGTAACGTCGTTAGGCGTGCGCAGGCCTCCGAACGCGGCCTTGATGAAAAACGCGCCCCAAGCCGCCTGGGCGGCGAAAGCGCCTTCGATCGCGGCGTCGACCTTCTCCTGCACCATGAGTCGCGCCTCACGCGCCTTCTCAGCCCCGCTGCCGGCGGGCGCGAGCAGATTTTGAGTGCGAGCGGCGATGGTCAGCGCTGCGTCGGCGCCCGCTTGCGCGTTGGCTTTCGCGATGGCGAAAGACCGACTTGCGAGACGTCGCGAAACCATTCAGACCCCCTGTCCCGCCGACGCCGACCAAGCGCGCCTAAAGAAAAGGCTTTCGGGCCGCGCACCATGAGGCAAGTCTGCACCACGGGCAAGTCGAGCCGGCGCTCGTCAGCTTAGACGATCGATGCGGTACTGAATAAATCCGGAGCGCTCCGCGACCACGTCGTACAGGCGGCGGGCGACGGCGTTCGTCTCGTGGGTATTCCAGAACACGCGCGCCGCGCCAGCCTCTTTCGCCGCATTCGCCACAGCTGCGATCAGAGCCCGTCCGACGCCGGCGCCCCGCGCCGCCTCGCTGACATAGAGGTCCTGCAGGTAGCACTGCGAATTGATGAGCCAAGTGCTGCGCTGAAACACATAGTGGGTGAGGCCAATGAGCTCGCCGCTGCGATCGGCGACGAGCGCATGCACCGGCTCGAGCGGATCGAAAATGCGCGCGAAGGTGGTGTTGGCGACGTCTTCGCTCCACTGGGCGCGATAAAAATCGAGATAGGCGCGCCATAGAGGCGTCCATTGCGCGCGGTCCGTCTGCTCAATCGCGCGCACCTCGAAATTCGCCAATCCCGCTCTCCCGTTCGTGACTTGCTGCGTAATCGCAAGACCAACAGGATCAACCGCGGCGGCCATCTTGACAAGCGCGCGACCGAGGGACTGCTTTGCGGCGCGAAGCGACTTCGCCGGCTGGAGCAGAAGATGACCCGCGCCCCCCTCATTCTCGCTAGCGTCGCTGCGCTCACGGGCGCGGCCGGCGTCGCGCTGGCGGCGGCGGGCGTGCATGAGAACGGCGGCGAACTCGCCGAGAGGGCCGCGCTATTTCTCCTGTTGCACGCCGCTGCAGCGCTTGGTATCGCCGCGCATGCCCGGATTGCAGGCTCAGCCCGCTCGCTTCTGATTGTCGGCTTCGTCATGGAGGCAGGCGCGATCCTCTTCTCGGCCGAGCTCGCGATGCATGTCTTCATCGGCGAGCGCATTCCCTTCGCCGCTCCGATTGGCGGCACGACCATGATCCTGTCCTGGATCGCGCTGGCGGTCGTTTTTTCGACCGCCAGCCAGCGCGAGATTTGATCCCAACCAGCGGAGCCAGTCGCGCGTTCGTGAGTTTCCGGCGGATTGACGGGCCTGCGGTCGAAGCGTAGCTTTTCTGAGCGCTAACAATGCGCGTTGGAGCGATTGCAGGAGGTACCCCCCATGCAAACGAAGCTCGTGCGCGGCAAAGCCGCGTTTCACATCCGGAACACCATTTTGACCGGCGCTCCGCTCATCGCCGCCTTAGCGCTGTGCGCCCCCGATCAAGCGATCGCGGCTTGCGGGGTCGTGAGCCATCCAGCCGGAGTTCACGCGGCATCGGGCGGCGGTGGAGGCGTGCATGCCGCGACCAGCATTGCGGCGCCCTCCGGCGTTGGCGGCGGAGGCGGAACCCTCGGCTGTGCAAATGGCAGCAGCGCCGCGGCGTACCATGGTCTGCCGGTCGCCTCATCGGGCAGAGTGATTGAGGCCACCGGGGCTCATACCGCACGCTCGGAGACGTACGAGAGGACCGCTACGACAAGAACCACGAACGTCAGCGCGCATTTGCACGCGGTCAGGCCCGCGCATCATGCCTGACGCGAGCGAGGACCTTAAAGAGCCAAATCTCGCGATAGGACCGGCGGAGACAGGAGCGACGCCTGGTTTGAGACTCTATCCGGCCGCTTGCAGGGATCGGGGGCCCAAGGGCGCGTCCAGGTCTCGGCGCAATTGAGCCGGCCAGACCTAGGTGTTTAGTCCCGGCATTTGATGGTGCATTGTTTTCTCCGGCCTGGAGGGATGCGCTATGGGACAGGTTCTTAACGCAAGCGCCACGACGACAGAGGCGGTCCGTCGAGCGATACAGCACAGTCAAGCGAGCCTGAGGGAGCTGGCAAAGCGCTACGGGATCAATCCGAAGACGGTCGCCAAGTGGAAACGACGAAAGTCCGTCTCCGATTTGCGGACGGGGCCGAGAGAACCAAAGTCGACGGTGCTGACGGTCGAAGACGAGGCCGTCATCGTCGCCTTCCGTCGGCATACGCTGCTGCCGCTGGACGATTGCCTCTATTCCTTGCAGGCCACGATCCCGCATTTGACGCGATCAAGCCTGCATCGCTGCCTTCAGCGCCATGGGATCAGCCGCTTGCCGGACGTCGAAGGCGACAAGCCCACAAGGAAGAAGTTCACGTCTTATACCAACGGTCATGAGGGTTGACCGATGTGGGCCCATTTTCGCATTCCGATGGATGTGATCCGTTCAGGTTGGGCGATGAGCCTTCGCCATGCGTCGCAGGCAGCGTCGACGATGGCGTCGTAGTTCTCGAAGACGGTGTTTGAGAGCCAGTTCTGACGGAGATACTGCCAGACGTTCTCAACCGGGTTCAACTCGGGGGCGCGTGAGGGCAGGAAGATCGGGGTGATATTTTTGGGCACGTCGAGCTTGCCCGTCGTATGCCATCCGGCGCGATCGAGCAGCAGGACGGCGTGGGCCCCCTCAGCGACATTGCGCGAGATCTCGTCGAGGTGAAGCTGCATCATGTCGGTGTCCGCGTAGGGCAAGGCGAGAGCCGCTCCGACACCGCGAGCAGGACAGATCGCGCCGAACAGATAGGCGTTGTCGTAGCGCTGGTCGGCGGGCTGTCTGGGCCGCGTTCCGCGCCGGGCCCACTGGCGAACAAGGCCGTTCTTCTGGCCGATCCGGGCCTCGTCCTGGAACCATATCTCGACCGGCTCGTCTCGGGCAGACCGTCGAGATGAGCCGTCAGCGCGCGTGGGAAGTTTTTTTGAACGCCTCGACGATCCGCTCATCCTGCGCCGGATGGCGCGGTCTTGCGCTGATGTGGGAGAAGCCGATCTTCTTCAGAAGCGTCCCGACATAGCGCTCGTGGAAGTCGACGCCGAACCGCTCGGCGATGACGCGCTTAAGATCGACACGCCGCCAGCGCACGACCCCGTCTCTCTCGCGCTCCGGGCCAGCCTCGACGATCTGCGTAAACTCGGCCACCTGCTGGGCCGAAAGCCGGGGCTTCGGGCCTTCCGTCCAGTTATCGAGAAGCCCCTCAAGACCGGAGGCGTTGAAGCGGTGAACCCAGTCGCGAAGCGTCTGGCGGTCCATGCCGCCGATCCTCGCGGCCGCCCCTCGGTCCATTCCGTCTCGAACCCCTGCCAACGATAGAAGCCGTCGGCTCTGGTTGACGTCTTTCGACCGGCGGGCCAGCCCCCGCAACTCTCCCGCCGAATAGTCCTCTCGCAATCTGACCGCTGAAGGCATGGCGCGAATCCTCTCGCGCCAACTTGAATCAGCCCCGCCGCGATTCGGGAATCCCCTATGAGTCAGCAACCAGAGCCTTTGGTATTATCTGATCGGCTTCTTTCACCTCGACATCGCCGAGGTGCAGACTGCCGAAGGCAAACTCTATCTATTCGTGGCCATCGACCGCACGAGCAAATTCGCATTCGTCCAGTTGGTGGAAAGCGCCAACCGGGTGACGGCCTCCGCCTTCCTGGTCGCGTTGATCGCCGCCATTCCCTACAAGATTTATACGATCCTGACGGATAACGGCATCCAGTTCCGCTTCGCGCCGCGCTACGCCGACGGCCCCACCGCGCGCTACATGACGCACATGTTCGACATGCGATGCCGCGAGAACAGCATCGAGCATCGCTTCACCAAGATCAATCATCCCTGGACCAACGGACAGGTCGAGCGAATGAACCGCACGATCAAGGAAGCGACCGTCAAACGCTACCAACTACGACACACACGAGCGGCTGAAGTCCCACCTCGCAAACTTCGTCGACGCTTACAACTTCGCCCGACGATTGAAGACCCTCAAGGGCCTGACGCCCTACGAATTCATCGCCAAAGCATGGACAAAAGAGCCCAAAAAATTCAAACTCGACCCAATCCACCAAATGCCGGGACTAAACACCTAGGCTCAGAACATTGTCGGTTCTTACATTACGCCATCGAATTGGCGGGCAGCCGCCCGAATCGGACGGCCATTTATGCCGTGAACGATACGCAATACATTCCTTAGGGCTTTTGCATATGCGGATTGATCATTTCTGTTGTAAATATAATTTGATCTCGCTTTCCTCTTTATGTTTTTTGTAACCTTAAACCCGGTTATCTCAGACTTCTTTCCATTTATTATTTTATATATTGGCGTCTCCGCGAGGAGCGAGAAGTCGCTAAATCTAATCCTGTCTAGATACTGAGCATGCTTTTCGAGGAACAATGCTGTCTGTTCCATATCCTTCACGGTCTCGCCCGGATATCCCTTGAACATTGAACAGCGAATGCTCAAGCCGGCTTCGAAGGCGTCGCGTATGAATTCAGAATTTCTCGCGACGGAGGTTCCCTTATCCATTCGATCCAAGAGCGTCTGGCTTCCCAATTCCAGCCCAAAGTTGATCCTTCTCATGCCACCCGCCACGGCAGAGAAAAGATCGCTTCGGGACAAGCCATTATCTTTGCGGAGGTCGACATGCACCGTGCCGATCCATTCGGCGCCATTGACATAGCTTCGGACCTTAGAGGCAATCCCGCGGATCATGTCGGGGTACGAGTTCAGCTTAAGATCATGAAAAAGGAAACTTGTCGTCGCATGGCGGCGCGCCTGTTCTCGCATTTCGAGAAGAACATTCTCGATCGAGCGTGTTCGAAACGTTCGGCCGTTGACGGTGAGGACGTCACTGCAGAAGTGACAACGGTCCCACTCGCATCCGCGCCCTGCCATCATGGGAATGATCCTGACGCGATAGCGGTCCCACGGAAAGTCGGTGTAGTCAGGCATCGGGGCGTCGTCCAGCTGCCGCAGCGGCGACGCTGGCTTGGTCCTTTGACCATCTGGCAGCGTCAGGCCGGAAAAGCGCGCTAAATTCTCACCATTGCAGACCGCCTCAACAAGCGCCGAAATTTCCAAATCCAACTCAGCGCCGACGACCGCCGCCAGTCCCGGGACAGTTCGCCAAACGCCGGCAGCGTCGGCGTTGTTGAACATGGCGCCGCCGAGGAGCACCGGGATCTTTTTCTTAAGCGCTCGTTCTCCAATCTCTTTCACGCTATTAAAATGCTGAAAATAGGCAGAGAGAAGAACAATGTTCGGTTCGCGCTCCAGGGCGCGCTCAACCTCCTTCACCACTCTTGGGTGCGGTCGTTCAATCCACTTTTCACGCACCTTGCGGGCCAAGTTTCTTGGAACTCGCAGCCAAGGCGTTTCTGTCAGGTGAACTCTCTGTTTGAGGTAATCAACCCAGTTCTCCTGCCTCTCTCGTTCCGAAGCTGGAACGTCGTGGGCAAGCGGACACAGGACTTGGACCCCGTGCCCTTGCTGACGGAGAGCCGCGACAAGGACGCCGACCGTCATCGTCGGAAACGTCGCGAAATTGTTCAGATCAACAATAAGAACGCGCCGACGACCATTGTTTTTGAGGTAATGGCCTTCCGTTGCAATTGAGTTGATCTGTGCCGTAGGCCCAAGCGCCCGCGTCGATTCACGCATCGTTTTAAGCCCAAACAGCAAGTTGAATCGGCAGTCGGAAGACCGCCCCCAGGACCGCCACTATTGGCAATGTCCTCAAGTTTCTCAGGGCTGACAACCCAACAGATGTGCTTGTTCTGCTTGGCGGTCCGGAGGCCCCAATCTAATCTCGCACGAATTCGAATTTGTCGACATCCACGAGCCCCATGTCGGTGATCTTGAGATGCGGGATCACCGGCAGCGGCAGGAAGGCGACCTGAAGAAAGGGCTCGGGCAGCGTCACGCCTAAGCCTTTGGCCGCGGCGCGCAGCGGGATCAGCGCCTCGCGCACCGCCTCGAAACTCATGAGGCTCATCAAGCCCGCCACAGGCAGCGGCAGTTCGGCGACGACCTTGCCATCGCGGACGACGGCAAACCCGCCCTCGGTCTCGCGCAAGCGGTTGACCGCCGCCGCCATGTCGACTTCATCGGCGCCGACCACGCACAGATTATGGCTGTCATGGCCGACGGACGAGGCGATCGCGCCACGCTTCATGCCGAAGCCGTGGACGAAGGCGGTCGCGTGATTGTCGTTGACGCCGTGGCGGGCGACGACCGAGACCTTGACGATGTCTTGGGCGAGATCGACGCCGCGCTCGCCTTGTGCGAACGGCAGCGTCACGGATACGCGGTCGGTAATGATCTTGCCGGGAACGACGCCGATCGCCTGGGTCGACGGCCCCTGCCCCCTCGCAACGAAATCGGCCGGCTCGACCCGCCGCGCCTTGACGCTCTCGCGCCCGACCGGCGCAAGCGAGGCGCGCGCCGCAAACAGCGCGTCGTCCACCACGCGTCCGCCGGCAATCGTCATAGAAACGGCGCAGTGGTCGAGGTCGTCGATCACCACGAGATCGGCGCGCCAGCCCGGCGCGACGAGGCCGCGATCCCTGAGGCCGAAGATGCGCGCGGCCGAAATCGACGCGGCGCGATAGGCGGCGAGCGGCGGCGCGCCAAGATTGATCGCCGTGCGGATCATGAAATCGAGATGGCCTTCTTCCGCGATGTCGAGCGGATTTCGGTCGTCGGTGCAAAGGGCGATGAACGGGGAATTGCGCTCGGTGATTATCGGCGCGAGCGCGTGCAGGTCCTTGCACACCGAGCCTTCGCGAACGAGCAATTGCATGCCCTTGGCAAGCTTCTCTCTTGCTTCGGGAAGGTTGGTGACCTCGTGGTCGGTGCGTGGGCCGGCGCTCAAGTAGCCGTTGAGGGCCAAGCCGCTAAGCAGCGGGCTGTGCCCGTCGATCGGCCTCGTCTGGAAGGCCGCGAGCTTGGCGAGGCAGGAGGGATCGCGGGCAAGCACGCCGGGAAAGTTCATGAATTCGGCCAGACCCAACACCTTGGGATGGTCGGCAACAGTCAGAAGATCGTCCGCCTCGAGGCGAGCGCCGGACGTTTCGAGCGCCGTCGCCGGGACGCAGCTCGAGAGCTGCACGCGCAGGTCCATCGCGGTCAGCATCGCAGCGTCGAGAAAGTAATGCAGGCCGGTCAGGCCGAGCACGTTAGCGATCTCGTGCGGATCACAGATGGACGTCGTCACGCCATGCTTAAGCACGCAGCGATCGAATTCGAGCGGCGTCAGAAGCGAGGATTCGACATGGCAATGCGTGTCGATGAATCCAGGAACGACGACCTTGCCGCTCACGTCGATCTCGCGGCTCCCCCGGTATTCGCCCATCGTTCCGACAATGCGGTCGTTGCAGATCGCGACATCGCTCTTGATGAGCTCACCGCTCACGAGGTCGAAAATCCTCCCGCCCTTCAAGACGAGATCGGCTTCGGCGAGCCCCTGCCCTTGTTCGATGGCTCGCTTGAGAAAGGCGATGGCGTCGCTCATCAGCTATCCTTCCGAGGCCTCGCGCTAAACGCCCACGACATTCTTTCAGGCTTGCCGCGTCCGCTCAATAGGCCTCTGGACGCGCCGCCTATGTGGTGTTCGGGATCAAGCGGCCAAGCGCGGCGCCGATCACCCCCGCGAGTGCGATCATCGCCAGAACTGCGACGAATCCGCCGGACGCGAAGCCCATGGCGCCGCCTGCGACCCCAAAAGAGCCGCCAAGAAAGGTGCACGCATTGACAAGACCCGACCCCTGTCCCCTCTGCGCCGGCGACAGCGCCGAGAGCGCCAAGCGCGGCGCCGAGGCGTAAGGCACGGCCAGACCCGCGCCCATCGCAAACAGCCCGATGCCCAGCCAGACCGGGCCGCCGCCTCTCGAAACCGCCGCGCCGACAATGATGCAGGCGATCACGATGAGGGCCATCCCGCCGGTCACGGCGACGCCCAATCCGGCCCGGGCCACAACGCCGGAAGCGAACAACGCAAGCGCCAGCAGAGAGACGCTGAGCGGCAGCAGAGCGGCGCCCGCCTCGAGCGCGGTGAGGCCGAGCCCTTCCGGGCTCTGCGCGTAGAGGTTGAAGTAGAGCAGCAGGCTCATGATGCTGAACATCGCGAGCGAGCCGATGGCGAGACCCATGACGAAATCCCGTTGCGCGAAGAGCTTCCTGTCCACCAGCGGCTCCGCGATACGCGCCTCCACGATGACCAGAGCGACGAGCGCCCCCGCCGCCAGCGCCGCGAAGCCGATCAAGGGCGTCGGCGCCGCTCGCGCGTCCGGCAGCGCGTGCAAGGCGAACACCAGCGCGATCATGAAAGTCGCGAGCAGGATGAACCCGATCCAGTCGACGCTGACACCTCGCCTGGACTCTGTCGCCGCCGCAGCGCGCCCCATGACCATGATCGCCATTGCGGCTCCCACAAGGAGAGCGTTGAGCCAGAAGATCGCGCGCCAGTTCATGATGTGGGCGAGCGCGCCGCCGATGAGCGGTCCGATGCTGAAACCGAGCATCAGGAACCCGGTCCAGGCGCCGATCGCCGCCGCCCGACGCTCAGGCGCCGCGCCGGCGTCGACCGCAGCCAAGGTGCAAGGCACAGCCAGCGCCGCCCCGAGGCCCTGCAGGCTCCGTCCGGCCAACAGCGCGGTCTGCGTGCCGGAGACGGCGATCATACACGATGCGGCGGCGAACAGCGCGAGCCCGAACATCGACGCGGCGCGCGCGCCAAACCTGTCCGCCGCCCGTCCCCCGAGCACGATGCAGGCCGCGGAGGCGACCAGATATGCATTGATCGCCCATTGAACGCCCGCCGGGTTGAGCGAAAGGTCAACGCGCATCTTTGGCAATGCGGCCATGATTGCGGTTGAGTTGGCGCCGACCGCCAGCATCGCCAGACACGACGACCAGAGAATGGGCGCGAAGCCCTGACGCTCGTTAACTTTGCCCAGACGCGTCGCCTCCAAGACTTGAACCGGCCGCGAGCCCGTCGGGCACGGAGGCGACGACATCAGGCGCCTGCCAAGAAACCGTTCCCGCGGTCGCGCCGCTTTGACGCCGCCCCCGAATCGTCCTCTCGTTGGTGGCCATGCTTGCGCCCATCCTCACCATCCAATCGCACGTCGTCTACGGCCATGTGGGGAATTCGGCGGCCGTGTTTCCTCTTCAGCGGCTTGGGCGCGAGGTCTGGCCCTTGATGACGGTGCAATATTCCAGCCACGTGGGCTATGCCGGCTGGCGCGGTCGCGCCTTCGACGCAGGCATGATCGACGATTGCCTGAGCGGCCTCGAGGCGATCGGCGTGCTGCCGCGCTGCGCCGGCCTCCTGACCGGGTACCTCGGCAAGGCGGAGATCGGTGAAGCAGCGCTCAGGGCGCTTGACCGCATTCGCGCCGCCAACGGCGTTGGGACTTACGCGTGCGATCCGGTAATCGGCGATGTGGGTCAGGGGATTTACGTGGCCGCCGGCGTCGGCGAGTTCTTCCGCGACCGGGCCCTGCCGCTTGCGACTATCGCCACGCCAAACGCCTTTGAGCTCGAATGGCTGACTGGCGAGCCGGTGAATACCTTGCAGGGCGCGCGCCGCGCGATTGCGGCGTTGCGGGCGCGGGGCCCGCGGGTCGTGGCGGCGACATCGCTTAAGCTCGACGATACGCCTGTCGGCGCCCTCGACGTTTTGGCCGGGGATGAAGCCGGGCTTTGGCGAGTGCGCACGCCAAACCTGTCGATTTCCGTTAATGGTTCCGGCGATGTGTTCGCGGCCCTCTTCTTTCATCATTGGCTCGAGACGCATGACACGCCAGCGACCCTATCGCGCGCGACATCGTCGGTTCACGCGGTCGTGAAGGCCACTTTGGCCTCGGGCTCGCGCGAACTGAGCCTGATCGCCGCTCAAGACGAGTTTACTAACTCATCGCAACTTTTCGCGGCGGAAGCGGTTTGATCCCCCGAACGGTACGTTTACTTTTTTCGCACATCGGCGCATGAGTGAGCGGGGTCCCGTGTACAATGCGGGTGAAAGGGGAGCGTTCATGATACTTCAAGCCGGCGCCTTGGGCGCCATCGCGCTCGGAATCGTCCTCGCTTCGACCTCAGCCGACGCCCAGGCGACTCATCACCGAGCGAAGCACCCGGCGGTGGCCGGCGCAGCCGGCCGTCAGATTATTGTTCGCCAGGGCATTGAGCCGTGGCTGACTATGGGCACATGGGCGCCGGTCGGCTCCCGCAATGGCTATGCGCTCGACACCCTGACGTCGCCGACGCAGCGCAACACTGTCCAGGGCACGTTCGTAGGCATGCGAGGCAACGACCGGCTGCCGAACGAGGTTCGCCTCCCGCAAGCGAACCGGCCGTTGATCACTGTTTCGTCGCCTGGTTTAAGCGGGCCGTGGTTCGACTGGTATTAATCGATTGTTATTAACGTGACCCGCCCGCACGCTAGGGGGTGCTGCGGGTACGGGACTGTGAATGAAGCGCCGGTTTCAAACGCTCGATGTGTTCACCGAGACGGCGCTGGCTGGCAATCCGCTTGCCGTGATCCTCGACGCCGAAGGGCTCGACGACGCGCGGATGCAAGCGATCGCCGCCGAGTTCAATCTGTCCGAGACCGTGTTCGTCTTCGAACCGAGAAATGCGGTCAATAGCGCGCGCGTAAGGATTTTCACCCCCAAGCGGGAATTGCCATTCGCTGGCCACCCGACTGTCGGAACCGCCGCGCTGATCGCGCAGCAACGCGCCGGCGACCTGCTTGCCGCTCAGGATCTGAGGATCGTGCTCGAGGAGCCGATCGGCGAGGTTGTCTGCGTCGCCCGCCAGCGTAAAGGCCGACCGCTCGCGGCTTATTTCGAGCTGCCGAAGTTGCCTGAACGGCTTGAGGTCGAGCCGCCGTCAACAGCCGGAATTGCCTCAAGCCTGGGGCTTGAGACCACGGACATCGGTTTCGACGGGCATAAGCCGACCGTCTATAGCGCCGGCGCGCCCTATCTATTCATTCCAATCGGCTCACTGGCGGCGATCGGCCGCGCCGTGCCCGGAATCATGCCCTGGGCGACCAAGGATGGCCCCGCTTCGTTCCTCTACGCGCGGGAGGCGGTGCGCGAAGGATCGGCCTATCACGCCCGAATGTTCGCAAGCGCATGGGGGGTAGTCGAAGACCCCGCGACTGGCAGCGCGGCCGCCGCATTCGCCGGGGTTGTGCAGGCTTTCGAGCGTCCCCGCGACGGTGAGCACATGCTGACCATCGAGCAGGGCTTTGAAATGGGTCGGCCGAGTCTGATCGCGCTTGGCCTCGTGGTCGAGAATGGCGCGGTCATTTCCGCGACGATCGGCGGCTCGGTCGTCATCGTCTCCAGCGGTTCGCTCGACCTTTGAGCGAGCAGGCTCATATTCTCGAAGTGGGCGAGCTTGACCTCGCGTTCGAGCCATCGCGCTGGGAATTCGCCGACCGTCAAGCCGCGGCCATCGCCGCCCATTGGGGCCGGCTGATAAAGACCAAACCGTCTATGTTCAATGGGCGTGTGCTGCTGCTGGGCAAGCGCTTGATCACGGCCGGCTCCGATGGACTGCCAAAGCTCTCGGGCGTCTTTTTCGAGACCGACTATGCCGACTTCCTCGCTTGGAGCGCATTCGGTCATCCTGGCGAGCCGGTAGAAAATTGCTTTTCCATGGCGGCGCTGCGCTCGGAGGACGGGGCGTTTCTGCTTGGCGAGATGGCGCATCATAACTACAGCGCCGGTCAGATCTACTTCCCGGCCGGAACTCCGGATCCCAACGACGTTTTCGACGCTATGGTCGACCTGGAGGCCAGCGCCCGCCGGGAATTGCTTGAGGAGACCGGGCTCCTGGCCGGCGAGACGAATATGGCGCCGGACTGGACCATCGTGATCACGCCACAACGCATCGCCTGCATGAAACTGATGACCTTCCCTCTGCCCGCCGATCGGCTCAAGGCGCGGATCGAAGCATTCTTGGCGCGAGACCCTTTGGCCGAATTCTCGCGCATGCATATCGTGCGCGACCCGTACGACATCGATGAGACGCGGGTGCCGATCTTCGTCGCCGACTATCTGCGCTACGCCTTTGCTCAAGGATTGGGTGGATAACCGTAACGCCTTTCCGAGGCTGGGATCATCGACTTGGCCTCGGCGTCTGGCCCGCCTGGGCAGATCCTTGAGGCCGCGTCTGTCTCGCGCTTGATCTGATCGCAGACCGACTAAACGACATGTCCCATGGACAGATCGTTGTCCTGGTTTGCGCGATAGCGGGGCCAGCGTCTTCGTCGGCTTTCAGGCTCCCCATCAGTGCGATTCGAAGCGCCCATTTGGAACGCAACGAAAGCACCGCTCCGTCAGGAGCCCGTCAGCCGAGGCCCGTCCGGAATCAGCGCGGATCGCCCAGTCGGTAGGCGATCCGATCAGGCGGGCGTTACCGGCCCGCTATCGCTGCAGGATGATGAACGACCCAGATCTCCGAGATCGAGGACAAGACAACAATGACGCCGAGCACGACGCACGCCCACATCGCTGCCTGCATCGTCGCGAATCCCAAGGCCCATGGCGAGATGATCACGAGCGCGCCGACGACCAACGCAATCCATTCCTCCCATTCGGCGAACTGCATGAGCGCGAAGAGGCCCATCAGGAAGATGATCACGCCGCCGACCCACGCCGTTCTCGCCGCCATAGCATCCCCAGAAAACCTGAGGGCCCATGGTGATACGAACAGCAATATGCCGCAGATCAGGTTGATCCAGTCTTGGACATTTTTTTCGCCCCCGCGCAACGAAGCACTGTTTGCCATTTCAAAGCTCCTTCATCACACGCGACGTTGAACAACGTCTCTAACCGCGTTGCTTAACACTCATTTTTGGGGATTTCATGGCCGTCCTGCACCCTTGACGCGTAACGCCGAGACTCGCCACGAGCGGCGCGGCGTGGATCGCTGGGACAACCCCGGATTCTAGTCCAGGGGCATGACGGCAGCGGCGCCGCGGCAAGTCCGGAAGCGGCCTCGCCATCACCTATCGCGATAAGAGCCCGAATTCTCTTGACAAAATCAGAAATTTAAAATATACATTTCAGCTGTCGAACTTTCGTTCCCGTTCGGCGGTAGTCCGGCGGGACGAAGAGAAGGCATGCCTGTTTGAAATGGCGGTCGACAACCTGCCGCGCGAGACGGAGGACGGAGCGATTGTTCTTAGTTTTTTCGCCCGTAACCCGTTGAAAAGGCCCAATTCGGAAAAATAATCGCTAGCAAACGCTAGCTATTTACTAGCGTTTAGGCTCATTTAGCCTGGTTTTACTAGCGCTTATGGGTGCGCAATTCCCGCTCGAGTTGTATCCATGGCCGGTCCGGCCTGCCCGTGGCCGGCGGGCTCAGCGGGCGCGGCCACAACCGGCGGCCTGAACGCGAACAGCCCGCGCCAAGCGCGGGCTGTATGTCGCTCGATTAATGGGGCACGAGGCCGCGCCTTACGGCTCTTCGGGTGCGGGTTCCTTGTCATCGGCGTCCGAGTTGGCCGCTTCGGTGCGCTTGCGGGATTTCCGCTGCCCCGCCACGATCAGGTCCCGCTCGAGCCGCGGTTGGGCCGGCCCCTCCGGATAGACGAAGCTGAGCTTCTTCGTGCCCTTTTCGTCCGCGGTCACGACGACCTTGACCACGCCGCCGCCCTTGAGGCGACCGAACAGCACCTCGTCGGCAAGCGGTGTCTTGATCTGAGTCTGGATCACGCGCGCCATAGGCCGCGCGCCCATCGCCTCGTCGTAACCGTTCTTGACCAGCCATTCGCGCGCTTCGTCCGTCAACTCGATCGTCACATTGCGGTCGCTGAGCTGAGCCTCGAGCTGAAGAATGAACTTGTCGACCACGCGGGCGATCACCAACTCCGGCAGACGCGCGAACGGCACGATTGCGTCGAGCCGATTGCGGAACTCAGGCGCAAACAGCCGGTCGATCGCCTCGGTATCGTCTCCCTCGCGCTTCGACTTGTGGAAACCGAACGCAGCGCCAGCGAGATCCCGAGCCCCAGCATTGGTGGTCATGATCATGATCACGTTGCGGAAGTCGATCTGCTTGCCCGAGTGATCAGTCAGTTTGCCGTGATCCATGATCTGCAACAGGATGTTGAACAGGTCAGGATGGGCCTTCTCGATCTCGTCCAACAACAGAACCGAGTGGGGGTGCTGATCGATGGCGTCCGTTAGGAGGCCGCCCTGGTCGAAGCCGACATAGCCCGGAGGGGCGCCGATCAAGCGCGATACCGTATGGCGCTCCATATATTCGGACATGTCGAAGCGGATTAGCTCCAATCCGAGGCTAACCGAGAGCTGGCGGGCCGCTTCCGTCTTGCCCACGCCAGTCGGGCCGGAAAACAGGTAGCAGCCAATCGGCTTCTCCGCGTCGCGCAAACCAGCTCGCGCAAGCTTGATCGCGGAGGCCAAAGCCGCCACCGCCTCGTCCTGGCCATAGACAGCGCGCTTCAAGGTCTCCTCGAGGTGCTGGAGCACCTCGGTGTCGTCCTTCGACACCGACTTCGGCGGGATGCGCGCCATGGACGCGACAGTCGCCTCGATCTCCTTCACTCCGATCGTCTTCTTGCGTTTCGGCTCCGGCACCAGCATCTGCGAGGCGCCCGTCTCATCGATGACGTCGATCGCCTTATCGGGCAGCTTGCGGTCGTGGATGTAGCGCGATGACAATTCCACCGCCGCTTTCACCGCCTCTCCGGTGTAGCGCAGCTTGTGGAACTCCTCGAAATAGGGCTTGAGGCCTTTCAGGATCTCGATCGCGTCGGCGACGCTCGGCTCCTTGACGTCGATCTTCTGGAACCGGCGGACAAGCGCCCGATCCTTCTCAAAATACTGCCGGTATTCCTTGTAAGTAGTTGAGCCGATGCAACGAAGCGTCCCCTGGGCCAAGGCCGGCTTGAGCAAATTCGAGGCATCCATGGCGCCGCCCGACGTGGCGCCGGCGCCAATAACAGTGTGGATTTCATCGATGAAGAGAATGGCGTCCTTGTGCTGCTCGATCTCCTTCATCACCTGCTTCAAGCGCTCTTCGAAATCGCCGCGATATCGCGTGCCGGCGAGGAGAGCTCCCATATCCAGGGCGAACACCGTCGACTCGGCCAGAACCTCGGGCACGTCCGAGTTGATGATCTTGCGCGCCAGACCTTCGGCGATCGCCGTCTTGCCGACGCCCGGATCGCCAACCAGCAGCGGGTTGTTCTTCTGCCGACGGCACAAAACCTGGATGGTGCGCTGCACTTCGGCCTCGCGGCCAATGAGCGGATCGATGCGCCCCTCTCGCGCCTTCCGATTGAGGTTGACGCAATAAGCCTCCAAAGCGCCTTCCTTTTTCTTTAAATCCGAGCTGTCCTTCGAGTCCTTGGAATCGCGCGCTTCGTGCTCTTCGTCGGTCCCGCGCGGGAGGCGTGATGTGTCGGAGGCGCCGGGACGCTTGGCGATACCGTGGCTGATATAGTTCACCGCGTCATAGCGGGTCATATCCTGCTCTTGCAGGAAATATGCGGCATGGGTCTCGCGCTCGGCGAAGATGGCGACCAGCACATTCGCGCCAGTCACTTCCTCGCGGCCCGACGACTGAACATGGAACGCCGCACGCTGCACGACGCGCTGGAAGCCATTGGTCGCCTTGGCCTCCTCCTGACTATCGACAACGAGATTTTCAAGTTCGGTGTCGAGGTACTGAACGACTGTCTTGCGCAGGTTGTCGAGGTCGACCCCGCACGCCCTCAGGACAGCGGCCGCATCGACGTCGTCGATCAGCGCCAGCAGCAAATGTTCGAGGGTCGCATACTCGTGTCGGCGCTCGTTCGCGAGCGACAACGCTCGGCGAAGGGTCTTTTCGAGCGCGCGGGAGAAAATTGGCATCGGGCGCCTCTCACTTCTTTTCCATGATGCACTGCAGAGGGTGCTGATTCTTGCGTGCGTGATCCATCACTTGCGAGACCTTGGTCTCCGCGATCTCGTAAGTATAGACCCCGCATTCGCCTACGCCGCTATGGTGCACTTGGAGCATGATCTGCATCGCCTCCTGGGCGTCCTTGTTGAAGAAGGCTTGCAAAATTGAGACCACGAACTCCATAGGCGTGTAGTCGTCATTCAGCAGAAGAACGCGATACATATTTGGGCGCTTTGTCTGCGTCCGCGTTCGCGTGATGACCGCCGCGCCTGCCCCTGGCGTTTCTCCTCCTCGCTTTGGGTCGCGCGAGCCAACCGTCCGCATTGTCATTTGCGGGGCGCCACGCCGAAGCCTGGATAGAACCAACGCGCCAGCCGAGCCATTCCCGCTCGGAGTCGAAGGACCAACGGAATTGAAGCGGCAGCCACCGAAAGACCCCGATTGACGCCGGTTGGACTAGAACCCACATCCACGCGTACGCTGAACCTCAGTAACGTCATCTAGGCGCCGCGCGCCGTCGGCGCCAGATGTCATTGCCGAATGGCAGCATTGCCAATTTGCTCGTCACGTGCAAGGCCTTCTTCGCACGCAACTTGCGACGGGGCTTTGCGGTTCCGCGTCCCAGCGCGATAACAGGACCAAGAGGACGCGGAGGCAAATAAAAAGCCGGCGCTGGAAAGGCGTCGGCTCGAAGGTTTTTCTCGCCGCGACCGGCGGCGAGAGGATCGCTTTATGAATTACTTCTGTATGTTCGTGTAGGCTGTCGTGACTGGCTTCAAAGCGTCGGAAGCGACCCGGGTGTAGAGCTCGGAAACTTTCGTCGTCTGAGCGACGAAGCCCTCGTAGGCCTCCTTGGCAAACTCGGTCTGAATCTGAACCACCAATTCGACGCTGCGCGCGCCAAGAAGCTTCTCGTACATCGCGGTCCCGGCGGCGAATGCTTTCTTTGAATAGTCGCTCAATTCGGCCGCGATGTCCTGCAGGCCCTTCGACAGGGTGGTCGAAGCTGAGGTGAAAGCGTCAAGCTGCTCTTTCGAAAATTTCTGGAAGTCTTCGAACGTTGGCGTGCTAATTGTCATAGGAGCTCCCTTCATTAGGTCGGTTTCGCGTCAAACACGAGGCGAACCACGATGACCGCAATATGTGCACTGCACAATGAAAGTCAAGAGCGACTTGCTGCACCGCAGCAAATTTGGACCCTTAGGCGGAAACAGCCTCCAACAGAATGAGAAAGAATAAATTATTTCAATCGATAACCTGGGTTTACTCATTAGAAGCTTGATCCGTTAGGAGAGCCTCGCCCCTGCGCCAGTCGCGATTTCAAAGGCTTGCCGAGAAATAGGGGTAAGTCTTCCCAATCCCGTTAACCGCTGCGTAACCGCTCCGGCATATCGTCCAAAGCTGTGTGCGTAACGCAACTGTGATCGGCGCCGAGCCTCACCGTTGCGGGAAGTCGGCGGGGCGTTTCATGGCGTTGCGTAACGGTTGCTCTCCATTGGGCCGGCTTGCTCGCATGGCGACGGCGGCCCTGATTTCGGTCTCAACCCTTTGCCTTGCCGGCGGGGAGGCTGAGGCACATCACTACGGGCGCCACCGAAGTTATGCGCACGCGACGCATCAAGCGCATGCTCCGCGCTATGCGCGGGCCGCGCATTGGCGTGCCCCGCATTCCGTGCATCGCGCTTTCCTGCGTTATGCTCATCGCGCCACCCCGCGTTACGCCTCCGTAGCGCCGGGCGTCGTTCCCAATTCGCCAGCCTTTTCAGCGCTTGTCGTGGACGCCAACAGCGGGCGGACGCTTTATTCCGCCGACGAGAACGGGCTGCGCCATCCCGCCTCGATCACCAAGGTGATGACGCTCTACCTGTTGTTCGAAGAGCTCGACCGCGGCACCATGACGATGCGGACGCAAATCCCCATCTCCGAGCACGCCGCCGCACAGGAGCCCTCGAAGCTAGGCCTCCCTCCCGGCGACACGATCAGCGTCGAGGATGCAATCAAGGCCGTCGTTACGCGTTCGGCTAACGACATCGCGGTCGCCATCGCCGAGGCGATCGGAGGCTCGGAGAGCGGTTTCGCAGACTTGATGACGCGCAAGGCGCGCGCGCTCGGCATGACCAACACAGTCTACGTCAACGCCTCTGGACTTCCCAACGACGAACAGATCACCACGGCGCATGATCTGACGATCCTCGGACGCTCGCTCGAGGATCGCTTCCCCCGCTACTTTCGTTATTTCTCGACCACCCAATTCAATTTCGACGGCGAGATCATCGGAAGCCACAATCACCTGCTCGGCCGCGTGGACGGCGTCGATGAAATCAAGACCGGTTACACGAGAGCGTCCGGCTTCAACCTCTTAACCTCGGTCCATCGCGACGGACGGTCGCTGATCGCCGTCGTCATGGGCGGACGCTCCGCAGCGGGACGCGATCGGATCATGGAAAATCTTATCGCCGACCACATCGCTGAGGCCTCGACCGTCCACACCGCGACTGCAATCGCGGACGCTTCCCCTCCCGCGCCGATCGAGCCGCGCGTCGAGCCTGCCGTGGCTTCGCCGGTGCGCGCGCGTGCGACCGAAATCGCCGAAGCCAAGCTTGAACGCATCTCCGCCACGGCGCGCGCCGCCAACGCCGCCGGGGAAGGCGACGATGCGACTGGCGACGAGCAAATAGAGACCTCGGAGCCGGTGCTGAAGGCACCCGCCGCCGCCCGGCGCGCAATGGCGCCCGAGCTTGGTCTCGTGAAGGGCCGCGAGGCGGCGAAAACGTCAGCCAAGATTCAGGCCCGGCTCGCCGTCGCGAGCGCGCTGGTTATACCGCCTGATCGTGCCCAGGCCCCGGCCCAGGACGAGCGCCGTTCGGAGCGGCCCTTCGGACAAGACGAGGCGACCGACGACCTCTCCGGGCGGGGCTGGATGATTCAGATCGGCGCGCCCGACAATCTCGCCAAGGCCAATGCCCTCTTGGCCCGCGCCCAAGACCGGAACCGTGCGACCCTAGCCTCCGCCAAGCCGATCACCGAGAAGGTGCGCAAAGGGGAGTCCACCCTTTATCGCGCGCGCTTTGCTGGCCTCGATTCAGCTTCGGCCGAAGCCGCATGCCGCTCGCTCAAACGCACGGGATTTTCCTGCTTCACCGCCCACGACTGACGCATACGCTTCACGGAGCGCCTAGCCTTGTCGCTGCATCAGAACGTCCTTGGCCTGATTGACCCGCGCGGCAAGCGTGGTCGAGCCGCCATGATCTGGATGAAACTTTTTCATCAAGGTCCGGTGAGCCCGGATTATGTCGGTCGCGCTCGCGCCCTCGGCGAGACCCAGGACTTCAAGCGCCTCTCGGCGCGACATCGCCCCGTCGCCTCGCCGCCCCTGACCCTCACCCTCGTTTGCCTCACGCCAGCCGGCGAACCGGCGGTCGAGATATGCCTCTAAGAGGCGAGCGCCGTCGGGATCGTCGAGCATGAGCTCCCCGCGAAGAGAGACAAGTTCCGGGCGGGCCAGGGTTTCGACCGCGCGGCCCGCGTAGGCGCCCGCTAGAACTCTTCCGGTCATCGCGCCGCTATCATGGTCAAGCTGCATTTCCACCATCGCCGAGCGGGCTGTCGAGGAGCGTCCGGGGCGCGCACCCGAGCCCACGTTGCGAAAGGCGGTCGAGGCCGCGCCCGTCGTCTTCCACCCAGCGAAGTTCGCCACCATGCCGGCGACCGTCGCGGCGAGACCGATGCGGCCGCGCAGAAGCAGGAGGAGCGCCCCGATCATCCCCAAGACGCCGCCGCCATGGCGCACCAGCCGCGCTGCCGTGGTCGCGTCCATGCGGCCAAACTGCTTGATCGCTTGCAGCAGAATAAAGAGAAAGATCAAGCCTATAACGAGATTCATTCTAATAGGGCTTTCGATCGAACGAGGCGTCTCGCCGGAGCAACAGGCTCCTGACTTAATCGCCGCCAAAGGCGAAACTACGCCAAGTTCACGTTCCGCGCATCTGCGACAACAAAAGCCGCGCGGCGGAATCCCCCTCCGCCTCTCGCACCAGCGCCGCGTGCCCACCGGCGGCGTAGGCGGCCGCCGCGCGCAGGAGCGCTGCGAGCCGCGCAGACGCGCCAGTGTCGAAGGCGCTGTAGGCTCCCCCGGTCAGGCGGGCGATTTCACTGAAGGTTCGCCTTGCCGCCGGATCCTGCCCCTCCTGGAACATGAAGGCCTTGACGCCAAGCAGCGCCAGCTCGCCCGCCAGACAGGCGAGCGTGTCCGGGTTCTCCTCCATGGCGTCGCCGATAAAGATAAGCACTCCGACCTTGGCGCGCTTGGCTTCATCGCGCGCATGGGCGAGCACCCTCCTGATCTGCGTCGATCCGCCGCGGCAATCAATGCGGCTCATGAGCTGAGCGAGTCCTGTCCCGCCGGAGACGAACTTCGACGCCCGGCATTCGTTCAGCCCACGGAAATAGACGAGCTGCACGTCGAGCCCGCCCAGCGAGCCGGCGGCCTCGAACATCTTCGCCTGCAACGATTGGGCGAGATCCCACGTCGGCTGCCAACTCATCGTGGCGTCGAGGGCAAAGATCAGCCGTCCGCGGCCGGACCCACCCGGCGCGGGAACCTTCTTGGCTGCCTCGACGAAGGCGGCGATGCCCTCGCCGGCACCGCGCCTGGCAAGCGGGCTGTCTTTGTCCTTGTCCATCACGGACACCACGAGCATTTGTTCGCTGAGTAAATTGGGCGTTGTCGGGCGATTGGCAAGGCTTGCGGCGAACGAGGGCGCTCCTTCTCCGCCTGGGGAGAAGGCCGGGATGAGGGGCTTTGCCGTCGTTCGCGGCCAATCGCTCGACCCTTCACCCTAACCCTCTCCCCGCAAGTGGGGCGAGGGCGGGCGGCTGAGAAAATACGTGTTCATTGGGCCTTGCCCTTTAATGTCGATCAATCCTCGCGCCTCGAACTTCCATTTGCTGCTCGCCGCGCGCGCAAAGGCTTCCGACACATGGATCCGTCCGGGCAGGCCGTGAGATTCCATCCGACTGGCGATGTTCACGTTGTCACCCCAGAGGTCGTAGGAGAATTTGTTCTCGCCGATTACCCCAGCGACAACCGCGCCGGTGTGGATGCCGATCCGCAGGCGCAGGTCGGTATGCCGAGCGGATAAGCCTTCGACGTGCATTTGCATGGCTAAAGCCATTTCAGCGGCTGCCTGGACGTGGTCCGCCCGTTGTTCCGGAACGCCCGCGACAACCATATAGGCATCGCCGATCGTTTTTATCTTCTCCAGGCCAATACGCTTGGCCGCACGGTCGAAACCGAGAAATATCTCGTTCAGCACACTGACAAGCTCCGTAGCGTCCATCTTTCGAGATATTTCGGTAAATCCCACCAGGTCGGCAAAGACGACGCTGGCTTCCGGAACACGATCAGCGATCAACTGCTTTGAGTCCTTCAGTCTTTCGGCGATTGATTTTGGCAGAATGTTCAAAAGGAGCGATTCTGAACGAGCCAACTCCTTGTCGAGCGCCCGTTGGGTAGAGTTGAGAATTGCGCGGTTGTAGTATGCGAACGCGATTGTGAGAAAAGCGAAGTTGTAAACCGATGCATTTCTTATCGTGATTAAGAATTGATCTGGTACGAGGCCTTCCAGAAACCCTCGATTTCCGAGGGCGTACCAAACCTCTACCGCGACGAAAAGCGTCGCCGCGCCGCCTGTCACCCATAACAGGATGAGTAACAACTCCACGTAGTAAAAGGCTATCAAGATGATGGCGAGCAGCAACAGGTCGTTCCAGGTTTGATGTCCAAAATACAAAGCGTTGAACGCTACGGTGAGCATCGAGATCGTGGGGGCGTATGCCTGCGCTGACTGATAGAAACCAAGGCTGTTGATCACGGGGGTGAAGCAAAGGGCCAACGCACAAGCTGCCGTTGTCAGTGTTACAACTCGCGTTGCGGGCAGATACTGGGTGAACATCGGAAGTACGCCGATCAACCAGACCGCCGAAATGATTGCAATCAGGTTGCACGCCTTGACGAAGCGAGCCTTCCGAACAGACATCTCGGGCCGAACGCCGGCCTCAATAATTGCTTTCAAAAGCTGCTTCACGCGATCTCCAAGGGTCGCCGCTAGAGCAGCCCGAGCGACGCCAGCTCGCGGCGCAGCACCTCCGGCATCGCGGCGAAGCCGGGCTGGGCCTCGTCGATGTCCGGCGGCGCGTCCTTCACCTGATAGTAGCGCCAGCCCTGGAAGGCGCGCATCGGCCGCGGCGCTACGGCAACCACCGTCTGCCCAAGCCAGATCTTGCACCGGCCGATCCCCTCCGCATCGACAAACGGCTCGAGACCGAGGATTTCCTGTCTGGCGGAGATCATGCCCTTGACGACCCAGTAGAGCGAGCCGCCGTCCAGAATCTGCTCGGTTCGTTTTGGAGTCATCCGTGTGACGTGCGCGTGCCGGAGCGGCGCGCGGCGGCGCTTGGCCTCCGCCATTCGCTCCGCCATCCATTCGCGCAGATCCGCGAGCGAGTCAGCGCCGACCGCCAGTTTGATGAGGTGAAGAGGCATTGGCTGACTATAGCGGAGCCAATTGGTCAGCGCGCCTCCGTCACAGCGTTATGCACATGAAGTCGGAAGCCAGCGCAAAAAGCGATGATGCCGCAGTTGTCTCCGCATGACGTTGACTGTTTGACCGGCCTCGTCCCGATTGGGTGTTGGCGACCAGGGAATTCCAAACGTCGGGAGCGCGCGATGGCTTTAAAAGCGTAATGGCCGACTTGGCCCCGCGGTCCACGAAAGCCGACCGTACTGATCATTGCCCGGATGCCGGGTGTTGTTCATTTCATATAGAACAGGCGGAAGAGGCGTGACGACGGCGGGCGCCGCTCGTTGGACGGGCGACGCCCAGCGGCTCCCCTTACCCCCCGTCAAAAAGTCGCCGTGGCCGGATCGGGGCCCATGCGGCCGCTGGCCGAATCCAGCGCTTCAATTTTCTTGATGTCGTCGCCACCGAGCTTGAAGTCGAACACCCCGATGTTCTCCTTCAACCGCTCGAGCCGAACCGTCTTCGGTATCACAATCAGGCCGCTGTCGAGATGCCAGCGGATGACGACCTGCGCCGGCGTCTTCCGATGTTTGGCAGCGATATCGACGAGGGCGGACTCGCTGAGCAAGCCGCCTCGTCCGAGCGGGCTCCAGGATTCCGTTTTGATGCCCTTCTGGTCATGAAATGCGCGGAGCGCCTTCTGCTGAAATTTCGGGTGAAGCTCGATCTGATTCACCGAAGGCGTGACCCCCGTTTCGCCGATGATGCGTTCGAGGTGGTCGGAATTGAAGTTCGAAACTCCGATCGAGCGAATTCTCCCGTCTTTCTGCAGACGAACCAGCGCCTTCCAGCTTTCGACGTAGCGACTAACGCGCGGTCGCGGCCAATGGATCAAGTAGAGATCGAGCACCTCGCGGTGAAGCTTTTTGATGCTCTCGTCAAAAGCGCGCAGCGCTTCATCGTAGCCGTGATCCGAATTGCCGAGTTTAGTGGTCACGAAAACATCGGTCCGGCCGACCAACGCGGTGCCGACGCCTTCCTCGTTTCGATACATCGATGCCGTGTCGACCGAGCGATAGCCCTCCTTGACCGCCATCTTCACCACCTCCTCCGTCGTGTCGGGGGGCGTCTGGAAAACCCCTAGTCCAAACTGAGGCATCTTTGCACCGTCGTTGAGGGCGACACTCGGCTGGGTTTGGTTGGTCATTTGTGGTGTCCCGATTGGCGGAGGGAGGCAGCCTTGGCTGAAGTCGACGCGTTCGGCAAGCGAATGCCGCCGGGGGCGCCAAACGTCGGCGCAGCGCCCTATATAGATCCTGGGACGCTCATCGCTGCGTCCGAGGGGAACCAACCCGCGTGGACACGGACTTAGCTTCGACCTCAGCTGCGCGAACTGGCGCTCGCCGGCGCTCGCCTGCGTCTCCACTGCCGACGACCCTCGACGCCCTGTTCCACCCGGCGGTCGCGAACTGGTTTGCCGAGAGCTTCGCTTCGCCAACCCCCGCGCAAGCCGAAGCGTGGCCCGCGATCAAGGCCGGCCGCCACACCCTCATCGCCGCGCCCACCGGATCGGGCAAGACGCTCGCCGCCTTCATGTCCGCGATCGACGATCTCGTGAGGCAGGGTCTCGAGGCGCCGCTCGCGGATGCGACGCAAGTCGTCTACGTGTCGCCACTCAAGGCGCTGTCGAACGATATCCATAAGAATCTCGAGGCCCCACTGGCCGGCATCCGGGAGCAGCTTCGCCGGTGCGGGCTTCCTGATGTCGAGATCCGCACATGGGTAAGAACGGGAGATACCCCCGTCGCTGAGCGCGAGCGGATGCGTCGCCGCCCTCCGCACATTCTGGTGACCACGCCGGAATCGCTTTACGTGCTGCTCGGCTCGAAGTCCGGCCGCGCGATGCTGGCGAGCGCTCGCTCGGTGATCGTTGACGAAATCCACGCGGTCGCGCCGAATAAGCGCGGCGCGCATCTGGCGTTGTCGCTGGAGAGGCTTGCAGCTTTATGCGGCGACCGACTGCAGCGCATCGGCCTTTCCGCCACCCAGAACCCGATCGAAGAGGTCGCCCATTTTCTCGCCGGCGCCGCGGCGGACGGTAAGCCAGCCGCTGAGGTTGCGATCATCAATTCGGGACATCAGCGTCAGCGCGATTTGAACCTGGAGGTTCCAGGATCGCCGCTCGAAGCAGTGATGTCGAACGAAGTGTGGACGGAGGTCTATGCTCGCCTCACCGAGCTTATCGAAAAGCATCGCACCACGCTCGTGTTCGTCAATACGAGACGGATGGCCGAACGCGTTGCGCGTGAACTCAGCGATCGTCTCGGCAAAGACGCGGTAACCGCGCATCACGGCAGCATGGCCAAGGAGCTCAGGCTCTCTGCCGAACAGCGACTGAAGCGCGGCGAACTCAAGGCTCTTGTGGCGACCGCCTCCCTCGAACTTGGGATCGACATCGGCGATGTCAATCTCGTTTGCCAGGTTGGTTCGCCTCGCTCGATCGCAACCTTCTTGCAGCGCGTCGGCCGTTCCGGCCACGCAATTGGCGGCACGCCGAAGGGACGCCTATTTCCGCTGTCGCGCGACGATCTGGTCGAGTGCGCGGCGCTTCTCGACGGCGTCCGCCGCGATGAACTCGACCGCCTGACGATTCCGGACCGACCGCTCGACGTGCTCGCGCAGCAGGTCATCGCGGAAGTCGCGGCGCAGGATTGGCCAGAGGCGGAGCTTTATGATCGGCTGCGCCGCGGCTGGCCTTTCCGTTCCTTGGCCATGGAGGATTTCGACGCAATCGCGCGCATGCTGGCGGAGGGCTTCACCACCCGCCGAGGCCGCCGCGGCGCTCTCATCCATCGCGACGCGGTCAATGGCGTTTTGCGTGGCCGCCGCGGCGCGCGGACGACCGCGCTGACTTCAGGCGGCACGATTCCCGACACCGCCGACTATCAGGTGCTGCTCGAGCCAGACAACCAGACGATCGGCACGGTGAACGAGGATTTCGCCGTCGAGAGCATGGCGGGCGATATTTTCCAGCTCGGCAACGCCTCCTATCGCATTCAGCGGGTCGAGCGCGGGACGGTCCGGGTCGAGGACGCCAAGGGCCAGCCGCCAAACATCCCGTTCTGGCTCGGCGAGGCGCCGGGCCGAACGGATGCGCTGTCCACCGCGGTCTCGCGTCTACGCGTCGAGATTGGGGCGCGGCTCCGCTCCGACCCGTCCGGATCAAGCGCCAGACGCTGGCTGATCGAGCAGGTCGGAATCGTTAAAGCCGCCGCCGATCAACTCGTCGACTATCTCGCCGCAAGCGCCTCGGCTCTCGGCGCGATGCCGACGCAGGACACAATTGTCATCGAACGCTTCTTCGACGAGGCGGGCGGCATGCAGCTCGTCATACATAGCCCCTTCGGCAGCCGGCTCAATCGCGCCTGGGGTCTCGCGCTGCGCAAGCGCTTTTGCCGCACCTTTAATTTCGAGCTACAGGCGGCGGCGACGGAAGACAATATCGTGCTGTCGCTGACGACCGCGCATAGTTTCGAACTTGGCGGCGTCGCCCGCTACCTTCATTCGAACAGTGTGCGCGAGGTGCTCATCCAGGCGATGCTGGACTCGCCGATGTTCACGACCCGCTGGCGGTGGGTGGCCGGCGTTTCGCTCGCCCTGCCCCGATTTCGCGCCGGCAAGAAAGTTCCGCCCCAATTCTTGCGCATGCAGGCGGAAGATTTGGTCGCGGCGGTCTTTCCCGATCAGATCGCCTGCGCCGAGAATCTGGTGGGCGAGCGCGAAGTTCCTGACCATCCGCTCACCAACCAGGCGATCCATGACTGCCTGCACGAGGCGATGGACCTGGAGGGGCTGCAGCGGCTGCTCCGGCGCCTTGAGGCAGGCGAGATTGAGCTTGTCTCATGCGATCTGACCGAGCCTTCTCCGCTCGCCTTGGAGGCGCTGTCGGCTAGACCCTATGCCTTCCTCGACGACGCGCCGCTTGAAGAGCGGCGAACACAAGCCGTCATGGCCAGGCGGTGGCGCGACCCGCAGAACGCATCCGATCTTGGCCGGCTCGACCCGGAGGCGATTTGCAAGGTCCAGTCCGAGGCTTGGCCAGATCCCGTCAACGCCGAGGAGATTCATGACGCGCTGCTTTGGCTCGGTTGTCTGACCGAAACAGAGGCTCGTGCTCAGCCCGCTTGGAGCGAGTGGCTGGCCGCGCTCGCGCACGACAAGCGCGTCTCGCTCCTAAAGGCGCCCGAAGCGGCCTTATGGATTCCTGCGGAGCGGCTCGCTCAATTTCGGGCCGTCTGGCCAGAGGCGCAACTCGACCCCGAGATCGCGTCGCCAGCCAATGAGGCCCGGGCGGCATGGTCGAGCGAAGACGCGCTGGTCGAGATCTTGCGCGGCAGGCTCGAGGGTCTGGGACCAGTCACCCAGACCGCGCTTGCCGCGCCGCTCGGACTTGAGCCGAGCGCTGTCGCGGCTGCGCTCGCGGCGCTCGAACGTGACGGCGCAATTCTCAAGGGGCGCTTCCTTCCCGGTCTCAACGACGAGCAATGGTGCGACCGGCGCCTGCTGGCGCGCATCCATCATTATACAGTTGGAAGGTTGCGCGCGGAGATCGAGCCGGTGGCCGCGCGCGACTTTCTCCGCTTTATGTTCTCGTGGCAGCACGTCGCAGAGGACACACGACTCGAAGGCCCCGATGCGCTTCCTGTGGTCTTGAGCACGCTCGAAGGCTTCGAAGCGCCGGCAAAGGCATGGGAGACCGAGATTCTCCCGGCGCGGCTCAAGGGCTATCAGGCCTCGTGGCTCGACAACCAATGCCTCGCCGGGCGGATATCCTGGGCGCGTTTGACGCCGCCGGCCGCCGCCAACGGCGCCGGTCGCGCGCGCCATGTGTCGCCGGTCGGCTCCACCCCGATCGCGCTTATTGAACGCCGCCGGGCGTCGTCGTGGATGGCGCTCGCGCCGTTGAGCGGTGGAACCGCGATAGGCGCACGGGCGCAAGCCGTGTTCGACACCCTGAGCGAGCGCGGCGCCCTGTTCTTCGACGAGCTCGCGGAATTCACGCGCCTCCTGCGTCCGCACCTCGAAGAAGCGCTCGGCGAACTCGTGGCGCTCGAACTCGCCGCCTCCGACAGCTTCGGGGGCCTCCGCGCGCTGCTCGTCCCTTCCGACCATCGGAAGTCGCTTGCAGGCGCGAAACGGCGCGGGCGGGTGCTGAGCTTCGACATCGAGAGCGGTGGCCGCTGGGCCATGATCAATCGCGCGCCGCCAAGCAGCAGCGGCAACGAGGCTCGCGACGCCGCGGTCGAACATGCAGCGCGCACGCTGCTCGCCCGTTATGGGGTCGTCTTCTGGCGGCTTCTCACGCAAGAGCCCGGTTGGCTGCCGCCATGGCGGGACCTCCTGCGCGTCTACTGGCGGCTCGAGGCTCGCGGCGAAATTCGCGGCGGCCGGTTCGTCGCCGGCTTCTCGGGCGAGCAATTCGCGCTTCCCGATGCGGTCGGACTCTTGCGCGAAATGCGCCGTCGGCCGGCCTCGGGCGAATGGGTTTCGCTATCAGGCGCCGATCCTCTCAATCTCATCGGCATCCTGACGCCCGGACAGAGGCTTTCGGCGCTGACCGCCAATCGGGTCGTATACCGCGACGGCCTGCCCGTCGCGGCTCTCACCGGCGGCAAGACGCACTTCCTGACTGAGCTTGAGGCAGCTGACCAGTGGGAGGCCGAAAAACGGCTGGTGCGATCGGCCGCTCGCGGAAGGCTCGCCGGTCTCGTCTAGGACGCTGGGCTTAGTCGCGGCGCGCCCGCCTTGGTCGGCGAGCGTATCGAGCCAAACCCGACCCATACGGTGTTTACGGGCAAGGCTGCAGAACCTACTGTGCGCTCTTCAATCCCACTCCCGCCTGCGCGGAGAGGAGAGTCATGAGCGTTGGCAGCCAGCATGGAATCGTTACAAGCCCGCATCCGCTTGCGACCAAGGCCGGCGCGAAGGTGTTGCGCGCCGGCGGCGACGCGATTGAGGCGGCGATCGCCATCGGTGCGACGATTGGCGTCGTCTATCCTCACTTCTGCGGGTTAGGCGGCGATGCGATCTGGCTGGTCGCCGACCGTGAGGGGCGGCGCGCCGCCTTCCTGGGCATCGGCCAGGCGGCGAAGGCGCTTCCCGTCGTTGACGGCGCGATCCCCACTCGCGGGCCGCTCTCCATGCTCACGACCGCCTGCGCGGTCAATTCGTGGCGGCATGCGATGGAGTGGTCGGCGCGGGAATGGGGAGGCCACTCCCCGTTTTCGGCTCTTCTCGGCGACGCTATCGTTCACGCCAGAGACGGCTTTCCGGTCTCGAGGTCGCAAGCGTTTTGGCTCGCCTTTCGCGGCAGCGATGCTGCGCGTTGGCCGGGCTTCGCGGGAGGTCTTCATGCCCGACGGCCCGCCCGAGGTCGGAAGTCTTTTCCGGCAGCACGGTTTAGCGCGGACGTTACAGGCCATAGCCTCGGACGGTCCCCGCAGCCTCTATGACGGCGCGCTGGCGAAGATTGTCGCGGCCGGGCTGGCCGCGGCCGGCTCGTCGCTGACCGCCGCTGACCTCGCCGCGACCCGAACGCGGGAGGCGGCGCCGCTCAGCCTCTCTTACCGCGGCTATGAATTGCTCGCGCCGCCACCGCCCACGCAGGGCGTCTCGACCCTCGCCATCATGGGCATCCTTGAGCATTTCGATCTGGCAGCCTACGGAGCGGGAAGCGCCGATCACATCCACCTATGCGTCGAGGCGGTGAAGCGGGCGTTCCTGACCCGCGACGCAATCGCAGACCCCGACTTCGCCCCCCAGCCAGTCGAGGAATGGCTAAACCCCGATCGGCTCGCCGCGACGGCACGGACCATAGATCTGAAACGGGCGCTTGCCTGGCCACAGCCGTTCCAGACCGGCGACACTGTCTTCTACGGCGCCGTCGACGGGCGGGGCCGTAGCGCCAGCGTCCTGCAAAGCCTCTATTTCGACTGGGGCAGCGGCGTCCCGGTCGGCGACACCGGCATTCTGTGGCAGAACCGCGGGGCGGCCTTCTCCGTCGTCCCGGGGCATCCGAACGCGCTAACGCCCGGCAAACGCCCCTTCTACACGCTAAATCCTGGGCTCGGGCTGAAGGACGGCAAGCCCGCCTTTATCTACGGCACGCAAGGGGCGGACGGGCAGCCGCAGACCCTGTCGATGGTCCTGACGCGCCTCATCGACTTCGGCGAGACGCCAGCCTCCGCCCTTGCGGGCCCACGCTTCCTGCTCGGCAAGACATTTTCGGATAGTCGCGACAGCCTCAAGCTCGAGTCGGACGTTGGAGCTGCTACACTCGCCGACTTAGCCGGCCGTGGCCACGAGCTCTCGCCGATCGAGCCGCAGAGCCCGCTCGCCGGGCTCGCCGGGGCGATCCGGGTCGGCGGCGACGGCGCCGTGGAGGGAGCGCATGATCCTCGCGGCGAGGGCATCGCCGAGGCGGTGTAACAGCCTGCGCAACTAGGAAAACGCCGGAGCGCCAATTCCGCGCCACCTCGGACCTCGACCACCCATTGACGGGCTTGACCCGTCCATCCACGCCAAGACCCCCCAATACAAGCGACCGGCCGTCCACCGCTATCGCCGCTGCGCCCACAGGCCCGAATTGACCCGACTCATCCGGTTTGCTAGCGAGGACACTGATAATAAAAGGCCACACGGTTCGGCATTCGCCGACTGCAACGCGCCTGAATGGCGGCAACGATAAAGGGGCTCGCGTAATGATCGCACGTCGCGGTGGAGCGCTGGCGCTAATCAGTCTGCTTTCCATTTTCGTTGTTGGCTGCGCGGAAAATCCGCCGCCAGCGCCTGCGGTCGTCGCGGCGGCTGTCAGCCCGGACCAGTTGGTCGGCAAGTGGGGCTTCGCCGCCTATCACAAGGACGAGGATCGAGCCCGCACGATCAAAGAGGCGGCGGCGCAGTGCAATCGGCCTTATGTCATTGATAAGGGTCCAACCGGCGGCGTGATGATGAATCTCGCAGACCAAAAAGAATTGTCGGAACTGTTCCTGGTTGGCGGACCGACCGGCCAGACCTACCTCGGGCCACAAGGCGCCGCCGCAGGCAGCCCCGACGATCGCATCGTCACCAATGTCGATGCGAACTCGTTCACAACGGTTTGGGTCGATCCAGACAATGCGAGTCGCTATGGCACGTCGGTTTACGTGCGGTGCGGAAAGCGCTAATCAGCGATTCATTCTGGAATTAGACCAATCGACGGAGTCCACATGACGGTTCGAGTAGGTTTGTTGCTGCGAGTAGCGTTAGGCGCGGCCCTCGCGGTTTTCATCGGCGCGGGAGCCGGGGCCGCGACCCCAGGTCAGGATGAGATGAATGTCGGCGACCAGCCCGGCTATCAGCCGACGCCGGAAGAAGAACAGCTCACTGGCGCTTACGAGAAGCAGGAAGTGTTCTTCCGCACTACCGAAGCGCCGGGCACGATCATTATCGACACCAAAGGCCGGTTCCTCTACCTGGTCCAGGGTAACAACCGGGCGCTTCGCTACGGGATCGGCGTCGGCCGCGACGGCTTCACTTGGTCCGGGCTGCAGAAAATATCGCGCAAGCAGGAATGGCCGGATTGGCGTCCGCCGCCGGAGATGATCGAGCGCCAACCCTATCTGCCGCGGTTCATGGCCGGTGGTCCCGGTAATCCGCTCGGCGCGCGAGCGATGTACCTCGGTGCGACCGTCTATCGCATTCACGGCACCAACCAGCCGCAGACGATCGGACACGCCGTCTCGTCGGGCTGTTTTCGTCTGGTCAACGAGGATGTGATGGACCTCTATGGCCGTGTGCCGGTCGGCACGAAGGTGATCATCAGACAGGCGGTTGCTCTGTAAGGAGCCCGTCGACGACCCTCAGACACGGAAGCGAGACTGGCTCATGCGCAAGGTGATCCCGATTGTCCTCGCCCTTGCGGCGGTGCAGGCGTTCAGCCTCGCCGCCCAATCCCAGACGCTAAAAACCGTCCAGGATCGGGGCTCGCTCGTCTGCGGCGTCAACCCCGGTCTGGAGGGCTTCGCAAGTAAGGACGCCAACGGCCAATGGTCCGGGTTTGACGTCGATTTCTGCCGGGCCGTGGCGGCGGCGGTCTTCGACGACCCGTCAAAAGTGCAGTACGTGCCGTTGTCGGCTTCGGACCGCTTCGACGCGCTCAAGAACAAGCAGATCGACCTCTTGTCGCGCAATTCGAGCTGGACGATGGGTCGCGAAGGCGACAATGGCGTCGTGTTTACAGGGGTGACGTATTACGATGGGCAGGGATTTCTCGTGCCTAAAAGCAAGAACCTACAATCGGCGCTCGAACTCGACGGCAGCAAGGTCTGCGTACAGCCTGGCACTACGACGGAACTCAATTATGTCGACTTCTTTGACGCCAACCATATGAAATACGAGACGATCCACGAAGGAAGCGCCGACGAGATGATCAAGGCCTACGAGGCCGGTCAGTGCAGCGTCCTCACCACTGACGCCTCCGGGCTCTTTGCGATGCGTCAGCGCCTGGCAAAGCCGGCCGACGCCATGATCCTGCCCGACATCATTTCGAAGGAGCCGCTAGGGCCCGTCGTCAGGCAGGACGACATGCAGTGGTTCAATATCGTCAAGTGGGTCAACTTCGCCATGCTCAACGCTGAGGAGCTTGGCGTCAGCTCGAAAACGATTGATGACGCGCTGAAGTCGCAGAAGCCATCGGTCAAGCGGCTGGTCGGAACGGACGGCGATTTCGGCAAGCCGTTCGGCCTCACCCAAGACTGGGCGGTGCGTATCGTCCGCGCGGTCGGCAATTACGCCGAAGTGTTCGACCGCAACGTCGGGGCGCACTCAAAGCTCGGTATTCCGCGGGGCTTGAATGAATTGTGGAACAACGGCGGGATTCAATACGCCCCGCCGATCCGGTAGAGCGGCTCCCGCGGCCTGATAGGGGAAGCTCTCGCCTACTTGTCTGGAATGAATGTCCGGCCCTGATAATGCCCCTTCGGTCCCCCCGGCGAGGGTGCCCCAGTAGATTTCGGTTTGTCGGGCGCCGGGTTGGGCGCGGGCTTGGGTGCGCCGTAATCCTGAGCCGGCGGAACGATGATCATCACCGGCGGAAAGTATTGGCTGGAGGCTGGAAAGGGCGTGCAAACCGCGACCATCGCCACCACAACGGCGCTGGCCTTCATTGGCGCGTTCCACGCGAACAATTTGCTCAAGGCGCGGCGCGTCTCATCGACGCGCCCTCCCACGTAGGAAATCCAATCTGGAGCCGCTCTATTCAAATCACCCGCCCGTTGCGCATCTGATCGGCAGCCTGCGCGCTTAAACCGCGGCTAGACGATTTTCTACGCATTGCCCTCAAGGACCCGTCGAACGGATTCCTACCATATCCAGGATAAAAAGCGGAATTTCCGAGCGCGGCTCGAAAAATCATTGGCGAACGCTCCGCGACCATCCAGATCGCCTTTCGCCAGGTCCGTATGACCCTCGCGAGACGAGCCGGCCAGCGCAGCAATCCCGAGCGCCCACCGGACGCGACGCCCTCGCCAGCGATCTCAAACGCCGAAATGGATGGCGAGGCTCGGCGTCCGGACCCGCTCGGCGCGCGCGAGGCCCTGACGCCTAACGGCAGACGCGCACGCCCCCGCGCCAATAGCAGTGCGCGCCATAAGTAGGGCGCACCACTGCGGCGCCGTGGTAGCCGTATGGCCGATGCCCAGTAACCACCGCGCCACGTGGTCCGACGCACCCGGCATGATAGCGACCGGCGGCGCAGGCGGCCGCGTCTGCCTCCGAGATTTGCACGGCCAACAGGCCAAGGGCCAACAGGCAAGAAGCAATTGCTTTCATCATCGATACCCTCCCAGCGAATGAGTTCGCGCGCTTGGCCTGTGGGCGCCCCTGCCCGGTTGTCAAGTAAAGCAGGCGCGCGCCGCCTCCAGTCCCCTACTTTCCGCTTGTTTTGGCCAGAGCCTCTTTGCAGCCGTCGCTGAGGTCGGCCGCATGCGATCTCATGCAAGAGGCGGTGCCACCCCCATCCCTCTTGGCGTCGCCGCAGAGTTTTTTCGCGTCTGCTCTGCAAGCCTTGCCGACCGAGGCCGCGCGGATGATTGCGACCTGACAGTCCTCGGACAGGTCGGAGAAATGCTTCTTCATGCAATCCTTGAGCGTGGCGCCGCCTGACTTCATCTCGTCGCCGCACTGCGTCTTAATGTCCGCCCTGCAAGCCGTGACGACCGGGGACGCCGCCAATGAGGAATGGGTCATCAGGAGAGCCGCGCTAAGCGCGGCGATGCAGGTCAAGGTCCTCATCTCAGATGTCCTCTGGTTGCCATGCAAGTATTCGCGCTGACTTCAAAGCGGCGCCTTTGCGGCGCCTTTTAGGTGAGCGCCTTCTTAGAACATGGCGCGGACGGCGTGAATGATTTTCTCGTTCAGCGGCCGTCATGGCAGGCGGTTATCCCGTCGCGGGCGAGCTCTGCGTCAGCGTGGGCACCCACATGTCACAATATGGCGCAGGCCGTCGGCGGGCTGTGACCGCGCGTCTTGGCGCGTCAGCGGGGAGGCCGAACCATATTCGGCGCGCCCCCACCCTCGAGCACCATAAGGGTCGAGGTCCCATGCCCGAGGAGGCGCCCGTTGGCGTCGACGACCCGCTTCGCAGGAGATGATGCGCCGCCCGCGGCCAATGGCGCGTCCTTCAGCGCGCACCCGACCAGCGTCTTCGGCGATCGGGAGAAATTGGCCTTGGTCTCGATCGTCGCATAGCTCGCGCCGGCCGGCAGCAGTGTGTGGGCGGCGCGCCCGGCCGCGCTGTCGATCAGGGTCATCGCCCAGCCGCGGTGCACGATCCCGAGCGGATTCAAAAGGTGCGGTCCGGGTCGCCCTCGAACACGGCGAGACCATCGCCGATCTCGGTCAGCCAGAACGACAGCGTTCCGGCGATCGGCGGCGCCGGCAAGCGCCCATCGAGGATGCCTCGAGGCAGGACTCGCCGACTGGAAACAGGCGCATGGGGCGAGCTCGCCATGCGCCTCGACCCGGGGGCGGCCCGGCGCCTAGCTCTGGCGACCGAGGCGCTGGGCGAAAATTAGGCTGCCTCGATCGAGAGCAGCTTCGCCCGCGTTTGTCTGGTGGTTCAGGCGCTAGCGGCGCCGGCTCTTCTGGCGCGACGATAGCCGGCGAAACCGAGGCCAGCGAACCCGAGCAACATCATGGCCCAGGTCGAGGGTTCGGGAACCACGCTGCCGCTGACCGAGAACGCCGCGTTAAACGCCCCAGCGCCGACGATATCCGTGCCGACGCGCAGCCAGTCTGGCGCAATGCCTCCTTCGCTCTCATCGCGCGTCCAGCTTTGGAGATCCGTGAATCCGGACGGGAAAGGTGTCCCGGGAGCCACGATCGGTCTCGGCGCCGACAGCCAAAGGAAGTCCCCGTTGTCCAACTGGACCTGCGGCACGAAGAAATAATGATCAGCAGGGAGGAGGAAGGGCGTAGCGAAGGTCACGTTGAACTGCACCTCCTCGTCGCTGACGCCGCCGTTGCCGCCAGTGAATATGTCGGGTTCGGGATGGATGCCCCCCGGCCGCACCGAGTTATTTGCGGCGAAGCCGCCAAGGTTGGTGGTGAAGAAGTTGAGGCCGCTTGTCGAGGAATCGCGCTCATCGAATGCGACATCCGACGGCGAATTCACACGGGTCGGCACGTTAAGTGTGGAGAACGTCGGCGATCCGCTGGTGCGATTGATGTCCGACTCTTTCGGAAACACGCGGTAGATTTCGACGACGACATCTTCAGCGCTCGCCCCTACGGGCACGAGCCCGGTGAAAGTCGCGCTGGTGATTGACGTCGCGTGCGTGAGGACGAAGTCGTCGGCCGACTTGATCTCGAATGGCGCGCCGGTATCGGGGCGAGTCGCGGTCGCAATTTTTCCGTCTGGGTCGCCGGTGCTGAAGAAGAAGGGTGTCTCCGCCGCCGCCGCCACGGCGGGTAGCAAACCAATCAGAGCCACTGAAATTGCAAGTTTTGCGTGTGTACTAGACATTGATTTTTCTCCCCACAACGCGGCCCGCTGGCCAGGGATGGATGGATGGGGCCTGGGCCGGGATGTTCATAACGTAAACCTAAAGCCTACTGCCAAAATACTATGAACAATAGTCCCCAATTTCTTCTGGGGGCTGCAACTCTTCTACATGCAGCTTAGTTGTATTCGCGCCGACGCACCGTCCGGTCAATGCGTACTAATACCTAAATCATAACCCGCTCCTCCTTTGCGATCGACGTGACAGTGACGAGCCACGAATTAGCTCCCCGGCTCGGCGCAGGTGTTGTATATTTAGCCGCGCTGTTCCTCCCTCCTCCGACCCTCGAGGCTCTCCATGCCGGCGCCTGTCCGTGTTGTCCTGGTCGGTTGCGGCTGGTTTGGCTGCGTGGCTCACATTCCGGCCCTGAAGCGGCTCGAGAAAGAGGGCCGCATAAAGCTCGTCGGGCTCTGCAGCCAATCGGAAGCGTCGATCGCGCGTGCGAGCGCTTTGTACGCACGAGCGGACCTCAAGCGTTACCAGTCGCTGAAAGACGTAGCGGCAGACCCGGAAGTCGACCTCGTCGACCTGGTGTTGCCGATCGAGATCACGCCCGACGCGATCAAGCTTTTTCTGTCCGCCGGCAAGCACGTGATCAGCGAAAAGCCGTGCGCGCCGTCGGTGGCGAGCGGCGTCGAACTGCTAGAGCATCACGCCCGGCTCGACCGGCCGGTCCTCTGGGCGGTGGCTGAGAATTGGCGATTTAAGAAAACCACTCGAATGGTTGAGGACATCGTCGCAAGCGGCGCGCTGGGCGAGATCCGCTTCGCCGATTTCACCTATCTTTCGTTCCAAAAGCCCGACAATCTGCGTTGGCGGGCGTCCCCGAGTTATGCGGGGGGTCATATGCTCGATTCCGGCGTTCACTTTGTCGCGTTGCTGCGAAAGATCGTTGGCGAGGTCGAGGAAGTGAGCGCGTCGGTCAGTCAGCGCGTTCCCTATCTGCCGCCTTCGGACAGCGTCACCGCGGTCCTGTCCTTCGCCAACGGCGCCGAAGGGGCGTACCGCCTGACATTCGCCGCTCCCTACTCGGCAGGAGATCAGGGCCTGAGATTGACGGGCTCGCAGGGGATGCTGCTCGCCGGATTTAACCGCTTCAGTCCGCGCGATTTTCGCCACAATTGGATACGCGTCCAAAGTCAGCAGGGAAGGCGCCTTATCCCGGTGACGGACGATCTCTTCGTGCCGGGCGGCGTCTATGAAACCCTATCTCATTGCATCGAAGCCATTCAGGACGGCGCGCCATTGGTCAGCTCTCCGGCGCAAGCCTTGCGGGACGTCGCGGTCGTCGAGGCGTTGCTCGAATTCGAGCCGGCTCAAGCGGCCGGTGAAGCCGGTCGCGATTCCCGTGTTTGTTCACGCTACTCCGTTGGCTCAAGGTCGTACGCACGTCCTCAAGGCTCATAGCGAATTCCTGTCATTTCAGCCGCGCAGGGTTGTCGAGTGCGCCAGCATGGAGGATGTCAGTAACGCGGTCGCCGCCGCGGCCCGCGCCGGCTGGAAAGTGAGAGCATTTGGCAATGGATATTCCCAAGGGCCGGAAATCTTTGTCGATGATGTCGCCATTCGCCTCAAGGGTCTCAATCGCGTCCGGAAATTGGATCCGGTCACGAAGAGGGTTGTTTTGGACGGGGGCGTCCGCATCGGCGACCTGACGCGCTTTCTCGCTGGAGCCGGTCTTTCGCTGCCTTCGTTGCCTTTCCTAACGGAGTGCTCGATCGGCGCCGCCGTGGCGACCGCCACCCATGGCACGAGTCCTCGATGGGGCACGGTTTCGGATTCCGTGCAGTCCTTGACCATCGTTCTTCCGTCCGGCGAAGTGAAGAAGATCGATTCAAGCAGCACGCTTGACGAGAGGCGCGCGGCCAATGTGGCGGTTGGGTGGCTTGGAATCGTCGTCGAAGTCGAGCTCCAGGCGATCGCGATGCCGTTGGTCCGATTCGAAGAACTTTCGATGACCATCGACGATTTCCTCGTCCGGCTCCCTAACCTGACCCAGCGGTACGAGCACATCTGGGGACACTGGACTTTGGGAGCGGATACGGTCGTTCTGAAATGCCTCGAAACAAGCGTCGAGCGGGAAAAAGAATTTCGACCTTACGTGGCAGGAGACGAGCCGTATTGGGGCGGCCAGAGCTTGAAGTCCACACGCGTCCACCGAGCGAAGACTGCCCTTCGTCGGATCGGGGCGGCGCACCCCGTGATGAAGCGTATGGTGAAAAGTATGAGGAGCGCTAGGCCTCCGGAAGTGGGCGTGACCATGCAGTACGCCGTCCCGGCGTCCCAAGCGGCAGCGGCGATCGAGCGGCTGCGGACATCAGACTTTGCGAACCGAAACACTTCCCGGATTATGGAGATGAAGTTTCTCAAAGGTTCGGAGCAATCTTATCTTGGGCCGAACGCGGGCTATGACGCAATCCTCTTCAACACGTATTGGTTTGTGGGCGAGGCGATCAAGCTTACGGTCTTCGATCTCTTCGAAGACGTCATGATGAGCCTGGGCGGGCGGCCGCATTGGGGCAAGCTCCACAAACCTCAAACTGTGGAATACCTCAAGAGCGTATATCCGGAATGGGAGAAGTTCGAAACGATCAGAGCCAGATTCGACCCGAATCGAACGTTTGACCCTCCCTACAACGTTTTCCACGCCGACGCGGCTCTTTGATCGGTTGCGCTTTCCATATCACTCCGGAACGACTGCGGTGCGATGGGCCGTCAGCGGCAGCAAGCTTGGACGCCTGGAGCTCCCCAGCGTTATCCCTTCGACATCGGCGGCTGCATCGTCGTAAATCCACGGACCGCCCTAAACCACAGGGCTAGGCCTATCCTTTCGTTTTCCGATTTTCGTCGCGGCGCGGAAGACTAGGCGCCGCGTCAACTCAGGTCTGACGGCAAGATAGGCGAAATATTTGGCGTATTGACCCGACCATCGATAGGTCCTGGCGACGTTTGATTGGTGAAGGAGAGTCATGGTTTTCCGAAAATTATCCATCGCGCGCTGAAGCTCCGGGTCAATGCGGTCTGGATATTTTTGGCGCATGAGATCGCTTACGCCGGGAAGCTTGCTGACGTTCTGGACCGAGCGGCTGTGTGGGGAGCGCCCGGAGGGCGCGTTGGGCGTCGAATACATATAATAGGCTTCATCGATGAGGATTATCTTCGCTCCGTTAAACAGACTCTCGACATAAAGGACGAAATCCTCACCAATTTTCATGCTTTCATTATATTCGAGCTTGTGGTCGGCAAGAAACTTGCGGCGACAGATCGGCTGCATGAGCGTGAATGACGCCCTTGAGAAATTGAAATTGTCATCCGCGCGAAACATATCGAGAAGCGTAATCTGCTTTAGGGGCTCCGGAAGGTCGAAATAAGCCCCTCTGTATGGGACGTCGGCGATGGCGTCCCACAGCACCAGATTGTCCGCGACAAAGTCGGCCGACGTGGCACTGGCGACTTCGGACAGTCGCTTAAGTCGACCCTGTTTCCAGGCATCGTCAGCATCGAGCAGCGCGACCCAGTCGGCTTTCGCCGCGCGGAACCCGACATTGCGCGCGGCCGATGGCCCGCTATTGACTGGCGTCGAGAGAAGGCGAAGGGATGGAATTTCTCGCCTCAGGGCCTCTACGACTTCAACGGTGTTGTCGGTCGAGCAATCGTCGATGACAAGGATCTCGAGCGGCGGCAATGACTGCGCCGCAGCGCTTCGGATCGCACGTTCGATGACCGCTGAAACGTTATAGGCTGGCATGATAACAGAAAAGTCCATCAACCCCTCGGGTCGGTTGCCTGGTTCCTCCAGGTCGCACAGGTTCCGCTCAGAGAGCTTCAGCAGCGGTCGCTTTTCCAGAAAAACCAGCCTTTCTCAAAAACGCATGCGAGAAGCCCCCAGAATAAATAAACTCCATCTTCTCCGGCTTATCAGCTGAGGTATTCATCGCAAGCCTTCTTGACTCCGGGAAGCCTATTCCATCCTTTTGGATTGATTTGAGGATCGCAATAATCGTCGACCAAGCAAACAGCGCCAGGGGATAATCTTGGATAGACGTGTTGCAAACTTACCATAATCGAATCATAAAAATCTCCATCAAGATAAGCGAAAGCAATCCGCTCCGGGAGGCCATTTGGCAACGTATCCTGAAACCATCCTTTATGGATTTCCGGGATAGGCAATTTGTGGAAAGCAAAATTTTCCTTAAGGACATCCTCGCTTGTCCTACAATACCCTTCTTTATAGAACGATCCGTCGATTGGACGGGCCTTCGGGAGGCCATCAAAGCTATCATATACTGCAAACTTTTTACCGGAGTTATGTTCGGCCAGCAACTTTGTTATCAACACCGAGGACGCCCCTGTATTGCAGCCGAGCTCAACAAAATCGCCCTCAACCCCGTAGGCCAGAACTTGGCTTACGAGATGGTACATATTCATTCTCTGCTCGATATTGGTCATTACACCAGATGAAGACGTGATAATCGCGTTACCAGTTATATTCGTATAGATTTTGTCAAAAAAATCGGCCGAACGAAACTCGGTCTTTCCTACCAACTTTGACAATACTCTGGATACAATCGATCCAGAAGCGAAATCCGGCGAATCCTCCAATCAAAATACTCTGTCAAGAAGAAGTTATCCATTCAACGGCTCCAACGTCCTTCCTTGATACCGGCTTGGCCGCGCGCCCCAGGCAGCACAAAATCTCGCAGAAAATGCCGACCGATTGCGTCATACCACAACGCCAGACAATAATCACGCCCCCTTTCAGGGTCCAAGCAGGAGTTGCCTCAGTAGGGCAAAGAGAGGCCTCATACGTCTCACTTCTCGCCGGAATGGCGGCACGGAGCCTGTTCGTGGAGATCCCTACCGATCGATCATTTTTTGCACTTTCGTGTTGATGTGCGGAAGAGGCTTGGCTCTGAGTGGTGAGATTGCCGACGAAACCGCACACTCGGTTAACCTGCTCCAGAAATTTCAAATAGGTCGAGTGTGCCCACGCGGTCTGAAACGGCGGCATTGACGGTGCGAATGTTCGTGGAGTTGTTGAGGGCAATGTTCTTATTAAGCTCGAAAAGGTCGTCGGCGAAGCCTCAATGGCTATAACTTGCCCTCGCGAACCAACGAGTGAGGAGCCAAGTAGGGTATCGTATCCAAAATTTGCTCCAACATCCACGAAGACATCACTAGGTTTAAGTATCTGGCTGATAAGGTGCGAAATTCTGGCTCACAAATCCCGAAATGAAAAACGTTGGATTGTATCAAGTCAGAAAGATTGCAATTCATAAGAGCGCCAAAATAAGTCTTGCCAATATACTCCTGTTGATATAGACGAAGCAGTTTGTCATAAGCACTTAGGTCCGCGTCGAGTTATTCATGCTCGCGGCGATCGATGACACCCGCCGGAAAGTAACCAGACGTGCTTACGCGCCCGGAGCTGGTCCAGAGATTCTTGGAGCCAATGGTTTGTTGTAATGACTTGTTGACGTTATCTATATCATTATTGTTCACTAAGGAACGGAGACTGACAAAATGCGCTACTTAGACGTTGTACGAAATATCGCGCGGCGCGCCGGATACGACATCCGTAGAGCCGGAGATCACATCTACAAACGGCCGATTGATTTCATCAATTCTCGCAATATTGATTTAGTCCTAGACGTTGGGGCCAACATAGGTCAGTACGGAGCGTCCCTTAGAAAAGGCGGATACGCGGGAACAATTGTATCGTTTGAGCCAATGCTCGCCGCATATCAAGAACTAGCGGCACGATCAAAAGACGATAATCGATGGATAATCTTCAATATGGCAATAGGCGCGAAAGACGGAACTGCGTCTATCAATGTCAGCAAATCGTCTGATTTCAGTTCGATCCTGAAGCAAACAGCTGAGGCCACTCGATTTGATCCAAACGCCGAGGCTGTCGGTTCAGAGGCCGTCACGGTCGCCAAATTGGATAATATTTTCCACACCCTTCCGCCTAGCAACGCGGCATTTCTCAAAATAGACACTCAAGGTTACGAGCAGCAGGTTCTCTTCGGCGCCTCTAAATGCCTGCCTGCATTCCTTGGCGTGCAGATGGAAATGTCCCTTATACACTTATACGAGGGTACATGGCAGTTCCATGAGGCAGTGAAGTATATGAGCGATATCGGCTTTGAGATCAGCAATATTATACCAGTAAATTATGATCATGAGGACACAGCCTCTCTTGTCGAAATCGACTGCGTTTTTCGGTCAACCAGCAGAGGCCGCGCCAACACATCAGCAACCGTTGCGCGATGATGGCGAGTATTGTTTTTCATTGGATCGTCGCCGTCATGCTGGTTTTGTAGAGCACAGTCCCGGTTGGAGAGCCGGTGGCGGAGTAGAGATAATCCACACTGTAGCCGGAACCGGTGATCCAAGTGGTGGCGCTCGACGCTGAGGCAACGAGGGCAGCATTGCCGCCAGGACAGGCTACGTTTGTGGATGTGTACATGGCGACAGGACCGCCTGACACGTTGTCGGCGGCATGCCTGGGGCCTAGCCTCTTGCGGCGTCACGCTGCGTGTGGTCCCGCTCGAAGGTCCTGCATTCGCGCTGCACGCCGCTGGCGCCGAAGAACAGCGCATCATAGGCATTCTGGTAAAGGGTATTCGTCCCGCCTACGGCATCGCTGGAAACCTGCGCCACCATCATTGTATGTCCGGGAACAGAGGGAATGTAGCTGACCGAGACGCCCGGATCGATTGTGTTGCAAGCTGTGCTGGGGCATGAAAAACGGCATGTAATTATTAAATTGTGGTATCTTGCTAATCGTTCGAATAGCGACCTTGCGCACCCACAACAGTCTTGGTTCCGAGATTTTGGAAGGTTTAATTGCGTAAGTTTTTACGGTCATTTTTATCTCCTACCGCAAAGTCGTTAAGCCAAGCATCCAAGAGCTGTGCGACTGGACGAGAGGATACTCCAGCGCGCATCACAAAAGTTCCCGCGTGCTTGTGATCAGTCCGAGAATGAGTGCGGCATATGTCAAAACGTGACCGCCGTTCATTGTCACGCGTTTGTGTTAACGGAGAGGAGACGGCTTGGCCTTGTTGGTCAGACTGCCGAGAAGACCGCGTCCTCGGTTGAACTGCGCCAGAATGAGCGGCGCAAATCCTCTGAGAACAGATAGCCGAGAACTACTGATGCAGACCCGGCCAACGTTGCGGCGAGGAAGTTCACAATAATACTCGATCCCAAGAAGCGACCCATAACCAGAATGGCGACCAGGAGCGCCGCGGGAGGCAGCAAAGGAAGAAGACTCTTTCTTTTCATTCCGGAAAGCCAAAGCATCGCCAGTGCATCGACTGCGCACCGCAAGCTCCAAGCAACGGCTGCGCCAACAATCCCGAAAGACTGGGTCAACACCCAGAGAATGGCCACAAATGGCACAAACTCGATGATACTCAGTTTGCCTGTTACGTCGGCCTTGCCCTGGCTTTGCAGGAGCGTGAAACCGACTAAGGTTAGGGCCGCCATCCACATCCCCGGGAATAGCGCTTGAGCCACAGGCGCCGCGACTGTCGCGAAATCAGCGCCGATCCAATAGCGAAAGAAGGTCCACGAGAGGATCATCGCCGGAGCACAAATGGCGGCAAACCCATAGGCCATCGTTGAGAGCGCGCGCGTTCCCAGCGCGTGGGCTGCATCGCTGGGCAGGCTGGACATACGGGGAAAGAGGGTGCGCCCTAACGCCACCGGGATGGAAGCGCTCCGTTGGACAAGGTTCATCGGCACTGCATAATGAGCGACCGACGCCACGCCCATCACCGACCCGATGATGAATTGATCCGCGGAGGCGAGGGCAGGATAGACCATGTTCGTGGCGAACATCCACCCGCCATAGCCGAGCAACTTCCGCGCTTCCCCCCAATCGATTGCACGAAGTGAGAATGGCCCTTCCAAACGATGCACGACCGCCAGAACCGCGATCGCACCCAACGCCTGAGCTATCGCCGCTGTGGGTATGACGACCGTAAGGGACGGACTGACGAATACCGCCGCGACGACGGGCGCAACCTGAGCAAGGGTCACTGCGAAAACCTGGATCGAATTCACGAGCAGGAAGAGTTCCCGGCTCTCCAGGGCGCCCGCGCCGGCGGCGGAAATAAGCGTGAGTGGCAGAAGGCAAGCGATCCAGGGAAGCGACCGAGACACTTCCTGGCTGATCTCTTCCGGCATCGAAACGAAATGCCTGAGCAAAAGGCCGCCGAATACATAAAGGACCAAGCCGCCCATGAGGCCGATGCCCAGGTTGAGACTGAACGTCGTCAGCAGCACGCGCGCGCGGTGCGGCTGGGGCGCGTCACGCAGCTTCGCTAGCGCATTGGTGACGGCGCGAGACAGCCCCAGATCAAGGAATCCAAAGAGACCAAGGAGAACCCAGACAATTGACATCACGCCGTAGCGCTCTACGCCGATGTGGTGAAGATAAATGCGGAACGGTCACAAGCGCGACCACGATCCGGGTCATCGGCGAGAGGAGATTGACGATAAAGTTTCGCCTGAGCGGGGTCGTCGACATGCCTATCCTTCGCCGCGGGACCGATATCAGTGGATATTATTTATTGGACTAAAACGGATAGCCTGGCCGCCTGTCGCGGGCCTTTGGGATCGCCGCCTTGTCCGACGTTTCAGAACCCCATCCTATCAGACCTCCTCTAACAGACTTTCGCGACCACGCCCTAACGAAAAAGGGCGGCAATAGCACAAAATTATGCGGCAGATTTTTTCGGTTTCCGATTATTGTTGTCGGTTCCTATTATTGATGCGCGGTGGCAGAGCAAAATGCCCGGGTCGCTGACCCGAAAGGCCGACTATTCCCTCGCCTTCCAAAAATCCGCCTGCAGCTGACTGGCCTCGTCCTCGAGCAGCGGGCCGACGACTTCGGTCGGTCGCTGACCGGCGGCGAAGACCACCGCGCAGGGCAGATCGAGGGTCGGATTCTCCTCGTGAGCGCCGGTCTGCGCCTTGAGCGCCTTCTCGCTCTGGCCGTAGACGACGCGGCCGATGCCCGACCAGTAGATCGCCCCGGCGCACATCGCGCAGGGTTCGGCGGAGGTATAGAGCGTGCAGCGGGCGAGGAACGGGAGGTCGTAAGTACGGGCCGCCCGGGAAGCGAGCAGACGCTCGGCATGGGCGGTGCGGTCGCCGCCCTCGCTCGTATAGCCATTGCCCTGCTCCATGATCGCCCTGCCCTCGTCGTCAGCGAGCACCGACCCAAACGGATGATCGCCGGCGGCGCGCGAGCGCCGCGCCACGTTGAAGGCTCGGCGGAGCAGTGCCTCGTCATAAGCTCGTAAATCTGTGGTCATTTTCCCTTCCGACCGATCCATAGCATGGAAGCCCACCGGGGCGATTTGCGCGGAGACCACAAACTCGTGGTCGTCCATCGTCGAAAGTCGGGGCCTTCAGCGCCTGCTCGCCTCCGTCCAGCCTTACAGGGCGAAACCCCCAATTCATTTGACACGGCGGCGGTCCCCGCTAGGCTCGCGCGAAATGCGGCGTCTGGCGACCAAGGACGCGGGAGGAAGTCGCTCACCTTGACCGCCGCCTCGTATGGGCAGAGCAGCGCCGGTATGGTTTTTGCGTCGCAGGGTTCAAGCGCGGCCTTGACCGGCTGGGAGCGGGGTGAAGTTGAGGTGAACGTCGAAGCTCCCTTGCGCCTGAAACTTATTGGCGTCAGCAAGTCCTTTCCGGGCGTCCGGGCGAATGACAACGTCAATCTGAGCGTCAAGGCCGGCGAGGTTCACGCGCTCCTCGGCGAGAACGGCGCGGGAAAATCAACGCTGGTCAAGATGATCTACGGCATCCTCGCGCCCGACGAGGGAGAGATCCTCTTCGACGGCGCACCGGTCCGAATCTCCAATCCCCGCGCGGCTCGCCGCCTCGGCATCGGCATGGTGTTCCAGCACTTTTCGCTGTTCGAGGCCATGACGGTCTTGGAGAACATCGCGCTCGGCCTCGACGCGCGCCTCTCCCCGCGCGAGCTCCTAGCCGAATTCAATCGCGTACTCGACGCCTATGGGCTCAAGCTCGATCCCCGCCGAGTCGTCTCGACACTAAGCGTAGGCGAGCGCCAGCGCATCGAGATCGTGCGCGCGCTCCTGCTCAAGCCCCGGCTCCTGATTATGGACGAGCCGACCTCGGTTCTGACTCCGCAGGAAGTCGAGCAATTGTTCGAGACGCTGCGAAAGTTGGCGACGAGCGGCTGCTCGATTCTCTATATCTCCCACAAGCTGCACGAAATCGTGGCGCTCTGCGACACCGCAACTATCCTCCGCGGCGGCAAGGTTGTCGCGCATTGCGATCCGAAGCGCGAGACCTCGCGCTCGATGGCCGAGATGATGATCGGCTCGAACCTCAAGGAAATCGCGAAGCCCATGAGCCGCGACTTTGGTCCTCCGAAGCTCGCGGCGCTTGGCTTGAGCCTGCCGAAGCCGAGCGAATTCGGCGTCGCGCTGCAAGACATCGCGCTGAGCGTGAGGGCCGGCGAGATCTTCGGCGTCGCCGGCGTCGCCGGCAACGGGCAGAATGAATTGATGAGCGCGATGAGCGGCGAAACGCTCGCCCCCAGCCTTGGCGCAATCACGCTAGGGGGCCGCGAAATTGGCCGGCTCGGCGTCACCCAGCGGCGCGCCTTGGGCCTATGCGCGGTTCCGGAGGAGCGCAATGGCCATGCGGCGGTCGGCGAGTTCTCGCTGACCGACAATGGCGCGCTGACCGGGCGCGACCGCATGGAGATGGTGCGCTTCGGCCTCATCGATCCCAGCAAGGCGACCAACTACGCCGGCGAAGTGATCGGCGCCTACACGGTGAAGGCGACTGGCCCGGGCGCGCTTGCGGGGTCGCTTTCGGGCGGAAACCTACAGAAATTCATTATGGGTCGCGAGATCCTGCAGCGGCCGGAAGCGCTCGTTGTTTGCCAGCCGACCTGGGGCGTGGACGCCGGGGCGGCGGGCGCCATCCACCAGGCGATCGTCGATCTCGCAGCGCGCGGCTCGGCAGTCGTTGTGATCTCGCAGGACCTCGACGAACTGCTCACGCTTTGCGACACGATCGCCGTCATCAACCTTGGCCGCCTGTCGGCGCCGATGAAGGTCGGCGAGGTCTCGATCGAAGAGATTGGGCTGCTTATGGGCGGCGTTCATGGCGACCCGGCGGCGACGGCCGAGATAACAGAGGCCTTGCATGCGCATCCGGCTTGAAAAACGGCTGACGCCAAGCCGTTTCATGCAGGTTGCGACGCCGATCGCCTCCGTGCTTCTGACCATGGCGCTCGGCGCGATCATCTTTCAGTTGATCGGCTTCGACGGACCGCGCGCGATTTACGAGACCTTCATCACCCCGATCGTCGCCTCCTACAAATGGCAGGACGTCATGACCAAGGCGGCGCCGCTCATCATCATCGCGCTCGGCCTCTCGCTGGGGAACCAAGCCAAGATCTGGAACATCGGCGCCGAAGGGCAATACATAATCGGTGCGCTGGCGGGCGCGGGCGTCGCCTTCGCTCTGCCCGACGCGCAAGGCTTCTGGGTCATCCTGCTGATGATCGCGGCCGGGATCGTGGGCGGCATGGCCTGGGCGGCGATCCCGGCGTTCTTGAAGACCCGCTATCGAGTCTCCGAGGTGCTCTCCACCCTGATGCTGGTCTATGTCGCCCTGCAGGTGCTCAATTACCTTGTCAGCGGCCCGTGGAAGGATCCGAACGGGCATAACTTCCCGCAGACCCCGCCGTTCACCCCAGCGCAACTCCTACCGCACGCCATTGGCGGAACCGACATTCCGCCAGGCCTCATCGTCGCCATTGTTCTGACCCTCGTTTTCTGGGTGCTCATGTCGCGCTCGGTCTACGGCTTTTCGGTCCGCACCGTTGGCGCTGCGCCGAACGCTGCGCGCTACGGTGGCTTTGACGCTTCGCGCACTGTGTGGTCGACCCTCATGATCAGCGGCGGCATGGCGGGCTTAGCGGGGATTCTCGAGGCCTCGAGCCAGCTTGGGCAGATCAACCTGGGCTTCCCCTCCGGCTATGGCTTCACCGCGATCATCGTTTCCTTCCTCGGCCGCCTCCATCCGGTCGGCGTCTTTCTGGCGGGGCTCATCCTTGCCGTCACCTATGTCGGCGGACAGGTGGCGCAGACCGTGGTTCACGTGCCCAGCGCGACCGCGGGCATTTTCCAGGCCATGATGTTGTTCTTCATTCTCGCCAGCGACATCCTGGTCCGATACCGCGTGCGTATCCTTCGTGACGCCCCGCGCACCGCACCCGCGGAGGCTGTCGCGTGACTATCGGTTTCTTCATTGATGCCCTCATCACTGTCGTCGGCGTGACGACGCCGATCCTGCTCGCCGCAACCGGTGAACTCGTGGTCGAGAAAAGCGGCGTGCTCAATCTTGGGCTCGAGGGCATGATGCTGATCGGCGCGGTGACTGGCTTCGCCGTGACCTTCAACACCGGTCCCGATCTCGGCGATTGGGCGCCGTGGTGCGGCGTGCTCGCTGCGGCGCTCGCGGGCGCTGCCTCCTCCCTGCTGTTCGCGGTGCTGGTATTGACGCTCGGCTCCAATCAAGTCGCGACCGGACTTGCGCTCGCGATCTTTGGCATCGGGCTCTCTTCGCTGATCGGCGCGGGTTACGTGGGCATGATCGTGCCGTCGTTCGATACTGCCTTTCCCGATTGGCTTGCCAGCGATCCGCTGTGGCGGGTCGTGTTCGGCTATAGTCCGCTCGTCTATTTCGCACTTTTCATGGTCTTCGCCGTCGGCTGGTTCCTAAACCGCACGCGCGCCGGCCTTATCTTAAGGGCCGTTGGCGAGAACGATCTTTCCGCCCATTCCATCGGCTATCCGGTGATCGCGATCCGCTACGCCGCGATCGCCTTCGGGGGCGCGCTGGCGGGAATCGGCGGAGCCTATTTTTCCATGGTCATCACGCCGATGTGGGCCGAGCAGATGACCGCGGGGCGCGGCTGGATCGCTCTTGCGCTCGTGGTGTTCTCCGGCTGGCGAACCGGGCGGCTGCTCGCTGGCGCCTACTTTTTCGGCGTGCTGATGACGCTCGAGCTTTACGCCAAGGCGTCCGGCTTCTCGTTCCTGCCGTCGCAATTCTGGGCGGCGATGCCCTACATCGCAGCGGTCGTTGCGCTGGCGGTCATCTCCGCTCGCGAGGTCGCGGGAAGCGAAGCCCCGGCGTGCCTCGGCCGGCCATTCCTACCCAACTCGTGAGCGTTGAAAAGTTTATCAGGGAGAGAAGAATGAGCATGATTACCCGACGACATCTCATGAAGACGGCCGGCGCCGCGGGATTGGCGCTGCCTGGCTTATCTCGCAGCGTCTTCGCCGCCGAACCGCTCAAAGTCGGCTTCGTCTATCTCGGCGCGATCGGCGACTACGGCTGGACGTGGTCGCACGAACAGGGCCGCAAGGCGCTGGACGCGGCTCTGAAGGGTCAAGTCGTCACAAGCTATGTCGAAAACGTCAAGGAGGACGCGAGCGCGGTCCCGGTGATGAAGGATCTGGCCCAGCAGGGCAACAAGCTCATCTTCACCACCTCCTATGGCTACATGGATCAGACGCTCGAGGCCGCAAAGCAGTTCCCAGACGTTAGGTGGGAGCATTGCACCGGATACAAGAGGACGGACAACGTCGGCACCTACAACTCGCGCTTCTATCAGGGTCGTGCGGTCACCGGCACGATCGCGGGCATGATGTCGAAGTCCGGGGTGATCGGTTTCGTCGGCTCGTTCAAAATTCCGGAAGTGGTGATGGGCGTCAACGCCTTCACCCTTGCTGCGCAAGCCGTCAATCCGAAGATCACCACCAAGCTCGTGATGATCGACACCTGGTTCGATCCGGCGAAGGAAGCCGCGGCGGCGGAGACGTTGGCCAATCTTGGTTGCGACGTGATCGCCCAGCACGTCGACAGCCCTGCGGTCTTGCAGGTGTGCGAGAAGCGCAAGATCTACGGCTTCGGCTACGGCGCCGACATGTCGCGCTTCGCGCCCAAGGCGCATCTCACGGCGAGTCTCGACCTCTGGGGTCCCTATTATATCGAACGCGCCAGGGCGATGCTCGACGGCTCGTGGAAAGCTGATGACGTCTGGTGGGGATTCAAGGAAGGGCTCCTCGGCATGGCGCCCTACAGCAAGGCCGTGCCGGAAAACGTGCGCGCCGCCGCCGACAAAATCGTCGCCGAGACCAAGGCCGGAACTTATGAGGTCTTCACTGGCCCCCTCGCCGATCAGACCGGCAAGGAACGGGTCGCCCAGGGCGAGCGCATGGCCGACAAGGACCTCTTGGTGATGGACTGGTACGTCAAAGGCATCCAGAGCTAGGCGTCCGATTTCCCTCTCCCGGTCTTTACGGGGAGAGGACCAGGGCGAGGGCAAGGCGATGCGAGGACTGGGCCTGCGCGAAGCGCGCCGAGTCCATCATGCGCGCTTGTCCGTCGAACTGGGCCCAGCAAAGGGAGGAGACATTGAGTTTCGTCACCCGTCGCAACTTCTTGCAGACAATAGCAGCTCTCTCGGCGCTGCCGGCGCTCGGCCGGGGCGCCTTCGCCGCGGAGCCCTTAAAGGTTGGGTTCGTCTATCTCGGGCCGATCGGGGATTACGGCTGGACGTGGGCGCATGAGCGGGGCCGCAAGGCGATGGTCGAGGCCCTCAAGGGTCAGGTCGTGGCCGACTATGTCGAGAACGTGAAGGAGGACGCGGGCGCGACGCCGATTATCAAGGACCTCGCGCAAGCTGGCCATAAGCTCATCTTCGCGACCACATTCGGCTATATGGATCAGACGGTCGAAGCCGCCAAGCAGTTCCCCGACGTCATGTTCGAGCACTGCACCGGCTACAAGCACCTCCCCAACCTCGGAACCTATAATACGCGCTTTCACCAGGGCCGCGCGGTCGAGGGCGCTATCGCTGGCCACATGTCGAAGTCGGGCGTCATCGGCTATCTTGGCTCCTACAAAGTGCCCGAAGTGGTGCTGGGCGTGAACGCCTTCACCCTCGCCGCGCAGGCGGTCAACCCGAAGGTCACAACCCGCCTCATCACAATCGACTCGTGGTTCGATCCGGCCAAAGAAGCCGCCGCCGTGCAGGCGCTCGCCAATCTCGGCTGCGATGTGGTCGTCCAGCACACCGACAGCCCGGCCGGCCCTCAGGCGGCCGAAGCGCGCAAGGTCTGGTGCTTCGGCAATGCCGCGGACATGTCCCGCTTCGCGCCGAAGATGCAATTGACCGCGATCGAGAACATCTGGGCGCCCTAATTACATCTCGCGCGCCAAAGCGATGCTCGACGGAACGTGGAAGTCCGACGACGCCTGGTGGGGCATGAAGGAAGGCGCGCTCGTGATGGCGCCCTACAACAAAGCAATGCCCGACACCGTGAAGACCGCCGCCGACAAAATGATCGACGGCTGGAAGGACGGCTCCTACGATGTCTTCACTGGTCCGATCTCGGACCAGACCGGCAAGGAGCGCGTCGCCAGCGGCCAGCGGATGGATGACAAAGACCTCGCCTCCCTCGACTGGTACGTTAAGGGCGTGCAGAGCTAAGCACGATCACAAGTCTCTCTTCCAAGGGCGTCGGAAGGACGCCGTCCGTCGAAGGCCCGCCGCCTATTCGAAGAGCTGCGCTTCGTCGCGCTGGCGTCCACCAACGGTCGCCATATAGCTTGCTGAGAAGGCGCCCACCAGAAGTGAGATGAAAGCCCACAGTGCGACCCCGACGCCGGTTTTGCGGGCCGCGTCGGCCGCTTCCTTGGCCTTGTCTGCAGCCTGCTGCTTGGCTTTCTGCGCTTGGTCGAAGACATCGGCGACGCGCTTCTCCGCGTCTGGCTGGCTCAGTCCGGTGCGGCTCGCAACAAGCTGAGCAAGATAAGTCTTATCTGCGGCAGGAAGGTCGCCGTTGTAGACAGCGCGCGTCAGGATCCGGCCCGCCTCAGTTGTTGCGGCGGCCTGATCGCCTTGAGCCGGGTGATCGGAGCGCCAAAGCATATCGGAGAAATATCCCGTCGGATCTCCCATCGCCGACGCCGCCTGGCCGGCCGCCTGTCCTGTCGCGCTTCCCACCGCCTGCGTCGCGGCCCCCGCAAGATGCGCAGCTCCACTCACCGCCGACGTGGCTGCCGAAGCGATGAGGGCAGCGCTGATCACCGCTCCCAGCGCCCAAACTACGAGCCCATGCGCGGTGTCGCGAAAAAAAACCTCGTCTGTGTGGACGCGCGCCCACCGGGTCCGCAGCCGTCCTGCGAGATAGCCGCCGACGCCGGATGCGAACAATTGCACGGCGATGAACCATGCCGCTGCAAGCACCGTGAATGTCGTCACCGACGGATTATTGCTCGACCAGGGGGAGACCGAGATCAAGCCAATGCCCGCGCCCAGCGCGACTAGCGCGAGGGAAAAGGCCGAAGCGACAAACGCGCCGGCGATAATCGCGCCCCACGATACGCCGGAGGCAGCGTCGATCGTTGTATCGACGGCGGTCACTGCCGACAAAGGCGCACGCGCCCCGCCTGTGGTTTGTGTCATTTCTTCTCAATCTCCCTCGTCGGGATGAAATCACACGACCGGGTATTGTCCGGCCGGGGTAGAGTGGGCAGACCCTTATGAAAACTGAGCGGCGCTAATGGTACAGAAGCGCGATCAGGATGATGATCGGGATCGGAACGCCGAGAAGCCAAAGCAAAATTCCACGGCCCATAGTACCCTCCTGTGCACGGCGCGACGTGAATGTTGACGCGCGTATAAACAGCCCCTGCCTCAATTTGTTCCAGAAACGCCTTGCGCGCTTTTTGGCGATCGGAACGTCTGTTGCCACGCGAGCGGCCGCGCCTCAGGCGGCCTCGCCGGATGAGCCCTCCTTGGCGGGCCCTTCCCTTGATTTCAGTTTAGGTCGCGGTCGGTGATTTGATCCGTCCCAAAGCCCTCCGAACCTTGGATGTAACCCACCGCCATTCAACGGTTTTGGAACAGTTCTATCTTGCGGCGGGATCATTGACATCGCGGCGCCTGACGGTCGAAGTCCATGGGGACCGCCGCTCAGCAAGTGGTTGGAGTTTGGATTGCGCCTTCTTCGTCGTCCACTCGGTCGCCGCCGTCGGGGCACGCTCAGGAGCGCGCTCGCTCTTGCTATTGCCGACCTCGTAGGCTCCGCCTTCGCCAACTCGGTCTCGCCACCAACAAGCCCCGCGCCGAATCCGTCTCAGCCGGCGTTGGCCTCCTCCGCGAGCCAACCCAGTGCCGCTCCCTTCGCTCTGCCGCAGCTTACCGCGCCGCAGTTCCGCGCGGACGCCTCGGCGCCCTCGAAGCCAGCAAGCACCGGGCCCTGGGGTGCGCTCAGCGGCGACTGGCAGAATCAGAACCTGTTTGGCGAGATAGGCGGGTTGCGCCCTGCCCTGGACAAATACGGCATCCAGCTCACGATACTCGAGAACGTCGAGGCGTTTGGCAATCTGTCGGGCGGCGTCAAACAGGGTTTCGAAGACAACGGCCTGACCACTGTCACGCTGCAAATGGACACTGAGAAGGCGTTTGGCCTCAGGGGCGGGACCCTGAACGTGAGCGGCCTCCAGATTTGGGGCGGCAATCTGACCGCGGACAACCTCATGGTCCTCCAGACCCTGACCGACATCGAGGCGCCCGTTGGCGTCCGACTTTGGGAGCTGTGGTACCAGCAAAAGTTTGGCGACAAATTCGACATCAAGATCGGCGAGCAGAGCCTCGACGAAGAATTCATCATCAGCCCCACCGCGAACTCTCTCTTCATTAACGGCGTGTCCGGCTTTCCGGCGTTGCCCGCGGCAGATCTACCTGGCGGCGGTCCCGCCTATCCGCTAGCGGGCTTAGGGATTCGCGGACGGGCGCAGGTGACCGATAGCGTGGCTGTGCTAGGAGGCGTCTTCAACGGAAGCCCGCTGCAGCTCAATTCGCCGAACACGCCGACAAGTAATCCGAATGGCGTGAGCTTCCCGCTCGACACCGGGATCTTCGCAATCGCCGAACTGCAATACGCGTTGGGCTCCAACCCGTCAGGGAAGGCGAGCAACGACGGGCCCTTGCCGGGGTTCTACAAGATCGGCGCTTGGTACGACAGCTACAAGTTCGACGATCAGCAAACCGACACGATGGGCCTTCCTCTCGCCGATCCCTCGAGCAACGGGATCGCAGCCACGCATCACGGCGACTTCTCGCTTTATGGGGTCGCGGACCAGATGATCTGGCGGTCGAAGGACAACGCCAATCGCAGTCTGAATGTCTTCTTCCGTCCGATGTTGACGCCGTACCAGGATCGCAACTTGGTCAGCGCCAGCATCAACGCAGGTCTCGGCTTGCACGCGCCGCTGCCAGGGCGCGACAATGATACGTTCGGCGTCGAAATGGGGACGGCCTGGGCGAGCAGCGGCGCCTCCAACTTCGACCGGCAAATGCAATTCTCCCAACCTTCGATCTACACGCCCCTTCGCTCAAGCGAGACCTTCTTCGAGGCGAGCTATCAGTTTCAGGCCCTGCCTTCCTGGGTGATTCAGCCCGATGTTCAGTATTTCATCAATCCGGGGATGGGGATCGCCAACCCGTACGCTCCCGCACAGCGCATCAAGAACGAGTTCGTGGTCGGCATGCGGACGAACTTGAACTTTTGACTGACCGGACAAGCTCGGGCGAGCGCCGTTGCCGGGTCGTCTAGGGGGTCGGCGCCGTGGCGACGCGTTCCGCCGCAACGCTCACTGTCGTCCACCAGCGCCTGACAGCCAATTCATGGCAGGGCAGACGCGCCGCGCGCGGCGCGAAAGCCTCCCAGGCTGCGTGATGGAGATCGGAAACGGAAGTCAGAATGGGCTTGTGGGCTTTGATCGCTGCTTCGAATGCCGGCGTCAGACCGCCGCCGCCCAACTCCGATTTCCCGAACTTGCTGATGATGAGCAAGTCGCAATCCGCGATCTGTGGAAGCAGCTGACGGGAGGCTACATCAAGGCCGCTTTCGTCCAGGTGGCAGGATCTATTGTGCGGAGGGTCTTGAAGATAGATGGGAAACTGGGCAGCGCTGGCGATGCAGCGCAGAAACCCTGCGCTGCAGGTTCGATCTGGGAGCCCGTGGGGTCTCGCCGACCACTCCGATGGCGCGAAGCCCCGCAGCGCGCAGGTCACCTGCGAACGCCGCAAATAAACTCTGGACGCTGCGGCTGCCGCCTCCGACAATTGCGGCGATGCTCGCACTGCTCAGCGCCATCATGACGCAACCCTCGGTTTCCTTCAACATGCACCGGCGAGAACGGATGTTCAAGCCAAACGAAATTCTGCGCCGCTCAGCTCACGCCAAGCTTCCGCTGCAGGCTCGTCGACGACGTCGTGTACTGGAAGGTCAGCTTCTTGTCCGGGTAAACATAGCGGTGGGCGCGTTGGGCGGCGAGCGTCGCCTCGTGGAAACCCGAGAGGATCAGCTTGAGCTTGCCGGGATAGGTGTTGATATCGCCAATGGCGAAAATGCCGGGAACGCTCGTTTCGAACTTTGCCGTGTCAACGGGGATCAGATTCTCGTTCAGATTGATGCCCCAATTGGCGATCGGCCCCAGCTTCATCGTGAGCCCGAAGAACGGCATCATGTCGTCGCAGGCATGGTCGTAAGTCTCACCGTTCTCGCGGCGAATCGTCAGTGCTGAAAGCTGTCCGTTTTCGCCCTTGACCCCAGTCACTTGCCCTAGCACGAATTCCATGTCGCCCGAATTGACAAGCTCGCGCATCGCGTTGACGGAGTGGGGGGCCGCGCGGAACGCGTCGCGCCGGTGAACCAGGGTGATGCGGTCGGCTACCGGGTGCAGGTTGAGCGCCCAATCGAGCGCGGAATCGCCCCCGCCCACAATGACGACGCGTTTCCCTTTGAAATGATCCATTTTGCGCACGGAATAGAAGACGCTTTTGGTTTCATAGGCATCGAGCCCCGGGATCGGCGGCCTCTTCGGCTGGAAAGATCCGCCGCCCGCAGCGATGAACACGGACTTAGCCTCGATTGTCTTGTCGTTGTCGGTGCCGATGCGGAACGTGGGCTGTTCCGGCCCGCCAAGAACCTCCATCCCTTCCACCATCTCGCCCAAATGAAACTTCGGCCCGAAGGGCTCGATCTGCTTGATCAGGTTGTCTACAAGCTCTTGTCCGTTGATCACCGGAAAGCCCGGAATGTCGTAGATCGGCTTTTCCGGATAAAGCTCCGCGCATTGGCCGCCCGCTTTAGGGAGAATGTCGATCAGATGGGCCTTGATGTCGAGCAGGCCAAGTTCGAACACTGCAAACAGACCTATTGGGCCGGCGCCGATGATCGCGACGTCGGTGGATAGCACTTCACTCATGCAGATTCCTCTGTTCTTATCCTTGTTTTGCGGGCGTAGTCACTGAGAGACCGTCTAGCTCATCCCTGACTTTAATCTGACAGGAAAGCCTGGAATTGGGACGTACCTCGAAGGCGAAATCGAGCATGTCCTCTTCCATCTGCGAGGCCTTGCCCGTCTTTTCCGTCCATTCCTCGGCCACATAGACATGGCAAGTCGCACAAGCGCAGGCGCCGCCGCATTCAGCCTCGATCCCCGGGACCGAATTGCGGAGCGCCGTCTCCATGACCGTCGCGCCGACTTGCGCCTCGACTGATCGCGACTCTCCGGACGCGTCAACGAATGTAATTTTCGGCATTGAACAGAACGATTCCTTGGAATACCGCGTCACGCCTCAAGGGCGCGTGAATTCGAGGGGCAAGCGCCCGCCTATACTGAGCGCGCCTACATAGTGCAAGCGCGGCGGCGCCGAAAGGGCGTCCGCCAGCGCTATTGCGATCGAGATGATTCGAGAGCTGGGCCGATGTTTCGATCTCGCCGCAGGGGCTTCGCCTGGTTAGCCGCGAATGCGGTCGATTTCGGTGAGGACCTCGACCACGGCGGATTGAAGCGAGGCAATCGCGCGCGCTTCCGCTGAGCCTTGGCCGCCGCCGGCCGAAGCCAGTTCCTCGATGCGCCATGCGGCGCTGGCCACGCGCCGGGCGCCGACGGCAAGCGCCGAGCCACGTAGCGTGTGTGCGATTTTCGCCTTTGACTCCAAAGATACAAGCGGCAGACCTGAGAGCTCGGCAGTCAAACCGGAGCTTGCAACCGGAAGAGCCCAAGCAGCTCCGCCTCAAGCTCGTGATCGCCAAGGCATTGGCAGGCCAAATGGAACGAGGTCGAGGGGGGGACCCAGGGCGTCGGTCGGGCTCTCAAACATCGCGTGCTGTTTCGTCCGCCGAGAACCCCGCGGCTCGTGAGCGCCGCCGTTAATCGCTGAACACTATGGAAAAACATGGTAACCGAAGCGTTAACGACGTTTGCAAGTTGCGCGGGCGGCGTGGTTTTCATCTATGAGGCTCGGCGGTAGACTGCAACGTGGTTAATTCAAAGCGTTTGGTTCGGCCGCGGCGAACCCGGGGAAACGCTTGGCGCGTGTGCCGATCATTCGGCGATCGGCGCCGGTGGAGTGAGGCGGACGCATGGTAAAGCAAAATCCGGCGACGGATCCGGTATCGGCTGCGATGTCGGCAATCGAGAGCGCCTTGAACCTTACCGATGATGACGAGGCCGTTCTGGCGGACGTCGGCGCCTTCTCGCCCCAGCTCGCCCCAGCGAAGCCTACGGCGGCAACGCCGGTTCTCAAGCCAAGCCAACCCGCCAGCGACGCGCCGACGCTCCTTCGCGCTGGTCCGCCGCAGCCGTCCGCGCCGGAGAACGAACCAAAACCGACTATCCCCGCGCCCACGCCAGCAAATGACGATCGTGAGAACGTCGGGGCTGTCTTGCAGGCGATGAATGCCCGCCCGGCAAGCCAGACGCCATTCATAATCGCCTTGGTAGCCTCGCTCCTCTGGGCGACGATCTGCGCGCTCTATGCCTATATCTCCGTCTGGCCTTCGGCTTCGAGGCGACCCCTCGACATGCTGCTGCGACCCGAGACTCCGCTATTTCTGTTGGCGGCGCTCGGGCCAATCATCTTCATGTTCGCCTTTGCCGCGCTATCGCGGCGACTGCGCGAGTTGCGACAGTCGGCGCGGGCGATCTCTCAGGTCGCTGTGCGTCTGGCCGAGCCTGAGACAATGGCGGGCGAGCACGTCGCGACCCTGTCCCAAGCCATCCGCCGCGAACTCACGTCCATGGGCGACGGGGTGGAACGTGCGCTGGCGCGCGCCGCCGAACTTGAGACCCGCGTGCGGTCTGAGGTATCTACGCTCGAGCGATCCTATTCGGACAATGAGCGCAAGATCCGCCTGTTGATCGCGGAAATGGCCGATCAGCGCGAGTCGATCGTGACCAGCGGAACGCGAGTTCGCGACGCGATAGCAACAGCCCACGACAGCATCGCCCAGGATCTTGTCGTCGCCGGCGGCAATTTGAGTGAGCGTCTCACTGAAACCGGTCAAAAACTGACGGCGTCGCTCGGTGCGACGTCGGACGAGATCACTGGCGCGATGGATCGGACCGGCTCCGCGACTCTCGAGCGCATTGTCGCGGAAGGCGCGCGAATGAGCGTATCGATCGAAGCGGTCGGTGAAACCCTTGCCGACCGCCTCGCCAACACGAGCCAAAAGGCCGCTGGCGACATCCTGTCGCGAGTGGGGGACGTCGACAACCGTCTCAAGGCGGTCGGGGACACCTTGTTGTCCCGCCTGGGGGAGCGCGGCGACAATCTGATTGAGCGCATTCAGACTTCACAGAATTCTGTGGTCGAGGCGATCGATGAGCATGGCGAGCGGGTGGCAACTCGTCTGGGGGATGCGGCCGAATTCGCGCGCAGCGCCGTCGGGGCCCATGCCGACGATGTGGTCGGGCGCATCAGTGGCAGCAGCACGCGAGCCGTCGACGCGATCAGGGCGCACGGAGACTCGATCGCGGATCAACTTGCCGAGGCGTCGCAGGCGCTGTCGGCGGCCTTCGGCGCTCATGGCGACGACGTCCTCGGCCGCATCAACGCCAACAGCGCGGAGGTCCTGGAAGCCATTCGTTACCACGGCAACTCGATCGCCGCCCGCCTCTCCGACGCCGCCGCTTCAGCGAGCGACGCCGTCACCGCTCATGCGGACACGGTCGTCACTCGCGTTTCCGCCAGCAGCGAGGAAGCCGCGCAGACCTTGAAGCTCCATGGCGACATTGTCGCCGCGCGCCTGTTAGAGGCCGCTGAAACCGTCAACTCGCACGGCGAGTCGGTCGCCGCTCAACTTAATGGGGCGTCGGCCGCGATGAGCAGCGCTGTCGCCGCTTACGCTGACGAGGTTGTCGGTCGGGTAAGCGCAAGCGGGGCGCAAACGGTCGAGGCGATCCGCGTCCAGGCCAACTCCGCTGCGGATCAACTCGCCCAGGCCTCGGCGGCCGCGCGCAGCGCCGTCGCCGACTACTCCAACGAGGTGGTCGGCCGCGCGACCGCAAGCGGCGCGCAAACCGTCGAGGCGATACGGACCGAGAGCGACCGAGTCATCGAACAGCTCAACCAGGCGTCGGCGGCGACGCGCAGCGCCGTCGGCGAATATACGGAAGATGTCGTCGCGCGCGTCAGCGCAAGTGGCGATGAGGCCGCGGCGGCGATCCGCTACCATGGCGAATCCATCGCGGATCAACTCACGCATGCCTCGGCCGCGACGCGTAGCGCCGTCGATGGGTACGCGGATGACGTGGTTGCCCGCGTTAGCGCTAGCGGCGAGCAGGCCACCGCGGCGATCCGCGTCCATGGCGACTCCGTGGCCGATCAACTCGCCGAAACTTCCGCGGCGGCGCGTAGCGCAGTGAGCGAGTACGCGGATGACGTCGTCACCCGCGTTAGCGATAGCGGCGAACAAGCAGTTGCGGCGATTCGCTATCATGGCGACTCCATCGCCGATCAACTCGCGGAGACCTCGGCGGCCGCCCGCAGCGCTGCGGCAGAGATATCGGACGAGATTGCCGCTCGCATCAACGCCAGCGGAGACCAGGCCGTAGCGGCGATCCGGTCCCATGGCGACTCGATCGCCGACCAACTCGTCCAGACCTCTGATGCAACGCGCAGCGCCGTAGCCCAGCACTCGGACGAGGTCGTGGCCCGCATTAGCGCCAGCGGCGAACAGGCGGTCGAAGCGATCCGCTTCCACGGCGATTCGGTCGCCGACCGACTCGCCCACACTTCCGAAGTAACGCGCAGCGCCGTAGCCCAGCACTCGGACGAGGTCGTGGCCCGCATCAGCGCCAGCGGCGGACAGGCGGCCGAGGCGATCCGATTCCATGGCGATTCGATCGCCGGTCGACTAGCCCAGGCTTCCGAGGCGAGCCGCACCGCTGTCGCCGAGCACGCCGACGACGTCGTGGCCCGCATCAACGCGAGCGGCGAACATGCGGTCGAAGCGATCCGCTTCCATGGCGATTCGGTCGCCGATCGACTCGCCCAGGCTTCCGAGGCGACACGCAGCGCCGCCGGCGAGTATGCGGACGATGTCGTCGCCCGCGTCAGCGCGAGCGGCCAACAGGCTGTCGCGGCCATCCGCGTCCAAGGCGGATCTGTCGCCGATGAACTCGGCGCCGCAGCCGACGCAGTCACGCGCGACTTCAGCATTCGGTCGAATTCGTTGATCGAGCGGCTGCAAGGCGGGGGCGAACGGCTTTCCGAAACGATCGTCGTACACGGCGATAGCCTTGTCGGGCGCCTTAACGACGCCGCGGACCGCCTGCACGACACCGTCGTGGTGCGTGGGCAGGTCCTTGAAGACAGGCTTACCGGGTCGAGCGAACGGCTGAGCGCGCTCATCACGGATCGCGCGGAAGATGCAGCCGCGATCCTTGACGCCGCGGCTGCGCGGTGGGGGGAACAGTTCGAGGCCCGCGAGAGCCAGTTGCGCGGCGCGGTCAACAACCAGAACGACGCGCTTGAGACCCTTTTCGACGAATCGACGAGTCGCCTCGTCGGCGCGATCTCAGCCGAGGGCGCGCTCGCTCAGGCGCAGATCGAGGCCTCCGCGGCTCGATCCATGGCCACGCTGAACTCCGAGTCGGCGCAAATCAACGAGCGCCTTGCGGCGCTCGCCATCGACGCCGCAGCCGCGGCGGCGAACGGAGCGGGCAGCGTGCATGAAGCGTTGAGCGAGCGTATCGCGGCTTTTGACGATATCGTGAACCGGCGCGCCGTCAGCCTCGTGGAGGCTGTGTCGCAACAGACCGAGCGCATGCGCGAGTATCTGCAAGCGTTGGATGGCCTTGTCGGCGAAAGCGGCCATAGTGTCATCGACCGGCTTGGGGCCCACTCCGACGAGCTCAACGCTCGGATCTCCGGGCATCTCGATTCGATCGACATGATGATGCAGGCCCGGCGCGAAGAGCTCGACAAGCGCTTCGTCGATCACCGCGAACAACTGGCGACCAAGTCCGCAGAGCGGTTGGAGCAATTTGAAATCGCTTCCGCAGCGCATCGCAACTCGGTCGATCTGGCCTTGGCGTCGCACTCGCGCCGTCTCGAGACTTCGCTCGGAGACGGACTTGCGCGGTTCGAAGGCGCAATCGACGGTCGCGGCGGCGAAATCCTCGGGCGCATCGGCGATCGCTCCGCGGCACTCGCGGCCGATCTTGGCGCGAAGCTTGCCGCGATCGAGGAGACTCTCGTCAACCGCGGCGGCGCGATCGACGATAGGCTCGGTCAGCGCAACGAAGAGGCGGCGGCGATGTTCGACCGCCGTCTGCAAGCAATCGACGAACGCGCCGGGGCAAAGCTTCACGAAGTGTCGTCGACGCTCGAAAGCCTTCTGGCGCGGATCGAAGACGCGCTGGCGCAGCGTGGCCGGACGCTGTCCGAGACCCTCGCCCGCACCACTCTCGAAACCGCCAAGGCGCTCGGCGACGGTGGGCGCGAGATCACGCAAGGCATGAGCGCTAAATCGGCGGAGATCGGCGAGGCGCTGCAACGGCGAGCGGAGGAATTGACGCAAACCCTGTCTGCGGTCGCGCGAGACATCAATGCGACCTTGACCGGCCGCGTCGAGGACGTCTCGCGGTCGCTCGGACTGAGTGTCGACCAGTTCAAGGAACAAGTCGTCACGCCGATGCACGACCTGAGCAGGCGCCTAAACTCGAGCCGCGCCGAACTGGAAGACCAAGTGGGCGAGCACGCTGAGCGTGTCACGGCGATGCTCGACTTGCACAAGGCGTCGATGGGCGCTGCCTTCAACTCCCACAAAGTCATTGTCGCCGACGCCACACAGCAGAGCGTGCAGATCTTTGACGCGCGCCTGGCGGCCCTGGCCGAGGCCGCTGACCAAAGCACGCGCGTCATTGACTTGCGGCTGACCGACATGGTGCAGGCGGCGAATCGCAGCGCCGAAACCATCGATGAACGCCTTGTCGGTCGCATTCAGGCGATGACCGAAACTCTGACAAGAGCAGCGTCGGAAGCCGAATCGATCTGGACGGCTCGAGGCGCGAGCGTCGCCAATGCACTCAGAGCGAAGGTCGATGACTTGCGCGAGGTCATCGAAGGCAAGGGCGCCGACCTGGTGGCCGCCCTCGGTGAGCGAGGAGATGACGTCTCGGCGAGAATCGTCGGAGTCGGCGAGCGCGCGATGCAAACCCTCGACCAGCAGATGGCTGGCCTTGCAACTCTGCTGACCCGGCGCACGGACGAGCTGATCGCCGCGGTCAATGGCAGCGCCGCGGACCCAGTGCGCGCGTTGAGCGCGCTGACCGGGCAGTTGCGTTCCGAGGTCGCCGATTCCAGCGAAGCGTTGCGTAGCGTCGCCGCCGAGGCGACACACCGGTCGGCCGAAACGATCGAAGCACTGCTGAAACGGTTGACCGAGCAGGTCGAAGCTTCCGGTGCCTCACTGCGCGAAGCCGTAACCCGTAGCGCCGAGAGCTCGGTCGAGTCGCTCTCCGGCACAAGTGATCGGCTGCGCGGCGAACTGACATCGGCGATCGACAACCTCGATCAGACCAGCGCCGTCATCGACCGGGCGATCGGATCGGCCGGAGACCGGCTCGTCGCCGTGCAAAGCGGGCTCCAGGCGAGAGTTGAGGAATTCCAGCAGGCGCTCGGCGGCATCGCCTCCCAAGTCGCAGCTCTGGGACGCCTTTCGGCCACCACTCAGTCCGACGCAAGCAGCCTGGCCGAGCAGCTCGCCCAGCATGCGGAAGCTCTCGGAGTTGTAGGACGGGATCTTGCGCAACAGCAGCAGGGCGTCGATTTTGCCCTTGAGCGCCGCCGAAACAGCCTCGAGGCGCTCATCGGCGACATCTCGGGCCGCAGTGAAGCCTTCGAGACAACTTTAGGGCGCTTCGCGACCAATGTAGAAGAAAGTTTTGGCCGGTCTCAAGCTCGCGCCCAGGAGATCACCGCCGCGCTTGCCTCCGCCACCAGAGGCGCGTCGATCGCTGTCGCAGGCCAGTTTGAAACCATTCGCGACACAGCGGCGAAAGAGCGTGAACGAACGGTTCAAGCGCTGCAGGCAACTCTGGAACAGACCAACACGCAGCTCACCGGCGCTCTGGATCAGGCTGCTGACCGCTTCCGTCAGTCGGTTGCTGAAGTGAAGGACATGACGAGCCAGGTGCAGCGTGAGCTCGACCAGACGCGGCAAGAACTGCGCCGCGGGGTTCTCGATCTACCGCAGGAGACGAGCGAAACGGCCGAGGCGATGCGGCGGGTCGTTTCTGATCAGATCCGGGCCCTGAAGGAGCTTGCCGCATTGGTGTCGGATTCGGGCGGGACTTACGACGTCGTCGAACCAGTCGCGACAACCGCAGCCTCGGGCACACGTATTGAGAAGCCGCTACTGCGCGTTGGCGAGAGGGCGAGTGAAGTCGAGGTCCCTTCGCAGCCCGAAGCCTTCGCGCCCATCACCGAAGCGATTGCCGCGGCCGAGAGCCCCACGTTAGGGCGAATTGGTGCATCTGAAGAGAGCCCCCCGTTCTCGCGGGCGCAAACGCAATCGTGGCCGGCGTCGCCCGCTACAGCGCCGCGGCGAGCTCCGGGTCCGGCAAACTCGCCTCCAGCGCCGGCTGCCGATCGTGGCCAGCCCGGATGGCTTTCGAACCTGCTTGCGGCTGCCTCCCGGGACGAGCCCGAGGAGGCAGGGACAAAGGGGGCGGAAACGCTCGAGGCGCTGAACCGGGAAATCCCCAGCCTCATCGACAACGCGGCTGCAGTGGAGATGTGGGATCGATGGCGCCGCGGGGACACCGGAGCTGTGTCACGCCGCCTCTACACCGAGGCCGGCCAACAAGCTTTCGACGAGCTTCGCCGCCGCTTCCGCGCCGACCCCCAGTTCCGGGAAACGACAACCCGTTACATGCAAGAGTTCGAGCGCCTGCTGACCAAGATCGGTCAGAACGACCGCGACGGCGCGCAGTGGCGGGCCTATCTGTTGTCCAATACCGGCAAGGTCTACACGATCCTCGCGCACGCCTCAGGAAAGCTCGGCTAGACTATAAGCTTGCGAAAGCCATTGCTCCGTCATGCCCGCGAAAGCGCATGACAGACAACCTTCGTCAAGGACCCAGTGGCGCTCGCCGGCGCTGCGAGAGAAACGCACGTCTCTCATGCGTCGCGATAGATGTCCCTGTAAGCTTCTCGCAGCGCCGCTTTTTGCACCTTGCCCATGACGTTGCGCGGCAGCGAATCGATAAGGACGACCTGCTTGGGCGTTTTGAACTTCGCTAAGCGAGGCGCGAGGGCCGAGAGGATCGTTTGCTCGCTGAGCGTCGCGCCCGGACGTGCAACAACAGCCGCCGTCACGGCTTCGCCGAAATCCGCATGCGGCACGCCAAATACGGCGCTCTCGAGCACGCCCTCGATTGCGTCGATCTCGACCTCGACCTCCTTCGGATAAACGTTGAAGCCACCGGAAATCACCAGGTCCTTGGCCCGCCCGACGATGTGGATGTAGCCGTCGTCGTCAACGTGGGCCACGTCGCCGGTGATGAAAAAGCCGTCAGCGCGAAACTCCTGCGCGGTCTTCTCGGGCATTCGCCAGTAGCCGGCGAAGACGTTGGGACCCTTGACCTCGATGATTCCGATCTCTCCACGCTGAATTGGGGCGCCGCTTTCAGGCTCGACAATGCGCACGCGGACCTCTGGAAGCGCGAAACCCACCGTTCCCGGCCGCCGTTCGCCGTCGTACGGATTGGACGTGATCATGCTGGTTTCGGTCATGCCGTAGCGCTCAAGAATGGCGAAGCCACTGCGCTCCCTCCAAGCGGCATGAGTATCGGCGAGCAGCGGCGCAGAGCCCGAGACGAAGAGACGCATGTTCGCGCAAACATTGCGATCGAGGCCCGAATGATCGAGAAGGCGGGTATAGAACGTCGGCACCCCCATCATCGCCGTCGCTTCCGGCAGCACCGCGATCACCGCTTCAGGATCGAACCTCGGCATGAAGATCATCGTCGCCCCGGAGAGCAGTGCGACGTTGACCGCCACGAACAGCCCGTGAGTATGAAACACAGGCAGCGCATGAATGAGCCTGTCGGCGGAGCTGAACCGCCAACAGTCGATCAGGGTCAGCGCATTCGATGATAGATTCTCGTGAGTCAGCATCGCCCCTTTCGAGCGGCCGGTGGTGCCCGAGGTGTAGAGAATAGCGGCGAGATCGCCGGACGCCCGAGGCGTCGTTTCGAATTCGGCCGGCGCGACTGCTATCGCCTCGGCGAACGTCCCGTCGTTCTTGACGCCGAGACTTCTCAACTGAGCGCAGGTTGAGTTTCTGCGCCAGCGCACGCATTGGCTCGAGCCGGTCGGGACGGCTGAGGGTCAGCGCTGGTTCGGCGTCGCCCAGGAAGTATTCGAGCTCGGCGAGCGTATAGGCAGCGTTCAGAGGAAGCAGCACCGCGCCCGCTCGAAGGCAAGCGAGGGCGACGACGATCACGTCAGTCGATTTCTCAATCTGCGCCGCGACCCGGTCGCCAGGCTTGATCCCGAACGCGACAAGCGCATTTGCGGCCTGCGCAGAGCGCTTGAACAACTCGCCGTAGGTTAGCTCGGTAGCGTCTCGCGTCTCGAGAGCAATCTTATCCGGATGGGGCGCTCGCTCTGCCATGAGGTCAAACAGATTTGCGGACTGATGTCGCGACACTTGGCCTCCGGATTTTGAGGGCGCGAACCGCGTTCGAGAAGGCGGACACTTTGCATTATAGGCTGGCGAGCCGTGCAAATGCGAGGGGTGGAAGAGATCTCGCCGTAAAACGGAGATCCGTCTCGTCGCCTTCAGCTTGCAACTTGATTTCCTGCGCGATCCGCTCTCCAAAGCGGAGGCGGAACGCGGATCGGGGCTCACACATGGCCGCGACTGAGAAGGCGCTGCGCGAATCCATAATCGCAAACGGTGCGAGCGTTGTGGCGGCAGGGCTCGGCAGCGCCCTTATGGTCGATATTTCGGCGCGATTCAAAGACTCGTTGCTCATCACGCCGAGCGGCGCCGGCCATGCACGCCTCCGGCCGGCGATGATAGCGCGCATGCCTTTAGTCGGCGAATACGGCGCCTGGAAAGGCCCGATGAAGCCAACAGCCGAATGGCGCATTCATCTCGAGATTATGCGAGCCCGTCCCGACATCGGCGGAATCGTGCGTTTCCAGTCGCCTTACGCCACGGCTTTCGCCATGGCGCGCGAACCCATCCTGGCTGCCCATTCGATGATCGCGCTGTTTGGCGGGCCGGTCGTTCGATGCGCCAATACGCGCCCGCCGGCACCAAGGAACTGGCTGGTCTGACGGTCGAGGCGCTGGATCAAAGCCACGCGGTTCTACTCAGCAACTATTGCGCATTGACCACTGGGCCAACGTTGGACGCGGCGCTAGTGCGGGCGCAGGACTAGAAACCCTCGCCCGCCTTTACGCAATCACCCTCTCGCTTGGTCGTCCAGCCGTTCTATCCGACGAGGAAGTCGGTCGTATCGGCGAGCGTCTGAAGTCAAATGCCGCCGGTGTCCGAGCGCGCATCACAGCGTTTGTCAAAATAAGGAAAAACCAAACCGTTCGCTAAAGTAAAGCGTGTCGCCCGCAAGCGTCGCCCATGAAGCGATGCACGCTATTGATCCGACGCTGGGCGCCGTCAAGCTGAATTGACGGTCGAGACGTTCAAGATACAGAAGCCCTCGATCCGCTCCACAAAGTCGCGTTCGGCGCCTTATCCTCCTCCGCCGCCAGGCGCTCACTGACGATCAGAAGCTGCGCGGCGGTCGAGGCGGCGATCACCGCCGGATCTTTGGATTCGAGGCCGGAAACACCAAGTGGGCAGACGAGGCGGGCGAGCTGAATCTCGTTGAGACCGGCCGCACGCATCCGACTTAAGAACCGCGCCCGTTTCGTTGCCGAGCCGATGAGGCCGACGTAGCCGAAACGCTCGACCCGGACCGCCTCGGCGACGATTTCAAGATCGAGCGCGTGCGAATGGGTCATCACGACGACGAGCGCGCTATCGGGCGCGCTCGCGAGCTCCGCGGCAGGCTCCGGCGCATGAATAAGGGTGACGTTCGCAGGCGCATGCGCCGGAAAAGCGTCGCGCCTGGGGTCGATCCAGCGCACCGCGAAAGGCAGCGGCGCCAGCGCAAGCGCCAGCGCCCTTCCGACGTGACCGGCGCCGAACAGATAAACCGCGCGCGCGAAAACGCCGAGCGGTTCAGTCCAGCTGTCATTGGCCAGACGCGCAAGCTTGCGCTCGCTCACGCTTAACTCGAGCGCACGCTGAATCCGTCCGTCCACCCCGAGCCGCGCGCTGACCGTCCCAGAGGCGCCGGTTTCAGCGATCGCCAGCGGCAAAAGATCGTCGAGATCGCGTTGGTCAAACGTTTCGACACGCCATTCGACCCGCCCGCCGCAGCATTGGCCGAGCTCGGGCCCGAGCGCGAGGGAACGGCGCTCGGCTGGCCCGCGGCCTCTTCGAAGAGCTTCGTTCGCCGCTTCGAGCGCCGCAAACTCCAGCGCCCCGCCGCCGATCGTGCCGTGAAAGCCACCCGATGGCCTTACCACCATGCGCGCGCCCGCCTCGCGCGGGCTCGAACCCTGAACGCGCGCAAGCGTCACCAGCGCGGCTGAGCCCTCGGCCTCAATCGCTTCGATGAGTCGACGGAAGGCTTTCATGACGGCGCCCTCGAATCGATCCCATTGAGCGACGCGACTGCCTTGAGAATCGATTCCGGCGTGCACGGCGGATCGAGCTTCGGCTGCCCCTTGGGGTTTGTTGCATGGACCGCGTCGAGAATCGCGGAATAGACTGAAATTCCGTGCATCAACGGCGGCTCGCCGACCGCCTTGGAGCGGTAGATGCTCGGAGTCGGATTGGGCCGCATGTAAAGCCGGGTGTTGAAGACCGGCGGCGTGTCCGACGCGACCGGGATCTTGTAGGTCGCCGGCGCATGGGTGAGCAGCTTTCCGTCGGCGCCATACACCAGCTCCTCGGTCGTCAGCCAGCCCATGCCTTGAATGAATGCGCCTTCAACCTGCCCCATGTCGATCGCCGGATTGATCGACGCGCCAACGTCATGCAGCAGGTCGGCTCGCAGCACCTTCATCTCGCCGGTCAGCGTGTCGATTGCGACCTCTGAGCAAGCCGCGCCATAGGCGAAGTAGAAGAAGGGACGTCCCTTCGCCTTAAGCCGGTCCCAATGGATGTCGGGCGTCTTGTAGTAGCCGGAATGCGACAGCTGCACACGCGCCAGACGGCACGCTTTGGCAAGCTCGCCGAAGCCCATGGAGACGTTGCCTGCGAACACGCGCGCATCGCGGAACTCGACCGCCTCGGGCGCGACGTTCCACGCTGCCGCCGCATGAGCCGTCATCCTCTCCCGTATCGCGCCGGCGGCGATTTTCGCCGCCATGCCGTTGAGATCGGTCCCGGACGAAGCGGCGGTCGGCGAGGCATTGGGAACCTTCGCGGTGTTGGTCGCGGTTATGCGCACGAAGTGCAGCGGCACGCCGAACTCTTCAGCCACGATCTGCGCGACCTTGGTGAACAGCCCCTGCCCCATTTCGGTGCCGCCGTGATTGAGATGGATCGAGCCGTCCGAATAGACATGCACGAGAGCAGTGGCCTGATTGAGCGGGATCAGCGTGAACGAGATCCCAAACATCACCGGCGTCAGCGCGATGCCTCGCTTGATGATCGAACTTGCCGCATTGAAAGCCGCGATCCGCTTGCGGCGGGCGCGATAGTCGCTGGAGATCTCTAGCTCCTCGACGATCGTCCGCTGGGTCTCGTAGTCTTCGACGGTCTGGTTGTATGGCGTGCGTTCGAAACCTACGCGCAAGAGGTTCGCCTTGCGGACGTCCAGCGGATCGAGGTCCCGCTCTCGGGCGATCGCATCCATAACGCGCTCGATCGCAATCATGCCTTGCGGGCCGCCGAAGCCTCTGAATGCGGTGTTGGAGACAGTGTTGGTCTTGAGACGGCGGGTCAGGATCGAAACGTCAGGAAGCCAATAGCCGTTGCCGGCGTGAAACATCGCGCGGTCACACACGCCGGGCGACAGGTCCGCGGAACAGCCACAACGCGCATTGAGCGCCACCTCGTAGCCGGCGACCACGCCCTTGTCGTCGTAGCCCACTCGCCAGTCGGCTCGGAAATCATGGCGCTTTCCGGTGAGAGCGAAGTCATCATCGCGATCGAGGCGGATCTTGCATGGGCGCCCCGTCAGTCGCGCAGCGAGCGCCGCGATCGCCGCCCACGCGCAGGCCTGACTTTCCTTCCCCCCGAAGCCGCCGCCCATCCGGCGCGTTTCCACGGTGACAAAGGCGTCTGGCACGCCGAGGATGCGAGCGACAATGTGTTGCGTCTCTGTCGGGTCCTGCGTGGAAGCGTGCACCGTCATGTCGTCGCCTTCGCCAGGAAAAGCGAACGACGCCTGGCCTTCCAGATAGAAATGCTCCTGGCCGCCGATTGAGAGCTCGCCCTCCAGCCGATGCACGGCCCTGTCGATCGCAATCGCCGGATCGCCGCGCCCGAAAGAGTAGTCGTCCTGAACCCGTGCGCCTGTGGCGAGCGCATCGGCGATCGTGACCGCAGGCGTCCCGACCTCGATCTCGATTTTGGCCAGCCGCGCCGCCCGGCGCGCTTGGTCGCGCGTGCGCGCCACGACGGCGAACAAAGCCTGGCCGTGAAATATCACCTCTTGTTCGACGAAGAGGGGCTCATCGGCGAACACCGGGGCGATGTCGTTCTTGCCCGGGATATCGGCCGCAGTCAGGACAGCGACGACGCCTGGGGCGCCACGCACCGCCTCCACCCCCAAACTCTTCAATTTGCCCGCGGCCTTGTTGGCCATGCCGATCGCGATGTGCAGCGTGCCCGCAGGTTCGCCGATGTCATCGACGTAAGTCGCGGCGCCCTGGACATGCAGGCGCGCGGAATCGTGCGGCAGTGGCTTGTGAACGACCGTCGTCACCGGTGCGTCGAGGACCTCTGAATCATTCGGCGGCATGGAGCAATCCGATCCGGGTCGGCGAGTCGGCGCCAGATATTTCCGCTAGCGCCTTTTGCAGAAGGTTGGCGGCGACCGTCGTGCGATAGGCGGCGCTCGCGCGCTGGTCGGTCAGCGGTGCGAAATCCTTGCCCAGGGCCGCGCGAGCCGTTTCCCAGCTCGCGGGCTGATCGAGGTTCGCGCCGGCAAGCGCGAGTTCGGCGTTGTCTGCGCGCTTCGGCGTCGCGGCCATGCCCCCGCAAGCGATCCGGGCGCCCGTAATGCGGCGCCCATCAACGTCGATGCGCACCGCTAGCATGACGGCGGAAATATCCTCGTCGAAGCGCTTGGACACTTTGAAGGCGCGATACTGCTGGCCCGGCGCGAGCCGAGGCGCCTCGACCGCCAGCACGAACTCGCCTGGCTCGCGATCCTGCTTGCCATAGGCGATGAAGAAGTTTTCGAGCGGCAGCGCGCGCGTCTTGTCTCCCTTGCGCAGCACCACCCTCCCCCCAAGCGCGATCAGCGCCGGCGCGAGATCGCCGATCGGCGAACCGTTGGCGATATTGCCGCCGACCGTTCCGCTCGCGCGCACCTGCTTCGACCCGAAACGGCGCATGAGTTCACTCAGGTCGGGATGAATGGCCCCCAGCAGCGGCGCGCTGTCTTCCAGCTTCAAAGTCGCCCCGAGCGAGAGAGCGCCACCGGTGCTTTCGCCGACAGCATCGAGCCCCTCGACCCTGCCGAGCCAGATTACACGTTTCAAATCGCGCAAGTGCTTGGTGACCCAGAGGCCAACGTCGGTCGCCCCGCCAACGAGCGTCGCGTCCGGAAAGCGCTCATAGAGCACCGCCAGCGAATCGAGGCGAGCCGGGGCCGCGAAGAAGGCCGCGTCGTCGCCAACGAAGACGTCACGATGATCATCGAGACGGGCAAGGGCCGCGTCGCGTGCTTCGGATGTCGCAGCGAAATGGTCGGCAGGCTCGCCGGCGCAAGCCTCGAGCGCGGTCGCGATGATCGGGCGATAGCCCGTGCAGCGGCAGAGGTTGCCCGCAAGCTGGTCGCAAAGCCCCGCATACGTCACAGGCTGACCGGAATGGTAAGCGGCGAACAGGCTCATCACGATGCCAGGCGTGCAGAAGCCGCATTGCGAAGCGTGAGCGTCGACCATGGCCTGTTGCAACGGATGCAGGTCGCCGCCTGCAGCGAGATCTTCGATCGTGATCAGCTCAGCGCCGTCAATCTGGCCCAAAAGCAGAATGCAGGCGTTGAATGGTTCGTAGGCGATCCGGCCAGCTTTGAGCCGCGCCAGCACCACCGTGCATGCGCCGCAGTCCCCTTCGGCGCAGCCTTCCTTCGTACCCTTCGCCCCCATGTCCTCACGCAGCCAGTCGAGGACAGTGGCGCGTGGAGAGAACTGGCGAAGAGCAACGTCCGCGCCCCGAAATCGAAAACACAGCGCATCCCGCGCGGCGATTGGTCTGCCTTCAAACGACATCATTGCTCCCATCTCTAAGATGGAGCTTTTGGGGGCAAAACGGAAGGAGGGAATGTACTATAAGAAAAGGCAGAGCAGCCGGACGGCACTTTTCATCGTCGAGTCGATTGACGCTTCGGCGTTAAGGGCAGGAAACGGCCTCGGGATGGCGCTGCAACTCATTGAAATCACTTACGACGGACCCGGTTACGCGCAGGATCGCGCGGCGAAAGCCTCGGTGCGATCGGTCCAGGCCGCAGAAACGACCCGGCGCTCATCGGGAGCGGTTATGCCCTGGACGTCTCCAACAAGCCCAGTCTCTCATGCGTCTTGTTCCGTTGGCGTTCGGTCGCTCGCGGTCCCACCACCGGGGCCAAGCGAACCACTGGACAGCCATGTCGAGTGAGGACAACATCGTCTCCCGCCTCGGCCCGTCGGACGAGATCGGTTAGACGCGCTTTGGCAATGCTGATCGGAACCTTCATCTCCTGCCGAATTCCCTCGCGAGGTGGTTTGAAAGTCTTGGTCCGCACTTCGATCCAAATCAAGTCAGTTGGCGCGCCCGCGCCCTCATCTCCGTAGGTCTGGAGGCACGGCCTCGGTGGCCAGCGCCTCAAGGGCTTCCTCAACGCCCATAGCCGTTTGCGCATTGGAGCCAAGGCGGCGCACGGACACGGTGTTCTCGCTTGCTTCCTTGCGTCCAAGGGCGATGAGGACCGGCATTTTCGCCAACGAGTGTTCACGGACTTTGTAATTGATCTTCTCGTTGCGTAAGTCGGTCTCAACTCGCAGGCCTCGTTTCTTGGCTGCCGCCGCAAAGTTGAGCGCGGCGTCGTCGGCGTCGCTGGTGATCGTGCAGACCACGATCTGCACCGGCGCGAGCCACAACGGCAGGTGTCCGGCGTGATGCTCGAGCAGTATGCCTATGAAGCGCTCCATAGAGCCGCAAATGGCGCGGTGGATCATAACCGGCGTCGTTTTTTCGCTGTTGCCCGCGATATAGAACGCGCCGAAACGCTCCGGCAGATTAAAATCGACCTGCGTCGTGCCGCACTGCCAATCGCGGCCGATCGCATCCCGCAGCACATATTCGAACTTGGGCCCGTAGAAGGCGCCTTCACCTGGGTTTAGCGCCGTTGTGACGACGTTGCCGTGGCGCAGTCGGATTTCTTCCAGCACTCGGGTCATCACCGCCTCGGCGTGGTCCCACATGGCGTCGGTTCCCACGCGCTTCTCGGGACGGGTGGAAAGCTTCACCACGATCTTGTCGAATCCGAAATGGCCATAGACCGACAAGATCAGTTCATTGATCTTGTGACACTCCTCGGCCATCTGCTCCTCAGTGCAGAAGATATGCGCATCGTCCTGCGTGAAGGAGCGCACGCGCATGAGACCATGCAGCGCTCCTGACGGCTCGTAGCGGTTAACCGCGCCGAACTCCGCGAAACGCAACGGCAGCTCACGATATGAGCGCAAGCCGTGCTTGAAGATCTGAACGTGACCGGGGCAGTTCATCGGCTTCAGCGCATAGACGCGCAGATCCTCGGTCTCGGTCTCGTCGCCGGCCGGGCGACACATGAACATGCTCTCGCGATACCAGCCCCAATGGCCGGAGATCTCCCACAAATGCTTGTCGAGCACCTGTGGCGCATTGACCTCCTGATAGTCGGCGGCGAGGCGCCGGCGCATGTAGGCGACCAGGATCTGGAACAATGCCCAGCCCTTGGGGTGCCAAAAGACCGAGCCCGGCCCTTCCTCCTGGGTGTGGAAGAGGTCCATCTCGCGGGCGAGCTTGCGATGATCGCGCTTCTCGGCCTCCTCGAGCTGCTTGAGATAGGCGTCGAGTTCTTCTCTCTTTGCGAACGCTGTCGCGTAAATGCGCGACAGCATCGGCCTGTTCGAATCACCACGCCAATAAGCGCCTGCGACTTTCATCAGCTTGAACGCGTCGCCGACCTTGCCCGTTGACGTCATATGAGGCCCACGGCAGAGGTCGGTCCATTCGCCCTGGCTATAGAGCTTCACTTCCTGATCAGGAGGAATGGCGTCGACCAGCTCGACCTTGAAGGCTTCCCCCTTCTTCTCGAACAGGCTCTTCGCCTCCTCACGAGACACCGCTCGCTTCGAGAATGGCTTGTCGCGAGCGATGATCTCGCGCATCCGCTTCTCTATGGCCGCGAAGTCTTCCGGGGTGAATGCCTCGTTGCGGAAGAAGTCGTAATAGAAGCCGTTCTCGATCACCGGACCGATGGTGACCTGCGTTCCAGGCCAGATCGACTGCACCGCTTCCGCGAGAACGTGGGCCGCGTCGTGGCGGATAAGCTCGAGCGCCCGTGGATCGTCGCGGCCAACGAACTCGAGCGTCGCGTCGCGGTCGATCGAGTCCGCGAGATCGGCGAGTTCGCCGTTGCGAACCATCGCTACGGAGCGCTTGGCGAGAGAGGGAGAGATGGATTTGGCGATTTCGAGACCGGAGATTCCGGGCTCATAGGCGCGCTCAGCGCCATCGGGAAATGTGACGTGGATCATCGAAGCTCCTTCAAGCTCACTCGCCGATACCAATCGGCGTAAGCGGGGAAGCCTGCGTATAAACGTCAGAGGGGGTCAGGGCAATGGACGAAGATAGAGTTCGCCGCCGCCGATGGGGCTGCTGATCTAGAGCCTGAACTCCTCGACCACCGGCGGACCAGCGGCGTAATTGGAATATCGAATCCACTTCGGCTTCACGACGAGATAGACGATGTCGGGCCAAGTCTCGCGGGCGCGACCATCCGGCCACTCGCGGAAATAAGCCGATTTCGCGCTCGCCAAATCGTCGCCGACCGGCCGGCGCGCTTCGCCTTCGATCTGAAGAGAAATTTGGTCGTCCCAGCCGATGACCAGCGCGACCGCCGAATTGCGCGCCAGATTGACGGCCTTGCGGCTCGACGCCAGAGTGTCGAACACGATCTCGTTCGTCTGCGTCAACGCGTAGCCCATCAGCGCCGCTTCGGGCGCGCCGGCTTCGTTGACGGTCGACACCACGAGAAACCGCTTACGCTTGGCGATGCCGAAAACCTCTTCGAGCGTCATGAGCGCCTCCGCATCTGGCGGCCGAACCAGAGATCGGCCGCATAGCTCCAGCGAGATGATAGCGCACCATGACCGAAACGGGCGCCATCGTTCGTCGCGTTCTCATCGAAGGCTCGGTCCAGGGCGTCGGCTATCGCGAATTCACCCGGCGCGCGGCGCTGAGGCTGGGCGTCTCCGGCTGGGTGCGCAATCGGTCCGATGGCGCCGTCGAGGCGCTGGTCTGCGGGTCCTCCGCGGCAGTCGAAGCCCTCGTTGCCGAGATGCGAAGCGGGCCGCGCTCGGCCGTCGTCCACAGGATCAAGGTGACGGAGGACGACAAGATCCACGTCGACGGAATCGCGTTCGCTATCCGGCTAACAGCGTAGCGGAGGCGCGAACAGCGCCGCTGCCGATCAACCCCGTCGCGACGACTTGTCGGACTTGGGAGGCTTCGTCTGCGACCGTTCGGGACCACCGGAGGCCGTCGGCGTGTTGGACGGCGGATCGCTAGCGGGAAACAACTCTTCCAGCTCCTCGTCGAGCTTATCTTCCGCCTTTGACTGCGGCTTGCTCGGCGGTGACTGTCGTGGCTCTTTCATGCCAAATCCTCCTTGGAGAGGGGCTTGACCACATATAGGGATGGCGCTCCCGGAAGCGAGGCCTCGGTTGAGAGGCGCCCGAGGCGCTCAGCAATTCACGATTTCGGTCAGCTTGAAAACATTCAACGCAGACATCTTCATGCCCCGCGATGGAATAGGCAATAATACCTATTGTTTCCGTCGTCGAACAATTTGCCTATTTTAGGCGCTGGAATTCTTTCGCCAGCTGTCATTTTAACAACAACTCAGTTTGGAGGACTAAAATGAATACAATTCATGCGGCCCAAGCGGGCCAGGGAGGCGACGTCACAATCGCCTGCATCAACAAGGCGACGGTCAATCTTGGCCCACCGTTCGACAAGCTGACCGCGGCTTTGCAAAAATGCTTTGATCAGTACTTCCTCCCCGTCTGGGGATACCCGGTAAAGCTCTACAACACGACAACCCCGAAACCGTCGGATTGGCAGTTGGTCTATTTCGACAATGCGGATGTCGCCAACGCGCTTGGCTACCACGCCCTTACGCACAACGGCCAACCCGTCTCGAAGATCTTCGTCAAGACGACGCTCGACGACAAGCAATCGGTCAGTGTCACCGCCTGCCACGAACTGTTCGAAATGGTCATCGACCCGCTCGCGAACCTTTGGGCCGAGGCGTCCGACGGAACCGAATACGCCTACGAGATGAGCGACCCGGTCGAGGAGGACACCTTCCTGGTCGATGGGATCGAGATGTCCAATTTCGTTCATCCGTCCTGGTTCGAGCCATTCAAGCATCCGCCCGGCACGAAGTTTGACCATCTCGGCTTACTCAAGAAGCCGTTCACGATGACCAGAGGCGGCTACATGATCATCAAGAAGAACGGTAAAGTTAGTCAGACCTACGGCTCGAGAGCGAAAGCGGCGCGGTTCGCCAAGGAGGATCGTTGGGATCATCGCAGCGAGTACCGAAAGGGCGCCAAGGGACAGCTCGTCGCACAGGCGAAAGCGAGCCGCCGGAAGACCGCAACCGCGAAGGGCCGTCGAGCCGCGTCTTAAGCAGCTGAAGGTTGACGATCTCCCGCATAACGGTGGGCGTTCTCATCGAGCCTCTCGAAACCGTTGATGAGGCCGCCGGCTGAGGCGACATTATTCCGCGGTTTTTGAGCGGGACCCTTCGCGACGGCGGCGAACCGTAACGTCCGCGACAATCAACTCGCGCGGGTTACTCTGACCCCGCGCCTCTTGTTGCGCCGCACGTTGCGTCGGCGTAGCATTTTCGTGAACAGCCGCCTTACGGAATCGCTGCGACACAAGCAACTCGGGGGTGCGCCGGCCGCTACCCATTCTTTCCGCCTGCAATCTTGGCGATCTCGCGCATGACCGTGAGCGTGCCCTTGAGCCTGTCGGCGAGCTTTTCGAAATCGTCGGTTACGACGATCCGCATGTCGGGGCGCACGTAGGCGCGGTCGCCTTGCGCAGCCACCCATTTGACCAGCGCCGTCGGGTTGGCGAATGACTTATTCCGAAAGGCGAGCGTCAAGCCCTTCGGACCCGCCTCAAGCTTCTCAACGTTGGCGCGTCGGCACAAGGCCTTGATCTGAACGAGACTCAATAGCAGGCCGACCTCGGGCGGCGGCGGGCCGAACCGGTCCACGATTTCGGTCCCCATCGCGTCGATCTCTTCTTCGTCCTCGAGCGCCGAGAGGCGGCGATAGAGAGCAAGCCGGGTCGGCAGGTCGGAGATATAGGCTTCGGGGATGGTCACCGGCGCGCCGAGCTGGATGGTGGGCGACCACATGTCTTCGGCGGGGGCGTCCTCACCCGACTTGATGCGCTCGACCGCCTCGCGCACCATCTGCTGATAGAGCTCGTAGCCAACCTCCTTGATGTGGCCGGACTGCTCCTCGCCCAGGAGGTTGCCGGCGCCGCGCAGGTCGAGATCGTGGCTTGCGAGCTGAAATCCGGCGCCCAGCACGTCGAGCGACTGCAGCACGGCGAGCCGCTTCTCCGCTTGCGGCGTGATCTTGGCTTTGGCAGGCATCGTGAAATAGGCGTAGGCGCGAATCTTCGAGCGACCGACGCGGCCGCGCAATTGGTAGAGCTGCGCGAGGCCAAACATGTCAGCGCGATGCACAATCATCGTGTTGGCGCGCGGAATGTCGAGGCCGGATTCGACGATCGCCGTCGACAGCAGAATGTCGTACTTGCCGTCGTAGAAGGCCCCGACCTTATCCTCGAGCTCACGCGGCGCCATCTGCCCGTGGGCGATGACGAATTTGCATTCGGGCGCGTTCTGGCGAAGGAACGCCGCCGCCTCGTCGAGGTCCTCGATGCGCGGGCAGACATAGAACGACTGTCCGCCTCGGTACCGCTCCCGCAGCAGCGCCTCGCGAATAATGAGGGTATCGAAGGGCGAGACGAAGGTGCGCACCGCCAGTCGATCGATCGGCGGCGTGGCGATGATCGACATCTCGCGCACGCCGGTCATCGCGAGCTGCAGCGTGCGCGGGATTGGCGTCGCCGACAGCGTCAGCACGTGCACTTCTGAGCGCAGCTCTTTGAGCCGCTCCTTGTGCCCGACGCCGAAATGCTGCTCCTCGTCAACGACGACGAGGCCGAGGTCCTTGAAGCTCACGGTCTTGCCCAAGACGGCGTGCGTGCCAACGACGATGTCAATTCCGCCCTCGGCAAGGCCTTTCTTGACCTCGCGGCTTTCGGCGGCGCCGACCATGCGCGAGAGTTGGCCAACGTTGACCGGCAGACCGGCGAAGCGCTGGCGAAAGTTCTGGGTGTGCTGGCGAGCCAGCAGCGTCGTTGGGGCAACGATTGCTGTCTGCTTGCCATTGATCGCCGTGGCGAAGGCGGCGCGCAACGCGACCTCGGTCTTACCAAAGCCGACGTCGCCGCAAACCAGCCGGTCCATCGGCCGGCCGGCAGCCAAATCGTCAAGCGTCGCGTCAATTGCGCTCTCTTGGTCCACCGTCTCATCGTAGGGAAAGCGGGCGCAGAATTCGTCGTACAGACCCTCGGGGACCGTGAGGCGCGGCGCCGTATGCATCATGCGCTGCGCCGCGACGCGGATGAGCTCGCCCGCCATCTCGCGCACGCGCTTCTTCAAGCGCGCCTTGCGCGACTGCCAGCCCGCGCCGCCCAGCTTGTCGAGTTCGCCCGTCTCCGAGCCGTAGCGAGACAGCAGTTCCAGATTTTCGACCGGCAGGAACAGCCTATCGCCGCCGGCATAGTGGATTTCGAGGCAATCGTGCGGCGAGCCCGCCGCCTCGATTGTCTTCAACCCGACGAAGCGCCCGACGCCGTGATCGATGTGGACGACGAGATCGCCGGCGGTGAGCGCACTCGCTTCGGCCAGAACGTCCTGGGCGCGTCGCCTACGCTTAGACTGCCGCACGAGCCGATCGCCGAGAATATCCTGCTCGCCGACGATGGCGAACTCCAGCGCTTCAAACCCCTGTTCAAGCGCGATCACGGCGAGCGGCAGCGCGCCAGCGCGCGTTGTCGTCGCCTGATGATAGGACGATACGAAGTCGAGCGACTTGAGCCCATGCTCGGCCAGTACGTGGCTGAGTCGCTCGCGCGAGCCGTCGCTCCAGCTCGCGACGATCACGTTAAGACCTCGCTCCCGCAGCGACCGTACATGGGCCACTGCGGCGTCGAACACGTTGGCGCTCTCGATCTGCCGCTCGGGCGCAAAATTGCGCCCCGCCCGTCCACCGCAATCGACAGCGTCGGTCACGCCCGGCTGCGCCTCGAATGGGGCGAGCCGCGCCAGCGGCTGCGCGGTGAGCTGGTCCTTCCACTCGCCCTCGCTCAGATAAAGCCGCGTGGCCGGCAACGGCTTGTAATCCGCCTTGCCGGGAGCTTCCGCGTAGGCCGCGCGGCGCGCCGCATAGTTGTCCGTGATGAGTGCGATGCGCTCGTGCGCGGCCTCCTCGCCGCGCGCGTCGAGCACGAACGGCGCATCGCCGACATAGTCGAAGATCGTATCCAGCTTCTCGTAGATGAGCGGCAGCCAATGTTCGACGCCGATGGCGCGGCGGCCTTCGCTGATTGCGGCGTAAAGGTCGTCGCTTGGGGCGGGCGCGCCGAACTCGGCCGCATAGCCCTGGCGGAAGCGCTTGATCGAGTCGGTCGTAAGTCTTGCTTCGCTCATCGGCACGAGATCAAGCGAGCGCAATTGCGTGGTCGAGCGCTGCGTCTCGGCATCGAAGGCGCGGATCGATTCGAGCGTGTCGCCAAAGAAATCGAGCCGGACGGGCGCCGCCGCGCCAGGCGGATAGAGGTCGAGAATGCCGCCGCGTGAGGCGTAGTCGCCGACGTCACGCACCGTGCTGGCGCGGGAGTACCCGTTCGCCTCCAACCAGTGCGTTAGGTCTTCCATCCGCACGCTGTTTCCAGGCGCGGCGGAGAAAGCGGCCGACTCCAGATACGCGAGCGGCGGGACGCGCTGCGTCAGCGCATTGACCGAGGCGACGAGAATGCGCGGCCGCTCGAGGGCGCCGCGGCTCTTGGCGAGCCGCGCCAGCACAGTCATTCGGTCGGCGGACACCGCGGCGTTGGGCGAGACGCGATCGTAAGGCTGACAATCCCACGACGGGAAATACAGCGCCTCGATCTCGGGCGCGGCAAAGCTGAGCGCGTCGATGAAAGCTTGAGCGCGCAGGCTATCTCGCGCCACGAAGGCAAGCGTCACGGCGCGCTGCTCGCCGTCTTTCGCCAGGGCGCGCGTTAGGTCGGCGACCACAAAGGCGTCGTAGCCCTCCGGCGCCCGCGCCAGCGTCACCGCCCCGCCCTCTTTGAGCCCGCGAATGGCGAGGGCGATAAGAACTCTCGACCTCTCGTCGAGGCGCGTTTGCGGTTTTCATAGCGATCCGCGCAGGCGCGCGAAGAGCGGCGTGTCGAATTCTTGCGGCGGATGCTCGCCGCCGATGATCCAGGAAAGCGCGTGCGTGTCTGGGACATCAAGCAGACGTTCGAATTCGGCAAGTTCGTCTTCGGCCATGGTCGGCAAATGCGCGTCGGCGAACCGGCCCATGACAAGGTCCATCTCGCGCAGGCCGCGGCGCCAGGCGCGAAACAGAATCCGTCGCCGGCGCTCATCGAGCGCAGAACTGCTCAGCATCGAGCCGGACATTGACCGCCCTTCCAGGTGCGTGTGCGCCCGCTCTCAACACGTTCCTAGCGGGATTGATCCTTCCGACCGCCTAATCCATCCGCCGAAGTTGGCGGAGCTGGAGCGCGCCGGGTTTATATCGGCAGGAATTCGGATTGTCAGCCCTTCGCGTGTGACGGCGCGGTCGAAGCGCGAATGGATGCCAAGGCGGCTGATGGGCCGCGCCCGCCCCCGACGCGCTTCTTAAGTTGGCCTGGATAAAGTCAGCTCGCTCGATGGCGCGGGACAAAAAGCGACAATTGCTTGACTTACTCGGATGAGGATGGATACTGTTTACCAGAATTACGCAAGAGCTAGAGTCTGGCCGTTCAAAAGTGGCGAATGACCAGAGCCCGTCCTCCAAACGTCGCGCGGCGAAATGAAAAACGGAACTAACTCTTTGAAAAAAATAGCCCCGTGAGAACGGCGAAACGAAACGCCCGGTAAGGCTTTGAAAGAAAACAATCCCGCGAAATCATCAATTCGCGGCCCATAGTGGTTTCAAAGACTTATAATATTGTATGCGAAACGTTTCGTTTCGCATGGCGAAATGAGCGTTTCGTTTTGGCCGTTTTGGGTTCGTTCTCCAGAAGACCGCAACAGTCTGCCGGCTGCCCCTCCTCGTCGGATCGCCCCTCGGACCGGGGCTTACGATGCCTGAGAAGTCGCGCCAGGCAAGGGCGGCTCAGCCGGCTCGCAGCCAACGAGAAACGATCACGCCAATTTAGTGTCAGCACTTCGTCCACCAGCCGCGCGCCGGAGGGGCTTCGACGGCATGACGACTTCGTCAAGACCTAGCCAGTTGGCCATTGAGGCAAGCTCTTCCCAGATTGCCTCCATGACGTCCGACGGGGCGTGCGGCTCGAGATGCACCGCATGGACGAGCAAGCGTCCGCCCTGGCGGTCGGCTTTCAGGTCAAGCCGCCCGACAAGGCGCTCGCCGAGCAGGAAGGGCAGAACGTAATAGCCGTGCTGGCGCTTCTCGACCGGCGTGTAGATCTCGATCCGATAGTGAAAGTCGAACAGCCGAAGGGTGCGGGAGCGCTCCCACACGAGCGGATCGAACGGCGCCAGAAGCGCTCGCGCGGAAACGTGGCGAGGCCTGCGAGCGTCGCGGTGAAGATAGGCGAGATGCGCCCAGCCGGGAACCTCGACCGGCTCGAGACGGCCCGCTTCGACGAGGGATTCGGTCGCCTGTCGCGCGTCGGCGGGGCCGAGACGGAAGTAGTCGCGCAGGTCCTGCGCCGTGGCGACGCCAAGCGCCTGAGCCGCACGCTCGACGAGGATGCGCTGCGCCTCCTTCTCGTCCGGTGTCGGCAGAGCGAGGATCTCGGCCGGAATAACGCGTTCGGTCAGGTCGTAGACTCGCTCGAAGCTGCCGCGCCGAGTCGCTGTGGTGATGTGGCCTGCCCAGAACAACCATTCGAGCGCCTGTTTGGCGTCGCCCCATTGCCACCAACCGGAGCGGCCGCGCTTTTCCTCGAAGTCCGAGGCCCCGCCGGGACCCTCGTTGCGGATGCGCTTGAGAAAACCTTCTGCCTCTGCCCGGCGCTCGCCCGCGAACAGCCGAAGGCCCTTCCAGCCAGCCTCCCCCCGATCTGCACGGGCCATCCGCCAGCGCAGCAAAGGATGCAGCGACAGCGGCAGGAGGGACGCCTCGTGGGCCCAATATTCGAACAGCCGCCGCTTCTTCCGCACTCCCCACGCGGCCACGTCGATCAGCGAGCGGTCATAGGGCCCAAGCCGGGAGAAGGATGGCAGGTAATGAGCGCGGACCAGGACATTGACGCTGTCGATCTGATGAAGGCAGAGGCGATCGAGGGTTCGCTGCCATCGCGCGGCCGTAACCTTTTCCGGACGCGGCCCTCCAAAACCCTGCGCTGCGAGAGCGATCCGCCGAGCCTCGGAAAGGGAAAGCTTTTCGACCTTCGTCACGTGGCGCCGCTAACCGCCTTCCGCCCGAGCAGCGGTCCAATCTCCACCGCTAGCGCGCCGCCGAGGATCAGCACGCAGCCGAGAGCGCCGACGGCGGTCAGACGTTCCCTCAGCAAGAGAGCGCCTGCGAGCGCGGCGAACACACCCTCGAGGGCGAGAATGAGCGCCGCCTCGGCGGGAGGGGTATGCGCCTGGGCGAAGATCTGAATCGTATACGCGATCGCGCCCGACACGACGCCGGCGAACAGGATCGTGGGCATGGTGGCGACGAACGCTCCGGGTGGAGTCGATTCGAAGAGGGCCGAGCATAGCGCCGCGAGGCCAGCGCTGACCGTATATTGCACGAAGGCGAGCAACAGCGGCCGGCCGGAGCGGGCGAGGAAGATCGGCGTCAGAGCGATGCCCGTCGCCCAAGCAAAATCGGCGAGGAGCACGAGCCCATCGCCCAAGTTGGGAGCACCGAGCGCCCCGCCCGTGGCGAGCAGCCAGGCGCCAACCAGCGAGACCAAACCTGCTACAACGACGATCGCCCGCGGGGCGCCCCGTGAGCGCCCAGACGACGAAGGGCGTCAACACGACATAGCAGGCGGTGAGAAATCCGGCGTTGGTGGCGGTGGTCGTCTCGATCCCCGCCTGCTGCAGGGTGGTGCCGAAGAAGAGGGTGAGGCCGATCACGAGCGCGAGCCGCCATTCGTCGTGGCTCGGGGCATGCGGCTTGCGTCGGAATTCCCAGAGCGCAAACGGCGCAAGCGCCCCGGCCGACACGGCGAAACGGGCCGCGACAAAGGCGAGCGGCGGCATGGTCGCCGTGGCGTATTTCTGCGCGACGAAGGTCACGCCCCACAGGAAGGCGGTGATGAGAAGCAAGCCGTCCGCACCCATGCGACTCATGCCGCTCCCAACGGCCATATGTCGCATCGGTCAGACCTGCTCGATCTCGATCAACGTTCCGTTGAAGTCTTTCGGGTGCAGGAACAGCACCGGCTTGCCGTGCGCGCCGATCTTCGGCTCACCGTCGCCAAGCACACGTGCGCCTCTGGCTTTGAGCTGATCGCGGGCGCGAATGATATCCTCGACTTCGTAACATAGGTGATGCAGGCCGCCGTCCGGATTGCGCTTGAGAAACTTCGCGATCGGAGAGTCTGCGCCCAGAGGATGCAAGAGTTCGATTTTCGTGTTGGGCAGCTCTACGAAGACCACCGTCACTCCATGATCCGGCTCAGGCTTAGAGGCGGAGACGCGAGCGCCGAGTGTTTCCCGATAGGTCCACGCCGCCTTTTCGAGATCGGGAACAGCGATGGCGACGTGGTTCAGCTTGCCGATCATGATTGAGTCTGCTTGCTCACACCTCAACCACCAGCACATGCACTTGCGGCTTCTTGCCCCAGACGGAATTCACCGAACCGCGCACCGAGCGTTCGATCGCGCCGGAGACGGCATCGGCGTCGCGCCGTTTGCCGGGAGGCAGGCTCTCGAAGGCCTCGAAGATCGCGCCGTCGATCAGCGCATCGATCGCTGCGCCCTCGCGCGTGCGCTCTGGCAGACCAGCGATCATCACGTCCGGGTCGCCAGCCATTTCCCCCCTCGGTGTCAGCGCGATCGCGATCGAAACGACACCCGCGAAGCTAAGCCGGCGACGCTGTCGGACCGACTCCTGGTCCGCCATCAGTAGAATGGCGCCATCCTTTGCACGCCGCCCGCTCGTCACCTTGCCCAACGTGCGAACCTCACCAGGGGCGAGCCGGATCAGATCACCGTTGAAGGCGCGCAACACTTGCGGCACTCCCTGCGCCGTGGCGAAGTTGACATGTTCGGTCAAGTGCACTGGTTCGCCATGCGCGGGCACCGCGATCCTCGGGCGCAGCCAGCCGTACATTTTCGCCACCTCTGCCCGCCTCGGATGGCCGGAGACATGCACGAGCGCAGTGCGATCAGTCACCACTTCGACCCCCGCGCGCGCGAATGCGTTGACGATTCTGCCGACAGCCTTCTCGTTGCCGGGAATGGTGCGCGAGGAAAAGATGACAGTGTCGCCGGCGCTCAATTCCGCCGTTGGATGCTCGTCCCCGGCCATGCGGGCAAGGGCTGCGCGCGGTTCACCCTGGCTACCGGTGGCGAGCGCCAAAATCCGATCACGCGGCAGGCGCTCGAACGCATCCATGCTCAAGAAGGGTGGGAGGCCGTCGAGCATCCCGCACTCGCGAGCGACGGCGACGACACGCTCGATCGCGCGGCCGAGAATGCACACTTGCCGCCCGGCAGCCAAGCCCGCCTCGGCCGCTGATCGCAGCCGGGCGACGTTGGAAGCGAAGGTGGTGACGACCACCCTCCCCTTCGCATTGCCGATGAGCCACGCCAAAGTCTTGGCGACGTCGCGCTCGGACGGGCTCTCCCCTTCGCGCAGGATGTTGGTTGAATCACAAACAAGCGCCAACACCCCCTCGTCGCCGAGCGCCCTGAAGCGCGCCTCATCGGTCGGCAAGCCGATGATCGGCGTCGGATCGATCTTCCAGTCGGCCGTATGGACGACCAGCCCTGATGGTGTGCGGATCGCAAGCGCGGCGCTCTCGGGTATCGAATGCGCGACGGAGATGAACTCGACCACGAACGAACCGATCATGACCGTATTGCCGAGCTCTATGACCTTCAGGGGGATCTCAGGCGCGCCCTGCTCGCCAAGCCGGCGCGCTTCGAGCAGGCCGGCCGCAAAGCGCGTCATATACACCGGCGCGCCCAGGTCCGGCCATAGCTCGACGAGTGCGCCTACATGGTCCTCGTGCGCGTGGGTGATGACAATCCCTACGAGATTCTTCTTCACTTTCTCGATGAAGGCGAGGTCCGGCATAATGAGGTCGACGCCGGGCATGTCCTCGTCGGCGAAACCGATTCCAAGGTCGACCATCAACCATTGGCGCGCGTTCGCCGGCCCATAGCCATAAAGGGCGCAATTCAAGCCGATCTCGCCCAAGCCGCCGAGCGAGACAAACACCAATTCCTGGTCGTCTGTCATCTAGCTCGGCCTTCCGACGGTTTGGCAGCCGATAGAACCGCCGGGTGCGGAGCATCCAAGCGCGGCGACAGCGATAGATCGGCGGCCTCGATGCGGTCCAGTCCGCGTTCGGAGCGCATGAGCAAACGGCCATCCGCATCGATCCCCTCGAAGACGCCTTCGCGTTTTCCGGCGCCACCCTGGATCGCGATCCGTTGGCCAAGGCCAAGGGCGCATTCCAGCCAAGCTTCCCGAATATCGTCGAAAGCTCGTCCGGCTCCCCATGCCTCGAGCGCCTCGCCGAACCGCTCGACGAGAGGTTCAAACAATTCGCCAGGGCTTGCAGCTTCTCGCCCGACCCGTGTCAGACATGAGGTCGCATACCCAAGGTTCTCCGGCGCATGCGCGCAATTGACGCCGACGCCGACCGCGTAGGCGACTCGCCCACCTCCGAGGCCAACGCCTTCGACGAGGACGCCGGCGCATTTCGCGCCCCGAGACATCAAATCATTTGGCCATTTGAGACCAATATCGGTCGCGCCCAGGTCTCTTGCAGCGCGCGCGAGGGCCACCCCGGCGACGAAGCCGAGCTGCGCCGCGACCGCCGGCGGACATGGATCGATCATGAGGGCGCTGGCGTAAAGGTTCCCCTTGGGCGAGATCCACGAGCGCCCGCGGCGGCCTCTCCCGGCAATCTGTTCGTCAGCGACGATCCACAGGCGCCCCGGGTCGCCTGCCACCGCGCGGCGGCGCGCCTCCTCATTGGTAGAGTCGATCGCGCCGAGCTGAACGAAGCGCCAATCTCGAGCCGAACCGTCAAGACTGAGTGTGGCGATCAAAAGAGCGACTGCGCGGCCGCCATCGCGGCGTTGGTGATCGGCGAGGGCGCGAACACAAACAGCAGGATCGCGAGCGCTGAAAGCGCGAGGACGATCCGCGCGACAGGACTTGGATGGTCAAACGCCGGAGCCGGCTCGTCGAAATACATGAGCTTAACGATCCGCAGATAATAGTACGCTGCCACGCAGCTGGCCAGGACACCAATGACCGAAAGGCCATAGAGCCCAGCCTTCATAGCGGCGGCAAAGACGTAGAACTTGGCGAAGAAGCCGGCAAGCGGCGGAACGCCGGCGAGCGAGAACATCATCGTCGCCAGGAAGAAAGCCATGGTCGGATTTGTCCGCGCCAATCCGGCGAGATCGGCGATCGTCTCGACCGCGCGGCCATTGCGTCGCATGGACAGGATGGCGGCGAAGGTTCCCAGCGTCATCACCACGTAGATTGCCATATAGATGACGACGCTCTGCGCGCCCTCCACCGAGCCGGCGGCAAGGCCGACCAGCGCGTATCCCATATGGCCGATCGAGGAATAGGCCATCAGTCGTTTGAAATTGCGCTGGCCGATGGCGGCGAAGGCGCCCAGCACCATCGAGGCGATCGAGACGAAGGTGAGGATCTGGCGCCAATCGTTGGCAATGCCGGGAAAGGCGGTGATCATGACCCGAACCAGCACCGCCATCGTGGCGATCTTAGGTGCGGAGGCGAAGAACGTCGTCACCGGGGTCGGCACGCCCTCGTAAACGTCGGGCGTCCACATGTGAAACGGCACGACAGAGATCTTGAACGCCAGCCCCACCAACAGAAACACCAGTCCGAACAGCACGCCGACGTTAGCATGATCATGGACGGCGTTCGCGACCGCGCCGAAGGCGACTGAGCCGGAATACCCGTAGATGAGCGACATCCCGTAAAGCATCATGCCCGACGACAAGGCGCCGAGGACGAAATACTTGAGGCCGGCTTCGGTGGCGCGGAGATCGTGGCGCCGATAGGCGGCGATCACGTAGAGCGCCAAGCTCATCAACTCGAACCCGAGGTAGAGCGCGATGAAGTCATTGGCCGAGATCAGCATCAGCATGCCGAGGGTCGAAATGAGGATGAGGACCGGGAATTCGAATCCGCCGATCCGCTCCTGACGCATGAACTCGACCGACAAAAGAAGCGTCACCAGCGAGCCGACCAGCGCGAGCGCGCTCATGAAGCGGGTGAACGCGTCGTCTACGAAGGAGCCGTAGAAGGTGATGCCCATCGGCCGATTTCCGGCCACCAGAAGAATGAAGACGAGGCCGAGCAGGCCGACGGCGATCTCGTTGACCAGGGCCGACCCGCGCTCGCCACGCAGCGCGCCGTAGAGCACAAGCGCCAAGGTCCCTGCCGCCAGCACCGCCTCCGGCAGAATCACGGGAAGCGAAATCGCCGTCTCATGCATGAGCACCACTCGTTCCAAAGGACAATAAGCCCGAGGCGTAAAGCCGCGACCTCGTCAGAGCCCTGCCGACTTAGACAGTGTGACGGCATGCTGGAAGCCGCTTATGATCTGCTCAATTGAAGCTGCGCTAGCGTCGATGATCGGCTGGGGGTGCACGCCGTAAAAGATCGTGAGCAAACCAAGCGGTAAAAGCGTCACAACCTCGCGGCCAGTGAGGTCTGCGACGCCCATCAGGTTTGGCTTCTCGATGACGCCGAAGATGACGCGCCGGTAAAGGTAGAGCGCATAGCATGCAGACAGGATTATGCCGAAGGTGGCGAGAAAGGCGACCCAGTTGTTCGTCTGGAATGTGCCGATCAGGGTCAGGAATTCGCCGAGGAAGCCGGTGGTGCCCGGCAACCCGACATTCCCGAGAGTGAACACCATGAAAGCGACCGCATAGAGCGGCATGCGCTGCACGAGGCCGCCGTAGGCACTGATCTCGTAAGTGTGCATGCGGTCATAGACAACACCAACGCAGAGGAACAGCGCACCCGAGATCAGGCCATGGCTGATCATCTGGTAAACAGCGCCCTCGATCCCCTGGGTGTTAGCGGCGAAAATCCCCATCGTCACGAAGCCCATGTGAGCGACTGACGAATAGGCGATCACCTTCTTCATGCTGTCCTGCGCCAGCGCGACCAGGGAGGTGTAGATGATCGCAATCACCGATAGGGTAAAGATGAGCGGGGTGAAATAAAGTGAGGCGTCCGGAAACATCGGCAGCGAAAAGCGGATGAAGCCGTAGCCGCCCATTTTGAGCAAAATGGCGGCCAGCACAACCGATCCCGCGGTCGGCGCTTCGACGTGCGCATCAGGCAACCAGGTGTGCACCGGCCACATCGGCATCTTCACCGCAAACGAGGCGAAGAACCCGAGCCACAGCCAAGTCTGCATATGGGCGGGAAACGGGGTCTTGAGCAACACGGTGATGTCGGTCGTGCCTGCGGTCCAGTACATGGCCATGATCGCGAGCAGCATCAGCACTGAGCCAGTGAACGTGTAGAGGAAAAACTTGAAGGCTGCGTACACGCGGTTGCCGTGCCCCCAGATGCCGATGATAATGAACATCGGGATGAGGCCGCCCTCGAAGAACAGGTAAAAAAGCACCAGGTCGAGCGCCACGAAGACCCCGACCATGAGGGTCTCCATCACCAGGAACGTGATCATGTACTCCTTGACGCGGGTCTGGATCGGCGCCCACGACGCGACGATGCAGATTGGCATGATGAAGGTGGTGAGCAGCACAAACGGCATCGAAATGCCGTCGACGCCGAGCTTGTACAGGATTGCGTGCGAGAACCAGTCGCGCTCCTCGACAAGTTGAAAGCCGGGCTGCGCCGGGTCAAAACGGCCCCAAGCAACGATGCTCAGCACGAATGTGATCAACGTCGCGAACAGCGCTATCCAGCGGGCATTTCGCTTCGTCGCCTCGCTGTCGCCGGGCAGCAACAGGATGAATAGCGCGCCTATCAGCGGCAACGCCAGGATGCCGGAGAGGATCCAGGAGCCGTTCACTGGATCACCCCTCCGAACAGATACCACGTCGTCAGCGCCGCAGCGCCAATCAGCATCGCGAACGCGTAATGATACACATAGCCGGTCTGCAGGCGAACAGCGCCACGGGCTACGTCGAGAACACGCGCCGAGACGCCGTCTGGACCGAAGCCATCGATGATCCCGCCGTCGCCGCCTTTCCAGAACAAGCGGCCCATCGCAAAGGCCGGACGGACGAACAGGAAGTCGTAAAGTTCGTCGAAGTACCATTTATGGATCAGGAAGCGATACAGCGCCGGGAATTCGGCAGCGAGCCGCTGCGGCGCGGTTCGATCAACCATATACATGTAGTAGGCGATCCCGACCCCGATAAGCACAGCCAGCGTCGGAGACACGGAGACGAGCCACGGGGCCGTCTCCATGCGTTCGAGAATGTTGTTCTCCTGCCCCAGGTATAAAGAGCTTCGCCAGAATCCGTCGTGCCCCGCGCCAATGAAGAGGTATCGGAAAGCCATTCCAGCGAAAGTCGCGCCGAGGGCCAGCACTATGAGGGGAATCAGCATGACCCGCGGGGATTCGCGCACGGGATGGTCCCCATGGCCATGATCATGCGCGTCATGCGCGCTCGGTAGGGACGCGGACCAGTCGCCCCGATTGCCAAAAAAAGTCATGAACATGAGGCGCCAAGTGTAGAACGCGGTCAATCCGGCAGCGACGTCGGCGCACCAGAAAGCGTACATGGCGCCGAAGCGATTAGAGACGAAAGCCGCTTCTATGATTGGGTCCTTCGACACAAATCCGGCAAAGCCAATCGACGTGAATGGGATACCAACGGCGCTCAGCGCGAGCGCGCCGGCCATCATCGTCCAGAAGGTCACCGGCAGCTCCCTTCGGAGCCCGCCCATCGCGCGCATGTCCTGCTCGTGATGCATCGCAGTGATCACGGAGCCGCAGCAAAGGAATAAAAGGCCCTTAAAGAAAGCGTGGGTGAATAGGTGAAAAATGCCCAGGCTATAGCCCCCGACGCCAAGGCCGACGAACATGTAACCCAGTTGCGAGCAGGTGGAATAAGCGACCACCTTCTTGATGTCCATCTGAACGCCGGCAATGGTGGCGGCGAAGAAGGCCGTCGTCCCGCCGACGATGGTGACGACACTGAGCGCAGTGGGTGACATTTCGAATAGAGGCGAGAGCCTCGCGACCATGAACACGCCGGCCGTCACCATGGTCGCCGCGTGAATGAGCGACGAAACCGGGGTCGGGCCCTCCATTGCGTCTGGAAGCCAGGTGTGGAGCAGAAACTGCGCCGACTTGCCCATCGCGCCCATGAACAGGAGCAGGCAGGCGAGCGTCACCGCGTCCCAGTTGAACCCTATAAAATGCACCGTCTTTCCGGCAAGGCCTGGCGCGGCGGCGAACACCTGATCGAACGCGATCGAGCCGGTGAGCTGGTAGGTGAGATAGATCCCGAGCGAGAAGCCGAAATCGCCGACCCGGTTGACTACGAACGCCTTGATCGCGGCGGCATTGGGTGCAGGCTTTTCGTACCAGAAGCCAACCAGGAGGTAAGACATCACGCCGACGCCTTCCCAACCGAAGAAGAGCTGCACCAGATTGTCGGACGTCACCAGCATCAGCATGGCGAAGGTGAAGAGTGAGAGATAAGCAAAAAACCGGGACTGCGATGGATCCTCGGACATGTAGCCGATCGAGTAGATGTGGACGAGGAAGGACACCGTCGTCACGACGACGAACATGACAGCGGTCAACGTGTCGATGCGCAAGGCCCAGTCAGCAACGACCTTGCCGGAGGTGAACCAATTGGCGATCTGGACGTGAGCGTCCGCGCCTCCTGCAACCATGACGAATGCGATCCAGGAGAGGACGCAACAAACCCCGAGAAGGGCCGAGGTAACATACTCAGCGCCGCGCGCGCCGATCCAGGGCCCGAAAACGCCGGCAATCAGAAAGCCGAGAAGCGGCAGGAAGACGATCAGCTGGTACACAGGCTCAGCCCTTCAGGGAATTAATGTCCTCAACCGCGATAGAGCCGCGATTGCGGTAATAGGCCACGAGGATCGCAAGACCAATCGCCGCCTCGGCCGCGGCTACTGTGAGGATGAAGAGCGCAAAGGCCTGCCCGGTTAGATCGCCCGAATAGGTCGAAAAGGCGACTAGGTTGATGTTGACGGACAAGAGGATCAGCTCGACCGACATGAGAATGATGATGATGTTCTTGTGATTCAGGATGATGCCGGCGATGCCGATCGTGAACACGATCGCCGCGAGAGTGAGGTAGTTGGCGAGAGCGATTCCCATCCGCGTGATCCTTCAGATGCCGGCGCGTGAGGGGACCTTGCGCACCTCGACTGCGGTTTCCGGGGTGCGAGCCACCTGCGCGCCGACGTCCTGGCGCTTGACGCCCTGCTTGTGATGAAGGGTCAGAACGATTGCGCCGATCATCGCGGTCAGCAGGATCATCCCCGCCGCCTGGAAGAAGTAGAAATAGCGGGTATAGAGCACCTCGCCGAGGGCGGCGGTGTTACTGACCATGCCCTCCGGCACCGCCGGAGCCGCTGCCCGTTGCGAGGATCCGAGACCCGACACGACATAGATAAGCTCGATCGCCACCACCAACGCGATCAGCAACCCCTGCGGCAGGTATTCGACAAAGCCCTGCCTCAACCGGGCGAAGTCAACATCGAGTAGCATGACGACGAACAAGAACAGCACTGCGACCGCGCCGACATATACAACAACCAGGATCATCGCCAAGAACTCAGCGCCCATCAGCAGGAACAGGCCGGCCGCGCAGACGAAAGAAAGGATGAGGAAGAGGACCGAGTGCACCGGATTTTTAGCCACGATAACGCCGAAAGCCGACACGACCAGAACCGGAGCTAAAATCCAAAAGAACAGAACATCGGCCTGCATCATCCGCCTCTTGATCATCGTCCCCCGCCCGACCGACCTCCCTCCTCGGGAAACAGGCAGGGCGCAAAGCGCGAGAGCGCCGCGTTCATTGGCGCCTCGTGGCGCGGTCCCCCGGCGGACTTACCAAAGCCGCCCGCAGACCATGCACGTCATTCGACGCCAGTGGTCAACTTGCTCGCCTCCGGAGGGAAGAAAGCCCTACCGATACGGCGCGTCGAGCCCGATATTGCGCGCCAGCTCCCGCTCCCATCGATCGCCGTTATCCAGCAATCGTTGCTTGTCGTAATAAAGCTCCTCGCGCGTCTCAGTCGCAAATTCGAAGTTCGGCCCTTCGACGATCGCGTCAACCGGACAGGCTTCCTGACACATGCCGCAGTAGATGCATTTGACCATGTCGATGTCGTAGCGCGTCGTTCGACGAGTCCCGTCGTTGCGCCGCGGTCCCGCCTCGATCGTGATCGCCTGAGCAGGGCAGATCGCCTCGCACAGCTTGCAGGCGATGCATCGCTCCTCGCCGTTCGGATAGCGGCGCTGCGCATGTTCTCCACGAAAGCGAGGGCTCAGCGGCGACTTCTCGTGCGGATAGTTGAGCGTCGCCCTAGGCTTGAACATATAGCGGACCGACAACCCGAACGCGGCAAAGAACTCGCCGAGAAACAACGAGCGCGCCGATTGTGCAAGTCTGAGAGCCATTGACTTTTCCCTACCCCCTCAGTGCAAAGGAACTGAGGGGCTCGCCCCGAGACCGGTAAATTCGAGAACTCCGGCAACGACGACGACCATCACCAGCGAGATCGGCAGAAACACCTTCCAGCCGAGGCGCATCAACTGATCGTAACGATAGCGCGGAACAAAGGCGGTTACCATCAAGAAGCAGAATACGACCGCCCAAGCCTTAATCAAGAACCAGATCACTCCCGGTATCCATGTGAACGGCGGAAACGGAAGCGGCGACAGCCATCCGCCGAGGAACAGGACTGCAGTCAATGACGCCATGGTGAGCAGCGCGACGAGTTCGGTCAGAAACTGGAGCAGGAACATCGATGCGGAATATTCCACAGTGTATCCAGCGACCAGCTCCAACTCCGCCTCGGTCAAGTCGAAAGGCGGCCGATTGGTCTCGGCAAGCGCCGAAATAAAGAAGACGACAAACATCGGGAGAAGCGGAAGCCAGTACCAACCGAGGAAGCCGAACCGCGTGTCCTGGGCGCGGACAATATCGCTCAGGTTGACCGAGCCCGCGCACATCACCACCGTCACAATCACAAAGCCGATCGAGACCTCGTAAGACACCATCTGGGCGGCTGCGCGTAGCGCTGAGAGCAGCGCATATTTCGAATTTGACGCCCATCCCGCCATGATCACGCCGTACACCCCAAGCGAGGAGACGGCAAAAAGGTAGAGGAGCCCAACATTGATATCGGCGACCACCCATCCGTCCGAGACAGGGATGACCGCCCACGCAGCGAAAGCGAGCACGACGGACACGAGCGGCGCAAGCACGAACACGCCCTTGTTGGCGCCAGCTGGGATGATCGGTTCCTTGAGGATAAACTTGAAAAAGTCCGCGAACGGCTGGAGAACGCCCCACGGACCCACGACATTCGGGCCGCGGCGAAGCTGCACGGCGCCCCAGATCTTTCGTTGAATGTAGATCAGCGCCGCTGTGGAGAGAAGAAGACACACCAGCAGGAGTAGGCTCTCCAGCGCGTGCCTCAACAATGAGCCGGTATCGCTCTCATGCATCCATGCGCCGAAGGAGGACATGGCGCCGCTACCGATAAGGAGCCATAGAGCGGCGATGATTGCGATGATGACGACCGCAGCCACGCCGAGGATTGCGCCCCAAGGCGGCAACGCGGTGTGCGAGGGTGTCGCGCTGGTCATCGAATCTTGCCTATTCCGCCGCCTGACGCCGACCCTCCCGCGCCAGAGCCGAACATTCGGCCATGACGCGAGAGGCGCGCGCGATTGGGTTGGTAAAATAAAAGTCGTCTACAGCGGGGACGAACGGCGCCTTGTCGACAACGCCCCCGAGCGCGCCGATCGAGTTGAAAACGCGTGCATCTGTCGGCGCGATGGAGTCGAAGCGCACTAGGAACGGGTAGGCGACGGCGAGCGCCGCCCGCAATTGAGCAAGCGAATCGAACGGCAGCTTGACACCCAGCGGATCCGATAGAGCGCGCAGGATTGACCAATCTTCGCGTGCGTCCCCGGGCGGGAACACCGCGCGCTCGGCGAGCTGCGGCCGACCTTCCGTGTTGACGTAGATGCCGGTCTTCTCGGCATAGGCGGCGCCGGGCAAGATAACGTCCGCGCGATGAGCGCCACGATCGCCATGTGTACCGACGTAGACCACGAACGCGCCGCGCTCGATATCGATTTCATCCGCGCCAAGGTTGAGGAGTACGTCGAGCGCGTTCGCCTCCGCCATTGCCGGCGCGTCGAGGCCGCCTTCACCCGGCACGAGGCCGAGATCGAGGCCGCCGACGCGCGATGCTGCGCTATGAAGCACATTAAAACCGTTCCAGCCGTCTTTCACGACGCCTGCCGCGAGGGCGACCTTAGCGAGACTCGCCAGAACGGCCACGCCATCGGGCCTCGCGAACGCGCCGGCTCCGACGACCATCGTTGGCTTAGCCACACCTTCCGGCAGCTTGTCCCATGTCTGCGCGAGCGTTTGCGGTCCAGCGCCCAAGTAATTGTAGTCGTAGGTCAGATCGGTCCTAGCTCCGACGACGTCTATCAGCGCGCCACCCCTAAGCCACCGCTTCCGGATACGCGCGTTGAGGACCGGCGCCTCATGGCGCGGGTTTGAGCCAACGATGAGAACCGCGTCCGCTTGGTCGATTCCGGCGATGGTCGAGTTGAAGAGATAGGATGCGCGGCCGAATTTTGGATGAAGTTTCGAGCCGTCCTGGCGGCAATCGATATTGGGTAACCCAAGTTTGGCGATAAGCGATTTGAGCGCGAACATCTCCTCGACCGTCGCCAAGTCGCCGACGATCGCTCCGATCCGCGATGGGGAAGCCGCCGCGACTTTGCCGGCGATGGCGGCGAAGGCCTCCGCCCAACTCGCGGGCCGGAGCCGGCCATCGACGCGGACATATGGGCGATCGAGTCGCTGCGTCTTCAAGCCGTCGACGATGTGCCGCGTCTTGTCGGAAATCCATTCCTCGTTGATCGAGTCGTTGACGCGAGGCAGAATGCGCACGACCTCGCGGCCGCGCGAATCGATTCGGATGGAGCAGCCAAGCGCGTCCATCACGTCAATTGATTCGGTCTTGGCGTACTCCCACGGGCGGGCGTGGAAGGCGATCGGTTTCGCCGTCAGTGCGCCGACCGGGCACAGGTCGACGACGTTGCCCTGCAGTTCCGAACTCAGCGCCTGTTGAAGGTAGGAGGTAATCTCCATGTCCTCGCCGCGGCCGATAGCGCCTAGCTCTGGAACACCTGCGACCTCCGTTACGAAGCGCACACAACGCGTGCACTGAATGCAACGGTTCATCGAGGTCTTGACGAGTGCCCCAATATATTTGTCCTCAACCGCGCGCTTGTTCTCGGAGAAACGAGACAAGTCCGCGCCGTAGGCCATCGCCTGATCTTGCAGATCGCACTCGCCCCCCTGGTCGCAGATCGGGCAGTCGAGCGGATGGTTGATCAGCAGAAACTCCATTGTCCCCTTGCGCGCCTTGCGGGCCATCGGCGAGTTGGTCAGTACGACCGGTGGCTCACCGTTCGGGCCGGGGCGCAAGTCTTTGACCGCCATCGCGCAAGAAGCCGTCGGCTTGGGCGGTCCCCCTTTCACTTCGACCAGGCACATCCGACAGTTGCCCGCAATCGACAGCCGCTCGTGGAAACAGAACCGTGGAATTTCGGCGCCGGCCGCCTCGCACGCCTGGAGAAGCGTGAACTCGGCCGGGACGTCGATTTCCTTCCCGTCGATGACGATCTTGCTCATGCGCTTTTCGCCCCGTGGCCAGCGCGCCAATACGCGAGGAGAGCGGTGACGGCAATCCCGTCGATCCTTGCACGGTCCTGCTGACCGTGAACGACAGAAACGCCCGCAAGGTAGGCTTCATCGACGCGCACGCCAGCGAGATTGATGTTGTGAAAGCCAGAGCTCGGCAGATTGACGTCGTCGAACTTCGGTTCGGAAAGGTCGACCTTTTCGCTCTCGATCTTCATCGTGGCTGTTCGACAGTTAACCGCACTTCCGGCTCATCCATAGCTTGATATGGGCCATATGGCTCCAGCCAAAGGCAAAATCGCTATCGCCGTGCGCGGTCAAGTGCGCAAGCCGCCCCATGGCCTCTTCGAGCTCTGGTGTATGCCTGGGCGGTATCGGCCACATGACGAAATGGGGCGTCGCGCTCTTTTCGAACCAATCGCCCTTGCGGTTATAGACCTGCTTGTGGACTGTCGCCCAAACGAAGCGCTCCAACGCTTCGACGCTCTCCCACACGGACAGATTGACCGCCATGGTCGAGTCGCTCTCCGGACGGATGGCGGTCGCATTGTTGCTCTCGTCCTTCAGGCGCCAGACGAATCCGTCGCTGCGCTCCGCAAGAGCGTTAATGCGATCGAGATTCGTCATGAACCCCGCCATCCGCAGGTCGTCCGTTGGGTAGCGGAACCGGCCGATATTGAGCTGGGCGATATGGCTGCTCATGCCCTACTCCGCCGCGGCGAGCACTGGCTCGCTGTGCGGATTGGCAGCGTATTGGTCGATGCGCCGTTCGATCTCCGGACGGAAATGGGCGATCAGCCCCTGGATCGGCCAAGCCGCCGCGTCACCAAGGGCGCAGATCGTGTGCCCTTCCACCTGCTTGGTGACGTCGAGCAGCATATCGATCTCACGCCGTTGGGCTCGGCCCTGAACCATGCGCTCCATGACGCGCCACATCCAGCCCGCGCCCTCGCGACAGGGCGTGCACTGCCCGCAGCTCTCGTGCTTGTAGAAATACGACAGGCGCGCGATAGCGCGGACAATGTCAGTCGACTTATCCATTACGATCGCCGCGGCCGTGCCAAGGCCTGACTTGAGCTTGGCGAGCGAGTCAAAATCCATGGGGCAATCGATAATCTGAGCGGCGGGAACGAGCCGCACAGAAGCTCCGCCGGGAATGACGGCGAGCAGATTGTCCCAGCCGCCGCGAATCCCACCGCAGTGCTTCTCGATCAACTCGCGGAACGGGATCGACATCGCCTCTTCCACGTTGCACGGCCTGTTGACGTGACCTGAAACGCTAAAGAGTTTGGTGCCGGAATTGTTGGGGGCGCCAAAACTGGTGAACCACGAAGCGCCGCGCCGCAAGATCGTTGGCGCGGAGGCGATTGACTCAACGTTGTTGACCGTCGTCGGAGACCCGTAGAGCCCCATGCCGGCGGGAAAGGGGGGCTTCATTCGGGGCATCCCCTTCTTGCCCTCGAGCAACTCGAGCATCGCCGTCTCTTCGCCGCAGATGTAAGCCCCGGCGCCGTGATGGACGTAGAGATCGAACGGCCAGCCGTGAACATTGTCCTTGCCGATGAGGCGCGCATCATAGGCCTCCGCGACCGCAGCCTCGAGATTGTAACGCTCTTTGATAAATTCGCCGCGCACGTAGATATAGGCCGCATGGGCGCCCATAGCGAATGAGGCGACCAGCGCGCCCTCGACCAGCGTGTGCGGGTCGTTACGCATGATTTCGCGGTCCTTGCAGGTGCCAGGCTCCGATTCGTCGGCGTTGATGGTGAGATAGTGCGGCCGCTTGGGATCGACGGTCTTGGGCATGAACGACCATTTGAGCCCAGTCGGGAAGCCAGCGCCTCCACGCCCACGCAGGCCGGAGGCCTTCATTTCGGAGATGATCCAGTCCCGCCCCTTGTCGATGATCCCCTTGGTCCCATCCCAATTGCCGCGCGCCCGTGCGCCCTTGAGGCCTCGGTCGCCGAGTCCATACAGATTGGTGAAGATGCGATCCTTGTCTTCCAGCATCCCTCAGTTCCCAATCGTCCCGGTCGGCGGTTGATCGTTCGCTGGCGTGGGCGCGCCGCGGCCATCGACTCCGTATAGCGTGGTCAGCGCGGTCAAGCCGCCAACCGGCTCGGAGGACACTCGCCCGATCTGCGAACCCGTCTTGACCGGCCGGCCCAATGCAAGATCCTCGAGAAGCTTGGCGAAATTCTCGGGCGTCAGGTCTTCGTAATAATCGTCGTTGATCTGGACCATGGGCGCATTGCAACATGCTCCCAGGCATTCGACCTCAATCCAGGAGAATAGGCCGTCCGGCGTCACATGGCTTTGCTCGCCGATGCGCTGGCGGCAGACCGCCCTGATGTCGTCTGAACCAGCGAGCATGCACGGCGTCGTACCGCAGACCTGCACATAATGTCGGCCGACCGGCGCAAGATTGAACATCGTGTAGAACGTCGCGACCTCGAGCACCCGGATGTTGGGCATATCGAGCATTGCCGCGACCTTTTCTACCGCCGCGCGCGGAAGCCAATATCCATTCTGTTTCTGCGCCCGCCACAACAGCGCGAGCACCGCTGAGGCTTGCCGGCCAGGAGGATATTTGGTGATCTCCCGCTCCGCCCACGCCTTGTTTTCCGGCGTGAACTCGAAGGTTTTCGGCTGCTCGTCGGGGAAGCGGCGAACGGACATCGGTCAAATGTTCCTCGGATACTGGGTCATGCCTAAGCGCCGGGCGAGCTCGATCACCGATCGACCTCCCCGAACACGATATCAAGCGAGCCGAGGACCGCGCTGATGTCAGCAAGCATGTGCTTGCGACAGAGAAAATCCATCGCTTGAAGATGCGCGAAGCCGGGCGCGCGAAGTTTGACGCGGTAGGGTTTGTTCGAACCGTCGGAGGTGAGATAAACGCCGAACTCGCCCTTGGGCGCTTCGACCGCGGCATAAACCTCACCGGCGGGCACCTTATAGCCTTCGGTGTAGAGTTTGAAATGATGGATGAGAGCCTCCATCGACCGCTTCATCTCGGCCCGTCGTGGCGGCGCGACTTTGCCGTCGTCGGTCTTGACCGGCCCCTCGCCGCCAGGCGAGTTCAGCTTCTCGCAGCACTGACGCATGATCTTTACCGACTGGCGCATCTCTTCCATGCGGATTACATAGCGATCATAGCAGTCGCCGTTTTTGCCGACAGGAATATCGAAATCCATTTCCTCGTAGCACTCGTACGGCTGAGCCTTGCGCAGATCCCACGCTGCGCCTGATCCGCGCACCATGACGCCCGAGAAACCCCACGCCCAGGCATCCGCCAGCTTGACGACACCGATGTCGACATTGCGTTGCTTGAAGATTCGATTTCCGGTGAGCAGAACCTCGAGATCGTCGCAGACCTTAAGGAATGGATCGCAAAAGGCCTCGATGTCGTCGACGAGCTTGCGTGGCAAATCCTGGTGCACGCCGCCTGGCCGGAAATAGGCAGCATGCATGCGCGAGCCGCTGGCGCGCTCGTAGAAGACCATCAGCTTCTCGCGTTCCTCGAACCCCCAAAGCGGCGGCGTCAGCGCGCCGACGTCCATCGCCTGGGTGGTGATCTGGAGCAAATGCGACAACAGACGGCCAATCTCGCAGTAGAGCACACGAATGAGCTGGGCGCGTCGAGGAACCGAAATGCCCAGAAGCCGCTCGACCGCAAGCGCATATGCGTGCTCCTGGTTCATCGGCGCGACATAGTCGAGCCGATCGAGATAAGGCACGTTCTGCAGGTACGTGCGCGCCTCCATGAGCTTTTCGGTGCCGCGATGCAGGAGGCCGATGTGCGGGTCGACCCGCTCGACCACCTCGCCGTCGAGCTCAAGGACAAGGCGCAGCACGCCATGCGCAGCGGGGTGCTGTGGCCCGAAATTGATCGAGAAGTTGCGCAGGTTCTGATCGTTCATGACTCGACTAGCTCTGCGGACCGTCGCCTTTGGCCTTCTCATCCCCAGGCAGCGGCGGACCCTCCCAGGGGCTCAGGAAATCGAACTGGCGAAACTCCTGATTGAGCCGCACCGGATCGTAGCGCACGCGCTTTTCCGCATCGTCATAGCGCACCTCGACGAAGCCCGTCATAGGGAAGTCCTTGCGCAATGGGTGACCATCGAAGCCATAGTCGGTCAGGAGGCGCCGCAAATCCGGATGGCCCTCGAACGTCACGCCAAATAGGTCGTAGATCTCGCGCTCGAACCAGTCGGCTCCAGGATAGACCACCGTAGCGCTCATGACGGCGGTATCCTCGTCAGTCTCGATCTTGACCCGGATCCGCCGGTTCAGCTTCGGCGAGAGCAGATGGTAGACGACGTCGAAGCGCTTTTCGCGCTGTGGAAAGTCGACGCCCGAAATATCGATGATTGAAACACATTGAGCCACCGGATCATCGCGGAGGAATTGGAGCGTCTCAATGATGCGCGCGCGATCGACAACTAGAGTGAGCTCGCCAAACGCGAAAACGGACTCCACCACCGCGCCGCGAACCTCGGCGCCCAGTTTCGTCGCAATGGCCTGAAGCTGGTCGTCCATCCTCTAAGTCTCGCCTTCCTGCTCCCGCGGATCTTCAGCGTTCGATTGTGCCGGTTCGACGAATTTTCTTCTGCAACATCAATATGCCGTAGAGCAGCGCCTCCGCGGTGGGGGGACAACCTGGCACATAGATGTCAACGGGAACGATGCGGTCGCACCCGCGAACCACCGAATAAGAATAGTGGTAGTAGCCGCCGCCGTTGGCGCACGAGCCCATCGAGATGACATAGCGCGGTTCTGGCATCTGGTCATAGACCTTGCGGAGCGCCGGCGCCATCTTGTTCGTGAGGGTCCCCGCGACAATCATCACGTCGGACTGGCGCGGGCTTCCGCGCGGCGCAAACCCAAAACGCTCAACGTCGTAGCGGGGCATCGACACCTGCATCATCTCGACCGCGCAGCAGGCAAGGCCGAAGGTCATCCACATCAATGAGCCAGTGCGCGCCCATTGGATGAGGTCGTCAGTCGTTGTGACAAGAAAGCCTTTATCCGCCAGCTGATCGCTGATCGAGCCGAAATACCGATCTTCTGGCCGGACCGATTTGCCAGTCAGCGGATCGAGAAGCTTGGTCGCGGCCTGTGTAACGGTTGGGCTGGCGGTCAATCCCATTCCAGCGCTCCCTTGTTCCACTCGTAAACAAATCCGACTGTCAGAACCGCCAGGAAGATCATCATCGACCAGAATCCCAATGCGCCCAGATCGTGGAATACGATCGCCCAGGGAAACAGGAACGCCACTTCAAGATCGAAAATGATGAAGAGAAGCGATACGAGGTAGAAGCGCGCGTCGAAGCGCATGCGGGCATCGTCAAAGGGAGGAAAGCCGCACTCGTAGGGCGAAAGCTTTTCGCTGTCAGGCGCGCGATAGGCGACGAGAAAAGGCGCAATCAATAGCGCGCCGCTTATGAGGGTGGCGATGATCACGAAGACGATCAGCGGCAAGTAGTCGGAAATAAGGCTCGGCATAGCCTCGCTCTTCAGATTATTAGTTGTGCGCTGCATTCGCGCGGGGGACGCCCGCTCGTAACGGGTATCGCAGTGCAATCTAGCATGCAAGGCGAAAGGCTCAGCAACTCCACGCCTCGTCGTCCAAGTTCACCGCCTATCTAAAGGGGTCGGGGCGCGCTGAGCGGCGGAAAGTAACCGATACGGAATTCGGTTCATGACATCGATCGGCGTTCCGAAAGCTGCGGAACCACAGTCGACATCGGGTACCTGAAATAGCAAAAATCCGTCGCTCCACCTCTTCCCTCCAGCGTCACCCTAAGACCCAACTTAGATTGTGAACTTGGCCTCCAGGAGTAGTAATTATAACAACACCACCCGCTGTATCATTCGTAGAGATGAAGCTACGCCGCGCCCTTGAGGCATGAGGGCCGCCGCGTGGTTGGGCGTGGTCCGAAACTCCACCTGGGAGGTACGAAACACCGACAATTTCTGTCGAGAGCTGGTAGCGCGTGGTTTGTCCGCTGCTTCCGGTTCTGTTCTTCTTGTGGGCCTGCGGCGAAGCTTCGGCGGCCTTCATCCACATGTCCATGAGGCGCTCCGCCGAACGGATTTAGCCGCCGCATCCGGGCGTCGTCGCTCGTCGTGAGCCTTCCTTTTCGTCATGGCGGCCGATGCGGCGCGGCCCGCGAAGGACGGCGTGCGAGCCGCCCGGGTAAACGTCCACGTTGACCCGCACTTTGACGAAATGGGGCCTCGTCGGACTTTCGGGACCGCCCGCTTGAGCGTGCGGTAGAAGACGCATTTCGTACGCTCCCTAAGCCGGATCCGCCTGCTGCGACAACCACCGATCGTTTTGCTGACGACAAAAGACCCACCAGTTTGGCTTGCACATCTCATGCGAGGGACGCGACCCCGGTTCGGTCAAGGAGAACGACTCGGAAATGGCGCCGCAAGCTGTTGAAATTGCCCAAAATGGACTCGCCGATCCATCGGCGCCCAATCGCGGGAAAGGAGAATCGATCAGGCGAATTCCGTATGATTTCACGGGGTGCGGAACCCGCTACCCAAGTCCGATCAGACGAGCGCGCTCACCGATTGAGGGCGCAAACAGAAATGGCGAGAGAGACGGGACTTGAACCCGCGACCTCCGGCGTGACAGGCCGGCGCTCTAACCAACTGAGCTACTCCCCCGCGGGAAGACGCCCGATAAGCCAGACGTGTTTCCAAGTCAAGGATCGCAAGCGGCGGCGAAATACGACTGAAGACCCGGCCCCTGCGCCAGCGCGGTTACCGATCAGAATTGACTTGTCGCCAATGACCACCGTCGCATTTCATCTCGCGTCAGAACATGGACAGTGTCAGGAGGCAGCGATTCTGCCCTCATCACGAGGGCCGGGTCTACCCCCATTCGCCGTGCATAGCGCCCCAGCACGGCGACCATCGGTGGATCGGCGAAACTACGCTGCGCATGCGACCCGAAAAGTCCGCCCTCGCTTTCGACAATCGACATTCGATGCAGCCCGACTTCGCTACCAGGGGGCGCGACCCGGCGCACCGCGCCCATCAGCGCGTACACGCACGCCGACAGGCATTCTCCAACGTACGGTCCCGGATCGCCGTCAGGATCGAACCGCCCAACAACGCCAGCGATACGCAGCCCGCGGAGAATATGGCCGAAGACCATTGAAGCGACGACGTTGCCGCCGCGAGAGTTGAAAAAAACGATGCGGCGCAACCTCGAGTTTGAGCCGCCAGACTTGAGAAAATTCACGAAGACCTGTGGCGTCTGCGCCTCGATCACACCGTCGGCAACAATGACATCGGGACAATGTCGGCCGCATTCGTGGGATGCAAGGGGCGCGACGTGGAAACTCATTGCCCGGCCATGATCTTGAGCCGCGGCCGGCGCAACTGCGGCTCCCATGAAGGTGAACGCCGCGGCGAGGATAGACAGAATCAGCGACCTGAAGCTGGTGGGCGGTGACGGGCTCGAACCGCCGACCCTCTCGGTGTAAACGAGATGCTCTGCCAACTGAGCTAACCGCCCTTGCCGCCGCCGGTCGCTTCGTCCGGCGGCTCAAGATAACAGGCTAGCGGTACGCTCGCCAGCACCAGCAGACTCTAACAGTGAAAGGCGGACGGACAGACGATCACGCTGCCGAACGACCTTGCGCAGACCGCAGCGTATTAAAACTATTTCTTGGCCGACTTCTTATTGAGGCTCGCCTTCAGAGCCGCGCCGGGCTTGAAGCGTGCATTTCTCGATGCCGCAATTTTAATTTCTTTACCGGTCGCAGGATTACGCCCCTTTCCGGCGGCGCGCTCCCTTACAGAGAAGGTGCCAAATCCGACGAGCCGGACTTCTTCGCCTTTCCTAAGGGTATCCACGATGCCTTCCAGGACGGCCTCGAGCGCGGCCGCGGCGGAAACTTTAGTCAACTCCGCTTCCGTCGCGATATGATCAACGAGCTCAAGCTTATTCATTATCGCCTCTCCGTTCTACTGCGGCGCTCTGTTGCTCGGCGCCAGTTCCAAGTCCGGCGCCGTCAACGTCGCCGTGAGCGGCGGCGCTTCGCCGAGGCCGCACGCTCATACCCGTCCGTCCCCCTCGAAGGCGCTCATCGCCGCCCAAGCGAATCGACAGCAGAGTTCGATCCATAGCTCGCCGTTTCATGGAAAGAACGCAAGCGTTCGTCGGGACCAACGACAAAAAAAGAGCCTAAAACTGGCCCCAGCGCGAAGAAAGCCGCGAAAATTCGCGGCTTTCATGCGGCGGTGCGGTTCGCAGCACGAGGGACGCAGGCTCCCCGTGTGACGTAATCAGTGCGCGACTAGACCCGGGCCGTCCTCTTCGGGCGCCCCGCGGGCGGTGCCGCAGCGACGTCCTCCTCCCAGACGATCGGGGCCGGCCGACGCACAAGCGCATGCGTGAGCACCTCGTCCATCCGGGAAACGGGCACGATTTCGAGGCCATTCTTCACCGAGCTTGGAATCTCGGCCAAGTCTTTGACGTTGTCCTCCGGTATGAGCACTTTCTTGATTCCGCCCCTGAGTGCGGCCAAAAGCTTCTCTTTGAGCCCTCCGATAGGAAGGACGCGACCGCGGAGTGTGATCTCGCCCGTCATGGCGATGTCGCGCCGCACCGGAACGCCGGTCAGGATGGAGACGATGACGGTCGCCATGCCAACGCCAGCCGAAGGCCCGTCCTTGGGGGTTGCGCCCTCCGGAACGTGCACATGGATGTCGCGCCTGTCAAACAATGGTGGTTCAATCCCGAAATCGACCGCGCGCGAACGCACGTACGACGCTGCGGCCGAAATCGATTCCTTCATTACGTCCTTGAGGTTCCCTGTGACCGTCATACGGCCTTTACCCGGCATCATGACCCCTTCGATCGTCAGCAATTCGCCGCCGACCTCCGTCCACGCCAACCCGGTTACGAGTCCGACCTGATCGTCAGCTTCGATCTCGCCGTAGCGAAACTTTGGCGGACCAAGGAACTCGCCGACATTGTCGCCATTAACAACGATCGCCTTGCTCTTGTGCGTCAGGATCTCCTTGACCGCTTTGCGCGCAAGATTGGAAATCTCGCGCTCGAGGTTACGCACACCGGCTTCACGCGTGTAGCGCCGAATAAGCTCCGTGACAGCGCTGTCCGCGACAACCCACTCCTTGGCGTCAAGTCCGTGCTTGCTCGTCGAATGGGGCAAAAGATGCCGCTTAGCGATCTCCAGCTTCTCGTCCTCGGTGTAGCCGGCGATGCGAATGATCTCCATCCGATCCATGAGGGCCGGCGGGATGTTGAGGGTGTTGGCGGTTGTCACGAACATGACGCCAGACAGATCATAGTCGACTTCGAGATAGTGGTCGTTGAACGTCGAGTTCTGTTCGGGATCGAGCACCTCGAGTAGGGCCGATGATGGATCGCCACGGAAATCCATGCCCATCTTGTCGATCTCGTCGAGCAGAAAGAGCGGATTCGACGTCTTGGCCTTGCGCATCGATTGGATGACCTTGCCTGGCATCGAGCCAATGTAGGTCCGCCGATGGCCGCGAATTTCCGCTTCGTCGCGCACGCCGCCGAGTGACATGCGAACAAATTCGCGGCCCGTCGCTTTCGCGATAGACTTGCCCAGCGACGTCTTGCCGACGCCCGGCGGCCCCACGAGACATAAGATCGGCCCAGTCAGCTTATTGGCGCGCTGCTGAACGGCGAGGTATTCGACAATCCGTTCTTTCACTTTGTCCAGGCCGAAATGATCGGCGTCGAGAATTGTTTGCGCAGTCGGCAGGTCCTTCTTAATTTTCGACCGCTTCTGCCACGGGATGGACAACAACCAATCGAGATAGTTGCGCACGACCGTGGCTTCAGCCGACATTGGCGACATCTGCCTGAGCTTCTTGACCTCGCCCAGGGCCTTCTCGCGCGCCTCCTTTGTGAGTCTCGTCGACTTGATCCGCTCCTCGAGCTCGGACATCTCGTCCTTGCCCTCCTCGTCGCCAAGCTCCTTTTGGATCGCCTTCATCTGCTCGTTGAGATAGTACTCTCGCTGCGTCTTCTCCATTTGTCGCTTGACGCGCGTACGGATGCGCTTCTCGACCTGGAGCACCGAAATCTCGCTCTCCATCAGCGCAAGGCACTTCTCGAACCGCTTTGCAATAGACCGCATCTCTAAGATAGCCTGCTTGTCGGAGAGCTTAACCGCGAGATGGGAAGCGATGGTGTCGGCGAGCTTGCTGTAGTCGTCGATCTGGTTGACCGCGGTTACGACCTCGGGCGAAATCTTCTTGTTGAGCTTCACGTAGCTCTCAAACTCGGATACGACCGAGCGCGACAGCGCCTCACCCTCGATTTTTTCGATCGGCTCGTCAGCGATCGCCAGGGCCTCGGCCTGAAAATAGCCTTCGCCCGATATGAACCGCGTCACCTGCGCGCGCGTCGAGCCTTCGACGAGCACTTTGACCGTGCCATCGGGCAGCTTGAGTAACTGCAGAACGCTTGCCAATGTGCCGGCAAAGAAAATGGCCTCAGGCGACGGATCATCGTCGGCCGCGTTCTTTTGGGTCGCAAGCAGGATCGGCTTGTCCGACTTCATGACCTCTTCAAGCGCACGAATTGACTTCTCGCGCCCAACAAACAAAGGGACGATCATGTGCGGGAACACGACGATGTCGCGCAAAGGGAGGACGGGATAGACGTCGAGCGTCCCGGGGACGATAGACTTGTGCTGACTGGTCATGGCTATCCTGAACTTCGCCGAGCGGACTTTCCCATCCGCTCGCCATTCTTTGAGTTTTTAAAGACCTTCGAGAAAACCCACCCCCAAAGAATTGGAGGCGCACTTTCACGAGACGACGCTCACGCGCACAGCTTTCGCGGTCGAACAGCAGGGAGAAACCGATAACCCCCACGGACAAATGGGTCCGTGCTACTGAACTTTCAAGCGGCCCGTCAAACCGAGAGCCCGAATCAGCTCACGCGCTCGGCACGCTCAGCGTAAATGTACAGCGGGCGAGCTTTGCCTTCGACGACCTCAGGACCGATGACAACTTGTTCGACGCCGTCGAGGCCAGGTAGCTCAAACATCGTGTCAAGCAAGATGCTTTCCATGATCGAACGGAGGCCACGGGCTCCGGTCCGCCGCTCGATAGCCTTCTTGGCGACCACTCCCAGCGCCTCTTCCTGAATCGTGAGGTCGGTGTTCTCCATCTCGAACAGGCGCTGGTATTGTTTGACCAGGGCGTTCTTTGGCTCGGTCAGGATCTTCTTCAGGGCATCCTCGTCAAGATCCTCAAGGGTCGCGATGACTGGTAACCGCCCGACGAATTCGGGAATCAGCCCGAATTTCAATAGATCCTCCGGCTCGACCTCGCGGAACACTTCGCCGGTGCGTCGGTCGTCGGGCGACTGGACCTTGGCGGAAAACCCAATCGAAGTGCCCTTGCCGCGCGCCGAGATGATGCGCTCTAGACCTGAAAAAGCGCCACCGCAAATGAACAGGATATTGGTCGTGTCCACCTGCAGGAATTCCTGCTGGGGATGCTTGCGGCCGCCCTGCGGGGGGACGCTCGCGATCGTACCCTCCATGATCTTAAGCAGCGCTTGCTGCACGCCTTCGCCTGACACATCACGCGTAATGGATGGATTGTCGGACTTGCGACTGATCTTGTCGATCTCGTCGATGTAGACAATACCGCGCTGCGCCCGCTCGACGTTGTAGTCGGAAGCCTGCAACAGTTTTAGAATAATGTTCTCGACGTCCTCCCCGACATAGCCGGCTTCGGTCAAAGTTGTGGCGTCAGCCATCGTGAACGGCACATCAAGGATTCGTGCAAGAGTTTGTGCGAGCAGCGTCTTGCCCGAACCCGTTGGGCCGATTAGCAAAATGTTCGACTTCGCCAGTTCGACGTCGCCATGCTTAGTGGCGTGATTAAGCCGTTTATAGTGATTGTGGACCGCGACCGATAGAACCCGCTTGGCTTGGGGCTGGCCGATCACATAGTCATCAAGAACCTTGCATATCTCTCGAGGGGTGGGAATGCCGTCCTTGCTTTTGACAAGCGCGGTCTTGCTCTCCTCCCGGATTATGTCCATGCATAATTCCACGCATTCATCGCAGATGAAGACAGTCGGACCGGCGATGAGTTTGCGAACTTCATGCTGGCTCTTGCCGCAGAAAGAGCAATAAAGCGTATTTTTGGCGTCGCCTTCGGCCTTGGCCATCGCTTTTCTCCATTTAGGCCGCTCCCACCGAAGCGAGTCGTCAAACGCCTGACCAGCAGCCTAACCAAACCACCCTAACGAAACGTAGCCGTCGGGCCTGCCTCGTGTTTACCTTCAGTCGCAAGTCGTGGGCCAGACCGGAACGGGACAACAACCACCAAATTGCACGCAAAATCAAGGCCGCGTCGCAAAATTCCTCACGGCCGAGCGCCAAGGCCGAAAAAACCAATGGCGCTGCGGCCACGCGGGCTACGTCTTAGCCTCTTCCAACTCGACTGCGCGCTTGACGGTTACCTCATCGACGATCCCGAAGGCCTTCGCCTCCTCGGCCGACATGAAGTGATCCCGATCGAGCGTTCTTTCAATGGCTTCGTAAGACTGACCGGTATGATGTACATATATCTCGTTAAGTCGCCGTTTCACCTTAAGAATATCCTCCGCGTGCCGCTGGATATCCGATGCCTGGCCCTGAAAGCCGCCCGACGGCTGGTGGACCATAATTCGGGAGTTAGGCAAGGCAAAGCGAGAACCCTTCTCGCCGGCGGCAAGTAGAAGCGAGCCCATCGATGCTGCTTGCCCGATACACATCGTTGTCACTTTGGGCCTGATAAACTGCATCGTGTCGTAGATTGATAGTCCCGCCGTCACCACTCCACCCGGGGAGTTTACGTAGAGGGCGATTTCCTTCTTCGGATTATCTGCTTCAAGAAAGAGCAGTTGGGCGACCACCAGCGAAGCCGAAATGTCGTCTACGGGACCGACCATGAAAATGATGCGTTCACGCAACAGCCGTGAGAATATATCAAAGGAACGCTCACCTCTCGCCGATTGTTCGATAACAATCGGCACGAGGTTGTTGGTGTAGAAATCGACGGGATCGCGCATTAGGGTATTTCTTTCGCCGGAATTGGCCGGCCGCAAGGCCGTCGCCCCAAACATAGGTGCCCAAGGCGCTCTGGAAAAGAGGGCCGGAGTGGGGTTGGTGTCACGCGCTTGGCGCATCACTTTCAGCGGTCAGTTCACTCGAAAGCTCGTCGTCGACCGGCTTGAGGAGCCCTTCCTTCGATACTTTCGAGGTCCTCGACCCTGGCGAGGCCCAAGATATGATCGACCACCTTTTCCTCATAGATCGGAGCTCTTAGCTCGGCCAAGGCTTGGCTGTTGTTTCGGTAGAAATCCCACACTTGCTTTTCCTGCCCCGGAAAGGACCGCGCCCTGGCGACCAGAGCCTGGGTCATCTCCTCGTCCGAAACCTGCACTTCCGCCCTCGTTCCGACCTCGGCTAAGAGAAGTCCCAGGCGCACCCGCCTTTCGGAAATCTTGCGATAGTCGCCCCGCGCCGCCTCCTCGGTCGTGTTCTCGTCAGCAAAGGTGCGACCCGAAGCCTGTTGGTCGCGGATTACTTGTTCCCAGATAGAATTGAACTCCTGATCGACCAGCCCTTCGGGCAGCTCGAACGAATAAAGCTTATCGAGCTTATCGAGGAGTTGGCGCTTAAGCTTGTCGCGCGAGACGCGCGCGTACTCTGTGGCGATCCGATCACGGATCGTCTCCTTGAGCTTGTCGAGGCCTTCCGAACCAACACTCTTGGCGAAATCGTCATCGATCGCTAGTGGTTCGCGCGCCGCGACGCCTTTCACTGTCACCGCGAAGTCGGCGGTCTTCCCCGCAAGCGCCCTCACGACGTAGGCCTCCGGGAAGGTCGCCCGAACCGTGCGCTTCTCGCCCGCCGCGACGCCGACAAGCTGCTCCTCGAACCCAGGCAAGAACGTGTTCGAACCTAGCGCCACCTGGAGGTCTCTCCCTTCGCCGCCGTCGAAGGCGACGCCGTCGATCGTCCCGTCGAAATCGATTGTGATCCTGTCATAGATCTCTGCTGTGGCGTCGCCGGGCTTCTCGCTGTAGGTGCGGCGCTCTTCGGCTAGGCGATCAAGCGCGGTCTCAATATCCGCGGGCTCGACAGCGGATGTCAGACGCTCGAGCGAAATTTGCGAGAAGTCACCGACCTCAAAGACCGGGAGCACCTCAAGCGCGACCTTGAAGTTGAGGTCGCCACGGGCTTCGAGCGCAGCATCAATAACCGCCGGATCCTTAGGGAGCTCGACCTTCGGCTCGCGCGCGAGCCGCAAGTGGTTGTCGTCCACGATCTTCTTGTTCGCGTTGGCGATGGCCTCTTGCATGACATCCGCCATCACCGACTTGCCATAAACCTTGCGCAAATGCTCGACCGGCACCTTGCCAGGCCGGAAGCCGTTAATACGGACCTTCGCTTTCATGTCCTCCAACTGCCCGTTAAGCTTAGCCGCGAGGTCGCTCGCCGGCAGCGAAATGTCATATTCCCGCTTGAGCCCCTGGCTGAGCGTCTCGATCACTTGCATCTTGCCATTCCGTCTTGTCGTCGCGGCTGATCACCGCGACTGGCCGATAAGTGCCAATCGTTCGATCGTCAATCGGTCCAGGCTCCTTCGCAGCACAAAGAGCATGGTGCGGGCGGAGGGAGTCGAACCCCCACGACTTTCATCACCGGAACCTAAATCCGGCGCGTCTACCAGTTCCGCCACGCCCGCCGCAAGCGCCGGCTTGACGAGGCCGATTTGCTTTCGGGTTCTATATCAGCTTGTGCGCCCTGCGCCATAAAAAAATACGGATCTGACCGGCAGGTCGGCTCATTTACGCACGACGACGGCGGCTATTGCGATGGTGAACAGGCCAGTCACGATCAGAAGACCGGTTGCGCCCGCGACGCGCTCCGCTAAATAGAGCGGTGCGACCAGAGAGCGACCCAATGCAATGCAAATTGTGGCAAAACCAACGAATATGGCGAACTTACGCATGGATGGATGCCCTGTGCTGCGGGTCAATTGTCAGCATTCTTGGCGCCGGTCGACTGCGCCAAAACGGGACAGATGCAGTAACCCTCACCCGCCGTTTCGTTTTAGGAGGCGGCCCTTGCGACGGCTGCTTGGCGGCCACATCGGTCAGGCGTCGGCGGACAGAACCGCCGTCCGCTGCTAACGGCATTCTCCCTTTCAAACCCGCGCCGACTAGGCTTCACCTGCCCCGCAGTCGGCTGAACTGGCCGCGGTTTATGCCTATGCCGGCCTAGACTAGTTCCGCGCCCACTTGTCCGGCTCAGACAGGGCGACGAACTGAGGCTGAGGTTCTCCAACATGTCCGCGGAGCTGACAACGCTGAGCTTTCCCGGCTTGCTCGCCGAGAATGTGGCCGCAGGGGTTGGCGGCCTCACCCAAGAGACGCTCAAACCTGGCGCAAGGGCGGAGATCCGTTTCGTTCCACCCGATTCCGGTTTCAAAACCCACCTGCCTCACGCGGGGTTACCGATCCGGAACAGCAGGGGCGAGGGCTATTCGGGCCGATCGTCGTCGATGAGGCGAAACCGCCGGACGTCGACCTTGACGTCATACTGGTTCTATCCGAGTGGAACGCTGACGCGAGCGGCCGGATCAATGACGATTTCGCCGATCCCGTCAGCAGCCCCGGCAAGGGGCTTAAGGACGGCATGGTCTTCGCCAATGGCGCATCCGCACCGTTGAGGCTCAAGGCACCGCCCGGCGCACGTGCGCGATTATGTCTCGGCAACGCGGCGATCGCGGCTGACGAGGATCGCGGTCGCCGGCGCAAAAACTCTCATCGTCGCCGTCGACGGCCAGCCGAGCGAGCCGTTCGGGGGATTGCGGATTCGAGCGGCCATTTGCCGGGATTGTCGGCGACGAACGCAACGTGGGCGGTCCGGCCTGGCTCGATAAGAATCGTGTCGCGCCAATAGGGCTCCCAGCCGTCGTCCATCGAGTGCAAGAGCCGCGCGACATGCCCCAAAGCCGGACCGCCTGGACGCCCGCCGTTTTGTTGGCGAGCGCGAACACGACGGGCGCGCCGCGAGGAAGGACGTAAGCCGGCTTCGGCACCCTACTCGAAAATGCAACGCCATTGATCGCAAACGGGGCCGGCCCGCCACCCGTAACTACAAAATCGCACCGCTTTTCAGATTGAGCGCTATCTCCGCCGGGGAGCCGCCGATTGACGGGGAGTCGCAGCGGCTCGGAACGGGGCGCAATCAACTCGCCCTCGGATTCGATCGCAACGAACCGGCGGTCGCCTCGCCGGCGCCGCCGCGCAGGTCGAGGTGCACGCCAGAGCCGGCGTCGCGCGGCATATCGAACCTCAATTCGAATCGTGCGCCAGGCCCCTCGGAAAGTGGTTATTGAGCGGCTCGCCTGACACTGTACGAAGACGCCGCGCTCAAAACTTTGCAGCACAAAGCCGCTTCAAGAGACCGCCCGATAACGACCGATTAGCAAATAGGCCACTCCCGCCGCTAGCAGACAAAAAGTGGCGGCGTACAGTGTTCCGTAGTCAGAGTCGCCGAACGGCAGCCCTTTTGTGTTCATCCCAAAAAAGCCAGTGACGAAGGCCGGGGCAGCAGGAGGGTCGTGACCACCGTGAGAGCGAAGAGGTTCCGATTGGTCGCGGTCGCAAGCTGCCCCGCGACTTCCTCCTGCAAAAGCCGTGCGCGCTCAGCCTGCAGATGGAGGTCGACCCGAAACGCATCGACCCGCTGTCGTACTCTCGAGCCCAGGTCGCGATATGCCTGAAGGACGCTCTCTCCGCGGTTTTGTTCGAGTTGCGCAAGCACGCCGTGCGCTGCTCGAACCAGTCGCTCCTGGCTCTTCGCAATCGCAAGAGCGCTGCGCTTTCATCGCTCAAGGCGTCCGACAAAACGCGGTCTTCGATCTGATCCAGCTCGCGGCGATCTGTTGCGCGGCCTCGCCGATCGAGTTCGGCGGCGGCGATAAGCATGCTCTCAAATAGCGCTGCGCTATCTTCAATGGTAGCGCCCTTCTCCGCTTGGTCTTTAACCGCCATTGCAGAGCGTGCTGCATGGTGGCGCGCCGTCAGAAGGAACTGCGGCCACAAGGCGAAACGCAGATCAGTTGCCTCCATTCCCGCTTCATCTTCATGGCGGACGTCGTGGAGCGTTCCCCACAGGGCTTCCCCGCCCCAGTGCAGGCTCGGATGGCGATCCTTGGATAAAAAAACCTCACGGGTGTCACGAGGAAGGGCGTCCTGCGCCCCGATCCACTCACGTGTCCGCACATTCCCCAAGATCAAGTCCACCCAAACGAGTCGCCGGCCGTGCATAAGATCAATAGAAGAATCGCCGCCGAGCAGACGCCCGCGCCCGTTGTCGTCGAACTCAAACGCCCAAGCGACGCCCGGTCCGAGGTCCGCCAAATCAGATTCGCGCCGGTTGTGCCGCCATTCCCCGCTCCTATCCGCAAGCTACTACGCCGCACATGAAGGCTACATGTCAGACGACTTCCGAAAGGTTCACGGCCGGTCATCCCGATCGGCTACGCCCCTCACAGCCACTTCTTCCACCGGAAGAACACGTAGGGCCCGACCGCGACGGCGACCATCAGAAGGAGGGCCGCGGGATAACCCCACCACCAGTCAAGCTCGGGCATTACCTTGAAATTCATGCCATAAATCGAGGCGATCATCGTCGGCGGCATGAAGATGACCGCCAGCACAGAGAACAGCTTGATAATGTCGTTCTGAGCGAGGTTGATGAAGCCGAGGGTGGCGTCGAGCAGGAACTGGACCTTCTGCGCCTTGAAGTTCGCGTCCTGCTCAAGCGCCTGGAGGTCGCGCAAAGCCGACTTCGTCGCCTCCCGCACTGGTTTCGGCGCGTCCGCCGAGCGGCCTTCCGACATCAGGAACAGCACGAGCCGCTCGAGCTCAACCAGGCTTTCGCGCAGGTTCGAGATCTTCTCGTCTTCCCGGCCGAGCGCGCCGAGGGTCGCCGAATAGATCTTGCTGCGCGCGCTTTGGTCTCCCTTGGCCCGAAAGACCTGGCTCGCGATGGAATCGAGCTCGTTTCCGACCTTGTTCAGCGCCCGGGCAGAGCGATCGACAATGGCGTTGATAAGCCCGACCGCCACCGCGTCGGGGTGCAGCGCTTGGGTCGGGATTTTGCCCAACCTCTGACCGAAGAGCTCAAAGGCTTCGCCAGGATCATAGCGTACAGTGACGAGCGCTTTCGGGCCGAGGATGAAGGTGACGTCGGCGACGTCGGGCGTACCTTCGGCTTCGCTGACGACACAGGCGTGCAGGTAGCGCACGCCATTTTCGGCATAGTAGGATTCGGCGGGCTGGGCGAAATCGGGGTCGGAGCGTGACGGCACCTTGGAGCCAAGGTAGGCCTCCACCTTCCGGTCCTCGTCCACCGTCGGCTCGACCATGTCGATCCAGACCGCGCCAACCGGGATTGGCTCGGCTGGGTCTAGAATCTTCCGCTGGAGTCCGACGCTCGGCGCCGCCGCCGCGCCGAGGTCGGTTTTGACGGCATAGTGGACAATCAGCACGGTTCGCCCTCTGCTTCAGCCAAAGCGCTCAGGAGGAATGACATGAACTCTCATCACTTTGCCTGCCGCAAGCTGAGCAATACGTGAACCGAGGAGGAACTCGTATGGGAGGCGCGCATTTCTGCGCGCGCTTGAGTGCTTTCAAGATGTTAAGCCGCTTTTTCTGCAACTCGATCGACCCATCGCCTGGATTGATCGCGCGCCTGGAGATTTTCCAAATCTGCTGAGATGTTCGGCAACGACTGCGAAGTTCAGGTAACTCCGAAAGATTCCAAAAAATATTACGTTTCAGCTATTTGTAAGCCTATCTTGGAAAATTGCATTATTAATTTCCTGCAAGCTGCTGTTACCCTATCGCTGTTAAAGCTGATGGATCGCCCTCGATCAACTCGAGCTGCGGGGGCAACGCCCTGACGTCGCCATTCTTCCCCACAACATGCTGAAAATACTTAGCTTCTTTCGATCTCAGGCCTGATCTAGAACAAACGAGGAACAAAAACTTGCGCTTTGACGCCGGTGACGGCATAGTAGGACAAGTTCGAGAGGCGCGCCCGGAACGGACCGCTCTCCTTCTCCCCATTTCTCTGTCAGCAGGCACGTCGTTCATGGCGCTCGCCGGAACCGTCGCGTCATCTCTGAAGGCGCCAATGACCAATACAAACTCGCCGACCCGATCGAAACGCTTAAGGGTGACCCGCGCCCAGCGGGTTCTCGCCTCGCTCATCGCCGGGGCTGGGGTCGACGAAATCGGCGCGGCGGAACGACTGACCCGGAAGCGAACCGAGAGCATCCTCCGTCAAGAGTTGCGCAACCGCTGGATCGCGCCAGCCGACGACTTCGCAAAGCTGCAGATCGCGAGGCTCGAGCAGATGATTCTCAAGCTCCTCGACCGGCTTCAGGACTGCGACCTCAAGACGATCGACCGCGCGCTAAGGATCGTCGACCGACTCGACCGCTATCACGGATTCACGAAGGCGAGACGCGTTCCCGAACCGTATGGCGAAGAAGAGCGCGCGCGGCTCTTCAAAAAGATTAACGAGGTCGTTGATCGCCTCCAGCCCGAAAAACCCGCCGAATGACGGAAGAGGCGGCTGAGCCCGCACCTGCGCGCCGCGCCCGACCTGCGCGCGCCCATCCCGAACTCGAGCGAGCGGATTAAGCGCCTTGCTGATCTCGTGGACCTCAATCTCGACACGCGCGTGCAATTGCTCGAGGAAATGACACCGCTCGAATGCGCGCAATTGTTCCACGACTGGAGATTCTGGGCGCGGGACGACCAGGCTCCCCCACCCGGCGATTGGATCATCTGGCTGGTCCTCGCTGGACGTGGCGCTGGGAAGACGCGCGCCGGAGCGGAGGCGGTCCGCGCCTGGGTGGACACCTACCCGATCGTCAACCTGATCGGCGCGACTATCGCTGACGCCCGAGACATTATGGTTAGGGGCGAATCTGGCATCCTCGCCTGCTGCCGGCGCGACGAGCGCCCCCATTTCCTCACCGCCGACCTACGTCTCGAGTGGCCGAACGGCGCGATCAGCCAGCTATTCTCGGCCGATGAGCCCGATCGGCTCCGGGGTAAGCAGCACATGAAATTGTGGTGCGACGAGCTCGCTGCCTGGCGCCAACCCGACGCGTTCGATCAGGCCATGCTCGGTTTGAGGCTCGGAAACAAGCCGCAAGCGATTGTCACTACCACGCCGCGCCCGAGTAAGATCATCAAATCGCTAGCCGCGGGGAAGGATACGATCGTCTCCCGTGGCTCGACTTTTGATAACAAGGCTCACTTGGCGCGTGCGTTCTTTGAACGCGTGACCGCTCGCTACATGGGGCGCGACATCGGTCGGCAGGAGCTGCTCGCCGAGATTGTCGAGGAGACTCCGGGAGCTCTCTGGTCGCGGGCGCTGCTCGAGCGCCAACGCGTCGCGCCGGAAGCGGCGCCGAAGGAATTCGCCGAGATCGTGGTCGCGGTCGATCCGCCGGCGCGCTCGGGATCAAAGTCCGACGAATGCGGGCTCATCGTCGCCGCGAAAGCGGAAAACGGGCTCTTTTATGTGCTCGCCGACCTTACCAGCCAGGGGGAGACGCCGGGGGCGTGGGGGGCGCGGGTCGGCGCCGCCTTTCGCGGCTTCAAAGCCAATCGTGTGGTCGCCGAAATCAACCAAGGCGGCGACATGGTGACGGAGGTTTTGCGCCAGAGTGAGCCCAACCTCCCGGTCCACGCGGTTCACGCGACGCGCGGCAAATTCCTGCGCGCCGAGCCGATCGCCGCGGCCTACGAACGCGGCCTCGTCTTTCACATTGGGACGTTCACGAAGCTCGAGGACCAGCTCTGTGCTTTGACGCCCGATTTCGATCGCCGCGCTATGGGCTTCTCGCCGGACCGCGCCGACGCGCTGGTGTGGGCGCTGGCGGACCTTTTAGGCGTAGGCGGCGGGGGCGCGGGGGGGATGTACGAGTTTTGGACGGGAGCCGGTCGTGAACCTGCGGATCGGTAGCGTGTTCGCCCGGATGCCCGGGCCTGGTCTTTCTAGCGCCCAGCTCCGGTTCACGACGCCACAAAGCATAAAAATAACTGGACATCGCGTCAAATGACGCGTATTTCCTCGTCAGGAGACGCGAGATGCCTGCCGCCACCATTGAAGCAAGACAAGGAGAGCCGGGCGCCTTCGGGCTGCAGACTTTTGCGGACGAGAGCGATCGAACGCGCCTGTCTGCAGTCGCGCTCAAAGCGTTCCTTGGACTCCTGAAAGCTTGGGATTTGTCCAACGCGGAAGCCTCCGCTCTTCTCGGAGTTTCTGCGAGCACGCTCGACCGCATGAAGCGCGGCTCCCATCCTACCTTGAGCCAGGACCAGCTGACGCGCGTCTCCGCCATGGTCGGCATGTACAAGGGACTTCATCTTTTGTTTGCCGACGAGACGGCGGACGAGTGGGCGCGACGGCCCAATAGCGGGCCACTGTTCGAGCGCGAAACCCCAATCCAGGCGATGATCGAAGGCGGCATTCCAAGGATGCTCGAGGTCCGCCGCTACATCGACGCCGTCCGCGGCGGGCTTTGATTTCAGTCCCTCATTCTGAGGCGCCCTGCATCCGCGGGGCCTCGAAGAATGGTCCAGTTGGCGTCGCCGGTTCTGCGGCGACTGAAGCGTCCTTCGAGACGCGCCTCCGGCGCTCCTCAGGACGAAGCCGGGGCTAGCAAGCATGCTCAACGACCTTCCGGTCGTAAGAGAAGCGTTTCCGCGAACCGTCCGGCTCGTATCCACGGCGCGTCTCCGACCGCCGGTGCTGGAGGCGCTCGTTTCAGCCGAGGACGCCGCGGCACTCGCCGAAATCGAAGGGGCGACCAGCAATCGCCTGTTGGCGGAGAGCCGAGGAACGGAGGGCATCGGGCGGGGAGAATTCATTCACGGCGTGCCCTATGCGAGTTTCGTCAACGCCGCCTTCGCCTACGGGAAGCCGCGCGAGGCCAACCGCTTCAATGCAGCCCATGGCGCCTGGTACGCCGCGTTCGATGTCGAGACCTGCTTGCGTGAGGTCGCCCATCACATGAGCGAGTTCCTCGCGCGATCGGGCCAATTCAAGGGCGTCGTCGAATATTCCGAAATGTTCGCCAGCATGGCCGGGGAGTTCGTCGATCTTCGGCAGGCGCCCGACCACCCCTGTCTCGATCCGGACCCGGCGGTCAGCTATCCGATCGGAAACGCGATCGCCGATGCTGCGCGGGCGCAAGGGCTCAACGGGATCATCTATCCTTCCGTCCGGCAGGCAGGAGGAACGTGCATCGTGGCTCTAAGGCCGCACGCGGTCCAGTCCGTCGCGCCCGGCGCCGTTTATCGACTGAAATGGTCAGGCGATAAGGAGCCGACGGTCACGAGGGTCTCCAAATAGCAGCTGGTGTCTTCCGGTGAGGTCCGAGACGCGTGGCTATCGCCGCGGCGGGAAACCGCCGGCAACCACCGGATGCAGCTTCGCGCCTAGTTTGCGGTTGAACTCTTCGGCCTCGAATTGGGCGTTGACAGCTTCCGTCTTGTCCTCGCGCGGCATTGGGCATTGAGCATCGGCGCCAACCGCGCCCATGCGCGCGACCATAGTTCTGAACGCGGTTTCCAGTTGCTCGCGATCACGCTCGGCGGCGAAAACCTCAGTGATCCAGACGTCGGCGCCGCTTCTTGACGAGGCGACGCAGAAGGTCCAGCGCGGCGGAGCGAGCGCGAACACGGGCAGAGAGACGATGATTGCGGCCAGCGCTATCGGAATGCGCATCGCCCTCACTCCTGCGTAAGCCACCCGGGCGCGAAAGTAGGCGCCAATCCCTAACGGAATACGAAGGCCTATTACCCAACCCTCTCCGGCGATGGCCCGTCAAAAGACGGACTCCGTATGGGAGGACGGAGATCCAAGGAAACGATCCTATGTCGGAACCCGTCAGACGCGCCCTGCCCCCAAGCGTTTTCGCCCGGCTCGCCGATGCGACGCGATATGTGATCACCGGCGTGTCGCCAGACACCTGGTTCGGCCCGCTGCTGCCGCTCGCGCCGATGGCGCCGCCCGACGTCAAGGGGCGCCAATGGGACTATCCATTCGGGGCCAACCTCAATTACATCCCGCGCGCCGAAGACAGCGTTTCGTTTGCCGAACTGCGCGGGCTCGCGGACGCGCTGCCGCTTCTGCGCGCGGTGATTGAAACCCGCAAGGACCAGCTCGCGGCGCAGGCCTTCGCCATCCGCTCGCGCAACCGCGAGGATTCGTCGGCAAGCTCTCAGGCGATCGATCAGGTCACGCGCTTCTTCGCCCGCCCCGACCGGCGCCGTTCGTTCGCCGACTGGCTGCGCATGCTGCTCGAAGAGATGCTGGTCATCGACGCGGCGACCATTTATCCGCGTTACAATCGCGGCGGCTCGCTCTATGCGCTCGACATTATCGACGGGTCGACGATCAAGCCGCTGATCGGCGAAGACGGGCGCGCGCCCGAGCCGCCCGACCCTGCCTACCAACAGATCCTCAAGGGCATCCCCGCCGCCGACTTCTCCGCCGTCGAGCTCCTCTATCTGCCGCGCAACCTCCGCGCCCATCGGCTCTATGGCATGAGCCCGGTCGAGCAGATCGCGCTGACCGTCAACATCGCGCTGAGGCGCGACGCCTCGACCCTCGACTATTACCGCGCCGGCTCCTCGCCGGACGCCTTCGCCACCTTGCCCAAGGAATGGACGGCGGACCAGATCCGCTCGTTCCAAGATTATTTCGACGCTTTGATGAGCGGCAATTTGGCGCGCAGACGCCAGACCAAGTTCATGCCCGCCGACTTCAAGCTGATCGAGGCGCGCCAGCCGCCACTCAAGGACCAGTACGACGAGTGGCTGGCGCGCATCATCTGCTACGCCTTCTCGGTCCCCGTTTCGCCATTCGTGAGCCAGGTCAACCGGGCGACCGGCGAGACCATGCGCCAGCAGGCGACGCAGGAAGGACTGGTGCCGCTCAAGGCATGGGTGAAGAACGCGCTCGACCACGTGATCTGCGTCTGCATGAACGAGCCGGGGCTCGAGTTCGTGTGGGTGGGCGACGATGCGATCGACCCACTCGAGCAGGCGCAGACGCTGCAGATCCTGGTCGGCGCGGGCATCAAGACGCGCGAGGAAGCCCGCGCCGACCTTGGCCTTGCGCCGGGGGGCAGCGGTGCGCCGGGCAAGCCGCAGGCAGGGTTGGGGAAGTTCAATCCGCACCACGACGAGCGCGGCCAGTTCGCGACGGCGGATGGCGCGGCTCGTCGGCCGCCCAGCGCGAAAGCCGCGCCCGACGCGCGTCCAGGACGCGAGCAATGATGCGGTGAGGTCAGCGACATCAGCCGTCGGGTATCCGGCGGGGCGGCAAGATGCCATGAAAATGTCTGGCGAAAACCGATGAGCGGCAACTTGGCGCGCCGGCGCCAGACCAAGTTCATGCCCGCCGACTTCTCGCTGATCGAATCGCGCCAGCCGCCTGCTGAAAGACCAGTACGACGAGTGGCTGGCGCGCCTCATCTGCTACGCCTTCTCGGTCCCGTCTCGCCTTTCGTGTCACAAGTGAACCGCGCGACCGGCGAGACCCTGCGGCAGCAGGCGACGAAGGAGGGGCTCGTGCCGCTCAAGGCCCGGGTGAAGAATGCGCTCGACCATGTGATCCAGGTCCGCATGGCCGAGGCCGGGCTCAAGTTCGTCCGGATCGGCGACGACGCGATCGATCCGCTCGAGCAGGCCCCGACGCTGAGATCCTGGTCGGCGCAGCATCAAGACGCGAGCAGCGCGCAAGCAATATGCGACGGAACCCGAGCAATTCTGGGTGTGAGAACAAAAAGAGAACATTTTCTTGACCGCTTACGCCGGTCGTGGCATATTTAGCTACAGTGGGAGAAGTGGCGGAGGCGATGGCGCCCCTGCCGTTCCCGCCTCCTCCAAGCAAATTCCGTTCTTGCCCGCCGTGCCCGCCGGCTGTTCGCTTGCTTCTTCTGGAGCCTGCATGTCTGCTCTTGACCTCTTCCTGCCACTCGCCAAGATTGACCTTGACCGCCGCCTCGTCACCGGGGTCGCGACGGCTGAGACACCGGATCGCTCGGGCGAGATCTTCGACTACGGCTCGAGCAAGCCCTATTTCGAGAAATGGTCCTCGGAAGCCGCGGCGGCGAGTGGCGGCAAATCGCTCGGCGCCGTTCGCGCCATGCATGGTTCCGTCGCCGCCGGCAAGTTGACCGACATCGCCTTCGACGATGATGCAAAACGGGTCACGGTATGCGCCAAAATTGTCGACGACGACGAATGGCGGAAAGTTCAGGAGGGCGTTTACACGGGGTTCAGCCAGGGCGGACGCTATGTCAAGCGATGGGCCGATCCCGAGACCGGTCTCATCCGCTACACCGCCGAGCCGCACGAAATCTCGCTTGTTGATCTGCCCTGCGTACCCGACGCGACGTTCGACGTAATCAAGGGCGGTGTCGTCGAAAGGCGCGGCTTCGCCTTGCGCTCCGGGCCGATCGACCCCGACATGAATGCGGAGAGTGAAGAGGGCCACGATTGCGACGCTGACAAGCGCGATTTCTCGGCGGGGGAGCGTAAGCAAGACGCCGAAGAAGGTGTCGCTCTGCCCGACGGTTCCTATCCGATCCTGTCCGCCACGGACGTCGAGAACGCCGTGGGCGACTACTACCGGAGCGCCCGGAAACCGGAGGTCAAGGGGCACATCATTGCGCGCGCCAAGACGATCGGCGCTGAAAGCGCGCTTCCAGAAGGTTGGGTGGAGGCGGTCGACAAAGCAGCCGCTTCCTCCAGTCTGTTGGGCGCGCCAGACGCGCCCAACGCGCTGGCTAAAGCCCTCACCTACGCGGCTTTAAAGCTCGACCGCGCCACCGCGGAAAATGCGCGCTTGCGAAAGGCGCTCGACGATCTTGCTCCGGCGCTCGCGGACATGAAGAAGCGCATCGCTTCGCTCGAAGCCCAGCCTCTACCGCCCAAGGCGGCGTTGCGCTCGATCGCTAAGGCGGCCGATGGAGCCGACCACGGCCTGGTTAGCGCCGACGACGCTGTCCGGCGCTTGGCTTCTCTGCCAGCTCACGAGCGCGCGCTCGCGCTAACCAAGCTAAGCCTCGCCAATCCCGCTGCCCCACGGTTCTGAACGCGGCCGCCGGCTTAGCCCGCAGTCAATCGTCTACTTCGAGACCCCGCCGCGCTGTGACTTTCCTCCCGGTCGCAGTCGACGAAATCGCTGACGCCGCGGCGTTCAGCGAGGCGGCGGTCGAGGCTCAGCGGGCCATCGCCTTGCTTACGGCGGCGATCGCCCGGCCGCTCGAAGCCTCGACCGCCGCGGATTTCCTCCGGACCGGCTCGCCGCTCGTACTTGGCGACAGGAAAAGTCAGCGGGCGACCCGGTACGACTTGGCCATCGTCGCCCACGCGACGTTTGGCGCTTTCAAGGAGACCCTGATGATCCCTTTCAAGCCCAAATTTGCTCTCGTTGCTGTCTGCAGCCTGCTCGGTGGGTGCACGTCCACTGGGCAACTTACGCCCGCTGCGTCGACGGCCATAACCACTGCCTACAATAACGTGTGCAATGCGCTGCCAGCGCTTGGTCCCATCTCCGCGACAATGAACGCCGACGCCAAGAACGCCTACGCCCAGGCGCAGACGATATGCGTAGCTGGCGCGCCGACGAACGCCATTGCTGCAGGAGTCGATATCCTCGCAATCGAGAACGCGCTCCTTCCTTACTTCAAGAAGGCGTAGCGCTTCAGCCAAGCCAAGACCGTCCCGCCAGGTCTGCGCGAGAATTTAGGCGCATCATTCGCCAAAGTCTAAGTTCGGCGTGTATCGCAAGCTTAAGCGATAATGGAGCCATTTCTTCACTGCCGTCCTCGTCCGACATCGCCTCGCTATGTTTCAGCACGATCAACTCGCGCTTCAAAGGCTGAGAATCTGGGTCCCGTCGAAAGCCCCTTAACGGTCGAGCGCGCGACGCGCACTACCGTCCTCCAAACCCCTTGCTTCAATAACCCCTATTCGCGCTAAAGGACTGCTCTCATGAACATCGCGCTGACGACCCAGGAAACGCTGGGTCTGATGAAGGAATCGCTTGCCAAGAACGTTACGATCCAGACGGGCCTCACGGCTTATGATCTGCAAGCGCCAGCGAAGAACCTCTATCCGACGATCACGCCATTGAGAAATTCAATTCCTCGCGTCGGGCGCCTCAACCCCGGCGACGCGGCGCACTGGCGTTCGATTTTCGCCACAACTGGTTCAGGCTTCGATGCGATGGGCTGGGTTCCGGAAGGCCAGCGCTCGGCGAGCATGTCTTATTCGGCTGTCTCGATCACGCTACCTTATGTGACGCTTGGCGAAGAAGACACAGTGACGTTCGAAGCCGAAGCGGCGGCGCAGGGCTTCGAAGACGTCAACGCTACAGCGACCTTGCGCATTCTACAGAAGACAATGCGCAAGGAAGAAACGGCGCTGCTTGGCGGCAACGTTTCGCTCGCGCTCGGCAAACCCGGCACGCCGACACTCAGCGCCTCGGGCACGGGCGGAACGCTGCCGGCCACGACTTATTCGGTCATTGTCGTCGCACTGACGTTTGAAGGTTATCGCAATTCCACGCCTGCCAGCGTCGCGACCACGATGACCATCACCGGCAATGACGGCAACAGCTATACGTTGAGCGGTGGCTCCTCGCTGCGCAGCACCAACGCGACGCAGCTTGTCGGCGCTGGCCAGACATTGTTTGCGACTGCCCCCATTGTCAATGGGGCCGTCGCTTATGCATGGTATGTTGGGGCTGTCGGCTCGGAAACCCTGCAGGCGATCACCACGATTAATAGCGCCGCCTTTAGCGCGCCGCTCACAACCGGTCAGCAGCCAGCGACCGCCATTACTGCCGACAATTCCCGCAACCCTGGACTGGCGTTCGACGGTTTGCTGACAGACGGTTTCAACCCGGCGACGAGCTCGTTCGTGCAAGCACTGCCGTCTGGCGTCGCGGGGACCGGCACGCCGCTTACGCCTTCAGGCCGAGGCTCGATTCTCGAGATCGACAATATGCTGCTGCAGATGTGGAACAGCTATCGGCTGTCGCCAACGGTGATCTACGTCAATGCACAGGAGCAGAAGAACATCACGGCAAAATGCTTGACGAACGCGTCGGGCCCGCTCGTTCGCTACAATGTCGACGCCTGGCCAAGGCCAAGCCACTCGGAAAGCTTGGCAGGGCTCCCAGCGTGACAGCGCTGCCGTCGGTCCACTCATTGGCAAGTTCGGCTCCGTTGAGAAAAACGCTTTGTCCCACCATTTGCTCCGCGGCGTTGATGCCGCGAGGTAACGACCCTTTCGCCAGGCAAGCTGCAAGCTTCCTTCATCCAGGACCAAAAATGAAACGTTCACTTGCCGCTGGAATTCCGGTGCTTTTCTCCCGGTTCGGCGTCGGGCGCCCACTTAGCGGTGTCGCCGAGGCGGATCATCGCGAATAACCGACGATGGAACTACGGTTTCAGTCCGCCTACCCAGCGCTCCAAATCGAGCTCCATGCGGCAAGAAGTCCGCGGCTCCGCTCCGAGACCGGGCGGGTGCCCCAGCACTGACGGGGAAGCCTCGGCAGGGAAAGTCCGTCTCAGCCTCAAATTCGACGCGCTGCTGCTCGCCAGGGTGAGTGAGTCAGCTAAGCAACAGGGAATCAATCGGACTTCTTGGCTACATCGCGCGGCCTTTGACGCGCTTAGCGACCCACAAAGCAAACTCTTAAGCGTCATCCACGTCGCCAATCCCTTCCCGGGCGCGGCGAAGCCCACTAGGCGTAGAGTCCCGGTGTTCTTTCGACCGGCTATGACGCCACTCTCTCCCATCCTTCGGATTTCTGATGAAGCGTTTCTGGATCTCCATTACGACCTTCTCGCTAATTGAATGGATCGGGCGGCATCCAGCCACAGCGGCGGGCGTGCTGACGCTGCTCGGAGTTGGCGGGGTCGAAGGCATCGCCAATCTAATCACGCCCTCGATCACGCCGCAGTCGAACCCATATTTCAGTCAGTCGAACGCGGTCGGCATTACCAACAACGGCTTGACGAGCGCGGCAGGAGCCTTTGAGCCTCCCACAACGACGACGAACGGCTACTCACTCCTCTTCAGCGGGGGCGTCAACGCGCGACTTGGGTATTTCAGTTCCGGGGCAGAAACGCCATTCATTGGGATGTCGTTGACTGACAACATTTCCCCCGGATCACCCAAGTTCTCCTTCCAGCACCTGATAGGTGGCGACCAAGGGACGCGGTGGTTCAATGTCCCAGGCCCGGCATCAATATCTTTTGGACCTGGCCTCCAAGGGACTCAATCAAACTACAATAGCGGGGGCTTTTATACAGGGACGCCCTCGGGAACCAACTGCACCCGCCCTCCGACAGTAGTTTGGTTCGCTGGAACTGCCACCTTACAATTGGCTGATCCGGGCTTTAATTGTCCGGTGTCTCTGTCGAACTTTGATCCGGTCAACATGCCTGGGTCTGGCGCACAGCAGGGAGCTGGGACGGCTGCGAGCCCCACGCAGACCGCGACCACTTGCGCGGTCGTAGGCGGCCAAGCACAGGTCACGGCACACCTTGCGATCGCGCATGGCGTGACGCCCGGTCAGGCTTTTACGATGCAGGGGTTCACGCCATCGGGCTACAATGCGACATACACCGCGCTTCCTGGAACGGCGGGAACCACGCTCGTCGGAACAACCGGAGCGTCGTCATGCCCCACCTCGCCGGCGTCAGTTGACGGCACTGCCCTCAGCGGAACCGGCGCGTCGATTGCCTTCCAACCCATCTCGCTCACCAACCCTTACGCGAACGGCGAAACTGGCATCACAACTCATAACGGCCAGCATTTTTGCGGGATTCTCGATCAATACGGCGATGGCTCACCGACCCCTGGTTTCCAGGGCATCTCCATGGTCGACGAGAAGGGTTCCCCGCTCAACGGCGCTCCGGCTCTCAGCACCGTCCCAAATCTCGGCGTCGCCAATGCGACGGGCTATTTGATTCCTGGCGCGCAAGCGGCAGCGTCTGGGTCAGCAGCGATCTCGGGGGCGGTCCTGACGATTGGGGCGTCGCCGATCTCTGGATTTGCCATCGGGCAAACGGTCTACGCAAGCACGGGATTGGGCGCCATAACGCCCGGCACCACGATATTGAGCCAGGCGACCGGAAGTTTGGGGGCCGCTGGATCGACTTACAACCTGAGCCAAAGCTCAACCGTCGCGCTGGGCACTGTCTCATTCGGCGCGCCGGCTATGACCCTCACCGCGCTCAATCCGTATGTCATCCAAGGCGGAGCCAATGCTCCGACCTACGATCCAACTACCGGCTATGTGACCTTCAAGCTGACATCAGCGCCTGGGTTTACGCCGGGGTCTGAGTTCACCGTATCGGGGCTGAGCTCGACGGGGCAGAGCGTCAATCTGACCTACATTGCCGTCAACCCCTCCGCTCTGTCCACGGCGGCCTATCAGACCAGCACGACGGTTTGGGGAAACCCTCTATCCGCAGTCGCCGGGCCGGCAAATCCGTTCACTACCGGCCCAGGAACCATCACGACGGGCGGCTCTCCTCAACTGGTGTCCAATATCGTTCCTGGAATGCAGGTGCTGGGCTCTACCGGCGGCGTCTCTTTCGTGCTGCCCTTTGGCTCCTATAATTCGAGCGGAACAGGCGGCGTCGGTTCGTATGGTTTGTCCTCCACTCAGCTAGTCGGCGCGACCGTTAGCATAAGCTCGATCGGTACAGGCCCCGGCTCGGCAAACATGGTTGTCACCAACAATCCCGCGCCTCCTCTCGTCGTCGGCAACACGATCAACGTCCCCGGCTACACCAGCCCGGTAGTCATCACAAACATCGGCTCGGCGACGGGTGGGGCGGGCACCTATGCGGTCAACAATCCGAACGCCACGGCGATCACTTCGGCGGTGGTCGGCACGATGAGCGGCAATGTCGGCTCCTCTGGAACTCCCGTTAATCTCTACTTCTACTCGCGGACTTATTATCAAACGGCAGCTCCCGCTTCAAACCCCGCTGGCGGCACTGTCACTGCGCGCACGCAGGCGCAATTCGGCGACCTCGTTAATCTTTGGGGAACGTCGAATGCAACCGCGCCTGGCGGCGGCCGCGTAGGCTGGGGCGGTGAGCTTGCTGACATTGCCATGCTCTGGACGCCGAGCGGATTCCCGACGCAATCTGGCGGAGCTCCAAGCACAACGGCGCTCGCCTCTTTGTGCACAAAGCAGCAGGACATCCAGGACTTCGCCAGCGCAGACGGGTTCACCGTCGAAACCCTCTATCGCCTCAATGACGTTGGAACGTTTGGCGATTCGAGCAATGCGACCGTTACCGGCTACATCACCAACGTTGGCGGGTCGGCCGCGGCGCTGAACGTCGTCTCGACGGTCCACGGGTCACTAGCGATTCCAACCGGCACTGAAACGGCGAGGCTCACCGGAGCGGGCATAACTGCGGCCACTTCCGCGACGATCAGTCTCGGTACGAGCGCGCTGTCGAGCTATCCGATCCTGCCAAATACCACACCTGCCGCCGGCTCGATGGGTTCGCCCGTGACCTTCAGCGTTGGACGCTGGGCTCCCATGGCGCCGCTCGCATCGGGAAGCGTCACCGGCTACATCGATACCGACCCAACATCGCATATCTCAACGCTGCACGTCACCGACCTGCCAACTGGCACGGGAACAGCTAAATTCAGCGCGAGCTACACCGCCGCGACCAACACCCTGGCCGTGAGCGGCACGCCGACGGGGACCATCGCCGCAGGTATGCTCGTGACTGATGGCGGCTTGAACATCACCGGCCAACCGATGCTCATCCATAGTGGCGCTGGTGCATCTTGGGTCGTTATTTCGAATTATTATTCTGACTTCGGGAGTCCAACTCCTGACAGCCAAATGCTCGGCACGTTCACCACGCTCGTTCCCGGCAGCTACGTCTTCAATTCGAGTGCGTCGCCTTCAGTCACGAACCCGGTCAAGATCGTCGGCTACCAGGGCGCGTGCGGTATCACGGGCAACGCCGTCTATAACGGCGCCATGGGCTGCTACACGTTGTCGGGCAGTCCCAATGCCAGCGGAGCTGTGGGCTCCTCGGGCGGGGGTGTCGTCCCCTTCACCGCGACTTCGATTCAGGACGGCGGCGCGGTTGCGCCGGGGCCGTCTCTGACGATCGAGAATAAGGGTCCGGGCGTCGTTTATTCCGTGGACCGGAGCACGATCAATTGCTCTGTCCTAGGCTCCTGCACCGGGACTGCAACGTTGCCGCTGTCCGGGACTTACAGCTTCGGGGGAGCAAATCCATCGGGTATTCAGGTTCTCGTCTCGACATCACCGAATGGCGCACCACTCGCTGGCTGCACGCCCTGCAATTGGGGCGCTCTCACCGCGACGATCAATGCAGGCAAATGGTCCGGAACAATCTCCGGCATCCCGGGCGGAGGGCCTTACTACGTCTCCGTGCGCGCCGCGAACGGCCAAGCCTACGCGACTATGACCAGTTATGTTGGTGTTGGCTTGCCCTTCGCCCTTTGGGGCAATGGACAGACCCAGTCGATAACGACGGGTGCATCTCTTAATACCGTTTACTTTGGAGGAAACTGGGGATTCGTCAATCCATCTTTTGTCAATTCTTCAACAAACTTCATTCAGGGGCCGCCTATATGGGGAAATCTATCCCCTGCAGCAGCGATCAACTACGCCGGAGACAGGCTTGGCATCCCCGGTATAGTTCTGTCTCTCGCCCAGATACCGAACGAGAGCATCGGCAATTTTGAGCAGATGCTCTCGACCGCTTTCGGTTGGCCGACGACCGTCGTCAATATGGCGCTCGACGGTATCGGCATCGAGCCTTATGCAGTCGGCGGTGCTACCCAAACCCAGACCGTTGGCGTGGGCAATGGCACGCTGACCGCATGGTGCTCGAGCACGACGTTCTGCTCCAACACTGACCACAACGAGGTGCTTACCTTCAACGCGGCATCCCTGACGGGCGGGTGGTTCAACGGAACGATCACGGGCTCGCCCGGATCTCAGCAGCTCGCCATCAATACCTGGCTCGGTGGCGCGCTTGAGCCCGAAATCGTCCTCAACGTCACCGGGTCTCCGACGCTCGCCAATTGCCTGACCGGCTGCACGGGGGTCAACAGCGCCTCGACGTGGGCGCTTTCTGGCACGACGACAAATATCGGACCGAATGCCCCGATGCGTGCAGACCCCGCAGGTGGTGCGCCATGGCCAAACTTCGACTTGCAGTACAAGGGCCTCACAACGATCGGCGACACACCCATCATCAAGGCGGGAACATTCCAACTCAGCGTCAATGGAACGGTCGTTTGCCAGGATAGCAACACCTTCGCTTACAATGAGACGGGTGGGAATTGCACTGGCGCGGGAATCACGTCGAGCTTCGTCAATTATCAGACTGGAGATTACGAGGTCACATTCTCGTCGCCGCCGACCGGCCCAATCACCGCGACTTGGACGAATATCACCAGCCAGGGGTCCGTCTCTCAATTCACTCGCGTCCAAAACCTAGACTTCCTTGGCAATGGGGCGTGTGACAGTGGATGGATTTCGTCCATGTTCTGCAAGACGCCGGGGGGCGTGATCGGCCAATTCAACGGGAATGGCAGCGACGCAGACTGGATTAACCAGAACGTCGGCTCCCCCGCGCAGGCGGGCTATCAGTACGGAGCGGTTGGATACGCGCAGGAGAATGCAGGATTCTCTGGCGGCGTGATCGCCAATAGGATTCCGGGCGCGAAGGCCGACGTTCCTTTCTTCTCCATAGGTTACATCCGCGGAGAGGGGCCGAGTGGCTTCGGTACACAATCTGCCCTGCGGCAACTTGGCACCGACCAATTTTCCACAGATGTCGCGATGAAATCGACCTTCTCGGGAACGGTTGTAGGCACCAGCGGCGGGACGGCAAGTGGCGTCCTCACTTTGAATGCTGATGCGGTCGGTCCGATGTGGGAGGGCGAGGTTGTCGGCGGAACGGGGCAACAGGGCGTCTACATCACTGGACTCTGCACCACAGTCCTATGCGGAGCGGCATCGCCCGCAGGTTGGGAACTCAACACATCGACGTATGCCCTGACTGGCGCGGCGTCTGGCGTGTCGTTCACCGGCGCGATGTCGAATGCCGTCTATTATCCTGGTTCAGGGCCTGCGATATATGCAGGACCTCTGAACGACATTTACACGGGCGGCCAAACAAGCCTCAATACCACAACGGGCTACCAGCCGCACCCCGGCTTCGGCTTCACCGGCGCGCGCCGCGCCACTGCTCGCTACGCGGCCGACGTGTGGGGAGGTCTGACCAATTCGTCAGGGAACCCAAACCCACCCAACGCTAGTGATCCGACGCTCTCGCGCGCTGAGCAAGCGGTGTGCGGAGGCAAGCCGTCGCCATGCTTCGACACCACGGGCGTCTACGCGGCCGTCGTTACGCCGACATCCACGAGCGGCAACGTCCTCACTATGCCAGGCCTCGCCGCGCATGCGCGCCCGATCGTCATGGGCCAAACCGTCTCTTGCAGCGGGTGCGCCACCGGCTTCGTGGTCACGGGCATCTCCAACCCACCGACGCAATCGGTCAGCGCTCTTCAGGGGCAGATCGGTTCCGCCAACAACGGCTGGACCGTCACCGTAAGCGGCACCGGGACGCTCGGCTGGACGAGCGGCGCTGTCACTTTCGGCTGCGCGGCCGACGCTTGTATCGACATCGCTGTTCAGCAGAACACGACCAACGGAACCTATGGAACTGCGTGGGCGCTCGACAACTGCGGCGCGAACAATATCAACGGTTCGGCTGCGAACTACACGACGGGAACCGGCAAGTGTCTGGGAAATGGCAAGGGATCGCTAGTGCGCGGTTTCCGCATCGGCACAAACCAGACGATGTATAACGGTGCTGGAGACGTCTTTGACGACGGCATCGATATGTTTACCGGGGCCTTCCACATGAACCAGGCCTTCACCTGCAACATCGTTGACACCGGCATGATCCAGTGCGTGAAGGGCCAGGGCGCGTGGACACTCGGCAGCACGTTCATGAGCTATGGCGATGCGATCTTGGCGTCCGGCCGCGTGGCATCGATCCTCGGCTATCTCGGCGGGCAGTCGTTCCCGATTGGCTCCGCTGGGTCTGGCTACGCACCCAACACGTACACGGGCGTTTCGCCAACCTGTACATCGCTTGCCAGCGTCGGCTCGGCGTTGCCAAAATTTGATATTGTAGTGGGATCCGGAGGGACCATCAGCGGCGTATTCCCCTCAAATATATCCGGCGCAATGGGACTCGGTCTGGGCGGCGGCTGTACCATTACCGATACGAACTTCCCAACGGCAATGAAAAACAGCGGCGCCGGCTCTGGAGGTTCTATTTCGCTAGCGCTTGCGCCGCCCGAGGGCGTCGGCGGGGTCGCCACCGTCAATACCGACAACAATATGATGGGTATGTTTATCTACGACAATTCCGGCGAACCCGGGAACCCGCTCAACCTGTTCTTTACGAATGGCATGGGCGGCTATTGGGAGCCGGGGCTGCCCCTTCGCACTTTCGGCGAGTTCCAAGGCGGGGTGGTAGCCGGCTAAGAGCGCGCCATGCCTAGCAACGTGGATATTGAACGATCGCGCTCCAGATGCGCGTTCTTGCTGTTGATGGAAAGTTACCCATCCGAGATGCTACGCCTGCTCATCAGTTCGTCAGCTTAATAGGTGTCTTATCGGACGCATCTTCGTCAGACTTGGAGGTCCAGTGTATATTCCCCGTCTTACCTTTCCGCCGCATTTCGTCCTCTGCCTGGCCTGTGCAGGGCTAGCCTTTTCTGCCTGAAGTCAACGGCGTCCTGCAAGCGATTTGGACGAACGACGTCAGCATGATGACGAGCGTCATCTGCGCGTTGTTCGTCGGGTCGGCAATTTGGTTGGGGTGTCAAGCATGGCAAATCGGCCAACCGCGCTTATGCGATAGAGAAGAACGCGGCGGCACGCGATTGTCTTTCACTTCTTCACCGTCGGCTGAGTACGTTCATTTAGCCGAGCGGCTTTGTGTTATGGTAGGTTTTGTCGGCGCGGCGATCGGGCTTTCTCTGCAGGCAAAGTCTCTCGCCGGCAGCGCAACCAGCTTCACTGCGCTCGCAACGTCGCTCTGTACCACGGCGAGCGGCGGGACTGCCGCAGCTTTTATCGCCATCATGACGTTCAATCTCGAAGCAGGCGACAAGAGGACGCAGCGATCATTATCTGCCTTATAGGTCAATGACCCGCTCTTCTCGGATCCACGTCGAGGCCGCAGGTGGGTCTTCGCCCGAAGCCTGTTGGGGCGATAGGGTGCGAAGCAATTCCGAATCCCCGACGCCATCAGCTTCGGCCTACATGCACACACTGAAATCGTGCTCCGCGAAACGTGGTTCGTACTGATCATCGATGCCCAAAGGAGGTGAAGCCGTGAACTTTTTCGACGCTTTCGCCGCCTCGTTCGGATCCATGCTACTAATCACAGCGCTCATTGGGGCATGGCTCTTTCGCTCTACGGCGCCACTTATCGCCAAAATCGCCGTCCCTGCTGTCATTGTTGCGCTCGCTTGTACGACGCCGTATGAAGTCAACACGATACTCGGGTTTCCCGTCTTGGCGCCGCCTGCAACCCTGCCCGGCCATGCCGAACTCATCGCCTTTGTCGCTCACGATGACAACTCGCGAGTGGATTTATGGTTACGCTAGAGCAATGCTCCGCCGCGCGCCTATGAAAGCGTGCTAAACGAGAATCTGAAAGGAAATATTGCGCGGAGCAAAGAGTAGGTTGGAGCGTGGAGGAAGAGTAGTACTGGTGAAAACGTCACTGGGGACGAAGCGAGCAGGTCTCACTGAGCAGCCCGCACCGGATGACGGCCAGCTACGAACTGGACAATTCCTTCTCTTTCCTTCCCCCGAAAGACTAAGTCCTAAGCCTAACTATGCTCCGTTCTCATCCCCATCCAGCCTCGCTCTTCGAAGGATCGTCCAGATGGACGTTCTTCGATTAGCGGCCTCGCGTGTCTAGGTATGATCTGTGCCAGGCTTAGCGTTTGGCTCACACACGACATTCAAGACCCCATCGCGGGCCGTAAGGCTCAATTCAATAAGGTTTGGTGCTCAAATGGCGAGTAACAACCTATTTCAGCTGCTCTTTCCGATTCTCCCGTAATTTCAAAGGGCTCTTATAGCGTTATCTGTTGATAAGGGCCGTTGCCGATAGCGCCTTTGATCCAGCTTGGCGGTTTGAGTTTGTCCCCCCAGGCTTCGAGGGCGCGTCGCCAGCCGAGATAGTTGGGCAGGTTCTTGGTGGCGACGCCGTTGAAGCGGTTGAGCCACTGCTTAAGACGGCCGTGATAAGCGTTGACGTTGTTGATGTGCAGGTGCGGCGCTGCGGGTGTCGGCTTCCCCGGCGCCGGCACGGCGTGGAAGGGAATCCCGGCTCTGCGGGCGAAAGTGGCGATCGCCTTGCCGCCGTCGCCGATCAGGTGATTGACCGGCGTGACGATTCCGGCGAGGGCGGAGACTCACCGAAACGCCGTCGACCTGAGGCAGGACCGCGTCGAAGGTCGCGCCCTTCCGGTCGCGGGCGACAAGGATGGGAATGTTGTCGTGGTGAAGGCCCGGATGCCTGGCCCTTCCGCCGCGTTTGCTAAGCCTTGCGCGGCAGATCGGACCGGCGGCCCTTGAAGGATTCGAGAATGAAGGTTTCGTCCGCTTCGACGATTCCTCTTAGGCCTCGGGGCTTGTCGCTTGCCGGGGCGCGCAGAAACCGGTGGCGCCAGCGGAAGGCCGTCGTCGGATGGACGCCGCAGAGCGCCGCGGTCTTCGCCAGGCTCTTGCCCTCGATCATCGCTCGCGCGTGATCAAGCCACTTGTCCTTCTTGCGCAGATGCGCCATCGGCGTCTTGGTCAGCGCGTTGAAAGTGCGCCCGCAACTCTTGCAGCGGAACCGCAAAAGCCCGTCCGAGCGGCCCCAACCGACGACCTCGCGGCCCGCGCAATGGGGACAGCCCTGAGCCGCGACGCGCTCGACGCCCGCCGTTCCAAGCGCGTCCTCGCGCCGACTGCCCCTTGTCTTCGTCGAACGCCCAGCGCCGGCGGCGGCCTTCTCCAGCGCCGCCACTGCCTCCGCCCGCTGCGCCTCGCTCATCCCCGAAATCCCCGATAGCCAAGCCGAAAAATCCTCAGCCTTCATCGAATCGCTCCTCAATCCGTCTAGTCTGCCACAAAACAACAGATAACGCTATAAGAGCCTAAAGGAAGTCCCATGCTTCGGATCGCGACCTCCGCCCTCCTCCTCGGACTTAGTCCGGGGATCCTGGGCGTCGCTCTTGCTGGGAACAAAACGCCATGCAAGCCGCTCGCGAAACTTCGGGCCGACTTCGACGCTAGCACGCATTTCACGACACTGACGGCCGGACAGTTCCACTTCGTCGAGGCATCTACGTCGGAAGCCCATCGACACCAGATGGCTTACCGCCTGGCGATGGAGCGCTGCTCGCAACTCATGACGGCGCCAAGAATGGTATTATTGTCTGGACCCGCGGCGTTCTAGCCTGTGGGCCAATCCCTATCAGCGAAAAGCTTATAAAGCTCATCGCTAACATCAAAACTGGCACGCTCGACGCCGAGGGTAACGAACTGTGATCCAAAGGCGGAAAGCCGAATGGATTAGACACGTATCGTGACCCAATCCTGGCACTTCGATTTTGGACAGCGGCCCGGGCAAGCATCGGTAGAATCGATCCGGTTAAACCGGCGCGCTCGATACCGGCCTGCTTCATCGAGCGAAGGCAAGCCGCCCACTGGGCTGCTGTGCAACCTTAAACGCCTGGAGACCCGATGGAAACGCTCTTTGTTGTAGCGTGCGTTGCCAATCCGCTGCGCTGGCGCTCGCGCATTACGCTGGCCCGAACAGCGCTCGCCGACTGGCTGAAGGAAGCCAACGTCCATATCACATTGGCCGAATGCGCCTATGGTTCGCGAGGCTGGGATCTAGCGGACCTTGCCTCTCCACGTATGACACACATACCAGTCCGGGCCACGACCATGGCTTGGTCGAAGGAATGCCTGCTCAATATCGCTATAGCCCATTTGCCGCACACAGCGGAAAAAATTGCGATCCTCGACGCTGACATCATCTTCCGCCGCTCCGGATGGGCAACCGAAACACTGGCGGCGCTGGATCTCTATCCCGTAGTTCAGCCTTGGGACACAGCCTATGACCTGGGCCCGCACGACGAGCACCTGCAAACGCACAGGAGCTTCGCCTCTGTATGGCATGCCGGCAAGCCGGTGGCGGCAACCAACGCCGGCTTCTGGACCTTCAATGGCGGCTATAACACCTATCCGCATCCTGGTTATGCATGGGGCTGGCAACGACGCGTGCTCGACCGGATTGGCGGGCTCCTTGAAATAGGCGCCATGGGCTCTGGCGACTATCACATGGCCCTTGCCATGGTAGGCAAGTACAAGGCCTCTGTGCCTTCTAGAGTAAGCGACAGTTATAAGAATTCGATCGCCTCGCTGGGCGACCCGCGCGACTTTCGAGATCAACGGTAAGCTCGGATTCACTCACGGCACGATCGAGCATCCGTTCCACGGCCGAAAGAGCGATCGCGCCTATCAAACTCGTTGGCGGATGTTCCTCGAGAGCGCTTTCGATCCAGTGACCGACCTTAAGCGCAACACGTACGGTGTCCTCGAATTCTCGGGTGCCAAGCCCGACCTTGAGCGCGCCTTCGACCGCTATCTTCGCTCCCGCGAGGAAGACGTTAACACCCTCACGTAATAAAACGCGATCGTCTAACCATTTCCCCCCGGCGTGCCCTGTGGGCTGCACGGGATAGGCACCGCGCCAAGCCTCTCGCGCCGAGTCTGGAATCGCGGGTGCAAGTTGTTGGAAGCCGTGTCAGGTCATACCGGGACCTAATCCTCGCGAAGGACCGGGGCGCTGTCAGGCGTAGTAGTTTCCCTGGCGGGAGCTCCCAGCGGCTGCTCGTTATGAGCAAGCACCGCTCTCACTTGCCACGGCAATCCCGCGTGCAGCTCAACTGCCGCGCTATCGGACCAAGCGCACATCGTGACACCTATGGAGACGCTCTATGATTTATACGACGGCATCCGCAATCGCCGTTGGTCCAATTGTTGAGACCCTGCGTCCAATAATATCTGCATTTGCTACGGCGATGGTCGGAGTGGCGGTAACATTTGGAGTCGCGTTGCTTAAAAGATGGACGGGTGTAACGCTACAGTCAGCTTATGTCAATTCACTTCGTCAAGCAGCGCAGACCGAAGCTGGAGTTCTTGTAGCTGAGGCCACTGATAACTTGTCATCTCGATCTATTACTGTAACATCTCCGGCCATTGCTGCAGCTGCTGCCCGCATAGCCGCGGCGATGCCTGAGGCAGTTAAAGCTGTAGGAAAAACCCCAGAGGATCTCGGCCGGCTTGTCGCGGGAGAGATCGGCAAATTACAAGCGGGCGCTGCAGCGATCTCTATTCCCGCCTCGATTTCACGCACTAGATCGCCATAGCAAAAATCTCTCCAGGGATAAAAATCCACCTAACGTATCGACGACATGCTTCAATCAGCCCTGGTTAGGTCGGTAGTTGGCTTGGGCCTTTTGCTGGGTCCACAACAGGCGCAGTTGCGCGGCGAGCAAGCTCTACGGAGGGATCTATGAATTCGCCGGAAAGCTCGCCTTGGGGTTTTGTTCAGTGGGCCGTCGCGGGATCGACTTCTCTCGCAGCGAGCGCCGCCGCGTTTGTCTGGCGACTCATGACTAGGCTTCACACTCTCGAGATCGCGGTTCGACAACACCAGCACGATCTCGACGTGTCCCAGTCAGCGAATAAATCCGCGCTCCTCCGACTTGCTGAGCGTCTGGCGCTGCTGCACGATGATCACTATCGTCTTCGCGAGACAATTAGCGGGCTTCCCAGCCGCCTAGATATTCACGATTTGGAGTTCCGCCTCGGGGAGCGCCTGGACTCGTTGGCCGTGCGCTTTGATCGCGCTTTGGACCCGCATCTCTCTTGACGCGGCTCACGAAGCTCGGCGAAAATGCGGGGCTTGACGTAGAGACTTTAACGACGCCTCCACATAGCTTCTTCGCCGCAAAGTACCGAGCGAGCTTCATCCGCGGCCACACCCCTACCAGCCGAGCCGTGGATGAAGCTGGAACTTCCCAGCCGGCCCGGCCCAGCGTTAAGGGCAAGCTCAGAAGTCGGAAGAATTTCAGGTTCCGGCGGTCCAGTGACGGCTAGCAAGCGCCGTTGATGAAAGTTCAGCGGCAGGTGATCGGAACCCAGTAATGAACGCCTGATATGAGATTTAAGCTCTTTCGCCTGGTGCAAAGCCTGGGTTAAAGTGAGCTTTTGATGGCTCATACTTCGGAGTATCGCTGGCGAACGATGCGAGTTGTCTTCATGGGTTCGCCGGAATTCGCCGTTCCGACATTGTTGAAATTATCAAAGAGCGAACATGCGATTGTCGCTGTCTATACGCGTGCGCCAGCGCGCAGTGGCTCCCGAGGGCTCGAGATAAGGAAGACGCCGGTTCATTCTATGGCGGATACTCTCGGAATCCGCGTTATGACACCGACGTCCTTACGTGACCTCGAGGCTCAAAAAGATTTTAGCAACCTAGAGACCGACATTGCGATCGTTGTCGCTTACGGCCTAATACTACCGATCCCTATTCTCGAAAGTCCAAGGCACGGATGCTTGAACTTGCACGCTTCATTGTTACCGCGTTGGCGGGCGCCGCCCCGATCCAGCGGGCGATCCTCGCAGGCGACTTGCAGATCGGGATTGACGTCATGCACATGGCTGCCGGTCTTGACACCGGACCGATAGCGATGCGTGAGATCGTTCCGATACGTCCTGACGAAACCGCCGGAGACCTAGCAAGCCGTCTCGCTGCCATTGGCGCCAAACTGTCAGTGAGCGTCTTGCAATCGATGGGGACCGGCGTACTGACGTTTCATGAACAATCGGCATTGGGCGCTTCTTATGCCCACAAGATCAAGAAGAACGAGGCGGATATTGATTGGGCGCAGAGCGCAGAAGCTGTTCGCAATCAGATCCACGGGTTGTCACCCGTGCCAGGCGCGTTTTCCAACATCGCTATCGGAAATCGCGAAGAAAGCATAAAACTCTTTCGCGCTGAAGTCGTGTCGGGGCGCGGTCCGCCCGGTACGCTTCTATCCGAGGACATGCGCGTTGCATGTGGCGTCGGCGCGATACGCGTTCTCCAAGCGCAACGCCCGGGTAAGACCCCAATGAGCGGCCGCGAATTCATGCGCGGCGCGACGATTGCTCCCGGACGGGTCTTAACACAGTCCCGTGGGCCTTGAGTCCAACACCACCTACTTTTTGCTACCGCGAGTTGTCGCGCGCCAACCAATGTCGCGCCGGAAAAATCCATCTGACCATTCTATTCGATCGACGGCCGCGTACGCTCGTTGATGAGCCTCAGCAAGATCGCTCCCGAGTGCCGTGATTGTTAAAACACGTCCTCCGTCCGCGAAAATAGCGCCGTCGGCTTCGCACGTGCCCCCATGAAGAACGACAACTCCTGGCAGCGACTCAGCATCTTCGATTGCTCCAATCCTCGATCCGCGTAGCGGCTGGCCAGGATAGCCTCGCGCGGCCATCACGACCGCCACGGCTGCATTCGAAGAAAATCTTGGTGGATTCCCGTGCAGAGTTCCGTTTGCGCACCCAATCAGAAGCGGCAAAAGGTCGTCATCAAGGCGCGCTAGGATGACTTCCGCCTCAGGATCCCCAAATCGGACGTTGAATTCAATTACCTTTGGTCCTCGTTCATCGACGATCAAACCAGCAAATAGCAACCCTCGAAAGGGCGAGCCCCTTTCATTCATTCCGCGCAATGTCGGCGTTATAATTTCGGTCATTACGCGCTGAGTTAATTTTGGGGTCATGATGGTCGGAGGAGAATAAGCGCCCATCCCACCAGTATTGGGACCTCTGTCGCCGTCACCTACACGTTTATGATCCTGAGCGCTGGACAATGGCATTGCCCTTACGCCGTCACACAGCGCAAAGAACGAGACTTCCTCACCTTCTAGGAACGCTTCCACGATGATTTCTGACCCGGCAGACGCCCAGACCCTGGACAGGAACGTGTCGACTGCGACCTCTGCCTCCTCAATTGTCCTCGCGACAACGACACCTTTCCCCGCAGCGAGACCGTCAGCCTTAACTACGATCGGCGCACCCCGCTGGCGGATATACCTCTTAGCCGCTCTCGGATCTCCAAATCGCCGAAAATCGCCAGTCGGGATCCCAAACTCACGGCAGAAGTCCTTGGCATATCCCTTGGATCCTTCAAGTCTCGCCGCATCTCTCGTTGGTCCGCAGCACAATATACGTGCGTCTGTTAAAGCGTCTGCCAAACCAGACACCAGGGGGCCCTCGGGCCCAATTACCACCAGATCAATAGCTGCGCTGCGGCAAAACGCTATCACCTTCGGGTGCTCTGCCAGATTCAACGGCACGGTTTGAGCGATCGTCGTACAACCCGGATTGCCCGGCGCCACAAAGAGATTACCGATCGAAGCAGACTTGGCGCACGCCCTAGCCAGCGCATGCTCACGGGCGCCAGAACCAAGAATCAGTACGTTCGTTCTTTGCTCTCGCATCTAGTTTTATCCAGTCTTAGATATACTAGCGCCCTGGGCCGTCTCATTCGGAGGTGGTAAACGCTAAGGATCTCTTTGCCTTTAAGGCAGCATGCCAAGTAACATTAGATCTGTGCCCCACCCAAGAGATATGGAATCGCGGCCGGATCGCTTCGGCTAGGTATCGCGCTTGGCTTTTGGCAAACGTAGAGGAGCGCCTTTCCTTTTTAAGTTGCGAATTCCGATCCGTCACGCCGCTTCGACCTGATTGCGGATCGGTGTCTCTGCGAAAAGGTGAGTCGTACTATGGCAAATACTATATTCAAACAACTAAATATAACGATATATGTTTATCGTAGCATGATTTTTTGACCAGTTCCCGCGAACGGGAAATCATGGCCTGAGACTGGGGATGGTCCCGCAGATGCGCGCTGGCGTCGCTGCTTCGAAAATGCTTTAGTCTGAGCGCGTTTTAAGGAGCGCCGTTTGATGGTCGACCGCTCAATTCCGCACTTTCACAATGATCTCGGCGTCCCTTCAATCGAGGTTGGTGTGAAGGAATTCATGTGCACGGGCGCGAGCCCCCCCTTTGACCATCCCCACATTTTCATCGACATGGGTTCGGGCAGCGAGGCGATCTGCTCCTATTGCTCGACCCGCTTCGTTTATGACAGCAATCTAAGCGGACTTTGTTCGCCGGCCGAATGCGAATTGCGCGAAATCGCCTAACGCTTGCCAAGGCGCGCAATCATCGCCGGCGCTGGAATCGCCGGACTAGCCACAGCGATAGCGCTGACGGAAGCGGGTTTCACGGTCGCGATATACGATAGAGCGAACAGGCTCGATGAATTCGGAGCCGGGCTACAACTCACTCCGAACGCAACCCGCGCCCTAGCTCGACTTGGCCTGCTAGAACGCGTGCTGCCGCTTGCCTCGAGGCCCCAAGCCGTCGTCGTGCTTCGAGGTTCCGATAACGCTGAACTTATGCGGATGCCGCTGGAGGGCGCCGAACGCCGCTGGGGCGCGGCGTATCTGGTTATTCATCGCGCGGATTTGCAGCGCGCACTCATCGACGCGGTTCACGAGCAACCGGGCGTCGAACTGACGCTCGGCGCGCAGGTGGTCGGCTTTGAGATTGATGGGGGTCTCGTTTCTGTCGGATTGGTGTGCGGCCAGACACAAATCCGCGACCAAGCCGATCTCCTGATCGGGGCGGACGGTTTGCGCTCCCACGTCCGCGACCGATTGAGTTTTGGAGCCCAAGATCGAGCCACCTTTGCCAGACGGGTCGCATATCGCGCAATCGTCAACACCGATGACGTTAGTCCTCTGTCGACGGAGAACATTGTCCTGCGTCTGGGAAAAGAAGCGCATCTTGTCCATTACGCACTACGTGGCGGATCGATCATCAATTTGGTCGCGACTATTGGCTCACCATCGCCAACGAGCGGGGCTGATAATGAACACGACGAACGGATCAACCGTTCAAGTCTTGAACGCGCTTTCACAGGATGGTCGAAAGAGGCGCGCTTGCTGTTGAAGGCCCCGGTTCAGTGGCGCGCTTGGCCTCTCTATCACCGTCCTCCGATTTCGACATTTTCGCTCGGACGCGTTGCCCTTGTCGGTGATGCGGCCCACCCGATGGTCCCTTTCCTTGCCCAGGGCGCCGCCCAAGCCATCGAGGATGCGAGCGCGCTAAGCCGCAGCCTCGCTCAAGCGAAAGATGTCCCGGCGGCTCTCTCGATGTACTCGCGCAATCGTGTAGCCAGGACGGGTCGAGTTCAACGCGAGGCCCTCAAGCTTGGCCGTCTCTATCATCTGAGCGGTCCGTTGGCGTTCGCCCGGGATGCGACGATTCGGCTGCTGGGGACGCGTGGCCTACTCGAGCGGTACGATTGGCTCTATGGCGCTTGATGCCGGAGCAAAACCCTCCTCTGTTTTACGAACGCCAAATGCGTCTGGGGCCCCGCCTCAGTGATGAATGTGAAGGATCTGGCTCAGGAACAGCTTGGTGCGTTCATGCTGCGGATGCTGGAAAAAAGGTATGGGCGCGTTCACCTCGACGATCTCGCCTCCGTCCATGAATACGACGCGATCGGCTACCTGTCGCGCGAAACCCATCTCGTGCGTCACGACGATCATTGTCATGCCCTCCTGCGCGAGCGCGGTCATGGTATCAAGCACTTCCTTTACCATTTCCGGGTCGAGCGACGAGGTTGGCTCGTCGAACAGCATAATCTTCGGGGTCATGCACAAGGCGCGCGCAATCGCTGCACGTTGCTGCTGACCGCCTGAGAGCTGGCCGGGATACTTCTGCGCCTGATCCAGGATTCTCACGCGCGCGAGCAGCCTGGTCGCGAGTTCATCGGCCTCGCGCCTGGGCATTTTGCGCACCCAGATCGGCGCCAGCGTGCAATTCTCCAGAACGGTGAGATGAGGAAACAGGTTGAAACTCTGGAACACCATCCCGACTTCTCGTCGCACTTCGTCGATCCGTTTGATGTCGCCAGTCAATTCGACTCCGTCGACCACTATCGAGCCGCGCTGATGTTCCTCGAGCCGATTGACGCATCGGATCAGCGTCGATTTGCCAGAGCCGGACGGACCACACACGACGATGCGCTCTCCGCGCCCGACCCTCAGGGTGATGTTTCGTAAGACGTGAAAGTTGCCGTACCATTTGTGAACGCCGGTGAATTGGATTGCGGCGTCGTCGCGTTGATCAGCGTCGGCCACAGAACTCGACATCACTTGCGCCCTTTGGCGAGAACTCGCTCGATATGGGCCGAGTAGCGCGCCATTCCGAAGCAGAAGGCAAAATAGAAGATGCCGGCAAAGACATAACCCGTCACCATGATCGTGGGGCCGGCCCAAACCGGGTCTTTGATCGCATTATTCATCGCTTCAAGAAAATCGGTCGCGCCAACGACCGAGATGAGCGTTGTATCCATAAACAGGCCAATGAAATTGTTGACAATACCCGGTATCACCAAGGTCAGCGCCTGGGGCAGTATGACAAGGGCCGTCATGCGCACGTAGTTCAATCCAAGCGCCATTGCGGCTTCGTATTGTCCTCTCCCCAATGACTGCAGGCCGCCGCGCACTTCCTCCGCCATATAGGCGGCTGAAAAGATGACGATCCCGGCCAATGGACGCAGCAAGCGATCGGGCGTCCATGATTCGGGCACGAACAATGGCAAGAGATTGTTGGCCATGAACAGGATCGTAATGAACGGCACGCCGCGGACGAACTCAATGAATACGACGCTCGCCACCCGAACCGCCGGCAGCGGCGAACGCCGTCCAAGCGCGAGAAGCACGCCGAGAGGCAAAGAGAAGACGATTCCGACAACCGCCGTTAGCAGCGAAACGAAAATACCCCCCCATAGCTGGGTATCCACGATCGGCAGGCTAAGCCAAGATGAGCCGCGCAGGAGGATGAGAGCAAGAATCGGATAGACGATAAAAAACAGGAGTGCGCCCCAGACCCGACGAGGCGCGTTAATCCAAAGCTGCCAGATTATCAGCGCGGCCCCGACCGCCTCCACCACATCGACCCGCCAGCGTTCGGCGACCGGATAGGACCCGAACCGCAAGTAGTCCCACTTCGCGATGACGAAAGCCCAACAGGCGCCATCCTGATGTTGGCGGCAGAGAGCGCCGTCGCTTGCGCTCCAAATAGCCCGAGCCGTCGCCCAGGCGACTGCTTGCGGCAGCAAATATGCGACAAGGGCAATGCACGCAATCGTGACGAAGGTCGATCCAATCGAAGAGAACAGATTGGTTTTGGCCCAGGCTAGCGCTCCGCTCGACAGCATCGGCGGCGCCTCTTCAGGCTCCGCTGCTCCGCGAACGTAGGCTAGCGACTCCAAGCTCACCGTCCCTTCAGCGCATAGCGCGCATTGAACGTGTTAAGCGCCGTGGCGACCGTGAGCGAAATGGTCAGATAGACCGCCATGGTGATCGCCATCACCTGCACCGCCGCCTGCGTCTGATTGAGAACCGTGCCGGCGAAGATCTGGACGAGGTCCGGATAGCCAATGAAAACGGCCAGCGACGAGTTTTTAACAACGTTCAGATATTGCGAAGTGAGCGGCGGCGTTATGAGGCGCATCGCCTGAGGGACGACTACGAGCCGCATCGACAGGCCGCGATGCAGGCCAAGGGCGCCAGCTGCCTCGCTCTGACCAGCCGGCACCGCCAAAACTCCGGCGCGAACAATCTCCGCGATGAACGCGGCGGTGAACGTGACAAGTCCGAACACCAGCGCAGCCATTTCGGGAACGACTGGAAGGCCACCCTTAAGATTAAAGCCGGAAAGCCGGGCGATATTGAACGCGAACGGCGCCCCGACCGCCGCCGTTACAATTGCGGGCAGGCCAAGAATGAGCGCAGCGCTTATGAGCGCGGTCGGCGCTTGCGCGCCGGTACGAGCCTGTCGATGCCGCGCCCACAGGCGAAAGCCGATCGCTAGGGCGATAGCACACAGGACGGCTCCGAGGAAATAGACTGCAGACTCGCGCGCGATCGGCATCGGCAGGTAGAGGCCACGGTTGTTAAGAAAGACGATGTCGCCGATGCTGATCGACTGCCGCGGTCCAGGCAGGGATTTGAGAACCGCGTTGTACCAGAACAGCAAGAGCAAAAGCAGCGGTATGTTGCGCATCACGCTCGTGTAGACGAGCGCAAATCGTGACAGCAGCCAGTTAGGGGAGAGGCGCGCCACGCCGATCACGAAACCCAGCAGCGTCGCCAGTGGAATGCAAATGACCGCAATGAGGAGAGTGTTTAGCAGCCCGACCCAAAACGCCTGTCCGTAGGTCGACAGATTGGAATAGCCAATCAGATGGAGATTGATGTCAAATCCGGCGACATCCTTCCAGAAGCCGAAGCCCATCGGAATGCCGCGGGCGCGCATATTGACCACGGCGTTGTAGATCGCGCCGCAAACCAACGCTCCGATGCCCGCGAGCAGCAATGTTTGGTAGGCTAATCCGCGTACTCGCTGATCATTGAGCCAAGACGTCCGCTTGGCGCGCGGCGGCCGGTCCATTCTCAGGTCCTGGGTCGTTGAGGCGCCTGCCAAGAACGACTATTGGCTAATCATGAATTGCGCGGTCCGCGGGCGCAAGTCCCGCCGCTCACCACATATCGAGCGCAACCCGCGCTTCGTCGGACATACGGCTCTGATCCCAAGGGGGATCGAACACCATGTTCACCTTCGCCCCGGCGACGCCGGGGACGGCGCTCACTGCATTCTCCACCCACGCCGGCATCTCGCCCGCGACCGGACAAGCGGGCGCCGTCAATGTCATCTCGATATTCACAAAACGGTTGTCGTCGATATCAACATTGTAAATGAGCCCGAGTTCATAGATATCCGCGGGAATTTCTGGGTCGTAGACGGTCTTCAGTGCACCCACGATCGCATCCGTCAACCGACTCACTTCTTCCTGTGCCATCTCCGAAGGGGGTCTGAAAAGGGCGTTGTGACCAGCGGGAGCGGCCGGAGTTTCGACGTCATTCGCGTGGCGTTGAGCCTCGTCCATGACCATCTCCTACTGAAACAGCTTGCGCGCGCGGATCAACGATTCCGCCAGCGCGTCGACTTCGTCGAAGGTGTTGTAGAGCGCGAACGACGCCCGGCATGTCGACGTCACGCCGAACCTCTGCAGCAACGGCATCGCGCAATGCGTTCCGGCCCGGACGGCGACCCCCGATCGATCGATCAAGGTCGCGATGTCATGCGCATGCGCGCCGTCCATCGTGAACGAGATGATCGGGCCTTTCCCATCTGCGGAGCCGATGATGCGGAGCGAGTTAATCGACGAGAGAAGTTTGTGCGCATAGGCGCAGAGCGCCTCCTCATGTTTCCGAATGCGCGCTCGCCCGATCCCCTCGATATAGTCAAGCGCCGCCCCAAGCCCGACCGCCTGCACAATCGGCGGCGTGCCCGCCTCGAACCGATGCGGCGGATGGTTGTACGACACAGTCTCCCTCGTGACTTCCTCGATCATCTCGCCGCCGCCCTGGTACGGCGGCAGCTTCTCAAGGAGTTCGCGCTTGCCGTAGAGCACCCCAATTCCAGTGGGACCATAAACTTTGTGCCCGGTGAAAACGTAGAAGTCGGCGTCGAGGTCGCGCACGTCAACGTCGAGATGCACCGCGCCTTGCGAACCGTCGACAAGCACGGGGATTCCCCGCTCGTGCGCGATCTTCACTATCTCCTTGATCGGGGGCGCGGTCCCGAGAACGTTGGACATTTGCGTTATTGCGACGATCTTCGTTCGATCGTTCAACGCGCGTTCGAACGCATCGAGCGGAAAAGAGCCGTCGTCGTCAACGTCGACCCAGCGCAAGACCGCCCCGTTACGCTCACGATGGAAATGCCAAGGGACGATATTGGAGTGATGCTCCATCACGCTCAGCACGATCTCGTCGCCAGCGCCGATGTGCGTCAGGCCGAAGCTGGACGCAACGAGATTGATCGCCTCCGTCGTCGATCGGGTGAAAACGATCTCCTCGTGCGAGGCGGCGTTGACAAAGCGTCGCACGGTTTCGCGGGCCGCCTCATAAGCCTCGGTTGCGGCATTTGCGAGATAGTGCAATCCGCGATGCACATTAGCATATTCGTGCTCGTAAGCGTGCGTCACACGATCGATGACCTGCTTCGGCTTCTGAGCCGAGGCCGCATTGTCGAGATAGACAAGCGGCTTGCCATAGGGGCGCTCGGCAAGGATCGGGAAATCCGCACGAATGGCTTCAACGTCGTAGGCGTCGAGCGCTGCTTGCACGAGCTTGTTCACGTTTTCACTTTCCGTGTTTCAAGCCACGCGGCGAGTCGAACGCGCAACGGGTCAACTAAGAATTTGTCCTCAATTCGGTCGATGGACTCTCCTCCGAAAGCCTCGAGCAGCATCGCCTTGGCGTCGTTATTCGCGATGCCGCGCAACTCCAGATAAAATACTTGTTCAGGATCGAGCGACGCGACCGTCGCGCCGTGTCCGCACACCACGTCATCGGCGAAGATCTCGAGCTCCGGCTTCTCATTCATCTGCGCCCGTGGAGACAGAAGAATAGCCTGGGACTTCATGGCGCCATCGGTCTTTTGCGCCGCTTGCTCGAACGATCACCTTCCCCTGAAATACGCCAACAGCGTCGTCGTCGACGATCGCGCGATAGAATTCGCGGCTCACGCCCGCCGGAGCGGCGTGAACGACTTGCAGCGTCGTATCGGCGCGCCGCGCGCCGTCGATAAGGGCAAGCCCGCCAAGCGACGTTTTGGCTTGATCTCCAGTCATCCGGACAAAAATCTGCCGGCGCGTAAGCTCGCCGCCAGAAACGAGGCCAAAGGCGGTAAGCTCCGCGGTCTTCGCAAGCTCGTAGACCTGAGTTTCGACATGCAGGCCGGGCTCGTCGCCAACGACCGAGATATGCTTCGCTCTTGCGCCCTCCGCCAGCGTCAAAATCGTCGCCGTGTGACGTTGGACGCCTGCATGAGCGCCTTGGAATATTTCTATGAACGACGCCTGCGCCCCCGAAGCGAGCGGCGATCGCTGTCCGCGAATAGACGGAATAGGACGAGGTCTCATCGCCAAGATGCAGAACTGTGATCGGCTCCGCGACCTTGACGTTCCCCGCGACCGAGATCATGCACCCGGACGGGTTCAGCGCCTCATTGAGCGCCGCCAACGGATCGTCGACTTCAACTGTCGCAACCGGCCCCTCCGCAATAGAAACGCCGGCCGGGAACGGATCCGAAAGCTCGGCAATAAAACGTCCGCCAAGCAAGACGATTTGCGGCCCTGCCGCGAAACGCTCCTGCCCGGCGAGCCGACGGCGCGCCGCTTCGATGTCGGTCTGCGTCGGCGCGGCGAGGATCGGCGCGGCATCGACCATGGAGGCGCGCAAGTCCGTGTAGTGCCAAGCCTCGACGCGTCGGGTCGGCAATCCGGCCGCGGCGAACCGAGCGAACGCGGCAGCGCGGGCAGGTGAGGGGTCACGGCGCTCCTGCTCAGCGAATTGCCGCGCAAGCGTCCTTTCGGCGGCCGATCGATTGATGACATGCGCGGTCATCGGCGAATCACGCAGCCTCCTCCGCGTAACCGCGATAACCCGTGCGCTCGAGCTCAAGCGCAAGTTCGGGCCCGCCGGTCGCGACAATCCGTCCCTTAGCCATCACGTGCACAACATCCGGCTTGATGTAATCCAGGAGCCGCTGATAGTGCGTGATGACGACAAAAGAGCGCTTCGGGTCGCGAAGGCTATTGACGCCTTCCGCGACAACTCTGAGCGCGTCGATGTCGAGCCCGGAATCGGTCTCATCGAGGACGCCGAGCCGCGGCGCCAGTAGGGCCATCTGCAGCACCTCGAATCTCTTCTTCTCGCCTCCCGAAAAGCCAACATTAAGCTGGCGACGCAGCATCTCCTGATCGATTTTCAACGCCTGCGCGGCCTCCCGCACGCGGCGCATAAAATCGGGCGTTGTGAGCTCACTTTCTCCGTGCGCCCGCCGCTGCGCGTTCAACGCCGCCTTGAGGAAGGTCATCGCGGCCACGCCGGGAATCTCGGTCGGATACTGGAACGCGAGAAACAGCCCCCTTAGCGCGCGCTCGGTCGGCTCAAGACCCAGGAGATTCTCTCCGTCGAGCAAAATCTCGCCGGACTGGACATCGTAAGCGGGCTTGCCCGCCAGCACATAGGCCAGCGTCGACTTGCCAGAGCCGTTCGGACCCATGATCGCCGCAACCTCGCCCGCGTTAACGGTGAGACTGAGGTTATCGAGGATCGGCTTGTCCTCGATCGACACGCTGAGGTCCTTGATTTCAAGCATTCGGCATTCCCCGGTTCGCGCTGGACGCATCGACCTGACGGTCATCCAACGCTTCCCTCGAGGCTGATTGAGATGAGCTTCTGGGCTTCGACGGCAAACTCCATTGGCAATTGCTGTAATACGTCGCGAACAAAACCGTTGACGATGAGCGCCGTGGCCTCCTCGGCCGAGAGCCCCCGCTGCAGACAATAGAACATCTGTTCTTCCGACACTTTCGATGTGGTTGCCTCGTGCTCGATCACCGCCGAAGCATTCTTGGCCTCGATATAGGGCACCGTATGCGCACCGCACTCGTGCCCGATAAGCAACAAGTCGCAGTTGGTGAAATTGCGCGCTCCCGTCGCCAAGCGGTGCGCCGACACCTGCCCTCGATAAGTGTTCTGCGATTTGCCTGCGGCAACGCCCTTGGAGATGATGCGGCTCGTCGTGTTGCGCCCGAGGTGAATCATCTTCGTTCCGCTGTCGACCTGCTGATGGCCGTTCGAAATCGCGATCGAATAGAATTCGCCGCGCGAGGCCTCGCCGCGCAAAATGCAGGAGGGATATTTCCAAGTGATCGCCGAGCCGGTCTCGACCTGCGTCCAGGAGATTTTCGAGCGAGCGCCGCGGCAATCGCCGCGCTTGGTCACGAAGTTGTAGATGCCTCCGCGACCTTCTGAATCGCCTGGATACCAATTCTGTACCGTCGAATATTTGATCTCGGCGTCATCGAGCGTGATGAGTTCGACGACTGCCGCGTGCAGCTGGTTCTCATCCCGCTTCGGCGCGGTGCAGCCCTCGAGATAGCTGACGTAGGCGCCCCGGTCGGCGATGATGAGGGTGCGCTCAAATTGGCCTGTGTTCCGCTCATTGATGCGGAAATAGGTTGAGAGCTCCATCGGGCAGCGCACGCCTGGCGGCACATAAACAAAGGAGCCGTCCGAGAACACAGCCGAATTGAGCGTAGCGTAGAAATTATCCGTTGCCGGCACGACCGTGCCGAGATAGCGGCGCACAAGGTCGGGATGATTTTTGACCGCCTCGGAGAACGAGCAGAAAATGACGCCCGCCTTGGCGAGCTCCGCCTTGAAGGTCGTCGCAATCGAAACCGAGTCGAAAACAGCGTCGACCGCCACCCTGGGCTTCTCTACGCCAGCGAGAACCTCCTGCTCGACCAGCGGGATGCCGAGCTTGGCATAGGTTCGCAACAACTCCGGGTCGATCTCGTCAAGCGACTTGGGCGCCGGCCCGGATTTTGGTGCGGCGAAATAATAGATGTCCTGGTAGTCGATCGGCGGATAGCTGACGCGCGCCCATGTCGGCTCTTCCATCGTTTGCCAACGACGGAAAGCTTCAAGCCGCCAGTCCAGCAGCCATTCCGGCTCACCCTTCTTTTGCGAAATGAACCGAACCGTGTCCTCGCTCAAGCCCTTGGGGGCGAGATCGGACTCGATCGGGCTGATGAAACCATACTTATACGCATCGACCTCAATCGAGCGTACGCGATCGACGGTCTCTTGGACGGCCGCCATAAGTGACTTCTCCTCGCCTTGACGGTTTCAAGGACCGCCGGTGGGGGTCGTGATAGCCCCGGCTCAAGGATGATCTTTCCGACGGCGGGGCTGGCGCCCCTATATGGCGTTCATGGGCGCCGATTGCAAATGCCGCTTCGACGACGACCCGCCGCCCGAGCCACGATGCGCGCCTTATTTTACATTATTGATAGGTTGTCGGGAATACGGGCATCGCCCGCCGACTGACCGCGAGATGCCAAATTGCGGCTACGCCGTCGCCTCGCCGCGTAATTGGGCGGCGAGTTTGCTCAAATCGATCGGATTGGCATCCCGCTCGTCTGGCATATGAGTGCGCTGATCTTCCGGCCGCGCCGACATGTCCGCGAACTTCATTCGCATCGGGGTGGCGATCGCCTCACCGAACGCGATCGCCTCCCGATCGGCGATCGAGGACAGGAAGGCGATTGTGCTGCTTGCCGAAACGCCCGCCGCGGCGCGAATGATCCCTTTGTCCAGTTCATTGGCAAGCCTCATGGCGAACAAGCTCGAACATTGCGACAACACGGTCGGATCGAGTTCCGAGGGCCGTTGCGTCACGACCCCGAGCGAGGCGCCGTATTTGCGCCCTTCCTTTGCGATCCGACCGATCGCGAGCCTCGCCGGGCCGAAGGTCTGCTTATTGTCGGAGGAAATGTAGCGGTGTGCTTCTTCGCACAACACGTTGATTTCGTAGGCGCCCGCACACCAGAACGCGATCTCGAACGCAAGCCGCGCTAGCACTGACACAACTGAATTTGTGACTTCGTTGGGCAATCCGGCGAGCCGAACGATCGTGACCGGAAGGCCGCGAGTGGGGATACGAAAGAGTTTGGATATCACCTTGGCGATGTCGTCCTCGACCACCAGCCTGCCAAACATGAATCGATAACGCGGATCGCGATTGAGTCCCTCGAGTCGATACCGCAGCGCGCGTAGATCCGAGCGGGGAAACCGCTGGTCAAGCATACCAAGCCACTCTTCAATGACACCGACGACGTCGACGATGCGATACGGAGTCGGCGTATCGGCCGATACCGAATTCCCCTCGGCGACTGGTTGCCGGCGCACAGCGCTCATTCCCTGCGACGAAGCTTGTTCGGCCTGATATCTCGCCCTTGCGACGCGAATGACCTCATAGAGCGCGTCCCGTTCGTCCGAGTGCGGCACGCGGCCGCTGAACACGACGTCGGCCAGTTCATCGAATTTGAACATCCAGAACGGCAGTTCGAGACTTTCCGAATCGATGATCTGCGCAACTCCCGGAAAATGGGCTGCATATTCATTATGCGGGTCAAAGATTATGACGCGCAGCTTCGGCCTCGCCCCGAGCGACTTCTTCAGAAGCAGGCTGACGGAAGTTGTCTTGCCGACGCCCGTCGACCCGAGAACGGCAAAGTGACGACGGATCAATTCGCTGACGTCAACCTCCGCAGGGATATCCTGATTTTGGCTCAACCTGCCGATTTCAACACCTTGCCCGCCGCGAAACGTATAGATGGCGCGAAGATCGTCCCCGCGTATGCGATGCGCGGGCGCGCCAAGGGAGGGAAATGAGCGCACGCCACGATTGAAAAAAGGCGCGCCTTCAGCGCCGTCGATGATCTCGCCGTTCAACTCGATCGTCACGCGTGCTGCATTGGCCTCTTTCTCCGACCATCGGCCGTCATCCGTCGCAACTTCGCAGACCGTGCCCACTAGCCGTGAGGTCCGATGGACGATCGTGATGAGATGACCGATCGACCACTCCGCCTCTTCGTCCATCCTGAGTGGACAACTAATAACGCCCTGCGTTCCGTTCAAAGCCACTAGGCGCCCGATGACGCGGAACGGCTCCGGCTCTTGACGCTTAGTCTCGCGCCATTCGGTCCCGACCTCGATTGGCGAACGCCCGGCTGCCGCGTCATCGGCTCTGCTGACCCTTTCGAGGGCGTCACGAAAAAATTGGCTGTCGGTGCGAAACGAATGCATGTCTGACCGATCGCTGACGCAGGGCGATGAACACGTGTCAATGACAAGCTTGCGGGCGGGCCGTAAAGAATCCGTTTGGAGTATCAATGCGTTTTGAAGCGTATGCGCCCCTTAGATGAGCCGACGCTCTGCTCGTTGGAGCAACCGGTGAAGCTCAGGCGGCCGCCCGTATCTCGGGTTCGCCGCCAATGAGCCGGGCAAATAGTCTTATACGGGATAGAAGCCGCTCGCCGGCGAGCGGCGCGAGGTCAGCCGGCAAATTCAGAATCACCCGACCCTTTGCGCACACCATACTGGCGCGCGGCAGCACCCCAGGCATCGCTGCGGAGATATTGTAGGCGACCCGCATGGCCGCGCCGAGAATTCGCGCCCGATCGAGTTGTCGCGCCGTCACCAGCGCGCGTGACTGCGGCGAAACAAGATCTTCGTTGGACATGTGCCTATAGGAGGCGGCCAAGGCGAGAAACGCACGCGAGGGATGATCGACGCCGATAAAGGCCGCGTTGGCCACAAGTTCGTAGGCCTGAACGCCGCGGTAGTCGGGATGGGCCCGCCAGGAAATATCCGACAACAGACACGCGGCGTGGCGGAGACGCCGATCTTGATCGTCCTCCTCAAGATGGGTCGATTCGATCAGGCGGCTTGTCCAGGCGTGAAGCTCTTCGCCGTGCTCCGGCGCCCGCGAGCGTAGCTGGTTGAACTCGCGCGCGGACAATATGAGCGGGTCGTCTGCTTGCTCTTCAGCCGCAAGCTGCGAGTAAATCAACCCCTCGCGAACGCCAAGAGCGGAAACAACGACCTCCTTTGGATTGGACTGGCGGATAATCTCTTCCAGCACCGCGGCGCCATACGCCAAGAGCGGCCTGCGCGCCGATGAGATCGACTCGATCGACAGCAGCGCGTCGACCTCAATCCGTTCGACGAGCGAAGCGAACTCGAGCGCGTCTCGCGAAGGGATGACGTAATTGTGCATTACGTTCATCGGATACTGGCGCTGCCTCATATGCAGACGCGCCAGAGCGCGCCAGGTGCCCCCGACAGCATAGAACGTGCGCCCGGGCAGCCCCTGAAGCGCCTTCACCGTTGCGAGCCTCTCACGAACGATCTTGGCGGCCTTTTTGGGCGAGCGCTCCGAAAGGTCCATGAGCGACAGCCCGCCCAGCGGCAGCGTCACCCCCGGCAGGCAGTCCCCGTCCCGAACGTCAGTGAGCTCAAGCGAACCGCCGCCTAGATCGCCGACCACTCCGTCCGCTTTATAGATCGAGCTTATGACGCCAAGGGCCGACAGTCTTGCTTCCCGCTGGCCGCTCAAGAGCTCGATTTTGCACCCAAGCACGAGTTCCGCGCGATTGAGAAATTCGGCCCCATTCGCCGCATCGCGCACGGCGGCAGTCGCGATGCCGCGCACGTCACGGATTCGCATCGTGTCGCAAAGAACACGAAAGCGCTGGAGCGCCGCGAGCGCCTTAAGGACGCCATCCTCCGGCAAGAGGCCGGTCATCGCAACGCCTTTGCCAAGGCCGCACAAGGCCTTTTCGTTGAAGGTGGGGGTCGGCGCGCGCGACTGGAGCTCATACGACACCAAGCGCACCGAGTTCGATCCGATGTCGACAATCGCCAGCGGGTCGCCCGGCAATCGCCCTCGTGCGTTTTCGGGCGTGCTTGATCGTCTCGGAGCCGTGTCGAGCATAACCAATCCTGTCGGGCGACTCGGATCGCCGGGCGGGGCGTCTATCAGAGGCCTCGACGCAGCGCCATCGGAAAGGACTCCATCAACGCCTTCCCGCGACCGGAAAGGCTCGGATTGGTCATAAAATAATTGTGCGCGTTGAACGGCTCCTCCCCTTCGGCGGGAACGATTCTCTCGCTCGACCCGTCCGGCAGGATCCGGAAGCTCTGCTGGTTGTCCATTAGGTTGGCCTGCATGATTTGATTCAGGACCTGTTCGTGAACCGTCGGATTGAGCAGTGGAACCAGAGCCTCGACGCGCCGGTCGAGGTTGCGCGGCATGAGGTCGGCGGACGAAATGAACGCCCGGGCCTTCGGGCCGGGAAGGCCATGGCCGGCGCCAAACGCATAGATGCGCGCATGCTCCAGGAACCGGCCAACGAGCGACTTCACCCGAATGTTGTCCGAAAGTCCGGGAACGCCCGGCCGCAGACAGCAAATTCCGCGTATCACGATGTCAGTCTGCACACCTTCACGACCGGCCGCATAGAGGGCGTCGATGATCTGTGAATCGACGAGCGCGTTGCATTTGATCCAGATCTGCGCCGGCCGCCCCATCCGCGCGTAGTCGATTTCGTCTGCTATGTTGCGCAACAGCGTTTTCTTCAGCGTAATCGGCGAAATCGACATCTGCTCGAGCCCGTCAGGCTCGGCATAGCCGGTGATGAAATTGAAAATACGGGCGACATCGCGCCCAATTGCCGCATCCGCGGTAAAAAGCGATATGTCGGCATAGATTTTGGCGGTCACCGGGTGGTAGTTTCCGGTGCCGAGATGACAGTAGCTGACCAGCGATCCGCCTTCGCGCCGCACCACCATCGAAAGCTTCGCGTGGGTCTTGAGCTCGATAAACCCGTAAACGACTTGCGCGCCGGCCCGCTCCAGATCCCGCGCCCAGCGGATGTTGGCCTCTTCGTCAAAACGCGCCTTTAGCTCAACGAGCGCCGTGACCGACTTGCCGGCCTCCGCAGCCTCCACGAGGGCCCTTACGATCGGACTGTCCGCCGAAGTGCGGTAGAGGGTCTGCTTGATCGCGACCACGCTGGGATCGTGCGCCGCCTGATTGAGGAACCGAACGACGACGTCGAACGATTCGTAAGGATGATGGACAACGAGATCCTTTTGTCGGATCGCCCCGAAAATATCACCCCCCAGTTCTTTGACACGTTCCGGAAAGCGAGGTTTGTAGGGCGGAAACTTAAGCTCGGGCCGGTCGATCGCCACCAGTTGCGACAAGTCGTTGAGCGCGAGCATTCCCTCGATCAACACGATGCCGGACGGCACGACGTCGACGTCGCCGGCTACGAAGGCGCGCAACGATTCTGGCATGCTGGCTTCGATCTCGAGCCGGATGACGATGCCGCGCCGGCGCCGTTTGAGCGCGCTTTCGTAGAGGCGAACCAGGTCCTCCGCTTCTTCCTCGACTTCAATGTCGCTATCGCGAATGACGCGAAACGCTCCCTCCCCCAAGACTTCGTAGCCTGGAAACAAGAGCCCGATAAAGGCGACGATCAACCGGTCAAGCATCACGAAGCGCGCCGCCGCCCCAAGCGGGACATCGGGCAACCGAACAAAGCGCTCGACGCTTCCAGGAATACGTACAAGGGCGCTCATCGTCGTGCCGTCGCGCGGATTTAGAAGTTCAAGCGCGAGCGTGAATCCCAGATTGGGGATGAACGGAAACGGATGCGCAGGATCAACGGCCAGAGGGGTCAGAATTGGGAAAATGTGCGAGAGGAAATAGTCCTGCAACCACTCTCGCTCCCGTCGCGTCAGATCGCCGACCTCGAGGATGACCACCCCGTTGGCCGCGAGTTCGGACTGTAAGGCCTTCCACCGCGACTGTTGCGAAGCAACCAATGCGGCGACGCGCTCGCTGATCCGCTCGAGTTGCTCCGATGCAGTACGTCCGTCATCGGAAATCTCCGCGACCCCGCTAAGTACCTGGCCAACGAGGCCGGCCACGCGGACCATGAAGAACTCGTCGAGATTGGCGGCCGAGATGGATAGGAACCGCAGCCTCTCGAGGAGCGGATGGCTAGGGTTGGCGGCCTCCTCGAGAACCCGTCGATTGAACTCGAGCCATGACAACTCGCGATTGATGAACCGCTCGGGCGACGACAACAGTGGCGGCGGCTCGTCATTTGCCGGGACCGCCACGGTCGATGAAATGTGGTGCTCCTTCGCTGCAACCGCGCGGGCCAAATAAATCTCCTTTTCCTTCCGCGAAATATTGACCCGATCGCGACGCGCCGCAAGCATCGCTTAGGCGGTTTGCTTAACCGCCTCGGGTTCATCCATCGGAACGGCCTCAAGGGCCAGGCAGCGCCGAACGCAGAATAGCCCATCGCCCAGCGCCGCCATCCGAGGCGGTAACGCGATCCTCGGGCGCCTCCGGAGCCTCAATCGTCTTCCTTGAGCTGACGTTGGTATCTCGCCCCTTATTTCACATTACTTAATTGTTATTATCATTTTCCAGAAGGCGTTCGCGGCTGGTGTTAGAGTGAACGCCGCCGCCAGCGCCTGCGCCGGCTCAGCACAGAACTAAACGGGACTTCAAGCAATTGAAAACATTAGGGCGGCAAACTAAAAGGGAACTAAGCGAGGCGCGCCCGCGAGGCCGCCCATAGTGTTTAAATTCACCAAAACGCGCCCGGTGTCTGTTTGACTTGAACCGCTGATCCCCACCCCAATGGGCTCACCGCCGTTCAGACTCAGGAGCCGCGCGCACCGAGCGCGCAAGTTCGCCAAGCGCCTGCGGATAGATCCGGTGCTCCTCTTTCAGGACGCGCGCCGCCAGCGCGTTGGCGTCGTCTCCCGCGAAAACCGGCACACGCGCCTGGGCGAGGATCCGTCCGGCGTCGAGCTCGGCGGTCACCAGGTGAACCGTGCACCCATGTTCGGCGAGCCCTTGAGCGACCGCACGCTCGTGGGTGTTGAGGCCGCGCAAATCCGGCAACAGTGAAGGATGAATGTTGATAATGCGTCCCCGCCAGCGCTCAACGAAGGGCGGGCTCAGCACCCGCATGAACCCTGCAAGGCAGATGATTTCGACCGAGGCGGCGGCAAGCCGCGTATCGAGCGCGGCCTCGAACGCCAGCTTGCCGGCATAGGTTCGAAAGTCAATTGCCTCGGCCGCGACAACCTGGCTGCGCGCGAGCGAAAGGCCGGCAGCGGCTGGGTCGTCCGACAGAACCAGCACGATTTCGGCCGAAAAGTCGGGCGATCGCGCGGCTTCGATCAAGGCGCCCATATTGGAGCCGCGCCCTGAGATTAGAATAGCTGTTCGCACTCGGGGCGTCAGAGCTTGAGCCTGCCGTGAGTGAGGAGGCGCGAGCCCTGGTCAGGAACAAGCTCCCCGATCAGGGCTGGGGCCAAGCCTGCGCTTGCGAGGGCTTCGCGCGCGTCTTCCTCGCAGTCGGCGGAAACAAAAGCAGCCATCCCGAACCCGCAATTGAAGGTGCGCAGCATCTCCGCTTCATCGAGACCGCCGGCCGAGGCAAGCCAGGAAAAAACGGGTTGCGGCGCGAAGGCGTCGAGATCGAGCGAGACGGCGAGACCGTCATCGAGCACGCGTGGCAGATTGTCCGGATAGCCGCCGCCAGTGATATGGGCGAGCGCGTGAATGCCTCGGGTTCGCTTTAAGGCGTCAAGGAGCGGCCGCACATAAAGGCGCGTCGGCGTCAGGAGCGCCTGGCCAAGCGAATGTTGAGGATCGAATGGAGCGGAAGCGTCCCATTTGAGGCCGGAACGCTCGAGAATGCGCCGCACCAGCGAAAACCCATTGGAGTGGACGCCGGAGGACGGCAGACCGAAGACGAAATCCCCCGGCTTCAGTCCCGGACGCGGCAGGAGCGTCCCACGCTCCGCCGCGCCCACCGCGAAGCCGGCGATGTCGAAATCACCTGGAGCATAAAGACCCGGCATCTCCGCCGTCTCGCCGCCGATCAACGCGCATCCGGATTGTGCGCATCCCTCGGCAATGCCTTTTAGAACGGCCGACGCAACCTCCTCGTCGAGCTTGCCGGAGGCAAAATAGTCCAAGAAAAACAGTGGCTCAGCGCCTTGAACGACAATGTCGTTGACGCACATGGCCACGAGGTCGATGCCGATGGTGTCGTATAGGCCGCTCTCGATGGCGATCTTAACTTTGGTGCCGACGCCGTCGTTTGCGGCGACAAGAATCGGATCGACAAATCCCGCCGCCTTGAGATCGAACAGCCCGCCGAACCCGCCGAGCTCGGCGCCCGCCCCGGAACGACGCGTGGCGCGAGCAAACGGGCGGATTCGATCTACGATCCGGTTGCCGACATCAATGTCGACGCCGGATTCACCGTAGGTGAGGGGCTTGGGTCTTTCGGGCATTCCAGCTCCGGAGGGCTTCGAGCATGACCGAGTAATTGCGCGCGCCGCGACGCGCAAGAGTAAGTCAGGCTCGGTTTCCCAACCTGCGCGCCTTCATGCTATTCCTTGGCGCAGTCCTTCCCTCGCATGGCGAAGTCCAGAGGACGGGTTTTCTGGGTGGTGACGCCAGGGCGTCTATAGTTGATGAATATCGGGACTGTTCTAAGCAACCTACCCAATTTCATCACGCTGGCGCGAATGCTGATGACGCCTCTGGCGGTCATGGTGATTATATCGCAACGATTTCTCCCGGCCTTCCTGATTTTTATTCTGGCAGGCGTGTCGGACGGAGTGGACGGCTTTATCGCCAAAAGATTCAATCTGCGGAGTGAGCTCGGCGCCTACCTTGACCCGCTTGCCGACAAAGCGCTGCTGATCTCGATCTATGTTTCGCTCGCCATATATGCCGGTTTGCCAGCGTGGATCGCGATTACGGTCGTGTCAAGAGACGTCATGATCCTTATGGCGGTGCTGATCTCCTGGCTGCTCGACAAACCGGTTGAAATCCGCCCCGTCTGGATTTCGAAGCTGAACACGGTCGCGCAGATCACGCTTGCCGGCGTCGCGCTCGGCGTCCGGGCCTATGGGCTGGAAGAGCCACTTCTGCAAACCGTTCTCGAATGGGTGGTGGCAGCGACAACGGTGGCCTCAGGCGGCGTCTATATCGCCCAGTGGCTTGACCACATGAGCCGATAGATCACGCCATGCTCCAGCGTCTTGCGGCGGTGACAATTCTTGTCCCGAGTTACGGTGAAGGGATAGCCTTTTTTCGCGACGTCCTGGGCTTCGCGGTTGTGAACGACACTCCCCTATCGCACACGAAGCGCTGGGTTGTGGTCGCTCCATCGGCGGACGCGGACGCGGGCGCGAAGCTCGTGCTGGCCGTTCCGAGCGATGAGCGCCAGCGGGCCCGCGTCGGCGACCAGACGGGAGGCCGGGTGGGCCTTTTCGTTCACTCGGATGACTTCTGGGCGGACTACGAGAGGTTGCGTGAGCGCGGCGTGAGTTTCCTGGAAACGCCACGCTCTGAGACCTATGGGCTGGTTGCAGTCTTTGTCGATCCATGGGGCGGAAAATGGGACTTGCTACAGCCATTCTTCGCGCCGAAATCTCACGAAATTCGGCCGACGAAATTGGGGCGTCAAGTTCTCTTCTGGGGGCTCGGACTGGCGGCCCTTCTGCTTGCCGTCTATCTGCTGGGCTCGACCATAACGCCGTTCGCCGCCGGCATCGTTCTCGGCTATCTCCTCGACCCTATCGTGGTCAAACTTCAGAAGTTCGGATTTAACCGCCTCGGCGCGTCTCTGCTCATTCTCACTGTTTTCGTCCTGTTCGGCATTCTCTTTTTCATCCTCGTCGTTCCGGTTCTGGGAAATCAGTTCATCGAGTTCGCTCAGCACTTGCCACGCTATGCGGTGCGGTTTCAGGCTTTCGCCGTAGAGGAGGGAAACGCGCTCATCGCGAAGTATGGCGGCCGATGGCTCACGGTCTTCGGGCTCAACCAACCGTTGTCGAGCGCGCAAATTCAGAAGTCGGTCGGCGACTTCGTCACGCAAAGCGCCCAATGGCTTCTTGACGCTTTCACGAGGCTGGTGTCCGGCGGAGCCGCGCTGTTCAGCTTTCTCTCGCTCCTGATCGTCACACCTGTCGTCGCTTTTTACATTCTCGTCGATTGGCGACGGATGATCTCGAAGCTCAACTCCTGGCTCCCCCTCGACCACCGCGAGACCATGAGAAACATCGCTCGGGAGATAAATCATGCCTTGGCGGGTTTCATTCGCGGCCAGTCGATCGTCTGTCTCTTCTTGGCGGTCTGGTACAGCTTCGGGTTGACTTTGATCGGGCTTGACTACGGCTTTTTGATTGGCGTTGTCGGCGGCGTGTTGAGCTTCGTGCCCTATCTCGGCTCGCTGACCGCGCTAGTGCTTTCGCTTAGCGTCGCCCTCTTCCAGGAATGGCCGAGTCTCAGACTGTTCCTGCTGGCCCTCGGCGTCGTCGGCGCGGGACAATTCCTCGAGGGCTACGTGCTCTCGCCGCAGCTCGTCGGCGAATCGATAGGGCTTCACCCCGTCTGGTTGATGTTTGCGCTCCTGGCTTTCGGCCAATTGTTCGGCTTCCTTGGGCTGCTCATCGCGGTTCCCACCGCCGCCGCGATGGGCGTTGTGGCCCGTCATCTCATTGCCGTTTACCTAGCCAGTTCTTTTTACCGCGGCAGTTCGGAACCGGAGAGCCAATGATTTCTCCGCCTCGTCAGCTGACGTTTCGCTGGCCGCATTCGCCGAGCTTCGCACGCGAGGATTTTCTCCCCGCGCCCTCGAACCTTGACGCGTTGACCGCGATCGAACTTTGGCCGAACTGGGCCGGTCGCATGCTAATGCTTGTCGGACCCGAAGGGGCCGGGAAAAGCCATCTCGGGGCGATTTGGGCGCACGTCGCCGACGCCGTCTGTCTCACTGGAGGGGAATTGGACGAACAGAGTCTCGGAGCCTGCGCCCGAGCCCACGCCATGCTGGTCGAAGACGCCGATCGAGCAAGCGGAATAGAGGCGCTTCTTTTTCACCTCGTAAACGCTGCGCTGCAAAGCAACACGTGGCTGTTGCTGAGCTCCCGCACGGCGCCGGACGCTTGGGGGATTACTACTCCCGACCTTCTGTCTAGGCTAAGATTAGCGCCTGTTGTCCACCTTGCCGCGCCGGACATCGAATTGACCGAGGCAGTTCTCTTCAAGCTGTTCAGCGATCGTCAGCTCCAGGTTGAGCCCCATGTGATCGGCTACATTGCGCTGAGGATCGAGCGCTCCCTTGGGGCCGCGCGAGAGCTCGTCGCCACGCTCGACAACCAAGCTTTAACGGAAGGCCGGCGTATAACTCGAGCAATGGCGAATAACGCGATGCGCGAAATGACATCGAAGTACAAATCGCCCTAGCTAAGCCACAAATATATGTTTAAAATTCCTTAATGCGCGGCGCGTGTATGGGAGTTGCTAAGCGCGGCGCCGAAATAGAAAATCAAGATTGCGGAGGAGGCGATGCGGAAGTCCCTCATTCTTGTTGCGACCGCGATCGGAGGCGGCGTGGGCTACGCGGCTGGCGTCACCGAGGTGGCGACGGGCCCCGGCACGGGCGACCCATCTACCTGGCGTTGGCATGTATCGTCCATCCTCGCCTCCCAAGGCAACGCGGCCTCTCGACATCCCGAAACCGTCGCCGCCGCGTTCAACCAACGGTATGAGCGCTACGGCCCATTGGGGTTGCCGCAAACGCGCGACAGCTCTCGTTAGAGGCGTGGGTTTCAACGAGTTGCGTCCAAGGCGCTGATGTTCCGGGCACGCGCCCATATCCGTTCGAAATTGCCCTCAAACGCGTCGACGGTCGTCGGGTCGGTGATGAAGATCGCGTCGTTGTCTTGATCGGCGAGCCCCGACCGGGAGAAGTTGCCCGAGCCCGTTCGCAACACCTCCCCGTCGACCGCATAGGCTTTCAAATGCATCAGAACGCCCTCCCCCTTGACCCGCGCGGTGACATTAGGGTGTGCAAGGAGCGCTTCGATGACGCCACCCCGTGTGGGTCCGTGCTCTGCGAATTGCGATCGGTCTAAATAAAGACGGATAACAACCCCACGCTCGGCCCCGTCGATCAGCGCCGCGGCTATCCGCGGGTCGGAGAGGACGTAAGCCGCGATGTCGATGGACAACTGGGCGCGGCCGATCTCGCGAGCATCGACATTTTCGAGATTTTCTCGCGGCGCGTAGTGGATCTCGGGTTGGCGCTCGGCCACCCAGAACGTTTTCTCGCCCCAAGCCGACCCTAGCGCCAACAGAGCGAGGGTAGCACTTGCAATTAAACGGACCGCCAAGGCCAGCGACTCGCTGGTTTGAGTTGATACAACCTTATAGTTGTATTTGGTTGCGAAGGCAAGTGGGACGATATGCCGACGCGAGCCTCAGCAGCTTGCATGGGCGCAGCAACGCAACGGAGAACGAGCCACGGAGACAAAGAGGCTAGCTGGGCCACCTGACAGCGGTCCACAACTTCCACGTGCAAAGCGGCGCTTAGAGTAATTTCCTATTTTTCCTCTCGTAAGTCTGTGAAAAGGCTTGTTTTGAAAAAATAAAATCTAGCTAGTTACGAGCGTTTATGCGTTTCTTATTAGCGTTTATGCGCCTGTTATTTAAATTGACTTCGCCGGCGTACACGTGGGTGGTTGGTTTCATGAAGAGGCGACGGCGCCCCCGCCGGCTCCGCGTTCACTCATAATGTCGCCCCAGGCGCTGATTGGCCCGCGCGGCCAAGTCAGCACTTCAATCAGAAGGCATCGTGCCCTATCATCGGGCGCGGGATTCCTCGAAGAGTGACGACAATAACGGGCCTATGAACGCGATCACCGAGATTAGGCGGTTCCCCTCAGTCTGTCCGCACGACTGCCCTTCGGTTTGCGCTCTCGACGTCGAGGTGATTGGCGGAAAGCGCATTGGCCGAATCCACGGCGCGCGCGATCAGACGTACACCGCCGGCATCGTCTGCGCCAAGGTCGCTCGATACTGGGAGCGCATCCATCACCCGGATCGGCTGACCCGGCCATTCCGCCGCATCGGTCCCAAGGGAAGCGGACAGTTCAAACCAATCACGTGGGACGAGGCGCTCGACCGCGTCGCTGACAAGTTCCTGTCGGTCGAGCGCGAGCTCGGACCCGAAGGCGTGTGGCCATACTTTTACGCGGGCACGATGGGTCTCGTGATGCGTGACGGAATTGAGCGCCTCACGCACGTGAAGCGCTATTCACGCTTCCACGGGACAATCTGCGTTGGCGTCGCGTACCCCGGATATGTCGCCGGGACCGGCAAGCTCATGGGCGCCGATCCGCGGGAAATGGCGAAGTCGGATTGCGTCGTCATCTGGGGCACGAACGCGGTCGCCACACAAGTCAATGTCATGACCCACGCGATTCGCGCGCGCAAAGAGCGCGGCGCGAAGATCGTCGCCATCGACATCTATGAAAACGAAACGATGCGGCAGGCCGATCTCGCATTGTGCGTTCGACCGGGCACGGATGGAGCCCTCGCCTGCGCTGTTATCCATATCCTGTTTCGCGACGGATTTGCCGACCGGGACTATCTCGAGCGCTATACCGACGCGCCGCACGAACTCGAGGCGCATGTACAAGCCCGCGATCCTGCATGGGCGAGCGCGATCACCGGTTTAGAGGTTGCTCAAATCGAGGAATTCGCCGCGCTGGTTGGGCGGACCAAGCGAAGCTTCTTCCGCCTTGGTTTCGGCTTCTCACGCCAGCGCAATGGCGCCGCGAACATGCATGCTGCTCTATGCATTCCCGCCGTTCTTGGTGCCTGGGTGCACGAGGGCGGAGGCGCCTTCCACAGCAATAGCGGCATCTACAACCTGCAAAAGACGATGATCGAGGGTCTCGACGTTCGCGATACGCGCGTCCGCCGTCTCGACCAGTCACGAGTTGGCGCGATCCTCACCGGCGACGCAGAGGCGCTGAAAGACGGACCGCCTGTGCGAGCAATGTTGATTCAGAACACGAACCCGCTCGCCGTCGCCCCGAACCAGGAGAAAGTGCGCCGCGGATTTTCGCGCGATGACCTGTTCACTTGCGTCCACGAACAGTTCATGACTGACACCGCGCGCTACGCCGACATTGTTTTGCCCGCCACGATGTTTCCGGAGCACGACGACCTTTACACCGCCGGAGGCCATCAGCATCTCCAATTCGCCCCCAAGGCAATCGATCCGCCCGAGGGTTGCCGGTCCAATCATGAGGTGATTGCTGAGCTCGCTCGACGCGTCGGCGCCGAACATCCCGCCTTCTCGATGTCGCCCCGTGAGATCATTGATTGGACGCTGCGGAAATCTGGATACGGCGACCTTGCGAAGTCTCGAAGAAAGCCGCTGGCTCGACTTGCAACCCCCGTTCGAGGAGTTGCATTTCCTTAACGGGTTTGGGTTCCCGGACGGAAAGTTTCGCTTCAAGGCGGATTGGACCGAGACGCCGATCGCCAATGACGGGATGCGCGGCCCTTGGCGCGGCATGCCAAGTCTGCCCGACTACTGGCCCGTCAACGAGGACGCCGACGAAGAACACCCCTTTAAGCTCGCGACCTCGCCAGCCAGAAACTTCCTCAATTCGACCTTTACTCAGACAGCAACCTCGCTGTCGCGGGAGCAGCGACCCGAGGTGTTCATCAACCCATCAGACGCTGCCAGGCTTGGGCTCTCGCAGGGCGATGTCGTTCAACTCGGGAATGAGCGTGGTCGAACCCGCCTGCATGCCCACCTATTCGAGGGTGTGAAGCCGGGAATCCTCGTCAGCGAAGGGATATGGCCACCGTCCGCCTTTCTTGACGGATGGGGGATCAACGTCCTAGTCGGCGACGACAGCGTCGCTCCGCACGGCGGGGCGGCGTTTCATGACGTCAGCGTTTGGGCGCGCCCAGCATGAACCGCGCTCCTTATCGCGCTTTCTTTGCTCTCATCCACGGGTTATACGAAAGCCGAATTCTTGATTAGAAGCAGCATGAGTTCGGTCGAGCTGAAGCCGTCATTGCGAGCGATCTCCATATCAACCCTGGGGAGTAGCAATCCAGGACCCGGCGAGCGCCCTGTGGGTCCTGGACCGCTGCGTTCCTCAGGAGTGCGACGCGGGGTTCGTCGCGATAGCGATCCGGCGCGAAAGCACTGCGCCATAGTAACGACCGTTCCCTGCGTGAGCGAAAGAAAATGAAGAAGCCGTCCGGCGCGCAGACCGACCGGTCTGGGCAAAGTCTCGTCGACGTCGCTGCGATCGATGGGCTCGCAAAGCTCCTAGCGCAATATGATCTAAGCGAAATCGAGATCAGCCTCGGAGACCTGCAAGTGCGTCTGGCGCGGGAGCGGGCGCTGTCGTCTCCCGCGAATGTAACGGTTATCCCGCCAGCTGCGCCCGCAGCCTCGCAGCAGAGCGGGGCGATCACTTCGGACGCGCCGGCAGCCCCTCTCCCGGGGGCGGTGAAATCGCCGATGGTCGGAACTGCCTATTTGCGAGCAACTCCGGAAGCGAAGCCATTTGTCGAACTTGGATCGGCGGTCATGGCCGGAGACAAATTGCTGCTGGTCGAAGCCATGAAAACCTTCAATGACATTGTCGCGCCGCACGCGGGCAAAGTCGTTAGCATACTTGTCGCCGATGGGGCGCCGGTCGAATACGACCAGCCGTTAATGATCATTGAATGACTGCGACTGAGAACCGAGCTGCGGGCATTGGGAACCGGGGAGCTCACCCCGATGTTCGATAAAATCCTGATAGCCAACCGCGGCGAAATCGCGCTCCGGGTCTTGCGCGCCGCGAAGGAGCTCGGTATCGCGACTGTTGCAGTGTATTCAACCGCCGACCGAGACGCGATGCACGTCAAGCTCGCGGACGAGAGCGTATGCATTGGTCCCCCGCCGGCGCGTGACAGTTATCTCAACATCCCCGCCATCGTCGCGGCGTGCGAAATCACGGGCGCCGACGCGGTGCATCCAGGTTACGGTTTTCTGGCCGAGAACGCTCGTTTTGCAGAAATTCTCGAGGAACACGACATCGCTTTCATTGGTCCGAACGCTGAACACATCCGGATCATGGGCGACAAGATCGAGGCCAAGCGCACCGCCAAGCGCCTCGGAATCCCTTGCGTCCCGGGCTCCGAGGGCGGCGTCGAGGACGAGGAGGAAGCGCGCAAGATCGCCGCCGAAATCGGCTACCCGGTCATCGTGAAAGCTGCTGCGGGCGGGGGCGGACGCGGCATGAAAGTCGCGTGGCGATCCGACGACATCGCGGATGCGATCAGCGCCGCCAGACTCGAAGCCCGAGCCGCGTTTGGAAACGATTCCGTTTACCTCGAGAAATATCTCGCCAAGCCGCGCCACATCGAGGTTCAGGTGCTCGGCGACACGCAGGGCCACGCCATTCACCTTGGCGAGCGCGATTGTTCGCTTCAGCGTCGCCATCAGAAAGTTTGGGAGGAAGGCCCCTCCCCCGCCCTCAACCCCGAGCAACGCCATGGCATTGGCGGGATTGTCGCCAAGGCTATGGTTGAACTCGGCTACGTGGGCGCCGGCACGGTCGAGTTCCTATACGAGGACGGCAAGTTCTTCTTCATCGAGATGAACACCCGAGTGCAGGTTGAGCATCCGGTCACGGAGATGATCACCGGCATCGACATCATCAACGAGCAGATCAAGATCGCGGCCGGCTCGCCCCTCTCGATCACGCAAGAGGATGTTCGATTCCTCGGCGCCGCAATTGAATGCCGCATCAACGCGGAGCATCCGCGCACATTCGCGCCTTCACCGGGACGAATCGCCTACTTTCATCCGCCTGGAGGTCTTGGCATTCGCGTCGATTTCGGCAGCCTATCAAGGTTACGTGATCCCGCCCTATTACGATTTATTGGTCGGGAAGCTCATCGTCCACGGGCGAACGCGAACCGAGGCTCTGATGCGGCTGAGAAGGGCGCTCGATGAGTTCGTCGTCGACGGCATCGAGACAACGCTGCCCCTGTTTCGGGCGTTGGTTCGAAACTCAGACGTGCAGAACGGTCAATACGACATACACTGGCTCGAGGAGTTCCTGAAGGGCGAGCCCGAAGCACAACGGTGAGAAACTGGCGGCGCGAGCGCAGTTCGTTTCGTTTCAATACCGCCACTCGCCGGTCCCTGAGCAAGCGGCGATTTAAAAGGACGTCAGCTCAATCGCTGCAAGGCGGCGCGCGCTTCGCTGTTGTTAGGATTGACCGTCACCGCCCGCTGGTAGGACTCGACTGCCTTCGCGTGATTGTTCAATTTTTCGTAGCAGAATCCAAGGCCAACCCAGGCCGCCGAGTTGTTGGCGTTGACGTTGAGCGCGGCGTTGAAGTCCTCTATCGCTGGCTCGTATTTGCCGGTAGCCATCAAACTCTGACCGCGGGCTTGATACGGCTCGCCTGCGAACGGGTCGCGATCAATCGCATTGTTGAAATCGGTGATCGCCTGAGCGTTGTCGCCTTGCCGCTGATAGATGAGGCCTCGCGCATGATAAGCCTGCGCGCCCTCCGGGTTTAGCCGAATCGCCTGATTCAGGTCGTTGAGCGCGCTGGCATAGTCGCCATGCGAGCGCTCGAGGTTACCGCGGCCGAGATACGCGGCCGCGTCATTTGGATTGACTGCGATCGCCTGATTAAAGTCCTGCGTCGCCAGATCGTCCTTTCTGGTCTGGCGATAGGCGAGCGCCCGATTAGTGTAGGCGCCCGAGAAGTGCGGATCGAGCTCGATTGTATGACTGAAGTCCTCGATGGCGTTCGAATACTTGCCGAGCTTGGCGTAGACGACGCCGCGCGTGTTGTAAGCGGACGCGTCAGTTGGATTGCGCTGAATGACCTCGCTAAGGGAGGCGATATTGCCCGCGTTGGACGCCTGAGCCCCCGGCTCGGCGTCAACCTCCGCTACATGCGTGTTCAAGCCGCCGAGCGTCTCACTGCACGCGCAAAGCATCAGCGCGATCGCCGCCAATCCGGCCCGCGCCCAGATGTCTCCAGAGGTCATCGTACGCCAAACTCCGGGCGAGGCCTCAAGGCCTGTACGAAACGAGCGCCCTGATCGAGATGTGACGCCAAAATCCAAAGTCCCGCCATCCGGTCGCCCCAGGATCGCCGGGCGGCAAAAGCCGAGGTCTTGCGCGGCAACGTCTCCGCCGCCAGGTCAGCGGCAGTGATCAGCCGGCCGACCGCGGCGCCCCTGGAACAGGTTTCGGTTTCATCGGGAGCAGGCCCTCGCGTTGCAGCTTCTTGCGAGCAAGCTTGCGCGCGCGCCGGACTGCTTCGGCCTTCTCGCGCGCTCTCTTCTCCGAGGGTTTCTCGTAGTGTCCGCGAAGCTTCATTTCACGGAATATCCCCTCGCGCTGCATCTTCTTCTTGAGCGCCTTGAGGGCTTGGTCGACATTGTTGTCGCGAACGAGTACCTGCACGGAGTGTCCTATGTTTTGAGGCCGCGCCTCGAAAGATTTGAAAATCGGCGCGCGGAATCGCCGAAGCTGCTCCGCGCAAGTTGCGCGGCGTTTACCAGAGAGGCTATTTCTTGTCCAGAGCGCGCCTGCGACATCCGCGATCAACGACGCGGCTCTCTTGGCGTATGCGCTGCGTCAAGCAACAGTCAAATCAGGACCCTAGAAATGAACAGATTCGATCGACGTCCAGTCGACGCAGGCGAAGCGAAGGTTGAATATCTTGACGGTGATTTTCGCATTCTCCGGCCAGGCGCCTATGTGCACTGCGCCGTGACCGGCGATCCGATCCCACTTGACGAATTACGCTATTGGAGCGTGGACCGCCAGGAGGCTTACGCCACGCCCTCCGCGTCCATAAGCGAGAGTGCGAGCGCCGGTGACGACGGCTCCGGTTCGACAACCAGCGCGCGAGTTCGCGCAAAGTAAACCAAACAAGTGAGGCCTAAAAACGCCTAAACGCTAGCAAATTTGCTTGGATTTAGGGGGGGAGAGCAGCACGCGCGCTACGCGACCAAATCTCATGGCGCAATTGCGGCGAAGCATCGCGAGTGAAGTTGAAACTACAGTTGGGAGCCTTACTCTTGGCGGGCCGCCTGCATACCTAGCAGCGACTTTTGCTCTACCAACGTCTACTACCGCGACGGCAGTAATCCTGAGTAACGCCCAAGACGAACCGCAGTTCATCCGCCTTGCGACATGCCTCGATCGGAGCGTTGCCGCATCCGGGGCAGTTGCCTCCACGGTATCGCCCTGCCTTCCCTGACGCAAGCTCCTGTCGCTGGCGGAGCGCCTGTGGCGAGCGAGCGCCCTGCGCTAGTCGAGCGGAGCCGGCCGGAGCTCCAGTCGCTGGCGGAGCGCCTCGCGCTGGTCGAGCGGCCCCGGCGTTGGGCGGCTCATTGGGCCGGGGCGAGCCGACGAACGGGCTTGAGCCCTTAAGGCGACCGCTGGGCCGGGTTGGGCGAGCGCTCGAAGGCCGTCAGCGAGGCTTTGAGGACCGTGACGGGGGCATGGGCGAGGGGCAGGCGTCGGCCGAGCTGGAAGACGATCGGGGCCGGGCCGGCAGCGCGCCACCTGGGGGCTGGGCGGCTCGCGGGGGCCGAGTCTCGCTATCAGGTCACCCGCGCCCACGCGCCGATTTCGAGTGGCCCGATAACAACGCTGCCAAGCCTCCTCGCTTCCTCACACATCCGCTCTTGAAAGTTCGGAGCATTGATCTCGTCGTCTTGTCTGATCAGGCCATGCTCCCTCATGATCGGCACCAACGTGATCGCTGCTTGGGCCTCCCGATCAACAGACCCATAACCGTCCACCGGGCCGCTGATGACAGCGCGCAGATCCATCGACGGAGCAAGGCCCGCTTGCACCAAAGCCCTATAAAGGCCCAGCGCCATGATTTCAATTTGCTGGGAAGCTGCCACGCGGCAGGTTTATGCACGTTGCCGATCGTTTATTTCTCGCTTAGGAACTACACACCGTCGCGCTTTGCAAAGTCTGTGTCCTCTTATCATCCGGATCATCTTGATCATCATTGTCGATTGGCCAACCGAAATACCTCGCGATAGCGCGACGGGATCGTTTCGTTACGGTTTTGCGCACGTCGTCTTTCGGTTTGAACTGCAGAAGCGAGAGGTCGGACGTATCCAAAGTAACACACATGTAGTCCAGTTCTTCGAGTACTTGGCTCTCGCCGGTTCCAACGACCTGCTTAAGCATTTGTGTCATGACATCGAGTGCCGACAGGACTGGGGAAGGTGGATCCAGTTGCAGCCGTAACGCGAGGGTCTGCGTGGGCCACTTCGCCACGTCGAGCCAAAAAGGCCTTGTTTGGCCGACATATGCAGGGCGAAACTCGGCGGGCATCGGCTCGATTTCTCTGAGCGGGATGTTGTTCCAAAGGCCTCCATCAACATAAGTTCCGCAGGGCGGCCACCCCTGCTCTCTTTTCGTAAAGCTGTACGGCTTATAGATCAGAGGGAGACCCATCGAAATTCGGACAGCGTCAGCGACTGGGAAGTTCGGCGTGTGCTCCGAGCGGGGCGAGAACAACACGGTCTTGCCAATTGCCAAATTGGTGCCGCATACAAGCAGCTCACGTCCAAAAATTTGCGCATGACGATCAAAGCTCATATTGCGGTATTTGACGGAGTCCCCGCCATTCACGGCGGCCGCCCGATCCGCAATAAGTTTGTCAAGAAACTCGCGGGCCTGATAGCCGCTGAAAAGTCCCATATCACGCTGCAAATGCGCAAAGTACTTTGGGAAGTTTTGCGCGAGTTTGTTGAATGGCGGGCCTAGCGATGAGGCCATCTCGCCTGCAAACTTTTCCAACTTGGCGGCAGCACGTATGATGGGTACGATTCCAGGCAAAATGATCCAACTCGGCAAACTTAATATGCCGCCGCTATTGTCTTTATCTTGCAGGTAATTCAGGAAATTATTAAAGACGTCTGGCGCACCTAGATATAATTCCATCAGAAGTTCTTTTTCGTTATCTTGCGGATATACATACGCGTATGGCCACGCCATAGATGACTGATAGGTACCAATTTGGGCACGTGGAATCAAGCGCGGTAACGGATCATCGAAAAACTCTGTAAAATCTGTTTCATCGATTTTTTTCCCGATTTCTGTTGCGCTCATACCTAAGGAAATCATGAGAGCGGTGATAGCGCCGGCCGATGCGCCAGCAACGCCCTTGATCTGATCCAGCACTTTGTGGTCGTCCAGGAGTTGCAATGCGCCTAAATAGGCGAAACCCTTGCCGCCTCCGCCTTCCAGCGCGAGATAGCGAATGTCCTCGGGTCTTAGCCGGTCGCCACTCATCCCGATCGGCTCATTATTGCGTCGGAGCGGCTATCGAGGGGTTCGGATTTGTGGGTAGCTTTGTGGAATCGTCGCCCGCCCATAGCAACATGGTCGGCAACGATATCTCCCACGAAGACCCGACCGGCGTGCCGTCGGTCGCGCCTGTTTGCAACGCTTGGATCTCCTGGGCGACTGACAAATAGCCGGGATCGTTCGGCGCTGGCGGTTGTTTGCCTCCCCAAATGCATCCGGTGTAGCGGTAGTAATTGACGAGATCCTCGAATCCCGGTCGCGCAGGTACGACCAGCCTTGCGGACCCGGAATTTAGAAACTGATCAAACTCGGGATCTTGGGTCGCTGCTATCGCACTGGTTGACCAGATATTACGCCGCCCCCAATAGTAGGGATAGCAAATGTATATCAAATTCGCCCATTCGAACGCCTGCTCAAAAAACTGCACTGACGTTGCGATGTTCTGAGCGGCATTAAGGTTAACGTTAGGCTCTCCTGAAGGGATATCCAATACGATGGCGTTTTCCCCGTTGAACCTACTTCCCATCAACTGTTCGATCACCAACCTCCGCAACTCGGCGGTCGCGCGCGCGCGGTTGAGTTCGGGTGGCCCGACCAGACCCGCTACAGACCCGGGCTGCTGCGCAGCGCTTGCGATCTCCTGCTGATATGCACGGCGGAGTTCAGATATGCTTGCGTGATTTGATCAAACGCAGCCTGCCGCCACTGTCGATAAGTCTCAGGCATGAGGGCGCACGTGACGTTCACGACGCACGTGTACCCCACAGCATGCATGGTGTAGACAGCGATCGGGACGGACCCTGTATTGACTGGGCCAACTTGGCCGTTTATCGCGCCGGAGACGTTGCTCACGGCTCCGGGTAAGGATTGTATGATGAACCGGCTGTTCGGATTCCCGCCGACCGTCACCACGACGTAGCCCATGATGTTCGCTGGATTGTTGTCTGGTGTGGTGCTAAACACCTCTGCGTCAAAGTCAGTCGCCACATACCCGCTCGGCACTATCAAACTGTTGTCAGACCCGACATCCGGGTCCTTGTTCTGGCTGGGATCGCCGGTCACTTTGGCGCTCAACACCATCGTCGCCGGCGGGGGCGTAGGCAACCCCTGAATCCGCCATTGCGTGGCGATCTGCGCGAGCGTGTTTGCGTCTAAATCGAGCGGTGAGAGATCGTTCGCCGCGCCCGTCAGGCGGAATGGACCGGGATCTTGATTGAACATGGTTGTCGGTGCGTTCAGCATTGCCCACCGCAGCCATGCGCCTGGTTCAGGAATTTCAAACTCAAGAACCAAGCGATTCGGATATCTCCAAAGCTGTACGCGATGAACTTCGGAAAGCCACCGATAGAGACCCACTGTAACCGTCGTATCATTGTTTGAAAGTTTGTGATGTTCCAAAGTCAAATCGGTCTCTACCGTCCGGCGAGTTTGTGCGGTAACGATTATCTTGGACACCTCCTTTACTGACCGCTGTACGTTCTCCGTGGCGGTCACGAACGCTTTGGTTTCAGACTGGCTCAGAGACGCCTGCACTTGCGCCGTTTCGTGGTCGACTACGTGCGGAGAGAGCGGGCTGCGCGAGCTTCTGAAGCCGCGCCCGTCCAGCCTGAACCGAAGCTGACGGAAGGAGATCGAGCCGCCTGAAAGAATGAGGCCCGCGCGATGGCGTCACGCGGGCCTTGGTTTTCCCGGCAAAGGAAAGTGACCACCCAAGCACAAGGCCCGTTAAACCCAAGCAAAAGGCCCTGTCACTATGACGTGCAGTAATACGAACCCGGCCGCGGCGCAAGCATTCGCGCTCGCGTTCGCCCGAATAGCCGCCGCCACCGCCCCCATCTTTTATCGTCATCCGCCCCCGGTCGCCGCCGCCTTCTTCCACATGGCGTCAGCCGCCGTGCGCATGGGCCGTGTCGACGCGCTCTTTAAAAGAGGCGGAGTGCAACGCCGACGAGGCATGGGGCCTTTGATGGGTTCCCATTCCCTTTGGCGATCAAAATCTCCGGCTTTGCGCACCCTCTCGGCGACTAACGTCGCCAAAGCGAATGGGGTCCCATAGCCATGGCCGCTCCAGACACTCCGAATATCCGCGTTACGCCGCAAGGGGCTTTCGAAAAGCTTCCGGGCAAGTCGAAACGCTGGCGGAACATCGCGACCGGCGAGACGATCTCCGATCGCAAGATGCACGGGCTCTCGCTGGCTCGACGGGGATTATCCTTGTCCCGAGAAGGCTACACCAAAGCCGTGGAAGCCGGCACCGCCGCTTACGCGAGCGAAACGGTCGCGAAACGCCAACGCCACATCGCCTACGACCGGCAGATGAGAAAGATCGTCCCCGCAATGACCCCGGCCGATCGCCGCTTCATGATCGAGGCGCGCGACGCCTACTTGGCCTCAAGACCGCTCACCCCCGAACAGAAGGACAGATGGAAGAGCGTCTTCGCCCGCTATCCGACCGGCGAGCTTCACGCGCTGTTCGGCTACTCGGCTGACGCGTCCGGTGCGTTCCCGTTCGAGATCGCTGCGTGACAGGAAGGACTTCGAAAGACATGTACACGACGAAGCCGACGGTACGCGGTTCCGATAGGCCCGTACCTCGACAAGTCCGCGCTCTTGAAAATGGGGTATCAAGACGCTTCCTCGTGCCTCGTCATGACGCCCATCACCTATAGTGAAATGTGGGAGCGAGAGAAAGCGAACCTCCGTCGCGGCTGCCCATTCCGCCAGAAAGACTTGGACCCTTATTTCACCGTGGAGGACATAGAGGAAGCGCGGCGGCGCTTGGTGAAAGACCTGCAAGGTTGGGCGCGCACGGAAAAGCGGAAGGAATATCAAAAAGCCTACGCGCTCCGCCGCGCCGACATCAACAAGGCCTACGCGCCGCGCCGCGCCGACATCAACAAGGCCTACGCGCCCCGTCGCGCGGAGATCGACAAGGCTCGCGGCCTACGCCCGTCGGGTCGGCGCATCAACAATCGCCCGGTTGGCGGAATGATCGTTGCCGTCGACCTCGAAGGGGTGAACCTGGGAGCGCCGTTCATTCTCGACTCCACGGGGTTCAAAACGCGGATCTCTCCCTTGAAGAGCGAGATCATGAAATGGGTCGAGGCGGGCGAGACGGTCTACCGGGATCAGCGAGCGTGCATGGCGATGGTCGGAGGCGTCGAGGATAAGGGTTACAAAGACCAGGTTGGTTGCTGGCCCGACGGGGCGAGTTCCGAGAACTTGATGGAGTTCCTGCTCGAGCAGCCTCGAAAATTCATGTCGAAAGAGGCGAAGCCGATGCGCCCCCGCTTCATAGGTTTCGGCAACGAATACGATTGAGGCGCAAATCCTCAAGGACCTGCCTCATGACAAGCTGTGGGAAATCCAGAAGGGTATTCCATGGAAGGACCGGCACAACCCAAATGCGCGCTCCCGACGCGGCCGATGGACGCTCTGGCGGGGATACGCCGTTTCCGTCATCCCGGGAAAATCGATCAAGCTCTGTAAACTTCGCGACCGCTCGACCCCCTGGAAGTGGCGAGTGCAAAAAGACGGCTCACTAAAACGATACCTCGACTATGGCGAAAAAATCGAAATCGAGGACGCGTTCGGGTTTTTCAACAACAGTAGTCTGGTCGGGGCCATTGGAAGCATGCCGAAGGGGCTGATTGTCTCCCACGAAGAGCTCGCGACGATCGTGAGCGGCAAAAAAGACCGTGGCTATCTCGAACGCGAGGCGCTGACACCCGAAAAGTTCGACGAACTCAAAAGATATACGGGCCTCGAACTCAAAGCGCTCGTCCGCCTGGTGGAGGAGACGGAACGGGCGCTCATCGAGGCTGATGCGGAGAGCCGCGCTGCCGATCTTAAACGTGCCGGAGCTGATCAGGCGGCGATCGACGCCGATCTTGAGAAACGCTTCAAGCTCCTGCACCTCCACGGCGCGGGAGCGGCGGCGCAGGCCCTGCTCAAGGTGCGTCTGCCAGAAGACCCGCGCGCCCTTCTGGGAAACGTGGCGGAGAGGCTCAAAGAACTCGACGCGCTTGTCAGCGCCATGCTGAGAGGCCGAGCCCGAATTGAAGCGCGACGAGGCGCTGAAGCGAATTGCGCTCGACCCCTCCGCCCCGCCTGGGCCCCGCGCGCTCGTCTGGTCGACTTACGCTCATTTCGGGGGCCGCATAGAGGGCCCGATGCAGGGCAAGACAGATAGGCCGCTTTTCTCGAACGACGTTTCTTCCGCCTATCCCGCGCAGATCGCCAAATTGCCCTCGATGGCCGGGGGGCGATGGCGGCAGGTTTTTCGCCCGACGCGTGAGCAAGTTTTTTCTTCCAGCATGCTCAGCGAATTTCTCGCGAAAACCCGCGGCTTCCCGCTCACCCTCTCCTTCTATCCGGCGCCTTGGCGCACGAAGGCGGGCGCGGTCGTTTACCCGCCCGACGCATACGGCATTTGGATGCGCGATGAAGTGATCGGGATGTTTGAATTTAGTGACCGCTTTCGACAGGGCGAGATCGAAGTGATCGAGGGGCTGATCTTCGAACCCGCCGATCCCTCCTCAAGGCCCTTTGCGTGGGTGTCGAGCATGTTCGACTATCGCGCGAGGTTGCTTCGAGCTGATAAAAAGGACGTGCGAGCGACCTCGATCAAGCTTGAGCTTAACTCTCTCTATGGAAAGCTCGCGCAAGGCGTCGGCGACACCGAAGAACCCCCGCTGTTCGCGTCGCCGTGGATGGCGGCGGCGGTCACCGCCGGGGTCCGCCTTCAAATTTTGCGGGCGGCGCTAACGAAGCCCGACAAGGTAGCGAGCTTCGCGACCGACGAGATCTTCTGGAAAAGCCCTCCCGACCTCGCAACCTCCGCGCCCGGTGAAAAAGAGCTGGGTGAATGGGGGGCGACGAAAATCATCAAGCATGGCGGGCGTATTCGTGATGAGCGGCGTCGCGCACTTGGTGAAGGACAAGAACGACGCCGACGACGGAGCGGAGACCAAAACGCGCGGCTTCAATCCTTCCAATTACGGCGACAGGGACGCCGACCCGAAGGCGCGGTTCGCGAAGATCATGCTCGAAGAAATTCCCGCCGCATGGGCGGCCGACAAGCCGCAATACAAGTTCCCCTACCTGCAATATATGGGGCTGGGAAGCTCCGTTCAGGCCCGCTTTACAGAGACCGTGATCGGGACATGGAAGCTTTCATTGCGCACCGCCAACCTCAACGGGGTGGGCTCCAAACGGTTCGTGCCGGCGGGCGAAGAATACGCTTCGCTTCGCCGGTCGAGAGCGAAAAAACTGATCCGCCTCGACGTGAGAAGTTTCGGGAGAGACATGCCCCCCGGCGAATTGAGCGCGCCCGCTCCGCCGGACTGGATGAACGAAGCGTTAAAAAACGCGTTCGATATGACTGAGGAAGACAAGAATGTCCTGGCGGGCTTCAGCGCGAGTTGAGGGACCGCGTCTACACCGAAGAGAAGCGCCGAACCCCCGGAATACAAGCGCGGATGGAAGGACGGCGGCGCAAACGCCGTTCGATCCCCCAGACCACCCATCGCGAAAGGAAGCGCGAAGATGGCTTCTCTCGAACATGATCCGGACGCTGACGCCTATGACCCCGTCGGCATCGAGGTGCGAAGCGTCATCTTTCCCCGGGACTTCCTGCCCGACCGCTCAAGCGAGTGGGCGCGCCTTCACTTCGCAGGGCGCAAGAGAGGATTTGAGCTGGTCGTGGGCCGCATGATCGGCATCGCCGAGGGCGCGGAAGCGCACGAACGCCCGTCTTTCGACGGGCTAAGAAAGGCGCCCTCTATCTGGCTTTGCGGGTATTTTGAAATGAGGGCGCGCCTCGACGCCGACGAATTGACCCATGCTCTCGACCGCGATCCGGAGCTTGCGAACGCTCTAGGCTGGGCTTCCGAGAGAGGGCGCTATCCGGGGCTCGTCGAGGACAGAGTCTCCGCGTGCAGCGCCGTCCTTCCATGGGCCTTCACGCAACACGCGGTAAGGGGTTTCGACGCTGGCAAAAAGAAGCTCGAATTCGTTATCGACGTCTGCCTTCAGGCGAATGGTAGGGCCTCGCCATCGTCAACCCCGTATAAATGGCTGATCGTGTCGTGGGTCAACGGCAAGGCTGTCAGGCTGAAGGCCGGCCGGCCGATGATGATATCGCCGCGAGAGGTTTTGCGGCCCATATAGGAAGGCAAGCTTAAGCGCGATTGCCGAGCGGCGCACAGAAGCCCGCTGACGCGTTCTGCCCGGGCCCGGTTCGACCCGTTGCTGCCCTTCCCGGTTGGCTCCCGTACAGAAGGAATGCGCATATGAACGGTCCTTCGCGAACGGCTGGGGCGTGCGGAAATCTCGTCCGAGGCCGCCCACCGACTGTCGATGCAACGCTGGCCCTGTCATAGCTCATCCGTCAACGAATCGAGCCTCAGCGTCGAAATGGGATCACTTTTCCGCTGTCGAGGAACGTCCGCATCCCTTCCTCAGCAACGGTCCGCTCAAACTCGGCGTATGCGTCTTCATCGGTCGCAAATGGTTCCTGCCAAACGATGGACGTGTTCGCAGCATTGACCACTTCCAGGGACCACTCTGTTTCGTGCTCAAGGCGAATGATCACTACCTCGACAGTAATTCCGTCCCTCGTCACCTTCCGTGACAGGCCAGAATAGACGATATTGGGGTCTCGCTTGGTCATTGCCGCCTCCAAATCGGCACATTCCTTAGGCCACGCAACGCGCACTTTCTAGCTTCTCTCAGCGCCGGGCTCGCTGCAGCTCACGGGCAGCCGCGCGTGGCTTCAGACTGGGACCTAGCTCGATGCCCGCCCAGGGCGGTGAAGCCAATTTCGGGCTCGCAATCGAATGACGGCTTTCGCCCGGACTCCGGACCTTCCCGACGCGACGCCTCTAGGCGCGCTAGCCGACCAAGTTGCGTTCTATCATAGAAGCGGGCGACCACGGTTAGCCCCACGAGGACAGATCTCCATGAACATATCCGGCAACACCATTCTCATTACCGGCGGCGGAGCGGGCATCGGCCGCGCGCTGGCCGAGGCGCTTCACGCAAAGGGCAACACAATCATCGTCACTGGCCGCAGGCGCGCGGCTCTCGATGAGACGATAGCCGCCAATCCGGGCATGCGCTCAGTCGTGCTCGACATGGAGGACCGCGACGCCGTCACAGCTTTTGGGAAAACGATCGTCGCCGATCATCCGAGCCTCAACGTGCTCGTGAACAACGCCGGGATCATGCAGCGCGAGAACCTGCTGACCGATCCGGTCGATCTTACGACTGCGGAGGCGACCGTGGCGACGAACCTGCTCGGGCCGCTCCGGCTGACCGCCGCGCTGCTGCCCCACCTTCTGGGCCAACCGCAAGCGACGGTGATGACCGTCTCGTCCGGCCTTGCGTTCGTTCCGATCGCCATGGCCCCGACCTACTGCGCGACAAAGGCCGCAATTCACTCCTGGTCGCAGACGCTGCGCTATCAGCTTCGCAACACGAACGTCGAAGTGCTCGAATTGGCACCTCCATACGTTCAGACCGAACTCCTGGGCCCGGGCCAGAAGACTGATCCCCGCGCCATGCCGCTCGACGCGTTCATCGCCGAGGTCATGACCATCCTCGAGACCAAGCCGGACGCGACGGAAATTCTCGTCGAACGGGTGAAGCCGCAGCGCTTCGCCGAGTTCGAACGGCGAGTACAACCAGTTGTTCAAAACGAGGAATGAGGTCATGCCCTAGCCCGAGAACCCTTGTTTCTGTGATAGCCGGAGGCCACGGCAGGAGCCGCCAGAACCCGTTAAATCTTCAATCGCCGCGCCAGGACGCCTCGTTGTGGGCCTGGACGAAATCCGCATGAAGCGGCCCCGTCATTGATGGCGCGAGCGGCGGCCCGTGATGCGCGACGAGCGCGGGCCGGGCCTCACCGCCTTTCAGCAATCCCCGCAAAACAGAAAAGGCGGACGGGCGGCGGTCTTTCCAGCTCGGCCTTGTCGCTCGACCGCCTGTCCCCCGCCCATGCCCTCGCCACGGTCCTCAGAGCCTCGCTGACGGCTTTCGACCGCTCGCCCAAAACCGCCAGCGGTCGCCTGAAGGGCTCAAGCCCCTTCTGCGGCTCGCTCCGGCCCAATGAGCCGCCCGACGCCGAGGCCGCTTGCCCTCGACCACGGCCCCGATGTTGACCGACCAGCGCCAGGCGCTGCGGCAGCGACAGGAGCTTGCGCCAGGGAAGGCGGGGCGATACCGTCGAGGCAATTGCCCCGGATGCGGCAGCGCTCCGATCGAGGCATGTCGCAAGGCGGATGGACTGCGATTCGGCTTGGACGTTACTTAGGATTGTTACTGTCGCGGTAGTAGACGTTGGTAGAGCGCAAGTCACCGCTAGATGTGCAGGCGGCCCGTCAAGGGTAAGGCTCCCAACTGTAGTTTCCCTTCACTTGCGCGATGCTTCGCCGCAATTGCGCCATGAGATTTGGTCGCGTAGCGCGCGTGCTGCTCTCCCCCCTTTGCTTGGATTTACTAGCGTTTATTTTTGCGAACTCGTGACTTTCCAATGGGTTACGGCTGAAAAAATAAGAAAATCTCCCCGCCGGTTCAACTCCCGCCTGAAGTTGTACGCTGACGGTTTAAACACCGCAGCGGCACCGCTTCCTCGCCTCACGCGAGAGCATCGTAACTTATTCTGCCAACAACTACACAGGTACCATATTTTTCTGGTTCTTGCAAGTAAATTCACTCTGAGTGCATTGGCTCTTGTCGGCGGAGGACTCGCTCAAGCGCGCGCCCGCGCGCCTCCAAAGCCCCCCACACGCTACCTAAGCAGGATGCTCTCGAGAGCCTGAGCTTGTCCACCTATCGCCAGTCCTCCCTCGCCTGCGCGTCATCGAATTGGCGGGGCGTATTGAATGCCGCCTTCGTTCCACAATTGATTGAGGCCCCGCGGGATGGCAAGCGGCGTCTTCGCGCCAAGGTTGCGCTCGAACACCTCGCCATAATTGCCTACATATCGGATGATGTTGGCGGCCCACGCGTTTGTCAGGCCGATCTCTTCGCCGAAATCTCCCGTGGTCCCGACCAGGCGCTTGACCTCGGGCTTTTGCGATCTCAGGGCCTGGTCGATGGTCCGTGAACTCACTCCAAGTTCCTCGGCGTTGAGCATGGCGAAAAAGACCCACCGCACAACACTAATCCATTGCAGGTCATTGTTGCGCACCACCGGACCTAGCGGCTCCTTGGAGATCACGTCCGGCAGAATCACTTGATCCCTCGGCTTGGAGAGGCGGAGACGCAAGGCATAGAGCTGGGAGAGATCGCTGGTCAGGACCGAGCAAAGACCAGCATCATAATTCTTGATCGACTCATCGGTCGATGAGGAGATGACTTCCTGGAGCGTCATGCCGTTGCTGCTGAAGAAGTCGGCGAGGTTGTCGATGGTCGTAGTGCCGCTCTGGACGCATACCTTTGCGCCGTCGAGTTGGAGCGCGGAATTGATACGCAGCGCGCGTGGGACCATGAATCCCTGTCCGTCATAGTAGGTAGCGCCGACGAAGGTCAGGCCGAACTCGGTTTCGCGCCCCATTGTCCAAGTGGAGTTGCGCGCGAGAACGTCGATTTTTCCATCCCGCAGCGCCTGAAAGCGCGCGTCCGCGGATAACGGCACGAGCTTGACCTTCTTCGGATCGCCGAAGACAGCGGCGGCGATCGCTCGACAGAAATCGACGTCAAATCCAGTCCACATCCCGCGATCATCAACGTTGGAGAACCCGGGCAACCCCTCATTGACCCCGCAGACCAGCGCTCCGCGCGCTTTGACCGCCGTCAAGGTCGGCGATGACCCGGCCGAATGGGCAAGGCTAGTCATGGTCAAGACATACACCGCGACGACCCATCGCAGCGTCGCCCGCGCCAGTCCCTCAAGTTCGCACTGTCGATCCATGGGGAAGCTCACTATTGGCGCTTCCGATCACATTAACTGAGGAGGAGGCTGGAGAAAACTGACGGCGCAGAAGCGCCCCTGGAGAAATGCATTAACGGCCCCCGCTCAGGGCGCTACACCGCCTTATGCCAGCGCCTGGAACATCCCCTCGTAAAGCTCTTGCACGGAGTGGCAACACGATTCTGCTTGCGTTGCTGTCAATAATAGTTCATATATGAACCTTATTCGCAGCTGAGCGAGCCGCGCTCGCCGCTCGAGCGCGGCGCCTGCGCAAATTCGGGGGTACGGGATGCCGACTTACAAGGCGCCGGTGAGCGACGCAGTCTTTCTGCTAAGCGACGTGTTCGACTATGGAAAGTACGCGAACACGCCCGGCTTTTCCGAGGCGCCGATTGATGTTGTCGAGGCTGTTCTCAGCGAAGGGGCGAAATTCGTCGAGGAAGTCATTCAGCCGCTCAATCGCGTGGGTGACATCGAGGGCTGCAAGCGACATGACGACGGCAGCGTCGCTACGCCGAAAGGTTTCAAGCGGGCCTATACGAGCCTGGTCGAGGGCGGTTGGGTCGGCTTAGCGGGCGATCCCGCCTACGGTGGCCAGGGGCTGCCGATGTTCGTCGGCGTGCTGTTCGGCGAATATGAGTGCTCGGCGAATCTCGCCTTCTCGATGTATCCCGGCCTCACGCGTGGCGCGGTCGCGGCGCTCATGTCGCATGGCGACGACGCCTTGAAGGCGCTCTATCTGCCCAAGCTGACGGTCGGCGAATGGACCGGCACGATGAACCTGACCGAACCGCATTGCGGCACCGATCTTGGCCTCATCAAGACCAAGGCGGTCCGGCGAGCGGACGGCTCCTACGCCATAACCGGGCAGAAAATTTTCATCTCGGCCGGCGAGCACGACCTTACAGACAACATAGTCCATCTTGTGCTCGCACGTATCGAGGGCGCGCCGGCCGGAACGAAGGGCATCTCGCTCTTCCTCGTGCCGAAATTCTTGCCTGACGCTAGCGGCGGCGTCGCCGAACGCAACGGCGTCGTCTGCGGCTCGATCGAGCACAAGATGGGCATTCACGGCAATTCGACCGCGGTCCTCAACTACGACGACGCCAAGGGCTGGCTGGTCGGCGAGGAACATCGCGGCCTGCCCGCGATGTTCGTGATGATGAACGGCGCCCGGCTCGGCGTGGCCGTCCAGGGTCTCGGGATTTCGGAGGTCGCCTATCAGAACGCTGCGGCTTATGCCAAGGAGCGCCGCCAGGGGCGCTCGCTGAAAGGCCCGGTCGAACCCGACAAGCCCGCCGATCTCCTTCTCGTCCATCCCGACGTCCGCCGCATGCTGCTCGAAATCCGCGCGTTCAACGAGGCTGCGCGAGCGCTTCTGATATGGACCGCGCTTGCCGAAGACGAGGCGCGCCATGCCCCGGATGCGACGGCAAGGCAGGTCGCAGATGACCGGCTTGGCTTGATCACGCCGGTGCTCAAAGGCGTGTTCACCGAGTATGGCTTCATGAACGCAGTGCAGGCGCAACAGGTGCTTGGCGGCCACGGCTATATAGCCGAATGGGGCATGGAGCAGTTCGTCCGCGACGCGCGCATCGCCATGATCTATGAAGGCGCAAACGGCGTGCAGGCCCTCGATCTCGTGGGACGCAAGCTGCCAAAGGACGGTGGCCGCGGCGTAATGGCCTTCTTCGGCGAAATCAACGGCTTCCTCGCGGCCAGCAAAGACGATGCCGCCCTTTCGCCCTACCTTGCCGGCCTCAAGGCCTCGCTCGGCCATCTCCAGCAGGCGACGATGTGGCTTTCGGCCAACGGCCTCAAAGATCACGACAATGCCGGCGCCGGCTCCTATGATTACATGCACCTCATGGGCTTGACCGCGCTTGGCTACATGTGGGCGCGGATCGTCAAGGCGGTGCTGGCGCGACAGGCGAGTGGCCAGAGCGCTCCAGGCCTTGACTCGAAATTGACCGTCGCCAAGTTCTTCAACGAGCGTATGCTGCCCGAAACTGCGGCGCATCTGGCGCGGCTCAGCGCCGGCGCCGCGACGCTGATGGCGCTTCCAGCGGAAGCGTTCTGAAAGACCGAGCGGGAGGAATAGGCATGAGCTTGACCGGCGGATGCCAATGCGGCGCTGTGCGTTATCGCCTCGACGCGGAACCGGCCGGCTCGAACGTTTGTCATTGCCGCATGTGTCAGAAGGCGGGCGGCGCCCCGTTCATGGCTTTTGCCGGGGTTAAACCCGCCGACCTCGTTTGGACGCGCGGCGCGCCGAAGATCTTCGCCAGCTCGGACTTCGCGGAGCGCGGCTTCTGCTCTGATTGCGGCACGCCGCTGACCTATCGCGCCACACAGCATGACCGGATCGCCGTGACCATCGGCAGCCTCGACCACGCCGGTGACATTCCACCGGAGAAGCAGTTCGGCTCAGAGTCGAAATTGCCGTGGACCGACGCCATATCAACCTTGCCTGTTCGCGACTTCACGGCCCTGCTTGCCGGCCACGCCATCCATTCGCATCAACATCCCGATCACGAAACCTGAGCGTCGCGCGGCTCGCGCGGCAAGGAGACCCTCAATGGTCGACGCCTTCATCTACGATCATGTGCGCACGCCGCGCGGGCGTGGCAAGCCGGACGGCTCGCTGCATACCGCTTCCACGCTCCATTTGGCGGCAACGGCTTTGAAGGCGATCAAGGATCGCAACCGCCTCGACACAACGCAAGTCGACGACGTGGTGATGGGTTGCGTCGATCCGGTCGGCGAAGCGGGCGGCGACATCGCCCGCATGGGCGCGCTCGCCGCGGGGTTTGGCGATACGGTCGCCGGCGTACAGATCAACCGCTTCTGCGCCTCAGGCCTCGACTCGGTCAATTTCGCCGCAGCTCAGGTGATGAGTGGACAGCACGAGCTCACGATCGGCGGCGGCGTCGAATCAATGAGCCGCGTCGGCATCGGCGCCTCGGGGGGCGCATGGCCGGCTGACCCGTCACTGGCGATTCCCGCCTATTTCATGCCGCAGGGCGTGTCGGCGGACTTGATCGCGACAAAATATGGCTTCTCGCGCGACGACGTCGATGCTTACGCGGTCGAGTCCCAGAAGCGCGCCGCCGCGGCCTGGAAGGAAGGCCGGTTCAAGAACTCGATCGCTCCGGTCCTCGACGTCAACGGCTTGCCAATGCTCGAGCGTGATGAGCACATGCGACCGAGTACGGACATGCAGTCGCTGGCTTCGCTCAAGCCGTCGTTCGTCATTCCGGGCGAGCAAGGCGGTTTCGACGCGGTCGCCGTTCAGGCGCATCCGGATGTCGAGCGCATTATTCATGTCCATCACGCCGGCAATTCGTCGGGCATCGTCGACGGCGCCGCCGCCGTGCTCGTTGGCTCACGTGAGGCGGGCGAAAAAGCGGCCCTCAAACCTCGAGCGCGCGTGCGGGCCTTCGCCAATATCGGCTCGGAGCCCGCGATCATGCTGACCGGCCCGATCGACGTGACAAAAAAAGTGCTGGCGCGTTCCGGCATGACCTTGGACGACATCGACCTCTTCGAAATCAATGAGGCTTTCGCTTCGGTCGTGCTGCGCTTTCGCCAGGCGTTCGACCTCGACGCGAGCAAGGTCAACGTCAACGGCGGCGCGATCGCGATGGGCCATCCGCTCGGCGCGACCGGCGCGATGATCCTTGGCACCGCGCTCGACGAGCTCGAGCGCACCGGCAAGAGCACGGCGCTTATCACGCTCTGCATCGGCGGCGGCATGGGCACCGCAACGATCATCGAGCGCGTCTGATCGCGAGGCGGAGGTTTTCAAGATGAACCTGACCAACTTTCGTTTCGAGACCGACGCAGAAGGCATCGCGCTTGTCACGTGGGATATGCCCGGCCGGTCGATGAACGTGATCAACGCCGAGGTCGTCGGCGAGCTCGGCCAGATCGCCGACAAGATTGCAGGCGACGAAGCAATCAAAGGCGCCGTCTTCACCTCCGGCAAGGACGGCTTCGCCGCGGGCGCGGATCTTACGATGCTCGAGACTGCGGGCAAGGACTATGCGCGGCGAGCGAAGACAGAAGGCAAGGAAGCCGCGATGCGCGCCTTCGTCGACGGGACGAAGCAATTGTCGCTCGTCTATCGCCGCCTCGAAACCTGCGGCAAGCCGATCGTAGCGGCGATCAATGGGGTCTGTATGGGCGGTGGTTTCGAACTGGCGCTCGCTTGCCAATATCGAATCGTCGCGGATTCGGATAAGGCCCGTGTCGGACTGCCGGAGATCAAGGTCGGGCTTTTCCCCGGCGCAGGCGGCACGCAGCGCGTTGCGCGGCTGATGCCGACGCCCGACGCACTTCAGATGCTGCTCAAGGGCGATCAGATCCGCCCCCTGGCGGCGAAGAAGATGGGCCTCGTGCACGAGGTCGCGCCCGCCGATCATATCGTCGCGCTCGCCAAGGCCTGGGTGAAGGCCAATCGGAACGCCAAGGCGCCATGGGACGATGCCAAGTTCAAGCCTCCGTCCGGCAAGGTCTATTCGGCCCCGGGTATGATGATCTGGCCGCCGGCCAACGCCATCTATCGGCGTGAAACCTACGATAATTATCCCGCAGCCAAGGCGGTTCTGCAGAGCGTGTTCGAGGGCCTGCAACTGCCGATGGACCTGGCGCTTGCGGTCGAGAGCAAATACTTCGCCAACATTCTCTTGTCGAAGGAGGCTGCGGCGATGATCCGCTCGCTCTTCCTCTCGATGGGAGAACTGAACAAGGGCGCGCGCCGTCCGGCTAACATTCTGGCGACGAACCTGCGCAAGGTCGGCGTACTCGGCGCGGGCCTCATGGGCGGCGGCATCGCCTATGTCTCGGCCTTGGGCGGGCTCGATGTCGTGCTGATCGACCGCGATCAGGATTCGGCCGACAAGGGCAAGGCCTATTCGGACAAGCTCATCAGCTCTCAGATCGCCAAGGGCCGCGCCAAGACCGCCGACAAAGAGGCGCTCCTTAAGCGCATCATGCCGACCGCGGACTATGCCGAGCTCAAGGGCTGCGACCTCATCATCGAGGCGGTATTCGAGGACCGCGCGGTGAAGGAGGAGGCGACGAGGAAAGCGCAGGCCGTTGTTGGCCCCGACGTCGTCTTCGCCAGCAACACCTCGACGCTCCCGATTGGGTCGCTCGCCGAGACGTCGCTCAAGCCGGACAATTTCATCGGAGTGCATTTCTTCTCACCCGTGGAGAAGATGATGCTGACCGAGATTATTATGGGCGAGAAAACCGGCGCCAAGGCTCTGGCCACAGCGATGGACTTCGTCCGCGCGATCAAGAAGACACCGATCGTGGTCAACGACTGCCGCGGTTTCTATGTCAACCGCTGCGTCGGCAATTACATGGTGGAAGCGCACGCCATGGTGATGGAGGGCGTGCCGCCGGCGATGATCGAGAACGCCGCCAAGATGGCGGGCATGCCAGTGGGGCCGCTCGCGCTCAATGACGAGGTCGGCATCGATCTGAGCTTGCAAATCCTTCGGGCGGCGAAAGCGGACCTTGGCGCGAACGCCGTCAATCCTGCCCAAGAGAAGCTCATCGAGGCGATGGCGGTCAAGGAAGGCCGCTCCGGCCGCAAGAACGGCAAAGGGTTCTACGACTATCCGGCCAACGGGCCGAAGAGCCTGTGGCCGGGCCTTGCCAAGATCGTCGGGAAGCGGCTCGATCCCGACAGCGTCAGCGTCAGCGATCTCAAGGATCAATTCCTGTTCACCGTGGCGCTCGAGGCCGCCCGCTGCATGGAAGAGGGCATCGTCACCGATCCGCGCGAGGCCGACGTCGGCTCGATCCTTGGGTTCGGCTATGCGCCTTATTCAGGCGGCGCGCTGTCCTTCATCGACGGGATAGGGTTAAAGCCCTTTGTTGCGCGGGCAAAAGAACTAGCGGCCAAATATGGGCCACAATTCGAGCCCTTCGAGAAGCTGGTTCAGATGGCCGAGCGCAGCGAGACGTTTTATGGCGCCTACGGCGAGAAGCGGAAGGCGGCCTGAGCCGCATTCTGCGACGTTGGCCCGAGCCGAGTACCGCCTACTCACAAAACTCACCGCGCTAGCACTCGAACTACTTCGCTGCTAACAGATTGATTTGGCACGATGTTTGCGGAACCGTTGATTGCCAAGACGCGTTGGAAGTGACACCATCGCGCTCTGGGAATCAGGAGAACCCGCATGGCCACAGCCGACTTCCGCCGTCAGCTTGAGGGGTTCGGGCTGACGACCGCGAACATCCTTTACCGGATGCCGGATCATCCGGAAATTCTACAGAACTACATTTGGCAGCAGCACGATCTGCATCCGCATTTCCCCGAACTCAAAAAGTTTCTCGACTTCTGGACACGCGAGCTAGACGGCCTGCTTCATTCGGTAACGGTGGCGCATTCGCGGCTCATCAAGCCAGCGGAATTCAAGGCGGTCGACGCGGAATTCCGGCTGAACTGACAGCGCGGCCCACCAAGCGGGGCCGCCACCGGGTTCGTCGTCTTTGTCACCTGCCAGCCGCGGTGAGCGAGCGCTGCTAGCGCGTGACCCGCTCAGGATCATCATCGCTGCTCAATCCGAGCGTTCTGGCTTTCGTCCGCCTGTAAGCTTTTAAGAGCAACGATCGCTGCTTGTTTTAAATCATTGGCGAAAGCGCGCGTCTCGGCCTCTTTTGCCGTTGGGTCCGGCAGTCGAAGCAGATAGGCGGGATGAATCGTTGCCAGCAACGTGCGCGCGCCAAGAGCAACCATGCGTCCGCGCATCTCTCCGAGCCGAGCGGATGGCCCCACCACAGCGCGAAGCGCGCTCGCGCCTAACGTTACGATCAGCGGCGCCTCCACCAGAGCGAGCTCTCGCTCCAACCACCAGCGGCAACGATCAATCTCGTGAGAACTGGGGGTCTTATGGATGCGTCGCTTTCCGCGGGGCGTGAATTTGAAATGCTTGACTGCATTTGTGAGATAGCACTGGCTTTCTGAGAAGCCCGCCTCATTCAGCGTCGACCGCAGCAGAGCGCCGGCCGGCCCAACAAAGGGACGGCCCTTGAGATCCTCCTGATCTCCTGGCTGTTCGCCAACGAAGATCGCTCGGGCTTGCATAGGACCTTCGCCGAAGACGATCTGCGTCGCACACTCGCCAAGGGAACAGAAGCGACAGTCTTTCGCCTCGCGAAGAAGCGCTTCACGGGCGTCAGTAGGTTCAGTTAGTTTTCGGGCTTCGGCGAAGCGAGCGGCGACCCTTGCGGCGCCGGCGTCGGCTTTGGACGGCGGCGCTGCAACCATCCGCGCCTCGCGAAGCTGCGCGGCCGAGGACATGTTCGCAATCTGACGCGTTTCCGGCAGATTGGCCCAGTATTTCTTCGGCATCTCTTTCAGCATGGCCCGTTGCATCAACCGCGCTGGGTTGAAAATGGAGCGGTAGTAAACGTTCCAGGCGCCGGCGAAATCGTCGAGTGGCGGCGCCTCCTCGCGCCGGGCGCCCGGACCAAAGCGCAGGGCCCCATCCCAAAGGATCGAGGTCCGCGGGGTCAGGATCGCAAATCGCATGGATGCGAACCGGTCGACGAAGAAAGGGGCGGTAAGTTCTTCGATGAAGTGATCAGGCTCGAACCAGGCAACGAACCGCGCACCGTCCGGCGCCTCGATCTCTCGAAAGCGAACGAAGGCGGTCATCTTGTGCCGGTCGCGCCGCACGGCGCGCTCCAGGTCTTCAAGCCGGCGCGCCAGTGGATCGCTGGCGATCTCCAAGAAGCCCGGCGTGTCCCGGAGTCGAAGAAGCGCCGCGTAAAGCAGGTCGTAGCGGGTCGCCTCCCGGTGCCGGCAAACGAGCTCGGCCATCGCGAGGAAACGGGGAGGGACCCGGATCGGCGCGCCTGTCGTCGACGTGCCGGCAACCTCTGGCTCCGCAAAGAGGTCGTTCTCTTCTTCAGCGCCATCCGTCACGAAACGGACCGCGTCGGCCTTCAGGCCGCTTGCCGCCGCGGCGCGCGCGACCCGGCGAAAACCTTCGAAATCAATCTCGTCATTCAGGCGAACGATCCTCACGCCAGCTCCTTCCTCAAGCGAAAAGATCAAGCTGGCGCGGGCCTGAAGCCGCGAGCTCGCCCGCAAGCGACGCGGAGTCGATGAGGGCGGTCGGCCGCCAATCCGGCGTGACGACAAAAGGACGGACTGCATCAAGCGATCGCACGAGACGCGCAAGATCATCGATCCGCAGCGTGACGTGTCGTCGCGCGGCCAGGATGCGCTTGACGACGCGCGCCCCGATGCCAGGGACCCGGAGAAGCGCCTCACGCGGAGCGCGGTTGACGTCGATCGGAAAGAAACCCTGATTGCGCAGAGCCCAGGCGAGCTTAGGGTCGCGCTCAAGGTCGAGCATCCCGTCGCCCTCGCGATCGAGGATTTCCTCCGGCGCGAAGCCATAGTGCCGCATCAGCCAGTCGGCCTGATAAAGACGGTGCTCGCGCATGAGTGGCGGACGGCGTAGCGGCAGACTTTGTGAGGAATGAGGAATCGGGCTGAAGGCCGAGTAATAAACTCGCCGCAGGCCGTAGGAAGCATAGAGCGACGCAGAGCGGGCGATGAGGTCTTTATCCCGCGTCTCGTCTGCCCCAATGATCATCTGCGTGCTCTGCCCAGCCGGGGCGAACCGTGGAGCCCGCAGCGTCTTCCCCCTCTCCTCCTTCGCTTCGTCGAGCTTCAGCTTGAGACCGCCCATCGCCTTGCGGATGATAAGCGCGTCCTTCTGCGGGGCGAGACGGGCGAGCGCTGCGTCATCGGGGAGTTCGACATTGACCGAGAGGCGGTCTGCCGCGCGGCCGGCGCGCTCGATCAAGTCGCGCGACGCTCCCGCAATCGCCTTGAGGTGAATGTAGCCGCGGAACTCGTGGTCTCGACGCAAGGTCTCAGCGACCCGAACCATTTCCTCCATCGTATGGTCCTCCGATTTCGTAATCCCGGAGGAAAGGAACAGGCCCTCGATCATGTTGCGGCGATAAAAGCCGAGCGTGAGCGCCACGATCTCCTCGACCTTGAAGCGGGCGCGCGGCGTGTCGCTCGATAGGCGATTGACGCAAAAGGCGCAGTCGTAGACGCAGAAATTCGTCAGGAGCACCTTGAGCAGCGAAACGCAGCGTCCGTCGGGTGTGTAGGCGTGGCAGATGCCCGAGCCCGAAGTGGACCCAAGCCCTTTGCCGTCTCGTGAGTTTCGGCCACTTGCTCCCGACGAAGCGCACGACGCATCGTATTTTGCGGCGTCCGCAAGAATCGCAAGCTTCCGGTGAAGAGTATTTGTGTCTCCGCCTTGGTTCATGTTTTGTTCTACCACAGCCTCCTGGATCCGCCAAGCGAGCTAAAACGACCAGAGAGCCGCGCAGTCGAAAGGAAGCTACATTGGCGAAATCCAAGCGGGTCGCCGGCCATAGAACAAAAAAATCGGGCGTCGCCGCCTTTGCCAAGATAGAGAGGGCGGAAAAGGGGATTCCGCCTGTGACCGCCAAAGCGCCTAACATTCTCATCGTCATGGCCGATCAGATGGCGCCGGCGTTCCTGCCTATTTACGGCCACCCGCTCGTCCGCGCGCCGAATATGCAGGCGCTCGCACGAGACGGCGTCGTCTTCGACAGCGCCTATTGTGCAAGCCCCCTATGTGCGCCGTCGCGCGCCTCGTTTATGTCCGGCCTCTTGCCGTCGCGCACAAAGGTTTACGATAACGCCGCTGAGTTCGCAGCGGACATTCCGACCTTCGCGCACGGCTTGCGCGCGCTGGGCTATCGCACCCTTCTTTCCGGCAAAATGCACTTCTGTGGTCCTGATCAGCTGCATGGCTTCGAGCAGCGGCTGACGACCGACATCTATCCCGCCGACTTCAACTGGACGCCGGATTGGGACCGCCCAGAGCATCGCCCGAGCTGGTATCACAACATGGGCTCGGTTCGTGACGCGGGTTTGTGCGTGCGCTCGAACCAGCTCGATTTCGACGACGAAGCGGCCTTCATGGCGGAGCGCGCGATCTTTGATCTGGCGCGTTCAAGGGATCCGAGGCCTTTTCTGCTGGTCGCCTCGTTCTCGCATCCGCACGATCCATTCGCCGTGCAGCAGCGCTACTGGGACCTCTATCGCGACGAGGACATCACCATGCCGGCGCCTGGTCTCGCGCTCGACCCGCATTCGCGGCGCCTGCGCCACGTTTGCGCGATGGACTCCGAGCCGGTCACAGAGGCTCAGGTGCGCGCTGCTCGTCACGCCTATTACGGGGCAATCGCCTATGTCGACGACCTGCTCGGCCGGCTCATGCAGGCGTTGCGCTCGGCCGCGTTGGCGGAGGACACGATCGTCGTCCTGACAAGCGATCACGGCGAGATGCTGGGCGAACGCGGCCTCTGGTACAAGATGAGTTTCCTCGAGGGTTCATGCCGCGTGCCGCTGGTCATCGCCAGCCCGGGCCATTTCGAGCCGCGTCGCGTCGCGACAAATGTGTCGCTCATCGATCTCATGCCGACGCTCATCGATCTCGCGGGCGGAAATGTGCAATCGCTTGACGTCGGCGTCGACGGCCGGAGCCTTGCGCCCCATCTGCGCGGCGCGGGAGGACATGACGAAGCAATCGGCGAATATCTCGCTGAAGGCGCAATCGCGCCGGTCGTGATGATCCGCCGTGGGCCATACAAATTCATTCACTCGCCGGCCGACCCGGACCAGCTGTCTAATCTTGAGGATGATCCCGGCGAGCGCGACAATCTGACGGACAACCCGGCCTGCGCAACGCTCGTCGCCGACTTCCGAGCCGAGATCGGGAGGCGCTGGGATCTTGCCGAACTGGATGCCCGCGTGCGCTTGAGTCAGCGCCGGCGTCGCATGGTCGATGCGGCGCTCAGCAAGGGCAAGGTCCACGCCTGGGATTTCCAGCCTTTCCGCAACGCCTCGAAGCAATATATCCGCAATACCATGGATCTCGACGACCTCGAACGAAACGCCCGCTTTCCGCCGGTCTCGCGCGCCTGAAATTGGACAGCAGGAAACGGGCGGACGCGCCGCGCGGCCGCTGCTAGGCCGCAGCGACAACGAGCGTTTGAGAGGCGGCAATGGCGATCGCGCAGCGCGCAATGACTACGCGCGAATGGGGCCTGTTGGCTCTTTTATCCCTGCTATGGGGCGGATCGTTCTTCTTCATTGGCGTCGCGGTGAAAGAACTGCCGCCTTTGACCCTGGCTGCGCTCAGGGTTGCGCTCGCGGCTCTAATTCTGTGGGCGAGCGCCCCGCTGACGGGCGCCAGCCCCCCAAGGAACCGCAAGGCTCTCGCCGCGCTGGCGCTGCTTGGCCTCGGCAACAACGCCCTGACGTTCGCCCTGATCGCCTGGGGGCAGACCCATCTCCCGGTCGGGCTCGCCTCGGTCCTTAATGCGGCGACGCCGCTCTTCGCCGTGCTCCTCGCGCACGTCTTTACTGCCGAGGAGAAGCTGAGTCGGTTCAAAATCATCGGCGCCGTCGCCGGGTTGGCCGGCGTCGCCTGGGTCATAGGGCCGGACGCGCTCTTGGGGCGCGACGGACCCAACGCATGGGCGGAAGGCGCGGTGCTGCTGGCGGCGCTGAGCTACGCTGTAGCGGCCTTGTTCGCCCGGCGCGTCCGCGTCCTTCAGCTCAAACCGATCGATATTGCTACGGGCCAGACGACAGCGGGCGCCATCTATCTTGTTCCCCTCGCGCTCATTCTCGACCGGCCTTGGTCGCTTCCAATTCCGAGCGCACCGGTCATCGCGTCGGTGTTCGCGATCGCCGCGCTCTGCACGGCGCTCGCCTATGTCGTCTACTTCCGCATCCTTTCGGGCGCCGGCGCGACCAATGTGCTGCTCGTAACTCTCGTCGCGCCCGCGACTTCAGTGATCCTCGGCGCGCTCCTATTGCAGGAACGGCTGCTTGCGCGGCAGTTTGTCGGCTTCGCGTTCATCGCGCTCGGCCTTGCCTTCATTGATGGCCGGCTGCCTCGCGCGATGCTCGCTGGTAACTCTAATCTTGGACGGCAAAATCCCCAACTCCCCACCGGTCAGAAATCGCGCTAGCCTCTGGCCCTGAAGAGGGCGTTCGATGGCGAGTGGGACCAGGAAGCCGATCGATCTCGCCGAACGCGTCGCCAGCCGCCGTGGCAAGCGTCCGACCGCGGCGGCCGTCGAGGGGGCCTGGCGGCGCGAGACGTTCTGCCTCCCGCGAGACGAAGCGCGCGCCAAGGCTCGCGAATGGTTCGAGCGCTTCCCCAAGGCCGCCTACATGACCGAGATCGAATCCTGGCGAGAGCTTGCCGGCGACCGGATCGAGTTCGTCATGCGCCGGTTGCCGTCCGCGGACTAACATAACCGGTACGATGGTTCTCGGCCCGCACGAGCGAGGCTGGGATTTTGCGGCCGGGCGCCGTTGTCGCCGCACTTTCATCCCCATATAAGAGCGAAGCTGAAAGCCGCGGACCGAGCCGTGTTCGCGCGCGCAGCGCGTAAGACTCGGGGGTGGAGTTGTCTTGGTCCAGAATTGAGCATGAGCGCCTCGTCGTTATCGGCGCGGGTCCCGCCGCCTATACCGCGGCGATCTACGCTGCGCGCGCTCTGCTGAAGCCGCTGGTGCTGACCGGTTTCGAGGCTGGCGGTCAATTAATGACCACGACAGACGTGGAAAATTTTCCCGGATTCACCGATCCGATCCAGGGGCCATGGCTGATGGAGCAGATGCGGACTCAAGCCGAAAATGTCGGCTCGCGCATCGAGCCCGAATACGTGGTGAAGCTTGAACTCGGACAGCGGCCGTTCGTCGTTCGCTGCGACAGCGGGCGCACGATCGCGGCGGACGCGATCATTCTTGCGACCGGAGCGAAGGCCAAATGGCTCGGCCTCCCGACCGAAGAGGCATTCAAGGGCTTCGGCGTCTCGGCCTGCGCGACCTGCGACGGATTCTTTTTCCGCGGCAAGCGGGTGGCTGTGATTGGCGGCGGCAATACGGCCGTCGAGGAAGCGCTGCACCTCTCCAATATCGCCGCCCATGTCACCGTCATCCATCGCCGCAACTCGTTCCGGGCGGAGAAAATCCTTAGCGAACGGCTTGCCTCGCGCCACAACGTTTCGCTCCGCTGGAACAGCGTCGTCGAGGCGGTCTTGGGCGAAGGGACGCCGCCCGGCGTCACCGCCATCAGGCTGCGCAATGTCGTGACCGGCGCGCTCGACGATCTGACGGTCGAGGGCGTCTTCGTCGCGATCGGGCATGAGCCGGCGTCCGAGCTCGTGCGCGGCCAGGTGGCCCTGAAATCGAACGGCTATGTTCAGACCGCGCCCGGCTCAACGGCGACCAGCATCGAGGGCGTGTTCGCCGCCGGCGACGTCGCCGATGACATCTTCCGCCAGGCGGTCACCGCCGCCGGTCTCGGCTGCATGGCCGCGCTCGAGGCCGAGCGCTGGCTTGCCGCTCGGGAGCCAAAACGGGCGGCCGCCGAATAGAGGAAGCCGACACCCGTCCCGGCCAAAGAAACGGGAAGTACACCAAAGGCCCGCCCGGGCCGAGGAAACGTCATGGATTGGGATAAGCTGCGCGTCTTTCAGGCGGCCGCTGACGCTGGGTCGTTTACGCATGCGGGCGAGACCCTGGGCCTTAGCCAGTCGGCGATAAGCCGTCAGGTTGGAGCTCTGGAAGCTGACCTGGGCGCGCCATTGTTTCATCGTCATGCGCGCGGCCTCATTCTCACCGAGCAGGGAGAAATGCTGCTCGGCGCCGTGCGTGATGTAGTCCTCAAGCTCGATGCCGTCCGCAGCCGCCTCATCGATAGTCGGGAGAAGCCGCACGGCGAATTACGGGTTACGACGACGCTCGGCCTCGGCGCAAATTGGCTGGCGCCGCGACTGGGCGAGTTCGTCGAGCTTTACCCTGAGATCAAGCTGCAACTCTTGTTGTCCGACGACGACCTCGACCTTGGGATGCGAGAAGCGGATGTTGCGCTGAGACTGCGCGAGCCGAGCCAGCCGGACTTAATTCGGCGCCGGCTATTCACTGTACACTTCCACGCCTACGCCTCAGCCGACTACCTGAGACGGCGCCCGCAACCACGAAAGATCGAGGATCTCGATCAGCATCATCTCGTCGCTTTCGGCGCGCCGACCGCGACCCACCTGCTTTACGATCTCAACTCGCTTCTAAGCGTAGGCCGCGACTTCGAAAAATCCGCGTACGCCGCAGATCACGGTCAACAATCTGGCCGCGATGACCCATGCGGTCGAACATGGCGTCGGCATAGCCGTGCTGCCCGACTATTGCGTGCAGCCGGAATCTGGACTTGTACGGCTGTTGCCGCAGGCGGACATGCCGGAGATGGACTGCTTCCTGGTCTACACCGAAGAACTCAAGAACGTCGCGCGGGTTCATGCCTTTCGCGACTTTCTCGTCAGCACCGCGCAACGATGGCGGTACTAGGCGGTTAAAAACGGCGCGCTTGGATCTGCCTTAGAATAATCGGTCCTTCCAGGTCTTCGGCGTCTTCTCGTTTATGATCTCCAGATCGATGTGATACTTGAAGTCGCGCGTGCCGCGCTTCTTGATCGCCTCGACCATGCGCGCCAAACCCGTGTCGAGGTCAACCGACGTCTTGTACTGCAAAAGCTTCCTCGCTTTGTCGGCCGAGCAAGAGGCGTGTTCGACTTCCTGCGGCCGCCCGGTCATATATATGGGATCGAGATTGAACTGAAGCTGATTGGCGATCCGCTCGGCGAGCTCGATGATCGTGATCGTCTCTTCGTCCGGGCCGATATTGATAGTCTCGCCGACAACGTTCTCGCGGAACGCCATTTCCTTCAAGCAGTAAAGACAATCGTCGATGAAGGAAAAGCACCGCTTTTGCTTGCCTGTCCCATAGATGATGGGCTGGCGCCCCTGCAGCATCAGATTGATCATGATCGACGCCACGTTGCGGAATGGATCGTCCCATTTCTGCCGGGGACCGATAATGTTGTGGGGCACGGCGATCACGTATTCGACCCCGTGAGTTCGTGCATAGATTGCGCAGGATCTCTTCAGCCGCGAGCTTGCCGATGCCGTAGGGATCCTGAGGCTTAGGCTTCTGGTCTTCTGTGAAAGGCGGCTTTAGCGCACCGTAGCGGGCCATTGACGAGCAGAAGACGATCCGCTTGGCGCGATTGGCGACCGCCGCGGAGAAAATCGCAACCGAAGCCCCGACTATGTTCTGCGTTACAAAGTGGGGAGAGAAAACCGAGAGGCCCTCATAGGCCGTCGCGGCGCAATGATAATAGATGTCGCAACCCTCCGACACCTTCTGAATGTGATTGAAGTCGTTGCAATCGAACTGGTGAAAATCAACCTTTGACGGGACATTGTCGAGTTCTCCGCCGATCAGGTTATCGACCCCTACGACACGATGTCCCTCGGCAATCATCGCGTCAGCCAGATGGCTGCCGAGAAAACCCGCAACCCCCGTAATGAATACCTTCATCGTTGATCCTTTTCTGGCTCCAGCGCCCGCATCAATCTACGCTTAATCCCGACATGTGACTTTGCCACAGAGATCCTTCTTTTTCATGCTGATGCCGGCGGAGATCCACCGCTCGGGGCCCGACAGTCCCTGGACTGCGAGTACCCGCGCTTCCTAATCGGCCCGCTGCAGAAAGACTTTTGTAGCCGGTCCCTGAGTGGCCCGCATGAAGCCAGGCATTCCCGTCTCCCCGCTCACGCCGGCCCACCACCCTGCAAGAGCGATCTTGAAGGAACGCCATGAGCGATAACGAAGCAAAGGCTCCAACGTTTCCAACAGCGCGACCACGGCGAGCAGCGGCCAAACCGATGGATATCGCTTTTTAGCGAGGATCACCCGGTTTCTCTCGGAAAGGTAGATGCTGAACCTCGACCGCTTTGGGCGCGGTCCCCCAGAACCTGAGGTGGCGCCGGCCACATGGTGCACGACTGAACTCGTGCGCATATCCCAACCGGAACCTTCCGTGACGCAGCGACCATTCAGAATCCTCGTGATAGACAAAAAAGTCTTCGTCCATGACGCCCATGGTCTTGATGTAATCCTTTGACACAAACATGGCCGTGCCCGCGACAATGTCGAGGGCCTTCTCAACTTCCTGTAGGTCAGGGGTCGCTTCGACGGGCTGCCCGTGCCCTAATGACCGCGCGCGGCCAAGCAAAGGAATGTATTTAAGCCCGCCCCATAGCTGAACGCGCCCATTGGCCACCAAAACGATCTTGCTTCCGACAATTCCGTAGTCGCCTTCCGCTTGCCGGCGCACCAACGCGCCAATCGCGTCCGGCTCCGGAAACGTGTCAGGATTGAGCACCCAGATGAAGTCCCAGTCAGTCCCGGCAGCGGAGATGCAGAAATTGACGCCGCCGCTGTATCCACGGTTCTCTCGGGATCTCAGAAGCCTCACCACGCGCCTGTCGGCGCCGAGATGGAAGCGCCGGCCCTCAGCAACGCCTAGCCGATCGTCGGCCTCGGCCTCAGCCTCGACCATCCCAGGGACTTTGGACATTTCCTGGACGTCGCGCTCGAACGCCTCGTGGCCGCCGTTCTCACAAATAACGATGCTGAACTCTCTGTAGATCGAGCCGTTGAGCGATCCCAAGGCGCCAACGATGTTCTTTGCTTCATCTGTTGCGACAATCGCAATGACGACGCGGGGGACACTTGATTGCGCTCGCGGCTTCCGACATTCGACACCCCTTACCAATTGGTCAATCTTGCATGGGCTGGCGAAACGCCATTTGCGATTCTGACGGCGCAAGGACGCGCGCCTAACATGCTGCGCCCTGTAAAGCCTCCCTTTGTGTTTTTGGTTAAATTGGCCGCGCAGATATTAAGCGCCCCCAAGCGAGCGCTCTAAGCGCGGAACGCTGGCGCCGCTCCCAGGCTCGACCGGAATTGCAGGCGCACGGCAGGGCAAACAGGTACCGGACACGCGGAGGGGTGTCAATCGAGAGGCGGCATGAAGGTCGGTCGCTATTCACTTTGATCCCTGCACAAAGGCTCGATAGGCCACCAAAAAACGATAACCACGAATCTGCGCCAGCCCAGCGATCGCCATGAGCCGATTTCAAATCCCACTCACGCGCGGCGAGGCGAGAGGAAGGAACGCGTGCGGCAAGACCGCAAGCAGAGCCGCGCAATGGCGCAAGAAGAAGAGGATTGGCGCCTTGCCCTCGCGCAGCGCTCCTTCGCGAGCTTCGAGCGTCATCCGCAGCCATTTGCGCTTCAACGCCCCCATTGTCCGACGAGCAGGATGGCCGACGATTGATTTTGGCGCAAACCGGATGAGGTAGCCCTGCCGTCGCGCCCTTTTGCACCAATCCATGTCTTCGGGGACGAGGTTTATGAAGTCCCCGACCGCATCAAACACCGACCGCCACACGAACATCGATGCTGTCACCGTGAACTTGAGGTCCTTGACGTAGCGACCATTGCGGAAGGCGAACACGCTCTCGAAGGCCTCGGCCGCCGTCATCCGCTCAGGATCCTCAACCAACACGTCGATATGGCCGCCGACGATGTCCGTGTGGCGCAGTTCGGAAAGACCTTCCTCGAGCCAGCGCTTATCCGGCCGACAGTCACTGTCGATAAAAGCGAGCGCCTCGCCTCGAGAAATACGCACCGCGGCATTGCGGGCGGGGCCAGCGCCCTGTTCGGCAACCTCAATCACTCGGCCGCGCGATCCGACGAGACGACACACTGCGTCGAAGCCCCGCGAGCTGCCATTATCCGCGATGATGATTTCCGTCCGATCGCCCGGGAAGCTCTGCGCCTCCAACAATTTCAAACAGGCGTCCAAATTGTCGTAATCGTCGAGGTGCGGCACGATCACCGACACGAGACCTATGCCAAGCGGCCCGACAGGCGCCTCGAGCGGCGCCGCTTGCTCGGTCTCATTAAGCGTCATAGCCTGACTTTACACCTCATTTCGCATACTTATCCATAATTAACACACTTTTCTCGAAATTACTCATCTCGAGAATGTCGTCCGTCTCCAGCATCGTATCGAATTCGGATTCGAGCGCGGCGACCAAAATCATGTGGCCGATCGATGTCCAAGCTGGGTAATCTTGATAGATGAGCTTTGACGTATCGGTATCATCGTCAAGGTCGAAGCTCTCTTTAAATGCGCTAAATACCCGCTCCCTAACCGTCATTGACCCCGCTCCACAATCGTAAGGCTAAGCCCAGAACGCGGGACTATCCGCTTCCCGGACCGATTCCGGCCAATGCCAGTCACTCAACTCGCGTGCAAAGGAAAATCCGTTCCCCGCGCTTCAGCCCGTGCTTCAGAACGTAAGGCTCTTTCGACACCCACTCGCGAATCGAGAACCCTGCACCGCGCAGTCGATCTCGCAGGTCGCGGCCATAATAACGAACGTGATCCTCTTGTCCAAAATGAATTAGTCTATCGGCTCCGCTCACGATCGCCGGATTTTCGTAGGTTTCGTCGAGTCCCTCTTCCAACGGAACCATGATGATCGCAATCCCGGAAGGACGTAAAATCCGCCTCAGCTCCGACATTGCCTTTCGATCGTCGGGCACGTGCTCCAAAACGTGAAGACATAGGACGAGATCGAACGACTGATCCGGAAGATCGATAGCGCAGATGTCAATGCGAAAATCGACCCCGGGCTTGAACAGATCGCACGTCTTATAGCTCTTGACCCCCTTACGATGAATGAACGGGGTCAGGCTCGGTTCCGGCGCGAAATGGAGAAGTTCTTTGCCCTCGAATAGCGGCTCCTGATCTGCGCAAATAGCAAGCGCCCGATGACGTTCAAGAGAAAGGCACCCTGGGCAGATCGTATCGGCAGCAAGCGGGTACCCGTAAGAAAAGAAACGGCCAGAATGACCACAAACCGTACAAACTCTAGGATACTGAGCTCCGAATAATCTCAGCGCGGACTTACGAGCATATTTAAGCGCCCGCACAGTGGCCCTAATTGGCTTCGGTACTTTCGTATACTGCATATAATCTTAACCCTAAAACGAAGGAAGCGGCGCTCACGAGAAAACCAAATGGTCTTTTCTTGGCGCCGCTCTTATCTACCGACGTTCTATACCGGTCGGGTCCGACAAAGGCAATCCCCGACTCGGCCAGAATCCAGGGGCTAGGGCGCCTGGGCCCTCGGGACTCGACCGATCGCCATCCGCTTCTGGAGCGCCCCACCAGCCGTCAGCGGTCTCAGCCGCGCGCCAATGGGCGCGCCGGCCGCCTATCGTTATTGTTTCTCGACCTGCCCGAATTCGAGGTCGACGGGCGTCGCGCGGCCGAAGATCGACACTGCGACCTTGACCCGCGAGCGGGATTCATCGACCTCCTCAACGATCCCGTTGAAGGAGGCGAACGGCCCGTCCGCCACCCGCACGTTTTCTCCGATCTCGAACCGGATCGCCGCCTTAGGCCGCTCGACGCCATCGGCAACCTGTCCCTTAATGCGGTCAGCCTCAACGTCCGGAATGGGCATCGGTTTCTTGTCAGCGCCAAGGAAGCCCGTGACCTTGGGCGTATTCTTGATTAGGTGGTAAACCTCGTCCGTGAGATCGCATTTGACAAGGACATAGCCAGGAAAGAACTTCCGCTCCGAGTTGATCTTGCGCCCCCGGCGCATCTCGACGACCTGCTCGGTCGGGACCAGGATCTCCTCGAATTTGTCGGAGAGGCCGCGTTGGCCCGCCTGCTCGCGGATCGATTCCGCCACCTTCTTCTCGAAGTTGGAATAGGCGTGAACGATGTACCAGCGCATGTTCATGTTTGGGCGTTCCGGATCATGGCCAAGGTTAGCCGCTGCGCCCGAAGCCGAGCACCAACGAAACGATTGTGCGCAGCACCTCATCGACGACTAGGAAGAAAAGGCTCGTGAACACCACCAGCAGAAGCACGAGTCCGGTCGTGATGAGGGTCTCGCGCCGTGTCGGCCAGATAACCTTTGCGGCCTCGGCGCGCACCTGCTGAATGAACTCGAACGGATTAGCCATTACTCAATGTGGGTTTGAGGCTTCGGGCCCGGCGGACGACAACCCTCCGCCAGAAAAACTCGCGGCGCGGGGCCTCCCGGCGCCGCGCCACCAAAACCTCATATAGGAAAAGATCGCAACTCGCCAAGCAAAATGTGATGGGCTCAGTGGAAAACAGTCACAATGGCCGCGCACCGGACGCCTTTCTGCCCGATTAACCCATGAAATGCTTGGACAACTTGAGGGCCTGGTGCTGGTAGTTCGAGGTCGCGTCGGCACCGTAGAGCGTGTCAGGCGGCCCGGCTAGTTTTTCGTACACGAGCCTGCCGACCGGCTAGCGGTCTTCCAATAGGAACGGCACATCGCGACTGCGCACTTCCAAGATGGCCCGCGCGGACGGACGCCCGTCCCTGCCCTGTCCGAAGCCTGGATCGAAGAAGCCGGCGTAGTGAACGCTAAACTCCCCAATCGCCGGATCAATCGGCGCCATTTCCGCCGCAAGATCAGAAGGGATCTGAACTCTCTCGCGTGAAGCCACAATGTAGAACTGATCTGGATCAAGGATCAGGCGCCGATCGTCTCGGGAGTGAATAGGCTCCCAGAAATCCTCGATAGCGTAGCCGCGCAGACGGTTGACGTCGATAACGTCGCTGTTCTTGATCGCTCGATAGCCGACGACTTTCTCTCCGAGCCCGCCCAGGTCGATCCTCAAAACCAGCCCGTCGCGCAGGTCGAGCGAGCCGCTCGACGAGCGGCAAGGCCAGATGGCGCTTGCGGACCGCGGCGTCGTCGAGACTGAACGTGTGGCGCTCGCGCTGCTGCGAATTTCGGCTGCGGAACCGAAGCTGGTTAAGCCTCGATCCCGCCCGGACCCCGACGCTGAAGCTGCGGGGCGAGATCTCGAGCCAAAGGTCGCCTTGGTAGTCAAGCGGCACGTCGTCAAAAGCCTCGCCGCCGTCGACGATAAGGCGAGTGAAAATATCGAGCCTTCCGGTCGAGCTCTCCGGATTCGCTGCGCCAGACAAGTTCGGCCTCAGCTCCAGCCGCTCCATCAGCCGCGCGACATAGACGATGCCCTTCTCCAGCACCGCCCCCTTGCCGGCCAGCGACACGGGCTCGGCGTTGAGGCTTTTCAGCCGATCGCGTATCGTCGAGCCGCGTCCCGGCAGGAAGCTTGCGCGCACACGATAGGCTTCCCTGCTGATCCTCAAGTCGAGGCTCGCGGGCTGGAGCTGCGAGGGGTCGATCTCACTCTCCGCCCGGATCAGTTTCCGGCCGATCATGGCGCGGATCTTCTGCCGACCGAACAGGCCGAACGGAGCGGAGAACAGGGCGTCCCCACGCCTGGTTCATGAGCATCGAGGATGACGGGCAGCGGCGTTCGGGTCGGCGTCAAGCTTGAGGCCTCAGAGGGCGGTTCGCGTTGTTAGCGCCCTCCAACCTTTAAGCCAAGACTTGGGCTCCACGCCAAAGACTTGGCTCGACGCCAGAGGGTTGGGCTTGACGCCAAGACTTGGCTGGCGGTATGCGTACTATCACCCCGTGGTCATTTGAGCCGATCGGCTTGCCGCCACGTTAAACAACGGGCTAAAAGATCGGGGCGCATTCAAACCGTCGCCTCGTCTTGAAGTCCGTCAGGCGCCGCTGGCGCAGAGGACTTGACCGATGACGAGCCCGCGAAAATCCCGAGATCCCAAGACGCTGAGGCCTGCGACGCAATTGATCCATGGCGGGTCGCTGCGCTCGGGCTTCGAAGAGACCTCTGAAGCCCTGTTTCTTACTCAGGGCTATCTCTACGACACAATGGAGCTCTCGGAGGCGCGCTTCAAGGGCGAGAATCCCGGCTACATTTATTCGCGCTTCGCCAATCCAACCGTCGCGATGTTCGAGCGGCGGATGGCGCTTATCGAAGGCGCGGAGGCTGCGCGCGCAACGGCGAGCGGCATGGCCGCTGTCACCGCCGCGCTCATGGGCCAACTCAAGGCTGGCGACCACATCATTGCTCCCCGGGCTCTGTTCGGCTCCTGTCTCTACGTGGTCGAGGACCTGCTGCCGCGCTTCGGCGTTGCCTCGACCATCGTCGACGGCGCGGATCTGAACGCGTGGCGCGCGGCCCTGCGTCCGAACACGAAGACGGCGTTCCTTAAATCGCCAACCAATCCGACGCTCGAGCTCGTCGACATCGCCGCCGTCGCGGAGATCATGCACGGTGCTGGCGCAACTCTGGTGGTCGACAACGTATTTGCGACGCCATTGCTTCAGCACCCGATGAAGCTCGGAGCCGATTGCGTCGTTTACTCGGCCACCAAACACATCGATGGCCAGGGGCGGGTGCTCGGCGGAGTGATCCTCGGAAGTGAGAAGTTCATCGCCGACCACATCCACAATTTCCTGCGCCAGACGGGACCGTGCCTATCGCCTTTCAACGCCTGGACGCTTCTCAAGTCTCTCGAGACCCTGCCCGTCCGTGTCGCGGCGCAAATGCGGAGCGCTGCAAAAATCGCGGACTTCCTCAGCGAGCATCCCTCGGTTGTCCGCACGCTGTATCCCGGCCGCCCCGATCATCCGCAGGCACCGCTTGCTAGGCGCCAGATGGAAGGGGGCGGCACGATGCTGGCCTTCGAGGTCTCGGGCGGCAAAGCAGGGGCGTTTAAGGTCGCCAATGCGCTGAGCATTATCGCCATTTCGAACAATCTCGGCGACGCCAAGAGCCTCGTCACCCACCCGGAGACGACGACCCACCAGAGGCTCAAGCCGGAGCAGCGGGCCGCACTCGGAATTGCGCCTGGCCTGCTCCGATTGTCGGTCGGCCTCGAGGACGTCGACGATCTAGTCGAGGATCTGGCGCAGGCGCTCGACAAAGCGTCGCCGGCGCGTCAGGCCGCCGAATAGGCATTCGAACCGCGACGAGCGGCTAGGCAGGCCAGCCAGTCGGTCCGGCGCCTCGCGTTTCGACTAGACTAGAGAGGTCCTGGGGTTCGGCGCAGCGACGAATGCGTCGAGGATCACGGCCATCTTGTGCCCCTAGGCCAAGCACAGCGCCTTCGCGAGGTGGGGCGGCGGCGCCAGTGGCCGCCAAGAGGCCGCCGGAGTGAAATTTGGCACGCCTAGCCAACGCGCCGGCTATTCCCGTCAGTCTTGGGTTGCGGCTACTTCCTAGGCTGGCGACTCCGGCAGGGCTCGAACCTGCGACCTGCCGCTTAGAAGGCGGTCCGTCCAATACAATTAACTTTATGAAGCAAAATCGCTTTTCTTGCTCGCTGCGTTCGGCGAGGCACGCTGCGCGGCACAAACGTAGCAGAAGCTTTTAGGTCGATTGCCATTCCGCCAAGATCCCTTGTTCGGAAACGAAGGCATTCCGTATTATTTGAAGGGGGCGAGCAAAAGCATTAGAATTTCGGAAGCGGGAGGGGCCCGTCTAGGTTTTGATCCCCTCCAAGCATCAACTCTGAACCTTCTGATAGCAAGTAGAGTTGGCTTTCGCGAAGGATAGCCTCAATGGCCAAAAACGGTAAAATGATAATTTTACGCGGTAACTCCGACCCCAAGGGAGAGCAAGGATATCCGGACGAATTTGGAAAGCCCGCTAGCTGGCCAATCGGAGCGCTGCACAAACAGGCTGCAGAAGATTACGCGAGGAAGAGAGATTATGAGCCCGTAACTCTGGCTTTGGAAGGTCAGCAGAGCGGCTACAAGGGCAAGCAAGTTCAAGAGCTTTTAAAACAGTTTGCCGGGATTACCTTGGGTAAGAAATCATATGAAATCAACATGGGCCTCATGCCCGATAGAGACATTCATGCACTCTACGGCTTTTCTGGCGGCGCCTACAATGTGTATTGGATCCTAAACTACCTGGCCGAGAATCGGCCGGATGATCTCCAGCGCATCAACCTGGTCGTGGTGCTTGGCATGGATAAGGAAAACCACGGCAAGGCGGATTTCGAGTGGCCCCATTATCAGGCGATCGCCAAAAAGAACTTTGTCGACAAGGCGACTTGGCCTTCCGAAAAATGGAAGAACGGATGGGAAACCATCTACCATACCAATCCTGATAGGACGCTCTTGCCGGGAACGCTTCCTAAGGACGTTCGGGACACGGTTAAAACTCATATGTTTGGCCCAGACGTTTTGCTAGCCGGAAACTGGCCGGACGAGACATAGAGCGGAGTTCCCACATCTCACGGTTGGGTGCCGTTGGCCGACGTCGCCTAAAACCGTATTGCCCCCATCCGCGCGCCTTGCGCGACAGCCCCCGCTCTGCCCTGCGCGTCGAGTTTGTCGAGCAGCGACCCGCGAGCGCCATGCCGACCGCTATCTCAAATCACCCGAGGAGGTGCACATGCCGAACAGTCGCGTCTCTTGATGGGCTAAGATGTATCGTGACGAACAATCTTGAGCAACAAAACAGGAGGCACAGCAAATTGCTGTCCCCATGTTTTATTTAGATTTTTGCTTGATTTCGTTTATTTTTATTGGCGACTCCGGCAGGGCTCGAACCTGCGACCTGCCGCTTAGAAGGCGGCTGCTCTATCCAGCTGAGCTACGGAGCCGAACCAATAAGCCGACCGGGTTCATATTTTCAGTGCGACCAGGGAACAACGCGGTTCGGGGCGAAATTATCGGAATAAGATAAGATCTTGGGCGTGACGGGCTTCGGCTCCTCGACCCGGTAGGCGATGCCGTTGCGCTCGGCATAGGCGACCGCCTGTTCCTTGGTGTCGAACCTGAGCTTCACTTGCGAGCGCATGTCCGAGGAGCTCGTCCAGCCCATCAGGGGCTCGATCTCGCGCGGCTTCTCGGGCTCGTATTCGAGCAGCCAGTCGTCCTTCGACTGCACCGATTGCATTGCGCTGCGAGCGGGCTGATAGATGCGCGCGGTCATGACGGCCCCAAGTCTTCTGCCAATCGTCTTGAGCTGCGGGATTTGAACCCGCGACCTCAAGTACCCAAAACTGGCGGGGACGGCAATCCTTACAATAACAGTTAGGACTGACCGCCTTCGCCGTACGGGTGGGTTTTAAGCCAATGCTCCGCGATCTCCCTGCGCCTACAGATCCAGACGCGCTCGTGGTTCAGGACATGATCCATGAACCGCGCCAGGGCTTCGGCGCGCCCCGGCCGACCCGTTAGCCGAGCATGAAGGCCAATCGACATCATCTTCGGCTGGTCTTCGCCCTCCCGATAGAGCCGGTCGAAGGCGAGCTTAAGATAGCTAAGGAAATCTTCGCCCGACATCCATCCCGGATCGGTTGCGAACTTAAAGTCGTTCGTGTCAAGCGCGTAGGGTACGATCAACCGCGGCTTGGCCCCGACCAGCCGATAGTAGGGCAGGTCATCATTGTATGCGTCTAAATCATAGATGGTCGTTGTTTCCTCCATGACGAGCCGGCGTGTATTCGGGCTATGGCGCCCGGTGTACCAGCCAAGCGGCGGCGATCCGGTTGTCTCGAGGATGGTCGCGACCGTCGCGCGAATGTCGGCGCGCTCCTGTTCCTCGCTGACACCCGAGTAGTCGATCCAACGCCATGAGTGACTGGCGACCTCGTGGCCCGCCTCGGCCATGGCGCGGCCGGCGTCAGGATGACGTTTGAGCGCAAGGCCGACCGCCCAGGCTGTAAACGGCAAGCGATGCTCCGCAAAGACATCGAGCACGCGCCAAAACCCAGCCCGACTGCCATATTCGAAGCCGTCTTCGACGAAAGAATTGCGACCGGGAACTGCCGGCACGCCGACGATCTCTGGCGTGAGGTAGATCTCGGCGTGCGGGTCTCCATCGAGCACGTTGCGCTCGCCGCCCTCCTCGTAGTTAAGGACAAAGCTGACGGCGACGCGCGCGTTTCCCGGCCACGCCGCATGGGGCCTGCGCCTTCCATAGCCCACAAGGTCTCGCGGGTAGGGGTCTGGCTCCGTCACGATTCGTCTCCGTCGCGATTACTTCTCCGAGATTCCGCACCATGAAACGATGGAATCGGCGATGACCTTTGTCGTTTCCACCAGGCTCTCGATCTCGACATGTTCATCCTTGGCGTGGAAACCGTCGCCCGCACAGCCGTAGACGATGCAAGGCACGCCAACGCCCGCATAGTGCGCCGCATCACAGACCGCGATGAAGCCCGAGATCTCCGTCTCCTTGCCCATGTTCGAGCGGGCGTTCACGATGTTCTTCACCAGCGGGTGATCTGGCGGCGTGTTGAGCGGCGGAAAATGAAGGCCATAGAGGTCCCAGCGGACCTGGGGGGGATGTTCACGTAGCCAGGAATATTGCTGAGCCCAGTGATGGACAAAGGCCTCGAACTCCGCCCTCACTTGCTCCTTCGTCTCCTGCGGCAGGAATTTCAGGTCGATATCGATCGCGGCGCAATCAGGCGTAATCGCCGGATTGGAGAGGATGGTAGGCCGGCCATCGGGGCCTGGGCCGGAGCCAATCACAACCGCACCGACGTGAAGGGAATTGACGCCCGGGGGCAAGAGCGGGTGGCTTTTAGTCGTGGCCCAGTCGCGCTCCAGCTCCCGCAATTGCTCTATGAAGCGCGATGCGTAGTCAGCCGCATTCACGCCGGGCTCGAGACGGGCTGGCTCATCCCGCTGCGGATAGATCGCGTTGTACCGCCAAGCGGAATGCGCATTCTTGCCGGGGATCGTCACCCTCAGCCATTCAAGCCCGCCTTCCGCCGCAAGCACCTTGCCCCAGGTCGGCTCGGTGATGATTCCACCTTTGGCCAACGCGCACCGCTGCGTCGCGGCGATGGAGCCAAAGCCGCCGGCTTCTTCGTCGACAACAGCGTGAAAGTCGATGCGCCCCTGCGGACGATAGCCCGCCTTTTGAATCGCGCGGATGGCCGCCAGAGACGCGGCGACCCCTGACTTCATATCGATCGCTCCACGGCCCCAAATTCTTCCATCGTTTACCTCGCCGCCGAACGGATCCACGGTCCATTTCGCCCGGTCGCCAACCGGCACGACATCGATGTGGCCGTTGAGGAGCAGGCTGCGTGAGTCGTCCCCCGCGAAAACGCCAACTAAATTCGGGCGGTTGGGAAATACGTCCCACTGCTTGAGCTCTGGGCCCAGCGGCTCGAGATGCTTCGCGAGCAAAGCCTGAACGTCCGCCTCCCGGTTCAAACCGTCGCCCGTCTCGAATTTCGGGTTGACCGAGGGAATACGGACCATCTCACTGGTCAGGGAGACCACGTAGTCGCGCTCGTCATCGATGACATTGTGAATGGCGTCGAGCGCCTTCGTACTATCCATCGTTTATCTCCGCTAAGCAGGCTTCCTCAACCAAAGCCGCTCGATAAGCGCGTTCAATCCGCCTGGATAGAAACGCAATATCGCGACGATGACGACCGCGATAATCATAAAGCGAGCGGGTCCGAAGTTTGTTAGCGCCTCTGTTGAGGCCGTCACGAGAAACGAGGCGAGGACCGGCCCGGTGATGCTCGCGGCTCCCCCGAGCAGGAGGATAGTAAGGACGATCGACAACGTGTCGAACCCAAACACTTCGGGCGAGGCGACGCGCAAATAGGAGGCGTATAGCGCTCCAGCAATTCCTGCCGGCATGGCGCTGGCGACCAGGACGATGAGGCGTTGTCGCCCGATCGAGACGCCCCGAGCCACCGCATAGTCTTCGTTTTCTCTTAGCGCTACGACGGAGCGGCCAAAATCGGACAAGGCAATCCAGCGGAGCGTCAAAGTCGCCGCGAGTACGAGAAGGAGCGCAAGATAGTAGAAGCCAAGTTTGCCTAAGCTCGCGAGCTTCAGTCCAAATAGGTTGAGAGTTGGGAGGAGAACCATGCCCTGCTCTCCGCCCGTGATTTGATTCTGACTCAGCACAAGCTGCAAGATCAGTTGGCTCAGCGCGAACGTCGCCAGGATGACGTAAATGCCCTTCAGCCTCAGCACCGGCAGCGTGATCATCACCGCGATCAGCGCGGCGACCAAGCCAGCGAGCAACATCGCGAGAAGTGTCGGCACGCCAAGCACCTTGGCGCAGACCGCATAGACATAAACTCCGAGACCGAAGAAGGCGATGTGAGCGAAGTTGAAAATCCCGCCGTATCCCAGGCTCAGGTCCCAGCTCGCGGCGACAATCGCCCAGATGCAGGCGATGATGACAACATGCAAGACATAGTTCGAGGCGCCGAGCGGCGGGAGCGTCGCCAAGCCCGCCAGAAGAACGAAGACAACCACCCCACCTTTGGACGAAAGGGCGGCCACGCTCCTAGCCTTTGCCGAAAAGGCCGTTTGGCCGCCAGAGCAGAACCGCGATCATCACCGCGAAGAGAACCGCTGGTGTCCAATAAAGACCCACGGCATAGGTGCTCGCGGCCTCGATCATGCCGATGACATAGGCGCCGCCGATCGTGCCGCCGACGCTGCCGAGTCCTCCGAAGATCGCGACGACAAGCGCCTTGACCAGCGGCTCCGCTCCCATCGTAGGCGTCATCGGCCGCATCGCGCCCAACAGAATGCCCGCTACGGCTGCGAGGACCGCGCTCGCGGCGAATGCGACCATGTATAGTCGCTCGATCGAAAGGCCGATCAGAAGCGCCGCCTCGCGGTTCTGGCCAACCGCCCGGATCGCCGCGCCGGTCCGCGAATATTTGAGGAAGACCCACAGCCCCACAAGTATGATCGGCGTTACGACGACTATGATCGCTTGATGTGCCGACATTGTCGCGCCAGCGAGAGCAACGGTGCCGTCAGCGAGGGGCTTCAATTCTTTTAGACGCGGTCCCCAGATCAACCGGGCGCCGTTCTCGAGGAAGGTCGATGCGGCAAGCGTCGTAATGACCGCGAGCATGACGACATTCTCACGGCCGAGGAACGGACGGATGAGAAGCCGTTCCGCCAGGCATCCGAGACCTGCCAGCACGGCCACTGCGACGGCGATCCCCGCCGTCACGCCAAGGCCAAGCCCGGCTTCATTGCCGATCTGCCAGGCGACGTAGGCGCCGAGCGTCATGAACACGCCGTGCGCGAAATTGAAGATACCGAGCGTGCTCCAGACGAGCGACAGGCCGGCAGCCATGAGGCCGTAGAGCGAACCGAGCACGAGACCGCTCGCCAATACGGACGCAATCGTTTCAAGACTCAAGCCGCGTGCCCCTCTCCGAAATACAGCGCCATGATTGTCGCGTGATCGATGCCCTGCTTCGCCTCGACTTCGACGCCGCAGCGGCCGTGCGACACCATCACCAGCCTGTCCGCCAACTCAAGCAGGAACTCGACGTCCTGTTCGATCAGAAGCAGAGGCAATCCGGACTTCGTGATCGCGCCGATGGCGACGCACAATTCATCCTTGAGCTTCGGCGACAAGCCAAGGGTGGGCTCGTCCAGCGCTAGCAACCGCGGCGCGCCCATCAGTCCGACGCCGATTGCGACCATCTGCCTTTCGCCGCCCGACAGCGTCTTGACCTTCTGCCGTCGGCGCTCTGCCAGGCGCGGGAACAACGTGAGGACGGAATCGAGGGACGCGGCGGCGTTCTGGCGTGCGCGCGGCGAATACGCGCTGAGGCGCAACGTCTCCAGAACCTCCATCTCCGGGAACAGCAGATTCGATTGGGGCACTTGGATCAGGCCGTCGGCGACGATCGATGCAGGCGATTTCCCGTCGATCGGCTTGTCGAAGAGACGGATCGAGCCCTCCTGCAAAGGAAGAAGTCCCGACACGGCGCGCAGAAGCGTCGTCTTGCCGTGTCCATTCGGGCCGAACAGGCCGACACGCTCGCGCTCTCCGACTGTGAGCGACAATCCGTTCAGGACGGGAGCGCCGCCATATCCTCCAACGGCGTTGTCAATGACGAGCGGAGGCATGAAGCATCTCTGTCCTGCGGCCGAGATAGGCTTCGACAACGCGCGGATCCCGCATGACGTCATTAGGCGAACCGGTCACAATCGCCGCGCCCCGATCGAGCACCATCAGTCGAGCGCATATATCGAGCAGCAACGACAACACGTGCTCAATGACGAGCACCGTCAGACCGCGGCGCTGGAGAGTCCGGATCAGGTCGGCGAGCTCAGAAACTTCCGGCCGAGTCAGTCCCGACGCTGGTTCGTCCAGCAGAATTAAACTCGGCTCGGTGGCTAGTGCGGTTGCTATCGTCAGCTTCTTCTTCTCGAAGACGGAGATTCCCGCCGCCTGCAGGTCAAACCGCTCCGCCTTGAGACCGGACGCCATCAGCGCGGCTTCGATACGGTCGCTGGTGGGACGCGCGCGAGCGCCGTAAAGGATAGCGAGGCCAACGTTCTCACGCACCGTTAGGCTTGGAAAGACCGCGTCGCGTTGGAAGGTCCGAACGAGCCCGAGCCGACAGATACGATGCGGTGCCAGGCGCTCGATTTGTGCGCCCTTAAAGCGAACGACGCCGCTCTGCGCCGAGTAGGGGACGCAGGTCACAATGTTGAACAGCGTGCTTTTCCCGCTGCCATTGGGACCTGCAACTCCGAAGATCTCGCCTTCCTCGACCGAGAAGCTGATGCCGTCCACGGCGCGCAGAGCGCCAAAGTGTTTCACGACCTTCTCGACTTCGAGGATGGCGGTCATCCCCTCATCCGCCGCTTACGTCTTACAGATCGGCGCGCCCTCACTTCATCCATGGTGGTTTGCGGAACTCACCGGTGGCGTAGGTCGGGGGATAAAACAACACGCGGTCGCCATTCCAGATCTGATAGAATTGAATCGGCACGAAGTCGTTGCCCTGTTTGGCGAGATGAGTAGCCGGATCAAAGACGATGTGGCCCTCCGGCGCCATTGTATCGGTTGCTCCGATCGCGGCGCCGATCTCCTTATGCTTCGTCGGATCGCCGACCTTCTCGAGCGCCTTGAAATAGATCTGCGCCTGCTCGTAGAGCGCGACGCCGTAGGGTCCGCTCTCAACCCCCCACCGTTTCTTGAATTTGTCCGAGATCTCCGCGGCGAGCGGATTCTTCGGCGTGTTCAGCGTGCCGCCGAGAAGATTGTAGAGGACCCCAGACGATTTGTCGGCCGTGAGTTTGAGGAATTCCGGCACCGACGGCGCATATTGTATGAACACCAAACTGTTTGTTGGCTTCTCCATGAACTGGCTCATGAAGGTCGCCGCGTTGGCGGGAAGATAGTCGGTGTTGATGATCACGTCGGGGGGATCTTGGCGTACCTTCGCAAGGAAAGCATGCCAGTCGTTGATCTCGCCGAATGGCACAAGCTCGGCGTCCGTAACCGTCCAACCGGCCGCCTTGAAGCTTTTGGTCAATCCCTCATAGATACCCTTCGAATAGGGGTTGTCCGACGAAATGAGGGCTACTTTCTTGGTCGGAAACTGGATCTTGCCTGACTTCTCAAGGCCTTCGAGGACCGGCACCAGTTGCGTCTCGTAGGCGTCATAAGAAGGCGTCAGCGACCACACCCCTGGATATTTGGACGGGTCCTTGGCGACGATGTCACGCGTCTGCTGGCTGTTGGCGGACAGAAAGTACGGAATGCCGGCCTCGGCGATCGGTTCGATCTCAAAATTCGATCCCGACGCGTAGCCGGTAAAAATCATGTGCAGGTTCTTTTCGCCGAGGAGGCGCTCGACGGCGCTTGCGACGGCGTCGGATTGTTGGTTGCGCGTATCGCCCTGGACGACTTCGAACTTATAGCCACCCACGCCTCCCTTCGCGTTCGCCTCGTCCACAGCGAGGGTGAGGCCGCGCACCATCTCCTCGCCGTCAGCCGCCGCGCCGCCTGTGAGCGGCGCTAGTATGCCGAGTTGCACAACGTCGTTCGCCCCGAATGCGGCACCGGCGCCAGCGAAAGCGGCAATCCCAAAAATCGCGCTGAGCAGAGTTCGTCTTGCGGTCGCCATGCAATGCCTCGCTCGACCAAGCCGGCCTCGCCTCATCGGGAGCCGGCGTCCTTGGCAAGCTGACCCGATCACCGTTATCCTGTCAATTGAATTTCATTAGCGGCTGGTTTACCCCCGGCTGTAATGACATCGACATCCAGCTCTCCAACCGCCCAAAGGCGGAAGTCGGCGCTGTCGGCGACAGTTCGCGACATGCTTGTCGCGAGCCGCGCCCACCTTACAAGCTCCGAGCTCAAAGTCATGCGTCGGTTGCTGGCGAACTATCCTGCCGCAGGGCTTGGCACCGTAGTGCGGCTTGCACGCGATTCGGGAGTAAGCGATCCGACCGTGGTTCGCTTTGTTACAAAGCTCGGTTTCTCCGGCTATCCCGAGTTCCAGCAAAGCCTGCTCTCCGAGGTCGAGGCCCATATGGCTTCACCGCTCACGATGTTTGAACGTAAGTCTGATCTGCGCGCCGACCCGTGCCGCGCGGCGATGGCCGCGGCAGGCAATGGCATCCAGGCGGATGTGTCGGACGGAGTCCATTCCGACACCTGCAGAGCTATCGCACTGATCGCCGACCGCAAGGCCCGTGTTTTTTGTCTCGGAGGCCGTTTCAGTCGGCATCTGGCCGCGATCCTGCATGCGCATCTTGTTCAGCTCCGCCCTGGGACTCATGTCATCGGCGGCTCCGCGTCGGACCTGTCAGACGCGCTGATTGACCTCGGGCGCCGCGACGTCCTTGTCGTGTTCGACTACCGGCGGTGGCAGACGGACATCGTTGGCTTCGCAAAGCAGGCCGCCGCACAGGGCGTTCAGATCGTGCTTTTCACCGATCCGTGGCTGTCGCCGATCGCCAAGGTCGCGAAGGTCGTGATGACTTCCTCGGTCCAGTCGTCTTCTCCCTTTGACACGATGGCGCCGGCGTTGGCGCTGGTCGAAGGCCTTGTCGCGGCGATGACGGCTAAGCTCGACGCCAAGGCCAAGGCGCGGATCTCGATCTTCGAGCAGTTTCGCGCCGCCAATCGTATCACGCTGGAAGGTCCCGCCGATCCGCCGCAGGTGTCGGCGCGCCGACCAACCCGGAGGATGAGGGTGAAGCGCTAATGTCCGAGCCTCAAACCCGCAACGTCCCATTCACGCGCAGCGAGACCGCGCTTCTTTTTGTCGACCTGCAGCGGCAGTTCCTGACCCCTGGTCTCGATCCTCATCATCCGGAATTAGGGCCGGATGATTATTTCTATCGCCGCATACGCGAGATCGTGCTGCCTAACGCCGTGCGCCTGATGCGTTGCGCTCGCGCGGCGAAGATTGAAGTGATGTACACGATCATCGAAAGCCTAACGAAGGACGGACGCGACCGTTCGCTCGACCACAAGCTATCCGACATCCATCTGCCAAAGGGTCACCCAGACGCGCGAGTCGTGGGCGAGGTCGCTCCCGAAGAGGATGACATCGTCCTGCCAAAAACATCGTCCGGCGTCTTCAATTCGACGAATATCGACTACGTTCTGCGCAACCTCGGCGTTCGTGCGCTCATCGTATCTGGTTGCGTGACGGACCAGTGCGTCGATATGGCGGTCCGCGACGCGGCCGACAAAGGCTATCTTGTCACGCTCGTGGACGATGCGTGCGCAACAATGAGCGCCGAGCGGCACGCTGCCGCTCTGCAGGCCTTCGGCGGCTATTGCCGCGTCACCAACACCGCCGACGTTCTGGCGCGGTTGGAGGCGATGCGATGATGGAGCCCGCCCGGACAGAGATCGTCACGATCGCGACCTCGGACTTGTGCGGCATCACCAGGGGCCGGTCTGTTGCGGCCGCGAAGCTCGAGCGAATCGCAACGCAGGGGGTGGGCTGGGTGCCGGCCAACTCATCGCTCACGCCGTTCGACGTTATCGCTGATCCCAATCCTTGGGGCTCTCGAGGCGATCTAAGGCTGATTCCCGATCTCGCCGCACGCTACCGAGTCGCTTCCTCACGCGCGCCGACGCCATTCCATCTCGCCATGGCTGATATCACTGACCTCGACGGCGCGCCCTGGGAGGGCTGTCCCCGCGCGATGCTCAAGCGAACGCTGGCGGACTTCGAGGCCGAGACAGGCCTGACCATCCTTTCGGCGTTCGAACAGGAATTCCAGATCGTCGGCGCATCGTGGCGTCCGGCGCCCGCTTTTTCTCTGCAGGCGATACGGCGATGCGACCCGTTTGCGCCGGAGCTTATGGCGGCGCTCGATGAGGCGGGTGTCGAACCCGAAGTGTTCCTGCCTGAATACGGCCGCGACCAGTTCGAGGTCAGTTGCGGCCCGGCGTTAGGCGAGGCCTCCGCCGACCGCGCGGTGGCCATGCGCGAGATTACGAGGGAGATCGCCCGGCTCAATGGATTGGCGGCGACCTTCGCGCCGAAGACCAGCGAAGACGGAGTTGGGAATGGCGTCCATCTTCACCTGTCATTCCGCGACAAGAACGGCGCTCCGGCGCTGTTCGACGCCGGCCGCCCTGGAGGGCTTTCGTCGCTTGGCGGCGCCTTCTGCGCGGGCGTGCTGGCCCGTCTCCCAGCGATCACTGCTCTCACCGCGCCAAGCGTCGCCTCCTACTTGCGTCTTCAGCCTCACCATTGGAGCGCCGCCTGGACTTGGCTTGGAGAACGAGACCGCGAGGCGACGCTACGAATCTGTCCCACTTCGTCGCTTGGCGGAGCGAGCCCAGCTCAGCAATTCAATGTCGAATATCGCGCTGCCGATGCGACTGCCTGTCCGCACCTCGTTCTTGCCGCGGTAACGCGCGCAGGGCTCGAAGGAGTGCGCGCCGGCCTTGAAGCGCCGCCGATCGTGGACACCGATCCCGTCGGAATGAGCGACGACGAGCGCGGCCGTCTCGGCCTGCGTCGTTTGCCGCAGAGCTTGCAGGAAGCGTTGTCAATCATGGCGAGCGACAAGGTCGTCAGCGGCTGGTTTTCGGCTACCCTCCTTGAAACCTATCACGGCCTTAAGCGGCGGGAGATCGCGTTGCTTGACGGGCTCGAGACGCGGGCGATGCTCGATCGCTATATCGGCGTCTACTGATGGAAGAAGCGCCCGAAAGCGTTGCGCCTTCGCCGATAACCCTTGTGAATGCCGATGGCGCCGCGCCCTTCGTGCTCGTGTGCGAGCACGCCTCGAACTATATGCCTTCCCGGTATGGCGGCCTCGGGCTTCCCGAACAGGAGCTTACCCGCCACATCGCGTGGGATGTTGGCGCAGCCGAACTGACCCGGCAGCTGGCTTCACGGCTCGACGCGGTCGCGCTTCTGGCCGGCGCGTCGCGTTTGCTAGTCGACTGCAACCGGCCGCCCGATTCGTCGACCCTCATCCCCGAGATCAGCGAAATTCCGATCCCGGGCAACAAAAGTATCAACAAGGCTGAGAGACAGGAACGCATTCGCACCTGGTTCGAACCGTTTCACGCTGCCATCACACACTTGCTGGACGAAAGAAAAGCGCGTCGGCAGCCCACGGCCGTTATCGGCGTTCACAGCTTCACACCCGTGCTTGCCGGGGTCCGCCGGCCAATGCACGCCGGCGTCCTTTTTGGCGAGTCCTCAGGTTTCGGGAGGGCCGTACTGTCCGACCTCCGCCAGGAGAACCACCTGACTTTGGCGGAGAACGCGCCCTACAAGATCGACAATGACGACTGGACCATTCCCCACCACGCCGACTCGCGGGGGCTCCCGGGTCTACTGCTCGAGATTAGGCACGATGGACTCGAGTTCGAGCGCCGATGTGAAACGGTGGGCAGATCGTGTCAGTCGAGCTCTGTTCGCGGGGTGGCGCGCGATCGCGGCAGGATAGTCAGGCGGGTTAACTTTTGGCGGCCGCTTGAGGCAGATAGCGCTCGGCCAACGCAACCCAATAGCGCACGCCATCCGCTATGACGTCGTCATTGAAATCGTAGTGTGGATTGTGCAGCTGACGCGGTTTGGCTTCGTCATGGCGGCCCGAGCCAAGAAAGACGTAGCAGCCGGGCGCCTTGCCGAGCATGAACGCAAAATCTTCCGCCCCCATGACTGGCTGCATCTTGGCGTCGACGTGTTCGGAGCCGACGACTTCTCTCGCAACATCGGCGGCAAATAGCGTTTGCTGCTCTGAATTGTTTAGAACTGGATATCCGCGTTCGAATAGAAACTTGTGGCCGGCGCCGGCTGCTTCAGCGGCGTGGCGAACGATCGCTGCAAGTCCGGCCTCGAATGTATCGCGCACCGAATTGTTGAGCGCATAGAGGGTTCCACGGACGACCGCATTCTCGGGTGTAACGTGAACGCTCTGCCGATCGCCAGGATTGCCGCTTTGAAATTGCGTGATCGAGAGCACCACCGGTTCGGCGGGATTGAGATAGCGCGCTTTGAACACATGCATCTCCTGCACGATTCTTAGAAGCGATCAGCAGAGGGTCGGGAACGCCAAACTGTGCGGCCGGGTGCGAAAGCCGGCTGGTGATCCAAAACTCAAACGTGTCGATCGAAGCCAACATGGGTCCGGAGCGCATCATGATGTTTCCGGCGGGAGCCTGGGGCAAGTTGTGCAGGCCGAAAACAGCCTCGACTGGGAACTTGTCGAACAGGCCATCCTTCACCATGGCGTTGCCGCCGCATCGCTCGTCGCCAGTCTCCTCCGCAGGTTGAAATATGAATTGCACGACGCCGTCGAACTGTCCGTTCCGGGCTAGATGACTCGCCGCGGCGAGTAGCATCGCTGTATGTCCGTCATGCCCGCAAGCGTGCATCTTGCCGTCCACCTTCGAGCGATAGTCGAATGTGTTTTCCTCATGGATGAACAAGGCGTCCATATCGGCGCGCAGGCCGATGGCGACTGGGCTCGCGCCGCGCTTGAGCGTGCCCACAACGCCGGTCTTGCCGAGGCCGCGATGGACCTCGAGTCCAAATTCGCCAAGCTTCGCGGCGACGAAATCGGCCGTCGCATGCTCCTCAAACGCGGTTTCAGGGTGGGAGTGGAGGTATCGGCGCCACTTCGTCGCCTCGTCCACAATGCTCCTGTCTATGATCAGTTGATGGCTCATGAGATGCCCCTATCAAGCGCCAGCTACGTCATCGCCCCACGCGCCGCGACTGGCCACAAGCACTCGACGCGCGCTCCCCTGAAGCCGACGTACCAGTCGTAACGGTCGACGGTCGGGTCGCAATGGCCCGGCTGGAGCCGGAGCTTCTCGCCAAGACGCGGCGGCTCCATTCCCCGAGCAACGACGAGCTTCCCATGCTCGTCGGACGCCCCTGCGTAGGCCACTCCTGGCCGGTTCCACACGACAGGAGGACCGCTGTCGAACGCCAGCGCCTTGAGTTCCGCGTCGACCACCGCAAGGTCGGCCCGGGGCGCGCTCATGACTGTCGTCAGCACGAAGAGCGATTGCGCGAAGGGCGGGGCTTCCTCGTTGCGCGCGTAGTCCGCATCCATGAAAACGTAGGAGCCCACCTGCAACTCGGTATAGACGCCGCTGGCTGCTTCGAGACCGAAGGTGCCGGTCCCCGCGCCGCCGACGATGGAACAGTCGAGACTCGCGTCCTTGAGCGCGGCCACCGTTTCGCCCGTGAGCGCGACCGCGCGCGCGATGCTTGCACGCCGTTCGTCGGGGGTGCGCTGATGCTGCGCCCGCCCCTGGTAGGCCTGCAGGCCACCGAAGCGCAGCCAACGACTTGCAGCGATCCGCTGCGCCAGAGCCGTGACAGCCGGACCGGGCGGGATGCCGCAGCGATCCATGCCGACACCGATTTCGATGAGCGCCGTCAGGCGCAAGCCTGCATCCTCCGCAGCCGCTTCGAGAGCCGCGACGCCGGCCTCGGAGTCGACGCAGATGGCCGCCGTGCAGATGCGACTGAGCGCGGCAAAACGGGCAAGCTTGCGGGTGCCGGCGACCTCGTTGCTAACGAGAATGTCCCCTACGCCGCCCCAGGCCAGAATCTCCGCTTCCGACACCTTCTGCACGCATTGGCCGACGGCGCCGCGCGCCATCTGGAGGTGGGCGATGACCGGCGACTTATGGGTCTTCGCATGCGGGCGAAGCTTGACGCCGGCCTCGCGCGCGAGCGCCGCCATGTGGTCAAGATTACCCTCGAGAGCGTCGAGGTCGATGAGAAGGGCGGGCGTGTCGACTTCGTCGACCGGAGCGCCGGGCTCGGCGGGGGGCGGCTGGAGCATGACCCTCAGGCCGCCATGGGGCGGGTCGTTCCCGAGAGGTCCCGGAAATTGTCGCGGATGTAAGTCGCCGCGCGAAGGGCCAGCGCCGATATGGTCGGCGTCGGATTGACGACGCCCCCGGTCGCGAGCACGCTGCCGTCCACGATGAAAAGGTTGGGCACATCCCAGCTCTGGTTCCACTTGTTGACGACCGAGCGCTCCGGGTCCGCGCCCATCCGGCAGGTTCCGATCATGTGCCAGGCAGGGGTTCGGTAGACCCCATTCTCGTCGCGGTAGTCGGTCGCCTTGTAGTCGAAGGCGGCTGCCGCCTTGGCGATGTCCTCCATGCGGTCGAGCATGAAGTTCATCATTCGGCGATCGTTTTCGCCGGGCTCGTAGAACAGCTTCGTGGCGGGGAGACCGTACGAATCTCGCACATCCGGATCGATCGTGACCCGATTGTTGGGATTCGGCAGATCATCGCCGATCGCGTGCACGCCGATGCTGTGCGTGAAATGACGCTCGAACCAGTCATGGTGGCCCCGGCCCCATGGCGCCTTTGCGTTGGAAACCCAGCCCGCCGCCGCCTCGCCAGCCGCCGACGTTCCAGTCAGGCAGTTGAACTGGAAGCCGTTGACAAAGCCGCGGCTCACATCCGTCTCGGCGAATTCACGGCCTATCAGCGAGGCGACATATCCCATGTGGCTCTCGATCGGCTCGTCTACCCAGAACTCCGAGCTCACCAACGTATGATGCAGAAGGTTCCGACCAACCTGATCGGAAGAATTGGCGAGATTGTCGGAAGCGAGGAGGAGGCGTGGCGTCCCGACGCCATTGGCCGCGATGATGACAAGCTTCGCGCGCTGGAACTCAGCGCGACCCGTGTTGCGCTCGACGAAATGGACGCCCGTGGCCCGTCCGTCCGGCCCCGTCTCGACCTTGAGCGCCCGTGCATAGGTGCGCAGCCGCGTTCCCGCGACGAGAGCCTTGGGCCAAATCGAGAGCGAAAACTTGCTCATCGAGCCGCGCGGGCAGCCGTTGCAGATCCCGCAGCCGTTGCAGCCCGGGCGGCCGTCATAGTTCTCCGAGATGACGCCAGCCTCGGCGGGCCACCAATGCCAGCCGAGTTTGTCGAAGGCCTCGGCCAGTCGGCCCGCGGCGCGAGTAAAGGGCAACGGCCCCGTTGGGCAGGTCTCACGCGGCGGCATGGCGACGTCGCCGGCGAGCCCGCTTGTGCCGATCAGACGATCGGCCTTTTCGTAGAAGGGCGCGAGCTCCTCATAGGAAATCGGCCAATTCGGCTGGAGACCATGCTCGTCGCCCTTGCGGAAGTCGGACGGGCGATAGCGCGGCCAAATCGCGCCGTAGACATTGGTCGAGCCGCCGACCCCATTCCACATCAAGACCTGCGAAGAGTTTGTCTCGACCGGATAATCGTCGGGATGATGGCGCTTGTTGACGTCAGAGTTCCAGTTCGTGCGTCGCTGCCAGGTCCAATCCGAGCTGTAGTGGGGATGATCTCCCGGCTCGACCCATGCGCCTTGCTCGAGGCAGACCACGTCGAGGCCGCCCTGAGCGAGAATCGTCGCAGCAAGCGCCCCGGTCGCGCCCGCGCCGACAATCAGCACATCGCAGTCCTGGCTCTTGGTCATCGCTTCAGGCCCCAGGCTTGGGTTCGGTTGCTCTCGAGATCGAGGCCGCTGATGTCGACGCTGCGCACGTCGGCTGTCTTCGTGTAGCGCCCTCGCCCATGTCGCGGGGTGTCGCGGGCCAGATCGAAGCGCTGCACAGGATAGCCTTTGATGTGCGGGCGCAGCTCGTAAGGGTGACCTGTGAGAACGATTGCCTCGGCCACGAATGGGTTCTCGTAATAGGCGATATAGGCGGCGTCTCGCACCCAGCCGAACAAGTCCGGCTCGGCCTTTTCAAAACGCTGCACGACCACGACGCGCGCCGCCTCGTCGAGCTTCTCGAGCGGGCCGCCGGCGGCCTCGATCGCCTTCACGAGTGTCGGCAGCGCATTCTTGCCGCGCTCTTCCATCAGCCGCAGCGCGAGCTGGCCTTGGACGCCGACCGAGCTCGCCGAGGGCCAAATCCCCTCGCCCGGGATGAGCACGTCGACAAAATCCGCGATGAGCGTGGCCGCGCCCGCGGGCCCAAGTCTTTCGTCGCCGACCTCGGGCGTGGTTTCGAGCCCGCTCACGTTGGTCATCCGGCCTCCGTCAGATTGCGCGCGTAACGGTGATCATCTTGATCTCCGTCATCGCTTCCAGCGTCAGGCGGCCGCCGAGCCGGCCGACGCCGCTGCGCGTGCCCGAGCCGCCCCCGAAAGGCAGGTGGATCTCCCAGTAGGTGCTGGAGTCGTTGATATTGACGATGCCCGCTGGAATGGCCTCCGCGAAGCGCAAAGCCCGGTCCATGTCACGCGTAAAGACTCCGACCGAAAGGCCATATTCGCTGTCGAGCGCGAGCGACATCGCCTCGTCGTCGTCGCGAAAGGAAAGAATTGGCGTGACCGGCCCGAACGTCTCCTCGCGATTGATGCGCATCTCCCTCTTCACGCCGGTCAGCACGGTGGGTTCGAAAAACAGCTCGCTGCCGAGGTCAGGGCGCGGCTTGCCGCCCGTCACCACATTCGCGCCGGCGGCGACGGCGTCGTCCACATGCTCGCGCACTTTGGCCGCGACCTTCGGGTTGTTGAGCGGCCCCATTGTGACGCCCTGATGCAGCGGATCGCCGAGGACGTAGTCGCGCGCATGCCCCGCTATCCGCTCAGCGAGTTCGTCAGCGACGCTCTCATGCGCCAGCACGCGGCCCGTCGCGGCGCAGATCTGTCCCGCGTTGGAGAATGCGCCGTTGGCCGCGGCGGCCGCGGCGCGTTTGAGATCGGCGTCTTCAAATACCAGCAGAGGGCCATTACCCCCTAGCTCGAGCAGCATTGGCTTGCCGGCCCCGCGCTCCGCGATGCGCCGGCCGGTCGCCGCACTGCCGGTGAAGCCGATCCCCGCCGTATCTGGATGCGAGACAATCTCGTCGCCAACGACCGGCCCTTCACCGATGACGAGATTGAGGACGCCGGCAGGCAGGCCGGCGGCCTCGATCGCTCGCATGAGCTCGACGGCCGCCATCGAGGTCGTCGGCGCCGGAACCCAGACGATTGTATTGCCGGTGGCGAGCCCAGGGCCCAGATATTCGACCGGAATGTTCACTGGATAGTTCCACGGCGTAATGACCGCGTAGACGCCCCGAGGCTGGCGGAGAGTCATAACGAGCTTTGTCGGGTCCTCGGCCGGCAAAGTCTCGCCCTTCATCTGGCGAACGAGTTCCGCCGCGAGCCGAAAACCATCGGCGGCCTTGGCGACCTCGCCGGTGGCCTGGGAGAGCGGCTTGCCCTGCTCCTGGCTCAGCGTGCGGGCAATCCGCGCGCGGCTTTGGTCGATCGAAGCCGCGATGGCGACGCACATCTCGGCGCGTTTCCACACCGACGTTTTCGCCCATGCGGCCCGCGCAGCCTTGGCGGCCGCGATTGCTTCGCGGGCAATCGCGCGGTCGCTCTTCGGCAGCCACGCGATCTGCTGCCCGGTGGCAGGGTTTATGGCCGGCGAGCGCTCCGGCGCATCGGTCCAGCGGCCGTCGATGAAATTCTGCAACGTGTCCATAGAACGCGAAGTCCTTCCTGTTAGGGATGCCACCATCGGCCACCGATCACGACACCCTTGGCGAACAAGCGTTCACCCGTCGTGACGACCTCGCCGACAACGTCCTCCAAATGGAACTCGCCCTGATCGAGCGACAAAATGCTGGCTTCCCCAACGCTGCCGGGTTTCAACGTTCCGAGATCCGGACGATTGAGCGCCCGAGCGGCATTGACGGTGGACGCCGCGATCACGTCGCGCAGCCGCATGCCAAGCGCAAGGAATTTCGACAGCGTCGTAACCTGATCGTAGACAGGTCCGTCAATGCACAATGCGTGGATGTCCGACGAGATCGTGTCGGGCACGAAGCCCTCGGCAAGCATGGCGCGCGCGGTGTGCCAGCCGAACGAGCCTTTTCCGTGGCCCACGTCGAAGATGACGCCGCGCTGTCGCGCGGCCAGCACCGCCGTCTTGACCTTGCCTTTGCCGTCGATTGGCGCGTTTGGAAAAGGACGAAAGCAGTGGGTCAGCACGTCTCCAGGGCGCAGCCGCGCGACAACCTCCTCGTACGAGGGCGGCGGCTCGTCGATGTGCACCATAAGCGGAAGGCCGGTCTGGTCGGCGACCTGCTCGGCGACGTCCAGCGGAACGATCCCCGCTGTCCCGCTCGCCACCCGCCCTATGCGGACCTTGATACCGACGATGAGGTCGCGGTTGGCTTCGACCACCTCGATGCAATCTCGCGCCGCCAGCAGTCGGATGTCGTGTCCCTCTCCCACCATGACGCGCTTCGAGAAGGCGTAGATCCCGGCGAAGGACACGTGCAGGTAAGGGAGGATACGCACCGCGCTTCGCTCGATGACGTGCTTGCGGAAGCCGGCGAAATTGCCGGGGCCCGCGCTGCCGGTGTCGACGCAGGTCGTAACAGCGCTGCGGCGCGCGAAGTCGTCAGCGTCAATGCCGAGCGACGTGCCTCCCCAGTAGACGTGAGTGTGCAAATCGATGAGGCCCGGCGTGACGATCAGGCCTGACACGTCGCGCACGTCGGCGCCTTCGGATTCGAGGCCCTGGCCGACCGCCGCGACCTTTCCGCCAGCGAAGGCGACGTCGGCGACGCGGTCGAGATTCTGTGAGGGGTCGACGACGCGACCGTTGCGGAGGATAAGATCGAAAGCCATGGGTCCCGTCTTCAAACTGTCAGGCGTTGACGCGCAACCCGCTCTCGCGGTCGAACAAGTGCACTGCCTGGCTTGGCGCCGACAGCGTGACCGCAGCGCCAGGAAAGAGGCCGCTCGGGTCGGCGCAGGTCGCCTTGACCGTTTGGCCCCCGACATCGACGTCGAGATAGTGCAGCGGGCCGGCCGGCTCTATGAGCGCGAGCTCCCCCATGAGCGTGAAGCCGTCCGAGCCGCCATTTGCCGTGGGAGCGAGATCGTGAGGACGTACGCCGACGAGGCGTCCGGCGCCGTGTCCCCCCGGCGCCGTCTCGCCCGGAAGCAGGTTCATCTGGGGCGAGCCGATGAAGCCCGCGACGAAGACATTCATGGGGGCGCGGTAGATTTTCATGGGCTCGTCGAACTGCTGAAGGACGCCGTTGTTCATGACCGCGATGCGGTCGGACATGACCATCGCCTCCTCCTGATCGTGCGTGACAAAGACGACGGTGATTTTGAGCTCGCGCTGCAGCCGCTTGATCTCGGTGCGCGTCTTCACCCGCAGGCTCGCGTCAAGATTGGAAAGCGGCTCGTCCATAAGGAGCGCCGCCGGATGCCGAACGATCGCGCGCCCTACCGCGACCCTCTGTCGCTGGCCGCCCGACAACTCCGCGGGTGAGCGGTCGAGGAACGGGTTGAGCCCGAGCAGATCGGCGGCCCAGGCAACCTGCGTCGTGATCGCCTGTTCCTCGGCCTTCTGCTGGCGCAGGGGAAAGGCCAGATTTTCGCGCACCGACATGTGCGGATAGAGCGCATAATCCTGAAACACGAGCGCGATGTTGCGGTTGCGCGCCGCAACTGGGGTCATGTCGCGGCCGTCGAACAGGATTCGGCCGTCGGATATCTCCTCAAGGCCCGCGATGCAGAAAAGAAGCGTGCTCTTGCCGCAGCCCGACGGACCGAGGAACGACACGAAGCCGCCGTCGGGAATCTCGAGATCGAGCGCATGCAGAACAGGCGTCGTCCCATAGCTCTTGCTGACGGTTTCGATGGTGATCGCGCTCATGGCGTCAACCCTTCACCGCGCCGGACAAAGCGCCCTGGACGAGGAAACGCTGGAAGAAGAAGGCGACAAGCACGGGTGGAAGAATGGACAGCACGCTTGCTGCGAACATCGGGCCATATTCATAGAATTGCGCCTGGCTGAGAAAGCCGGAGATCACGACCGGAATCGTCTGCGCGTTTGGCGTGGAGGTGAGGATCAGCGCGAACAGGAACTCGTTCCAGCTCGCGAGAAAACAGAAGATGATCGCAGCGACGATGCCTGGGCGCACGACCGGGATGAGCACACGCGTCATCATGCCGAACCACGAGCATCCGTCGATCAGAGCCGCACGGTCGAGGCTCATGGGCACGCCCTCGAAATAGCTGCGCATCATCCATACGCTTAGCGGCAGCAGGAAAGACGAGTAGGCGATGATGAGGCCGGTGCGGGTGTCAATCAGGGAAAGCGTGCGGTAGCAGATGAAGAACGGCAGCACGAGCGTGAGCGCCGGCGTCATCCGAGTGAGCAGGAGCGTCCAAAGGCTTACGCGAAAAAATCTGGCCTTGCCGAAGCGGGCGAAGGCGTAACCCGCGAAGGTGCCGAGCGCGACGCAGATAATCGACACGCTGGCGCCCACGACGAAGCTGTTGAAGATCGAGAGAGGAACCCGCCTTGCCTGCACGCTTGTCGAGAACTGGGCGCCCGACTGCGGCAGCAGCACCGTCTGAAAATTCTGAAGCGTTATTGTGCTCGGCACGAGGGTCGGCGGAGTGCGGATCAAATCGCTCGCGGGCGTGAGGCTCATGAGGACGAGCGTTAGAACGGGAAGCGCGGACCACAGGAAAATGACGACAGCCAGCAGAGAGAATCCGCCGCGACTAAGTGCGCGCGAGAGCGGCGCAGGCAACGCGCGGCGAACTCGATAAGCTCCAAGCGAGGCCGGGGGAGCAGGAGCTCCGCGAACGCGCGCCGGGAGAAGAGCGGATTGCGCTTCATCTGCGGCCGCGGAGGGCCGCTGACGATTGCGCCGCTCGCGGAACACCACGACGTAAACGATCGCCAAGAGGAAGCTCAGCGCCGTGAGGAAATAAAGGAGGCTCGCCCCTTCGCCGAACCGCAGGAACTGGAAGGCCGTGAGGTAGCCGAGCCAGGATAATACCGTCGTCGCTGCGCCCGGGCCCCCACGCGTCATGATCCAGAGAATGTCGAAAGCCATCAGGGAATTGATGGTCGTCACGATCGCGACGAACAGAAGATTCGGCTTCAGCCAAGGGAGCGTTATAGCGAAGAAACGCGCGACCGGGCCGGCGCCGTCCAGCATGGCGGCGCGGCGCAGGCTGTCGGGCATCGACTGCAGGCCAGCGAGCAGCATGAGAGCTGTCAGCGGCGCCTGGCTCCAGACCTGTGTAAGGGCGACAAGATTGAGGGCGCGAAAGCCGTCGCCAAGCCACGGCAGCGCGAAACGTCCTAATCCGAGGTCGTCGAGAAGCCCGGTCAGCGCTCCATAATCGCCGGCGTAGACGAACGACCACAGGACGCCGACCGACACGGGAGCCATCGCCCATGGAACCAGCACAAAGCTTCGGAGCAGTCCCCGTCCGACGAAGCGCTGATTGAGCACAAGGGCCATCGCCAGGCCGAGCAAGGTCGAACCAACGACGGTAAAGCCGGCGAAATAGACCGTCCGCCCGATCGCCGCCCAGAAGTCCGCGTTGCCGATCGCGGCGGCATAGTTGCCGAACCCTACGAAGAGCCATTTCTTCGTGATCGGATTGGTCCGATGCAGGCTCATATAGAAGCTATAGACAAGCGGGCCGCCGACCACGATCGCGACCACCAGCAGCGTCGGGGCGACCGTCAGATAGGCAAAACCCGGAACATGCGCCCGTTGCGGACGAAGCGGCTGCGCCAAGGGACGGTTCGCAACCTGAGCGGTCACGCCGTCAACCTTGTGGAGCGCACCAGCGGCAGACATGGTTCTCCTGCGCTCATCCTTGATTTCATGCGAACTACTGGTACTGCTTCTTGAGTTCGCCGACCTTGCCGCTCAGCTGCGCGACGAGTTGATCGGTTGAGCCGGCGCCGCGGATGTAATCCTGCACGTGCTGCATCATGAACAGGTCCCATTCCGGGAACCAGATCGTCTTCGCAATCTTACGGGACGTTGCGAGCTGAAGCTGCTTGTTGGAAATGTCGACGTCGCGCCATTTCGAGAAGCTGGCGACCACGTCGGGATCGGCCATGACTTCCTTGTAGCCGGAGCCAAGGCCGAACTCGAGCGCCCAGCGCTTGATGACGTGATATTGGCCGTCCTTCGCCTTGCCGCCGAAAAACCGCACGAGGGTCCAGGCCCGTTCGACGTCGATGGGCTCCTTGGCCATCAGGTAGGCGGCGGTCCAGGCGAAGGTCGAATGCGTCTTGCCGGGCATGAGCGCGTTCTTCACCTTGCCCGCGGCCTTCGACATCTTCGGGTCGTTGGCGACCTTCTGGTCGTAGTCGTGCAGGATCATGAACGTATGGCGTCCCGTCGCATAGCTCGGCACGCCCTCGTCCGGCATGGTCATGATGTCGGGAGCGACAAGCTGCTCCTTGTAGAGGGTGCGGTGGACTTCAAGGACCTTGCGGAGGGAGGCGTCGTCGACGAAATCGCTCTTCTCGTCAAAGACGGGCGCGCCCTCCGCGTACCAGCAGGAAAACAGGCTCCAGGACAGCTCGGGCCATTTCTGCCCCCAGGCGCTGTTGTACGGGGCGTCGGAAACCCCGTCCTTCTTGAGCTTACGGCAGGCGTCTAGCAGACTGTCCCAGCTATCGGGAACCTGCAGGCCTGACTTCGAAAGATGCTCCTCGTTATAGATGAAGGCGTTGTGGCCGGCGTAGTAAGGTAGGCCCGCGATCTTGCCGGTGGGCAGGGACAGCGAGGCGACGGCGACGGGGAACATCGCCGCCTTGATCGCGTCGATGTCGGGCAGGCCTTCGAGGTCACGGGTCCAGTCGGCTGCGTTCCAGCGCGCGATGTGGTCTTCCTCGGAATACATCATGTCGACGTGCTGGCCGCCGGTGAGCTTCGTCTCCACCACGGGGTGATAGTCGCCGGAGACGAGCTCGTAGGTGACGGACTCGTCATAGAGCTTCTTGAACGTGTCGACGTTCTGGTCGACGATCTCCGGGTGGTATTGCCAGCCAATGAAGGTCAGGGGCTTTGCGGGCGCCGCGAAGGCGCTTCGGCCGGCGAGCACGACGGCCGAGAGGGCGGCGCCGCCTTGCAACACGTGTCGACGCGAGATGAGAAAAGCGTTGAGCGGAGAGGTCACCTTGGGGTCTCCCTTGTGCGGCTTCCCGGCATGATGTCAGGACTTTCTCTTTCTGCCTAGCCTTCTTTTTATTTTGCGATCAGAAACCGCTTGATAGGCTCCAGACGACAACGATTTCGGCAGAAATACTGACAAAAATGATCAAGAACTCAAAAAATGGAAAAGCTCAGTCCGAGTTCGGCTGTGTGTCGTCAGTGTCGCGAAATGTCGTGTACTGCTGCTTGATGCGCCTCAGTTTCTCCTGCGCGCGGGAACTTCGGATCGCCGCGCCATAGGCCAACATGTCAATCGCCGCCAGGAAGGCGTAGCGCAGGCAGGTCGGGCCGACCACGTCGCCATCGTCGGCGATGTCGAGCGCGAGAGGCAGGGCGACCGCCTTGGCCAACGGTGTGTCTCGCACCGTGAGCGCGATGGTCGTCGCGCCGTAGTCGGCAGCGATCCGAACCGCCTTGATGACTTCGGCGTTGTTGCCGCTGAGCGAAGAGCAGAACACGACATCGCCGCGCTCGACCGTCGCCGCCAGCATCATCTGCATCTGGTGATCGCTGCTGCTGGTGATGCGCAGGCCAAGGCGGAACAAGCGGTTATGAACTTCGTCGACCATCCAGCTCGACACGCCGCCGCTGCCGAAGGCGTAGATCATTTGACTGCGCGTCAGCGCGTCGATGACCCGCTCGAGCATGACGACGTCGATCGTCTTCTGCGCCGCCAGGACCGCGCGCTGGGCGCGCAGGACGACCCGTTCCTGCACCTCCGCCAGCGTGCCCGGCGGCGTTAGCGGCTCGAGGTAGCGCATTCCGACCCGAAGGCTGCTCATGACCTTGAGCTTCAGGTCGCGTAAGCCGTCGCATCCGATCACCCGGCTAAAGCGTGTGATCGTCGGGGCGGACACACCGAGCCACGTCACCAGATCCTCGATCGGCTTTTCGACGAAAATCGTTGGGTGGTGCAGGATGGCGTTGGCTATCTTGCCGTGCGCCTTCGAGAGTTTGTCCGCATTGTCGAGAAGATAGCCAATGACGTCGTGAGCCGCGTAGTCCTGCGGAAAGTCTCTCCTCGGCCGTTCCCGTTGGAAAGGCTCGCCCATTGTCCGACGGTTCCCTGCACGCTCGATCTGCTTCGATCCATATAGCGCTCGCAACTCATTAAGAGATAGCGCAGCTCCGGCGCCTTTCGCCCTCCCGCCGATCGTGTCCGAGGCCTCGCTTGGCCGACCGCGAGGCGCGGCTGCCTGTTTCGGGCACGAGTTGGCTCGCCCTGCTTACCGACTTCTCACCGGGGAACGACCAGGCTTCGTAGATGGTGCTCCTTTTATTGAAATCATTCAGTAAATTGGTCGGGGCAGCAGGATTTGAACCTGCGACCTGAAGTACCCAAAACTTCCGCGCTACCAGGCTGCGCTATACCCCGTTCTCTGGGGCCGTGTGGCTATCACGCGAAACGCGCCCGAACAAGGGAGCGGCCCGCGCGGGCGTTCGCGCGCCCCGCCGCTCAGGCCGTCTCGCGCAGAAATGCGATCAGCGTGTCGGCCGTCTCCCGCGGCAGGAGATCCGGAAAGAAATGCCCGCTGGGCAAGGAGGCCGCCCGCACATTTTCCGCGTGCTTGCGCCATTCGGCGGGAATGTCGAACAGCTGCGCCATGAGACCGTTCGCGCCGTAGAAGGCGAGCAAAGGCGCTGCGACCTTGCGGTCGAGGTCGGCGGCGTCATGATCGAGGTCGATTGTCGCCGCCGCGCGATAATCGGAGCACGAGCCGTGGATCATGGCCGGGTCGCGCCAGGCGCGCCGGTAGGCTTCCAGCTGCGCTGAGTCGAAATCCGCCAGTTTCGCCGAGCCCCAGCTGGTGAGGCAGGTCTCGTAAAAGAAGTCCGGGTCGGCGCCGATCATCCGCTCCGGCACGGGCTCTGGCTGCGACAGGAAAAACCAGTGCCAGTAGCCGCCGGCAAGATGCCGGTTCAGCTCCATGAAAATCACATGTGTCGGCACGATGTCGAGGAGAGCGACGCCTTGGACGACCTCCGGATGATCGAGAGTCAGTCTGTGGGCAGCTCTCGCGCCCCGATCGTGGCCGACGAGATGAAACCGCCCATGGCCGAGCGCGCGCATGAGGCGAACATGATCCTCAGCCATCGCCCGAAAACTGTAGTTGGACCGATCCGGCAGCGATCGCGGCTTTGCGGACTCGCCATAGCCGCGCAGGTCCGCGCATACGACCGAATAGCCCGCTTTAACCAGGCGCGGCGCGATCTGCGCCCACATCGCGCGCGTTTGCGGGTAGCCGTGCAGCAGAAGAATGGGTGACCCGCTTCCCGCAGTCACGCAGGCGATCGAGATCCCCTCGCCGACCTCTACCGTGCGGCGCTCGAAACCCTCGAACATGGGATCACTTGTCCGGCGTGACGACGCGGACGTGAAGCTCGCGCAACTGCTTGGGCGTCGCCGGCGAGGGCGCGCCCATGAGCAGGTCCTCGGCTCGCTGGTTCATCGGGAAGAGCGCCACCTCGCGCAAGTTCTGCTCGCCCGCGAGCAGCATCACGATGCGATCCACGCCCGCCGCCATGCCCCCATGCGGCGGCGCGCCGTATTGGAACGCGCGATACATGCCGCCGAACCGGTCGATGACCGTCTGTTCGCTGTAACCCGCGATCTCGAAAGCCTTCACCATAGCTTCGGGACGATGGTTGCGGATGCCGCCTGACGCGAGCTCATAGCCGTTGCAGGCGATGTCGTACTGGAACGCCTTGATCGTGAGCGGATCCTGCATTTGGAGCGCGTCAAGCCCGCCTTGCGGCATGGAAAAGGGGTTGTGCGAGAAGTCGACCTTCTTCTCCTCTTCATCCAATTCGTACATGGGGAAATCGACGACCCAGGCGAACTCGAACCGATCCTCGTCGACAAGCTTGAGTTCCTGGCCGACTTTCGTGCGTGCGAGGCCAGCGAATTTGACGAACTTATCCGGATCGCCCGCGACAAAGAACGCGGAGTCGCCCGCCTTGAGACCGAGCGCGACCCGGACCGCCTCGACACGCTCCGGTCCAATGTTATTGGCGAGCGGCCCGCGCCCGCCCACTCCGGCCGCCTTCGGATCGGCGGCAAGCGAAGTCTCGTCCTGAGAGCGATCGAAAAAGAGAATATAGCCGAGCCCTGGCTGGCCCTCGCCTTGCGCCCATGCGTTCATCCGATCGGCGAACGTCCGCTGCCCTCCTCCCGGCGCGGGAATGGCCCACACTTCGTTTTTCTCGACCTCGAGCAACCTTGCGAAGACCTTGAAGCCCGACCCGCGAAAATTCTCGGAAACATTCTGCATCACAATCGGATTGCGCAGGTCAGGCTTGTCGGAGCCATATTTGCGCATCGCCTCGGCGTAAGGGATGCGCGGCCAGGGGGACGGGGTGACGGGTTTGCCGCGAGCAAACTCCTCGAATACGCCCCTTATGACCGGCTCCATCGCAGCAAAAACATCATCTTGCTCGACGAAGCTCATCTCGATGTCCAGCTGGTAGAACTCGCCCGGCAGACGGTCGGCGCGCGGGTCCTCGTCACGAAAGCAGGGCGCGATCTGGAAATAGCGGTCGAAGCCCGCCATCATCAAAAGCTGCTTGTACTGCTGCGGCGCCTGCGGCAGCGCGTAGAACGTGCCCGGATGCAGACGGGACGGCACGAGGAAGTCGCGCGCGCCTTCGGGGCTCGAGGCGGTGAGGATCGGAGTCTGGAACTCAAAGAACCCCTGCCCTTTCATCCGTTTACGAAGCGAATCAATGATCTGGCCCCGCAGCATGATGTTTTGGTGGAGCTTTTCCCGCCTTAGATCGAGGAACCGGTAGCGGAGCCGCGTGTCCTCAGGATATGGCTGGTCACCGAAGACCGGCAACGGCAAATCGCCGGCTGGCCCCAGGACTTCGATCTCGCGGACGTAAACCTCGATGAGCCCGGTCGCCATTTCCGGGTTTTCCGTACCCGCCGGGCGCTTGCGCACGCTTCCGTCGACCCGGATCACGAATTCCGAACGCAGCTTTTCCGCCTGGCCGAAGGCGGGCAAATCCGGGTCGACCACGCATTGGGTCATGCCGTAATGGTCGCGCAGATCGATGAACAGCAAGCCGCCGTGGTCGCGGATGCGATGGCACCAGCCGGAAAGCCGAACGTCGGCGCCGTCCTCGGCGAGGGTCAGGGCGCCGCAGGTGTGGGTGCGGTAGCGATGCATGATAGGGTCTTTTTCGCGTCAAACGGCGTTGAACGCGGTGCCTAAACGAAAAAGCAGAGGGGGGAAAGCGCGAAGTCGGCGAAGCGCGCCCCGCCCATTGTCGAGGCGCTAACCCGGCGGGGGACCACGCACAGCCGATTGCGGGAGAGGGTCATGGCGGCGGTGTACGTAGATCTCGGCAGCATCGGCTCGAAGTGGCCCGCAGCCTGCAGGACCGCTGCGGCCCACCTGAACCAACTGTTCAAGCAGAACTCGATCGGCGTCTCGCTTGCCTTTGCCGGCAAAGGTGGACCCAGAATCGCGGTCCGGACCGACCCCTCGATCACAGGGACGTTTCACGGCCACACCCGAACGGAGACCATCTCCGGCCAGCTGCAGAGCGCCGTGGTGTCGCTCCCGGTCAAGGCGTCGATCAACACTCCGCAGGGCGTGCGCGAGGCCGGTGCGGGCGTGCTGGAGGTGATCGTCGCCCACGAGTTCGTCCACGCGCTTGGCCAGGTCGAGCACAGCGCCTCGCACCTGATGTGCAGTCCCATGACGCCTGTGCCCGGCAACAGCCCCTCCGGCGACTTGCTCCAGGCCAACGGGGTCAACCTGCCGCCGATCGCTCTCGCTCCCGATACAATCCAGCTCCTGCAATCGCTCTGGCCATGAGGGAACCGCGCCGGGCCCGCGGTCGATCAGGCCGTTTTTGAATCGCCCGGCGCCAGCCGGCGCTTCCACATTGCGGCGCCCAGAATCCCAAAGCCGGTGACCAACATGAGCCAAGTGCCGGGCTCGGGAGCTGCAGCCATCGAACTGACCGAAAAGGCAGTGATGGCGCCTGCCGTCGACAGCGTTCCGCTTTCTGCTCCGCCGTCGCTTATGTTCACGACGCTGTAGATGCCGTCATCGATCGTGTTGACGGTGTCGAATGTAAGAAAGCCGAAGCCTGGGCCGCTTACTGTCGCGCCTGACGGTATCATCACATCGAGCAAGAGATTGCCATCTGCTGGATTGTACCAGAAGGGCTGCGAAAAGCTGACAGTGTAGTCAAATGGCTGCGGGCCTGTTCCGGTGGCGGCGGTGGCAAGGTGCAGCCCGTCGGAGAAGACAGTTTTCGCATCGCTTCCGAGATTGTTTGCAAATGTCGCGCTCGGGAGCGACCCGCTTTCATCGGTCCCTGCGGCCGTCGTTGAAAGCTGAATGACGACGTCGGAAATGTCGACGCTGTTTCCGAAGAAAAAGCTAGGCGCCGCGCCCGGATAGGCTCTGAAACTGAAGCCGTTGATGAGCTCGGCGCCGGGGAAAAAGCTCGAAGTCATAGATCTGTTGAACACGCGATCCGGAGCTGCCGTAATAATTGAACGGCGTCGGGCCTTGCGCGTTGCCTGTACCCGGTCCCGGGACGATCAGCGTGGTCGCGAGCGCCGGGCTTGCAAGGACGAGCGAAGCGATCGCAACAAAATGGCTGGCTTTCATTGTTCCGACCTTTTCTCACGCTGCTGAAGCAGTGGGATGTTCAACGATGATCGACGAGACGATCATGTCTGGTACGGACGGCAGCCAGTCAGGTTTCAACGCCTGCTCAACAAACGTTCATCCAAGTTTCTTCATCTCTCCAACGCTCAAGATTGCAACCCTTGATTTACTGGTCGGGTCGACCCGAGTAAGGTTGCGCTGACGATCTCTCAAGACACCGGCACGCTCATGACCGCCCCCTCCTCCGTCGCCGCCTCGTCCGAGCTCTTCACCCGTCAGGACTTAGACGGCGTCCGAACCCTCACCTTGAACACGCCCCGCAACCTTAACGCGCTGAGCATGCCCATGCTCGAAGCTCTGATCGCCGAGTTCGAGGCAATCGCAAGCGACGATCAGGCGCGGGTCATTGTGCTCGCCGGCGTGGGACCGGCGCTCAGCGCGGGCCACGATCTCAAGGAAATGCAGGCGCATCGAAACGACTGCGACCGGGGCCGCAGCTCTTATGTGGAATTGTTCGCCCGCTGCTCGGCGCTCATGCAGGCGATCGTCGCGCTGCCGAAGCCGGTGATCGCGGCGATCGAAGGCGTCGCCACCGCCGCCGGATGCCAGCTCGTCGCGGCCTGCGATCTCGCGGTCGCCGGAGAGAAGGCCCGCTTCGGCCTCTCTGGCGTCAATTTCGGCCTCTTCTGCTCAACCCCGCTGGTCGCCGTCGGCCGCGCCATCTCGCGCAAGCGGGCGATGGAGATGGCGATGACCGGCCAACTCTATAGCGCTCAGGATGCGGAGCGTTTCGGGCTTATCAACCGCGTGGTTCCCGAGGGCCGCGCGCTCGAGGAAGCCCAGGCGCTGGCAAGCACGATCGCACAGCAATCGGGGCCAACGCTGGCGATCGGCAAGCGCGCCTTCTATGCCCAGATCGAAGAGCCGCTCGCGGAGGCCTATTCCACAGCTTCGCTTGCGATGATCGACAATCTCGCCGAACCCGACTGTGTCGAGGGCATGAGCGCGTTCTTGGAGAAGCGCAAGCCCATCTGGGAGAGAAACCGCGGCGACTGAACGCATCCGCGGACAATATCCTCGCAATAAGGCAGGCAAAAAAATGCCCCGCGCAGGGAGGGCCGACGCGGGGCAGACAGCGCGCTCGGGCTGGGGGGCAAAATAAGCGCGCTGAACAATCGAAACTCGGCCAGCTTAGGCTTGTTCCGCTCCGACAGCATTTTTTTTAAAAATTTCGCCCGCCCAGGGATTCTCATGACGAGGACCCTGACCCGGCCGTTTTCGCCATCCGGCGCCGGCTTCCCCCACCGGCTGCCCCCAGCGATGGGCGGACTTCCCCCCCTGCCGCCGTGACCCCTTCGGCTCGCCATCGTCAAGATCAGCCCCCTCGCAAAGATTAGCGTGAACAACACTTTGCACGTGGTTAGAGTTGAGGTCCGATTACTTAATTACCGGATTCATCTGATAATATAGGGTACAATTACCCCCGGCTCCTGGCAGTCGGACCAGCATCCGGGCGCTTCTACTATTCGGCGCCGAAGGGCGGGATGCTCTGGGTGTTCGCGATCGACGGCAAGGTGAGTGAGGGCGCGGGCTACAACGCCCAAGTGATCGACAAGATGCTCCCCGAAGCGAAGCCCTGATCCTAGCCCATGCACATGTCTGCGACTCGCGGCTCTGTTCTGCTCATATCGTTGGCGGCGGGGATGGCGCTCTCAACGATGAGCCGCGGCTTCGCGGACGATGACGAACTGAAGGACCCGTTCCTCGGCCAGCCGGACGCCATCGCCGCCGGCCGGGTCACCTATGCCGGCAAGTGTTACGTCTGCCACCACAGCACCGGCGCGCGGGGGCCAAACCTCTTCGCGACGAAGCTCAGCGACCAGCGCTTCCTGGAGACGGTGATTCAGGGACGCAAGGGAACACAAATGCCGGCCTTCGGCCTTCGCCTGTCGCCGGACGAAGTCTGGCAGATCCACGCCTTCATCAAGTCGACCGACCATTATTGAGGTTGCGGGCAAGGCCGGTGTCGACGTGAGACGAGCCGTAGGCAAGCCGAAGTCAGGCGAGCGCCCGCGCCGCTACACTCTGGACGCACCGGAACAAAAAATGCCCCGCGTAGGGAGGGCCGACGCGGGGCAAGCAGGCGCGCTTGGGCTGGGGGGCAAAAGAAGCGCGCCGAACCCAATGAACACCTGTGCCTCAAAATTGTTTCGACCAGCCTCTCTTTTTTTTAAAATCTGAGCTTGCGAACTGCAAGGCGCGGGACTGGCCGGGCTTTGTTCTGCGGCTGTTCCCCGCGCAGCCTTCGCGGCCGGCCTTGACCGAAGCGGCGCGGGCCGAAACCGAATGCCCAGGGGGCGCAGCGTGCGCGAGAAAAAGGGCTGAGTAGAGTGTCAGCGTAGCGACAAGGAGCTTTACCTCGATGGGAAGGCGCGGTCACCGATCGAGCGGGCGTTCAGCACTATCAATTTATTGTGATGAACTCAAGTTTAGGCTGACGTATTTTCGATATACACGCATTGACTGTTTCTTCTAGCTCGATTGTCTCCACTTTTCTGTTAGTTGCCCCATGCAAGTGGGAAATTTATGGTGACGTTAACAGTGTTCCCGCAGGCTAAAAATCGTCTCCAAACACCGTGCTGAGAACATCTAACCGCTGTCATAGCGGTCGCCATTTTTCTGTTTTATACAATAAATCCAGAGGAGGTCACCATGGGGCGCGTAAAAGGCATATGCTACGGAAATGACGCTTTTCCAGCTCCGTACAATCCTTCTATAGCAAACAGCACGCAGGTATTTTTCGGCAGCGACAATACTGCCGACTACATCGGTTCTCTATTTCGCTCAAACTATACAAATTCTGTCAAACCATGGTGCCAAAGCACGGGTCCAGGGGAATCGAACTGCCGAATCGACCTGCCAAAGATGCTCAATATGGGCGCCGAGCTCATCAGGCTTTATGACTGGGACCCTCGGAACGCCCATAAATCGTTTCTCACGGGCTGCCATAACGAAAATATAGGCGTGTTGGTCAGCGTGTCTAATTATTTCCTTCAGCCCGGCGGCGGCTTGCCAAATATGAACACGCAGATACCGGCGCTGATCAAATCTTTTTCGCAGGGCGGCGATTACCATCCAGCTATACAGGGTATTGTATTCGGGAATGAGTTTGATCTCCCTGGCAACGGCATAAGTGTCGCGAATTGCGTTACTTTTACAAACGCATGGGCTTCAATCGAGCAACAGCAATTTCCCAACTATCGCAAAGTGCCGATTGGGCATCCGGTTAGCTTTGCCATGCAAAACGGCCAACCGCCCTGTTGGTATGCGTGGAATCAACTCCTGCCTCAAATTAGCGGGCTGAATTCTCGATTGTTCCTCGCCCCCCAAACCTACAACACTGCCGCCTATCTGTTTCAGAACGATGGTTCTGGCGCCGGCTGGGTCGACCGCACTTACAATCAGTACAAGCTGCCAATCTGGTTCACAGAAATTGGCCAGGACCGCACCAAACCAGATCACGTCAATGTTTTGATGGGCCAGCTCAGCGGATGCATCAATTACAACAAGCAGAATCCGTCGAAATTGATAGGATGCTGCATGTTTTCGTATTCCGACAAAGTCTGGATGCAAGGAAGCAGCGAAGGTTCGTTCGGCGCCTGGACACATGCTGGCCCGGGTCCGGTTACCGTAACCTATACGCCGAGTGATTTCACGCATTGGGACGCGCCCACGCTCGGCACCCTGAATATTGATCAGCTTCAGCAAACTGATTTGTACGCGGCGGTTACAAAGTGTTACAGAGCGCCTTAGTCAATAAGACTTGGGAATGGGCAATGCTCGTTCTCGAGTTCCCGCCCAACCCATGGTGAAAATGCACTGCGTCGAGGATAAGCGTGCGAGCGCATATCCTTGACCTTCACTCCTCCTTGAAGCCGTATTCCGGCAGGCCCTCCTCGGCGGACCGACCGCCGTGACCCGGCGGCCCTCAATTGCTAGGGTGCGGCCTCATGCGACCGGTCATTCGCGGCGTGGTCGCGCTTGTCATCCTCATCGCCGCCTATTGGGGTTGGGCGCTGGCTGGCGCGGCGCAATTGGCTTCCGCCGCCCAGCGGGGCGACGCGCAAGCGGTGATGGAGCGCGTCGATCTCCAGGCGCTGATCCGCTCCTTAAGCGTTCAGATCGCGCGCGCTTTTGCCGACCAGAACCCGCAACTTCGAAAACCGTCGCCGATTCCGCGGGGGGTCTTTCTCAACGCCTCCGCCGCCGAGATGCTGTTGCGCGCTCTTCTGACGCCCGACAATATCGCGGCGTTGTTGAACCAGGGACGCGTCGGCGTCCTCGGCGCGGGCGGAAAGGACGCCTGGACGGTTTGGGGCATGCCTCCGCTCGGCGAAGCGCTCCGCTCCCGCCCCTTGCAGATCCTCATGAACTCCCACTTCGACGGGCTGCGGAGCTTCGTTGTCGGCCTTGACAGTCCCGATGGGCCCTATCGCCTCCACCTGACCCTGTCCGGCCTGACCTGGCTCTTGTCCGGCCTCGACGTTCCCACGCCCGTTACGGCGCGCCTTTCGCGCCTCATCGCCCAGAGAATGGGAGCAGCGGTCGACCTGCCCAAGGATTGAACGGGTCTCGCCCCTGGGGCCAGGATGGTGCCGGGCCGGTCGGCCGGCGAAACAATCTGGCTTTTATAGCGTTACGCGTTGACACCGCGGGTTTGGGCCCCAGGAGAGAGAAACGAGTCATGAAGCGTCATGGTCGTCCCCGGACTTGATCCGGGGATCGACCCGGCAACCCACGAGAACACCGCTCCCTCAGGACAAACCTCTGATACCAAACACGATGCTTTGGCGATCCAGATCATCGCGGCGGGGCGGGGTGGATGGCCGCGACGAGCGCGGCCATGACGGCTCACGGCAGAATTCCCGAAACAACAGCTGACAGAGCCAACAATCTCTTTACGAAAAACAAGAATCCATGCTACTTTGATCCTGGTGAGCCGCCCCTCAAGTCCGCTCGGGCGAAAGGGTGGGTTTTGTGCAACCTGGGAGGCGAAGTTAGAGCGGGGGCGAATTTCTGTATTTGAAACGGCCGTAACCCATTGAAAAGTCCCGATTCGGAAAAATAAACGCTAGTAAACGCTAGCACTTTTACTAGCGTTTAGGCGCGTTTACGCTCTTTTAGCTAGCGTTTATCTGCATTTACTCGCATCAAGCTCGCCCACAAGTTGTGGCTGTGAGCTCCGGCGGATCGCCTCTCAGCACAATTGAACAAAACCGACACGCTGTTAGTGCGTCGCCTCAGCGACGTCGACGACCCGGATCTGCGCCCGCTCCCGTCCGCCGAAGCGGTTTACCGAGAGCGTGCCGGCGAGATGCACCGGCGCGCCCTTGAGCCGAACCAATGCCTCGCCGAGCTTCTTGCCCGAGGCGCGGAACGCGATGCCCTCGACCGCCCGGCCATCGCCCGCGACCGCGCGGACGCGCAAGTGGCGCCCCTCGACGCCCACTGCCGTCACCTCCGTGAGGCGATGCCGCGGCAGGGCGAACAAAGGCTCCGGCGCGCCCGCGCCAAAGGGGCCTGCGGCCTCGAGGCGATGGACAAGGTCCGCCGTCGCCGCGGTGGCCGTCAGCGCCGCATCGACCCTGAGGCCCGCTTCGGCCCGCGACTGGGTCACCGCCTGGCCAATCCGCTCCTCGAGAAAGGCGCGCCAGTCGCCGAGCCGCTCGCTCGCGAGCGTCACGCCCGCCGCCATCGCATGGCCGCCGCCCTTGATCGCGACGCCCGCTTCGATCGCCGCGCGCACCGCCCGGCCGAGATCGACGCCCGGGATCGAGCGGCCCGAGCCGGTCGCAAAGCCCCCGGCGAGGCTCAGCGCGAAGGCGGGGCGTTCGAACCGCTCCTTGAGCCGCGCCGCGAGCAAGCCCACGACCCCTGGCGGCCACCTTTCTCCCGCGACGACAACCGCCGCGCCGCGCTCCTCGAGGCCAAGCGACAGCAGCGCTTCCGCTTCGGCTTCCGCCAGCGCTTCGATTTCGATCTGCTGGCGGATGCGGTTCAGCCGGTCGAGTTCGGCCGCAATCGGCCGGGCCTCGATGTCGTCGGCCGCGGTCAGAAGCCTCACCCCGAGCGCCGCATCGCCAATGCGGCCGCCGGCATTGATGCGCGGACCAATGACGAAGCCCAAATGGTAAGGCCGCGGGGGTCCATCGGCGCCGGCGATATCGAACAAGGCCGCAAGCCCAGGACGGCGGCGCTCACGCATGATCGCGAGACCCTTGAGGACAAAGGCGCGATTGAGCCCGACGAGCGGCACCACATCGGCGACGGTCGCCAGCGCAACGAGATCGAGCGAGGCGATGAGATCCGGACCTTTGCCGCCGTTCCAGAAGCCTGCTTGGCGCAAAGCGCGGTTGAGCGCCACGAGCGCCATGAAGACCACGCCCGCGGCGCACAGGTAACCAAGCCCAGAAAGATCGTCCTCGCGGTTGGGGTCGACGAGCGCCGCCGTCTTCGGCAGCGTCTCGGGGGCCTGGTGATGATCGAACACGATCACATCGAGGCCAAGCTGGCTTGCGACCTCGAATGGCTCGCGGCTCACCGCCCCACAATCGACGGTCACCACGAGCGTCGCGCCTCGCGCGGCGAAATCCTGAATCGCTTCGACATTGGGCCCATAGCCCTCGGTCACCCGATCGGGGATATGAACGATCGTCTTAAGGCCGCAGGCGTTCAGATGTTCGCTGAGGAGCGCTGCGCTGCAAGCGCCATCGACATCATAGTCGCCGAAGATCGCCACCCTTTCATGGGTCAAGACCGCGCGCTTGAGGCGCTCGGTGGCCGCGGCCATATCGCGCAGACAAAGGGGGTCGGGCATGAGATCGCGGAAGCTTGGAGCGAGATGGCGGTCAACCCCTTCCGGCGCGACGCCGCGCCCCGCGAGCACGCGGGCGATCAGTTCGTCATGGCCGCCGACTTGGGCAATGGCGAGCGCGCGCAACTCGCCTGCTGCGTCAAGCCGCGGCCGCCAGGGCTGCCCAAGCGCCGAGGTCTCAACATCGAGAAAGTAGTCGGAGGGCGTCAAAGCCGCGCCTTGGATCTCGCAACGTGGCGGCCTGCGAATCACTTGCCGCGAAGCGAATCATGCCAGAAGGCGGCTCGATCCAGAAGGAATTCGAGCTGTTCGAGCCGCGGGAAAGCCCATCCTCCCCAGGCTTCTCGGAACCAAGGGCGGCCCATCGCCCCTTGGCCGGACAAGGACGACGGATTATGGACGCGCATTGGGCCGAGAATCGAAGCACACTCACGGCGGCAAATGACTGCGGCCTCAATCAGGCGGAGATGAGACGTGTCCTTTTTCCTGTCGAGCCTCCCGCTATGGCTTCTCATCGCGGTGATTGTGGGGATTCCCTCCGTTTTGGCTATGGGCGCGCAGGTTCTGATCCATAATCGGGTTGGCGTCACCAACCTAGCCAAGAACAATGAGATCGCCGGATTCAAATTCGCCACCGTGGGCGTCATCTATGCCGTCTTGCTCGCCTTCACGGTCATCGTCGTGTGGGAGAAATTCAACGATGCGCAATCCGCTGTGGCAGACGAGGCGGGCGCGACCGCGTCGCTCTTTCGCTACGCGCAAGGCAAGGAGCCCGAGGCCGTAGCGGCGCGGGCCGCGCTCACGAACTACCTCAAAGCGGCAATAGAGGACGACTGGCCAGCGATGGCGCGCGAAACGGAGAGCCCCGAGACCGTGCGTGCGCTCGATTCGCTCTATGCAGCCGCGATCGCTCTCGAACGAAGCGGGACGAGAGGAACTGCGGACATGGCGGAAGTGTTTCGACAACTCGACAATGTCACCGCCGCGCGCCGCGTACGGCTTCACCTGGCAACGGGGCTCGTGCCGAACGTCATATGGATCGTGCTCTTCATGGGCGCGCTCTTAACCGTCGGCTTCGCGCTTTTCTTCGGCAGCGAGAATCTGCTTGCGCAGATTTCAATGACGGGCGTGCTGTCGGTGCTCGTCACCATGGGTCTGGTCGTGATCATCTCGATCGACCACCCCTTCACCGGCCCGGTCTACATCCATCCGGATGCGCTCGCGCTCGTTCTCGCGGACTATACACCGCAAAAATGAGCTTCAATTCACCACCAGAGACCGGGCGTCGCTAGTTCCACCAAGGCGTCGTCGGGGTCGCGCACGTAGAGACTCACCCCGCCTCGCGGCCAGCGATACTCGCCGACTATGGCGACGCCGCGCTCGGTAAGACGCTTGCGCCAGGCGTCGAGATCATCGGCGCTGATCGACAGCGCGAGGTGCAGACGCCCAGATCCGTCATGCCCTGGAATCGTGCCGCCCGGTTCGACCACGTCCTCAGCGGTCTCGCCAGCCTGAAATACCAGCAGGACACTGCGGCGAGCAATCTCGAAAGCGACAAGGCGCGGGGAATCGACAAGCGCCTTCAATCCAAACAGATCACGATAGAAGGCCGCCGTTCGCTTGAGGTCCCGCGCATAGAGCGATGTTTCTAGGAGACCTTCGATCGCCGGGGCGCCGCTCTCATCCGCCATCGTCGCCTCCTCACGGGTTCATGTGACCGCCAGGAGAGTTTGGCTGGACGCGAACGAAAAGTCCAAGCGCCTAAACGAGCGGCGCCGCTCGTTTAGAAAGCGAGGCGCCCGCCCACGACCGCAAGCGTGCCGGCGAGAATGGGGCGCAGGACACGGTCGGGAACGCGGGAGGCGAAATGGCTCGAAATCATAATGCCCGGGATCGAGCCGACGAGGAGCGACGCGAGCATGTGGAAGTCAACGGAGCCCAGCCACCAATGCCCCGCGCCGGCGATGAGGGTCAGCGGCACCGCGTGCGCAATGTCCGAGCCTACGATGCGGACGATTGGCGACTTCGGATAGAGCGTGAGCAATATCGTAGCGCCGATCGCACCGGCGCCGACCGAGGAAATCGACACCAGCACGCCGAGAACCGCGCCAAGCACGACAGTGAGAACGGCCACCCTTTGCTCGCTCGCGCCGTCCATAAGCCGCGAGAGGCGGGCGAGCAGGGCTTTACGGAAAACAAGCGTGACCGCGGTCAAGATCAACGCGATCCCGAGTGTCGTGCTGATGATCCCGCCGCTCGCCTTGGAAGACGACCCGAGATGCGCCAGCAGCACAAGCGACAAGAGCGCCGCAGGCACGCTTCCATAGGCGAGCCGCCTTGTGATCCGCCAATCGACCGAGCCGTGATAGGCGTGTACGGCGCACCCGCTGATCTTGGTGAGACCCGCATAGAGAAGGTCGGTGCCGACCGCGGTCGCCGGATGGACCCGGAAGACCAGCACCAGAAGCGGAGTCATCAGCGACCCGCCGCCGACGCCGGTAAAGCCGACCAGCAGGCCGACAACGAGGCCGGAAACGGCGAAAACCGGGTCTATGCCATGCAACATCGAGTACCCTGCTGGCCAGAACGCTAATGTTGATTGACTTACTAGACTTTTGGATTGGCGTCAACCGCCAGGGCCCGCGTGACCTGCCTCCCTCGGCGCTCTCTCAGCGCGAGATAGGCGCCGCAGGCGACGACAAGCGCCGCGCCGAGCAAAGTTGCGGGGGCGGGCCAATCGCCAAACACCAGCACGCCAGAGACAATCATCCAGATGAGCTGGGTATAGGTGAACGGGGTCAAGGTCGGCGCCGGAGCAAACCGGTGGGCTACGATCAGCATTCCATGGCTCGTGGCTGCAAAAACACCCATTCCCGCCATGATCGCCCAATCGATCGCCGAGTGGGGCGCGCGCCAGATCCAAGGCAATATTGGAGTGAGAAACACGATGCCGGCGATCTGCGTCCAGGCGAGCGTCGTCTGCGGAGGATCCGCGCCAGCGAGCTTCCGCGTCGCCAGCACATATCCGGAGTTACAGACAACCCCGGCGATCGCGAGGAGAACGATCGGCTGAAACGCGGCCGTCCCGGGACGCGTCGCAATCACCACGCCGAGAAATCCGAGCGCGATTGCGATCATGCGCTCCGCGCCCACGCGTTCGCCGAGCACCGGTCCCGCAAGAAGGGCCACGAAGACCGGCGTGAGAAATGAGATTGTCGCAGTCTCCGACAGCTGGAGCTCGCGGACGGCGAACACGTTCGCGGTCGTCGAACAAAATAGCAAAACGGAGCGCAACAGCTGTAGCCGAGGACGCCTCGAACGGAGGATGGCCGGCCGCGTGAGAGATCGCGACGCGACGAGTGCGATCACGGTCGCCCCGATGTAACGCGCCCACACGATCTGCGCGATCGGCAAAGACGCGCTCAGCCACTTGGCGCAGGTGTCCTGGCCGGTGAAGCAAATCATGGTGGCGCACATGAGCGCGATCGCCACGAACCGCATGCGGCGGTCTTCGTCTTCGGCCTTGGCTCTTGCCGCGTCCATCGAGGTGAGCGAGCTCAGCCCGCTTCCCGTTCGATGCGGATAACCTGCGGCCTCTCGCGCACCACCCCGTCCTGGACGGTCCGCGCCAACGCCTCGCGAATTGACGCTTCAGTCGTGCCGTGGGTCATCAACGTGACCGGCACGACCCCAGCCGCGGCCGCCTCTTTCGTCACCCGCTTTTGCATGATCGCCTCGAGCGAGATGAGCTGCTCGCCCATTCGCGCCGCGATCGCGCCCATGGCCCCTGGACGGTCAACGACCGCGAGACGCACGTAGTAGCCGCCCTCGTGTCGCTGCATTGGCACACGATCCGCCTCGACAAGCGACGCGCCAGGCCGGCCAAACGGCGGCACGCGGATCCCTCGCGCGATGTCGACGATGTCGGCGGCGACCGCCGAAGCGGTAGCGTCGCCGCCCGCCCCCGGTCCCACCAATGTGAGTTCCCCGATCGCGTCGCCGTCGATCGAAACCGCGTTGAGGACACCCATGGTCTGGGCGAGCGGAGCGCTCTTGGCGACCATTGTCGGATGGACCCGCTGCTCAACGCCATGAGCCGTTCGTTCGGCGACGCCGAGGAGCTTGATCCGGAACCCGAGCTCGTCGGCGGCGCTCAAGTCGGCGAGCGTGATGGTCTCGATGCCTTCGACAGAAACCGCGGCCGCATCAATCTTGGCGCCGAACGCAAGCGAGGCAAGGATGGCGAGCTTGTGCGCCGTGTCGAAGCCGCCGACGTCGAATGTCGGATCGGCCTCCGCATAGCCGAGCCTTTGCGCCTCGCTAAGACAGACCTCGAAAGGGAGATTGTCAGTCTCCATGCGCGACAGAATGTAGTTGCACGTGCCGTTGAGAATGCCGGAGACTCGCTGAATTGCGTTTCCGGCCAAGCTCTCTCGCAGGGTCTTGATGATGGGTATGCCGCCGCCAACCGCAGCTTCGAAGCACAACTGAGCGTCCGATCGCTCCGCGAGCGTCGCGAGTTCGAAACCATGCGCGGCAAGCATCGCCTTGTTCGCCGTGACAACGGGAATCCCGCGCGAAAGGGCAGCCTTGACGGCATCGAACGCAGCGCCGTCGGCGCCACCGATCAATTCAACGAAGATGTCGATGTCCGCGGAGGTTGCAAGTTCCGCTGGGCCGGCGAAGTAAGCAGCGCCGGGAAGGTCGATGCCCCGGTCGTTCTTGCGCCGCACGCTGTAGGCGACCAGCGCAATGTCGCGCCCGACGCGCTTCGCCAATTCGGCCTGGCGCCGTTGAAGAAGCCGAACCAGGCTCGTCCCGACCACCCCGAGACCGGCGACGCCCAGGCGAAGCGGGTTCGACATCTTCTCCTCGCTCCGACCGGCGGAGAACCTGCATTCGAGCGAATTGTCCCGAGTTGTGAGTGGAAATCAAGCGCGAATGGAGAGCTCAGCCGTAGCGTTCGGCCGCCGACTTCTTCTTCTTCTTTCGCTCCTTGCGCGCCGCATAGCGTGCGTCTCGCTCAAGCTTGCGCTCGTATTCGAGCCGCTCTTCCTCCTCGCGCTTACGCTGCAACTCCCCCTCGCGCGCGAGCGCTTCAAGTCTCAGCTGTTCCTGGCGGGCGGCGTCCTCGGCGGCGCGGCGAACGGCTTCAGCGGCCTCCTGCTCCGCCTTGCGCTTGGCGCGCTCGACGTCGCGCACTTTTCGCGCCTCGAGAATTTCTTTTCGCTTGGCTTCGCGCTCGATCACGGCCGGGTCGGCCGGATCATATTTCGAGTTAGCGAGAAACTTTTCCGCCATTTTCTTGCGCGCCTCAGCGGCGGCAGCCTGGCGATCAGCAAACTTGTTGCCGTTCAAAAAGGACATTGGTTCCTAGTCGACTGGTTTGTTTGGGATGGGCGCTCATGACACAGCGTGATAAGAACAGCAATCGTTTTTGCAGCAGGGCGGCGATGCGCCAGTAGCAAAGCGGAATGACATCCTGCGACACTTTGGTTGGACTGGTCACATCCTAGCGGCCCTCATTGCATCACTTGGCGTGATCACAAAAACGTGATCTGCCCAGCAAATCCTTCTGCTCATTGAAATACTTGTAATAGAAGATTCCGTTTTTGCCAAGCACTTGTCCAATAAACGCGCTCCGGCTGTCCTCGCAGACCCCAGGCGAGCCGGCGTTAGAGGCATATTGTGCCTTGGACATGTTTCAGACAAAAGGCCGCCTTAGCTCCTCCGACCAGTCTCGGATACAAGCTTCGATTTTCCATGGCTTTGACCAACACCGCGCCTGTAGCCGCCCAAATTGCGGGTTTTGACACTCGCCCGGCGGTTCGTTTCTGGCTTATCGCCGTCGCAAGTCTCGTTTTTCTCATGGTGCTGGTCGGGGGCGCGACGCGGCTTACCGAATCCGGCCTCTCCATCACCCAATGGAAGCCGGTCACCGGAGTCCTTCCGCCGCTGAGCGAAGCGGAGTGGCAAGCCGAGTTCGACCGCTATAAACAGATCCCGCAATACGCCTGGCTCAATGCCGACATGACCTTGGACGGGTTCAAGGCCATCTTCTGGTGGGAGTGGGCGCACCGGCTGCTGGCGCGCATCGTCGGCGCGGCGTTCGTCCTGCCCGGATCATGGTTCTGGTGGCGAGGCCAGCTCAAGGGCACGCTCGGAAGGCAGGTGGCGGTCGCAACCGGCCTGCTTGCGCTTGAACCTATCGTCGGCTGGTGGATGGTGACCTCGGGCTTGAGCGAGCGCACGGAGGTGGCGCAGGAGCGGCTGGCGCTGCACCTCTTGATCGCCGCCGCGACATTCGGCGCGTTGATCTACGCGGCGGTCGGACTTAGGGAGCGGCCAACGTCAAAGACCGCCACGCCCGGCTTCGTAGTTTCGGCTTGGGTTTCCGCCGCGCTGATCTTCTGCCAGCTTGGCTTCGGCGCCCTCGTCGCGGGCCTGCGCGCTGGACTCATCTACAACACCTGGCCGCTGATGGGATCGAGTTTCGTTCCGGGCGAGGCGTTCCATCCGAACCCGCTGGAGGCAATCTTCGGCGACGCCGCGACGGCGCAGTTCGACCACCGGATGATCGGTTACGCCGTCGTCACCTTCGTGGTTATTCAGGCAATTGCCGCGCTGCGCGCCGCGCCCGGCTCGCCGCTCGCCAGCCGCACCGTTGTCCTTGCGGCTGTCGCTTTGCTCCAGGTCGGGCTCGGGATTGCGACGCTGCTGGCGGTTGTTCCGATCGAGCTCGCCCTCCCCCATCAGGCGCTGGCGCTCGCCCTGTTCGGCCTCGCGGTTGTCCACTTGCGCGCGACGGAGCTCGAGAAAAGCTAAAGCCTGTTTCGACCGGATCGAGCCGATCGCCGCCCTCAGCCCTTTCGTCCTGAGGCGCCGCGAAGCGGCCTCGAAGGACGCCTCCCGTGAGCGCGAGCCGTCAGCTGTGCTTGGCCTCAATATTGCGTGAAGTCAGTTCGCGGGCGTCGATCGCATCGGGGGAGCCCGCCATAGAGCGCGGATGGCCACGATGACGAATGCGGCGCCGCCCAGGATCGTGAAGATCGAAGCGATGCCGTGCACCGCCATGCCCGCGGCGGCGACAGCGTCAAGCGATCCGGCGCCGGCGGGCGTCTTGCGTAGGGCGCCGTAGCCCCCGGCGATGAACATCGCGATCGAGGCAACGAATTGGCCGCCGCCATAGAAAGCGAGCAGGAGCCACGTTATGCGAGCCGGCGCAGGCACCCTGGCCAATTCCTTGATGCCAAACGTGAGCAGCATGCCGGCGCTCGAGACGCTGACCGCAGTTATGACCGCATGATAGTGCGCAGGCGTGCGGGTGTCCGATCCATCGATCAGGAATCCCATCAGGCCACCTAGCGTGAACAACGCCAGGGAGGCCGCAAGGGCGAAGAAGGCCGGGTCGCGCCATGGCCACGGATCTGGCGAGCGAAGAGCGCGAACGAGAAGCGAAACGGCGAAGATCAGCGTCGGCGCGGCGATGCCGAACTGCAGAAACCGGAACGCTTCGCGCTGATGGTCGGAGAAGGGAGAGAAGATCACGTAGAACGCGGGAGCCGCGATCGCGATCAGCGCGATGAGGACGACGGAAGCGAGGAACATGCGGTTATCGACCGCCTCTTCGCCTAAACTCATGCGAGCAAGGATCGACCAGTTCGTCAGCATAAGCGCAGCGTAGACGAACTGCAGCACATGACCGCCGCCCCAAAACAGTTCCGCCCGCGAGGCGAGCTCCCCGCTCTCAGCCAGCAGCGTCGTGGCGACGCCAAAACAGATCAGCGCCAGAAGATAAACGAAGCCGCCAAGCGCCATTGCCACTGCGAGCGGCGGCGCGGAGGCAAGCCGCCCCGGCAGATTGATCAAGAGACGAACAACCGGGGCGAGGACGCCCAGGCCCAGCGCCAAAAGGCCTATGTCGTAGGCCGGATGGCGAATGATCGGGATGTAGTTGGTGAGCTCGGGCTGCGTCCCCTCGAGGAACGCCGGGGCGAAAAGGAAAGGAAAAGCCACGAGAACCGCGCCCTGCCCGAGCCATCCGAGCGAGGCGGCGCGCACGTTGTGGCCGGCCAGCCTCAACGTCGCCACGCTGACCAGAAAGGCGAAAATGCATTGCAGCCAGATCACCAGCGAGAAGACGACGTGGATCACGAGACCCTTGTAGAAGAAGTCGATCGGCCAGAACGGCGTCTTCTCCATTCCTGGAATGCGTGACAGGGCCAGGAGCAGCGCGAATACGCCCGCGACCGCGAGCGCGCCAACGGCGAGCCAAGCCCAGCGCGTGAGCTCGCGCTGGACTGTGCTCCCCACGCCCGCGACTGACTGGGTGCGATTGAGGGGGATTGTCGTTGGCGCCGTCTGGGTCATTGAGAGATTGGCAGGGTCAACTGGCGCTTACCGGATAGAGGTGGACCGCCATCACATAGACGACGAGACCGGAAACCGCGACAAAGAGCCAGAGTGGCAGGGCGACCCGCGCCAGCCGCTTATGGGTTGCGAACCGCTCCCGAAGCGCATTGTAGAAAGTCACCGGCACCAGCACCGCGACGACGAAGGCCATCGCAACGTGAACGGCGAGAAGCGTGAAGTAGATCGGCCGTATCGCGCCATGTCCGCCGAATTTAGCGAGGCCAGAGGAGGCGTGATAGATAAGGTAGACCGCGAGAAACGCGACGCCGAGCCCGATCGCCACGAACATCGTGCGCCGATGCCCCTCGCGATCGCGGGCGCGGATGAGACTGTAGGCGCGCAAAAGAACGATAATGGTCGCCGCGTTGATGAGGGCGAGCAGGTGCGGCAGGTCGCGAACGGCGATCATGGCGTCAGCCGTAACGCATCTTGTAGATGAAGCTCGTGTATGTCGCCACGGCCACGGCGACGAGGACCGCAAGCACGATCCAGTTGCGTCGCCTTACGTTCGGATCAGGGTTTGGCATATCGCAATCGTTCGAGGGCGGGTGGAGGCGCCGGTTTGCTGCACGCTTGAGCCGCCGGTTTAAACTCGCGCCCGCAGGATGACTTCTGCGAGCATCGCCGCGAACAGGATGAACAAGTACAGGATCGAGAAGCCGAACAAGCCCATCGCCGCCTTGCGCCGCGCGGATTCATCGCCCTCGCGCAGACGGTAGAGGCCGATCGCGCGCCACAGGAACCCGGCGTCCGCAGCGATCGCGACAGCGCCGTAGAGGAAACCCACGCCCGGGATCAGAAGCGGCCCGAGGGACGCCGGCACGAGCAAAACTGAATAGGCCACGATCTGCCGGCAGGTCTTAACCGGGCCGACGACATTCGGCAGCATCGGCACCCCTACCCGCTCGTAGTCACCGCTGCGGCACAAAGCCAGCGCCCAGAAATGCGGCGGGGTCCACAAGAAGGTGATGAGGAACATCGCGATCGGGCCAGCCGAGACGCTATTCATCGCGGCGGCCCAGCCGATGACCGGCGGAAGCGCTCCAGCCGCGCCGCCAATGACGATATTGAGCGGCGTCGAGCGCTTGAGCACCATCGTGTAGAGCGGAACGTAAATTGCGATGGTCAGCGCCAGCAGCGCCGCCGCCAATACATTGACCTGGATCGCGAGCGCGGCCACCGATACCACCGAGAGCAGAATTCCAATCGCCAGCGCCTCAATGGGAGGCACTACGCCGCGCGGTATCGGGCGCATTGCCGTCCGCGCCATGTTGGCGTCGATGTCGGCGTCCCACCACATGTTGAGCGCGCCGCAGGCCCCTGCCCCTCCGGCCATCGCCCAAAGCGCCGCGATGAGTTTCATCCAATTCATTGGAACCGGAGCAAGCGCAAAGCCGACGCCGCCGGTGAAAACGACAAGCGACATGACCCGCGGCTTGAGCAGGACAAGATGATCGACAACTCCGGCCCTTGGCCGCGCTGGGGTCGGCTTAAGGGCGTGGCCCTCGCGCGCAAGTATCGTCGATCGAGCTGTCACTTCTGATTCGCCTAACGTAGCGCGCCACGTCGGGGCGCCTTCTGAACACCAGCCGCAGCCATACGCGCGGGGGCGCTGACCTCTAGCATAATTGCAACGCCCGTCGACCGCAAAAAGTGCCGGCGCTAACTCGCTGCATTCGCCTCGCTGAGCGCGGCTGCGCCGGATTCGAATTGCAGGCGCGCCAGGCGCGCGTAGACGCCATTGCGCGCGACGAGCGAAGGGTGATCGCCTTCCTCGACGATGCGACCCGCCTCCACGACCAGAATCCGGTCGGCTTTCAAGACGGTCGCCAGCCGATGCGCGATCACCAGCGTCGTGCGGCCGACCATCACGTCGTCGAGCGCGCTTTGTACCTGCGCCTCATGTTCCGCGTCGAGAGCCGAAGTCGCTTCGTCGAGCAGCAGGATCGGCGCATCCTTGAAAATTGCGCGCGCGATCGCGAGCCTTTGTCTCTGGCCGCCGGAGAGCGTTACGCCCCGCTCGCCGAGCTTGGTCGCGTAACCCAGAGCGAGCTCTCGAACAAACCCGTCGGCCGCCGCGCGGCGGCCGGCCGCCTCGATCGCTGGGTCGCGCGCCTGGTCACTCCCGTAGGCGATGTTCTCGGCGACCGTCGCGCCGAAGATCGCCGCCTCCTGCGGCACGGGAGCGATGCGCTCGCGTAAGGACTTTGGATCGACCGTCTTCACGTCCACGCCGTCGACAAGGACCTGGCCCGCGTCCGCATCGTAAAAGCGCATGATGAGCTGAAATATCGTCGACTTGCCAGCCCCGGAGGGGCCGACGATGGCGACCCTTTCGCCAGGTGCGATCGAGAAACTGAAATCATCCAAAACGCGAACCTCGGGCGCGCTCGGATAGGAAAAGGCCACTCGCTTGAACTCGATCGACCCGCGAGGAGGCGAGGGCATGAGCGAAGGTCTCGGGGGCGCCACGATGCGTGGCTTAACCGCCAGAAGCTCAGCGATGCGTCCCGCCGAACCCGCGGCGGCGGCGACCTCATTCCACACCTGCGAGAGTTCGCCGAGCGAAGTTGCGCCCAACACCGCGAACAGCACGAACTGGGAAAGGAGTCCCCCGCTCATCCGCCCGGCCAGGACGTCGCGCGCCCCGAGCCACAGCACGAAGACCACGCTGCAGAACGCGAGCGACACGGCGACTGCGATGAGGAGAGAACGGGTGGCCGCGGCGTCGCGGGCCGCGCCATAGGCGCTTTCGATATCTTCGGCGAAGCGCGCCTGGCTCGCCCCCTCGGCGCCGAACGCCTGCATGGTGCGCGCCGCGCCGAGGCTCTCCGATGCGAACGCCGTTGCTTCCGCAAGCGTGTCCTGGGCGCGTCGAGATCGTCGGCGCACCACGCGGCCGGACGCGATCAGGGGCGCGGCGATGACCGGAATGGCGACAAGCACCAAAGCCGACAATTTGGGGCTCGTGTAGACCATGAGGGCGATCGAGCCGACAAACATGAAGAGATTGCGCAAGGCGATCGAGGCCGAGGCGCCGAAGGCGGCCTTTATCTGGGTCGTGTCGGCGGTGAGGCGCGACACCAGTTCACCGGTTCGCGCGCTGTCGTAGAACGAGGCGTCGAGGCCCGACAGATGTGCAAACACGTCGCGCCTCAGATCGGCGACCACCCGCTCGCCGAGCGTCGTCACCAAATAGTACCGAGCCGCGGCGGCAAGCGCGATAATGACAACGAGAGCGGCCATGGCGAGAAAATAGACGTTGATCGTCCCGCCGCTCTCTTTCGAGAAGCCGAAATCGATCATCGAACGCAGCGCGAACGGAACCGCAAGCGTCGCTGCGGAGGAGATTGTCAGCGCCGCCAGCGCGGCAGCCGCCCGGCCGAGATAGCGCCGGCCATAACGGACAAGCGGAAGCAGCGCGGCCATGGATGCCGCGCGGTTTGCCACCTCAGTCGTCATCGCTGATCCATGAGAAGCATCGCAATCGCAAGGTTTGGAGTCGAGTCCGAACTGAAGGGGGAAGTCCGCGCCTCGCGGCTTTCTCGACGTGCTTCCTAGCGACAAATAAGGGCGAGTTGAAGGGAGAGGCTCCTAAACCTCGTTCTGAGCCGGCGTTATGGTCGTCGAGTCAAATGGCGCTCCAGCGAAGGCCGCTGCAGCGGTTCGCGTTGTCGGCCGTCGCCTAGATCATCTTGCGGGGGGTCCGCTTCGCAGGCCACAGGATGAGGTCCGGGCTAAACTTGGCAAACCTCGAAAGCAGCCTTGGCAATGATTGTTGGGCAGCCGAGGAACGCCCCACCGCCGGCCGGATCTAGGCGGTCCATTTGACGAGCGACACCTCGTCGTCAAGCCGCCGACTTTCGGCCGGCTTCAGGCCTGCGTCTCGAAGCACCTCTTCGGGCGACTGGCCGAACCGGCCCTGGCAGAAGACCGGCACGCCGCCCGGCAGGCGCACTTGGTCCGCGCGCGCGAGGTAGAAGATATCGTAGCCGATCTTCAGAAAGAGGCTGAAAACCTCAGTACCGCCGGCGATCGCCAATGTGCCGCCGCCGCAATCGACCGCCGCGCAGGCCTCTTCGAGAGTTGCACCGGCCGGGTTCCAAAGCCAAGTATTCGGATTCTCAGGATCGGGCGCCAGGTCTGGCACGCGCCGCGTAAGGATCAGGCGCCGGCGAGTGCGCGATTCGGAGTCTCCCTCATGGGACAGACGGCCGTGGCAAACCACCTGCACCCGATCGAGCGACTTGAGAAAAAAACGCTGGTCGGCCTCGAATTTGAGCGAGTCAGGCATAAATCCCGTGGCATCCGCGATCATGCCGTCGGCAGACGCAATCGCATAGCCCTCAATTCGTAAGGGTCCCCGCATCCCAAAACTGCTCCGCTCGCTCGAACGCGCCCAACGGCCACGAGCCGAGCGCAAGCATCAGGTCCCTATCATCCATTCAGGGAAATAAAACGTTCCAATATAGGAATCGCTCCACTCAAGAATCAAGGGGTTGCGTCGATGACGGCGGCCGGGAGAGCCGTCGTGCCGCTCGCCATTCCATTGACATGCAAAACCGTGCCATAGGCGCGGAGAAGAACCAAGAACCCGCACGTGACCGCCGTCAAAGGCGAGAAAAAGGCTCCGCAACCATGAACGGCCACAGGCTTCTTCCGGGCAAGCCTATCCCTCCAACAGAAATCGCCGACTATTCGATAACGCGCGACACGCTCGACGAGGTCTTCGCGGAGTCGTTCCGCCTGCGCCTCAAGCACATAGCCAAACTCGTCGAGCAATCGGGCGAACGCCTGGAAGGAAACATTTTTTACGCCAACCTCGACGATCGTGATGTCGACCGGCCTCCGGACGGCGGCCTTGCGCCGACTCGCCGCAATGCGTGGCGAGCGATGCGGTTCAAGGAGCGGCTCCTGGAAGTCGGCGTCAACGCAGGTCACAGCGCGCTGCTGGCGCTGTCATCCAACCCGCGGCTCGAATATTATGGCGTCGACATCATGTCGCACGCCTATACGGCTCAATGCGTCGACTTTCTCAAGGGGGAGTTCCCGGGACGCGTCCACCTGTTCACCGGTGATTCACGCGAAGTTCTGCCTTGGCTCGTTAGCCGGCGCGCTGAGCTTGCCTTCGACATTTTTCATGTCGACGGCGGCCACACCGACGACGTCGCCCGCTCCGACATGAGCAATTGCATCCGTATCGCCAGCGGCCAGCGAGGCCGGCATGTTCTGCTCGACGACGTTCATGCAAGCTGGATCTTCGACGTCTACTGTGAATTCGTGTCGCGGGGCGATTTGACGACCGAGACATTCTTCGACGACTGGGAGCAGGCCGGCCGCAATGTGCTGGCGCGGATCGAGTGACTTTGGCCGACGATTGCGAATTCGGGTCCTTCTGGCACGGAACGCTCAACCCATTCGCTTACGCGTGCCTCAGCTCATTTCCTCAAGCGGGCGTGAGTCTCAGCGTATACAGCTATGATCCGCAGCTGGACCTGCCTCGAGGGGTGCGCCTCGCGGACGCGCGCACCATTTGCCCTGACGAATCGTTGACCCGCCGATTCATCGCCAACGGCAAACCGTCGCTCGCCCACTTCGCCGATATGTTTCGCTATCGAATGATGCGGCGGACCGGCTTCTGCTGGGTCGACACCGACATCCTGTGCTTGAGCAAGCCCGCCTTTGGGAACGACGGCTTTGTGTTCTGCCGCCAGGCCGACGCAGTCAGTACGAGCCTCGTCAACAATGCGGTGCTGAGGCTGCCGCCGACAAGCCCCGCTCTCACCGAGCTGATCGCCGCAGCGGAGGCCGCGATCGATGTCGACCAGAGATGGGGCGCAATCGGCCCATTCCTGTTGACCCCCGTCCTCGCCAAATACGATCTTACCAAGCATGCGCTCGACCCGCATGTCTGCTATCCGATCGAACCCGAACAATTCTGGAAGCTGTTCCTGCCGAGCTATCGGAACTGGGCGGAAAGCGCAGCGCGCGGCGCGAGCTTCGTCCACCTCTGGAGCGAGGCGATCGCATGGAGCGGCTATGATTTCTGGACTTGCCCGCCCCCTGGGTCTTACCTGTACGAAGCGTTCGAACGGCTCGGCGCGCTCGGCCGCTTTCGCCGCCGCGCGACCGAGGACGAAGTCCTTCGGTTGATGGCGAAGCCGATCGCCAACTCGAAGCGCTCCGCGCGACGGGACGCGATTGCCTCTGACTGACTAACCGACGAGCGTCATGCGCCCGCTATTCGGGCCGGTTCACCGGCGGGCCGAGGCGCAAACCGTTTCGATCTCCTCCGCTTCTTCTTCTGGCGATGGCGCTTCGGCGCGACGAGAAATGTCACCTTTACCGGCTGCTTCACAAACGCGCGCGCCTGTTCCTCGATCATGCGGTCAGCCATTGTCACACGCGTGCGCAGATGTCTGAGCTCGAGCAACGACTGAATGAGAAAGGTCTCGACGATCCGGCCGCTGACCTGCGTGTCCTCGAAAGCGCCCCATGCGTAGGCGCCGTCCCGCTTTCGCTCGAGGCCGATTTCATGGAGCAAGGCAAGAAAGGGCTTATTGTCCTTTGGATCAATCATGTATTCGACGGTGAGCAGAATCGGCCCCTGGTCGTCCGCGATCGGATGCACAAACACGGGCGTACGCCAGTGCATCGATGGAGTGAGATCGAGCGCAGCGGCGGTTTGCAGCCTCCACCGCGCCGTGAGCGCCATCCCGATGGCGGCGCCCGCAGCAGCGAAGAAAAGAGCGGTCGGCACGCCCTCGATGCTCGCGACCTTGCCCCAGACTGCGCTGCCAAGCGTCATCGCGCCAAAAAACGCTGTCAGGAAAAGCGCGAGGCCTCGTCCGCGCACCCACTCGGGTAACGCCACCTGCGCCGAGACGAACAGCGTCGTCATCATCGTGATCCAGGACGCGCCCGCAATCAGGCTCGCCAATCCCGCGACGATCGGCTCGCGCGCCGCGCCGTATAGTCCGAGAGCTAGAATTGTGCCCAGCGTTCCAAGCGTCGCCAACCGGTCGGGGCCGAGACGCGCCTTCAGGCTCTTGAGCGTGAACGAGCCGAGGATAGAACCTAGCCCGACCAAGCCGAGCAGGACGCCGTAGACTTCGGGGCCATTGCCCATCTGTGTGCGCGCAACCAGGGGCAGAAGCGCCCAATAAGCGCTGGCGAAAGGGAAAAAGGCGAGGGCGCGGATGATCGTCGCGTCGATGTCGCGATTGTTTCTGGCGTAGCGCAGACCCGTCCGCAATGCGCTGAACAAGCGTTCCGCTGGTAGGGTCTCCCTCGTGCGGCGCGGAGCCCGCCACCACAGCAGCGCGCCCAGGACGGCGATGTTGCCCGCGCAGAAACACCAGAATGGCAAGGCGATGCTGAAGGTCGCGATTCCCAAGCCGGCAAGGGCCGGGCCGATGGCGCGACTCACGTTGTAGCTCGCATTGTTGATGGCGATGGCGCTATCGAGATCGTGCTTGGGCACCAGCATCGGCGTGATGACGAGCCATGCCGGCGCCGCAAGCGCGCCACTGCCGCCGAGACAAAAGGCCGTCGCCAGCAGCACGGCCGGGGTCGCCCAATGCATGGCCACCACCGCTGCGAAGACGATCGACACGGCGGTCACAGCGGTCTGCGCGCCGATCAGCATCCGGCGTGCGTCGATGATGTCGGTCAGCACGCCGGCCGGCAGGGTCAGGAGAAACATCGGCAACGTTGTCGCCACCTGGACCGCCGACACCATCATCGGGTCCGGATTGAGACTGGTCATGAGCCAGTTCGACGAAGTGTCGAACATCGCGAAACCGACGTTCGAGGCCGAGCTCGCGATCAGCACGACCGTGAACGCCAGATTGCCGAAAACGCCCCAGCGCCAGGCCCCGGCTCCGGGCGCATCCGACTGGGCGCTGGACTCGATGGACAACAAAATCCCCTTGGAAGAGCGGGATCGGACGGTCCGGACCGCCGGATCTTCTCGGTCAAATGGCGGACAAGGCGGAAAGTTTCAAGGCGCCGCAGTGCGAAAGGCGGCCCTCCACAGCTGGGACGGGCGCCCCAAAAAATGCTCGCGAGGCGAAATTCGCATGAATGGAGCGCAATTTAGCTTTCGAACAGCGTGGTCGCGCGCAAGAATCCGCCGCCGAAACTTCCGAATTCACCGCTCAGCGACTATGTTTCGGAAAGATCGACCGGCGCAGCGTAGACGACGCAGGACTTGCGGCCACAGATGCTTGCGTGGATGGGCGCTCGTCAGGATGACGCGGGCACCTTCTCCGGTAAGGGGGCGAACTTTGACCGCTCGTTTTGCAGGCGTCCGGATCCTACGAGGAACATGTCGAAGATGAACCTACGCTTCATTCAGGAGCCCTCCTCCAATCGGTCGCCAATGCTTGGCGCGTTCGCCCATCCGGCGTTTGCGATCGTCTGGACCGCGAGCACCTGCGCCCTGATCGGCATCGCCATGTACGACACGACGTCCGGCTGGCTGATGACGACATTCGATCTCAACGCATTCGATGTCTCGCTGCTGCACACCGCAACCACGCTGCCGATTTTTCTGTTCACGCTTCCCGCCGGCGCGATCGCCGACATCGTCGATCCGCGTCGGATGATCATCGCGGTCTCGTACGCGATCGCCGCGTTGATGGCGATTTTCGCCGCCGTGGTGGGGCTCGATTTCGTCTCTCCAGTCCTGTTGCTTTTGGCGACGTTTGTGCTCAGCGCGGCCTGGTCCGTTAACACCCCCGCATGGCTTTCGATCGTGCCGCAACTCGTGCCGAAAACGGCGATTCCAGGAGCAATGGCCGCGCACAGCGTTGGCTACAACCTCAGCCGCACTCTCGGTCCTGCGCTCGGCGGATTGATCATCGTGCGCTACGGGGCGGCGGCGCCCCTTTGGATCTTTGTCGTCACCAATCTCATGGTGATCGCCGCACTCATATGGTGGCGCACGCCGGGGCGGCTGAGAGCGTCCCTGCCCGCCGAGAGGTTGAGCAGCGCGCTGCGAACTGGCCTTCGGCATACCGCGAACAATCGCCTTTTATGGGCGACGTTGGCGCGGACCATGGCGATCTATCCGTTTACCGCCGCGTACTGGGCCCTCTTGCCTTTGATCGCCCGGCGAACGGGGCAAGGGGCGGAGCATTATGGGATTCTGCTCAGCGCGATCAGCGTTGGAGCGATCCTTGGATCGCTTGGACATGCGAAACTGCGCCGCAAATTCGGCGCCGATCGGCTGATCGCCGCAGGCACGATCGTGACGGCGATCGCACTCGCCGTATTCGCCCTTTCGTACGATCTGGTTATTGCTCTCGGCGCCTGCCTGCTGGCCGGGATCGCGTGGGTCAACAATCTGACTTGCCTTTACACCTCCGCACAGAATGTCTTGCCAGATTGGGTGCGCGGCCGCGGCCTCGCGGTATTCTTGACCATCATCTATGGGACAATGACTTTGTGCAGCGCAGCTTGGGGCGAGATCGCCGCCAAGTCCGGGCTTTCAACCGCGCTTCTGCTCGCGGCTGGAGGCGCGATTGTGTCGATCCCTCTGACCTGGCGATGGAAGCTGCAGCAAGGGGCGGCGCTTGATCTTTCGCCCTCCCAGCATTGGACCATGCCGGAAACTCGTGAGGAGATCGATAACGATCGGGGCCCCGTGCTGGTCAAGATCGAGTACCGGATCGACCCTCTCCACAGCGCCGCGTTTGTGAGAGCTTTGGACGAGCTCGGCTTCGAGCGTCGGCGCGACGGCGCGTTCGCGTGGGGAATCTTTGAGGACGCGGGAGACCTCGGTCGCTATGAAGAAGCCTATCTGATCGAATCCTGGCTCGAGCTCATGCACTTGCGCGAGCGCGTGACCAACGCCGATCGTGTGCTCGAAGACGAAATCCGGGAGATGCTGATCGCGCCGCCGCGTATCGAATTTCTCATTGCGGCGGAACGCGGCGATCAGGCTCGAAATCGTCGCATGGAGCCAGCCGGAGCGTAGCTTGCGCGTTCTTGTCGTCTTCGCCCATCCGCTGGAAACGAGTTTCGTTTCCGCGTTGCACGCGCGCGTTGTCGAGATTCTGTGCTCGGGCGGGCATATCGTTGACGATCTGGACCTCTATGCGGAGAAGTTCAATCCTGTCATGTCGCGAGAGGGGCTTCTCCGCTACGTCGATACGAGCGTGAACACTCGCGAAGTCGAAGACTACGTCCAGCGCCTCCGGGAGGCCGAAGCGCTCGTCCTCGTGTTTCCCGTCTGGTTCGACGGCCTGCCCGCGATCATGCAAGGCTACTTCCAACGCGTGTTTCTACCTGGCGTCGCGATCCGTATCGACGAGGCAGGGCTGTTCCATCCCAATCTTCGTCACATCAAGCGGATGGCCGCCGTCAGCGCCTACGGGGAAGGCGAGCACGACGTCTCGGCGAAAGGCGATCCGCCGTTGCGGTTCGTGCGCGACAACATCGGCGCGCTGATCGATCCGAAAGGCCGCTTCGAGTATCTCGCTCTCTATGATATGAACTTTAGCGCTGCGCAGAGGCGTGCGGCATTCATGCAGCGGGTGGTCCGCGCCTTCGAAAGCTGGTGAGCGAGCCCAGCAGATCGATCCAAAGCCATTGCGAGGAGAGCGACCAAGCAGCCCAGGGCACCCCACGTTCTCAAGGATCGCAGTTCGGCAGGTCTCGCCTAAAAGCTATATTTGGCCCCGGCGAAAGGTCCGTACATCCACGACTGATAACGATAGTCGCGGAGGGGTCCGTCGTCGTCGCGAAAGTAGGTGTAGAGGACTCGGTAGCCTACCGTCGTCGAGAACGATGGCGTCCAATTGTAGCCAACCGACCCAAGCACCTGACCGGTCGCGCTGTTGCTCAGGCCGCCCATATCGGCGAGGAAGTTGATGAAATATTTGTCGTTGATCGCGTAGTGCGCCGCGAGACCGGCCACGGGATCAGCCCAATTCTTCGTAATGGCGAAGCCTGCGGATGGGAAACCGCTCACCGGAAACGACAGATCGAGCGCGGTGCGGCTATAGAAATAGCGAACCCCGGCGGTGCCGTAGAGCTGCAAATTCGGCGGACCGACCGGGATCCGTAAGCCGCCGAACGCGGTGAAGATTCCCTGCGTCAGCGTGAGGTTCCCGTGGTCTCCGAAGAGCGCGCTCGTCGGATCCCTGAAATTCGATCCCCCTCCGATGCGCGACAGGATAACATCGATGCCCGCAATGAAGGTGTCGTTGCGGGCGACGAATGAGGTCATCAACCCGCCTTGGAAATGTTGGAGGATCTTCAGGAAATTAATGAAGAAGGGCGAGGTTGGAAACGGTCCCACACCCGCTTGGCCTGCCAGATCCGTTCCCCAGCCGTAGCCGGTGATCTCGTAATGCCAAGTGGACGGCAAGACCGGAGCGACGATTTCCTGTGAAGCGGGCTTCGTTGTTGGAAGGTCGGCTGCATGCGCCACCGGCGTTGCGCATAGTCCGGCAAAGACGACCAGCGCCGCCAGATATGTCCGCATTTTCTCTCGCCCCGATCCCCGCGATCGGTCGCTATACTAGCGTACCTTTGAAGGCCTCGGCGCGCGTACGCTCCGATTCGACCGCCTTTGATTCCATAGAAGGGAACGGTAACCCCCGCAATAGCGGGCCAAAAGGACCGCTGACTTAGGCGTGCGATAGCTCTTGACGGTGCGCCGCCACGGAAACGCGCTAGATCGCGTCTCCAGCCGCTGCGTTCTCGCCTTTGGCCACTTGGCTCAACATCGACAAAACGAAATCGGGCGCGAGGAATCGCGCGCAGGTTTCCCCGCCAGAGACGATGGCAATCATGGATCGTCCATCGGCGGTCGCCAAGACCGCTCTATCGCCAGGCGGAAGTTGCCGAGAGATAGGCGGAATGGCTATGTAAAGCGCACGGACGAACTGGAACTGCGCAGGCGTGAGCTTGGTCAAATGAGACACCGAGCCGATCTTGGAGACCGAAACGCATTGCGGCGCCTGAGAGCTCAGCCACTCGGAAAAAACGCCCGCGTCCTGGCTGTACTCGGGGGTAGTGGTCACAAGCTGCGCGGTTTGAATGGGCCTCGTTTGAGCGTTCATGCCAAATCCGCTCAAACCCGCTAAGCCGGCAGCCGTCAGGGCGAGGAACGCGTTGTTCATGACATCCTCCTGTTTCCCGCCGGCGCCTCAAGGCATAGATTTGGCGAACGTCGATCAGTGATGCGCTCTCACCGCTGGCCTTCGGACCTGCCCGCGGGGACAAGTTTGAAGTCTCAAACGTGGACGGACATGATTAGTTCCGCGTTTGACGACTTCCTGAGAACGCGACTGACAGCGCGGCCGCTGATGCTACGAAAACAGTTTCTCATATTCCGCTGTTGCTCACCTCTTCGCTCGCGCTCACAAGCGACGCGTAAAATCGTCCAAAATGGACCCGGGCGGCGCCATACCTGTCGACGACGGCGGAGCATTTAAAACCCGAACTCGAATGGCGCGCCAATAGAGGTCATGACCGTGCATCGGAATTGGTGCTAGAGGTCGGAGATCGCCCATTCAGTCGCGGCATTGGAGTCGGCATGCTTCCTCGCGTCTACCTCGTCCGCCACGGCGAAACCGAATGGAGCCTAAGCGGTCAGCATACGGGTCGCACCGATATTCCTCTCACCGACGAGGGCGAGCGCAAAGCCCGGGGGCTCCGCGAGCGCCTCAAGGGGCTCAAGTTTGACAGGGTTTTCACGAGCCCCCTTCAGCGGGCTGCTCGCACCTGCCAACTCGCCGGCTTCGGTGACCACGCCAAGCTCGATTCCGACCTCCTCGAATGGAATTACGGCGACTACGAGGGACGCAAGAGCAGCGAAATTCTGAGTCGAACGGCCCGGCTGGCTCCTGTTTCGCGACGGGTGCCCGAGTGGCGAGCAGCCGGCCGATGTCGGCGCCCGCGCCGATCGTGTCATCAGCCGCCTTCGCGCGGCAGACGATCAAGCCATCGTGTTTTCCAGCGGGCATATCCTCAGGGTGTTGGGGGCCCGTTGGCTCGGCCTTGCGCCGTCGGAAGGGCGCCTCTTCATGCTAGGCACGGCAAGCGTCAGCATCCTCGGCTACGAACACGACAAAAGCGAGCCGGTGCTCTCGTTGTGGAACTCGGCCTGAAACCGATCCGCCGACGGACGGCAGACATTCGTCGCAAGCGACAATTCATTGCTGAAAATCGGAATCAAGGCTAAGCTCCGCACCTATGAACCTTCCTGCGTTTCCACTTTGCTTCGGCCGGAGTTTCCTCTGTCTGTCGGTTCACCAGGGGCCGAGGGGCCTAGAAAAACTTTTTGGCGATTTTCCCGTGTAACCCGTTGATAAGTCTCGATTCGGACGAGAGAATCCAAGGAAATCCAAGGAAATCTAATAGCTTTGCACGTGGCCTTTCATGGCAATCCGCCCTTCCGCCAAGAAAACCCAAATTGATCGGCCGGGCAAGATCGCTGCCGCGAGGATACCCCCGCGCGTCCAACATAAATATACATACATGTATAGCAGATAGCACTTAGTGCGGCGGAATCGCTGAGGTCTCCGCCGTTACGTCCGGCAGCGTCGACTGGCTCCAGCCTCCGCCCAGCGCGACGATGAGATTGACCGCGTCGGCCTGGAGCTGGCCTTGGGTCGACAGCAACGACTCTTCAGCGCTCAACTGTTGGGTCTCGGCGGTGACGACGGCGGTGAAAGCCTGAGTTCCCGCTTTGTATTCGTTGAGGGTGATCTGTGTCGCTTGCCGAGAGATCCGCACATCCTCAGCCTGCACTTTGACCTCGCGAGACAGGATACGGATGCCTGAGAGCGCGTCCTCCACTTGCTGGATCGCCGTCAATACGGTCTGGCGATATGAAGCAACATCGGCTTGATAAGTCTGGCGAGCCGCTTCGACCTGCGCGGTGGTCAGGCCGCCATTGAACAAAGGTTGAGCCAGCGAAGCCCCGAATGACCAGACAGGGTTGCTTGGGCCGAACTGGGTTGCGAACGGATTGCCGGAATAACCGAAGAGACCAGACAGCGACACGGCCGGAAAGTACCCGGCGAACTCGACGCCGATCTGCGCGTTGGCCCCGCGCATGGCCTCCTCCGCCGCCGCCACATCCGGCCGTCGCTCCAGCAGCGATGACGGCAGGCCTACGGGAACCGGGGGAACGCGGGTGGCGAGGCTTCCATGCGGGATCGACAGACCGGCGGGAGGACGGCCCATCAAAACCGCGATTGCATGTTCGCTTTGGGCGCGCGACACGCCAGCAGCGATGAATGCAGCCTGGGCGTTGAGCAGTTGAGCCTGAGCCGTGATTACGTCGGACTTGGCCGCGGTTCCGGCGTTGTACTGGTTTTGTGTGATCGTGACCGAGCGCTTGTAATCTTCGATCGTACTTGCAAGCAGGTTCTCGAGCGAATCCGCCTGTCGTAGAGTGACATAGGCGAGCCCGAGCGCCGATTGCGCCGCGAGCAATGCGTTTGCGAGAATGGCGGCATTCGTCTCCGCGCCGGCTTTCTGCGCTTCGATCTCGCGCCGGACTTGGCCCCAGACGTCGAGCGTCCATGTCCCGGTGGCCTCCGCAGTCAGATTTGTGCCGCCAGGCAAGCCGCGAGTCGCCGAGCCCGTACCGCCGATAGTCGGAAAGAGCCCGGCGCGCGCCTCGTTGATCAGGGCGAGGGCTTGGCGATAATTGGCCTCATCCGCCTTGATCGTCTGGTTGGACACCGCGACGACCCGCATGAGCTGGTCAAGTTCAGAATCGCGAAAAGCAGACCACCACTCGCCCTTCGGCTCGTTAGCGCGGGGCGTCGCGATCTTCCAACCCTTGATCTCCTTGAACTGCGGCGAGACGACCGCAGCGGGCCGCTCGAAGTTGGGGCCGACCGGGGCACATCCAGGGCACGCAACCGAGGCGACGAGCGGCGCCGCCCGCGCGAGGATCGGAAGCTTAACAGCAAGTCTGCGCGCCTGCTCTCCGACGGACCAGAGGTGCGCGACGAAAGCATGGCCTGATCGGGGCTCGCCCGTGCTTGTTCTCGCTCCCGTGACACGGGCCAAGTCGTAAGGGCTCAAAGCGATAGCGAAGCTCCCCTCCCGGCCCGGCGCGCGGCCCGACCTCCTCTCCCCTGTTCTTTAGGCGCCATCCGGCTTCCCTGCGCAAGTCCCGGCTCAGAACGATCACGCACACGTGTCGCCGCTTCATGCAGCGGACAGCGACCGGACGAAAAGGGTTGCGACCTGAAACCGAGGCGCCGGGTTCATCCCGTTTGCCGCGATCGGTGAGCGCTCCACCAAATGAGCAACCCAAGCACGATTAGCACCGCGCCAACGAGAAATATGAACAGCCCGGCGTCGTCAAACCAAGCGACAAAGGGCACCGCAAGCGCAAGAAAAGCGCCAGCGACGCAAAGTTTCCAGGTCCTCAAATCTAGTCCGGATATAAAAACCCCGAGCGCGAGGAGCGTCAATAAAATGCTTCCCAACGCGTCGTGTGTGACCAGACCGTCCGCATTGCTCACGTGGATGAGATACATTGCGACGAGGACCGCCGCCCATTGGCCGAACTGAATCGCCACCATTTCGAACCGCCCGCGACCCTGCGGCAAATGGACCCAACCTGCGGAGATACACAGAAGCGCGGCAATCGGTGTCATGGTGACCCAGTAGGCCGCGACAGACATGCCCAGCATGTTGGTCCAAGATACACCAACAATCCCGATGACGACGATTACAAAATACGGAAGTTCAGCGAGCAGGCTGATCCATTTTTTTATGCCGCGACGATGGGGCTCGGCGAGGCCGCCGCGGGACGTCGAACTTACATCCGCCATTGCTTGCGTCCAGTCGCGCTTGCGCGTGGAAACGCGCGCCTGAAACCACTTCTATCATGGGCGCCAACGGCGGCGCTAACCGCCGATCGCACCCCGCCTGTTAGTTGCGCGCGCCGACGATCGCCCGCCAAAAGCCGCTATAGGCTAGCTCAAAGCCGACGATCTGATAGTCGAGGTCGATCGAATCCATCACCTCATAGGCCGAATTATTGCAGATCGAGAAGATGATCAGTCCGTCCTTCGATACGTGGCGACGAGCCTGGCGCAGGTAGGATTCCGTGATTCTTCCTTGCGGATCGCAGAGACTATAGCGCTCGATGTCATTCTCAGGATTCTTGTCGACCAACGGCGTGTTGAAAACGATAAGGTCGAAATCCTTCTCGTCAATTTTTTCAAACAGATCGGACTGAAAGGCCGTCAATGTGACGTTGTTAAGTTTCGCGTTTGCAATCGTCGCCTCAACAGCGATCGGCGAGATGTCGGTCGCAACCGTTCTCGACTTCCAGTTGGCCGCCACATAAAGCGAGATGATGCCGCAGCCGCAACCGATTTCAAGCGTCTTGGCGATTAGATCCTGATTCATCGCCTTGATATTGCGGATGAAAAACTCGGAGCTTGAATCAGGGAGCGGGTGGTAAACACCGGCCGGAACATCAACCACGAGCCCATCGGCGAAAATTCGCTCGGGAACCGCCTGGCGGCGAACAAGGGCTTCATGCGCGGCCGCAATATCGAACGCCGCAGTACTGACTAGATTGAAAATTCCGAGCTTGCGAAGAACAGAGGCGCGGCGCGGCGCAATGCGCCGCTCCGCGTTAAGGTACTCGATATTCATGTGACCCCGCCTCCATTTATCGGCGCAGACTCGTTCTGTTCGGCGGCTCGGCAGATAGGAACCGCTTACGCCGGCTTTAGATGTTCGGGCAATTTATCTGATTTATATCAGGTTTCCCGTCCACGCTCGCTGTCATGCCAATCACGCAACAACCAATGTGACAGCGCAGTCAGCAGCAGATGAATTGTGATCCCCGCCACCGAAATCAAGAGCAGTGCGGCAAACATGCGGGGAATATTCAGCCGGAACCCAGAACTCGACAATGCGATAGGCAAGCCCTGACCCCTGCCCGGCTGAACCCGCAGCGATCTCAGCGACGATCGCGCCGATCAGTGCAAGTCCGCCGCTAATGCGAAGGCCGGCAAGGAAATATGGCAAAGCCGAGGGCAACCTGAGCAACATGAACTGCTGCATGCGCGAGGCGCGATACATCTGGAACAAGTCGACCAGATTGTGGTCCGCCGAGGATAGCCCGAGCGTGGTGTTGGCCAGCAGCGGAAAGAACGCCACCAGAAAGGCACACACCAGAACGGCGATTCCTGGCGTAAGGTAAATCAGCAGGAGGGGGGCGATGGCGACGATTGGCGTCACCTGCATGGCCACGGCGAATGGATAGAACGCACGCTCGACAAGTCGCGACTGCGCGAAAAGAATTGCCAGCCCGACACTCCCGATGACCGCAATCCCGAGCGCCTTGAGCGTAATCGACAGTGTTACCCAAAGCGACGCCGATAGCACCGGCCAATCGGTGATGAGGGTGGAGATGATCAGACTTGGCGCGGGCAAAAGATAGGTAGGGACCGCGAAGTACCGGACTAGCCCCTCCCAAGCGAACAGCCCCAAGCTCAGCGTGATAGCCGGTACCGCATAGCCGACGAAGTCATCGCGATTCACAGTGCTGGCGCCTGGGCCTTAAACATCTTGGACGGCCGATCGCCCATTGCAAGATGAAGCGCTTCCGAGGTCTGGACGCAGGTGTCGGAGTACGCCTTGCAGAGCCGAAACCCCTCCTGCCGTGAGGCAGTGGGCGCTTCAACATTGATCTCGGCTACAGCGCGACCTGGTCGCGCCGCCATCACGACGATACGGTCGGAAAGATACACGCTTTCGAACACCGAATGGGTCACAAACACCACCGTTGCCCCAAGCGACGAGCGAAGCGCAGCCAGATCGTCATTCAGCTTGAGGCGCGTTATTTCATCCAGCGCGGCGAACGGCTCGTCCATCAGCAGGACTGTCGGCCGTGTCACCAGGGCGCGGGCGATCGACACTCGCATCTTCATGCCGCCTGATAACTGGCGCGGATACGCCTTGGCGAAACCAGCCAGTCCCACTTGCTCGAGGGCCTCTTCGACCCGCGGCCGCGCCTTCTCTTTGGATACGCCGGCAAGGCGCAAAGGCAACCATACGTTAGTGAAGACGTCCGACCACGGAGTCAGCGTCGGCTCCTGAAACACGAAACCCAGTTCAGGGCATTTCGTCAGCCACACGATCTCGCCCTGCGTCGGTCCAGTAAGGCCCGCCAGCAATCGCAAAACCGTCGACTTCCCGCAGCCCGATGGCCCCAGTAGAGACAGGAATTCGCCCGCCCGAATGTCGAGATCGAGGCCTTCCAGGGCCGTGACTTGATTGGCGAAGACCTTATGCACCCCCCGCAAGGTCACGAGCGGCGGTGCAGTCACAGGGACCGCCGCCGCTTTTGTCGTAAGAGTTGCGATCTTGTTCATGATGCGAACCCGTCATTCCGCCGCGTCCATTCAGGCCGCGACATCCTCCCGCTGTGGTGCAAATCGCATGCCGTCAGCTTCTTCCTACCGCAAGACTCCAGCGTTGTTTTTGATCGTCGGCATGCGCTCCCCCTTGCCAAGACGCACCTTCGCGCTTCGTCGCTCAATGCGTCTGAAGCATGAACATTATAGACCTCGCCTTTCCGGTCAAACAACAGCTAATGCGAGAACAAGCTAAGTACAAGTGCACAGGATTTGCTGCATTGCGGCGCCAACGGCTGGCGAGTAGGCGGTCCTTCTTGACGCTGGATGGCGCAGCATGCCATTCGGCTCCATTATGGCGCACCGCTTGAGAAGCGCGTCAAAATCACGCGGCAAGTCAACGCAGGCGGTGTTATTTCGTTCCTTTGCTCCGGGTCCGATCCATGGCCAAAGACTATGTCGCCGCCAACCTCCAAGCGCCCCTTCTTGATCATCTGTTTCCCAACATGATCGAGGCGGATAAAAGCGCCTCGACTTGGCCCTATTTTCGGAAGCAGATCGATCATCCGTTTCGCGTCGACAGACGTAACCCTACGGTCGGCTTCATAAATCGCGATGAAGCTTCCATTCTCTATACCAATGCAAGCGCCTTCAAAGGGGGGAGCGGAATTGAGATCGGCGCTTGGCGCGGCTGGTCGACCGCCCATCTGATCGCCGCGGGCCTTACGCCCCTTCACGTCGTCGAACCGCTGCTCGCGGACCCTGAGTGGCGGGGCGAATTCGAGCACGCGATCCGCGGGGCCGGCGGGAGTTCGACGACGATTCTGGTTCCCGAACCGAGCCCTGCGGCTGTGGTCCGCCTGGGCGAAGCGGGCGCCCGATGGTCGTTCGCGTTCATCGACGGGGACCACGACCGGGACGCCCCCACCCAGGATGCGCTCGCTTGCGCGCCCTACCTCGAAACGACCGCAATGGTCGTCTTTCATGACCTGGTGTCGCCCCATGTGGCGGCGGGCTTGCGCGCCTTGGGGGCGAAGGGTTGGAGCGTGATGGCGTACCAGACCGCGCAGATGATGGGCGTCGCATGGCGAGGCGCGATCTCGCCGGCAGCGCACGAGCCTGATCCCGCGCAGGATTGGGAAGTCCCTGCTCACCTCGAGGGGATTACCATATCCGGCGTCAGCCAGGCCTGAGGAGCTCGTCGCAAGCTGAGAAGGAGAGAACCATGTCTCAACGCCTGTTCGCCGCGACTCTTGGCGTGGCCTTAACCGCATCTATATCCTTCCCGTTTCCTGCTTCCGCCGACGACGCCAAAGTCGCCCGCGGGCGCTATCTCGTGACCATCGCCGGCTGTTCGGATTGCCACACGCCTGGCGCGCTACTGGGCTCGCCCGACATGAAGCGCTACCTCGGTGGGTCCGATGTCGGCTTCGCCATTCCGGGCGCGGGCGTGTTCGTGGGGGAGAATCTGACGCCCGACAAAGACACCGGCCTCGGCAAGTGGACAGACGATCAGATCATCGCTGCGATCCGCACCGGCAAAACGCCCGAGGGACGAGAGCTTAGCCCCGTGATGCCTTATCCGGCTCTGTCGCACCTCTCCGACGCCGACGTGCAGGCGATCGTCGCCTTTCTCAGGAGCCTCCCCTCAGTCACCAACCAGGTGAAGAACTTTGGCCCGAACGAGAAGCCGACGATCAGCGTCTCCGCGGTCCTGCCGCCCGACGTTTTCAATGCTCTGCCGACGCCCAAGAAGTAGCGGCGAAACAGGTATGGTGCTCGAGAAGACGCGTCACTTCGGACGCAGGTCGAGACCCACACCCTTGTTGACGAACTGGAGGGTGTAGGCCTTCTTGTAATCGATGCCCGGCTTGACGACCCCCGCCTTCACCATCGTGTTGTAGAAATCGCTCCAGCGTTGGTCAGTCATGGCGCCAACCCCGAGTTTGAGGGTGTCGCCTAAATCGACGATGCCAAATTCTTTCATTTTTTTGATCGAGAAGGCGATCTCGTCGTCGGTGATTTCCGGGTTCTCTCTCTTGATCGCCTCATTGGCCTTCGAGTTGTCGCCATAGAGATAGTGGTACCAGCCGATGGTGGAGGCGTCGACGAAGCGCTGCACGATATCAGGATGCTTCTCCACGAGCTCGTGGCGGGTTTCGACCAGGGTCGAATAGGTGTCATAGCCGTAATCGGCGAGCAGGAAGACGTTGGGCTTGAAACCGCCCTGCTTCTCGACCTCGAGCGGCTCCGAGGTCAAATACCCCTGCTGGATCGAATGCGGCTCGGCGATGAACGGGGCCGAATTGAAATTGTAAGGCTTGATGTTCTCGTCTTTGAAGCCATAGGCGAGCCGCATCCAAGCCCAGAATGTGTTGACCGCCCCGGCGCTGACAAAAGCCGGATTCGCGTTGGGAAGGTCTGTCCATTTGTCGAGGCCGACGCCTGGATGCGACATGAAGATCTGCGGATTTTTCTGGAAGTGAGCGGCGACGGCGATGGTTGGGATGTTGTTCTGCACGGCCAGGAAATCGCCGATCATGTCGCCGCCCATGAAGAACTCGATCTTCCCGGCGATCAGGAGCATGCCACCGTTGGACGTCGGGCCGCCCTGGAGAATGGTGACGTCTAGCCCGTATTTGGCGTAAGTCCCGTCGACCAGAGCCTGATAATAGCCGCCTGCCTCAGGATCGGCGACCCAATTGGTTCCAAAGGTCACCTTGTCGTTGGCGAGGGCCGGTCCAGCGAACCCGATCGCCCCGGCCAACGCTGCGATGATCGCTCCGCGCATATGAATCCCTCCCTCAATTCTATCGGCGGTTCGGCGGCTGCGCCGCCCCCGCTATGGGGTGAGCCTTATCCCGAACACGCTACATGCGTGGTCGTTCCCGCCCCCGGCGGAGCTACCATAAGGGCCGAAATTCCAAGCGTCGAATACATTTTTCAACATTCCCCCCGAGATCATTAACCAAGCAAGAGACGCGGCAAGAGGCTTTACCTTTCGGTCCGTCTCGCCTATGCGCCCGCCCTTCACCGAAGACGGAGCCGACCATCGCATGCGTTTGTGGATCAAGGACCCGCTCGCCATCCTCGCAGCCGACGCCGAGCGCGGCGTTGTCGTGGAAGGAACTCAGATCGTGGAATGCGTCCCGCGCGGCCAATCGCCCACGGTTCCTCCCGAGGCGACGTTCAACGCCTCGCGCCATGTCGTCCTGCCGGGGCTCATCAATGCGCACCACCACTTCTACCAGACCCTGACACGCGCCCACCCGGCGGGGCTCGGCAAGGAGCTCATTCCCTGGCTCGTGACGATGGAGCGCGTCTGGGGCCGCATGACCCCCGAGGCCCTGCGCCTCGCGATCCGGATGGCGTTGGTCGAACTCATGCTTTCCGGCTGCACGACCGCGGCCGATCATCACAATCTCTTTCCCCCCAACCTTAAGAACGCGATCGACATCGAGGTCGAGGAGGCGACGAAGCTCGGTATCCGCATGACGGTCACGCGCGGATCGATGGGCATTTCCGAGAAGGACGGCGGCTTGCAGCCCAACTCGATCGTACAGGATTCGGAGACGATCCTCGAGGACAGCGAGCGGGTGCTGCGCGCCTATCACGATCCGAAGCCGGGCGCGATGATTCGGGTGGCGCTCGCTCCCTGCTCGCCGCTCGCGGTTCCGAAGCGGGTGGTCGAGGGGTCGGCCGCGCTGGCCGAGCGTTACGATTGCCGGCTGCACACCCATCTCTGCCAGTCGCTCGACGAGGACGTCTACGCCGTCGAGACCTTCGGCATGCGCTCGGTCGACCTTCTGGAAGAGGCCGGGTGGCTCGGCCCCCGTACATGGGTCGCGCACGGGATCCATTTCAACGCGAGCGAGATCGAGCGCCTCGGCAAGGCCGGCGTCAGCGTCTGCCATTGCGCAGCCTCCGACATGGCCTTCGGCATGGGCGTCTGCCCGGTGAAGGAGCTCGAGGCGGCGAGCGTCGCCATCGGGCTCGGGGTCGACGGCTCGGCCTCCAATGATTCGTCGAACATGATGGAGGCCGTGCGCCATTCGCTCATGCTCCAGCGCCTGAGCTACGGACCGTCGGCGGTGACCCCCTACGATGCGCTCCGCTGGGCGACAGAAGGCTCGGCGCATTGTCTCGGGCGCGACGACATCGGCGCGATTGCGCCGGGCATGCAGGCCGATCTCGCGCTCTTTGCGCTCGACGAGCCGCGCTTCTCGGGCGCCCAGGACCCGATCGCCGCGCTGGCCGTCTGCGGCGCCCATCGGGCGGACCGGGTGATGATCGCAGGCCAATGGCGGGTCATCGACGGGAGCCCCGAGGGCGTCGACCTCCCCGCCCTGATCGCCAGGCACAAAGCGGCGGCCCGCGCCTTCGCGTGACGAAGTCGCTCAAGCGCCGTCCCGCCCGCGACGAAAGTGCATTGCACATCCAGCGGCGGCGGGAAGATGACGGTCAGGTTCTGCCCGCAGTACCCGCCAGAGGGCGAGCTCGCCTCGCCCTTCAACACCGGCCGCGAGCCTGACCGGCCGCAGATTCTCCCGCTTTGCGCTTAGCTACGCCTAAGCCACTGTCACCGTGAATGGCGCGGAATCGCCTCCAGTGGCGGCTGGATTTTGCACGATTAACTTCAATTCGCCTTTGTCTTTCAGATCCTCAGCCGCAAGGGTGACTGTAACGCTTGTGGCGCTTCCCCATTCCGCGCCGCGACTTTTCCCATTGACTGTCGCCGTGCACGCCTTGTCGAAATTGCGTCCCATCACCACGAGATGGGGATCGCTGTCGACATTGAGGGCCGTTGGTTCGGTGCTCACGATCACAGGCTTCGCCGGGGTCAGAGGGTCGGCGCGATGAACGGGTTTGGCCGTCTGGAACAGGGTGGTGAAGACCTCGCTCAATTTATCAGTCGCTTGCTTGGAGAACATTCCGGCCATCGCCGCGATCGCTGCGAGCCCATAGGGACTGATCAGCGTGGCGGGGGTCTGACCGGTGCTCTCCGGCAGAGAGGGCACAATCAAGCCGCCCCGCAAGACGAGATAGAACAGGAGCGCGAGCGCAATTCCGACCGGCGTCCTCAGGACGAAAAACCAGATCCAGCTTTGCCTCAGGTTTCGGTTGCCAACATAGTCGGCGAACGACGTCAGGACGTGAACGAGACTGCCAAGCGCCCCCGCGGCGACAACGGTGATGAAAAGCCGGGAATCGGCTGTAGCGCCAACTTTGATCACGCCGAACAGCCAGGCGTCATAAAACTGGCTCGGCTGCCAGGGGACAACGACGGGCCAGGTCGCGACGAGAATATAAAAGGTCAACAGGGAGAGGACGATAAAGTAGAGGCCGAGCCAGTTCCGTTGCCGCGGTCTGACTAGAGATCCCGAGGAGGGAGGGAGCCCTCCGCCACTGCCGCCCGCATCGCCGGCTTGTCCGGCTTCTGCCGGTCCTGCCCCATCGCCCGCTGCTTTTTGCCCGGCCGCGTCGTCGTCGGACTGGCCCGCCTGATTTGCTTCTTGATCCACTTCCCCCTCCCCTCTCGCCGATCACGATCTTATGCTTATTGGTCGCCGCGGCTCCGCAAGCAATGGCTGCGATTTTGAGGCGTTTCTCAATTCGTAATTCTACCCACGACGCCGCGCTAGATGTTTTCGTCGCTCATCGAGCCCCAAACGCCAGCCGTCGTCCGGCGCGAAATGTCGGCGAATGCTCCTTGCCTTCTCCATGCTTCATTGTCCGCGGCTGCGGCGCTGTGATAGGCGTCACACGGCGACCGGCCGATCTCTGGCCCGATCGAAGCGCCTAGGCCTCCCGCTATGATCCTCGCCAACAGATTTGCGATACGAGTAGGCTTTGCTTGGGCAATCGCAATCCCGGCGACAGGCGCCTCTGCGGATGCGACCGAGGCGCGTTACATATGTAGCGGCGGGACGAAGTTAAGCGCCAAGTTTTCCCCGCCCAGCTCCGCGAAGGGCGAGGTCGCGCTCACGTTCGACAAGGGCCGCGAGCTTAACCTGCCGCAGGTCATGTCTGCTGATGGAGGGCGCTACGCCAACGCCGGCATCGAGTTTTGGATCAAGGGGCGAAGCGCGACGCTGACGATGAACGGCGTCAAGGAAACGTGTTCGACGCGGTGATCGCACGCTGCGCAGGCCTGCGCCGCCGCAGCAGGCTCGCGTCGCGCCTGAAATGCCTCGGTATTTATGTCGAATTGTTATCTGACCCGTATCAATCAAGAGTGTTTCCCGAGCGCGCGACCGCAACCACACGATAGCGCGCCTAGCCCCGCGCGGCGCCCCTCTGCGCGGGGCTTTTTTCGCGACAACCCTAGACGTCAGCCTCGTCGCCGGCTCGCTCGAGCCCCCTCGGGGCGCTGCTGCGCGTGGTGGAAAATAATTGGGCTGTGAAGCCGTTTTTATTCTTGCTTTGTTCTTCTTTCTCCCCTACTGTCCTTCGGCCGGACACGAACGCCTCGGGCAAGCTCGCGGGAGCGATTGTGCAGGACGAACTCATCGGCTGAAAGCGTTGGGGAAACAAAACATGAACTCCGCTGGCCAAATCGCTGTGACCGCCGCCGCTCTCATCGGCTTCGGACGCCTGTTCCTGGCGGACGACGGCGCCAGCCACCGCCTGAGCGGGTTCCTCATTCTCGCTAGCGTTCTCGGCAAGGTCGCGCTGTCGATCTGACCGAAGCCCGCGGGCGCAGTTCAAGCGGCAGGTGCGCCGCCTTCAATGCCTTCCGGCATATTCGCTGAGGATGTTGCTTATTCTCTCCCCCGCGACTTCGAGCGCGGCGCTGGCAGGAAGGCTTAGCTGCGGCGCACCGCGAGGTTGGGAGTGTCAGCAACTATGTCGGGAAAATTACGGCCCGCTGTAGCCCGGCCAGCCGAAATGGCGATGCAGATCATCCTCGCTGACTTCTTCGGTCATCCCTAACGGGTCCCAGGCGGGAGCCGACCTTACCTGATCGCGGGTGACGTTCATGTTGACGTGTTCGGCAAACCAGTCGATGTCCTTCACCGCATAAGGCGAAAGTTGCACGATCTTGCCGGGCCACCAGTTCCGCGTCGCGATCACGAGATAGCGGATCTCCCAATTGGCGTCGTCGGCGAGCAGATTCTCGACATGCCCGATGTCGCCGTCCTCAGCGTGAACGTAATAGCCCTTGAACTCGGCGGCGCTATGTAGGTGATCGTCGCCGTCGAGCGGCGGCGTTTCAGCCTCCGCCGCGCGCCGCGCCGCGTCGCGGACGATCTCGGATTCCGCATTCGGCAAAATGGCGCCGCCAAAATGCGACGCGCCCCAATAGGGATCCCAGCCGTAATAATCGTAGAGGAGCCCCTGCATGTCCCACGTCAGGGGTTCGCTGACCTTTGCGTGAGGACCCGTTTCGATCTGCCCCCTCGTTAAGTTGACGGTGAGCGAGAGCGTCTCCCCTGAGCTCATCATTGGGAGCGTCGGCTTTGGCGGCAGCGTGAGCGGCGCAATCGCTGAGGGATGGAGGAACACTCGGCGGCCGGGCAGCCACCGCCCGGCGTCGACGGTCATCCAACGGATCTTCCAAGTCTGATCGTCGAACAGGAAGTCCTTGACCGCGCCGACCTCGCCGTCGGTCGCGTGAACTGCGCAATCCATGAGCCCACTCACGGCGAACAGCATGGCCCCTCGCTCCTAGTCAATCGGGTTAGTCCGCGTCGTGCCCCCGGCCGGCTAGTCTGCGCTGTCGGAAGTCAGGCGACAAGCGGAATCGGCCGGTCTCGGTCGACAAGCGCGCCCCTCGGCGCTAGGGGTGAATGTTGCCGCTGTGCACTGCAACGCGGTCCGGGAGGAAGATTGGAAACCACGGTTTCGATCGTCGGCGGCGTCGGCCTGTTCCTTCTGGGCATGGCGGTGATGACCGACGGCCTCAAGGCGCTCGCCGGCACGGCCCTCAAGACGGTCATGGAGAAGGCGGCGGCGACGCCGTTGCTCGGCACGTTCTGGGGCGCGGTGATCACCCTCATCGTGCAGTCCTCAAGCGCCGCCACCATGACCACGATCGGCCTAGTCAGCGCCGGGCTGCTTACGTTCCCGCAAGGGCTGAGCCTGGTTTTCGGCGCCAACATCGGCACGACCGGGACGGGCTGGCTCGTGGCGGCGTTCGGAGTCCGGATCTCGCTCACCGCCGCCGCTCTGCCCATCGTCTTCGTCGGCGCTCTGCTCAAAGTGGTCGGGCGCGGACGACTGGCGGCGGCGGGCGCAGCAATCGCCGGCTTCGCGCTGATCCTGGTCGGCTTGTCGACGCTGCAAGAGGGCATGGGCGGGTTGGCGCAATCGTTGCACCCGTCGGACCTGCCCACGATCACCAACGCCGCCGGCGCCATCACGCTCGCCGGCATGGCCAACGTGCTGCTGCTGGTCGTGGTCGGCGCATTGATGACGACCGTCATGCAATCGTCGACCGCCTCGATCGCGGTCACGCTGTCGGCGCTCTACGCCGGCGCGGTCGGCCTCGATCAGGGCTTGGCCCTCGTCGTCGGGCAGAACATCGGGACGGCGACCAGTTCGGCCGTCGCCGCGATCGGCGCTTCGAGCACCGCCAAGCGGCTCGCCGTCGCCTATATCGCTTTCAAGCTGGTTGCCGCGCTGATCGCGATCGTGCTGTTCCCCTTCGTGACGCCGGCGATCGTTAGGCTCGCGCAGACGGTCGACCCGACGACCCTGCTCGCCGCTTATCATACCGCCTATAATGTGATCGGGGTCGCCGTCCTCCTGCCGCTCATGGGCCCGTTCACGCGGCTGATCGAGCGTCTCGTGCCGGAGCGCGGCTCGCCGTTCACGAAATATCTCGATCCCGCTTCGCTTCGCTCACCGATGGTCGCGGTCGAGGCGGTGCGACGGACGATCGAGCGAGCGCTCGAAACCCTATGCGGCGCGGCCGCAAGCGGGCTCGACGGCGCGGCCAAGGGTGGGACAGTTCACCCGGCCCTCGACGAGGCGACACGCGTTCTGGCGTTGGACGGCGTGCGGCAGGCGAGCGATTTCCTGTCGAAAAGCGATCCGCCGCCTTCCGAGGACGGCCATGCGTGGTTCACGAGCACAGTGCATGCGCTCGACCACGCCAACCGGCTTGCCGAAGCGGTCGACGCGATGGCGAAGACGGGTGTCGCGACCGATGGGCCCGAAGAACAAAGGGCCGCCGCTTTGTGTGCGCAATCCATGCGCGACGCGGCTGGGGCCGCCACGAGTCTCGCGGTCGCCGCGGGGCCGGGCCACGCGGCCGATGAGGGATTGCCTAAGCCTCCGAGCGTCAGGGTCAAGCAAGCGATCGACACGCGCGCCGGCCCAGCCGACGATGCGGCTGAGGATCTCGGGCGCGCCGCCAAGGCGCTAGCCGATCTTCGCGCCGAGCATCGGCGCGTTACGCTCGAGATGGTCGCGGCCGGCAAGCTCACCGCCGCCCAAGCGCTCGCCCGCGTCGATGCGGTCGCGCTCATGAGCAGGCTTGCACATCACGCATGGCGCGCTGTCGCGCATCTCAATCGGGCCGCAGCCTCGCGCCTGGAGCTCCCGCAATGAGCGAAACAGAACAGACGGTCTGGCACGCACTGACTCCGGAAGAGGCGGTCAGCCAGCTTAAGAGCAGCGTGACAACGGGCCTCGACGAGGCCGAAGCTGCCCGCCGCCAGGCGGAATATGGCCTGAACCTGTTGCCGACCGCGCGCAAGCGTGGGCCGCTCATGCGCTTCCTGCAGCAGTTCAACAATGTCCTTGTCTATGTCCTGATCGCCGCGGGCTTCATCAAGCTGATGATGAGTCTATGGCTCGATGCATCGATCATCCTCGCGGTGGTCATCATCAACGGACTGCTCGGCTTCCTCCAGGAGGGCCGGGCGGAGAAGTCGCTCGAATTCGATCCGCAACATGCTCTCGGCGGAGGCGAGAACCTTGCGCAATGGGCAAACCTCGATGATCCCGGCGGAAAACCTTGTGCCGGGCGACATCGTGTTCCTCGAAATCCGGCGACAAGATCCCCGCCGACATTCGCCTTCTCGACGTCAAAAACCTGCGCACGGAAGAAGCGGCGCTCACGGGCGAATCGGTGCCCTCGGACAAATCGACTGCGCCTGTCTCCGACAAGGCGACCGTCGGCGATCGCGCCAGCATGGCCTATTCCGGGACGCTGGTGGTTTCCGGCCGGGCGACCGGGGTTGTCGTCGCTACGGCAAGCCAAACCGAACTCGGCCGCATCAACCAATTGCTCGCCGGCGTCAGCGCGCTGGAGACGCCGCTTCTGCTTCAGATCAAGAAGTTCGGCTACGCCATTACAATCATCATTCTCATCATCAGTGCGATCACCTTCCTATACGGGCGGTTCGTCCAGCACATTCCGTTCGTCGAGATGTTCCAGGCAGTGACCGGCATCGCTGTATCAATGATCCCCGAAGGCTTGCCAGCGCTCATCACCATTACGCTCGCGATCGGCGTCCAGCGGATGGCGGCCCGCAACGCCATCGTGCGCCGTCTGCCGGCGGTCGAGACGCTGGGCTCCGTCGCGCGCATCTGCTCGGACAAGACGGGCACGCTTACACTCATGGAAATGATGGTCGTTTCGGCCGCGACCGCCAGCGAGACCGTGAAGGTCACGGGCGACGGCTACGCCAGCGAAGGCGAAGTCACGAAGGACGGCGCGCCCATCGGCAAGGACCCCGTGCTTGAGCTGATGGCGCGCGTCTCGGCGCTCTGCAACGACGCCGAGCTGCGCCAAGAGGACGGCGCGTGGAAAGTGGAAGGCGATCCGACCGAGGGCGCGCTCTATCCGTTCGCCGCGAAACTCGGGCTTAATCGCGAGGAGGCGCGAGCGACCTATCCGCGCATCGACGTCATCCCGTTCGAATCCGAACACCGGTTCATGGCGACCTTGAACAAGACGCCGGAGGGCGGCGAAATCCTGCTCGTCAAGGGCGCTCCTGAAGCGATCCTCGATAATTGCGATCGGCAGGCAGGCGCGGATGGCCAGCCGGCGCCGGTCGATCGCGCTGCTTTCGACAAGGCCTCGGACCTTCTTGCTTCGCAAGGCGAGCGCGTTCTCGCGCTCGCGTGGCTGCCCGATCCGGGCGTGAAGGCCGGAAGCCTGGGTCCGGCCGATCTGCCGAAGAATCTGGTGTTGCTCGGCCTCGTCGGGCTCCTCGATCCGCCCCGCAGGGAAGCGATCGAAGCGGTCAAGGAATGCCACGACGGCGGCATCCGTGTGACGATGATCACGGGCGACCACAAGATCACCGCCGCCGCGATCGCGAAGATGCTCGACATCGGCGACGGCAAGACGGCGGTCACCGGCGCCGAGGTCGCCGAAATGGACATGGCGAAACTTCAGGAGACGGTGGCCAAGGTCGACGTGTTCGCTCGCGCGAGCCCCGAGCACAAGCTGCGTCTCGTCAAAGCGATTCAGGCCAACGGCCAGGTGGTGGCGATGACCGGCGACGGCGTCAATGACGCACCGGCTTTGAAAAAGGCCGATATCGGCGTCGCCATGGGAATCAAGGGCACGGAGGTCACCAAGGAGGCGGCCGAAATGGTGCTGGCCGACGACAATTTCGCCTCGATCACTGCGGCGGTGAAGGAAGGGCGCACGGTCTATAACAACATCGAGAAGGCGATCCTGTTCATGCTGCCGACCAACGTCGCGCAGGCGCTGGTCATTCTGGCGGCGATCTTCGTCGGCTTCACCATGCCGATCACCGCGCCGCAGATCCTGTGGGTCAACATGGTGACCTCGGTCGCTCTCGGCCTCGTGATTTCGTTCGAGCCGCACGAGATCGACGTGATGCAAAGGCCGCCGCGCGTGGTCAATCGTCCGATCCTCGACGCCTTTGGCGTGTGGCGCGTCGTCTTCGTCGGCGCGCTGCTGCTCATCCTCACGCTGTGGGCGTTCTTCTGGATGAAATCGCAAGACGCTTCCGACCCGCTTGCGCGGACGGTCGCGGTCAACGCGCTCGTCATCGGTCAGGTCTTTTATCTGTTAAACAGCCGGTTCAAGGTCAACTCGTCGCTGTCGCCGATGGCTCATCTGGGCAACCGGTATCTGCCAACGGGCATCGGCGCAGTTGTCGTCCTGCAGCTCCTCTACACATATGCGCCGCCGCTGCAGCGAGTGTTCGAGACTGAGGGGATACCGCTTCATGTCTGGCCGTGGCTCATCCTTGGCGGCCTAATCTTCTTCCTCGTCGTCGAGGCCGAGAAAGCGATTATTCGCGCCACGCGTTCGCGTGAAGCCCCGATGGAAGCGCCGGCGTCGGCCTAGGATGCACCTAGGCGTGACATTCTACCGCTCTCCGCCTCGTCCTGAGGAGCGCCGAAGGCGCGTCTCGAAGGACGGCCCACGGGAGCGGTAGCACTCACTGGATCATTCTTCGAGACGCCGCGCGCTGCGCGGCCCTCAGAATGAGGGGACGAGCAGACTGAAAAGCAAACCGCGATCGTCATTGCGAGAAGCGTAAGCGACGAAGCAATCCAGGGAAGGTAGGCGCGCCCGGCCTCTGGATCGCCGCGTCGCTGCGCTCCCCGCGATGACGGCGGTGGTTCGACCGCGATATACCTGCGACAGAGGCACGGAGCGGAGCCCGAAGGCAGCGAGACTGGATGCAATGCAGAGCAACAGAAGCAATCCGATGAACGCGCCCGATGCGACAAAGCCCCGGATGCGGCCTTTTCTTCCGGCGGCGGCGGGTTTCGCCAGCGGGAAAGATTCCCCACGCGCGTTTCTCGAGCGCTGCATCGCGGACCTCGAAGCCTGGGAGCCGAGGATCGGCGCCTTCGTGTCTCTCAATCTTGAAGCCGCGAGGGCGGCGGCGGATCGCTCGACCGAACGCTGGCGGGCGGGCAAGCCGCTTTCGCCGATCGACGGCATGCCGATCGGCGTCAAAGACATTATTGAAACCATCGATATGCCGACGGAGCACGGCTCGCCGCTCTTCGCCGGCCACCGCAGCGAGCGCGACGCAGCCAGCGTCGCGGCTTTGCGCGAGGCGGGCGCGGTGATCGTCGGCAAGACGGTGACGACCGAGTTCGCCTGGATGCACCCGCGCGAGACCCGCAATCCGTGGGACCTGACCCGCACGCCGGGCGGCTCGAGCAGCGGTTCGGCCGCAGCGGTGGCTGCCGGCGCCGTCAGCGTCGCGCTCGGCACTCAAGTGTTCGGCTCGATCTTGCGGCCGTCGAGCTTCTGCGGCTGCTTCGGTTTCAAGCCGACGGTCGGCGCGATCAATCGCGGCGGCAGCCATGACGCGCTTTCACAGAGCACGCACGGACCGATCGCCGCCAGCCTGCCGGAGGCTTGGCAGGTCGCCTACGAGATCGCGCGGCGCGTAGGGGGCGACCCCGGTCATCCAGGCCTCTACGGTCCGCCGACCTGCCCCGCGCCATTGAAGCCGCGCCGGCTCGCGATTCTGGAGACCCCCGGCTGGGACGTCGCGACGCCAGCGGCGAAGGAGGCGTTTCAGGAAGCGCTGACTATCCTCAAGTCGGCTGGCGGCGCGCTCGTGTCGCGCCACGAGAGCGCAACAGTCGCCGCGGTCGAGGAAGCGATATCCAGCGCCCGGGAGCTTTCCCACGACATCATCGCCTGGGAATCCCGTTGGCCGCTCAATACTTACCGCGTGCGCGACATCGCCAAGCTTAGCCAACCGATGCTCGACCTTGCCGCGCGGGCCGAGGCGACGACCCTCGACGATTATCGTCGCGACATCGCGGAGCGCGAGAGACGGCGCGCCGTCTATCGCGCGCTGGCGGCGGAATTCGACGCCTGCCTGACCCTCGCGGCGCCAGGCGCGGCCCCGGTCGGCTTGACGTGGACGGGCGACCCCGCCTTCGTGGTTCCGGGGTCGATGCTCGGCGTTCCGACGATCTCACTTCCGGCGCTTGAGGATGACGGCCTTCCGCTCGGGCTTCAGCTGCTTGGGTTCGCCGACGCGGACGCGGCGCTTTTCTCGATCGCGGGCGGCGTGCTGGCTCTTTTGCGCCCTCGCTGACTCGGCCTGGGGATCAGGCCCAATCCTCCACGAATCGCATGCCTTTGAGCGTAGCTAGATCGTCGTAAGCCCCCTTGGTCGAGCGTCTGGGCAGCTTGATCTTGGTCCGGGGCGCTTCCTTATGGGGGATCACCTTCAACAGGTGGCGGATGCAGTTGAGCCGCGCCCGCTTTTTGTCGTCGGACGGGACGATGGTCCAGGGCGCAAAGTCCCTGTCGGTCGCCTTGAACATGATGTCCCGCGCCCGCGAGTACTCGTACCATTTGCTGCGCGAGGCGAGGTCCATTGGGCTCAGCTTCCACTGGCGCAGCGGATCCTTGATGCGCGCCTTGAAACGGCGCTCTTGCTCCTCATCGCTGACCTCAAGCCAAAACTTCACGAGAAGGATGCCATCGTCGACAATGGCGTGTTCGAACTGGGGGCAGAGCGTGAGGAAGCGGCGGTGCTGCGCTTCGGTGCAGAAGCCCATCACATATTCGACCCCGGCTCGATTGTACCAGCTGCGGTCGAGGATCAAGATTTCGCCGGCGGCCGGAAGATGCTGCACGTACCGCTGCAGATAGAGTTGCGACTTCTCGCGGTCGGATGGCGCAGGCAGCGCAACCACCCGGAACACGCGCGGGCTTACCCGCTCGGTTATCGCCTTGATCGTCCCGCCCTTGCCCGCCGCGTCGCGTCCCTCGAACACGACAACTACGCGCAGGCCCTTGTGCTTGACCCACTCCTGTAGCGCGCAGAGATCGACCTGCAGCTCGCGCAAGGCCTGATCATAGTCCTTACCCTTCATTGGCTCTTTAGCGGATTTCATGGATTGCGCTCGGTTGGCTGAGAACCGTGCTTATTGGCTTCGCTCCCCAGCATCGCTCTGTCGTTGAGAAAGGTATAAGCGAGTCTCTACTGGAGTCCAAGATCGAGGCTTGCACCTTGACGGCCCTGAGCTGCTCGCGACGCTGCCAGCAGCACGCGGATTTTTACCACGCGGAGGTCTGGGCCGGGAACCGAAGCGAGGTTTTCGGCGTTACGAATGACAGATGCGAACAGCAAGTCGCCTGTCGCCAAACCGGACCCCGCCACGATGTCTCCGATCCTGCCAATTTCCTTTCTGCTCACGCTGCTCTGCACCCTCGGCGCGGTAGAGGGTCTTCTCTTTCAACAATTGATGTTCGTCGGCGCGGCGTTGTCGGCGACCATATTGGTGTGTTCGCTTGAGGCGTGGAGCGCGCGCGACATCCCGGTGCGAAGCGACGACAATCGGACGGCGCGCAATTCTTCCGAGCACTGAAGGGGTGCGGTCCCTCTCTTTCGCCTTCGTACATCCATCGGCAATTCGCCTTCATACATCCATCGGCAAGGACAAAGACTGCGCGCGAGTCTGGCGATAGCCCGGCCGGCGCTGCGATGGAGGCGTTTCTCGAGCGATCTTCTATCGCCGGAAACATGGTAAACTTTTTCCTAACGCTACGCTGGAACAAACCCTGTCAGTCACGGTTTCGCGAATGTGGCGAAGCGCGCCAGTCTTGCCGTCAGCGGGTCACGATATGTCCCCGATTATGCCGATTTCCTTCGTCGCAACCCTCCTTTGTGTGTTGGTTGCAATCAACTGGGCATTGTACCAGCAGATCCTGTTTGTTGGCGCCGCCCTTTCCGCGACGGTTTGGGTCTGTTCGCTCGAGGCCTGGAGCTGCCAAGAGGCGCCGGCCAGGGCCGAGGAAGAACACGGCGGATAGCATCGGCCATCGGCCGCCGGATAGTTCGAGCGCTCGCCTAGAACGCTTCCCCGCCGTCGACAGTCAGCACCTGGCCCAGAATATGGCGCGCGCGATTGCTGCACAGAAATAGCACGGCGTCAGCGATGTCGTCGCCGTCGGCGATGCGCCCGGCGGGTATGCGCCCCAGCACCGCCTTCTCCTCCAGGCGTCCGGTCCGGAAGTCTTCCAGCACTCCCTCGGTCGCGACATGGCCCGGCGCGACTGCATTGACGCGCAGTCCCTGCCCCGCCCATTCGACCGCCATCGACCGGGTCAAGCTTTCGACCGCCGCCTTCGACGCCGAATAAAGGCCAACGTTCAGCGCGGGCCGGCCGGCGGCGATGCTGCTGACGTTGACGATGGCGCCGGCGCGTTTGTGATCGAAGGCCCAGCGGGCGAACGCCCGCGCCGCATTGAGAGGGCCAATCGCGTTCACTGCGAAGAATCGGGCAGCCTCGGCCGCATCCGCTTCAATGAGCGGCAGAACACCGAACAGAGCCGCATTGTTGACGAGAATATCGACCGCGCCAAACTGGTCGACGGTCGCCGCGATCAGGCGGTCGCAATCGGCGGCCTCGGCCACGTCGCCTGGTACCGGGAGAATGGAGCGCCCACATTCCTCCTCGATCGCCTTGGCGGCGCCGATCAGCGTCTCCTTGGTGCGGCCCGCGATCGCGACCCGCGCCCCCTCGCGGGCGAAGGCGCGAGCGATCGCGTAGCCGATTCCCTTGGCCCCCCCGGTCACGACCGCGACCTTGCCGTCAAAGGCGAGGGGAGCGGGAATGGTCAGGCCATCGACTGGAAGCGGCGCGCGAGCGCGCTGATGTGCTTCGCCGTCTCAATGTCGAGATCGGTGATCTTCATGCCCGCATCGTGCGTGCAGAACGAGAATGTCAAAATGTTATAGGAATTGTGGAACTCGGGATGATGGTTCATCACCTCGGCTTAAATCGCGACTTCGACGATAAAGGCGATCGCGTCGCGAAAGGTCTTGAGCTCGAACCGGGCCTCGATATTGGGCGCTTTCAGCGACCAGTCGGGCAACTCGGCCAGCGCGGCTCGAATCTCGGCGTCGCTCAGGATCTTATAATTCGCCATGGATCTGTCTCCTTGACTTACTTAGCCGGCGCGCTCGGAACTGCGGTTGTCGGCTCGTCGAGCCGGACGATCGCCTCTTCAAGCGCGACGGGAGAAACTCGGAAGAAGCTCGTATAGGGTTTGTTGAACTCAAGGATGAGAAAGATGGCGAGCGCCACCGACGCCGCGCCAAGAACCAGCATCGCGACCGTGGTCGGGTTCGGCCGTGACAAAAGCCCCATGCCGAAGAACATGAGGCACGACCAGGCCGCAACCGCATAGATCAGCGGCCAGGACACCGGGGTCTGCGCTTGCATGCGACATCAGAATCCGGTTTTCGCCGATAAAGGCATAATTGCGCCGCGCCTCATCGAGTAAACGCGTCTGCGACGGATTTGGCTTCAGGCTGTCGAAATAAGCGCTCATGTCGCTCATAGCCTGGACCGATGCGTCATAGGCTTGCGGGGCAGAGTCGTGCGAACCCCAGAACTGCTCGTGCGCCCAGACGAGATCGCGTCGAAAAATCTCACGCGCCTTGTCGCCCTCCGGGCCATACTGGCGCATGTGCAGATCGAATTCGAGCGCCCGCGCCGCGATCGTCTGAAGCTCCGTCTGCTGTGTGCTGAAAACGCCATAGGCCGTCCAGATCAAAAGGCCGAGGACCAGCGCGAGAAGAAGGGTCAGGAGCCCGACCACGCCGCCGATCATGTCGCGGGAGCGCTCCGCCGTATGATGTCCCGGCAGCAGGCGCTGAACGCGTGAGGCCCGCGATCCCGCACACGGCGATCAGCACGCCGACGACAATCGCGATCGTGAGCGAACTCATTTCGGGCGCCTCGCCTCCCTCGGACACACTCTGGTGACATGTCCGGCAGGCTCCGTCCAGCGGCACAGCAGGCTGCGCTAGCCTTGGCAAGAGACGCCTGCCTCAGATGGTCAACCACAGCAAGGACTGGTTCCATCATGTATGGAGGGCGTCCTTGTAGATCTTGCCGTCCTTCATGATGATGAGGAAATTCTTCTCCGGATCCTCGATGAGTGCGATCTTGGCGATCGGATCGCCGTCCACGACGATGAGATCGGCGAATGCGCCTTCCTCGATCACGCCGAGCTTTCCCGGATAGGGATTGCGCGGCCCGGATAAGGCCAGCAGTTCGCCATTGGTCGCCGTCGCCATCTTCAAGATTTCAGGGCTCTCGTACCAGCGCTTGAGATGGGTCAGCATGATCCCTTGGCGCCGGGTCTTCTGGGCGGAGAACAAGAGATCCGAGCCGAAGGCGGTCTTAAGCTTGTGGGCCTTCGCCAACGGGATAGGCGGTGTTCGTTCCGGCAATGACCTGAAGCAGGTTCACCTGGCTTTGCCCGCGAAGGGGAACGGTGTCGTCCTCGCTGATGAACGGCTGGATGCTCAGCCAGACGCCCTTGTCCGCCATCAGGCTCGCCGTTGCCTCGTCCATTAGGTGCCCGTGCTCGACGCACTGAACGCCCGCATCGATCGCCCGACGGATGGCGGCGGGCGGATAGGCGTGCACGGCGACATAGGTATTGCGGTCGGCGGTCGCCTCGACGCCCGCGCGCAGCTCGGGCTCGCTGAAGGTCAGCATGTCCAGCGTGGTGCGTGGCGAAGACACGCCTCCGCCTCCCACGAGTTTGATCTGAGACGCACCCTGCAGAAGCTGCTCACGAACCCTGAGGCGCACTTCGTCGGCGCTGTCCGCGATATTGGCGGCACCAGTCCGCTCCATGTAGCTCACCGGGCCGCCGGGACTACGCGGCAGATCGGACAGCGGACGCATGTCCCCGTGTCCGCCTGTCGTCGTGATCATGGCGCCGCACGGATAGATGCGCGGTCCCGTGACAAGCCCCTCGTCGATCGCCTGCTTGAGCGCAAACGAGGGGCCGCCCAGGTCTCGAATCGTGGTGAAGCCGCGCATGAGCGTGCGCTCGGCCTCGGCGGCGGCGGCAAGGAAGAGATAGCCGACCTCGGCCGAAATCAGAGTTGAGATCGGCAGCGCGGCGAAAATGCAATGCCAGTGCGCATCGATAAGTCCCGGCATAACGACCCGGCCACCACAATCGATCGTCCGCGCGCCGTCTGGACTTGTCGGGTTCCCGGTCGCAAGCGCCTTGATCCGTCCGCCTTCGACGATGAGCGCAAGCCCGCCACGCAATGCGTTCGACTTCCCGTCGAACAGCATAAAGTTCGTGAAGACGATTGGCTGCGTCAGGTTCGACGCGCTCTGCGCGCGCGCGACTTTGGGAAGACCAAGCGCCGCGAGTGACGCGCCTATCCCGGCCACAAATCCGCGGCGCGACAGGTCAGCGTTAATACGGCGCGTCAGCGACTGCAGTTCGCCTCCGCAACACGAGCAACCTGGAGAACCTACCGCTTCCGGCTGATCGCCTGATGAGCAAGAAAACATATGGCTTTCCTCCGTCGGCGGAAGCTCCTAACCGGACCCGCGAGCCCACTCGCGATCAGTTCACGCGCCTGATCGCGGGCGGGTTCCAACGGCCGTCGGCGACCTGAGGTTTCGGCGCATAGAGCCGGAGCGTCAAAGCGAGCCCGCCGCTCTTTGGCGACGGAAGCCAATTCGGTTCTTTATCAGGGCCGGGGTTTCCGTTCTGGACGTAGAGGTCGAGCGAGCCGTCCGCGCCAAACTTGAGCGCATCGCGGTCGCCGATCGCGAATCTGTTCAGCGGATTGGCGACCTGGAATCCCTCCTCGTCGTAAAGCGTCAGCGACCAGAACGCGTCTACTGGAGGCAGTTCGTCCTTCGTGAAATGGAGGACGTATTTGCTTCCTCCGGTGACCGGCTTGCCGTCCGCGTCACTCACGTTCAAGGGATAGATCGCGTCCTCGACCTGATTGGCGCCGAGCCCCAACATCGCGACGATGGCGCGCTTGAGGTAATAGTTGCCATAGACGCCCATGGTGTCCGTGTTCATTTGCCAGCCATTGACGATGCGGGCGAGCGTCGGCGCCTTGTCGTGCATGAGCTTGAGCCCTGCGGCGGCGGCGCGGGCGAGGACGTCGGGAGTGACCTTGCTGGCATCGAAGCTCTTGCCAGGCTCGATCCCGATGCGCCTCAGCCGGGCGACGGTCGACCAGTCGGTGAGGTGAGGCGGGTTCAGCTTCATCAACTCCGCGCCGCGCTTGAAATAATCGACCGGCGCCATTCCATTTAACTGTCGCAGTGGTTCGGTCTTGGTGTCGACGGCCGGGTCGATCGCTTGGCTGACCGCCCGCGCGGGCTTTCCCCAATCGGCGAGCAGGGTGACCCTGTACCCGTCCTGGACCTTGTGAACCGCGTCGTAGTCCTTGACGCCATTGGTCTGGGTGCGGCCTATGATCCAGACATAGGGCGTGGGCGCGTCGATCCGCTCGACATCCGCCGGCGATTGCCCGCTCCACCTAGGCGGAACGACGGCGAAACTCGCAGCGCCGGTCCCGTTCGTGCGCTTTCCCGGGACGGCGAAGACATCGCTCCACATATCGAGCATGGGCAGCATGAAATAGCGGCCGCCAGTGTCCGCGGTCGAGACAACGACAGGGCCCGACGTGAGGTCGAGCCAGGCGCTCGAATAGAGCGTATCGAAATTCGGCCGCACCACCGCCCGCATGTCGGCGCTCGGAAACGCGCGAATGTGGGTGAATGCGTTCGCCGGCCCACCCATGGGACTGACCTTGGGATCGAGGTTGATCAGCTGCTTGCGCGTCAGGTCCATGAGGATCAAAGGATAAAGATAGATGTAGGCCTGCTGCGCAATCGCCTGCGCTTCGTAGGCGTCATCCATGCGCCGTTCCTTCCTTCAATGTGGGCGCGGCTGTCGTTTCAATTCCGAGCACCGTCGCCGCGCCAGTCGCCAATTGTTTCATCGCGCAACTGCCGCCGGTCTGGATCAGAGCGCATCAAATTGGCCTCAACGAGGCATCAGGCCTTCGCGAATTTGGCGAAGGCCTCCTTGTAGTCCGGATGCCAGCGCGAGAGCGGCGGCCGGTTCTCGACGATATCGCCGGCCGCCCAGAGAATTCGCCGCTCGTCCATCTCGCGCGGCACGTCGTTGTCGGGACAAAGGATGTAGAAGTCGCCCTTCCCCATCGCCGGCAGCATGAAGTCGACGAGCTGTTCCGGCGTCCAGGCGGCGGCCGGCTTCTCGGTCCTTGAACCCTTGGTCATAGAAGTGAAAACGAAGCCCGGGATGAGCAGATGCGCGCTCACGCGGCAGCCCTCGATGTTGCGCAATTCGTGCGCCAGCGCCTCCGTCACGACCTTCACGCCCGCCTTCGAGACATTGTAGGCCGTTTCTCCCGGCGGGCAGGTGATGCCCTGCTTCGAGCCCGTGTTGATGATCGCCGCCGCCGACCCCTGCCGGATCATGTCGGGGCCAAAAGCTTGCACTCCGTTAACCACGCCCCAGAGGTTGACGTCGAGAATGCGCCGCCAGCGGGCTGGATCGCCGAACACTTCCCCGCCTCCGCCCGTCCCGGCATTGTTCATGAGCACGGCGACTTCGCCGAATGCATCAAAGACCGACGTTTTGAGGCGCTGGACGTCGTCAAGCTTGCTCACGTCGACAGCGAAGGATCGCACGTCATCCGGCTTGGCCGCGGTCGCGCGGACCTTCGCTGCGCTGGTCTCGAGCGCCTCGCCGCCCAAGTCCGCCATGCACACTTTCATACCGAGCGCGGCGAATTTGGCCGATGCCGCCAAGCCGATGCCGCTGGCTGCTCCGGTTATGACCGCGACACGGTTGGCGGCCAATGCGGGATGATTGGGCAATTCAAGTCCTCCGATCCTGGAAATGGGGCACGCTACCATCGCGCCGAGCGCCCGTCCGCAATTGTTCGCCGTGAAGGATTGGCGGCTCACCCGCGAGCCACCGCTCTCCGGCCGGAGGCGATAGCAATTTGATTACACTTTAGCACAACCTAAATTCAATCCCTTGTAACTAAGGCAACAACCTTAGCTTGTATCACACCGGTACTCAACGTATTTAATAAAAATGGAGCCACCCGATGTCAGGTGTTGGCGGTCTCGGGCCAGTCATGAACAAAAACATGACTTGCACCCGGGCGGGAGATGCATGATGCGTAAGAACTCTTGTTACCACGATTGCTGCGCTGTCAGCTGCAATGTTGCTATCCGTTACAACGGCGAACGCGGCCATCTACAAATTCACCTTCCAGTCGAGCGACGTCGAACTCACGGCTATTGGCGAATTCACCGTCAACGCTGCCGAGCAAGTGACGGCCGTCTCGGGCGCCATCTCCGGCCTGACCAATCAAGCCATCAGCGGGGTCGCCGCCAATCCGAGCTTCCCGGCTCCGTCCTATAGCTCGGACGGTTCGTTCATCTTCAACAACGCGTTCTACCCGATCGGCAATGCGTTCGACACCAACGGCCTCTTGTTCGTCACGGCGGAGAATCCGGGCGGCTATTGGAATCTCTGGGGGACCTCGCCCGGCAATTATTCGCTCTATGAGTCCGTTGGCAGCTACAATTATGCGATCCAAGAGAGCGGAACTCTGAGCGTGGCTGCCGCGCCGGAACCGTCGACTTGGGCGATGTTGGCCCTCGGTTTCGCGAGCCTCGGCCTCTTCGGCCGCCGGCGAGGTGAGCGTCTCGCTCCCGCTTTTGGCTGACCCCAGGCCGCTCGAAGCGAGCAAGCGTCGCCGCGTGGGTCGGCCTCCTTTCCTGCGCTTAACGTTGCACGCGCGATTGCAGGAAAAGAAAATTAAGCCAGTTTAAAACCGATCGGTTGTGGCGCTTGACTCTTGAGCTGCTTAGCTTTTTAAAACACAACCGCTCGCGAGAGTTAAAAACGGTCTTTCTGAGTTGTAACGCGATCGTGATGGTCCGGAATCGCCTCTGATCCGAGCTGCTGGTTCGAAGGGTCTAGGGATGTCCATTCACGGCAGACGGTCTCATTCGCCCGTCCGTCGGCTAACGACGCCGCCCGCGAGCGCGCGCCCCGCGGTCGATGCTGAACGGGCCGAGACACCCCTCCTCGACGCCGATCGGTTGATCGCAGCGTTCCGAAGTCCGCGCCTATGCGGAGGCGCGCCAACGCCAACGGCAGGCGAGCGCGCCGGACGTCGCCGCCCATTGGGGTCAGGTGGCGAACCTCATCGCCCGGCGGACGGGCGAACCGCGCGCCGACCAACCGTCCAACGTCGCTGAGCGCGCCCTGGCCTCAGGTGTGCGTCCCGCCATCGGATTTTTCGAGGTTGACACGTTGGACGAGCTCGAACGCGTTCTCGCCGTCCGAACGCAACGCTTCCGGCTGCAGTTCTTTGGCGTCGGGGCCGATCTCGGCCCCACCGTTCTCACCGAGAGCGAAATTCACGCGACAGACGCCTCCGTCGCAATCCGCGAAGCCGCCGAAACAAGCTGGCCGCCCCGAGCGGTCGGCCTTCGCCTGCTTGATCTCGAGGGGCGGGAAATCTTCGAGCGGCTCAAGGCCGATCTCCGATAGCGCCAAGACGCTGTGGCTGCGGCGGTCGCAGTTCGATCCGCCTTCCGTGAGTGAGCGGCAGACGATAGACTGGCGCTTATGCCCCGTCCCGCCTTTCTCCTCGCGCCCGGCGCCGGGGCGCCGTCCTCGCATCCGCGAATGCGGGCCTTCGCGCAGCTCCTGGAGACGATCGGTCCGGTCCAACCGTTCGATTACCCTTACGCCCTGGCGGGCCGAGGGCGGCCGGACCCACTGCCGAAGCTGATTGCGGCTCATCGAGCGGCGCTCGCCGCGCTTCGCGCAAAGCATGAGGGGCCGATCGTGCTCGCTGGTAAAAGCATGGGCGGACGTGTCGGCTGCCATGTCGCCCTGACCGATCCGGTCGAAGCCGTCATCTGCTTTGGCTATCCCCTCTGCGGAGCTGGCGACCGGTCGAAGCTTCGCGATCAAGTTCTGCTGGAGCTCAAAGTGCCAATTCTATTTGCCCAGGGAACCCGCGACCCACTCTGTCCGCTCGACCTGCTCGAAGGCGTGCGGCAGCGGATGCATGCGCCCACGACACTGTATGTCGTGGAGGGAGGCGACCACTCGCTCATCGTGTCGAAAACGGCGTTGAAGGCGCTGGGATCGAGCCAGGAGGAAGTCGACGACAGCATGATGACCGCGATCGTCCGTTTTCTTAGCGAAGTACTTAACCAGTCTTCGTAGGCCACAAGCTTATTTCTTTCCCTTCATCCGTCTCCGCGCATTGACAGTCCTTCGCCCTTACCTTCCTAATGACTCCAATGCGGCGTTCGTAACTTAAGGATAAGCAAAGTGCGAGGTCGCGCGCGATGCGCGCTCGGTGTTGGCGCGGCGCTGATCGCGATGGCGGCGATAAATGCGGCACGCGCCGACGTCCGCTCAATCAATCTGGATGAATGCTCCGCAAGTTGCGTTCCTGCCGCAATCGGTGAGCAGGCCGTCGCCGAGGGCGACGCCGCGACCGGCATCACCCTGTCCCGGTTAGGCGACGACGCGAACGATCCCAATTCGACTCTAATCTTCGACCGGAGGGCCGTACCAACGGCCCTAGCCGACGGATTGCCGTCGGCGCTCGCCTCTGCGAGCGGTGAGGCCCCCGAAGCGCGCGGCGTTTCGCCTTATGACTTTTTCGCGGACGTCATCGACGTTCCGCACTCTGCCGACGCGCGCTTTTTCGTCTTCACCCCCACGCGCACCAGCCAGCTCAGCGCCTTTCTGTGGGCCAGTTCCGACTTTTTTGGGCGGCCGTCCGGCGATATAGCCTCCCGTCGCGGCCTCGCCCTCTCCGTTGACGCTGACGCGCTATTCGGCGCGATGACGATGCGAACGCGGGCAACGCCAACGCCAAGCCCTTCGCCGCTGTCGGGGCCGCCTTCTTCGGACGCGTCCGCGCCCTTCGGGCAAGTTGGGGATGAGGCGGGGCCGTCGGCGGAATTTTCTTCGGATGGCGCCGAATCAAACAAGTGAGCGTTGCCGGACGTAGCAGCACGAACGAGCGCCTAGACTAAGCGGTTCCTAGACTCTGGATCGTCTCGCGGGGGCCGGAGCTGGGCCATTCCCGGCGCACCATCGCTCGCGTAAGAGCCATTCGATTTGCGCCAATCGCCAAGCGTTCTACAAAATGAAGCGCGTGCCTTAGGCTGCATGCGGAACAGCCATGAGCATTAGGAAGGGAAGCGCGATTGCGGGATTTCCATCGGAGCGGGCGCAGCCCCGTCTATTCGGTGAACGGGATGGCTGCGACCTCCATGCCGATCGCTTCGCTTACCGCCATCGACGTCTTACGCGCGGGCGGTAACGCTGTCGACGCCGCGGTTGCGGCTTGCGCCGTCCTCGCGGTCGTCGAGCCGCAATCGACCGGGCTCGGGGGCGATTGCTTTAGCCTTTGCACGCCTCCGGGAGGCGCCAGAGTTGTCGCCGTCAATGGCTCCGGCCGGTCAGCCGCGGCCTCCTCTCTGGAGGCGATCATGGCCACGGGCCCCTGCCCACCTGAGGATATATCGCCGCACGCGGTCACGATTCCGGGCGCGGTCTCCGGCTGGCAATTGCTGCTGGACGCCTATGGGACCAAAGGATTCGACGAATTGCTGCTCCCGGCCATCCGTTGCGCCGAGGAGGGCTTTCCCGTGCATCAGCGCGTGGCCTGGGATTGGTCGATGCAAGTGGACAAGCTGCGTCGAGCGGGGAACCGGCTCTTCCTGCCCGGCGGCGGCGCGCCTCGGGAAGGCGACCGGTTTGTCCAGACCGCGCTCGCCGCCACGCTGCGCGCCATCGCCAAGGGCGGCGCTGACGCTTTCTACAGCGGGCCGATTGCGGCGGACATGGGTGCCACGCTCCGAGCGCGCGGTGGTTCTCACACAGAAGAGGATTTCGCCAAGGGACGGAAGGCGGCGGAGTTCGTCGAGCCGATCTCACTCCAGTGGCGGGGTCTCGACGTATGGCAGTGTCCACCCAACGGACCGGGACTGGCAACGCTGATGATCCTGGGCGAACTGGAAGCGCTCGGCGACGCTCCGGACGGACCCTCGGGCGTGACGCGCTTCCATCGGCACATCGAGGCTGCGCGGATGGCCTTCCGCGACCGGAGCGCCTTCCTCGCCGACCCGCTCCGACGGGAAACGCCGTTGAGCCGTCTGCTCGCCCCGGACTACCTTGCCGCGCTGGCGCGGCATGTCGACGATCGGCGCTCCCTTCCCTCTCTGCCGGCGCCAGGCGAGATCGCGCTCGCGGCGAGCGGCGACACCGTCTATCTTTCGGTCGTCGATCGCGACGGCGGCGCATGCAGCCTCATCAATTCGATCTACGAGACCTTCGGCAGCGGCATCCTCGCCGAAGGCTCGGGGGTGCTCTTACAGAACCGGGGGTTGTGCTTTGCTTTCGAGGCCGACCATCCGAACAGCTTTGCGCCAGACACGCGTCCCGCGCACACCATCATGCCAGGCTTGGCCACGAGGAACGGCAAGCCCGCAATCTGCTTTGGCGTGATGGGCGGGCATTACCAGCCAATAGGCCAGAGCTGGGTTCTGACCAATGCGTTTGAATACGGCATGGACATTCAGCAGGCGCTCGATTTTCCTCGAGTTTGCCCGCACCTCGGAGAGGTCGAGATCGAACGCGGCGTTTCGCCGGCGATTCGTACGGGGCTCGCCGGGCTTGGCCACAAGCTGACCGAAGTCGAGCGGCCGCTCGGCGGTGGACAGGCGATCATGATCGACCACGAGCGCGGCATACTGATCGGCGGCTCGGACCCGCGCAAGGATGGCGTGGCGCTCGGCTATTAGGCGGGGCCGAAAGGATCGTCTCGTCTACTGGCGGGTTTTCTCGGCTCGGACGCCCTCGATCATCTCGCGGATTTTGCTCGCAAGCGCCTCCATCAAGAACGGCTTCGTGACGATCTCCATCCCGGGCTCCAAGAAGGCGCTTCCGGCGGCGTCCTCGGCATATCCCGTCACGAACAGGACCTTAAGGCCTGGGCGCGTGAACTCGGGCGGCGTCCGCGAGCTGGCGCCCGTTCAAGCCTGGCAGGCCGATGTCGCTCACGAGAAGGTCCACGCGCTGCGGCGACTGCAGAATTCGTAGGGCGGCCGAGCTGTCTGCTGTTTCGAGCGCCTTATAGCCCAGATCGTTGAGGGCCTCTACGATAAGGAGGCGGACCACAGCTTCGTCCTCTACGATCAGAACAACTTCGTTGGCTTCAGCTCGATTGTCTCCTGAAAACTCCTGGATGGGCGCGCCGACGGCATCACCGCTGTAACGCGGCAAACAAATCTCGACGGACGTCCCTTTGCCAAGTTCGCTATCGATCGTCACGGAGCCATCCGACTGCCGTACAAACCCATAGATCATCGACAGGCCAAGCCCTGTGCCCTTGCCGATTGGTTTGGTGGTGTAGAATGGATCGAAGGCTCGCGCCTTGACGCTCGGCGGCATTCCGACGCCAGTGTCGCTCACTCGAAAGCAGACGTACTCGCCAGGGCTCACGTCGCGGCGTCGCGCCTGGTGCCCCTCAAACACTTTGTTCGCAGTGTCGATCGTCATCACGCCGCCTTTTGGCATAGCGTCCCGCGCATTGATGGCTAGGTTCAGAAGCGCGTTTTCGAGTTGATTCGCGTCGCAACGCGCGAGCCAAAGATCCTGCCCTGGAGCAACGCTCAGATCGATATTCTCGCCGAGGGAACGGCGCAGCAGTTCCTCGACGCTGCCGATCAGCTCATTAAGATCCACGGGACGAGGATCGACGGGCTGGCGACGAGAGAAGGCCAGCAAACGATGGGTCAACGTCGCGGCGCGATTGGCCGAATCCAGAGCGCCGTTCAGAAAGGGATCCAGATCGCCGATCCGGCCTGCAGCGATTCTGCGCTTGACGATATCGAGAGCGCCAAGAATTCCTTGAAGGAGATTATTGAAGTCGTGAGCGATACCGCCGGTCAGCTGCCCAAGCGCCTCCATTTTCTGGCTTTGTCGGAGCGCCTCCTCGGCTTGCATCAGCTGGCTCGTGCGCTGAGACACGCGCTGTTCAAGGGTCGCGTTGATGTCCGCCAACGTCTGTGCGGCGACCTTTTGGTCCTCGATGTCGGTATTGCTGCCGACCCAGCGCATGACGGCGCCATCGGCGCCGCGTATGGGAAACGCGCGAGCGAGATGCCAACGATATACGTCGCTCGCACTTCGGATCCGAAACTGCGCTTCATAGGGGCCGCCAGACGCCAGGGCGGCCCGCCAAAGCTCGTTGGCCGCCACCATATCTTCAGGATGGAGAAGGCTGCTCCACCCGTTCCCGTCAAGATTTCCTGGTTCGACGCCGCTATATTCGTAGACGCGCGCGTTGAACCAATCGAGCTGGCCGTCCGGTCGCGCCGTCCATACGTGGTTAGGCATCGCTTGGGCGAGAGCGCGAAACTGCGCCTCGCTTTCCCGCAGGACTTCCTGAGCGGCGCGTCTTTCGTTGACGTCGCGGAAAATCGCGGTGATCAGAACGCGTGACTGACTCACCCAGCGCGCGAGCGACACTTCAAGGTAAGTCGTGGAGCCATCCTTGCGCCGCGCCTTCACCTCGACAGGCTGGCGCACGGCGTCGGCGTTGAGGACCGCCCGGCGCGTCTCGTTCCAGGCCGCACGATCCTCGAAAAGCACGGCAGCCGACTGGCCTATCAGGTCTTTCGCCGCATAGCCGAGCTGCCGATCCGCCGCTGGATTGGCGAACTGTATGGCGCCCTCTTCGTCGAGCGTAAGAATGACGTCAGCGGCGCTGTCGACCACTGCATCATAGCGGGCATTTTGTCGCTCGCGTAACAGGCGTTCGCGCTTGACCGCGACGGACACGTCGAAAATCTGGATCAAGCAGTAGCGCGCCGGCGGATAGTCGATCGCGCGCACTGTCACGTCGTGGATCATGTCCTGACCGGAGCGCGTTTTCAGCGGCAGTATCGTGGGATGCAGCGATTGGCTCAGGAGACGCGACGTGCCCGATTCCAGCGAAGCCGTGATGGCAAGCACAAGGTGCTTGACGCTGCCGGCAAGGAACAAATCCTCGAACCGCCTGCCGATCGCCTTCTCGGATGAAAGGGCGGTCGCGGACGCCAGCCACGCGTTCCATGCAACCACCCGGTGATTGCAGTCGAGAAGCGCGACCCCCAAGTCCACCGCATCGAACAGGGCCCAAGGCAGTTTTTCTTGCGTTGGGTCAAGCATTCGAAGGCGGCAGCGGGTCGCCCGCTGTTCGGCTAATGAATTCGTCCAGCAAGCGCTTCAGGGCCTCGAGCGAAGGTAAGTCCATCAGCAGCGCGATGTACCCCTGGATATCGTGCTTGCGAACTGAAAAGTTGATGTAGACAAACAAGACGAAATCGCCGGCCTCGGGCGGTGGCGGAAGGCTGAACAGCGCCGTGCTGTCGCCGCGCAGGATTTCCGGTAGGGATATCGTCAAGGTCCGCTGCAGCAGGTTGGCGATGGTGGAGAGGCAGCCGTTTAAGATAATATTGCCGGTCTCGGCGAGCGCTTCATGTTCGAGTTCGAGAATGTCCTCTAGCGAAAGGCCTCCATTGGTGACGGCGCGGACGAGTTCGAGACTGCGTGTTTCTGGAAAGATGAGCAGCCCTCGGCCGTTGATGTCGCCGTCGAACACCTGGTGCACCGCGACGAGCCTATTGGGCTCCTTTCCCAAGTGTTCTATCGCCCGTAGACGCGCGATCAGTTCTACGCTCGGCACCGACAGCAGGACTTGCTCGCCGACCATTTCTCGCAAACTGAGCGCGGCCTTGCTGACCCCGAGGTTGACGAGTTCGGTTAGCGCGTCGAGCTCGAGTTCGTTCAGGGTGGACGAGGCTTCGCTCATCCCCTCGCAGCCCGAATCTGCCGAACGGCGCCGTCGAGAAAATCTCGTAGCGCCGGTTCTGTGAGCGGCTTCGACAAGAAGACGGCGCCCGCCGCGTTTGCTCGGTCGACGACCTCTTGTTGATGATTTGCGGAAATCACCGCGACGGGCATCGCAGGACGCATCCGGCGAAGCTGCGCCGCTAGATCCAGGCCGTCCCGCCCCGGCATATTGAAGTCCAGGACGGCAAGATCTGGTTTTTGCTCTTCGAGCGCCACAAACGCCTCGTCGGCGTTGGCCGCCTCGAGACGGGTCCAGTCAGGGCAAAGCCCCCCCAACAGCTTGGCGACCGCCATGCGCGCCAGCTTGCTATCGTCGACCACGAGAACTGTAAAAGCCATGTAACCTCAACCACAGAGCGAGCCCAAAATTCGAAAGTCCGTTCAACAAGCAGTCAGCGTAGCACTTCCTTGATGTCGAGAACCAGGAGCACCCCGCCGTCGCCGAGCATGGTCGTTCCCGCTATTTGGGGAATTCCAGTCAAAAGGCCCTCTGCCGGCTTGAGCATAACGTCCATGCGCGCCCCAAGCCTATCAACTTCGAGACCGCCCAGCACGCCACCGCTCGACGCCACGACAACCGTCGCGTCCGAGCTTGATTCCGCCCTTGCCCAGCCCAGGGTCCGGGCTAGCCCGATTAAGGGGATAGTCCGATTGCGCAACACGAAAGCATGGGCTTGACCGACGGGCCGGATCTCGTCGCGGCGGACGCGGATGGTTTCGATGACCGCGTCCAATGGAATGCCATACAATTGACCGCCCGCCTCAACCGTCATGACCCGCGTCATCATCACGCTGAAGGGAAGCACGAACCGCACGGTGCTGCCGGCGCCATTGCGCGTCTCCAGTTGGACGCGTCCTCCCAACCGTTCGATGGACGCTCGCACCGCATCCATGCCCACGCCGCGCCCCGACAAGTCGGTGACGTCGGCGGCCGTCGAGAAGCCTGGCATGAAGATGAGGTCGATGACGGCTCCATCGCTCATGCCGCTGACGGCATCGGCGCTCGCCAAGCCCCGCTCAATGGCTTCCTGACGAATACGATCCGCATTGATTCCTCGGCCGTCGTCCTCCACCTCGATGACGACATGTTCGCCCTCGCGGCGCGCGCGCAGACAGATCGTGGCGATCGCGGCCTTCCTCGCGGCCGCGCGTTCCGCGCCGGACTCGACGCCGTGATCCATCGCGTTACGCACCACGTGAAGCAGCGGCTCGAACAGCATTTCGACGATCGCCTTGTCTGCTTGGGTCTCCTCGCCCTCGATGACCAGCCGCACGGGCTTCGCCAAAAACTCGGACATTTCCCGCACAAGCCGCGAAAACCGTTGAAACACGCGGCGCAGCGGAAGGATCCGTAATTCCAGCACGGCTCTTTGCAGCCCGTCGATCAGGCGGTCGAGTTTGCCGTACTCGCTCACAATAGCCGCGGAGAGCACGTTGTCGCTCTCCTGCGCCAGCATCGCGATATGTCCGATGGCGTTCTTTGCAACGGTCAATTCTCCGGTGAGGCTTACGAGCGCATCCACCCGCTGGGCTTCGACCCGGAGCAAGCGAGAGGTGGGATCGGGCCGGATTGCGTCCGGCGCAATCGGATCCGGCGAAGGCGTCTCGTTCAGGCTCTCGATCGCCGATTCGATAGCGCGGGCGACGCTGGTCGGGTCCAGGCCGGCCAGGCTTTCTGTGAGGGCGTCGACTATGCGCTCCGCGGCGCCGGAGCGTCCGAGATAGCGAAATACATTAGCCGCTACGCGCCCGGCCGACGCGATCCGACCCTCGAGTCCCTCCCCGCGGACGGCGAGCAACGAGATCTGCTCCCGCAGAACTGCGACTGCCACGGAAGAGGCGGCCGCCTGCGGTCCGACAGCCGTCGCTGCAACTTTCAGCGCCTCGATCGCGGCTTGGCCGGTCGCGAAGCGGACCGCGAGTCGATCCGCCGCAGCGTCGGCGTCGCTGGGGACCTCACCGTTCTCCTCGATCGAATCGAGCCATTGAACCACTTGGTCCACGCAAGCGAGGCAATCGCCGATGAGTCCCGCGGTGACCGCACGCTCGCCCCGGCGAACCATCGATAGGACGTCCTCGGCGGCGTGCATCGCGCGCCCCATTGCGGCGAAATCCACGATTCCCGCACCCCCTTTGAGCGTGTGAAATGCGCGGAAGGCGCCATCCAGACCCCCTCGGTCGTCAGGCTCACGCTCCAACGCCAGAAGGTCGGCGGTAGCCTGCTCGACGAGTTCGCGCGCCTCCACCAGAAACTGCTCGAGGAATTCGTTCATTGGGGAGCGCCGCAGAGCATCGACATGTAGCGTACGAGATCTTCGGGCCCGATCGGCTTGGCGTAGTAGAAATTGGCGCCGGCGGCGCGCGCGGCGGCAACGTCGGCGGCGCTCGAACTCGGTGCTGGTGACGAGCGCGGGAATTGAGGACAGTGGCAAAGCGTTCCGCCTCAGCGCGCTGAGGAAGGTGACGCCGTCCATAAGCGGCATATTGATGTCAACGATCAGCGCGTCCGGCGGACTGACGAGCAGTCTTTCGAGCGCTTCGAGGCCGTTAAGCGCCTCTTCGACTTCAAAGCCGGCCCCCTCCAGGATCTGTCGATAGTAAAGCCTGACGAGGTGGGCGTCGTCCACGATCAGGATGCGAATCTTGCGGTCAGCCACGCGGCGCCTCTGGAGGCCTGCGATAAACGATGGCGTCCGCGAACCGACAGACTTCAAATAGCGGGGAGATGCGGCTCATCAATTCCGCGTGGCCCAGGCAGATATATCCCCCGGGCGCAAGGCTCTCATAGAGATTCTCCGCCGCCACGCGACGTGACGTGTCGTCAAAATAGATCAGAAGGTTACGGCAGAAGATAACGTCAAACAGGCCGTGGGCCCGCGTTGCGGTCCGCTCGACGATGTTGGTCGGGGTGAAGCGCACCGATTGGCGCAACTCGTCGAGGATCTGCCACTGTTCCGGGCCGGCAGGCGTAAAATATTTGTCAGTCAGCGCCGCACTCACACGCATGAGCGCGCGCTCGCCGAAAATGCCGGCGCGGGCGGCTTCCAGGGCGTTCGTGTCGATATCCGAGGCGACGATTTCGACCTCGTGGGCGTCCACTTCGGGCCAGTTCTCCAATAGCCAGATCGCGATCGAATATGGTTCCTCGCCCGTCGAACACGGAACGGACCAGATTCGCATCGTCTCGCTCGGCGGCTTCGCGCGCAAGCGCTCCTGAAGCAGATCGGACGTTAGACACGCGAACTGGTAGTCCTCCCGAAAGAAATAGGTTTCGTTGACCGTCGAGGCGTTGATCAGCTCTTCCAACTCGCCCTGCGCGTTTGCGCGGAGGCGCGCAAAATAGCTGGCGAACGAGGCCGATCCGGTCGCGATCATACGATCTTCGACGCGCCGTTCCAGAAAATAGCGCCGTGCCTCCGTGAAGGCCATACCCGTATGACGATACAGATAATCGCACAGCCGGCGATATTCTTCGGCGTCAAGCAGCTTAAACTCAACCACGAGGCGCCGTCGGCACGCCGCCCAGCCGATCGACGACAACCTTGATCGCAAAACCGAGGAACGGATCGTCTGGAAAACGTCGGGCGCAACGAGAAAGGGCCGGCGCCGCCGCCACGTCCGCGATCTCGCCCAACGCTTCCACGGCTGCGGCGCAAACATTGGCTTCCGGCTCGGTTTCGATCAACGCGCACAACCAGCGCGGTCCGTCGGCTCCGCCCAGGTCGCGCACGAGATCACAAGCGAGCAGCCGCACATCCGGGTCCGGGTCGGTGAGCAGACCCGGCAGGTATGGCCGACACGCATCCTGCATCGCGCGAAGTGCGTCCATCGCGCCCGTGCGCATATTGGCGTCGTCGACCCGAAGATAAGGCAATGCGATCTGGGCGCTTTCCGGAGTGGCGATTCGCGCAAGCGCGGTAAAAATCGCTTCGCGCACGCGCGGGTCGCGCTCGTGCGCCAGCGCTTCGGCGAGGGACGGAATGGCGGCAGGATCGCACGCTGCGCGCGCCGCGGCCCAGCGTTCGTCAGGTGACGCGCCCGCCAATGAGACGAGCGCCTCGGGCGAAGCGCCCCCGGCCTTGTCAGACGCGTTGCGGATGAGCGGCATGCAGGGGCGCTAGTTTTCTCAGTTGCTCCGCGATATTCGGAAGGGGCAGGACCCAGGTCGCTCCTCCCGCCTCCACGAGTTTTCCTGGCATGCCCCACACCACAGCCGTTTCCTCCGCCTCAGCGATCGTCCTCCCCCCTAACGCGCGAAGCCTCGTCATCGTTGCAGCGCCGTCATCGCCCATTCCGGTCATCAGGACGCCGACGAGGAGGCTCGGCGAAACCTGCGCGATGGCGCTCTCCACCAACCGGTCGGCGCTCGGACGCCATGGACGCCCCGTGTCCGCCGGGGCTGGAGACGCCACGAGATCGCCGGCGATCCTCGAAATGACGACATCGCCGTCGCCGCGCCCGATATAGGCGTGGCCCCGTTCGAGCGCCGTCGGGCGCGTTACCTCGCTGACGCCGATGGCGCAGATGCCATCGAGCCGGCGGGCGAGCGCGCCGGTGAAGTTCACCGGCATGTGCTGAGCGATGACGAGGGGCCAGGGAAAGGTTGACGGCAATCCGCCGAGCATCGTCTCTAGCGCCGGGGGCCCACCGGTCGAGGCGCCCACCACCACAAGTCCATCTCCCTTCGCCCGCAAGGGCGCCTCGCCGCCGCCAATACGTGGGCGCGCCGGCGCGCTTCCGCCGAAACGATGCTGAACCCGTTCGCGCAAGCGAAGACTCGCCTTAGGCTTGGAGCTCGCGGACGCACGCACCTTGGCGACGAAGAGTGGTCCGAACGTGTCCATATGCAGGGAAAGCACGCCCTCAGGCTTTGGCACGAAGTCCACCGCGCCCAGACGCAACGCCTCAAGCGTCACGTCCGCGCCCTCGCCGGTCAGTGAAGAAACCATCAGCACCGGCCGAGGATGCTCGATCATGATCCGGTCGAGGCAGGCCAGGCCGTCCATGCCGGGCATATGAATATCGAGCGTGACGACATCGGGATTCAAGGCGGCGAGCTTCTCCAGCCCTTCCGCGCCGCTGCGGGCGAAATAGACCTCGAACTCGGTGACGTCGCCGAGGACGCGGCCCAGCAGCTTGCGCATGAGAGCCGAGTCGTCGATGACGAGGACCTTGATCATGAAGGCGCCTGCGCGCCGCTCTCAAACTTGTCGAGCAGGCTGCGCTCGGCTCGCGTCAGAAGCTCATCAGGATCCAAAACGAGAATAATTCGTCCCTCGGCCTCGATATTGACCACGCCACGAACCAGCCGTGCAATCTCCTCGGTGAGGTCCGGCGCGTCTTTGATGGCGTCCGTGGCCGTGCGCAGCACCTCAGAAACGCTGTCGACAATTAACCCCGCGCGGTGTTTTCCGGTTTGAACAACTACAAGACGACGCCCGTCGCCTTGTTCGAGCGGCGGCATGTTGAAACGCTGCCGCTGATCGATCACCGGGATGACGGCGCCGCGGAGGTTGATCACTCCCGCCAGGAATTTAGGCGCCTTGGGAATGCGAGTAACTCGATCCGGCGCGCGCGCCACTTCCACCACTGCTTCCACAGGCAGTCCGAACTCGTCTTCGCCGAGCCGAAACACGAGGAACTTTCGCTCCTCGCTCGTCTGGTCGATTTGCGGTTGTGGACGCGACCCATCGCGGACTTCGCCGAGCCGTCTCATAACCTCTCCTCGAAAGAGCTGTTCCGGCGCAAGGATCGAGACGAGCCGTCGTCCCTCCTCACCGCGATAGATCGATTTGATGCGGGCCTCGCCTCCCGAACGCGCCTGAATCACTGCCGGCACGGATTCGATCAGCCGCGGGTCGGCCGAGATGACGGCCCGCGCACGATCGGCGATGAGACCGACCGGGCCGCCCCCAACGGACGCGACAATGATCTTGGCGCGCGCTTCCGAAACCGGGGCCGGCGCAAAGCCAAGCAATTCGCGCATCGAGAGCAAGGGAAGCAATTGGTCACGAAGAGCGATAATACCCGCGACCGCCCCGTCAGAGTGCGGCGCCGCCGCGATAGCGTCAGGAAGCGCGATGATCTCCTGAACGACGGCTAAATCGAGACCGAATTCCTGACCTGCGACGTCGAAAGTGACAAAAGCCTCGCGCTCCGCCGCTGCTTCCAGCGCCTGGGTCGTGGCGACGATGGGTAATGTGTTTGGATGGTCGGGACGGGCCCGCCGGGCGAATGTGGCGACAAGAAGCGCCTGGACGTCCAAGATCTTCGCAGCGCCTTGACGGTCACCCAGCGGAAAGGCGCCAAGCAATCGTTCACCCCGTTCGACGCCGAGTTGCGCCGACTGAGTCTCGAGCCGGTCCGCGTCGATCGTGACGAGCGCATCGATAGCATCCACAACAATCGCGACGGGGGCGCCGCCATCCAGGACGATTGCGCGCGAAGCCGCGCTCTCATCGACCTCGAGGTCGATGAGAGCGCGCAGAGACACAATCGGAAGGACGACGCCCCGGAGGTTCGCGACGCCGATGAGCGCTTTGGGCGCTTGGGGCACGCGCGCCGAAGGGGGAATCCGTATCACCTCGGCCACCGTTTCGGCCGGCAGCGCATAAGCTCGCCGCGCTAGGCGAAAGACCAGAAAACGACGCTTTGCGAAGCTGGAGGCTTCCTGGATGACGGCGTTATTCATGCCGCGGCTTCAGGGCGTCGGCGAGAGAGGCGATCTCCTCGATCGCCGCCGCCAGATCGTCAGCGCCCTGGGCCTGTTCAGTCGAGGCGGCCGCCGCCTGCCGAGAGGCGTTGCGAGCCTGCTCGGCGGCGGCCGCCACTTGCCGCGCGCCGGCAGACACCTCGGCGACGCTCGCCAGGATGGTCTCCGCTCCTTCCAGGATCGCCTGATTGGCGGCGCTCAACGCCGCTATATCGACATCCACCTTGTCGAGAGCCGCGAATACGGCGCGGTTGCTCTGAACCTCGATTTCGGCGTTCGCGGCGACCTGTTCGAGATCGCGCTTGAGCGTCGTGATCTGATCGAGAATCCCGAGGACCGTATCTTTCGCGCGCTCGACATTCTGCGATGCGTCCCGCGCGAGGCTCCTGATGTCGTTCGACACGATGGCGAAACCGCGCCCGGCGTCGCCCGCGCGCGCGGCTTCGACCGAACCGCTTACCGCCAACATATTCGTCTGCACCGCCATCAAGGCGAGGGCGTCGACGATCTTCTCGATGCGGCGGCCCACCGCTTCCGAACGCCCGATTGTCGCGAGGCTCACTCGCGCGTCCGCAAGCGCCGTGTCAACGCCGACGACCAGCCGCCCAACCGCCGCGCGGCTTTCCTTGAGCGCGGCCTCCATTTGCGCGACCCGCTCGTTGGAATCGCGGCTCGTCTTCTGCGCGAACTTGCCACTGTTCTCGATCTGGGCCAGCGCCACCGAAGCTTCGTGGGTGGCGGACGCCTGCTGTTGCGAGCCGCGGTCGATTTGTTGCACGGCCGCCATGATCTCCGTGGCGGCGCTGGTTAGTTCCTGAATCGTCGCGGAAAGCTCCTCGGCGGTCGCGCCGATCTGCTCGGAGGCGGATACGGCTGCGGTCCCGCCGCGAAGCTTTTCCGCCAGGGCCGCCAGCGCGCGCGCGGCGACCTGTCCCTGATCGAGCGACTTGGCCTGCTGCTGGACCGCCGATTGCGCTTCGCCCGCGCTGGCCGATTGTTGTTCGGCGGCGCTGGCGACCTGCTCGGCGCCCTTCTGCGCGTCGGACGCGGCCCTTTCTGCTTCAAGCGCCGCGTTCAGCATCTCCTCGCTGACCTTCGCAATTCGTCGCATGTCCTCCCGTCGAGTTTCGAGGGTCTCCACGACGGCATCCGCCGCCTTGGCTTCGGTCACCGAAAGGTCAGCGGCTTTCTTCACCGCGCCAACCGCGCCGCCGACATCGACTTGAATTTCGCCTGCCAGTCGTTTGACCTCCTGGGAGCTTTTATCGGACGTCTCCGCCAAGGCTCGGACCTCGTCCGCGACCACCGCAAAGCCGCGCCCGTGATCGCCCGCGCGCGCCGCTTCGATCGCGGCGTTCAACGCCAAGAGGTTGGTCTGGTCGGAGATGCGGCTGACCGTATCCGTGATTTCGCCGATATCCCTTGCGCGGCGCTCGAGTTCGGCGATGATCTCGACCGTCGCGCCCTGCCGCCGCGCATTGCGCTCGATTGCCCGAGCAGAAGCAGTGATGCGCTCCGCCGCGTCGCCAAGTGTAACTTGGACGTTGTCCGTACGCCGCCGTAAGGCGTCTGTCTCGCCACGCGCGGCTCGAAGGCCGTCGAATATCTGCTTGATGGCCGCGAGTTGCTCCTGCGAGGCGCCGGCTGCCTCCTCGGCGCCGGCCGCAATTTGCTCCATCGACTTGCGCAATTGCTCGGCGGCCGCGGAAGCTTGCGTGAGCCCGCTCGCAAATTCCTCGGTCGCGGCCGCTACTCTTTCAAATAGAGCCTCTGCCGTGGGACCACCAGGCCTTTGCTTTGAGGTGGGCGGATTGGCGAGCGACTTTGGCTGGGGCGGGCTAGAGGTCGTGGTCGCCTTCAGCGCCCGGGCTGCGACCTTTGAACTTTTGACAAGGGCCATGTTTGATCCAAAACGATGACATGCGGAACGGCAACCGCAAACGCCGACGAGCCGTCACGACCGTAGGTCACTTTAAGTCGGATATGAAGGGCCCGCCGCTCGCCATTGAACCGAATTGCTGCGCGTCCCGGGCTCCAGCTAAAACCGTTCTTGCTTTCCGACAGCGATCCGCAAGGCCATCATGCTCACGCCTTGGGGCAGTCGGTTCTGCGCTGAGAGCCAAAACGATTGCGCTGTCGCGCAAGTCGCTCCATTGTCCGACCGATAAGGTGGAACCGTGCGAATGGAAGCAATCGGCGCCGCCAGCGCAACGGGCTTTCAACGATAGCATCTGGTGGAAACGTGGCTGGGCGTATGAAGGGGATATCCTGGAGTCAAGAAAAGATCGTGCTCTTGATCGCGGTCGCTCTGTTTTGCGCCTTCTCTATTTTTCTCAAAGGATTCCTCAGTACTGGCAATCTTGTTACGCTTGTGCGCAGCGTATCAACTTTGGGCATACTTGGCGTCGGCATGGCCATTCTGGTGATCGGCCGCGGGATCGATCTCGCAATCGTCGCGATCTACGCCATGTCGGCCGCATGGGTGCTCCACCTCGCCAACGGCGGCATGTCAATACCGCTCGCCATGGTGCTGGGTTATCTGTTTGCCATATCGGCTGGCGTGCTCAACGGCGTGCTGGTCGCCTATTTCGAAATCCCCGCACTCTTCGCGACTTTGGGCATGGCCTCACTGGTGTATGGCTTCGCGCGCTTCGCCCTCGTGCCTCTTTATGTCGTGTACATGCCCGCAAGCGCGTCAGGCATCGCCTGGATAGGCAGCGGATTCGTGTTCGGGGCGCCGACCCCGATCTTGTTTTTCGCCCTGGTCGCCGTGCTCGCGTTCGCCTTCCTGCGCTTCACCAAGCCGGGACGCTTCATCTACGCAATTGGCGATAATTTTGTCGCTGCGCGCCTGTCGGGCGCGCCGGTGCGTCGGATTATCGTCCTGCAGTACGCAATATCGGCGACCATCGCCTATCTCGCCGGCATGATCACCGCCACGGCAGTGGCCAGCATGGATACGAATGTCGCGATTTCCTCGATGATCTATGACGTAATCCTCGTCGTTGTTCTCGGCGGGATTGGCCTCTCAGGAGGGAAAGGCGGCGTTCGCAACGTGATCGTCGGAACGCTGTTGATCGGCATCCTGCTGAACGGAATGACGATCATGAATATCCAGTACACGCTGCAAAACATCATTAGGAGTTTGATCTTGCTGATGGCGATCGTCATCGACAGCGTGATCAATCCGCGCGACGAACAGATCGCGCAGCAAGGCGACATCTAGCTGTCGCGGTTCGAAAAGGGAGGATTGGAAAATGAGGACTAGGAATCTCTTGGGCGCCTTCACGCTCGCACTGTCGCTGTTTGGAACGGCGACTCATGCCGGCGCCCAGGGCATAGACGACCCGAGACGGGCCGACTATTTCAAGGTGTTCCAGGGCAAGACGATCGCCTTCATTCCCGTAACGATGGGCATCGACCTCACCGAGGGATGGGCGTCGGTTCTGAAAAAGCAGGCCGACCAACTCGGAATGAAGTTCGAGGTTCGCGACCCGCATTTCAGCGCGGACGCCGGCGCTCAGGCGCTCACATCGCTGATCTCGGAAAAGCCCGACGTCATCATCGTTCACAATCCCGATGTCCAGTCTTACTCCAAATTGCTGAAGCGCGCCGAGGAGGCTGGCATTCACGTCATCCAGGTCAACATGAGGTCGAATTATAATTCAGACGCCTATGTCGGAGCGGACTGGATCGGCATCGGCGAAGCGGAAACGCAGGCGGTCATCGACAAATGCGGCGCTGGAACGAGCCAGAAGATCGCGATCTTGGAGGGGCAGCCGACCTCTGGGTCAGACAGCGGCATGATGAAAGGCGCTGAGAACGTTCTGGCCAAGCATCCCGAGATCAAGGTCGTCTCCAATCAAGGCGCCGACTGGGACGCAACCAAAGCCCGCTCGATCATCGCGACTGTGATTCAGCAGAACCCCGATTTGTGCGGCGTCGTCGGATTCTGGGACGTCATGGATCTCGGAGCAGCCGCCGCAATCAAGGAATCTGGCAAACCCATTGTTCTCGTCACCTCAGGCGGCGGCGAACAGATGGCGTGCGACAACGTCGAAAAGGGCGTCTTCCAGGAGGAAATCGCCTACCACGTCCTGAACCAGGGCCGCGACCTCACCGACGTGGTCACCACGGTGCTGGAATCCGGGCAGCCTGCCGGCAAGGAGAAGATCGTCATCTACACTCCCGCGACCAAGATCACGAAGGAGACCCTCCATCCTGGCATGTGCTGGAGCGCCAAGAATTTGAATCATTGAGGAGCCAATCGGATCTTTGAAGCGCCGAGCCGCGACGACGGCTTGGCGCTTTTTTGCGCTCGGATATAAGTCACCATGATCGCCGACTTGGCCGCCAGACTGCGCTCTCGCTACGTGCCGGATCACGTGATCGGCGAGGTGCTCGGCCGAAGATGGACGGACAATGCGATACCCGTCCTACTCCTTGTCGCTCTCACCATTTTCATGGCGAAGGCGCTCCCGAACTTCCTTTCTGTAGGAAACCTGTCCGACACGTCGCGGCAGATTGGCGAATTCGGGCTCATGGTCATCGGCATGACGATCGTCATGCTGGCGGGCGGCATCGATCTCAGCGTTGGCTCGACCTTCGCCCTGGCCAACTTCACCGCTCTCGCGCTGGTCAATGTGGCTAAGTGGCCGATTGAGGTCACCGTCGTCGCGACGGTTGCTCTCGGCGCCTTGGTCGGCCTCCTAAACGGCTTGCTGATAGGCTACCTGCGGCTGCGGGCGTTCCTGACAACGCTTGTGATGTTGACGCTCACGCGCGCGATCGTAGCCTTTCTACTGCAGATCTACTCGGTGCGGATCGCCTCGAGCGATGTGGAGTCCGATTTGTGGGATTTCCTCGGCTCCGGATCGATCCTGGGCGTGCCCGTTAGTTTTGTCGTTCTGATCGTCGTCGCGATCGCCGCGCACATCATCCTGACGCGCCTGCGCATCGGCTGGCGCATCACGGCGGTCGGCGGATCGCGTCGCGCCTCCTACAACGCGGGCATTCCGGTGAGAGGCACGGTGTGTCTCACCTATGTCGTCTCCGGCCTGTTGGCGGGGCTTGCCGGGGTGCTCTATGCGTCGCGACTTTCCGGCACTGGCCCCGACACCGGCCTCGGCCTCGAACTCACGGTGGTGACCGCCGCGCTTCTGGGCGGCAACAGTGTAGGCGGCGGGCGCGGGTCAGTCGGTAAGGCGCTGGTCGGAGCGGTCATTGTCTCGCTTCTGACCAACGGCCTTGTCAGGCTCGGGCTCCAGACCGGCGCCTCGTCGATGGTCGTCGGTCTCGTGCTGCTGTTTGCGATTGGCTTCGACGTGCGCTGGGCAAAATGGCGCCAAAAGCTCCAAGCCAAGGTCTATGTGTCGCCTGCCTATCTCGCTTTGCCGGGCGTTCCGGCCATCGATGTGGGCTCTCCTTCGCCCTATGCGAGGAACGAGCGGCTGCGCGACGTCGAGATTATCGGCCTCGGTCAAGTCGAGGGTCCCGAAGACGTCATTCTTGATGAAGACGACAATCTCTATTGCAGCGTGCGGCAAGGCGATATCGTCCGTTTTTTCGCTCCCGACTACACCCGCTCCGAAGTCTTTGCCCATGTCGGCGGACGGCCGCTGGGCATGGCCTTTGACAGAGACGGCGGGCTCGTCGTCTGCATCGGCGGCATGGGCCTTTATCGGGTCGACAAGCTGCGCAATCTCGAGAAGCTGACCGCCGAAACCAATCGCACGCATTTTTCGGTTATCGACGACTCCCGGATGCGGCTCGCGGACGACCTCGACATCGCGCCTGATGGCAAGGTGTATTTCAGCGAAGCGACGATCCGTTACGGGTTCGAGGAATGGGTTGTCGATGCGCTCGAAGGGCGCGGCAACGGCCGGATCATTCGCTACGACCCGGCGTCGGGCGCGACGCGGACCATCGTGCGCAATCTTCTGTTCGCTAACGGCGTCTGCATGGCCCATGACAACAAGTCCATGCTGTTCGCCGAAACGTGGGGATGCCGGATAAGTCGCTACTGGCTCGAGGGCCCGAAAGCGGGCGCGATCGAGCCTCTCATACCCGACCTTCCGGGGTATCCGGACAACATCAATCGTGGATCCCGTGGAACCTATTGGGTTGCGCTCGCGGGTATGCGGACGCCGACATATGATCTGGCGATGAAGATGCCGGCCTTCAGACGGCGCATGGCGCGCCGGGTCGCCAGCGACGAATGGCTCTTTCCCAACGTCAATGCTGGCAGCGTCGTGCATTTCGACGAGACGGGACGAGTGCTCGACACCCTCTGGGACCCGGAGGGCAAGAACCATCCGGCGATCACCTCGGTGCGCGAGCACCGCGGCTATCTCTATCTCGGCGGCGTCACCAACAACCGCATCGGGCGCATCAAGCTTCCGGCCGCCGATCCGGAATGGACCGGGCCTAAGTCCTATTGGGGAGGCCGTCCATGAACCTCTTGCAAAGAGCAGTGGACGAATGGTTTGGGCGCGGCGAGGCGTCGATCACCGTCCCTCCGATGGATGGCGCCTTCAGGCCCAACGACCTCCTCAACTCGGCTACGACGGCCCTCGAGATCCCGGAGCCGGATTGCTTGGCGGAAACGTCGCGGGGCCTCGTCGTCTCCTCGGGGCGGTCGCTGTTCAGCATCGATAGACCGGACGGCGCGCCGCTTGTGTCTTTCGACGCGGAGATCAGCGCCCTGGCCGGCTTACCTGATGGCGGCGCGGCGCTCGGTCTGATCGACGGTAGAATCGCGTTTGTCGGCGGCCAAAATGATGGAAAGACGATTCCGAGCAGCGTGGACATACCGTGCATTACGGCGCTCGCCCCTGCCCGCGACGGCGCGCTGCTCGTCGCCAATGGCTCGGCCTCAAATGGACCGCTCGCCTACAAGCGCGACTTGATGGAGAAAAACGCAACGGGATCCGTATGGCGACTCGAGCCCGGAAGCGGGGCGCGCCGCCGGGTCGCCAGCAACCTAGCTTACCCCTACGGCCTTCTCGAGGAGGCCGAGTCGGTGGTCGTTTCTGAGAGCTGGCGCAGCGCGCTAACGCGGATATCGCTTACGGGCGCCGGCGCCATTGCATCTGTGCTGGAAAATCTTCCCGGCTACCCAAGCCGCCTGTCGCGGGGCGCCGACAACGCGGTTTGGCTCGCCCTGTTCGCGCCACGGAGCCAACTCGTCGAATTCGTTTTGAAGGAGAGCGGCTATCGGCGCCGGATGTTGAGCGAAATCGACCCCGACCATTGGATCGCGCCCTGCCTGCGCTCGGGCCAAGCGCCGCAGGAACCGACGCAACAGGGCGGTGTCCGCCAGCAAGGGGTACTGAAGCCCTGGGCTCCCACGCGATCCTACGGACTGGTGGCGCGGCTTGATCGTGATTACCGACCCGTCGCAAGCCTCCACAGTCGGGCCAACGGACGGCGCCACGGCGTCACCTCTTGCCTGGAGATCGGGGGACGGCTTTTCTTTTGCTCGAAAGGCGACGGCATCGCCGCGTTCTGCGCCGCCGAAGGGCTAACTGAATGACGGCGCCTGCAGAATCGCAAACAGCGCTCCTCAAGATGAAAAACATCGTCAAGGAGTATCGAGGCGTCGCCGCGCTGAAAGACATCGACTTCGATCTCTTTCAGGGCGAGGTGCACGCGATTGTGGGCGAGAACGGGGCGGGCAAATCGACCCTGGTCAAGATCCTGTCCGGCGCCGTCACGCCCACCGCCGGGGACATTCTCCTGGACGGTCAACCGATACAAATTTCCGGTCCCGCCAGCGCCCGGCGGTACGGGATCGCCATGGTCTACCAGGAGACAAGTCTCGTCCCGACACTGACGGTCGCGCAGAACCTCTATCTGGGCGATGAGAAATTCTTCAATCGCCTGCGGGGAACTTATATCGACGCCCAGCAGCTGCTTCAGTCGCTAAATTTTCCAGTCGATCCGACCGCCATCGTCCAGTCGCTCGGCACGGCGAAGCGGCAGATGGTCGAAATCGCGCGAGCGGTCCGGCTCAAAGCAAAAATCATCATCTTCGATGAACCGACCGCGACGCTCACTCCGGAGGAAAAGCACCATCTCTTCGCCTTGATCGATAGGCTTCGCAACGAACGGGTCTCGGTTATCTTCATCAGCCACGCGCTGGAAGAAGCGCTCGAGATCTCCGATCGGATCACCATTCTGAGGGACGGCAGCCATATCATAACCGGCGAAGCCAAAACCTTCTCGCGCGAAACGATCATCCGCCACATGGTCGGTCGATCGCTGACCGACGAGCTCTATCGTCCAGCGGCCGAAACGCGCGAGATTCGCCGCCCGGGTGAAAAAATTCTGAGCGTTCAGAATCTATCGATGCAGAACGTGGTGCGGAACACGTCCTTCTCGATTTTTGCGCGACAGATCACAGGGATCTTCGGGCTCGTGGGCTCAGGCCGTACGGAGACGGCCAAGATTGTCGCCGGCGCCTTCAAACGCGACCTTTTTCACGGCGGGGACATTCGTTTCGAAGGGAGGTCCGTGCGCTACCGGACGCCGCGTCAGGCGGTCGAAGACGGAGTGGTCTACGTGACCGAGGACCGCAAAGCCGAGGGCTTCTTCGAGACGATGTCCGTCGCAGAAAACATCTATATCGGACAGATTTCGAGCCGCCAGTCGCGAGGAATTGCAATCAGTATGAGCGAGATGCGCGACCTCGCCGCCAGTTGGGGGAAGACCCTGACACTCAAGACGCTGAATAGCGACGCTCGGGTGATTGAGCTATCGGGTGGCAATCAACAGAAGGTCGTCATTGCAAAATCTTTAGTTCAGAAACCGAAGCTGATCATATTCGATGAGCCTACGAGGGGTGTGGACGTCGGCGCGATCGCCGAAATCCACCATCTCATCTCGAACCTCGCGGATGACGGCCTCGCCGTTATTCTCATATCGTCCTACTTGCCGGAAATCCTGAGCTTGTCCGACCGCATCCTAGTTTCGAGGCAGGGGCGGATTGTCGAAGAGCTTTCGCCTCGGGAGGCGACGTCCGAAGCGGTCATGTTCGCGGCGGTTCACTGACCAGCCGCTCGGCTCACGTCATATAGACGCCGCCGGTCACATTGATTCCCTGCCCTGTCATGAACCGGGCCCTATCTGAGCAAAGGAACACGACGACGTCCGCCACGTCTTCAGGCTCTTCGAGCCGCCCGAGGGGCGTCTGCGCCACGTAGTCGTCCACGACCTGTTGCGCCGACACGTTGCGCAGGTGGGACTCCCACTCGATCTCACGCGACTGCATTCCGGTCTTCACGAAGCCCGGGCAGACGGCGTTGACCCGGATTCCGTTAGGGGCAAGTTCGCGCGCCAGCGCCTGAGTCCAGCCGAGCACCGCAAATTTCGAAGCCGAATAGTGCGCGAGCAGCGGCGCGCCCACTTTGGCCGCGAGCGAAGCGGTATTGACGATGCAGCCCGCGCCTTGAGCGACAAAATGTCGAGCCGCGATTTGATTCGCGAGGAATATTCCGCGCGCGTTGACTGCGAAATTGAAGTCCCAATCCTCGTCGGTGAGCTCAAGGGCATGGCTCATTGTCGAGACGCCCGCATTTGCGATGCAGATCTCGCAACCGCCTAAGAACTTGAGCGCCTCGTCAAACGCGCGCTCGACCGACGCGCGCTTTCGCACGTCGATCTCGACGGCGATCGAGCCCGCGCCGATTTCTTTCGCTGTTCGCTCAGCCGTCTCGCGATCGATATCGGCGACCGCGACCTTCACTCCGCTTCGAGCGAGCGCGTGCCCAATCGCCCGGCCGATGCCGTTCGCGCCGCCGGTGATAAATGCGCGCTTGCCGTCGAGCTCGGAATAAGGCGAACCAGCCGGCATTGTCCCTCCCACGTTCTGCGGGTTGAGGCATATCAGCAAAACCGAGAGCCGCGAAGACGCTTTCTGTTTGAGAATGTCGCCGTCGGCGCTAGGTTGCGGAAAGCCCCTTCTCTCTTCGGCGCGATGATCGAGCGCCTCTCAGCGCATGAGGATTCCTGCATGGTCTTCGACTTCCTGGGTGACAAGACAAAGATCGTGATCGCCATGGCGCACATCGGCGCGCTTCCGGGCTCGCCGCTCTATGACACGGACGGAGGCGTCAACAAGCTCATCGAGGGCGTACTCAAGGACATCGATGCTCTGCAGACGGGCGGCGTCGACGCCGTCATGTTCGGCAACGAGAACGACCGCCCCTATGTTCTCAAGGCGCCGCCGGAAGGCGTGGCCGGAATGACCGCCGTGGTCCAAGCCGTGAAGCCCCGCCTCAAGGTCCCGTTCGGCGTCAATTACCTTTGGGATCCCCTCGTCAGCGTCGCCATCGCCGCGGCGACGGGCGCGAGCTTCGTGCGCGAGATCTTCACCGGGCTCTTCGCTTCCGACATGGGTCTCTGGCAGGCGGATTGCGCCGGCGCCGTGCGCCTGAGACGCAATCTCGGCCGAGAGGACATGAAGCTCCTGTTCAACATCAACGCGGAATTCGCCCATTCGCTGGACGAGCGGCCTATCGCACTGCGCGCGAAAAGCGCCGTCTTCTCGTCGCTCGCCGACGCGATCCTGGTTTCGGGCCCCTTGACCGGAGATCCGGTTGACCGCTCCAACCTCAAAACCGTACGCGAAGCTGTTCCGGACGTTCCCGTCCTCGCTAACACCGGCGTCACCATCGACAACGTGCGCGACATCCTCGCCATCGCCGACGGGGTGGTGATCGGCACGCACTTCAAGGTCGACGGCAACACTTGGAATCCGGTCGACGGCGCGCGCGTCAAGCGCTTCATGGACGCGGTGGCGAAGCTGAGGTGACGGCCCTGCCCTGCGTTCTCGGCCTCGACATCGGCACGACCTCGACCATCGGCGTCCTCATCCGCCCGCCGGATGAAACTCTGGCTCTCGCCTCGCGCCCAGTCACGCTGCATTCCGACCACGTAGGCTGGGCGGAGGAAGATCCGGAGCAATGGTGGCGCAACGTTAGCGAGATCGTGCGCGAGCTGTTGCGCACGAGCGGCGTCTCTGTGACCGAAATCGCCGCTGTCGGCGTGACTGGCATGCTGCCCGCTGTCGTCCTCCTCGATGAGGGTGGACGTTTGCTGAGACCCAGCATACAGCAGAGCGACGCGCGCTGCGGCGCGGAAGTCGAGGAGCTGCGCGCCGAGATCGACGAGAAGGTCTTCCTCGCCAAGGCCGGCAACGGGATCAATCAGCAGCTCGTCGCCGCCAAGCTCCGCTGGATCGAGCGGCATGAGCCCCAAACCTTCGCGCGCATCGCCACCGTGTTCGGCTCATACGACTATATCAACTGGCGCCTGACCGGCGAGCGCGCCATTGAACAGAACTGGGCGCTGGAAGCTGGATTCATCGACCTCGCGACGCACGCGCTCGACGATGCGCTGGTCGCGCTCGCGCATATCCCGCGGCGCGCGCTGCCGCGCAAGGTCGCCTCGCATGAAATCCTGGGCGCCGTCTCGGATCAGGGCGCGGCGCAGAGCGGGCTTAGAGCCGGAACGCCAGTCATAGGCGGAGCCGCGGACCATATCGCTTCCGCTCTCGGCGCGGGCGTCGTCAGCGCCGGCGACGTGCTTCTCAAGTTTGGCGGCTCGGTCGATATTCTCACGGCGACCGATCACGCGCGACCCGACCCTCGCTTGTTCCTCGACTATCATTTGAAGCCGGGCCTCTTCGTTCCCAATGGATGCATGGCGACGGGCGGCTCGGCGCTTAACTGGTTCGTTCGACAGTTCGCTTCAGGCGAAAGGCAGGCGGCGGACGATGCCGGCCTTTCGATCCATCAATGGCTCGACCAGCTCGCTGAGGCGCGCCCCGTCGGCAGTGGCGGGCTTGTCATCACGCCATATTTTCTCGGAGAGAAGACCCCGATCCACGACGCGGGCGCGCGCGCCACCTTCGATGGCCTTACGCTCTCGCACGACATTGGCCATCTCTGGCGCGCGTTGCTCGAGGCCTACGCTTACGCCCTCGCGCATCACGTCGAGGTGATGAACGAGATCGGCTATAAGACCGAGCGCTTCATCGTCTCCGACGGCGGCTCGGCCAGCCGCGTGTGGATGCAGATCGTGGCCGATGTCCTTGGGCGCCCGGTTCAACGGCTCAGCGGCCATCCGGGCTCCTGCGTGGGCGCCGCCTGGACCGCCGCGATTGGCGTGGGTCTCGCGTCCGACTGGTCAGGGATCTCCGCCTTCGTGCGGGCCGCCGATCGGATCGAGCCTCGGGCCGAGGTCACTGAAGGCTACCGCCGCGGCTATCGCCGGTATCGGGACCTCTATCGCCGCCTGGCGGACCGCTCCGAGCTTAACCCATCATGAGCCTCTTTCGTGCGGTCGCCTGGGACATCGACGGCACGCTCATCGACAGCGAGCCTTTGCACCAGCGCGCCCTTATCACTGCGAGCGCCGCTCTCGGCGTCGACCTCAGCGACATCGACCCGGAGGCGTTTCGCGGCGTCCACGCGATCGACATATGGAAGGCGCTCAAGCCGCGCTTCCCCGACGGTTCGTCGTTCGAGGAATGGATCGCAGCGATCGAGGGCTATTATGTTGCCCACGCAGGCGAGCTCGAGCCCAATCCGGGCGCCATCGAGACGATGCGCGAACTTGCGAAGCGCGGAGTAGCCCAAGCCTGCGTGTCGAATTCCGGGCGCGCCATCGTCGACGCCAATATCAAAGCGCTGGGCGTCGGCAAGCTCATCGCGTTCTCGCTGAGCCTCGATGACGTGTCGTCGGGCAAGCCCGATCCAGAGCCCTTCCGCGAAGCCGCGCGTCGGCTCGGCGCGGAGCCGCAGGCAACTGTGGCCGTCGAGGACAGCGGCGCGGGGGCCCGCTCCGCGCGGGCGGCGGGCCTGTTCGTGGTCGGTTATTCGCCCTCGGGCCAGCCCTTCATCGGCTCTGATCGATCGATCGTGGACCTGATGGAAGTGGTAGCGTTGTTTGAGGCTTAAGCGCGTCGGCTGAGGGTTGCGCCTCACCCGCCCTTCAGCACCGCGATCACAGCGTCCGCCTTCGTCACCTCTGCGACGTTCCCCATGGCGTAGTCGATCGAGGCTTTGTGCCAGTCGGCGTTCATCGTTGCGCAGCAATCCTCGGGCGTGATCACCACATAGCCTTTGTCGGCGCCCGTGCGGGCGGTATGCTCGATCGACATGTTCGTCCAGGCGCCGGTGTTGATGATTGTGTCGCGGTGAAGCGCTTTCAGAATCGTCTCAAGCCGGGTGCCTTCCCACGCGCTCATACGCATCTTCTCGACAACAAAATCGCCGAGGTCCGGCTCGAGCCCTTCGACGGGCGCAGCGCCCCAGGTCCCACGGACCACCGCCTTATGTTCAGCGAGGCCCTTGAACAGCGGCGCGTTTAGCGTGACGCCCAGCGCGCCCGGCTCGACGATAAACCAAACATGGATCACAGGAACGCCACGGGCCCGAGCGGCCGCCGCGACCCGTCGAATGTTTTCGACGACGTTCTGCGCTTTCGCGTGGGCGGGCGCTCCAGACGCGGCGAAGGCCCCACCCTCACTCACTGCGTCGTTCTGCATGTCCTGAATGATCAAGGCCGCGCGCCGCGGGTCGAGATCGAGCCCCTGCCCGGCTGACGCGCGCGAGTCGTCGTTCGCGGCCGCGTGCGCGCGCATGTACGGCTCGATCCGAGGGCCGACCTTCGTCGTCAAGCGATAGACCGAGTGGGTCGCCGTCACGAACAACGTGCGCAATTCGAGTCCGCCCCAGGCGAGATTGGCTACGACCTCCGGGATGTGCAATTTCCCGATCAATTCGCCTGATGGGTCATAGATCCAGACGCCGCCCGGACCTGTCACCCAGACATTGCCGCGTTGGTCGCATTTCATGCCATCGGGACCGCCATTCTGCAAGGGTGACTGGATCTCGCTTGCGAATAGGCGCTCCCCGGATAAGGAACCGTCAGGCGCGACATCAAACACACGGATGAGCTTTTTCGCGCTGTCGTTGACGTACAGCAGTTTCTCGTCGGGAGAAAAGCAGATGCCGTTTGGCTGCTCGAACAGATCGCGATCGACCACGAGATTGAGATCGCCGCCATTGGGCGCAAAGCGATAAACGCCCTGAAAGCCGAGTTCGCGCGGACGCTCAACGCCAACGACAGGGTCGCGCCCATAGTAGGGATCAGTGAAATAGATCGAGCCATCGGAGCGTACGCAGACGTCGTTCGGGCTGTTGAGCTCCTTGCCCTCGAAATGGCTTGCGAGAACCTCACGCGCCCCATCCGGCCTCTCGCGCACGAGGAGCGAAGTCGAGTGCTCGCAGACAATGAGGTTGAGATCGGCGTCATAGGTCATGCCGTTACACTTGTTCGAAGGACGCTTGACTTCGACCGCACCGCCGTGCGGATCCCAGCGGCGGCGCACGTCGCCCGGCATATCCGAGAACAACAGAAAATGATCAACCGGATGCCACACCGGCCCTTCGGTAAACACGCAGTCTGTCGCCAACTGGATCGGCGGCGCGTCAAGCTCGACCAACTCTTCGAACTCAGGCCGCAGAGAGACATGGCTCATGACTTAGGCTTCCTCCCGATGACGATATGCATTCTCGACCCGTCGAAGCACGTGGCTAGCGCGCTTGCGTCTGTGCCTCTCCGACGAGTGCCGAGAACGCTCGCATGCTAGATTAAGTTCCGCGCTCAGCAAAGCACGGGCCCGCAATCGTCTGGTCGCATCGACGAGGCGATTAGCCGCGGGCGCCCCGGTTAGTGCACGCCCTGCGTCAGACCCTGAACGAAATAACGGTTAAGCAGGATCATCATCGCGACGATTGGCAATGTTGAGAAATGGGCGAGCGCCCCGAGCGTCCCCCAGGAAATGTCTTTTGTGCCATAGGCGGAAAGAAGGGCGACCGAGATCGTTTTGGTGTCGGCCTTGGTGAGGAACATGGCGTAGAGAAAATCATTCCAGGAGAACATGATGCAAAAGATTGCACTCGCGATCAGGCCTGGAATCACGGTCGGTAAGGCCACACGGATGAAGGCGCCGAAATCCGTGCACCCGTCGGTCAGCGCCGCCTCCTCGATGGAGATTGGAGCGGCGCGAAAGAAGGAAAACATCATCCAGACCACGAAAGCGCTGTTGAGCGCGGTGTTGAGAATGATCACCGCCCACCAAGTTCCCAAAAGGCCGATGTCGCGCATCAGAAGATAAAATGGAATGAGCGTCGCGATTGGCGGCACGGTCCGGATGATGAGGAAGAAATAGGCGAGCCAGATGGCGCGCGGACTTTGAGAGCGCGCTAGCGCATAACCCGCCGGAGCGCCGAGAAGAAGCGACAGCGCTGTCGACCCGATCGCAATGATGAGGCTCAATTCGAGCAGCGCGCCGAGTTTGAAGTAGCGGAACACGCTCTCAAAATTGTCGAGGGTCGGCGTGAACAGAAATGTCGGCGGAGAGGCGAAGATGTCGCTGGTCGGCTTATAGGCGATTGAAAACAGCCAGAGGACCGGCGCGAGCGCGATCACTAGGACCGTGCAGATCGCAATGCGGCGCACGATCAAAAGCAAGCCATCGCGATCAAACATGCTTGTTTCTTCCGGGCTTCAGAACAGCGATAAAAGCTGCGGCCATGAGCAGAATGCAGACGACGATCAATGTGCTGACGGCGGACGCGGCGCCGATGTTGAAGAATTCGAGCCCCTGCTTGACGCCATAGATCATGAGCGTGTTGGTCGCGTCCGCCGGGCCGCCGCCGGTGGTGACGAAGATGATGTCGAACACCCGGAAGGCGTCCATCATGCGCAGGATCAACGCGAGAAACGCCGCGGGGAGCAGAAGCGGCAGCACCATGAGCCAGAACCTCTGCGGCCCGGTTGCGCCGTCGACTGCGGCGGCTTCGAGAATGTCGGTCGGCAATGTTTTCAGCCCCGCAAGCAGGATGAGCGCCATCAGCGGCGTCCACTCCCACGCGTCGATCGCGACCAAAGTGGCAAGCGCCCGCTGAGGGTCGGCAAGCAGCCCGCGCGGACCGCTGAGGCCGAGTTCAGCCAAGGGATAACCGAGCATGCCGTATTCCGGGCTGAGCAGCGCCTTGAACACGAGCCCAACCACCAGCGGCGTGACGGTCGCGGGAACGAGCAGGAGCCCGAGCGCGACGCGATTGAACCAATCGTCGCGCCACAGGAGAAGCGCGACGCCAAGGCCGAGAACAAACTCGAGCGTGACGGCGCCGAAGGTGAAAACGAAGGTGTTGATCAGCGCTCGGCGGGCGGTCGGATCGCGCCACAAAGCGAGATAATTATCGAGGCCAACGAAATGGCGCGAAGCCGGGCGGATCAGGTTGTAATTGTCGAAAGAGTAGAGAAAGCCCTGGACCATGGGTCCGACCGCGATCGCCAGGACATAGATGAGGGCCGGGGCCGCGAGCGCAACGAGGAAGATCTGCCGCTTACGGGTATAGGACCAGCCGGTTGAAAGGACGGCGTCATCATCGGTCGCGGCGCCATTACGCGAAAGAACGCTCAAGTCGCGCCCGGTGTTTGTTGCAACTCAGTCCTGCCTGCCTTAGCGGGGTTCGCTCTCCCTCCCCGGGTATCAGCTAGGGAGGAAGAAGGGATACTCGCTGACCACGCCCCGGCGCAAATGCTTCAGGCGCGTCGTTCCGAAATCATTTGAACAACGCCTCCGCCTTGCTTTGAATGTCGTCCATTGCCGTCTTGGGATCGGCCTGGCCGACCAGCACCGCGTTGATGGCGCCGCCGATCAGGTCCTGCAGCTCCGGATATTGCGGGATGCGCGGGCGGAAGTCGCCGTCTCCATGCTCGAACGAGGTCGCGATCACTGGCAGGAATGGGTATTTGGCGAGAAGCTCGGGATCGGTCATTTCGCTTTTGCGCAGATAGCTGCCTGCGCCGCGCAGGTTAAGCTCCTTGTGCACCGCCGGGCTCGTGACCCATTTGATGAACGCCCACGCTGCTTCTTTATTCTTCGGCGAGACGTCCTTGTTGATTCCGAGCGCCCAGCCGCCGATGCCATATTCCTGCGGCTGGCCATTGGCCGAGGGCGTCAGCATGATGCCCGCCTTGCCAGCGATCTTGGATATTTTCGGATTGTCGTAGTCCGCGGCCCCGATCGACCAGGTCTGCATATTAGCGACCGAGCCCTGGCGGAAGCTCTCCTCGCGTCCGCCCCAATCGTAGTCGGCGGCGCCGGGAGGCGCGGCGTCATCGAACAGTTTCTTGTAGGCGACAACGCTCGCGATGTTGGCGGGCGAGTTGAGCGTCGGCTTGCCGTCCTTGTCGAGGATCGAGCCGCCAAACTGGCGATTGTACTGCATCCAGTCCTGCGCCACCGCCGGGCCTTTCTGGCCATTGGCGACGAAACCGTAAACCTTCTTGCTCTTGTCGGTCAGCTTGATTGCGTCGGCGACGAAGTCTTCCATCGTCGCCGGCGGCTTGAGACCAGCGGCGTCATAGAGATCCTCGCGGTAGGCCAGCACATTGGCGTAACCGGCGAACGGGAACGCCACCTGCTTGCCTTTATAACCGCCGAGCGAGGCCATGAGGGCGGGATAGATGTCGTCGACTTTGATCTCCGCCGCGTCGCGCTTGATCCAATCGGTGAGATCGACCGTATAGCCGGCCTCCGCGAACTGGCCGGACCAGACGATGTCGACTGTCGCGAGGTCGTAGCCCTTGGTGTGTCCGACATAGTCGGCGGTGATCTTGGTCAGCAGCTCCGGGTAACTCAGAATATCGACATTGACCTTGGCGCCGGTGAGGGTCTCGAACTCAGGCGCGATCGAAGCCAGCACGGCCGCGAACTGATCGTTCTGCGACGCGAGATTGAGCGTCACGCCCTCATAGGGCTTGTCAGCCGCCCTGGCGCCAGAGAGAACGAAAGCGACCAAAACGCCGAACCCAAGCGCACGACCGATGAACGGCTTCATGGCCCATCTCCTCCCCGTTGTGACAAATGCAGGCTAGCACCCTGATTTTCGAGATCAACCGGATTGTGCGAGCAATTCGGTCGAAACTGGAGCCACGCTTGGCCGCTCCTTGATCGCGTAGGCGTTCACGCTTGCGCCAGGGACCGCCTTTGCAAATGACGGCGGATGCGATAGCAAGATGGAACCCGCATTGGAGGAGCTCATGAGCGCGGCGTCGGCGCGCGCCATCTCTTCGCATCAGGACGCTACGAATCGTAATGGACTCGAGCGGGCCATGGCGTGGTCGCGCAAGTGGAGCGCGGAATTTCCGTTCTGTCTTGCCAACCACCTGCCGATGGTCCTTGTCGCCTTGCATCGCATGGGCGCGAGCGACGAACGGCTGGAAGCTTATTGCGATATCTATCAGAAGCGGAATGGACTCGTCGCCGTCACGCCGCGGATCGGCGAAATCACGCACGACAATTGGCGCGAATTCTTAGGCCAGCGCGAACGCGAAGGCGACTATCGCACCTTCTTCACCGCCGAAGTGCGGCGCCTTGGCGGGACCCCTGCCGCCCTGCTCTACCTGCCGCAACTCATGCCCGGGATTGCGGCGAGCGCCACGCACGCTTTGATGCGTATGGCCTATGCGACAATGACCGACAGCGACGAGGAGACAAGCGTCGCGCTCGGCTATTGGGCCTCGACCTACCTGTCCCTCGGCGCCCCACGAGGAACTAAACCCTCGACCAAGGATCCGGCGGAGGTGCTCACTTACATGCGTGAGCGGCCGGCCTTTCGGCATGTCGAACCTGAGCGCGATCTTCTCTGGCATTTCATGCGCGCGGTCGCACAGAAGCCGGAATTTGAGCCCGTCGTCGACATGTTCGCCATCGGGCCCGAGACGCACGACCGGGCCGCTCAAGTGTCGCTTGCGCTTTACGCCAGGACGCTCGACTTCTGCGCTCTCCACGCGGTCACCGGAATGCACTGGCTGAGGCTCATGGCGCCGCGCACTCCCGACAGGGCGACGCCGCTGCGCTACTTCTGGCAAGCGATCGCGGCGCTCGCGCCGAGAATCGATTTTCCCGTTCTGCCGAGCGCCGATGAGCTCGAGACGTGGCGCCGCATGCCCCTGCCCGACTGGCCCGAGATCTATCGCGACGCGGTCACCCGCTACGACGAACATGACCTCAGCCTGACGTTCTCGGCGGGCGAGGAATTCAAGTATTATGGCGACCCGCTCTACACATACGCGGCGGCTAAGCGCTTGAACTTCGTCTGATGCTTCTCGCTAACGCGCGTCTCCCCCAAGGCAGCCTCGCCGACGTTGAAATCGCGGGTGGTTTTATTGCCGAGCTGCACGCGCCCGGAAGGGCGCGGCCCACCGGCGAACGCATTGATCTTGGCGGCGCGCTCCTCCTGCCAGGCTTCGTCGATGGTCACATCCACCTCGACAAGACACATTGGGGCGCGCCGCGTCTGCCCCATGTCGAGGGGGGCAGCGTGCGCGAACGCATCGCAGCCGAGCGCGTCGAACGCCATCGGGTCGCTCTGCCGATCGAAGCCCGCGCCTCCGCGCTTATACGCACCCTCATCGCCAACGGGACTACGCGAGTGCGCAGTCACGTCGACATCGATAACGACGTCGGGCTTGCCAATCTCGAAGCCGTGCTGCGCGTGCGCGAGGCTTTTCGGGACTGGATCGATATTCAGCTTGTCGCTTTCCCCCAAAGCGGCGTGACGACGGAAAAGGGCGCGCCCGACCTGCTCGCTTCGGCGCTCACGGCCGGCGCCGATCTGGTCGGCGGCCTGGACCCAGCTGGCTTCGACAACGATGTCAAAGGCCAGCTCGACATCGTCTTCGACATCGCGGAGCGGTTCGGGAAGGGAATAGACATCCATCTGCACGACGGAGGGGAGACTGGGGCGGCGGAGCTTCGCGATATCGCCCAACGCACGATTGCCACCGGCATGCAGGGACGCGTCGCGGTCAGCCACGCCTTTGCGCTCGGAAGCATCGCGCCAGACTTGTTCGCAAAAACCGCTGAAGCGCTCGCGCGGGCCCAAGTCGCGATCATGACATCATGCCCGCCGTCCGCGCCCGTGCCGCCCGTGCGAGCCTTGCGCGAGCGGGGCGTGACTGTGTTCGCCGGCTCCGACAACATTCGCGACTGCTGGTCGCCCTTCGGCAACGGCGACATGCTCGACCGCGCCGCCATCATCGCTGAGCGCCATGCGATGTTTACGGACCGCGAGCTTGAGCATGCATTCGCGCTTACGACGAGCGAAGCTGACCGAGCGCTCAGCTTTCCTCGCCGAGAGGTAGCCGTGGGCGCCGTCGCCGATCTGGTCGTGGTCCCGGCCCACTGCGTAGCCGATGCGGTCGTCGATCGGCCCCCGCGCGCTTTGGTTCTGCGCGCTGGGCGCATCGCCGCCGAGCGAGGCGCCACCTCCGCCGCTCTCGGGGAGGTGGTGGTTGCCTGATCCTGGCGCGCCGCGGCTCCTAATCAGTGGCTTACTGGTCGGCAGACGAGCACCGCCGCGGCGCGCGCTTCCTTTTGGACGATTTGCGGACTTCGCTCCGTACCGACCGAGTAGAGACTTAGCCACAGCGCAACGATGACGCCCAAGGAAACCGCCACAGGAATGAGGCTGCGATCATGGGGCAGATAGGCGCGGTAGAACGCCGCATGTTTGCCGATGGTATCCATCATGGCCTCCATCTGATCCCTTTCCGCGTCCCCGCTGGAGTGCTTCCTCCTGAAGATCTGTTCCTGCCGGGACTGGTTCTTAACCATGCTGTCGGGATCGCGCTGTGACGGCCATCACAGTGTGATCTGCCGCACGCGTGAGCGAGAGTTGCCTCGGCTAAATAAGGGGTTCCAGATGTGAGTCTGGTGTGGCGTTCGCGTCGGCGAGGAGGGTGAACCTATTGGCCGACGTCGGACGCGCGGCGCTTAAACCAGCCGCGCGGGATCTCGGCGGCCAGCCTTTTTTCGGCCTCCACCCGCTGGGCCTGTTCAACCGCCAGATCAGCGGTCATTTGGTCGACCCTCGCCGACATCCGGTCCGCCAAAGTCCGTTCTACGGCCAGGTCCGCTGCATGGCGCGCCTCGCGCGCGGTGAACTCAGCCGCCTGCTTTTCGGCGCGAAGCTCGGCGGCCGCCAGCTGTGTCTTCAGCGTTTCGACGTGGGCTTCGAGCACTCGAATGACCTGGCCCGCCAGCGCTCGTTCATCCGGACTGCGAGACCGTTGGACGTGGCCGTTAATCCGAGCAGGATCGTTCCAACCATCCGGCGGTCGAATCCGGGTTCGCTTGTCGTTGCCCAGCGTTTTTTGCCATTGGCCACGCTTGGCTCGTTGCCGGACCGCCTCGGTCGACACACTCAACAGTCGGCGGCCTGCCTGTAGGTAAACCACTCGCCCGTCAACATGGTCCCCCGCCCAGAGACGTCGGACTTCGCCGTCAAACCGCGGCGATGCAACGACCTTACTTCATCTCGGTCCCGTTGCTCAAGAGAAAGCGAAAGCATAGGCGCCCTCCCACGCTACAAACCATCCCATTGATCGCGATCATCTTGGTGTTTCATTTTACTCAACTCGTAAGCGCATGGGCAATGCGGGCGATGACACAGGAAACGTCTGGCAGTCTGATGAATTGATCGAAGCCGCCATCTCGGTGGTCGCGCGATCGGCCGATGGGAACCTTTCAGTAACCAAAGGGTTGGACCCGCAGCGTGATTGTCGTGCGTGCCTTTGACAGGTCATAGGAGCATATTATGTCACGATCGCTTCTCGTTCTTTCGGCGGCATCGATATTTTGCGCCTCGACTTCTCTCGCCGTAATGGACGAAAAGGCCACCGCCGCGAGCGGGGCGGCAAGGGGCGAGAGCACAGCGATTCAAAAGCTGGCGGCTAAGCAGAGCCAACACGACCACGGCTGGTACCGACACTATCGCGGCTACGATGAGTTGCCCTCCGCGATGGTCGTTTCAGCTCATCCTGTCTGACAATCCTCTGGTCCTCGCGGCCACATCCCAAGCGCCATAGTGCCCACGCGGGCGCCCGCTCCATGGGCGAGTGACTGGCAGGCGAGCAGACCTTTGCTAAGGCTTCTCGCTGCGATCCTGCTTGCGGCTCTGCCCTTGGATGGGACCGCCGCGGCGCAAAAATGGCCATGGAGTGACGCCTCCCTGCCTGCGGCCCAACGCGCCCAGATGGCCCTGAACGAGATGACCCAGCAGGAGAAGCTGTCGCTCCTCCATGGCATGATCGCGGCTCCTTGGGGCGGTAAGCCGAGACCCGAGGAATCAGTCGGCTCCGCAGGCTATGTGCCCGGCGTACCCCGTCTCGGTATTCCTGCGCTCCAGGAAACGGACGCGGAGCTCGGCGTCGCCAACCCCGGGGATGTTCGTCGCGGCGACACGGCGACGGCGATGCCGTCCGATCTCGCTCTCGCCTCGACCTGGAACCCGGAGACGGCGCGGCTTCAAGGCCAAGCAGTCGCCTCGGAAGCGCGGACCAAGGGCTTCAATGTGCTTCTCGGGGGCGCGGCAAATCTCATCCGTGACCCGCGTGGCGGGCGCAATTTTGAATATCTCTCCGAGGACCCGCTGCTTACCGGCGTCATGGCGGGCGCCATGATCGAAGGCGTCCAGAGCGGCGGGCGCATCATCTCGACGATCAAACACTTCGCCCTCAATGCCCAAGAAACCGACCGAGTCGTCCTGGACGCTCGCATCGACAAGTCCGCGGCGCGCGAATCGGACTTGCTGGCCTTCGAGATCGCCATCGAGCGCGGGCGGCCGGGCAGCGTCATGTGCGCCTACAATCAAGTGAACGGAAGCTATTGTTGTGAGAACGACTGGCTTCTCAATGAGGTGTTGAAGACGGACTGGGCCTATCCCTATTTCGTCATGTCCGACTGGGGCGCGGTCCATTCGACGGTTCGCTCGGCCCTAGCGGGCCTAGATCAAGAATCGGGCGAGCAGCTCGACACGAAAAATTTCTTCGCAGACGGCCTTGGCCTAAAGATTAGCGACGGCAAGGTCCCCGAGGCTCGCCTCAATGATATGGCGCGGCGAGTCTTAACCTCGATCTTCGCCCACGGACTCGCTGACGAGACAGCCGATCCGCAAGAGCTCGACGTCGCCGTGAGCGATCGGGCAGCGCTCGCGATTGCGCGCGAAGGGATGGTTCTGCTGAGAAATCAAGGCCTGCTGCCGCTCTCGGCTGACACGCCCAAACTCCTGGTGATTGGAGCTAACGCCGACCGCGGCGTGCCGTCCGGCGGCGGCTCCTCGCAGGTCATCCCGCGCGGAGGAATCGCCGCGAAGGAACAGATCGGCGACAATCAAGCGATGATTTTCGACCCTGGGTCGCCTCTCGCAGCGATCCGCGGCCAATTTCCGCGCGCCAGGGTAGACTTCGACGATGGGTCGTCGCCACAGCGAGCGGCAGAGGCGGCGGCTAAGGCCGACGCGGTCATCCTTTTCGTCGATCAATATATGACCGAAAGCGCTGACGCCCAAAGCCTCAATCTGCCGGGCCAGCAAGACAGCCTTGTCGAGGCTGTCACGCGCGCCAATCCTCGCACCACGATCGTGCTCGAGACGGGGGGCCCGGTGCTCATGCCCTGGCTTAAGCAAACCGCGGCTGTTCTCGAAGCTTGGTATCCGGGGCAGAAGGGCGGCGAGGCGATTGCCGAACTCCTTTCGGGCGCCGCCAACCCTTCAGGACGTCTGCCGGTCACCTTCCCAGTTAGCGAAGATCAGCTGCCCCACCCGAAGATCCAGGGCGATCCGAACGGCGCGCCGATTGGACCCATCGGGCGTGGCGGACATTATGGCGCGATCTTCACGGCTCATTATGACGAGGGCGCGGCCGTCGGTTATAAATGGTTCTTCAAGCGGTCTGAGCAGCCGTTGTTTCCGTTCGGCTTCGGGCTCTCCTACACCAAATTCGATCTCAGCAATCTCACCGCAGAGGTGCGCGGCGACAGGGTGACCGCAAGCGCGACAGTACGGAATTCCGGCGATCGCGCGGGCGTTGCGACTCCGCAATTCTATCTATCCGGGCCGGAAGGCGCGAACCTTCTCATGCGCCTCGTCGGGTGGCAGAAGATAAGCCTCAGGCCTGGTGAAGAGAGGCAGATGACAATAACGGTTGATCGACGCCTGCTCGCTACGTTTGACGACGCGGCGAGACGGTGGCGAATACAAAAGGGGCTGTATCAGCTGACCGCGGGATTCGATTCGCAGCGACGCCCGCTCGCAGCAAACTTCGAGCTTCAGTCGGCGAGCCTGCCGCCCTGAGCGAAACCGACCTTTTCGTTCTCACCGAGATTCATCCGCTCGCCCGAGGCGATCGCGGCGACCAGTTTCACGGCGGTAATCACCTTTCCCGCGCCTTCCCAAAACTCGGCGCTCTCCGGCGTGACGCGAAGAACCCTGATGCGCGGATCGTTCTGATCCGGCCAGAAAGCTTTGTCATAAACCGACCAGTACTTCTTCACTCGCTCTCTGTCGTCGATCATTTCCGCATGGCCGGAAATCGAGACGTATTTTTGGCTCTTATTGTCTAATAAGGCGAGACAAACCGACTGATTCCGCCGAATTTCCTCGGCCTTAGGAGTGTCGACGTCGGTGAGAAAGTAAATTGCGCCTTCCTCTCGGGCAGGACGTACAGCCATTGGCCGGCCGCGCATATTTTGACCCTGGCCTTCGTGCGTCACGACCATCGCAATAGGAATGTCGTCGATCAGCTTCCAGACGTGGTCGATGTCCGCTGCTTTGTCAGCCATGATCGCGTGTCTCTTGTTTGAGAAAGCGGAACGGAGCAATCACGCTCCGTTCCTATAACGTCGCCGCTTAGCTTCTGCTGGCCGTCCACTGGCCGCCGTATTTGAATTCGGGAGCCGATTTGAGCTGCTCCTTCGTGGCGTTCATCGTCGCCTTCCATTCCTTTTTCTGGCCGTCGTAGGAGACCATGACGGAATCTGGATTGACCGCGACATAATGCGTGCCCATGCCGAGGAAGCCGCCGACCGACAGGATATAGGCGGTAATCTTCTTCGACGGGTCAAAGGCGATGTCCTGAATCTTGCCTATGTCGTTATTCTGAGGGTTGTAGATGTCGAGGCCGACAACGTTCGAACTCAACATGTCCTCGCTCTGCACCTGGATGAAGCTCGGTCCTTGATCGGGCACGGCTTGCGTCGCCGTCTGAGGCGCGGCTGTGGGCGCCGGAGCGTTCAAGGTTGGATTTGCCGTCATCGAATTCGGTTTCGCAGCCGAATCCATCTTGCCCGTCGCCGCCGCCCCGTTCGAGGGATTGTCGTTCGTCGTGTTTTGCGCTGTGGCGGTGGCGCTTGCGAGAGCCATGGTGGCCGCAGCCGCGAGTAAAGCTTTACGCATTGGTCGTTCTCCTAAGAGCCTGAGTGTCTTAAAAACCTCGGAGATCCTAGGAAGGTTCCCAATTCGGATGGGTAAGCGGCGCCCAATAGCCTGGTTCACCGCTCATGTTGTTTCGCGGATTGAGGCCATCCGCGATGCAACGAGACCAGTTTGCGTCAGATCGGTCTTGGACCGACCCCGGTCGTCAATGCGCCAACAAGCCACAAGACGATCAGGATGATGATCACCAAACCGAGCACACCGCCCAGTCCAGGGGCGCCGTATCGCCCATGAGCGTAATAACCGCCTCCACCGCCCAGCAGCACGATAATCAGGATGATCAGCAAGATCGTCATCATGGTCGATTCCCTCTTTTTTAAACTAAGCCCTCAAGCAGCGATCGATACGGTTTCCTTGATCTCCGCCGTCACCACGGTGAAGCGCGTGAGCGTATGAGATCCAAAGGTCGTGATCATCGGAATGTCGGCGGCGTCGCGGCCGCGTGCGATCAAGATGCGGCCAATCCTCGGCCGGTTGTGGCGCGCGTCGAAGGTGAACCATCGATCGCCGAGAAAGGCTTCGAACCAGGCGTTGAAGTCCATCGGAGCCGGGATCCGGCGGCACGCCGATATCGCCGAGATAGCCGTTGCAATAGCGGGCCGGAATGTTGAGACAGCGGCACAGCGTAACGGCGAGATGGGTGAAGTCGCGGCACACGCCGACGCCTTCGGCTAATGCTTCGTTTGCGGTTCTCGTCGGCCGGGCCTCGGGATAGCTAAATCTCAAGCGCTGATGAACAAAGTCGCAGATCGCCTGCACCTTCGCCCACCCACCGCTGACAGCGCCGAAGTTCGCCCAGGCGAAATCCGACAAGAGGTCCGTCTCGCAGTACCGACTCGGTCGCAGGAAAGGCAGCGTTTCCGGCGGGAGACCTGACACCGGCGCCGCGTCCGCCGCAGCGTCAACCGCGTCCAATCGTCCATCGCTGCGAAAAACGCCCTCAAGACGAAGAGCGGTCACACCGGCCGGCGCTGACAACCGCCTTACGATGTTTCCGTTTTCATCAACAAACCGCTCGGCTGGAATCGCGGGGGTGACTTTCAGCTCCGATTCCGTGGTCACGCCGCATCGGACATCGGAGTGAACATCCATCATGGTGATGAGCGCCGTGGGCCGCGCGAGCTGGAGCGCAACGTGAAAGCCGTAGCGTATCTCCATATGAACATCCCATGCGCCGGCCTGCGCGTACATCCCGCCTGCAGGATCTTAACGACTCCCGTGCGGCATTTGTTCCCGCGGCGCGGAAGTTTCGCCACCCGGCAGGCCTTAACGTCCCTCCCTCACCCGCACAGCGTCGAAAACAATCCCAGTGTCGGAAGGCTCCGCCATCTGCTCCGCCTGTAGATCATCGCGATCCTGGACGTGTGGGCTGTCGCGGCGCAATTCCTCCAGGAGCTGGATAACCTTGGCGATCTTGCGTTCAGTCAGGATCGCGAGCTCCAGCGTCAGCGTGTCCCGGTGCGCGTTGAGCTCATCCTCATGCCGTTGCGCGACGAGGATGAGCATGACGAGTAAAAGTGAAAACAGGGTCACCGCCAGCGCCAGCCAGGGGAAGGGCGGAGGATCGACCGACTCATATCCTAATCTGGGCCCCATCTCGTTGACAGCGATCCAAATCGCTGTTCCGACGACGGCAATCACCGTGAAACGTGGTCGGCCCATGACCGCCGCGATACGGTTCACCACACGCTGGGGAGGGGTGGTTTTATCCCGGTGTTCGGAATGCAGTTGGGTGACTGAGCGCACCGCCTCATCGACGTGGTCCGGAAAGCTTCTTACCGGAGGTGCGTCCGCCGCCATGTTGCCCCTATAAATGAATAAACCACTCGAGCCGGCGGGGTCGCAACCTCGCCGGCTCTTCCTTTATTTCTGCGAATTACTTTTGGGCCTGGCTCTTGCCGTGCGCCATCTCGGAGTGCTCACGAGCCGTCTTGGAGTGTCCCTGAGCCTTCATGGACTCCTCCCGACCCTTCGAGTGATCACCCTTGCCGTGATGTTCGGCCGCCGTGCGATGGCTTTTTGCGGCGGTTTCGTGTTGCTCGGCTGCTTTATTATGTGCGTCCTTGGGCATACCATTCTCCTGCAGAGTTTAGACACCCGAAAAAACGCTTAACTTCTTTGTTTGTTCCCAATTCTTAAGACGTCGCGGCAAGTCGCAATCCTGCAATTTCTTAAAGCGCCAAATCCGTTGCGCGCCTTGGAACACATGCGGCGCCCAAGCGTTTGAGGCGCGGGATTTGTGGGGGGGCATAGGTTTGACTGGTCTAACGGCATTACGTTGTCGCTATGAACGTAGCCCGTCCGATCGCGGGGCGCGCCCGCGAAGTCGTGAGTTATAACCCTACTTCCATCCCTCATTTCGACGATTTGTGCTCGCACGCGCCGATCGTCACGCTGCCACAATTCGACCTTGAAGAACCGCAATGAAAATATCTTTCGACTATGGAACCGAACGGCCTACGGGGCGTTTCACCAGACTGTACCCTGAGTGCGGGATATTTGAGATGAGTACGACCCGCACCAGTAAGGTTGAAGCTTCGGCCAGCGCAGAGGCGGATCCGAAGGCTGTTAAAGCCATTGGACGCGCGCTGGAGGCTCACTATTCCAGCCTGATTCAGGCGCCGTTGCCGGACAAGTTCCTGAAATTGCTCGCTCAGCTAGAGCGTGATCAGGCTTCCCCAACACAAGAGGGTCCCGATGCCCTCGGCTAGCTTCAAGGACGAGCTGCTAGCCGAGATCAGGAATTTGCGCGCGTTCGCGATTTCTCTCTCTGGGTCTGTCTCGCTCGCTGACGATCTTGTTCAGGAATCGCTTTTGCGCGCCTGGGCCAACTCCGAGAAATTTCAGCCTGGCACCAGTCTCCGCGCCTGGCTTTTCACCATACTTCGCAACATCTACTATTCGAACTATCGCAAACGCGCTCGCGAGGTTCAGGACAGCGATGGTCTCTATGCCCGCCGCCTGACGATTCCTGGCGACCAAGAAAGTCATCTCGATCTCGAAGACTTCCGGCACGCCATGACCAAGCTCCCCGCCGAACAACGCGAAGTGTTGACGCTGATCGGCGCCAGCGGGCTCTCCTATGAGGAAGCCGCGGTCGTCTGCCAAGTCGGCATTGGGACCATCAAGAGCCGCCTCAGTCGAGCTCGGGCTAAGTTGGTGGAACTGCTGGAGCTGGGTAACCCGCCGGAGCCGACGGTTGAGCCCAAAGTCCGCCGCACCGGCTAGCGCCGGCCCTGCCTTCGCTGGGGTTCGCGCGCTAGTATCTTTCTTATCGCTGAGACCAGCGTATGAGGAGACGACGGCTTCTCTACGATCAGATGATTTCTCCACTCGGCTAAGCTTGGGTCGCTACGCGGCATCCCTGTATGGAGAATGAAGGGAATATCCCGCCGCTCCAGTCGGCGGGCGAACGGCGTGACCGACTCCGATCCAAGGCTGAAATCAAGAACCGCCACCGCGAAGTCGTCTGAGTCACCCCGCTCCAACGCCTCGGCTAAGGTGTGGCAAACACCGACGACGACCGCGCCGGCGTCTACGAGAGTCGCCTCCACGTCCATCGCCAGCAGCAAGTCGTCTTCGACAACCAGCGCCGTGACGCCGCTTAGTGGATTGTTGTCGTTCATGGGCTGAGCCATCGTCCTCTCCATAGAGACTGACCCCGCGTTGGCCGAGACAATCGCTATGGAACCCCAACTGCCGCCAATGGCGCATGTTCCGTTTGGGAACAACGCCGGGTTAACACCCTTACTCAACAATTAAACGCTTTCCCCGGGCGGGGATTTGAAATGCTCTGAGATAGAGGGCTTTGCAATCTCCGAAGCTCGATCCCTCATCCGTGCGTGATCTTTGGCTCCCGCCGTCTTAAAGTCTTCTGTAGGCTTTCCCTGCAGGAAACAATTTCCGTGACGTTCCCCCTCTCGAGCATTCCTCTCATTCAGGCGCCGATGGCCGGCGCGCATGGGCCGGAGCTTGCGATTGCCGTCTGCCGCGCCGGCGGCCTCGGTTCGCTGCCGACGGCCATGCTCACCCCCGATCGCCTGCGTGAACAGATAGCAATCGTCCGGCGAGCGACGGATGCGCCTTTCAATGTGAACTTCTTTTGCCACGCTGAACCAGCGCCCGATCCCGAAATCGAGGCGCGATGGCGCAATCGGCTCGCGCCCTATTACGCCGAGGCGGGGCTCGATCCGCCCACAGCTTCAGCCGGGTCGGCGCGCGCGCCTTTTGGAGAGCCCTTGTGCGCGGTCATTGAAGAAACTCGGCCGGCGGTAGTCAGCTTTCATTTCGGCTTGCCGCCCGCCCCGCTGGTTGCGCGCGTCAAAGCGGCGGGCGCGCTCATCCTTTCGTCCGCCACCACCGTCGCCGAGGCGCGTTGGCTCGAGCAGCGCGGAGCCGACGTCATCATTGCTCAAGGCCGCGAAGCTGGGGGGCATCGCGGCATGTTCCTATCCGACGATATCGACGGCCAACCGGGTTTGATCTCTCTCTTGCCGCAAGTGCGCGACGCCGTTCGCCTTCCGGTCATTGCTGCCGGAGGAATCAGCGATGGGCGCGCAATCGCGGCGGCCTTTGCGCTCGGCGCCGACGCGGTTCAGATCGGCACCGCCTATTTGCGCACGCCGGAGGCGACAATATCGCCATTGCATCGCGCCTCGCTCGCAAGCGCGCGCGACGATGCAACGCGGTTGACAAACGTGTTCACAGGGCGCCCCGCGCGGGGCCTGATCAATCGGTTCGTGGCTGAAGTCGGACCGATGTCCGAGGACGCACCGCAATTTCCATTGGCGGCAGGGGCGGCGGCGCCGCTACGGGCGGCGGCCGAAAAGCGGGGCAGCGGCGACTTTTCCCCGCTCTGGGCCGGCGAAGCGGCGGCGCTCGCGCGCGACGAGAGCGCCGAGGCGCTGACGCGGCGCCTGTGGTCGGAGGGACAAAGCGTGATGCGCAGGTTGGTTGGCTAGCACAACGAGGAAAGCAGAACCACGATGCACGTCGGTGAGTTGCCGCGACTCTTTGTGGGTGATCGCCGGCCGCGATCATCACCTCCCACGGTTGCCAAGGCAAATGAATCGCCAGGGAGTCCGGCCATGACGACTTCTTTTGCCGCCGCAGGTCGCTCGCCAAGTCCGCGCTTGCTGCGCCCAACAGCGAATACTCTACAAGCCGGAATTCTATTGCAGAAAATCAGAAAGTGAGCTAAGCTGGCCCCGTGAACAAGTCTGCCCTTTCGCCTTTAAAAAATTGGGGTTCGCGTCTCCCCATAGAGATCGTCAGGGAAAAAAGCGCGAGGAAAAAACTTCGAGCGAAAATCTCGTGTAACCCGTTGATAAGTCTGGTTTCGGACGAGAGAATCCAAGGAAATCCAAGGAAATCCAATAGCCGTTAACTGGGGTTTTCGCCCCGAAACGGCCCCGAGCCAAGAAAACCCAAAGGGGTCGGTCGAACGATGCGGCGCGCTGGCGTCAGTCGGCTCGTCGGGCCAACATAACGAAGGGGCGGCGGGCGCCTCCTTCACTCCGCCGCTGCGGCATGCTCCCGCTTCGGCGCGCCATGAGTGTCGGGGATCTTGTCGGCGTAGCCTGCGACGAAATCGTGCTCGTGGTCGACCTCAGTCGAGGGCTTGAGAGCCTCGTCCACGTAAGGCGCGCCGTCCTTGTCCGCGAGCACGCGGCGCAGAATCCCGCGGTAACGCAAGGCGAGCGCGGCCCATTTTCCGGCGACTGACAAGAAGTCCCACGCTCGCCACGGATAGTACACGAGCGGGTTGACGACACGGAGGCCATGCCGACGCTGCGTCCTGACCTTTCGGCGCACATAGCCGAATTGCAGCGGGTGCACGCGCTCGATCCGGGAGGAACCCGAGAAGACCGTCATCGCGTCGACAATCTTGCGCGGATTGATCCCGCTCGCCACCGCCCGGCGGACTACGGTCTCGACGTGCGCGTCCGAGTAATATCGCGCCCACGCGTCGCGATACACGCCCCGCCACGCATCCGCCGACATGTTGGCGTGGTGAGCGCAGACATGCTCGAGGTCGTAGTTGTTCATGTCCGCTTCCATCCACGCGCCCTTGAGATGAAGGGTCTTGTGATCCTCCGAACCCGGCAAGGGCGTGAGGAAGAAGAATTCGAGGATGTCGATCGGCAGCTCGCGCTTGATGGTCTCGATGTCGCGGGCGATCAATTCCGGCGTGTCGGTCGGAAAGCCGAGGATGTAACCCGCCCAGGTCATGACCTTGGCGCTCCGCCACGCGAGGAGCATCTCGCGATATTCCCAGATCTTGTTCTGGCGCTTCTTGGCGCCCATCAGCGACTCTGGATTGATGTTCTCGAGCCCGATGAACACGAGGTTGCATCCAGCGCGCGCCGCCTTCTCGATGAAGCCTGGGATCTTGTGGCAGAGCGTGTCGACCTGGAGCAGCAGCCTGATCTTGAAGCCTTCGCCCTCGCGCAGTTCGATCAGGCGGTCGAGGATCGGCTCCCAGTTGCGGTTGCGGGCGAAGTTGTCGTCAGTGACGAAGAAGCGAGTCACGCCTTGCGCGGCGTTGGCGCGCACGATCGCCTCGACGTCATCCGGGGTCCGATAGCGCGACTTGCGTCCCTGGACATTGATGATCGTGCAGAAGCTGCACTGGAACGGGCAGCCGCGTCCGGCGTCGAAGCTGGTATAGTGCCCCGCGACCCTGGTCACGACAGGACGCGGCAGAACTGGAATCGCCGCGGAGGCCATATCCGGCATGTCGTTCAGGTAATTGTAGACAGGCTTCGGATCCCCTGAGTCGATGTCCTTCAAGAACTCCGCAAGGCGACCCTCTCCCTCCCCCGCGTATAAGATCATCCCCAACGCCTGGGCCTCTTTGAGGTCCGGCGGCAATTCCGGCAGCATGGCTATGCAGCCCGAAACGTGGAAACCGCCGACCGCAACCGTCACGCCCTGCTTGCGAAACTGGCGGCCGATGTCGAGGGCGCGCGGAAACTGGTTGGATTGAACCCCGACTAGCGCGACCATGCCTCGGTCGGACAGGATCCGCTTCGAGATCGCGGCAATGTCGACAATGGTGTTGCACTCGTCGTAGATCTCGAACTCGATATCGACGTCGGCGCCGAGCACGCGCTCCTCTGCACATTCGCGAAGCAGGCCATAGACGCTGGCCAAACTGTTCGAGGGAATGGTTGAGCGGCGCCACTGGATGACATAGCCGTCGTCGTCATAGTGCGACGGCTTGATCAGAACGATCGTGAACTTGGCGTTGGCCATTAAGCCCTCATCAGAGGTTTACGGACCCGTCATTTCGTCGTCTAAAAGCAGCTACCCTCTTGGAGAGGCCCCGGCAACTGCAAATCGGCGGGGTGGCGAGCGCCGCCTCTCTGCCGCATGATGCCGCCCGTCCTATTAGGCCGTGAGGAAGCGCGAATGAATTACGCAGTCGAACCGTCTGAAGCGGTCGGAATGAACGCTCGGCGCCTGGAGCGCATACTCCCCGCCATGCAGGCCTATGTCGATCACGGCGTCTTCGCTGGGATCAACACGCTCATCGCTCGGCGCGGCAGAGTTGTCCACGCGGGCGAATTCGGCTGGCGCGACAAGGAGGCGGGGTCGCCAATGACCGCGGATACGATTTTCCGCCTGTACTCCCAGACGAAGCCGATCATCTGCACGGCGCTGATGACGCTCCTCGAGGAAGGACGGTTCAGGCTGATCGAACCGCTCGCGAAATATATCCCGGCTTTCGGGGCCGTGAAGGTTCTCGAGGCCGACGGACGTCTGGTTGCTCCGATTCGCCCGATCCTGATCCGCGACTTGATGACGCACATGAGCGGCCTTTCCTACCATTTCGTCGAGGAGACCGGCGTCGGCAAGATGTACACAGAGGCCAAGCTATTGGGCGCGCACCATTCGCTGGAAGCCGCAATTGACGATCTGGCGCGGTTTCCCTTGGCTTTCCAGCCCGGATCGAAATGGCGATATAGCGTCGGCATCGACGTCGTCGGCCGGCTCATCGAAGTGATCTCCGGCCGGCCGCTCGGCGCTTTCTTGCGCGAACGGCTGTTCGAACCGCTTGGCATGGCCGATACGGCCTTCGGTGTTCCGCCCGAAAAGCGGAACCGTCTGGCCGCGATGTACGGCCGTCCCGACATTTTCGACGCCGGCGTGACCACGGGCAGCGAGTACGTGGCGTGGTTGGGCGGCGTCAACGACCGCATCGACGTATCGAAAACTTACCCCGTCAACTCGCCGGACGTGTTCATGCGCGGCGGCCACGGCCTGTTCAGCACCATCGGCGACTATTTCCGCTTCGCGCAGATGCTGGCCAACGGAGGCGAACTCGACGGTGAACGCATTATCGGACGTAAGACGCTGGAGCTCATGCACTCGAACTATGTGCCGGAGTCGCTGCTCCCCCTCGAGATCGGCGGCCTGCCCCTGCCCGGCTACGGGTTCGGCCTCGGCTCGCGAGTGCTCACGGATGTAGCGCAGTCTGGCGCGCCGGGCTCAGTGGGCGAGTTCGGCTGGTCGGGCGCGGCCAAGACCCATTTCTGGGTCGATCCGAAGGAAGAGCTGGTGGGCCTCTTCATGACCCAGTCGATGATGAGCTTCGATCTTCCGGAGTTCGACCTGCGGGCGCTCGCCTATCAGGCGATTGAGGATTAGCGCGGGCCAGGGATCCGGGATAGTTTCGTCTGCGCGAACCCAAAGCGAGGCTTGCGGCTGATCAAGTCAGCCGCCGACACATTACCAAGTTCTGGTCGTTGTTGACGCCTTTTTCGACGAATGACTGGACAGAAATATACTTCGGCCACTCCCGCTCGATATACTCTCGGGTGTGGCACGAAGTCTGGTAAAAATCCGGCAGGCCCTCGGCGCCTTTTCCTCCCCAATGGTGAAAACCCCGAGCGATCAGTTTTTCCTCTTTCCGGTTGCGAGCCGGTCCGAAGGAATGGGTGGAGATGAAGGCGATGCCCCCGACCTTCAGAATCCGATTGATCTCGCCAAGCCAGGCGAACTGCATCGCCTCGGGGAGATGGGTGAAGATCGAAATCGAATAGACGAAATCGAAAAAGCCGCCGCTGAAGGGCGACGGCGGCATGAATCCATTGACGACGAAGCTGGCGCGCGAGCCGAGATAGGTTCTGGACCACTCGATCGCCTGCCCATCGATATCGCAGCCGTGCCACTCGATCCTATCTCGCGGCGGAGACTGCCGACAAAGCTCCTGCAAGGGCCTCATGACTCGTCCACAGCCGGCGCCATGATCGAGCACGCGAAAACTGCCGCCGGCCCCTTCGATGTGGCGCAAGCGCTCGAACACGTTCAGCGCCAGGGCACGTCCGGCTTGTTCGAAGCTTTCCGGATCCTCGGCGCCATGAACCCTCTTTCTCAAGAAAGCGGGGGGAAGGATGTGATCGACTTCATAATTCTTGCGCCGCTGTACATCCTCACGAATTGATGACGAGACGCCGACGCGATTTTCGAGCCAGCCCTGATCGACGAAGTGGCGCCACCCGCTCATGCCCGGCGTCGCCTCAACCGCGGCCGCGACATCCGGATTCGCCTTAAGATAGGCCTGTTCATCGAACTCGGGAGAGGGAATCGCCAGCGTCCCGCTTACGGCTGGCGGCGAGGCCGAAGTCGACTTGCGCCTAAGGGACAACAAGTTTCGCACGGACATCTAAAATCCTTCGGGCGCCTCTTTCCGGGGCTGACGCGGCGCCCTAGCCTTGAGCCGCCAGCCAAGGAGTTCCCGCGCTTGCGCATCGCCACCTGGAATGTCAACTCCGTCCGACAACGGTTGCCGCACCTCCTCGCCTACCTGAAGGAGGTTCAGCCGGGCGTCCTTTGCCTGCAGGAGATCAAGTGCCTGGATGATCAGTTCCCGCGCATGGAGATCGAGGAACTGGGCTACAACATCGAGACCCATGGGCAGAAGACGTTCAACGGCGTCGCCGTCCTCTCTAAGCAACCGTTCGAGGTCGCGCGGGGGTTGCCGGGCGACGAGAACGACTTGCAGTCCCGCTATATCGAGGCAGTCGTCCCGGCCGGAGACGGCGTGGTGCGCGTCGCTTGCGTCTATCTGCCAAACGGCAATCCCGTGGGCACCGAGAAATACCCTTATAAGCTCGCCTTCCTGGAGCGGCTGATCATCCATACCCGCCGGCTCCTTGAATACGAGGAGCCGCTGGTTCTGGCCGGCGACTTCAACGTAATTCCCGACGCGCGCGACGCCACGCGCGCTGAGGATTGGGTCAACGACGCTCTGTTCCTGCCACAAACACGCTCGAAGTTCCGCGAATTGCTTGCGCTTGGCTTGACTGACGCGCTTCGCGCGACCACAGACGCTCCCGGTCTCTACACTTTCTGGGATTACCAGGCGGGCGCCTGGCAGAAGAACAACGGCATCCGAATCGACCATCTTCTTCTATCGCCCGAAGCGGCGGACAAGCTGCAATCGGTCACGATCGACAAGGAGATGCGCGGACGAGATAAGGCTTCCGACCATACCCCCGTGCGGGTCGAATTGACGGCATGAGGCGACGTCGAGAGAGCGTTATATGAACCTATCCAAATTATTCGACCTTACCGGCAAAACCGCGCTTGTCACGGGGTCCTCGGAGGGGCTCGGACTTGCAATGGCGCGCGGCCTCGCGGCGGCTGGCGCCCCAATCATTCTCAATGGCCGGGACGAGAACAAGCTGGCGAAGGCCGCGGAGTTTTTTGCCGAAGCCGGGCACAAGGTCAGAACGCGTCCCTTCGACGTCGCCGATGAAGCGGCGGTTCTTGCCGCCTTCGAGCATTTCGACGCCGAGGGGGTCGAGATCGACATTCTCGTCAACAACGCCGGCATTCAGTTACGCAAGCCAATGGTGGATCTCAAAACCGACGAATGGCGTCGTGTCGTCGACATCCACCTCACGGGCGCGTTTCAGGTTGGCCGCGAGGCGGCGAAACGCATGATCGCGCGCGGGCGCGGCGGCAAGATCATCAATATCGCTTCGCTCGCGAGCGAGGTCGCTCGCGCGACGATCTCGCCCTATGTCGCCGCCAAGGGTGGCATGAAGATGCTGACCCGCTCCATGGCTGCCGAATGGGCGACGCATGACATCCAGGCCAATGCGATCGGGCCCGGCTATATTGCGACCGAAATGAACCGGGCGCTGCTCGACGATCCAAAATTCGACGCCTGGGTGAAAGGCCGCACGCCTTCGGGACGTTGGGGAAAGCCGGACGACCTCATCGGCGCGGCGGTGTTCCTTGCTTCGCCCGCTTCGGATTACGTGAACGGGCAGATCATCTATGTCGATGGCGGGCTGCTTGCCGTGATATGACCTGTGAATCATGACCGCCGCCAGTCCCACGATCGGCAAGTCCAGCGGCGCTTCGCGCGCGGAATGGTTGCGCGGCGCGACGCCCGCGCTCCTGTTCGGCCTGAGGCTGTGGGCCTCCGTCTGTCTTTCATTCTATGTCGCCTTCGCGCTTGAGCTGAGCGAACCCTCCTGGGCCGCGACGACGGCCGCCCTGGTCTGTCAACCCGTCTTGGGGGCGTCGCTGCGCAAATCGATGTTCCGCATGATCGGAACGGTGATCGGCGCGGTCGCTATCGTCGTTCTTGCCGCCTTCTTTCGCCAGGACCGAGCGGCATTTCTCGTCGGACTCGCGCTCTGGTGCGCGGCCTCCTCCTTCGTCGCGACGCTCTTGCGCAATTTCGCCGCCTATGCCGCGGCGCTCGCCGGTTATACGGCGGCGATCATTGCAATCGACGTTCTTGGTCCGGTCGGCAGCACGAAAGGCATTGTCTTTATTTTCGCCGTCGACCGTACGCTCGAGATCTGCATCGGCATTGTCTCCGCGGGAATCGTGCTCGCCTTGACTGATCTCGGTCACTCGCGGCGAAAGCTGGCGGCGGAATGCGCGGCGCTGTCGAGCGCGATCATGGATGGGTTCGGCAATGCTTTTGGCGCTGCAAGCGTCAACCTCGACCAGTTTCGCGCGCTTCGACGCGAACTCTTGCGGCGCGTCATCGCGCTCGATCCGATGATCGACGCGGCGATCGGCGAAGCTTCCGACCTACGCTACCGTTCGGCAGTGCTGCAGCGAGCCGTATCGGGCCTTATGGAGACGCTCTCCGCCTGGCGCAAAGTTACGTTTGCAATCGCGTTAAGGGGGGACTCGACGACCCCTCGTGAGGCCAATGCCGTTCGCGACCTTCTCCCCCGCGCGCGGCTCTCGCCAGAGGCAACGAGTTCGACTGATGAGCCAGCGGCGTTGCGCGACGCGTGCTGCTCGGCGGTGCGGCCGCTGACACGCCTTGAGGCTGAGACGCCAATGCAGCGTTTGCTCGCGGATAATGCCGCTGTTGGAATGCTCGGCATGGCGCGCGCTCTTAACGGCCTGACAGGCGTCATCGATCCCCGCGACACTATGCGCGTCAAGGGAAGAGCGCATCTGCACGTCGCCGACTGGCTGCCGGCGTTCGTCAACGCAGTGCGCGTCCTTTTCGCGGTCGGGGCGGTCTCGCTGTTTTGGATCATGAGCGCCTGGCCGAACGGCGTGGCGGCGATCACATTCTGCGCCGTGATTGTCATTCTCTTGCCACTACAGGGGGATCTCGCCTATTCCGCATCGATGACGTTTCTCCGGGGAACCACGATCAGCGCTGCCGTGGCAGCTGCGATTGCCTTCGGAATCCTTCCCCAGGCGACCACTTTCCCCAGTCTGTGCCTCGCGCTCGGACTCGCGCTTGTGCCATTCGGGTTTCTGATTGCTCTGCCCTGGCGCCATTCGTTTTTGTTCACTGCGGCCACCTTTAATTTTGTTCCGATGCTTAATGTCACAAACGGCATGAACGTTGACGGCTCGCAGTTCTGGAATGGCGCGATCTCGATCCTCGCCGGGATCGCGGCGGGCGCGGTCGCCATGCTCATCATTCCTCCGGTCTCGCCGGCAATCCGCACCCAACGGCTTCTCTCGTTGACGCTTATGGATTTCCGGCGTCTCGTTAGACGCGCGTCGCCTGGAAGAGCCGGTGACTGGGAGCAGAAGGGCTTCGCGCGCTTGTTGGCGATGCCCGACAAGGCCGGGGCGCAGGAGCGCGCTGAATTGGCCGCGATGGTCGCTGTCGGCAAGGAGATCGTGCGCCTTCGTCACATCGCGCCGCGCTTTGTCTCGACCGGGATGGTCGACGCCGCCCTCGCGGCGCTCGCCGGGGGAAGGAGCAGCGAAGCGATCGCCCGCCTTGGCGACATCGATCGCCAGGTCGCCGCCCTGCCCCGTGCGAGCTCGCGGATCCTTTTGAGCCTTAGAGCAGGCATCCTCGCAATTTCGGGGCAGCTCTCCGAATTCGAGTCTTATTTCGACCGACAGCTCCAATGAGATTTCACGAAATCAACCTGTTCGGGCTTTACGTGGCGCCAATCGCGGTGATCCTCGGCGTCGCTTGGCTCATCTATCTTCTGCTGAGGCGAGCAGGCGACCGCATCGGTCTGACCGAGCGGGTCTGGCACCCGGCGCTGTTTGAGCTGGCGCTCTATGTTATGATTGTGTCGTCGATCGTCCTTGTCATGGCGCGCTGGGGTCGCTGATGTCCCGCGTTGAGTTGAAAGCCGATGTAATCGGAACCGCGCCCGCGATCCAGCGCCGGTCGGTCCTGTCGTCGGTGCATGTCTTTCCTGTTCTGTTGACCGGCTTTGCTGTTGCTCTTGCAGCGCTGCTCGGCTGGGCGGCCTGGCAATATTACATGGGTGCGCCATGGACGCGCGACGGCGCGGTGCGCGCCTATGTCGTGAAGGTCGCGCCGCAAGTGGCGGGCGAAATCGTCAATTTGCCGATCGCCGACAACCAGTTCGTCCACAAGGGCGACCTTTTGATGCTTATCGACCCGAGGAATTATTCGATCGCCGTTCGGCAGGCGCAGGCCGCAGCTGAACAAGCGCAGGCGGTCGCCGACAACGCGCGCGCCGAAATGATCCGGCGCGAGAAGCTCAATGACATCGCGGTCACCATGGAGGAGCGGCAGACTTACATCAGCCAGGCCACCACCGCCGAGGCCAATTATCAAACGGCGCTCGCGAACCTCGAGCAGGCGCGCATCAATTTCAAGCGCACGCGCGTCCACTCCCCGGTCAACGGCTATGTCACCAATCTTTCCGCCCAGCTTGGGAATTATGCCGACGTGGGAAGCCTGCAGCTTTCAGTCGTCAACTCCGATTCGTACTGGGTCGACGCCTATTTCGAGGAGACGGCGCTGAGCCGGATCCATGAAGGCGATGCGGCGACGGTCAAGCTGATGGGGTACGCCCCCTTGCTGCGCGGCAGGGTTCAGGGGCTCGCGAGCGGCATCGACGTGCCGAACGCGGCGCCGGACGCTTCGGGGCTCGCCTCGGTCAATCCGATCTTCACCTTCGTGCGCCTCGCCCAGCGGGTGCCGGTCCGCATTCACATCGACGAGGTTCCCGACGACATCAAGCTTGTCGCAGGGATGACGGCGACGGTGCAGATCGAACCCTATAAGGCCCCGCCAATTTCAGGTTCGAAGCCGTCTTCCGGTGAGATAAGCCAAGCCGACGCGCATCCGACCTCGGTCCAGACTCTGACGGACGCGCCGCCGCCGACCACCCATGCCGAGGCGGCCAGACCGACCACGACTTCGGCTCCGCCGGCGCAATCCGCCAGTCATCCAGCGACACAGGATGCTCGTCAGAATGCCGCTGCGCAGCCGACTTCGCCAGCGGCCCAGCAAAACGAAGCATCGCGGTCGCCGACGCAAGGTTCCGTTGTTGACCAGCTGCCCGTATCCATCCCGCCTTCTCCTCAGGCTACCGCGGCGGCGGATGCGGCCGCCGCCGATCTCAAGGCTCTTCAAGACCAGATCGCCGCCAACCCGCCCGCCGGCGCCGCCAACAGCGGCGGCGGAATGCCGTCAAGCGAATTTCTGGGGCAGACCTACGATCTTTTCGGCGGTCCAAGCGTGACGCCAAGACCGCGGTCTCCCGATACGATCCGCAGGCGAGCCCGCTCGAGGTGGCGACATTTGCCGCCAAGATTGCCTTAGCTCCGTCGCGTGAGTCTTTCCTCAACGATTCACCCCGCTCGGGGGACGGGTCTTGTGCGCGCTCGCGCGGGGGTCACTGCGATCTTCTTCGCTAACGGCCTCGGCATCGGCGCGTGGGCGGTCGCGATCCCTGAGATAAAGGCGCTCTTCGGTCTCTCCGACGCGCGCCTCTCAATGGTCCTGCTGGCCGCGGGGATTGGCGGCTTGGCCGCAATGCCGGTCGCGGGCGTGCTGCCGTCAAAGATAGGAGGCACCGGACGGGCGTTGAGAATCTCCGGACCGCTGACCGCGCTCCTGCTCGCTGCCCTCCCCCAGACCCATCTGCTATCGCAGGGGATTGGCTTTCTCGTCGGGTGCGCGTTCCTATTCGGCTTTGCGAACATCCTCATGGACGTACCGATGAACGCGCACGCGAGCGTCATTGAGACGCGCTGGGGAAGGGCCATCATGTCCTCCTTCCACGCCGCCTGGAGCGCGGGAGGACTGATCGGGTCGGCCTTCGGCGGCTTCCTCATCGCCCGCGGCGCGAGCCCCGCGCTTCAACTTGGAATTGAAGCGGGCCTCGCCCTCGCGATCGTGGTCGCGGCGAGCCTCAAGATTGGCGTCGGCGACACGCGCGCAGCGACACGCGTCTTTGCGCTGCCGGAACGCAAGCTGTTGGCTCTAAGCCTGATTGCCTTCCTAGCCGTCTTGGTTGAGGGGTCGGTCACCGACTGGAGCGCGCTCTACATGAGTTCGGAGGTTGGGGCGCCGAGTGGCGCTGCGGCGATCGCATTCTCCGGTTACGCTCTTATGATGATCGCAGGTCGCCTCCTCGGCGACAGTATCGTGCGGGCCATCGGCCGGACGCGCACCATTGTCTATGGCGCGGCGATATTGTTCCTGGGCATCACGCTTGCGACGGGACTGGTCTCGGTACCTTCCGCCGTTGTTGGCTTTGCGCTCGTCGGCCTCGGCGTGGCGAACATGGTGCCGGCGGCCTTCAGCGCGAGCGCCGCGGCGGCGAGCTCGCCTTCGCTCGGCGTCGCGACATCGGCGACAATGGCCTATGCGTCGCTTCTTGTCGGGCCGCCGCTCTTCGGCGCGATTGCGACGCTCTCGAGCTTACGCATCGCTTTTGCGATATTGCTCCTCGCGGCGATAGGAATCGCTGTCCTGACAGCCACGCAGCGCAGCCCGGAATCTTAGTCGCAGCGCCCCAGCAAGTCTCGAACCCGATCACCGAGCCTGGCCCAGGCTTGCAAACAACCCAGACTGGCGAGGACCGCCGGTCCAGCGCGCCACGACCGCGAGGCGTTTGACCTCGCCGCTTTGAAAGGCCCGCAGAAAGACGTCGTAGGTCTTGAAGGACACGCAGCCGTTGGAATCGCCGTTCGGGCCCAGCATGTAAGGGTGCGCGAGCAGCCCAACGCGATTGAAAGTGAACCCACCGCTGACCGGGTTCAGGCGCAGGGCCTGCACCCCATGAAAGAGCGATTCGCGTAAGGTGAGTTGATAGACGCCTGGGGGCGTTGCGCCGTGATCGCGCTCGTCGACGAAACGGGGGTCGTCGATTCTGTCGCCAAGGCCGGAATGGGCTTCGAGACGCATCCCGTCCGGCAGATACACGGTGTGCGCCGAGATATCGTAGACCGCGGTCGCTTGGTCGACGTTGATCGCAGGACCGCCTGGCGGCGCCAATTCGAGGGGCCGAGGCGGCGGAACCGGCACGAAAACGGTCGGCGGGGGCGTTATGGAAGATGGCGGCGCCTCGACGAGCGGGTTTGAATTGGGCGGCGGCACGATCTCAAGACGGTCCTCTTGAGGAACGCCAATCTGGATCGGCGGGGGTGGTTCAAGCCTTGCGAGGCTCTCCTCGGCGTCGACCGCCTTTCCCGCCGGAATTCGAAGTCGCGACCGCCAAAGGAGGCGCAGCTTCGAGCGCCGGCAAGGCGGCGGCTGCAGTTTTCGATGGCGAAGGGGCGGGACGCGACGCGATCGAGACAAGAAATCCGACCAGGCCCAAGGCGACGACGCCAAAACCGACCAGCCCGAGAACGATCGGAATAACGGGTCGCCGGCGCGCGCCGGGCGCAACATTGGGCGGCGCTAGAGCGACCGGCTCCTTCGCAGGTGGATCGCAAGGAGAATCGTCCGCCAGCGTCACGGCCCGCGGCCAAGTCGGGTATGGCTTCTGCCCGGCGAACAGGACGGGGCCCCCGTTTCCAGCAATCCCCCAAGTAAGCACGAATAGGCTCAGGTCTTCAATCCGGCTGTGATCCCGATCACAGCACCCCGATCCGCCCGACACGGGAAGCCGATCTCTCAAAGACTTTGCGCCGGGACGGACGCCCTGTTAGCGGACTCTTGCGACAGAAGCCTGCTCTCGTTGTCGTCCCCGCCTCCGTCCACCGACGCCCGGAAAATGCAACTTAGCGATCTGCCCCTGCCTTCGCTTTTTGCCGACGTCATCACTTTGAGCTTGCCGAACAAGGCGTGAACGATTAGGCTTTGTTCGCGATTTGTTTTGGCCAAATCGTGATTCGCCCGACTGTACTTCGCCGGCGAATGGGGCGGGTGTTTGGAGATTGATATGCTGACCAAAAAGCAGAGCGAATTGTTGCGTTTCATCCATGAGCGCCTGCAGGACGCGGGCGTGCCCCCCTCGTTCGATGAAATGAAGGAAGCGCTGGATCTGCGCTCGAAATCGGGAATTCATCGGCTCATTATGGCGCTTGAGGAGCGCGGCTTCATTCGCCGCCTGGCCAATCGCGCCCGGGCCATCGAAGTCTTGCGGCTGCCGGAATCGGCGACGGTTGCAGCTCCTAGGTTGCAGAAGTTCTCGCCGAGCGTCATCCCAGGCAATCTGGGCCGGGTGCGGCCGCTTACGGCCACTCGTGACGCCGACGACCATCCCGCGGTCATGGTCCCACTGATGGGCCGCATCGCAGCGGGCACCCCCATCGCGGCCATTCAGACGCGTCTCCAAACCTTCGCCATGCCGCCAGAATTCCTCGGCGGCGGCGAGCATTTCGCGCTCGAGGTGCGCGGCGATTCGATGATCGAGGCAGGCATTTTCGAGAACGACACAGTTATCATCCGCAAGCAGGACACGGCTGAAACCGGCGATATCGTCGTCGCGTTGGTCGACGAGGAGGAAGCCACGCTCAAGCGCTTGCGCAAACGAGGCGCTTCGATCGCTCTTGAGGCCGCCAATCCGGCTTACGAGACCCGAATTTTCGGGCCGGATCGGGTCCGCGTTCAAGGGAAAATGGTGAGCCTGTTGCGCCGATACTGACTGCGCCGCGATGGAACGAGAGCAGGGAGGCCGGCCGAATGCGTTCTTGGAGCGCTCCAGATCGCGTTTCGGCCGGCCAGCCCGACGGCTCCCGGGGTTGCGGCGGACCAGGGCCGCCAGGCGTTGCCGTCAACACTGCGCTGACGGACAAATCCAAGGATACTCTTGACGAGCAGATATACAATTATAATCTGATCATTCAATTCAATCTCACCGTATTTACCTAAATAAATTTAGTTAATCGTGACGTTACGTAAGTCAAAGGCTCGGTTACGTAGCTCTGAGCGCGTATATACCATTGATGACAAACTATATATTCTGACCCCACTCGGGGCGGCGGGGCCTGTTGAGCGGGTCCCTGGCGCCCTTGCCTGACCCTGGCCGGCGCCTCACGATGCGCGAAGGAGGTGATTCGTTGGCGACGGATGGGTTTGATGGCGATTTCGGCCTCGTTCAGGCGACGGACGAGCCGGCATTCACGGTCGACCTTGATGGCTTCGAGGGCCCACTTGATCTGTTGCTCGAGCTTGCTCGGCGGCAGCGGGTCGACTTGGCGCGCATCTCCATCCTGGCGCTAGCCGAACAATATTTGCGTTTCATTGAGGCCGCCCGCAAATTGCGCCTCGAGCTTGCCGCCGACTATCTGGTCATGGCGGCGTGGCTCGCGTTCCTCAAGTCTCGCCTGCTCCTTCCCGCTCCATCGGAGCCTGCGGAAGTGGACGCACCCGCACTTGCAGAGGGGCTTGCTCAGCGCCTGCGCGCGCTGGCTGCGATCCGCAAGGCCGGCGAATATCTGATGAGCCGGCCTCGCCTCGGGCGCGATTTCTTCGCCAGAGGAGAACCGGAGGCCGCCGTCGACACATCGGGACGGATCACCTACCAAGCCAATCTTTATGACCTGCTGGCGGCTTATGCGCGGCAGAGCCAGCGCCATGCGCTGGCCCGCGTGCGCTTCAAGACGCGCGAAGTCTGGTCATTGGCCGATGCGCGCCGGGCGTTGACTAGACTGGTTGGCGCCCATGCCGATTGGACGGCTTTCGACAGTTTCTTGCTGGATGCGTGCGCCGCCGTCGACATGCGCAGAAGCGCGCGCGCGTCGAGCTTCGCAGCATCGCTTGAACTCGCCCGCGAGGGCAAAATCGAAATGCGCCAGGAGAAAGCCTTCGCGCCCATCTGGCTTCGCTCGAAGGATATCCATCCGGGCGAAGAACGCGCAGCATGATCCTCTCGCGCGCCGCTGAATATCGAGCCAGCGCCCTCTGCTCCGAGGACGGAATGCTTAATTCCCCAGTCTTCGCGGACTCCCTCGTCGAGGAGGATGGGGTCCTGTCTCGTCAATCGCAAATCAAGAAAGGCGCCTGATGGCCCATTCGACCGGCGCGCACAATGTCGCGCAACTGTTCCCTTTCGAAGCTCCGGGCGTCTTGCCTGAGGACGTGCGAATCGCCGAGGCGCTGGTCTTCGCCGCTGCGGAACCTCTGGAGGAATCCGCCATCGCCCAGCGCCTTTCGGACGGCGCCGACGTCGCGGCTGTGATGGGCGAATTGCGCCGGCGCTATGAAGGACGCGGCGTCAATCTGGTGCAGGTCGCGCGCCGATGGATGTTCCGCACTGCGGACGATCTTGCCTGGGCGCTGGCCCACGACCGCGACGAGAAGCGGAAACTGTCACGCGCGGCGCTCGAAACGCTCGCAATCGTCGCCTACCACCAACCGGTCACTCGCGCCGATATCGAACAAATCCGCGGAGTGGCGGTGTCGAAGGGCGCGCTCGACGTTCTAATGGAAGCGCGCTGGGTGCGCATGCGGGGGCGCAGAAAGGCGCCGGGGCGCCCCATCACCTACGGCACGACGAACGAGTTTCTGGTGGAATTCGGGCTTAACGCAGTCGCCGACCTGCCTGGTCTTGACGAGCTCAAGGGCGCCGGCCTGTTCGAGGGCAAGCTGCCGGCCGGCTACGACGTACCGCAGCCGGATGACGCATCGATTCTGAGGGCGGACGAGGATCCGCTCGAGGAAACCGCCCTCGAGCAAGCCTGGGCGCCTGTCGCGCCAGAAGAAGGCTAGAAGCGTCAGGACCGTAGGCTTCCCCGTCACGGGCATTGACGGCGTCGCGAAAGCGCGGACAATGCGCGCGCTCTGAAAATTTTCGTCGTCCCCGCGGAGAGAGAATGGCCTCACGCCTCGCCTTGTTTGTCGCCACGGCCCTCTGTGCTTCCGCCGCAACGCTGGCTGCTGCGGCGCCCATTCTGCCGCTCGCCGCGCATCGCGCGGCCTATGACATCTCGCTCGCCGACTCCTCGAGTCCTGGGCCGTCGTCTGCTCAGACGCCGATTTCGGCCACCGGACTCATCGCTTATGAATTTCGCGGCTCGGCCTGTGAGGGATACACGTCCAATTTCCGCCAGATGACGGAAATGGAGCGCAGCGAGGGTGATCCAATCTCCATGCAAGTGAACGCCAATTCGTTCGAAGACGGCGCCGGCAAGTCCATGCGTTTTCAGATCGACACCCGTGGTGGGCAGGACACGCCCCCGGTCTCCGGGACGGCCACCCGCGGCGAAGATGACGACATGCGTGTGGTGTTGACCAAACCGAAAGCGCAGACACTCGACTTCGGACATGAGGTCCTGTTCCCCACCCAGCATATCGAGCGTCTGATCGAGTTCGCCAAGAAAGGCGGCGGCCCTATGCAGGCGCGAGTCTATGACGGCTCCGATACAGGCTCGAAGATCTTCGCGACCATGTCGGTAGTCGGAAAGGAGGCGACGAAGCCCGACGAAGACACGGAGACCGCTTCGGCGCTGAGCGGAGTGCGCCGCTGGCCGGTCGTGATCGCCTACTTCAACGAAGCCGCCACCGACGCTCCGCCTGAATATACGCTTTCGTTCGACCTTTACGAGAACGGCGTCTCGGGCAGCCTCAAGCTCGACTACGGCGCATTTGCGCTACACGCGCGCTTGCGCAAGCTCGACATTCTACCGACTTCGGCCTGCAAATAGGCGTAGGACGGGCTTCATATGGGTGCGTGTCGCGCCCTTTAGCCATAAGCGAAGCCCGGCTTGTTTTGCGCAACTTCGATAATATAGCCGTCCGGATCGCGGATATAGCATAGCGTCTCGCCGTACTTGTCCTTCGGATCTGTAATAAACGCGGCCCCTCGGCTTTTCCAAAGCTCGTAGCACGCCTGAATATCTGCAACCCGGATATGCATAAAGCTGCTGATCTTATCCGGCTCGGGGACGCCGAGCGTCACCGACGGCTTCTCGGGGGTCGGTCCGCCCCCGACGTTGACGATGAGCCAGGTATTCGCGATCTGGATGTACCCAGGCAAGCCGTTGCTATCGCCTTTGCTCACAATGCGACCGCCGAAGACGGTTTCATAAAATCGAACCGACCGTTCCACGTCGGCGACAGTAAGAAAGAATGCAACGGTAAATCCTTCCTGCGGCGGCATCTCATAGGTTTTCTGCTCGACCTGTACTTGGTTCATAGATGCCTCCAATGCGGTTGTGGTATTTCTCCATTCGCCGGAATACGTCAGCCAGTTTGTGCTCTACCACCGAACCGTGACTTACTGTTAGGAACACGAAGGCGAGAGTTCGAGAAGGAAGATTACGGCGGTCTCCTGATTCCGCACTTTGTGGCATAGTGACCAAGCCGCGAGGAAACCGCCAACCGACTGGGCGCCAATTCGCACCCGAACGAAGTCGCCGATTTGACAAGCTTATCCAACCATCTGGCGCCGGGGGGCGTCTTAGTTCCCATCGAGCCCAAGCTTTGGAGCGAGCAGCCGCACTATGTGTTGCGGCCCGACAGAACAACCGTCGGACGCGGATCGAGCTGCGACATTCATATTGGGTACCCCACGATATCACGGCTGCATTTGGAGCTGACTTGGCAAGCGCGAACGCTAATTCTCACCCATCTCAGCTCAACGAATCCAACCTTCGTGAATGGCGCGCCGGTCGCCGAACCCCGCCCCCTTCGTAACGGCGACATCATCGAAATCGCAGACGGCGTCGCGCTTCGAGTCGAGCTCTTCGACAGCGGTGATAAGGAGGTCACCCAATTTCGTGGACGCGATGTGCGTCGGATGTACGCGATTCTGTCCGCCGACGTGTTCGGCTATGTCCGCTTGGTCGAGCAGGACGATCTCGGCACAGCCCGCCAGCTTGAGCGCTCCCTGAAGATGGCCCGGGACTGCATTGAACAGATGGATGGTCGCATTTTCCAGATTGTCGGCGACGGCGTCGTGGCGCTGTTCAACAGCACAAGCTCCGCAGTGAAATCGGCCATGGCTTGGCAATTGGACATTGCGCGCGCCAACGCGGGTCTGGCGCCGGGGCGCAGAATGGAATTTCGGATCGGAATCAATTCCGGAGACTTACTTGTCACGCCCGCCGGCGCCATGGTCGGCGACGCGATCAACATCGCCGCTCGCGTCCAAACCATCGCGCCCCCAGGAGGCATTTTCATAACAGGCGTCGTACGCGATCAGCTGCAAGGCCAAATCGACCTTAAATTCGAGTTTGTCCAAAGCAACGAGATGAAGAATCTGTCGCGTGAGATTCGGGTCTATCGGGTCGAATTTTGATCACCTACTTGTTTTTGCGCTCACTTCGTCAGCCGCGGCCCGAAGGTGGGGCCCCGCTGCACGGCCGTCGGGCCGAACCGATCCCGCAAGGCGGCGATCGCCGCCTCTCGAAATTTCTCACGGCCGCTCTCGCGCGCGAACATGTCATCCTGGTCCGCGCCTTCGGCAGGCCCAAGCTCCGTTGAGGCAACCCCGAGCAGGCGGTAGGCGACGCCGTTGGGCTCAGCGTCCAGAAGGGGGCTCGCGGCCGCAAACAGCCGCGGCGCAAGCTGCGTGGGTCTGATCCCACTGCGGCTGCGCGTTCGCAAAGAGAAGTCGGCTAGGCGCAGCTTTAGCGTGACCGCTGAGGCCGCGAGAGCCTCCCGGCGCAAGCGGGTGGCGACGCGGTCGCACTGCGCAAGCAATATGCGCGCGAGCTCGGCCTTGTCGCTGATGTCGCGTTCGAACGTCGTCTCGCTCGAAATGCTCTTCGTTTCCCGTTCGGCGGAGACTGAACGGTCGTCGCGGCCATTCGCGAGACGCCACAGGCGCAGGCCGTCCTCGCCGAGGCGCAAGACCGCCTCCCGCTCGTCGATCCGCTGCAAATCGCCGATCAGGCGAAAGCCTGAGCGCTCCAAGCGCTCCCGCCCTACCCTGCCCACGCCCCACAAACGCGCGACGCTTTGGGAGCTAAGCCAAGCCTTTGCTTCCGCCCGAGAAAGAGCGGCGAAACCTCGCGGCTTGTTGACGTCGGAGGCGAGCTTCGCCAGAAACTTGCAGTAACTCACCCCGACCGAAACTGTGACGCCAATCTCGACCTCGATGCGGCGAGCGAAGCGGACCAGCGTTTCCGCGGTGCCCGCTCCGTTGGACGGCTCGCAACCGGTAAGGTCGAGAAAGGCCTCGTCGATCGACAGCGGTTCGACCAGCGGCGTTAGCTCCATCATCCGCGTCCGAATTTCGCGCCCGACCCTCGAATATTTGGCCATGTCCGGGGGGAGGACCACAGCATTCGGACACAGGGCCCGGGCCCGCGACATCGGCATCGCCGAGCGAACGCCAAACGTCCGGGCGATGTAGCAGCAGGTGGCGACGACCCCGCGCGCCCCCGAGCCGCCGACGATCAACGGCTTGTCGTTAAGGCTCGGGTCGTCGCGTTTTTCGACCGCCGCATAGAAGGCGTCGCAGTCGACATGGGCGATGTTGAGGCCGGCCGCCGCTTCGAGGCTGATCGTGCGAGGCGAGCCGCAATGGACGCAGCGGGCCGAATCGTTGGAGTCCTTCCTCAGACAGTCGCGGCAAAGGCGAAGCCGCGGCGACTCCATCAGAATTCGCCCTCATTTGGGCCGCGGAGAACGGCATGAGCCCGCACAACCAACTCCGGCTTCAGCCCAGCCTCGGCCGCGAACGCGACGAGCAGGCCTTCGTCGGCGGCCAGATAGTCGAGCACGGAGCCCAAGAACGCCGGTTCCGCCGCCGCAGTTCTGAGGTTATCGGGGCCCAATCCGGTCAGGCCGAGGAACCGGCTCAGCCGGTCCGAATCGGCGGCGATGAAGGCGAGCGCACTGACCGCCAAGGTTCGGGCGGAATCTACGCTTGCCGGTTGCCTCGATTTCAGGGAATCGCGCATAGTCCGATTCGCCTTTCGTCAATGTCTTGCGCCTAATCTTAGCCGGGGCGCCGGCCGAATTCACGCCCCATGGAACGCACGATGCCCAAAACCGTGCTTATTGTTGAGGACAACGAACTCAACATGAAGCTGTTCAACGACCTCGTCGAGACCCGCGGACACCGCATTGTGCAGACGCGCAACGGTCTGGAAGCGGTCGATCTGGCGCGCAAGCACCGGCCCGATCTTATCCTGATGGACATTCAGCTGCCCGAGGTTTCGGGCCTCGAAGTCACCCAATGGCTGAAGGATGACGAAGAGCTTAAAGCGATACCGGTCATTGCGGTCACAGCTTTCGCGATGAAGGGCGACGAGGAAAAAATCCTCAAGGGGGGTTGCGAGGCCTACCTCTCGAAGCCGATCTCGGTCGCCAAATTCTTCGAGACGATCGACCACTTCCTCGGGCCTGGGAATAAAGGATGACGGCCCGCGTGCTGGTCGTCGATGACGTTCGGTCCAACATCAAACTGCTTGAGACCAGACTGGGCCTCGAATATTTCGAGGTGCTGACGGCGACCAACGGCCCCGATGCGATCGCCATCTGCGAGAAGGGCGGATGCGACATCGTTCTTCTCGATGTGAAGATGCCGGGCATGGACGGTTTTGAGGTTTGCCGACGCCTGCGAACCCTGCCGGCGACCGCTCATCTGCCGATTGTTCTCTTAACCGCTCTCGACCGGGCCGCCGATCGCGTGCGCGGCCTCGACTCCGGCGCTGACGATTTCCTAACCAAGCCGGTCGACGAGCTCGCGCTGATCGCCCGCGTCCGCTCGCTCACTCGGCTCAAGTTTTCGATCGATGAATTGCGCATTCGCGCCGCCCATAGCGTCGTGGCGGGGCTGATCGAGCCGTCCGCAGTCCTGGACCTCGACGCCTCGGAGCGCGGGCGGCTCCTGCTCGTGGACGAACAGAGAGCCTCGCGCGAGCGCGTTCAAGGCGCGCTCAGTCCTTATCACGACGTGATCCTCGTGAGCGATCCAGGCGAGGCGCCGGCGATGGCGCGCGAAGGGTCAATCGACCTCATGATCGTCAGTCTCGGTTTTGGCGCGTTCGATGGCTTGAGGCTTATGAGCCAGGTCCGCTCGCAGGAGCGCATGCGCAATCTGCCGATCCTTCTCATTGCCGGTCCGGACGATCGCGCGAAGATTCTTCGCGGATTGGAGCTCGGCGTCAACGACTACCTAACCCGTCCGATCGATCGAAACGAACTCCTGGCCCGGGTGCGGACGAACGTTCGCCAGAAACGTTACGCCGATCGGCTGCGCCAGTCCGTTCAGCAATCGATAGAGATGGCGCTCTACGACCCGCTGACCGGACTCAACAATCGCCGCTCGCTCGAGCGCCGCCTGCCAGCCATGATCGAAACCGCGCGTGAGAGAGGCGGCACGTTGACGATGATGGTTCTCGACATCGACCGTTTTAAACGGGTGAACGACACCTATGGGCACGACGTCGGCGATCTCGTGCTCAAGGGTTTCGCCGCTCAGTTGCAAGAGACCGTTCGGAGCGTCGACTTCATCTGCCGCCTGGGGGGAGAGGAATTCGTCGTTGTGATGCCGGGCGTCGGCTCGGCGGAAGCGGCTAAGATCGCGGAACGCGCGCGCCGGACCACAGAGAGCCGGAACTTCGTCGCGAACAGCACGGCCAGCTCGGTCTCGATCACCGTCTCGGTTGGTCTCGCCGAGTGGCGGGAGAGCTGGAGCGGCGCTGAGCTTTATCGTCGCGCGGACCGGGCGCTTTATCTGTCGAAGTCGATGGGCCGCAATCGGGTGAGCGACGACGCCGCGTGACCCACGGCCTCCCGAGAGCGTAGCGATAAGGTCAAATCGAGCTCGCTAGAGCACGCGGAGCGGCTGCGTCGCGAAGCGTTCGCGCGAGACGGGCAGAGGCGGCTCGTCCTCAACGGTCGAAGCTGCCCCGCGTTCCGCTGCCATCGTCCGCAGAATATCGAATCCAGCGGTAAGGTTCTCGAGGACCGCTGGCTTGACGCGCTCGTAGAATGGCAGGTCCTTCGGCTTCGGTTTTGCGGCGCGGAATTCGAAGTGGGTCCCGCCATCGTCGCGGTCCTCGAACGTGTAGGAGAACAGGAGTTTCGCAGCGCCCGGAATTGGCAGCAGCGCCGTGAGCGTCACATAGTCGAACGGGCGCCAGTCAACGATGTCTTCGATGACCGCGTCCTTGCCGTGCAGGCAATGGTTCTGCGTGCCGGCGCCACGACGCCCCTGCGCATTGTTCTCGACGAAGCCGTCGGCTCGTTGCCAGCGGACGTGATGCTGAGGCGAGGTGACAAGGTCCCACACTACTGGTCTCGGCGCGGCGAAATCCCTCTCCATGATCATAAAAGCGTCGGCGCGTTGAACGAGGCTGCACGCCGCCTCGGTTTCCCGCGTCCACGCCGCTTCGAGGTCGCTCACCCAGCACTTCGTTTCGCCGATGTGCTCGATCGCCTCGACGTGCTCGACGAGACCCTGCGCCGCGGGGTCGATCCCCATCGCTCGCACGCAAGCGTCGGAATAGAGCGCATAGGCGCGCGGGCCAAACGTCTTGCCGACGTCGTTCTTGAGCAGGCGGTGAACCAAGATCACGTCGCGGCCGGCGAGCTCCTCGCGGCCGGACATCTTTTGCCGGATGAACTCGCCGTGATGAACCACGAACTTGACGTCGAGGCTCTGCATCCGGCCGCAGGCTTGGCATTCGCAGCTGCTGGCCTGCTTGATGCTGCGGAGCCGCTTGCGGAACGCAAAATAGGCCTGTTCGATCGAATCCTGCATGAGCGATCCATCGATCTTGTCGGCGAGCGCGTAGACGAAGGCCGCGTCGCCTTCGAATTTGGCGAGGCGGAATGGCGGACGCAGGGCCCTGACCAAAGTATCCATGATGTCGGCGATGATGTCTTGGGCGTGGTCGAGTTCCACGTCGGACATGAAGTGCGTGTAGCCGGATATGTCGGCGATCGCGAAACAGGCCGATTCCGCCTTCTGAAGCATTGCGGGCCCTCGCGTTCGATCAGCGGCAGGAGCGCGATGGTCCTGCCCTCGAACTGGCCCCACGCTAACACGCGGGGCGCCGATAAACGAATGACCGCGATCTCCAGCGCACAAAGCCGCTCACAGCTGCGCGGACTTTCACGAACAGGTGGATCGTCCTTCGAGACGCGCCTTCGGCGTTCCTCAGAACGAGGTCGGATCGACGCTCAAGCGATTCCAAGTTCGGCCGAAATGGCGGCAAGCTCCCACTCGCCGCGCTCGACATCGAAAGGCTGCGGCGCTTTTATCGTCGCCTCTGCTGCTTTCGCGCGACTCAGCGATGCGCCGGCAAGAACAGGCGTCGCGGAAGCCACGGCCCGGCCCTCCTCCAAATTGCCGTTGCAGTGCAGCACGATGTCGAGGCCGGCCTCGATCACCGCGGCGGCGCGCTCCTCGAATGAGCCTGCAAGCGCCTTCATCGACAGGTCGTCGCTCATGATGAGCCCGTCGAACGCGATTTCGCCGCGCATGATTTCCTTAACCACAATCGGCGATGCGGTCGCCGGACGACGAGGGTCAATCGCCGTGTAGAGCAGGTGCGCGCTCATCGCCATCGGCAGGTCTTTGAGCGCGACAAAGGGCGCGAAATCCTGCGCGAGGTCGGCGCGCGCAGCGTCGACGACAGGCAATTCGTGATGGCTGTCGACGCGCGCCCGCCCATGCCCGGGCATGTGCTTGATGACCGGCGCGATCCCGCCCGCAAGCAATCCATTGGCGACCGCGCGGCCCATCGCCGCGACACGCTCGGGCCGAGACGAGAACGACCGCGCGCCGATCGCCGCATGCATGCCCTCGCCCGCGACATCGAGCACAGGAGCACAGTCGATCGTGATACCGACTTCGATCAGGTCATGAGCGATGAGGCGCGCGACCAGACCCGCCGCCGCCTCGGCTCTGGACGGATCAAGACCCGCCTCGATCGCAGCCGCGGCGGGGTACGAACGCCAATTCGGGGGCGCCATTCGTTGGACCCGGCCGCCCTCCTGATCAATCAGCACAGGCGCGTCGGCGCGGTCGACGCATTCCCGGAACGACCGCGTCAGTTCACGCACCTGTTCGCGGTCGCTGATGTTGCGCTTAAAGAGAATCAAACCCCAAGGGTCTTCACGTCGCAGGAAAGCGCGTTCTTCGTCGCTTAGCGCAAGGCCGGCGCAGCCGCTGATGAAAGCCTTGGGCATTTGCGCCTCCGTGCTCAGACGTGAAACGGCGGAGCCCCCTCGCTCACTTAGCGATGAAGCACTGCCCACCTTCGCCTTTGAGGCGAGCGCACATCGCGGCAGCGTCCGCTTTCGTCAGGCCGCTCACGCGCAGACGGTAGATCGTCTCGCCCTTGATCTCCGCCTTATGCACGCCAATCGGCGATCCGTTGAGTTCGGCGCTGTATTTGCTGCTTAGCCGCGCAACATCGCTCTTGGCTTCCGCCTCCGATTTGGGCGCGGCGAGCTGAACCGACCATCCACCGGAGGTCGTCGCGGCCGTGGCGTCAACGGGCGGCGCGATCGCCCCCGTCGTCTCGGCGGCGTCGACGACTTGCGCGACTTTCGGCTTCTTCGGGGTCTTTTCCGGCTTCGCCGGCGCGCCCTCCTGCGTTGGCTCGCCGGGCGTCTGGGCGGTTGCCTCAGGCGCGGTCGTATCGGTTTTGCCGACCGCCACGCGCGCCGCCGATTTAGGCGGCGACAGCTTGGTCGGCAAGTCGATCTTAGGCGTCGAGGACTGCGCGACGCCGGCCGGCTCGCTTGTCGTCTTCGGCGCCGAAGCGCTTGGCGCTTCAGCCGTCTTGCTTGGCTGCTGCGCGGGCGCGGCCGCGACCTTCGCGTCGTTCGTCGGCTGATCGGGAAGAGGCGCAGCCGCGATCGGCGTTCCGTCGGGCCTCAGCGAGATTGTGCGCACCGGTTTCGGCTCGGGAAATTCCGACGTCATCCCCTTGGGCGGCCCGGCAGGCGCTGGAGCGACCAGTGGCGTATTGAGCGTTGCGTCGAGCGCAGAGGCGTCTGACGCGCTAGCCGGCGCCGGAGTGTTCGCAGGAGGCGGGGTGTCGACCGCCGCCTGCGCGTTCAAATCGACAGGCTGCTCCTGGGAGTTGACGATTTTGACCGGGCCTGGCTTGCCGGTGTCATGCAGCAAACTGGCGCCCGCGTCGCTCGACGTCGAGACCGTTTCGTTGCTCGGGGGCGCAACCTTGGTCGGACCCTGAGCCGCAGCGATGAACGGAGGATCCTTGCTAAAGCCTGCAGCCCCATGTTTCAGCGCGAAGACGCCGCCGATCATCGCGACGCCCGCAAGCGCGAGCGCGGATACGGCGATCTTCCAGCGCATTGGCCGGCGTTCCTCGCCGGGGTCCGCTGCAGAAGCGCCGTCGGAACGATGGGCGTCGAACTCATAGTCCCGCCGCGCCGCGCGCTCCTCCTCGGACGCGCCGGGAGCCAGGCCTTCCACCTCATCGTCGAGCGTTGGCCGAAGCGGCTCGGTTTCGATCGACGTCACTGGCCGCGTGCGCTGGACAGGCTCTCCGGCGCGTCGCGCCGTCGGCTCGCTATTCGCGATCTCCATGTGCGAGAATTCGACCAGACGGGAGAGTTCCGCCAGCGGATCTTCGCCCTGCGTCTGCTGAGCGCCGGCGGCGCGCAAACGCCGCTCGAATTCATCGAGGTTGATCTCGTCCGCACGGGATTGGGAAGCACTCATGTCACCTCACTCGTCGCGGATCATCCTTAGAGCGGACGTCAAAAAGCCGCCTCTAACAAATCCGCTACCGCATCTCCTCGGGGGCGCTAACGCCCAAAATTGACAATGCAGAGGCCAAAACAAGGCTTACGGCCGCGACCAAAGCCAATCTCGCATAGGATAAATTTCGTTCATTTTCGTTAACAAACCGCAAACGCGGCGCGTCTTTCCCCCTGTTCCAATGCGCATGAAAACGAGTCGCCAACTCGTGGGCGAAAAACGCAATTCGATGCGGCTCATGAGCCTCCGCGGCCTGCCCGACAACTCGGGGATATTGCCCAAAGGTTCGCATGAGCTCGCGCTCGCCCTCGTCAGTCAAAAGCGACAAGTCGGCTTGAGCGAGCGCCTTTTGGTCGAGATCAAGGTCCGGAAAGACGGCCTTGCCCTGCCTGAGCACGCTGCGGCAGCGCGCGTGAGCGTACTGGACGTAGAAAACCGGATTGTCCTGGCTTTGCTCGATCACCTTCATAAGGTCGAAATCGAGCGGCGCGTCGTTCTTGCGCATCAGCATCATGAACCGGACGGCGTCCGCGCCGACTTCATCCACGACCTCACGCAGAGTCACGAACTCGCCTGAGCGTTTCGACATTTTGACCGGTTCGCCCGCCCGCATGAGACGCACGAGCTGGCAGAGCTTGACTTCGAGCTTGGCCTTGCCGTCCGACAACGCGGCGACAGCCGCCTGCATGCGTTTGACGTAGCCCCCGTGGTCGGCGCCCCAGACGTCGACCAAAGTGCGAAAATTCCGGTCGATCTTCGTCTTGTGGTAGGCGATGTCGCTGGCGAAATAAGCATACCCGCCGTCCGACTTGATGAGCGGCCGATCGACGTCGTCGCCGAACTCAGTCGAGCGGAACAAGGTCTGTTCGCGGTCTTCCCAATCGTCCGCGGGCGCGCCTTTGGGCGGTGGCAACCGACCTTGATAGACAAGGTCCTTCGCCCGCAGCCATTCGATCGTTTCGCGCACGCGGTCCGCGCCGCCGTCCGCGCCGGTGAGCGCGCGTTCGGAGGCGAAAACTTCGTGGGCGATGTTGAGCGCGGCGAGATCGTCGCGGATCATCGCCATCATCGCCTCTATGGCGCGCTTGCGCACGAGCGGCAGCCATTCCGCCTCGGGCTTGCTCACAAGGCCCGCGCCAAATTCGCGCTCGAGATACACCCCGACTGGCTTGAGATAGTCGCCCGGATAGAAACCTTCGGGGATTGGACCGATGTCTTCGCCCAAAGCCTCGCGGTACCGCAGGAAGGCCGATCGCGCCAAGACGTCCACCTGACCTCCGGCGTCGTTGACGTAATATTCGCGCGTGGCCTTGCGGCCCGAGAAGATGAGCAGGCTCGAAAGTGCGTCGCCGAAAACCGCGCCGCGCGCGTGGCCGACATGCATCGGGCCGGTCGGATTAGCGCTCACATATTCGACGTTGACCGATCCTTCCCCGCACGCCGCTCCGGCGCCGAAACGCGCGCCAAGGGTGAGAACCGTCTTCAGAATATTCTCATAAACATCTGACTTCAATACGATATTGATGAAGCCGGGGCCAGCCGCCTCGGCGCTCTGCACGTCCGGTTCAAGCTTGAGATCCGCGACCAGCCCCTCCGCCAGCGCGCGCGGATTCAAGCCGGCCTGCTTGACTTCTTTCGCATAAACCATCGCCGCGTTGGTGGAGAGGTCGCCGTGGGACGCTTCGCGCGGCGGCTCGACGACGAACCGGCCAAGATCGACATCGCCCGGCAATTCGCCGCGCGCGATCCGTTTTTCAAGCAGGCTCGCGATGCGCGCCTTGAAGTCGGCGAAAATGTTCATGGATCCTGATCAAAGCGTCGTAAAGGCGCGGGCGACGCGAGCGCGCGCCTCTATCCCAAGTCGAAAGCGGCGTCAAAAAGCCGCGCGTGGTCGGCGATCGCGAATCGGTCGGTCATGCCGGCGATATAGTCCGCCACCGCTCGCGCGCGCCGCTCGTCGGCCTTGGCCGCCCATTCCGGCGGCATTGCGGACGGGTCGCTCATGTAGGCTTCGAACAGGCGGCGCACGATTGAGTCCGCACGCTCGCGCACCTTTTTGACGTCCGGATGGTGGTACATGCGGGCGGTGAGAAACCCCTTGATGTCGCGGTCGGCCGTCTCGATGGCGGCCGAATGGCCCACCAGGGTCCTTCCCGCCCTGGCCACCGCTTCCGGACTGTCGACCACAGCTTCGGCGATGCGCCGGCTGCTTTCGCCGATCGCGTCCTCAATGAAACGGGTGATAACCCGGCGGGTCAGTTCATGGATCGCCCGGGGCTGCTCGAGGCCAGGATGAAGATCGTCGATCTCATGCATCAGGCCATCCACAAACGGAACGGCGGCGCAAAGCTCCTCGAGCGAGAACAAGCCGGCGCGCAAGCCGTCATCGATGTCATGGGCGTCGTAGGCTATATCGTCCGCAATCGCAGCCGCTTGCGCCTCGAGGCTCGCATGGAGGCTGAGGTCCAGGCGCTGCCTCTTGTCGTAAGCGAGGATCGCGGCAGGGACGCCGCTCACCCGGTAGCGCTCGGTCGGGGCGCCCGAGGCGTCGAGCAGCGGCCCGTTGTGCTTGACGAGCCCGGCAATCGTCGGCTGGGTCAGGTTGAGCCCGTCGAATCGGGCGTAATGACGCTCGAGCTCAGTGACGATGCGCAGAGCCTGGCTGTTGTGGTCGAAGCCGCCATGCTCGGCCATCGAGGTGTTCAGCGCGTCCTCGCCGGTATGCCCGAAGGGCGTATGGCCCAGATCGTGGCCAAGCGCGATCGCTTCGGCGAGATCGTCGTCGAGCCTGAGCGCCCGAGCAAGGGCGCGGGCGATCTGCGCCACCTCGATCGTGTGGGTGAGGCGGGTTCGGAAATGGTCGCTCTCGTGATCGACGAACACTTGCGTCTTGTGGGCGAGGCGGCGGAAGGCGGTCGAATGGACGATCCGGTCGCGGTCGCGCTGGAACTCGGTGCGCGTCGCCGAGGGAGGCTCGGCGATGAGCCGCGACGCCCGGGAAGGATCGGCGGCGTGAGGCGCGCGAGCCGTCAAGCTTCTATCGTCCGGCGTCCGCCTTGACATTGCGCTCTTTACCCGGCGTCCATATCTTGGTGTCCAAGGATTCTTGATGGCGCGAGCTCGGCCGCGCAAGGGCTCAAAGGCTGTTGTCATGGATGAAGCGGTCTCTACCCTCGATGGGGTCACGATCAGCGCGAGCGCCGCGCGAAGGTTGAATGCGATCCTCAAAGGCGAAGCCGGCGCGGCTCTGCGCATCTCGGTCAAGGGCGGCGGCTGCTCGGGCTTTCAATATTCTTTTGATGTCGACCGGAGCCCGGCCGAAGACGACGTGGTGGTGACGCGGGACGGCGTGACCGTGCTGGTCGATCCTGTATCGCTCGAAATGCTCAAAGGCGCCGAGCTCGATTTTGTCGACGACCTGATGGGCCAGTCGTTCAGGGTCAAGAACCCGAATGCGGTCGCCTCCTGCGGCTGCGGCGTGAGCTTTACCGTTTAGCGTCCTTAAGGCTGGGAATTCGCCAACAGGAAAGAATGTAGCGCTGATTTCCGAATTAAGCAAGCTTCTGAGCGGCTCTTACGGCGTAAGGCATTGACGATCCTGAAAGCGTCATGCCCCCGGACTATGATTCGGGGGTCTGTCCCGGCTATCCATGGGAACACTGTCCTATTAGAAGAAGCATCTGATAAGAGACAATTGCTTGGTAACGGAAATTATCGCGGCGGGCGGCGTGGCTGGCCGGCACAAGGCCGGCCATGACGATCCAACGCTGAATTCCGCGAGCAACAGCGAACGCCCGAAAGCTCTTCGCTCCGCAAGCGATGAAGTGAAGTGAAGCGCATCCAACTCTGCGATCAGGGAGCTGGACAAGCCCGGCGCGGGCGCGGAGCCGATGGCCCGCGCCCCTTATCTCGGCCTGCTACGCCGCCATCTTTGTGGCGGCCGTCTTGTCCGCCTTGCTCTTCGCGATTTGCGTCAGCAGCTTTTCCGCGTTCATTTCCTCTTGCAAGGTTTGATTGAGCAGCTTCGCTGCCTCCGGCATGCCTAGCTGCGTCGCCCACCCAGAGAGCGCGCCATAGCGGGCCATCTCGTAATGCTCGACCGCCTGGCCGGCTGCAACGAGACCGGTATCGATCGCCGGGCTTTCGCCGAAATCCTCGATCGTCTCCTCGCCTTCAGCAACGATGCCATTGATTGCCTCGCAGGGCTTCGCTTGGGGCCGCTTGCCGATCATCTCGAACACCTGTTCAAGGCGTTCGATTTGGCCCTGTGTCTCTTCGCGATGGGTCGTAAAGGCTTGCTTAAGATCAGGCTCCTTGGCCGCCTTCACCATCTTGGGAAGCGTTCGATAGATCTTCTTTTCCGCGTAGTAGATATCCTTCAAATGCGCCAGAAACAGATCATTCAGTGTTTTATCAGCCATGGGAATCTCCTTGTGATCCGGAAGGACGCGCGAGGCGCCATATGGTTCCCGCTAAAGGTTATCCGCGCGGGAACCCAAACATTTTGGCCAGCGACTAGGCCTGCGGGACCGGAGCGCCCACTCGCTTCTTCCGCGGCTTAGAAGACTGAGAAGTCATGGCCTTCATCGTCGGGGTTGATCGGCGGCGGAGGCAGGCCACCTTCGGGATGCGGATCGGCCACATAGTCGAAGTCTGGCTCCTCATTCCAAGGACCCCGGACGTCTTCGCCCTGGGAGAGGTTGAACACGAGCTTGACCGTCTCGTCGGGAGGGACGTTGCCGAAGAACGGATCATCCAATTTGCCCATGGCGTCGAGCGCCTTCATGAACATATTCGCGTGGGTGATCTCGCGGGTCAGCAGATGGTGCAAGGTCTTCTTGGTCCCTTCGTCGTCGCAGGCCTTGATCAGCGCCTCGTACGTCTGGCGTGCGCCGCCTTCCGCCGAGATGTTCGCCCGCAGATCGCGAACGACGTTGCCGCCTTCCTGGATATAGGCTGCCGTCCAACAACTGCCCTGGCTGTCGAGGAAATGGGGGCCGCCGCCTTTGAGCTTGAACAGCGGAGCGTCGTGCACAGACGTTTGATCAAGCTCGCTCGTATGCTGCGCGATCAGCTTGCCCACCATTTCGAGATGGCTGAACTCCTCGATCGCGATGTCCTGGAGCATATCGCGGATGCCGGCATTCTCGACGTGAAATGATTGCACCCAATATTGGAGCGCAGCGGTCAGTTCCCCGGTCGCTCCTCCGAATTGCTCGAGGAGATATGTGCCAAAGCGGGCGTCTGGCTTTCCTACGTTGACGGGTTGAATAAGCTCTTTTCGATGTAAAAACATAGATTTTACCTTACCTTTGTAAGTTCATATCTTTTGCTTTCTCGAACTGATAATGTCTTTTTGCTTTGTTTGTTCCGAGCGGATTCAAGAAACTTTCAGTATTTTCCTTGTTGGCCGGCACGGGTATTGAATTATTATGACCAGAGTGGGCCGGCTCACCTTACGGCGCCCGCGTTGAATCATTTCCAGAGAAAGAGGAACCATCTGAGGGTTCAGTTGTTAGATGCGATCACATCTCAGATCGAGGAGAGGTCACCATGAACAAAGACAATTTTGAAGGAACTGTCCGCTCGGCGGTTGGTCAGGGCGAAAAGATTCTCGGGCAGGCGGCCAACGACCGGTCGACTACGGCCCAAGGTTACTACGACGACGCGGCCGGCAAAGCGCGGTCGGCCGTGGGTAGCGCAAAAGATGCGGTCAATAGCGGCGTCGATGCGGTTTCCTCACTGGATTTCTCCGGTTTGCGGGATGAAATCAGCAAGCTGACCCAGAAGGTCACTGATCTCGCACAAAATCATGTCTCGGCAGGGAGAGATCAGGTGGTTGGCGCGATGGGAGCGGCCGGCGAGAGCTTGTCTCAGTCCGCGTCAAATGCGCAGGACAAGTTTGCGGCGCTGGAGGGCGACGTCGAATTGAGAATCAAGAAAAATCCGTGGGGCGCAGTGGCGATCGCGGGCCTTATTGGATTGCTGATCGGCAAGATGAGCTGATCCATGCGACCAGCTCTCGAACTGCGTGACCTTCTCGATCAGGTTCGGGAGCTGGCGCGCGTGGAGCTATCGCTCTTCCGCGCGGAGATCGGCGAGCGCACCAGCAAAATCCCATCAAGCCTTATCGCGGTGGTTGTGGGCGGCGTTCTGCTCTGCGTCTCCCTCGCGCTGATTTTGGTTGCAGCCAGCCTCGCTCTCATGCGCTTTGGGCTGCCTCTCGACCTCGCGTTTCTGATCGTCGCGGTTGTTGCGATTGTGATCAGCTTGATCCTCTTGCGCACGGGCATTGGCGCTCTGAAGCCTTCACGCCTTGTGCCGACCAAGAGCATCTCGCAGATCTCATCCTTGCTTGGAGGTCTCTAGGTGGCGGCGAAACTGGCGACATCGAGGGAGTACGAGGCGGAAGCCAATCGGCTGCGCGCACAGATCGGCGTGACAGTAGACGCGTTGCGATCTGGGCTCACGCCTTCGAACCTCGCCTCAGAGGCGGCGTCGCGTGTGGGCCTGGCCGATTTGTCGTGGGGCGGCGCGTTTGACTTTGCGAGCAAACGGCATCCGATTCCGACCGCGATCATCGGGTTGGGCGTCGCATTGTGGACAATGTCGGCCGTCCGAAATCGCGGAAAACGGGACTCCGTCACAATCGTAACGGCGCCTTTGAGGGAATTGACAGAGTCCATCGTCGGGTCCGCAACGAAGGTGTTTCGGGAGCGAGCCGAAGCGAAACGGCGAGAATTTGTTGACGTCGCTCAATCGCAAGTCGCAACAGGCGCGACCCTGCTCTCCAACGAAATCGGCAAAAAGCTGGAGACATATATCGACCGCCTGCCGGGCGGGATTAACGTTCGACCGCTCATCGAATTGTCCGTGCAGATCGCTCTAGCGGCCGCGCTTGAGGGGCTCTTACGGAAACGGAGCCGCGCTTAGGAAATTTCGGCGTGCTTAAATTGACGGCGGCCTCCGCCCCTTGCTTAGACGCAGGGCGAGCGCCGCTGCCGTTCTGGCCGGGCTTGGTCCCCCATCCACGCCGCCCCGGCGCAGAGAGGGTAGTGGCGTCGCTGCGGATGATCGCAAAGCCTTCCGGAGTAAGCCTTTTGACCTCGCAGCTATCTTTTGGTCGTTCTCTGCGCCGCGCAGGCGTGCACCGCCAAGACAAGCCCGACGCGTCAAGGCGCCCTTCCGCGCCGCCCGACTTCGGCATGCTTAGTCCCAACACAAACGTCACAGGCAGAATGTTCTTGGCGAAAAACGAAACCCACTTTATAGATATTCCTACTGGCAGAATTGAACGCCAACTGGAGAGCGCGGCGAGTCATGAAAGAGAATGCGCCCTTTAGCCGCTTGGCGCACAACCCAGCCGGCGAGTATCATAGGGTGGGGAATCGTTTTAGCTCTATCGCTAGTAACCCATTAAAAAGTCTCATTTCAGAAAAATAAACGCCAGTACACTAGCTATTTTACTAGCGTTTAGGCTCATTTAGGCGCGTTTATTTGCTTTTATTTCCATCTAACTCGCCCGCAAGTTGTATTTGCGGGCCTGGGCCAAGTTCCATTTGGGGATCGCCCTACCGGGCTGGCTCGGTCGACAACGCCCACCCGTCGCCTCGAACCCAGTCGCTATGGCGAGGCGCGCCGCCCAAGCGCAGCGAACGCACCCGGCCCTCCCCGCCACCCCGGAACGCATCGTCGAGCCTCCGCCCCATCTCCCTGTCCTGCGCGCCTTCGCAGGGGATGAACACCACGCCCGTCAGCAACCGCGCGGGCCACGCCTCGCCCTCAGGGGGCCGCGTCACTTGCGCCATCGCGCCTGCCGAGCCCGCCGCCTGGAGAGGAAAGACGAGCCGTCCGCCGACTTTCAGCGCGTCGAGCCAGGCGCGAAGCGGATGCGTGGCGGCTCCGTTGACATAGATGGCGTCGGCTTGAGGCAGGTCCTCGACGCCGGAACGGGCGCGGACCTCGACCTGAGGATAGCGGACGAGATTGGCGGCGGCGCGGGCCGCGATGTCCGGCGCGATCTCATAGGCGATCACCCTGCCCGCGCGCCCGACGATCTCGGCGAGGATCGCGGTGTAATAACCGGCGCCGGCGCCAATCTGGACGGCGGTCTCGCCCTCCTTCAAGCCGAGCGCGTCGATCGCCCGCGCATGCAGCGACGGCTGCCCGTTGTTGATCCCGCGCTCGGCGTCGATGGCGACGAGGACGTCCTCGTAGAGGCGCGCGGAATTCAGCGGAAGAGCTTAGGCCGAAGAGGCCGCCGGAGCCGATCCGCCACGGCGGCTTCCCGGCGAAATCCTCGCGCGGAACGACGGCGAAGGCCGCCTCGATTCTCGGGTCACTGACATGGGCGCTTCGCGTAACCTCGGCCGCATACGCTTGCCGGCGCTCTTGAACTCGATCCGCCACTCCGCGCTCCCGTTTCTCGCGCGCCCCTTATGACAATACCTTCGCTTCAACGCCCGCGCATTGATCTTCGATCGCTTCAGGCCGAACATGGCGCTCGATGGCGATGGCGAAGCGAGGTTCCATGAGGCGCGCGGGGGCAATGATCGCGTTGGCCGCGGCTCTCGCTTGCGGCGATCGCGTCGCGCTTGCTCAAGGTTCAGCGCCGGCCAACACGCTCGTCGAGCTTCAGCGCCAGTTCAGCGCCTGCATGGCGATCAAGGCGGCCGGCCCCGCCGGCTCGCGGCTGACTATCATGCTGATGATAAAGCGCGACGGCTCGATCTTCGGCAAGCCGCGCATCACCTTTTCCCATATCGAGGGCGATAAGGAGTCCCGACAGGCCTTCGTCGACGACGCAGAGCGGGCGGTCGAGGCCTGCCTGCGGTTTCGGATCACGCCGTCGCTCGGCGGCGCGATTGCCGGGCGTCCGTTCTTCGTCAGCCTGGGCCGGCCAAGGTCGGAGCAAAGGATATGATGTCTGATCCGCGCCGCAGGCGATAACCTCAAGCAAGCGCCATATTTAGCCGGGACCCGTCGGAACTCCGCCGGTGGGAGGGAGTTCACTGGGAGACGTCTCTTACGCGAGGGTTTCCATGTCCTCATTCAGCAAAAGCTTGCTTGCGTGCGTTGTCGCGCTTAGCGTCACCCCGGCGTTCGCGCAACCGAAAAGCGATGCGGGGAGCGGTCCAACCAGCGGCGCGACGACAACAAACGACGCCGGTAGCGGGCCAATCCAGGGCGGCAAGGCGAATGCCGGCTCAACCGCCGCGAACACCTCTGACGGCACCACGGACAACAGCGCCGGTGTGACGCCGGGACCAAAGTCGACCGGAGGCTCGCAGCCGGTCACCCCGGCGACGACGCAGAAGCAATAGCCGGTATGTTGCGGGCTGCACCGGCGACGCCGCTGCCCGCAATCAGACCGCCGCCCGCGCGGCAACTCAAGACTGGAGGCAATTATGATCGACCGCGACGACCGAATCAGAGAGATTGCTTATTTCCTCTGGCTCGAAGAGGGCTGCCCGGATGGCGAAGCAGACCGCCATTGGTCTGCGGCCGAGGCTATGCACGACAACTCCGACGCGTCCGAGCGCAAGCGGATCGAAGGCGAGCCTCCGGGCGAAAAGCCAGTTCGGGCTGACCCCGCCACCCGTCGGGCGGCGGCGGAATAGCCAACCGTTCCGCGGTCGCGGTCTCGGGCCGTCACCTCTCATGTGCTTGATTTGCTGACCACGGAATTGGTGTGTGGGGCCTCGTTCGGATTGCAGCTGAGGAGAGCGGATTTGTACGGGCGAACCGGATCGCGGTTGCGGTCAGCTCGGCGGCGGAATAATCGCGATTGGCGGCGCGAGGGACTGGTATTTCGCCTCTCTTTTCCTCGGTCGCCGCTAGAAGCTTGGGATAGGGGCCCTTATTGAACCGCCGGGGGCCCTGAGACGTGTCTTATTGCCAGTTCTGGTTTTGATACCAAGAGTCAATTTGCTTGCGGGTTTCATCCCTCGCGATTCCATATCGCTCCTGAATGATCCCCTCGAGCTTTTCTTGACTGCCGTTGATCTGCGTGAGGTCGTCGTCGGTCAGTTTTCCCCATTGCTGCTTCACGGCGCCCTTCATTTGCTTCCAATTCCTTCGATCCGGTTCCAGTCCATTGTGGCCTCCTGATGACGTGCATGAACGACTAGCTTCGCCATTCTGTTCCAGCTGCAGTCGTTGAAGATCGTCGCGGCCGGCTGCGCCGAAGGGGACCCGTGAGATCTTACAAGCGTTGCGATCCAGCCGGCGAGGGCGCTGACAGGGAAATGGCGGCGAATGGTGCGCAAGGGCTGGCGCGGGCGCCTGCGGCGACATAGATTGGCGGCTAAGAACCGCAGCGCCAGGAGGCATCGCTTGCCGCACAGTTCAGCCGATGCCTCCCTCGGATAAGCCGGGGCCGGGGCCTCCCGTCATCGAGCCCAAACCTACAACCGAGGCTGCAGATCCGCTTTTGCATGCCCTCCACCACCGCGTGCGTCAGCAGGAGATCCTTGCGGAACTCGGCGTCGGCGCGCTGCAAGGACCTGGGTTCGATCAGCTTCTTGCGGATACGGCGCGCCTGACTGCGGAGGGCCTTCGCACTGAATTTTGCAAGGTGCTCGAATATATCCCGGCTGAAAACCGCCTTCTCGTTCGGGAAGGCGTTGGTTGGGAGCCGGGTGTTGTCGGGGTCGTCAGCATCGGCGCGGATCTGGCTTCACCGGCTGGCTTCGCGCTGAAAACCGGCAGGCCGGTTATTTCCAATCATCTCGAAAACGAGGAGCGGTTTAGAACTCCCGAAATTCTAGTCCGGCATGGCATTCATCGCGCCATGAACGTCATCCTTCAGGGAGATGGCCGCCCCTTCGGCGTGCTGGAGGTTGACAGCCGATCAGATGAAGAGTTCGTCGAGCATGATCTCGCGTTCCTGCAGGGCGCCGCCAATATCCTCGGAATGGCGATCGAACGCGAGCGGCATGAGCGCAATCTGAACACGGCGCTGGAGCGCCAGCAGTTTCTCGTCAAGGAGATGAACCACCGGGTCAAGAACAGCCTTGCGCTGGTCATCGGGATGCTGCGCCTTCAGGCGCGCGAGAATCGCCAGCCGGAATTTAAGCAACACCTCGAAGATGCAACGCTCCGCGTAGCCGCCATCGCGCGAGTTCACGAGCAATTGTATCAATCGGCGGACGTCGAGCGTTTCGACGTGGGGCGATATATCGAGGCCATTTGCAAGGATCTCAGCGCCAGCTTCGCGCAGTGCGAAATCCACGTCGAAGCGCAGTCGGGGATCGTGATCTCGACGGATCGCGCAATCTCATCTGCGCTGATTGTCAACGAACTGGTGTCGAACGCCGCAAAGCACGCCTATCAAGGCCGCAATGCGGGCAGCGTATGGGTCAACATCGCCGCTACAGGGGTCGACAGCTTCGTTATCGCCATTCGTGATGAAGGCGCCGGACTTCCGGAAGGTTTCCAATTCGGCGAGGGAGAAAGGTTAGGCGCCCGTATGGTTCGCGCGCTCGCCGAACAGTTGAACGCGTCTTTGGAGGTCGTCACACATCATCCCGGCGTCGAGTTCGTTCTGACCGCCCCGCTCGCTCCATAATGCGTGCGCTCATTTTTGTTCGTCGCTGTCGTCCAGACGGTCAAGCAACTGCATAAGGCGGTCTGGAATGGGCTCGACAACCACGGCGTCATAGATCGCCTTTAGCTGATCGGCGATATATTGGTCGGTTTTTGCGGCCTCTGTGTCGTGCGGCGACGCGGCAAGCGATGCGGACGAACTCGCTCCCTTTCGTGGTTTCCTCGACGTTTTCTCCGGCATTGACGAATCTCCGAGACCCCTCATCTTACTGCGGTCAGCCCGAAGTCTTGGGGGCGCTCCGCCTCATTCCATCCGAGTAAGTACCGACAGGGTACTGTAAGAACCGCGAGGAATCGATTCAACCTCTGTCACTCCGGCGCGACTTCAGCCGACCGCTCGGAAGACGGCGGATCGCTGATTCCAGTTTTCACGATGTCCTTGAGGGGGGCGATCAAATTCCATTTTACCCCTTCAGGGTCGAAGCTCAAGATCGACGAGGCGTTGAGCCCTGCGGCGGTAAGACGCTCGATCACGACTTTACCGAAACCGACGGTCACCCTTGGGTCCACGGGAGGGCCGCCGCTTTCCTGCCATATCATCTCAAGCGTTTCGGCATCGCTAACGATTCGCCAAATGATTGAGACCTCCCCCTCAGCTTTCGAAAACGCGCCGTGCTTGAGCGCGTTGTCGCACAGCTCGCGCAAAGCGAGCCCAAGCGTCTGAGTTGCATTGGAATTGAGCAGGACCTGCGGGCCTCCGCTGACAAGGCGCTGTTCCCGGCAGCGAGATGTTTGCGCCTGCACCAGCAACTCAAGCGGCACGCCGCGCCAATTCCGATCGGTCAGTAGATCCTGACTGGCGGCGAGTTCGAGCAGCCGTTCGGAGTATCTTTCTTGAAACTCCCGGACCGTTTTCGCATTCGCCACACCAGAACGCGCAATTGCTTGTGCGACCGCTAGCAAATTGCGCGAACGATGGTTGACCTCCTTCATAAGGTCCCGGATATTCGCCTCGCGATGCTTTTGATCGTCGATGTCGGTGGTCGTGCCATACCACCTCACGACGGCTCCCTGTGCGTCGAGCAGCGGCGATGCGCGACTGAGATGCCACGTGTAGCCCTTGCCGATCGCAAACAGGCGGTGCTCCATTTCATAGGGGACCGCGGCTTCCCTGGCGCGAAGCCAGGCTTCCGCGGTCGCACGCCGATCATCGGGATGGATGATGCCCTCCCAATCCGTCTGACCAATCGCCGCATATCTTTCGCGACGCGCATTGGTGTACTCGATGCGGCCATCGGGCCCGGCCGTCCACACCAATTGAGGTAGACTGTCAGCCAGAAGCCGGAAGTGCTCTTCCCGGTTTCGTAGTTCCTGCTCGGTGTGGTGATGTTGCTCGGTTCGCAACGCCAATAATTCGGAGGTCCTGGTCAAAGCGTCGGAGAGACTGTCGAACTCTCGAACGCCCGTGGACGGCGCGGCGGAGGCTCGCGCGCCGGTCAGCACGTCCTTGGTCTGCGACTCCAGATCCCGCACGCGTCGTGTGAGCGTGCGACCGTTCAAATAAGACAACAGAAGACTGCCCCCCATTGCAAGCGCGGCCAGGAGCGATGTGATCGCAAATGCATTAGGGGCAATTCCGAGCCCGCGCGCGTCCGCCGCGACGCCAACCGTCCACCCCCCCTCCACCGGCGCATATGCGGAAACGATCTTTTTTCCATCGATTGAATTGTGAGTTGCGGTCGACGCAGACAAGCCTCGCGCAGCATCCCGAAACTCCGCGCTCGCCAAGGTTCCCGGGGGCGCAGATTTGCTCGGGATCCGCGCGACAAAGGCGCCTTTGCGATCGACGATTCCGGACAGCCAGTTTTGCGGGAAGTTCTGGCGTTGAATTAGGTCGTGAAATCGCTTCATCGATAGAAGCATCGCAATTTCGTAGATGGGTTTGCCATCGAGAAACACCGGAGTTTCGATTGAAGCATTTGCTTCAGGCAAAGCAGGATCAGCGTTCACTTCCGAAAGAAAGGGCGATCCCGATTCGATAGCCCGCCGAACGAGCGCCTTGCGATTGTGCAGAAGCGCCGAGTTCGAAGGCCCCGGCGGTATGCTCAACAGAGGATCGCCGTCGGGGCTCGACACAATCAACTTCACGCCAGGCGCTTCCGCCAAAGTGTCTCGAGCTTGCTCCGCGAAGCCCGTCAAATCGCCGTTTTGTAGAAGCTTCGAATGCGACAAGGCGGCTGACAAAAGGAAATACGTGTTGATTTCCCGTCCAACCGTGTCGGCGAACGCGTAAGCATCGCCAATTAACTCGTTCCGCTCCTGCTCCCGCTCGTCATGGGCAATCCATCCGACCATGATCAATGCGAAGAGGACCAGGGGCAGCACGATGACAAGCATCGACACGCCCAACCGCCAGCTCAACGAGCGGGATTTGGCCATGCCCCCTGTCCTGTCAGCCAAATCCTTCGGAAAGGTAAACAACTCCTTCACCAGGAGGCGAGGCCCTGCCCGCCCCACGGAAATCTGCCCCGTTGGTCGTTTTGCTCGGCTGCGGGCGGCGCTGTCCGTCAACACCGCAATCCCGACGTGGGCCGCCCGAGCCCTCATGCTTCGTGCACGCGACCTCGCGCCATGCGAGCTCGTTGAGCTGAGAGTTCAGCGGCAATCGCCCCGATGCCGATGACGATCCCCCCTTGGTCATCCAGGACATGAATCCGCTTTCCTCGCTTGCTCTCGAGCTCAGCCATGCGGAAAACCCGACCCCAAACACTCTCGAGATCGGCCGCCGGGTGCCGCTCGCGAGACAGCCACGATCCATCCCGGCCGATTAGGCAGAATTCGTAATACCGCACGGCGGGTCCTCGTTCGCTCACCCGGAACGCTGAACGTCCCGCAGAAGGTCAAGGTTCCGGCTGGTCAAAAATTATCGCGTGTTAAATCGAACGGCCAACCATAAAGCGCGGAGCGGCGCTCCGGATTCCAAGTTAGCCGGCCGTCGCCTTCGCAGCGGTTCTTTGGGACTTTCGATCGAAGAATAGGGCTTGGCTGATCACCGCTTTAACCGAATCCGCGCTGAAGGGCTTGGTGATCAGAAACGCTGGCTCCGGGGCCTGGCCAGTGAGAAAGCGCTCCGGAAAGGCGGTTATGAAAATAACTGGCACTTCCTGACTAACCAAAATCTCGTTGACCGCGTCGAGCCCCGAACTCCCGTCCGCCAGTTGAATGTCGGCCAGGATGAGGCCCGGATGGCCTTTGAGCGCCGCGCGAACCGCCTCGGTATGCGTCCGAGCAATCGTGGTTACGCCATGTCCCAGTTGCTCGACCAAGGTCTGGATGTCGAGGGCAATAAGCGGTTCGTCCTCGATAATCAAGACAGTGGTGCGAATTTGGTCGGAGATCTCACGCCCTGCGCGCTCAATGAACTCAGCCGCCTCATCCTGCGAGCAACCCATGATTTGCCCGATTTCCTTAGGCCTGAAAGCCTCGACAGCGCTGAGGAGGAACGCCATCCGCGGTTCGAGCGAGATGGCCGCAAGATTTCGGGTTGCCCCACTTTCATCGCCTAAAGCCCGAAGGTCGGCATGGGCGTTGAGGGGAACGTTGCGCCAGTTGCGCAAGAACAACTTATAGAGAGCGACTTTCGGATCGAGGTCGCCGTCGAAACAATCGGGATCCGCTAAAATCGCCTCTAGCGTCCCTGCCACATAAGCATCGCCGGCGGCCTGCGTTCCGCACAAAGCGCGCGCGAACCGACGCAAGAAGGGGATGTGGGGCGCAATCGCGTCCGAGATCGACATGTCGTTCCTCCTCGTCATTAGGCGTCCAAATGCTGCTGGGGACTAGTTCACAAGCAATTACGCCAATTGCAAGCCCGCCGTTTTCGAAGGGCGGAGCAAGTCCCGCAAGGGCGCCTCGGGGAATTGTCGATCTTGAGCACTAAGATTTGCTGCACGCGAGATCATTCAACCCGAATTGCGTATGCGGGCCGGAGAACCTCGTGGGACGGATTTTGTTCCCGAGCGGGGTATAAAATTCGCTCAACGTCCCGGCAGGAGGGTTGGCCGAGTGGCTCAGGAAAGCCGAAAAGGCAACATCGAGCCCCAGAAATCGGCTGCGTCGCGCGTCCAACACACGTGCTTCGCGGTCTCCACTCCCACCTGGGAGGTCGGAGGAACCGCCGCCGCCTGAACTCGTTTACATTTCGGAGACGATTTGGCTTTGGCTTTCCGAAATGGAGACGGTGTGTTGAAGTGGACGCACGGCCCGTCTTTCGAAGAGAACGGCGTACGCTTTCGTCTTTGGGCGCCTACTCAAGGGAGGGTCGCGCTGGTGGTGGAGGGCCAAGACCCCATCCCCATGGCGCCGAAAGAGAATGGCTTTTTCGAAATCTCCATGGGCGGTTTATCTGCAGGCGCGCGTTACATGTTTGCTCTGTCGAGCGGACAACGCGTTCCCGATCCGGCGTCTCGCTTTCAGCCTGACGACGTCAACGGACCGAGCGAGGTAATAGATCCGCGCACGTACCGGTGGCAGGAATCCTGGAACGGCCGCGAATGGGACGACATCGTTCTCTACGAACTCCATGTCGGCGCTTTCACGCCTCAGGGCGTGTTTGCGGGAGCCGCCCTTAAACTGGACCACCTCGCGGACCTCGGGGTCACGGCCGTCGAGATCATGCCGGTCAGCGACTTCAAAGGCCGGTGGAACTGGGGCTACGACGGAGCCTTTCCGTACGCCCCGGACGCGAGCTACGGACGACCCGAGGACTTCAAGGCCTTTGTCGAGGCTGCGCACGAGCGCGGAATCGCGGTACTGCTCGACGTCGTTTACAACCACTTCGGTCCCGAAGGGAACTTCCTCCGGCTTTATGCGCCAGACTTCTTCACCAACCGGCACAAGACGCCATGGGGCGACGCGATCCAGCTTGACGGGCCCAAGTCGCGACCCGTGCGCGACTTCTTCATCGAGAACGCTGAATATTGGATCGAAGAGTTTCATCTCGACGGGCTTCGGCTCGACGCCGTCCATGCGATCAAGGACAATTCGCGGCCCGACCTGCTCGATGAACTCGCGGGGCGCATTCGCGAGCGATTCTCACGGCCCATCCATCTCCTCTTGGAAAACGAGGACAATGTTCCGCAGCGGCTTACGCGCCACGGCGGGAAGGCAGACCTCTACACCGCGCAATGGAACGACGACATCCACCATGTTCTTCACGTCGCCGCCACTCATGAGAGCAGCGGCTACTACGCCGCCTATGGCTCGACGGAACTTCTGGGAAAGACAATTGCCGAAGGGTTCGCCTACCAAGGCCAGATGATGCCTTATCGGAATGCGCCGCGGGGCGGGCCGAGCGCCGGATTGCCTGCAGACGCTTTCGTGTCCTTCATCCAAAATCACGACCAGATCGGCAATCGCGCGTTTGGCGAGCGGCTGAACGTATTGGCTTCCCCGGAAGCGATGCGTGCGCTGGCAAGCGTCTACCTGCTCGCTCCTCAGATTCCGATGCTGTTTATGGGCGAAGAATGGGGCGCGACGTCGCCCTTCCCCTTTTTCTGCGACTTCAGTGGAGAACTGGCGGAGGCCGTCAGAAAAGGACGGCGCGAGGAATTTGCACGTTTTCCCGAATTCGCCGATCCGGACCGGGTGGCGAAGATACCCGACCCTTGCGCAGCGTCGACTTTCCTCGCATCGAAGCTTGATTGGACCAGGCTCGACGCCGCGCATCTCTCCTATTACCGCGAACTGTTGACGGTCCGGCGCGACTTTGTGCGGCTGCTGCTGCCGTCCATTCGCCACGGAGGCGAGGCGCTCGTGGTGGGTGAGCAGGCCCTGCGCGTCACTTGGCGAGCCGGAGAGCGCCGGCTCGTCCTCGACGCCAATCTCTCGGCCAGCCGCGTCGAGTTTCCCACGAGCGACGCCAGCCCGTTTTGGCTCTGCGGCGAGGTTGGCGCTTCCTTCATGCCTTGGACGGTGCGCTGGGGACTCGACTGAATGAATGCTCCTCGCGCGACTTACCGACTGCAGCTCCATGCAGGCTTTGGTTTTACTCAAGCCGCAGCGATCGCGCCCTATCTTGCTGAACTCGGCGTGAGCCACGTCTACCTGTCTCCGATCTTCAAGGCGCGTCCAGGCAGCGTGCACGGGTACGACGTCTCCGATCATAACCAATTGAATCCAGAGCTCGGCTCGGAGGAGAATTTCGCGTCGATGATCGAAGCCTTCCACCGGGAAGGGCTTGGACGAATCCTGGATATCGTTCCCAATCACATGGGCGTATGGGGCGCCGACAATCCCTTATGGCTCGATGTTCTGGAGTGGGGTCCCTATTCGCAATATGCAGGCTGGTTCGACATTGATTGGTCAGCTCAAGACGGTAAGCTCTTGGCGCCCGTCCTTGGCGCGCAATATGGCGAAGAGCTGAGGACGGGCAAGCTCAAGCTGCGTTTCGAATCCGACGGGGGGTTCGCCGTTTGGGCTTATGACGCGCACAAGCTGCCCATCCACCCGCTGACCTTTCCGCAAATTCTTGGTCACCAGCACCCGGCGCTGGACCGGATGGGCGACCTTTTTCTCGACTTGCCCCAATGGCGCCCGCAAGTGGCGGAGAGGGCGCGCGTACTTAAGAGCGAACTTGCTTCTCTGGCCAACCAAGATAGCGGCGCCCGCGCGGCGATCGACGCACGAGTGGAGGCGTTCAACAGCGACTGGCGCGAACTCGATCGGCTGATTCAGGAGCAGTTCTGGCGCGTCGCCTTCCATCGCGTGGCCGAGGACGAGATCAACTACCGCCGCTTCTTCAATATCAACGACCTCGCAGGTCTACGCATCGAGGTAAGCCCGGTCTTCGACCATGTTCATGCCCGCATATTCCGCCTGCTTGAGAGTGGGGAAATCGATGGACTGCGCATCGATCATATCGATGGGCTTTTTGATCCCAAGGCCTATCTCGAGGCGCTTCGGGCCGGCGCGCACAGGCCGTTTTATCTGGTCGTTGAGAAAATTCTAGCGCCGCACGAAGCGTTGCGCGCCGACTGGCCCGTCGAGGGCACGACTGGCTACGACTACACCAATCTTGCCCTTGGCGTGCTGGTGGATCCAGGGAGCGAGCGGGCCTTCACTCAGGCTTATGATGACCTCGCCGGAGAAGACCAAGATTTCGCGACCGTTGCGCGCGACGGCAAGCTCCGGATCATGGAAAATGAAATGGCGAGCGAGCTCAATGCGCTCGGTCGCCGGGCTGCGCAATTGGCCGGTCAAAGTCCGATGACCGCTGACTTAACGCGAGCGCTGCTGCAGCGCGCGATCAGGCAGGTCGTCGCTAACTTTCCAGTCTACCGAACCTATCTCGACTTTGCGGGGCCGCCAGCGGAAGCCGACCGGCGTGATATCGCCTGGGCGATGACGCGCGCCCGACGATCCGATCCGGACGTCCACCCCTCCGCCTTCGATTTTCTGCGGAACACGCTGATGGCGGAAACAGAAAAGCCTCCCACACAAGAGCTTAGCCACAGCGCAGCGCTCCGCTTCGCTATGAAGGTGCAGCAGTTCTCAGGTCCAGTCATGGCCAAAGGGGTCGAGGACACGGCTTTCTATCGCTACAATCGGTTTGTCGCGCTCAACGAGGTAGGCGGCGCACCCGAACGGTTTGGTCTCGCCCCCGCCCTCTTTCATAAGGCCAACTCAGGTCGCGCGCAGAATTGGCCGCACGCCATGTTGGCCACCGCGACGCACGACACCAAGCGCGGCGAGGACAATCGGGCGAGGCTGGCTGTTCTCTCCGAAATGCCGGACGATTGGCGCCGGCAGGTCGAAACATGGAGTCGCATCTTGCGCGCGAGACGTGGCGACGTGGAACGCATAGCTGCTCCCGACCGCGACGACGAATATATGCTCTACCAGATGTTCGTAGGCTCGTGGCCCATCGACATGCTTGACGGCCCGACCGAGGAGCAACGAGAGGCCTATGGCGCACGCATTCAGGCCGCGCTCGAGAAGTCACTGCGCGAGGCCAAGCGCCGCTCGAGTTGGGCTGCGCCCGACGCTGACTACGAGCAGGCGACGCAGACTTTTGCAAAGGAAGCACTGAAGTCCGACACGTTCCTTTCCAATTTCCTACCCTTCACACGGCGGGTGGCGCGCCTTGGGGTCGAGAACAGCCTCACTCAAATCGTCGGCAAGCTCACGGCGCCCGGTGTGCCCGATATTTATCAGGGCTGCGAGCTGTGGGACTTTAGTCTTGTTGACCCTGACAATAGACGGCCGGTCGATTTCGCGCTTCGTGAAGCAGCCATGAAGGATCTCGCCGCGCGTTTGAATATTCCAGAAGAGCGTCCGGCGTTGTTCAAAAAGCTGATGAACGATTGGCCCGACGGACAAGTCAAGCTTGCGGTAACCGCGCTGCTGCTTGCGCTTCGTCGCGACGAGGCGGAGCTTTTCGCAAGCGGCGACTATCAGCCGCTCTCCATCGAGGGCGATCAGGCGGATTGGGCTTTCGGCTATGTGCGCGCCGCAGGAGACCGGAGGCTCGCTGTCATCATCGCGCGCTATCCCGCGCATCGAGAAACGGAGCCCAAGTGGCACGCCACGGCGCGACTGCCGCAAGGGCGCTGGTTCGACCTGTTCCGCGGCCAGGACGCCAATGCCGGCGCTCCTCTCCAGGAGTGGCTGTATCCGCTGCCGTTCGCCGTCTTGCTGGCGCGCTAGACGGCGCGCACATCACTTCGGCGGTTGGCGGTCTGTCTTCTCAGGCACACGCTCGAACAGGAGCATTGAGCGCGCGGTCACTTCGTAGACTGCGCCAATTTCAAGTTGGCTGGCGTCCAGTTGCGGGTCGGTCGTGTCAAAGAGGCGTTTCCATCCGTCCGCCTCGTAGCAGTGCGGCAGGGTGAACTCGACAGGCTCATGGTGGGCGTTGAACACAATGAGCAGCGTCGCGTCCGCCCCTCGCTTCTTTATGCCCGTCGCTTGGCCTCGCCCATCCAGGACCATGCCGAAGCAGCGTGTTCCATTATCCCACGCCTCACCCGTCATCTCCGAGCCATTTGGATCGATCCAGGTCACGTCCTTGACCTCAAGATCGGGATTCATTTCGCCAGTCAGGAAGCGCAAACGCCGTAGCACCGGGTAGAGGTGAAAGGCGGACGTCAAGCGGCGGAAGAAGTTCACAAGCGACAGACGGTCCTCGTCCATGTCCCAATGGACCCAGCTGATCTCGTCGTCCTGGCAATAAGCATTGTTGTTGCCGTTCTGCGTTCGGCCAAACTCGTCGCCGGCGCAGACCATCGGCGTGCCTTGAGACAAGATCAGCGTACCAAGCAGGTTGCGAAGCTGACGCCATCGCAGCGTTTGAATCTCCTTATCATCGGTGGGCCCTTCCGCCCCGCAGTTCCATGAGCGGTTGTCCGAGCTCCCGTCGCGGTTGTCTTCACCGTTCGCCTCGTTGTGCTTGTCGTTGTAGGAGACGACGTCGTTGAGGGTGAAGCCGTCGTGAGCGGCGATAAAGTTGACGCTGGCCCAAGGTTTCCGCCCGCGAAAGTTGAACTTGTCGGGCGAGGCGCAAAGGCGCGGCGCCAGCGCTTTCGCGTCCCCGTGACCCCGCCAGAAATCTCTCACGTCATCGCGAAATCGGTCATTCCATTCGCCCCAGCCGGGAGGAAAGCCGCCGACCTGATATCCGCCCGGCCCACAGTCCCACGGCTCGGCGATGAGTTTGACGTCAGCGAGCACCGGATCCTGGCCTACGACCTTCAGGAAGCCACTTTCGGTGTTGAACCCGTCGGGCTCACGCGCCAGGATGGTCCCCAGGTCGAAACGGAACCCATCGACGCGCGTTTCGGTCACCCAATAACGCAAACTGTCCGCAACCATCTGGATGACGCGCGGGTGGCTGAGGTTGAGCGTATTGCCGGTGCCGGTATCGTTAATGTAAAATCGCGGCTCATCCGGCCTCAACCGATAATAAGACTTATTGTCGATCCCCTTGAACGACAGAGTGGCGCCGCGCTCGTTGCCCTCCGCGGTGTGATTGTAGACGACGTCAAGGATTACCTCGAGCCCGCCATCGTGAAGCCGCGCGATCATCTCCTTGAACTCGCGGAGCGAGTTCGGCACGTCCGAAGCGTAGCGAGGATCGGGCGCAAAAAAACCGATCGAGTTATAGCCCCAGTAGTTTCTCAAGCCTTTCTCGAGCAGGTAGTCATCGTCGATGAACGTGTGAATGGGTAGGAGTTCGACGGACGTGACGCCAAGCGACTTGATGTAGTCGACCACGGGCTTGGACCCTAGCCCCGCGTAGAAGCCTCTAAGCTTCTCGTCGACCTCCGGGTGCAGCTTTGTGAAGCCTTTGACATGCGTCTCGTAGACGATCGTGCCTTCCCAAGGGACGGCTCGCCTTCGATATTCGCCGTGCCAATCGAAGTTCGGATCGACGATGACGGATTTGGGGACGAACGGCGCACTGTCGCGCTTGTCAAAGGTAAGATCGTCCCCTTCCGCTCCGATCGTGTATCCAAACACGGCCGGATCCCACGTCAATTTTCCCGAGTGTGCGCGCGCGTAAGGGTCGAGCAGCAGCTTGTTGGGATTGAAGCGGTGGCCCGCTTCCGGCTCATAAGGGCCATACACGCGAAAACCATAAAGTGTTGCTGGCCCCACCTCCGTCACGTGACCGTGGAACACCTCATCGGTTCGCTCGGGAAGCTCAAAGCGGCCGGTCTCGCGCGCACCGTCAGTGTCGAAGAAACAAACCTCCACCCGTGTCGCATTAGCCGAGAAGATAGCGAAATTCGCGCCCTTCTCGTCCGCCGTGGCGCCAAGCGGGTACGGCTTGCCTTCGGTTATCTCCATCAGTCCCCCTCGACGCCCTCGGCCGCTTGTCCCGTACGCTATTAACTCCCCGGGAGGACATCCGGTTCCTGTTTCTTCATCCTAACCGCATTCCCTCGACCTCCGAAACCGCATGTCCCGGAACCAAACGCTCGCTTGTGCGTTTTGCTGCTCGGTTATGCGTCCACGGGCGCGACAAAGGAGGCCTAATTGGAACGGATGATTGGGGAGGAGTCTTACGACCGCATAAGCGAGAGCCATCTTCCTATTGGTGGTCCAGTACCCCTTCCTTCGCAATTCCAGTTCGGAACGGACGATAAGCACAACTGGCAAGGGCGGAATGACGAGCGGATCAAGCTCGCGGTGATGACCGCGCTCCACTGGGATCTCGCCGTTCCACGCGACCGAGTGCAAGTCAGCGTCAAGCGCGGATGGGTGACGCTTACCGGACGCGTCCTGCGCGCCTATGAAAAATCGCGCGCCGAAGCCGACGCGCGGATGGTGCCTGGGGTGGCCGGGGTGACGAACGTGCTCCTGTGCGAGGCTGAAGCTTAGCTCTCCTACATTTGGGGCTTCGGCGTTCCAATTTCACCGGAGCTCGCGCTTTAGTCGCTGCATCGCAATCCGATCCAGGGGACACCCAGGTCGGCGCATACCCGGCCACCCCGAAGGTCGGACCTGCGCCGCGTCATCTCGTTCCAAGAATTGGAGGTTAATCGGCGGCTATCGCCCCGCCAAGCGGCGGCAGCGGCATAGATTTGTCTGACCCTTGCGTCCAGCCCGACGCCAGACTGGCGAGCGAAGGATCGGCGGATGAAAAACCAATTCCTTGCGCTCACCGCAATCTTCGTGCTCGAGGGCGCCTTCGCCGATGCAGCGGACCTGTCACAGCTCCCCGCACCCGCGCCGCTGCCGAGTCCCGTGATGCCAACCGGGTCGAGTGTGCCAAATGGGGCATTCTTTCTTGGCCTCGGCGGGAGCGCCAATTGGATGAATTTCGGTCATCAGCACGTTTATGCAATCGGGACCTCGGACACCTACATGGACGGCGTGCTGTCAGCGTCCGGAAGCGCCCAGGGGCCGACCAATATTCACATGGAAGACAGATTCGCGTTCGCGCCGTCGTTCCAGGGCGGCTACTTCCAACGTCTCGGCGTGAGCGACTGGCTATGGGGAGCGAAGCTATCTTACAATTATCTCGGAGCGACTTCGACCAACACTAACTCGATTATCCCGCAATTCGGGACCTACACCACGATCGTGAACCCCACACCCGTTCCGTTTAGTGGCCCGGCTTATGTGCGCAGCGCGCAGACGAGTCTTCTGCAAGAAATCGACCTGACCCCATTCCTTGGTCACGTTTTCGGTCAAAGCTATGTCTACGCGGGAGGCGGTCCGACCCTCTCGCAAACTCGGACCCGATTGAATGGCTTGGTCGGCTTTGCGCTTGTCGATGGCGGCATTGTGGATCAGTCTGGCGCTCCCCAGGACTTTTCGAGTTCGAGTTGGCTGTTTGGCGGCGCGGCGACGATTGGCGTAACCTATTTCCTGGCCCCGACCTGGTTTCTCGATTTGAATTACACCTATGCGATGACGCAAGGCCACACCGCGACCATTGCCAGCCCGTTCATCGACTTTAGCTCGACCAGCGCGGGAACACTGGTCGGCAACTCAGCTTGGAGGGCGGAGACACAACGTGTGGGCCTCACCATCAACAAGGCGTTTTGAGAGGCCAGCCTGTGAGTGTCCTCGATCGAAGCGAAGTCAATGATGCGCGTTTGATCGACGGCCATCAACGATTGGGCGCTTCCTCCCGCCCCTCCACAGCCCGAAGCACGGACGCTGCGATCCACAGTCCTTAAGCGCGTTGCCTTTTCCCGATTGCGTCGGGGCACCGGCCGCGCGCCATTACAGCGCAAACGTTCGAAAAAAGTAGCGCTAGAAACACCTAAGCCATTGAAATTGTGGATAGCGTAAAATTTGTGCGGACCTGTTATCGCCCCGATCTGGTTGGCCAGTGCTCTCGCAGCACGGCGAATAAGAACGCGGTCGAAAGGCCGAACAATAGCATGCCGTTCAGCGCCTCGATCGCTCCCATCAACTCCCACTCCTTCGCTAGGAATATATTGGCGTGACCGTAGCTGGTCATTGCGTTGAGGGAATAGAGCATGGCCGAAGCGAAATCGGCCCGCGCGCCAAGGATGACGTAGGCGCCGGCCCATGCGCCTGCTTCCAACGCATGCAAGACCGTCAGCAAAAGCACCGTGACAATCATGAGGACGGCGAGCACGAACTCCGACCGGCGGGCGCGCAAGAGCAACGGCAGCTCAAGCATGACCCGATCGCGGATCACAACCAGGCCAAAGGCGTGGACCAGCACCGTGAGCACAATGAGCGGGAGACCCCAGGCCCAGTTGTTCGACCAGGCTTCCTCCGCGAAATCAAACACAGCGGCGCGACTTGGCGATTACGACGGGCGGGGAAACGGGCGAGAGCCCTCGCCCCAGATGGAAGCCGCGATCGGACGCGGCCGCCGACGTCAATACCAGCCGGGAGCGTAGGGACCCCAGACGCCGCCCCAATCCATCGCGGCTTCCTGGTTCAGCATCGCCGTCGTCTCTTGCATCTGCGCGATGTTATTAGCGGTGTGAATCTGCTGATACTGCTGGTAGGCGGCGGCGTTGCCGATAAAGGCACAACCGCAGCCCGCTGCGTCCGCATAGATATAGACGGCGCCTTTCTTCCGCGGCGAAAAGACGATGGTGTTTTGCGGGAGAGCCTGAAGCTTCGCCATCTTCTGCGGCGTATCCGCCTGTTGCTGAACAAAGCCCGCCGCCGCCAGCTGCCCTTCCTTCTCCTGCGCGCCCATGGTCACGCAGCCAGCCAAAGCCGCCGAAGCCGCGAGAGTCGCCACGACATTCCGAACCGTTCTGCCCACCGTCAGCTCCTTCGATCGACGACCTATACAGGCGAGGACAAAGGTCTTGACGATTCTCACGGCCCCCCCTCGAAGGGGACTTTCCGCTCTGCTCCTTCCACTGTCAATCGCGAGGCTACGGACTGAGAAGCCCCTCTCAGGCGAAAAGCCGAGGCTTGCCCTCCGGTTTAACTGACCGCATGAAAGAGACCGCCTCTTGTGGTATTTTAGGGATTGTCGCGCATGCGGAACCCGAAGCGCGCGAACGAGGAACTAACCAGACGGATCGCCAAATTTCGCCGCGGCGAGCATCGGAGCGACCCATGATGATTACGTTGCCCGGCCTGGCGGCGGACGCTCTAGGCTCGTATCTGGCGAACGATATCCGAGACCGGTTCGGCGTGTCGCACGCACGCCTCGCCGAGATTATTCCGTTCGCGGCGCGGCTCGCGCTGGAATGCATCGGCAACAGCGACGCCCTCTATCACAACGTCGAGCACACCTTGCTTGTCACCCTGGCGGGCCACGACATCTTCAAGGGCCGCGCGCTTCTGACGGACTCCACCCCAGACGACTACTCGCATTTCATCGTCGCCTGTCTCACCCATGACATCGGCTACGTGCGCGGCATCCTCAAAGGAGACGGGCCCGAGGGCTACGTCATCGACGCTGCGGGCAGGAAGGTTGCCTTGCCTCGCGGCTGCTCCGACGCTGCGCTCGCGCCCTATCACGTCGAGCGGTCAAAGCTGTTCGTGCTCGACCGTCTGTCCTCGATCGATGAGCTTGACGGTTCTCGGGTTGCGAACGCCATCCAGCATACGCGCTTTCCGTATTCCTCTTCGCCCGACGATCACCAGGTTCACGAGGACGCGGCGCTTTTGCGCGCCGCTGATCTGATCGGTCAGCTCGGCGATCCGCATTATCTGCGGAAGGCCAACGCCCTCTACCATGAATTTGAGGAGGTCGGCTTGAATGGGCAGCTTGGCTACGGATCTCCTACGGACCTCGTCGACAAATATCCGCAATTCTACTGGAAGAAGGTTTCTCCTTACATCCAAGACGCGATCCGTTACCTCAACGTGACCGCTAGCGGGCGCCAATGGATCAACGGCCTCTACAGTAATGTCTTTCGCGCCGAACACGAGCAGCTCCGTCTGTCCGGACCGCAACCGTAATGAAGGTCGCCGCCGCGGGGCGGGCGGCCGACGAAAGAGGAGCTTATGAACAAGCCGTCACGCATTGCCGAGACCCATCGGCTTGATCTCGTCCACCGCCCGCGCCGCAACCGTAAGGCGGAATGGGCGCGACGGCTCGTGGCGGAGCATGTGCTGACCGCGAGCGACCTCATTTGGCCGCTCTTTCTAATCGACGGAGGCAAACACCGCGTACCCGTCGCCGCAATGCCAGGTGTCGATCGGTTGAGCATCGACGAGGCCGTGCGCGAGGCCGAGCGAGCAGTCAAGCTCAATATCCCCGCGATCGCGTTCTTCCCTTACACCGAAGCGGCGCTCAAGGACGCCGAGGGAAGCGAAGCTTTCAACGAGGGCAATCTCGTCTGCCGCGCCTGTCGCGCGATCAAGCGCGAATTTCCAGAGCTTGGCCTTTTCACGGACGTAGCCCTCGATCCTTACACCAGCCACGGCCACGACGGCCTCGTGCGTGAGAACGCGTCAGGCCGGCTTACCATCCTCAACGACGAGACGGTCCGAGTTCTCGTTCGCCAAGCACTCAACCAGGCGCGAGCGGGCGCCGACGTCATCGCGCCCTCGGACATGATGGATGGTCGGGTCGGCGCGATCCGCGAGGCGCTCGACGCAGAGGGTTTCCTCGACGTCCAGATCATGGCCTATGCGGCGAAATACGCCTCCGCCTTTTACGGTCCGTTCCGCGACGCGCTTGGCTCATCCGGCGCGCTTAAGGGCGACAAACGCACCTATCAGATGGATCCGGCTAACAGTAATGAGGCGTTGCGCGAGGTCGAACTCGACCTCGACGAAGGCGCCGACATGGTGATGGTGAAGCCCGGCATGCCCTATCTCGACATCATCCGCCGGGTAAAGGACGAATTCGGGTTCCCGACCTTCGCCTATCAGGTGAGCGGCGAATATTCGATGATCATGGCGGCTGCGAACAATGGCTGGATCGACGGCGACAAGGCGATGATGGAGAGCCTCGTTGCGTTCAAGCGCGCCGGCGCGGATGGGGTGCTTAGCTACTTCGCGCCGAGAGCCGCGGAACAGCTGAAGACGCGATGAGGCGCGTGTGGGTCGTCCAATGAGTCAAGTTGCTGAGATGTCACGGTTGGAACTACCATCTCGAACTTGGGAGGCGGGAGAACGCCAAGCGGGATTGGAGGTCGCCATGCCGACGGTCGGAAATCGCCGCGGCGGATCGGCATTGCGCCGTGTAGCGTTGGGGCTACTGGCGCTGACCGCGTCAGGCGTTGGTCGGTCCCGTGCCGAGGATTGCAAATATTTCAGTGCATTACCGGACGATTGCGCTCGCGCGGCGTTTCGGAAATTCGACGGCTTGCGTGACTATCGTCACGAGGAGATCGAACTCTTCGCCAAGGATCCGCTGAAGAAAGTTCTCTACGTCAGCTTCTACGATACGACAGGCTTGAACGGCGGCGAGGATTCGCATGAACTCGGCCCCGGCGGAGCTGGCGAAGAGACTGGACCCCAAGAGGATCGCCAAGGAATATCAAGCTCTCTCAGCTCGGGTTAATCCGCCCTATTACTGGACTATCGACTGGCTTGCCGATCGCGTTGGCACAATCAGGAGTTTCGACGGCCTCAATGCGGCGTGGATGGGAAACAGTCTCGCGCCTAACGCCGCGATCTCACCCAAGGCGACGCCTCCCATAGCGTATCATCCAAGTCTCTCAGCACGAACAGCCGTCCAAGGGTTCAAGAAGGGATCTGAGATCTATCTGCTTGACGACCCCAAGGGCAGGACTTGGGTAATGGTCTCCTACACGAATAAGGATATGCCGGACCTCACGATCGACAAGATCAGTTCCTTGGGCGACCTCCTAAAGCCGCCACAAGGTTGGAAATTCCGAACCGCGACACTGCCCAAGGAACTGGTCCTCGAGCCGAAGGCCGGGCTTGCCGGCGTGATCCGCGACGACAAGGGAAACCTGTACCATTTGACTGGACCCCGGCAGAGCAATTTTGTCCCCTAGCTGACGCTTTGTAAGAAGCTGTCGACGTCGGGAAGCTTCGCCCGCAAATCGGCCCGAACCCGAAGGCGCCGTCAACTGCACTCATTTCAATCGAAGAGGACCCTACAATGGCGAAGATGCGCGCAATGGTCGTTTGGGCGTCGTCGACGCAGTCGGGGAGAGCGTGCACGGCTGGACCGTAGGCGCGCGAGCAGGCGTCGGTTGGTTTGGCGGTTCGTGCGGCTATTGCAATCGCTGCCGGCGCGACAATGCTTTCGCCTGCGAGAATGTGCACGAGATCAGCGGCGTGACCCGTGACGGCGGCTACGCCACTCACATGATCGCGCATGTCTCGGCGGTCGCGCATGTGCCGGACGACCTGGATGCGGTCGAATCCGCCCCGCTGCTCTGCGCCGGCGTCACCACCTTCAATGCGCTTCGTCATACTGGCGCGGGGCCTGGCGACATTGTCGCCGTTCACGGCGTCGGCGGTCTCGGGCATCTCGGTATCCAGTTCGCCGCCCGGCAAGGCTTTCGCACCGTCGCCGTCAACCGCGGTCGCGACAAGGAGGAACTGGCGAAGAAGCTCGGCGCCAGCGATTACATCGACAGTGGCGCCCAGGACCCCGGCAAGGCGCTCCAGGCAATGGGCGGCGCCAAGGCGATCCTCGCCACCGTCACCGACGGCAAGGCGATGGAGTCGATCGCCGGCGGTCTTGGCCCAAACGGCGTGATGATAGTCATCGGCGCGGTTGGTCCGCTTACCGTAGACTCGATGGATTTGCTCGGTAAGCGCGCTTCGGTCAAAGGCTGGTATTCGGGGATCGCGCGAGATTCGGAGGACACGCTGGCCTTCAGCCAACGCAACAACGTCGCCTCGATGAACGAAATCTACCCATTGGAAAAAGCGCAGGAAGCTTACGACCGAATGCTGAGCGGCAAGGCGCGCTTCCGTGTTGTGCTCAAGATGGACGGGTGATCTCTCCTTGTGCCGCGGGCCGCTCTTTGATCGGCCAGTGCTCCGCCTCGCGGTTTGTTGAAGCCCGTCGAAGAAGGCCGCGGTGTAGGAAAGACGCGATGCGCTGTCGCGCGGAGCGACAATCAAGCCGAGGAGACTGCAATGGAGCGCAAGAAGGCATCAGACTTCCCGCAGGAGTTGCTCAATCTGTTCGACGTCTATGTGCATGGCGGCATGAGCCGACGCGCCTTCCTCGACGGCGCGCAGAAGTTCGCGGTCGGCGGCGTAGGCGCGGGCGCGCTACTGGAAATGCTCAAGCCCAATTACGCCTGGGCAATTCAAGTGCCTCGCGACGACGCCCGCATCGTGGCGAAAACGGTCGATGTGCCCTCGCCGCAAGGTAATGGCAGCATCAAGGGCTATCTCGTCCGCCCCTCAGGCACGGAGAAACTGCCTGCCGTCCTGGTCGTGCACGAAAACCGCGGCTTGAACCCTTATATCGAGGATGTGGCGCGCCGCCTGGCGATCGCCAATTTCATCGCCTTCGCACCCGATGGCCTCACCTCGGTCGGCGGCTATCCGGGCGACGACGAGAAGGGGGCGGCCCTGTTCAGAGAGGTCGATCCGGGCAAGATGCAGGCGGACTTCGCCGCCGCGGCGGAATGGCTCAAGGCGCTCCCCAATTCGACCGGCAAGATCGGCGCGATCGGCTTTTGCTTCGGCGGCGGCGTCGTAAACAAGCTCGCCGTGAGCATGGGCTCGGGCCTCGCCGCCGCGGTTCCTTTCTACGGCCTGCAGCCGAACGCCGCCGACGCAGCGAAAATCAAGGCGCCGATCAACGCTCAATACGCCGAGTTCGACACGCGCATCACCAGCGGCTGGCCGGCCTTCGACGCAGCGCTCACCGAGGCCGGCGTTCCCCACGAAGGGCACATCTACAAGGGCGCTAATCACGGCTTCCATAACGACACAACGCCCCGCTACGACGAGGCGGCGGCGAAAGAGGCGTGGCAGAGGACGCTCGATTGGCTCAACAAATACTTGCGGACCTAACGCGCAACTCGAATCACTGCTGGCGAAGATCATGAGCCGGATTTTTCTCGCCGGCGCGGCCGCGGTCGTAGGCGGCCGCCTCACGTCCCTCCTCCTTGCCCGCGGCCATTCGGTCTGGGGCGCGACGCGTTCGCCGCACAAAAGTAACGTTCTGCGTGAACTCGGCGCACGCCCGGTCGTGGTTGACATCTTCGACACCGAGGCGCTGGCGGCCGCGGTCCTCGAAGCGGAGCCGGAGATCGTCATTCACCAGCTGACCGATCTGCCCGTGCTTCACGATCCGGCGGTGAGATCTGCAGCCTTGCCCGTAATGCGCGAATCCGGGACGAAGGAACTCGCAACCTCGTCGCCACGGGGCGGAAGGCTGGCGCGTGCCGACTGATCGCGCAGAGCATCGCATGGGCTTACGCGCCTGGGCCTCGGCCTTACGGCGAAAACCATCTGCTGGACTTGAATGCGGATGGCGACCGGGCGGTGAGCGTGCGGAGCGTCGAATCGCTTGAGCGCCAAGTTCTCGAAGCAATCTCCAGCCGAAGGGCTAGTGCTCCGATATGGCAGGCTGTGCGGGCCCGACGTTGGAACGGACACGGCGCCGAGCCCGCCTTCGCTGCATGTCGACGCGGCCGCTTACGCCTGCTTGCTCGCCATCGATCATGGGGGGCCGGGGACATTCAACATCGCCGATCCAAGCGACGAGGTCTCGACTAATAAGGCGACGGCGGCGCTTGGCTGGCGTGCCGACTTCAAACTCACGGCAACCTAAGCGCCGCCACTACGAACGTGGCGATAATTTTTCGCCTCGCTGTCGAAACGCCGCAAGATCGAGCGTCTTTGCATTGAGCGCGGCGATTGGGGCTCGCGCGTCTAAGTTAGGGAGCAGAACGATGCAGTACCTGTTGCTGATTCACTCGGACGAAAAGGCGATGCAGACAGCGACGCAAGAAGAAACCGGTTCGATCCTCGCGGCTTACGGCGCTTACATGAAAGCGATGGCGGACGCTGGCGTCAGCAAAGGCGGCATGCGCCTACGCCCGACTTCGACCGCGACCACTGTGCGTACGCAGAACGGCAAGACTCAGGTGCTGAACGGCCCCTATGCCGAAGTCAAGGAGCAACTCGGCGGCTATTTTCTCATTGACGCCCCCGACGTCGACGCCGCGATATCCTGGGCGGCGCGCTGCCCAGGCGCCCAGTACGGCGCGATCGAAGTTCGGCCGGTCTGGGAGATGTGACCGGGCTCGACACTGACAAGAATGGTCCGGTGGATTTTTTTAATGCGGCCGTCAAGCCGTAGCCGGACCGGGCGTCTTTGCATTGAGCGCGGCGATTGAGCCGCGCATCCAACGAGGAGCAGCACCATGCAATATTTGTTGATGATTCATGGCGACGAAAAAGCGATGCAAGCGGCCTCGCAAGATCAGACCGCTGCGATGATTGCAGCCTACGGGGCCTACACCAAGGCGATCTCCGACGCGGGCGTGATGATCGCCAGCCAGCGTCTGCGTCCGACTTCGACGGCGACGACAGTGCGAGTCCAAAATGGCAAGACCCAGGTGCTGAACGGCCCCTATGCCGAGGTCAAGGAGCAATTGGGCGGCTTCTATCTTATCGACGCGCCCGATCTCGACGCGGCAATCTCCTGGGCCGCCCGCTGCCCCGCCGCTCAACACGGCGCCATCGAAGTGCGGCCGATCTGGGAAATGTAACGCGAACGGGCGACGCGGACAGAAACCATGAAGTGCGCAATCGAACGGCAAGCGGCGTTTTACCGCGGTTATGCAACCAGCGACCGTGATCTGGCGCCGCTCACGATCTTGCTGGCGACAGTCGTCGCTTCCTGGTTTCTCGTCTATGTCATCGGCTGCGTCGCGCCAGTGGCGAAGCCGAACGCTGAGGTTGCGGCGCAATGGTCCTCTCTCGCGGCGCGGCGCCTGGCGCCTTGACGCCGAGACGGGCGCAGCCGAACTTCGGCGGCGCCTGATGTCGTCCGATGCAATCGAAATGACGCAACCAAAGACAAAACTGCCCGCACCGCCTCGTCCCCTCCCGCAGGGCTCCCCGCCAGCGGCGCGCCATGTCGGTGAGGCTCGCGCAATCGCGGCGCATGTGGCGCGGGAGAGCTATGGCAAGCTGGTGGCGTATCTCGCGGCGACGTCGCGCAACGTGCCGGCAGCGGAGGACGCGCTCGCGGACGCCTTCGCCTCGGCGCTGGCTGTCTGGCCGACCCAGGGAGTGCCCCTGAACCCGGAAGGCTGGCTGGCGACCGCGGCGCGGCGCCGTCTCATCGACGCCGCACGCAGGCGGCGCAGCGCCGAGGCTTCGTCAGAAACGCTCGAGCTGATCGACGCCGAGTTGAGGGAGGCGGCCGACGCAGATGAGGGCATCCCCGACCGACGCCTCGCGCTCATGTTTGCTTGCGCCCATCCTGCGATCGAGGAGTCGGTTCGCGCGCCGTTGATGCTGCAAACAATCCTCGGCCTTGACGCCGCGGCGATCGCCTCAGCCTTTCTGGTTTCTCCCGCCGCGATGGGGCAGCGCCTCTCGCGCGCAAAGGCGAAAATCCGTCTTGCCGGCGTGCCGTTCAAGATTCCCGAGCGGGAGGATCTTCCCGAGCGGCTCGGCGTTGCGCTGGAGGCGATTTATGCCGCTTTCTCGCATGGTTGGGCGGAAGCCTTCTCCGACGATCCGCGCGGGCGCAACCTCGCGGAGGAGGCGATCTGGCTCGGCCGCGTTGTCGTCTCCCTCATCCCGGACGAGCCCGAGGCGATAGGGCTCTTGGCGCTGATGCTCTACGCTCATGCGCGACGCGACGCGCGACGCGACGCCCTGGGCCGATATGTTCCGCTAAGCGAACAAGCGGTTGAGCGCTGGGACCAGAAGGCGATCGAGGAGGCTGAGCGGTTATTGCACGCGGCGAGCGTCTTGGGGACGCCGGGGCGCTTCCAGCTCGAGGCCGCGGTTCAGTCGGCCCATGCCGCACGGCGGCTGACTGGTGCGACGGACTGGGAGGCGATCGCCTCCCTCTACAACGTCCTCTTCGCGCTGACCGGTTCTCCCGTCGTCGCCGTCAATCGCGCAGTCGCAGTCGCCCATGCGCATGGGCCCGCGGCGGGATTGCAATTGCTGGACGAGGTGGCGGCCAAGGACGGACTCGCCGGGTTCGAACCCTATTGGGTGGCGCGAGCCGATCTTTGCGCCAAATTGGGCGAGGTCGAGGCGGCGCGCAACGCCTATGGCCTGGCGATCGGCCTGCAGACCGATCCAGCGGCGCGCGCGTTTCTCATAGAGCGACTGGCGGCTCTGGCCTGACCAGTAAGAAGAGTCGCTCGGACGAAATAGGCGCTCACTATGTTTCAGACGTTTTTGGAATCCACCTGGCGATAACTTCAACCAAATCATTGAACGTCAACTCGGACACCTGAAGCCGCATGTCGCCTGCTATCGCTGGCAGATCCCCTCTGAATTTTTCAAACTCGGCGGCGATCGCGTACCCACCGGGGACTTCGGGTCCCTGACTTCATTTCGTAACCAGGCGGCAAGCTCCCGGATGAGTTGATCGACCTGGCCCTTATGCTCATGGACGTCTTGGCCCGCAATATCGGAAATATAAGACTGATAGCGGTAAGGGTCCCTGTCAAAGATTAGCGTCTTCTTGCGACCGAACGATCGCCCGCCAAACCGCTTAGCCCCGAGAACGAGTCCGAGTTCAAAAGGCATATTGAAGCGTGGCAACCCCGAATCTGCATCGAGTTCCGTCCTGGATATGTCGTGGACACTATAAGGACACTCGCGAATTATCCTGCAGATCTTGTCCAGGCGAACTTCCCCGCTGTCGTCGGATTCCCGTGCGCAGCGGGGCGTGAAGCCGGAGCGCACGACGGTAAAGACGATGGCTTGAAAATGGGCTTGATAGTCGGCGCTGAACGGACAGTTTATGAAAACGTCTCGTCCGCTCATCCTGAAGAACGGGCCGCGCGGACTCTGGAGATTGCCGCCTCAAGCTCCGGCACAGTGAAATGTGTCGCCTTGCCCTTCGGTTTCAGAATCTGCACACCATCGAAAGTCGTTCCAAGCACCTTCGAGTGCTTACGACTCGCCGCTTTCGAGGTCTTGCTGGTCCCAACTTTTGAAGCCTTTTTGGCAGGCGCGACCTTCAAAGCGAGGGGTTTGGACGACTTTCTCATAGAAAAATTATGCGCGAAGATTCCGGCGAAGACAAGGATATTGTCTCTTCAAGCCACAAGCCGCCAGAGGCCAGGATAGAACCGAACGAAACCGTTCGGGGCGATCTCCAGCAAAGCCCGATATGGAACGGTCGGCGCCTCATACCAATAGGAAGCCTCGCCGCGTCGTTCGTAACTCTGCGGCAGTTCGACCAGCGAGGCGCTGTCCAAGTCAAACCAAACGACCGGGACCTTTGCGCGCTGCCCCGGCTCCAGCGCGATGCGCGAAAGTTGCAGCACGTTGGTCGCCGGTGTGAAGCCGTAGTCAAGGTCGACCAAATGCTCGAGGCCTGCAACCACAAGGCCATTGAGACGCCAGCCCGCATCGTCGCGTAGGATCTCGTGCGTAATCGCTTTGTCGCCAAGGAAACCGCTTACGATTCCTCGCTTGGTCTTCCACGAAGCGTCGACCTCCACCTGATAGGCGACCGCCGCCGATCCGCCCTCATGATCGAATGCAGCCGCGCCCCGAAGGAGCCAATCGCCGTCGTTCGGCTCGAGCAACGCAGCGTCTCGGCCGGGTCGATCGAGCCGTGTCCACGCCGCGTTTTCGTTCAACTCCGCCCCTCGGCCACGGGATAGGGCGCGCCCTCGCACCGCTCAGGATGATAGCCTTTCACGCCGATCTCGCTGGCGAGCGCACCGCGAATGTCGCCGGTCGCGCGCACTCGTTGGACAATCGCGATGAAATCCCACTTCGGCTGCCAACCAAGGTCGCGGCGCGCGAGCGCATTGTCGTAGACCCGGTCGATGCTCGGGAACATGCGCCAGCCGCGCCTTGAATACTCCTCTTCCCATCCCGGCGCGCGCAGGCTCACAACCGCTGGCGCATCGAGACGCAGCCGGGCGCAATCGGCAGGCAGGAACGGCGTCGTCGCGCTGATGATGTATTTGCCGAAGCCAATCGTGGGCGCCCGCTCGATCGCAAGAAGATGCGCGTCGACCACGTCCTCGATCGCGACGCGGCGGAACAGATATTCGTTGGCCTTCGCGTTGTCGTCGGCATAGGCCTCTCGCGCCGCCGGATCGTCGTCCTCCTCCGGAAAAAACCGCGAAGTCCTGAGCACGATCGTCGCCAAGCCCTCGTTGCGATGAAACAATTGGCAGAGATCCTCGGCAGCAGTCTTGGTGACGCCGTAGATATTCTTTGGGACCGGCGCGACACGCTCGTCGATCCAAGCCGCCGGCTGGTCGGGCGCGGGGGTCAGCGCGTCGCCAAAGGCGCTTGTCGTCGAGGTCATGACGAAGCCGCGGACACGAGCGCGCGCCGCCTCCTCGAGCAGGATCAGTATGCCACGAACATTCGTCTCGACGAACGCCTCGCGCGCATGGGTCGCGACATGGGGCTTGTGCAGGGTCGCGACGTGCAACACCTGATCAACGCCTTGCATGCTGCGCGCGACCGATGCGCGGTCGGCGATCGACGCGACTCTGTCGGTGAACGGCCCAGGGATGACGTCGAGACCGACCGCTTCGCGGCCGTGCGCACGCAAGGTGCGCATCAACGCTTCACCCAAATGCCCGGAACTGCCTGTGACGAGCACGGCCATGCTTGCGCCTCACTTTGCATTGCGCTGCGCCTTTTAGGCGGCCAGCGCAGGGTCATCAACCGGGAGCGCCGCCAGACGCTCGCAGTCCGGCGGCCAATTGGGTATTGGATCTCTTAAGCCGACGCTGGAGGACAGATGATCAAAGTTTGGGGACGGAAAACCTCGTCCAACGTTCAGGTTGTGATGTGGAGCATCGCCGAACTGGGACTCGCCCACGAGCGCTACGATTTCGGTCATCGATACGGTGGCGTGGACACCCCAGAATTTCTGGCGATGAACCCCAATGGAACCGTCCCTGTCGTTCGCGATGACAACGGAGAGCCTCTATGGGAATCGAGCGCAATTTTGCGCTATCTCGCCAACCGTTATGGGCGCCCGCCGTACTGGCCGGAGGACATTGATAGTCGCACCCACATCGATAAATGGGCTGAATGGTCGAAGATCAATTTTGCTCTCAACTTCCTCGGGCCGATTTTCTCGCAAATCGTCCGGACGCCTGCAGCTAAGCGAGACCCGAATGCACTCAAGGACGCGGTCAAAGTCCTGGACCGCTATCTCGACATTGCCGAAAGACAGCTCGCGAATGGCGCCTTTCTCTGCGGCGATGATCTCACGCTGGCCGATATTCAATTCGGCCATCTGCTCTACCGCTACTTCGATCTCCCGATTGAGCGGCCAGAGCGCGACCGCCTCCGCGCCTATTATGAGAGGCTTGTCGCGCGCCCGGCCTACCGCGAGCATGTGATGATTCCCTATAGCGAACTCCGCGTCAGCGGGGCCTGACCGGGCCTTCCGACCGTCTCCCGTCAGGACGCCGGCGGAGAAGCTCCGCCGGCGATGCGACTTTACTTGACGCCCCAGATCTTCTTGTACTGGTCGCGATAGCTATTATCCGGATCGAATACGTTCTTCGGACCGCCGTCATAAGCGATATTCGCCGCGGTGACGAGATGGACGCCCGGCACGAAGCCTGACCATTTCTCGTGACTGAACGCTCGGTTGAGTTCATCGGCAAGCTGCCAACCCTGCATGTTGAGCGGCTCGGGCACGGTCGCCGTCTGATAGTCCTTGTCGCGGATACGCTGGTAGGCCGATTCCGAACCGTCGCCTGCCGAAATGTTCTGCGGGTCTCCATCGCCCTTCAATCCTGCGACCTGAAGCGAGGGGCCCATCGAATCATAGTAGAGGTCGTTGATCGCCAGCGAATGGGTCCACTTCGGCCCGAATTGCTGGAGAAGGGTCGTCGTGAGCTGAGGGACGCGGTTCGCCGTATCGGCGAGCGGCGTATCCTCGAAGGCCAGCACTTTGCAGCCCTCGCACTTCTTGATCCACAATTCCATGGCGCGACCCTTGGCGATGGCGATGGCGTAAGCCGAATCGGCAAAGACCACGACTCCCGCCTTGCCGTTCGAGTCTGCGATCGCCTTCATCGCCGCGACCTTCGCCACCTCCATCGCGTCGGTCGTGACATTGGCGAATACCGGCGCGCCATCCATCGGGCCGGGCTTCGGTCCGGCATGCCAACCGACGATCACAATTCCCTGCTTCGCTGCGTCGTCGAGGCCCGCCTTCTGTTGGACGGCGTCGCTGCCGCCGACCACGATTGCGTCCGGCTTAAGCGCAATCGCCTGGCTCAACCCCGAAGCCTGCCCCGAAACCGTGCCCTGGCCGTCGATCTCACGATAGGTCCATCCGAGGATGTCGGCTGCCTCCTTGAGGCCATGCGCGACGCCCAGAATGCCCCCGTTGCGCATGTCGCCGGCGACGTAGACGACCGTCTTCTTCGCAACCGCCTTGGGACCGCTCGTGGGTCCCTCCCATTTGTCCGCGCGCGCCGTCGCTTTCTCCACCACGGCCTTCGCGTCGTCGACAAGCGCATCGGCCCTCGCCGAACTCGCGACGGCGGCCAGGGCCAACACGCCAGCCGCCCCCATCAAAATCACTCTACCTTTCATGGATCGTCCTCCCGGTTGCGGTGGCCGCCTTATGCGGCCGCCGTCTTGTTGATCTGAGCCTCGGCTGCACTGCGGCGCCGCTGGGCGTAGCCCGCGATGCCGATCGAGATGAGGAGCGTCACGCTGTTGAACATCGGTTCGACCCAGAACGAGCCGCCGAATTGCTGAATGCCCGCGATGCCGACCGCGAGGATCGCGACGCCGACCATGGTGCCCCACACGTTAACGCGGCCAGGCTTGATCGTCGTCGAGCCCAAAAAAGCGCCCACAAGCGCGGGTAGAAGATATTCCAGGCCGACGCTCGCCTGGCCGATCCTGAGCTTCGAGGCGAGCAGGACGCCAGCGGCGGCGGTCAGCAGCCCGGACACGACGAACGCTGCGATCGTGTAGCGGCGGACGGGAATGCCGTTCAGCGCGGCAGCCCTCGGGTTCGCGCCAATGGCGTACAAGTACCTGCCGACCGGCAGATATTCGAGGACGAACCACAGGAAGAACGCGAAGGCCAGAACGTAAAAGCCGGTGATCGGAAGGCCGAACACCATTGTGCCGTTCAAAGCGAGGAACCCCTTTGGCAGCGCGCCGAGCACCTGGCGCCCACCCGTGTGCCAGAGGGCGATCGCGTAAAGGGCGGTGCCGGTGCCAAGCGTCGCGATGAAGGAATCGATGAAGGCGACCTCGACCAGAATTCCATTGATCAAGCCGACCAGGGCGCCGAGAACAAGGACGACGGCGACAGCGAGCGGCCAAGGCAGGCCGTACACCGTCTGCAGGCTGATGGCCAAAATGTGCCAAAGCACGATGCCGTACCCAACCGTGAGGTCGATCTTGCCCGACACCATCGGAATCATCGCAGCGAGCGACAAAAGCGCGATGATCGCCTTGTCGGCAATGATCGAGCGCAGGTTGAGAATGGTCGGGAACGTGTCCGGCAGAATGACGGAAAAGAGTGCGATCAGAAGCAGCGCGAGGATCGGCAAGCCGTAGACCGGGAGGAGCCGCGCGAGCCGAGTCCCCAAGGAGGCGTTCTTCAAATCGCTCGCGGTCGGCTCAAGAGCGTCGGAGCGGATCGAATTCGTCGCCATTCGCTTGCCTCCTTGGCTCTTGTCTTATGCGGCTTCGGACGCGGAGGCGGCGGCGATCACCAACTCGGTTGAGAGTTCTGCACCTCTAAGTTCGGCGATGATGCGGCCGCGGTTAAAGACGAGCGCCCGATGGCAGATGTGACCAACCTCCTCGAAGTCCGTCGACACCACCGCGACCGCGAGTTTCGCCTCGAGCGCGCGCTCGATGAGCCGGTAGATTTCCGCTTTCGCGCCGACGTCAACTCCAGCTGTCGGGTCTTCAGCGACGAGGAGCCGGCGTCCCGTTGCCAGCCAGCGGCCGACGACGACCTTCTGCTGATTGCCGCCCGAGAGACCCTCGATCGGCAATTCCGGCGCATTCGGGCGAAGGCCGACCGTGGCCCCAAGCGCCATCGCTTTGCGCGCCTCTGCGCCCCGACCCAGAAAGGACAGGAGCCCGCGCCCCGAGGCGCTGGGATTGAGATAGGCGTTCTCCCGCACCGCGAGCGCAGAGGCGATGGATTCTTCCGCTCGATCGCGTGCGAGCAGACCGACGCCCGCGCGCACTGCAGCGCGTGGCGAGGACAAGTTCGGCGCCTCGCCATCGATGAGGATCGACCCGTCATGGGGCATAGCGCCGAAGAGGGCGCGCCCGATTTCCTCCTGGCCCGCGCCCCTCAGGCCGACAAGGCCGAGCAACTCGCCCTCGCGAATGTCGAAGTCGACCGGACCCGCTCCCGGCGTCTTGAGGCCGCGCACGACGACCCGGGCCGGCCCTGGCGCGCTGTCGCTCTTGTGGAAGAGCTCGAAGGTCGAGCGGCCGACAATGAGGCCAATGAGCTCGTCGGGATTGGTGTCGCGTACAGGCTTCTCGCCGACGAGGCGCCCGTCACGCATTACGACGACCCGGTCCGCGATGCGGAAGATCTCGTCGAGGCGATGCGACACATAGATCATGCCGACGCCCCGGCTCCTTAAACCCCGCACCGCGTCGAACAAACGCTCCACCTCGTCGGCGGGCAGGCTTGCCGTCGGCTCGTCGAGCACAAGGAAATCGCAATTGACGACCAGCGCGCGAGCGATCGCGACCAGCGACTTTTCAGTCCGGCTCAGGCTTCGCACGCGTCGGCTCGGGTCGATCCGGCCGCCGATCAACGCGAGCGCCTCTTCGGCGCGGCGTTCGGCGCTCGCCCAATCGATCGGCGCTAGGCCCAGGCCCCAGCCACCGCGTGGGAAGCCCTGCGCGAGCGCCATGTTTTCGGCGACCATCATCCACTCGATGAGGCCCAGGTCCTGGTGAACAAAGGCGACGCGTTGGCGGGCGTCGGCGCGATGACGATAGGGCTCGCCGTCGATCGACACGGCTCCGCTGTCAGCCGTGACAATGCCGCCAAGAACCTTGATCAGGGTGGATTTGCCTGCGCCGTTTTCGCCGAGAAGCGCGACGATCTCGCCGCGATTGACGTCAAAGCTCACGCCCTTGAGCGCCTGCGTGCCCCCGAACGACTTGGCGACATTCTCGAAACGCAGGATGCCGGCTTGCGCCAAGTCGCGTTCCTCCCTCGTCCGCGAACCGTAGTTCTTCGCTGTTCTGCTGGTCAAGCCAGGAGGGCCTCCAGAGCCATTCTAGGCGGCCGAGGGCCCCTCCGATTAACCGACGCTGGAGTGTGATGCGCGTCACAGCACATGGAGGAGCGTCCGATAACCTCGGATTCCGGCACTTGCTCAACTGAACTGAGGGAAACAAGGACTGAGGTCAGTTGCTTAAGATCGTGGGCGCGAGCCTCGAGGGGGATCAATGCAAAGGCGCATCATTCTGTTGCTGGACGGCACGTGGAACAGCATCGACGTCGGGGCTTGCGACACGAACATCGTGCGAATGCGGGAATTGATCTCCAAGCACCTCGTCAGAACCTCGCACAGCCGAACGCACGCCGACGACGGCGACAAGAAGGTCCGAGGATATACGGCGTCAGGCAAGGAGCACATCATCTACTACGAGCGCGGAGTCGGAACCGGCGCCTTCGATCGGTTCCGGGGCGGCGCGTTCGGCGACGGGCTGTCACGGAACATCCGGCACGCCTATAAATTCCTTTCCTTCTGGTACGAGCCCGGCGACGAAATCTTCATCTACGGTTTTTCGCGCGGCGCCTACACGGCGCGATCCCTTGTGGGCTATCTGGCCGCAGCGGGCCTGTTGCGTCGGGATCGCTGCGATGAGGAAAAAGAGGCGCTGGCGTGGCGCTATTATCGAAGCGCAACCAATGACCGGATGCCGGCCGTCTGGAGCCGCCTTACCGACGACGTACACGACCGCGATAAGTTCAGGATCAAGCTTCTCGGAGTCTTCGACACGGTCGGCGCGCTGGGCATTCCGGTGGGGGGCATCGCGCGGCAATTCAATCGCGATGAGTATGGATTTCATGACGTCGAACTTTCGTCCATCACCGACGTGAACCTGCACGCGGTTGCGATCGACGAGCACCGCTGGCCGTTCGAAGCCGCGCTATGGAGACAGCCGCCTTTCAAGAAATATGACACGAAGGTGGAGCAGGTCTGGTTCTCAGGCGCGCATAGCGACGTCGGAGGTGGCTATATCGTCGAAGAGGATAGAAAAGCCGACACGGCCTATGCGGACAATATCACGCTCGACTGGATGATTCGAAGGACGAAGCACTTCTGTTCGGACTTTCCCCTCGACACTGACCGCAGCGCGGAGGAGATCGCGCGGCAGAAAACGGCCGCTCTCCACAATTCAAGACGCAACGTTTATCGGGCCTGGCCTCTCGCGCTTCGATCCATCGCGAACTGCAAGACGGGAGCGAGGTCCTGGAGACATCAGGCTGAAGTGTCACGCGACAGGCACGCCCGGCCAATCAACGAAATGATCCATATTTCGGCGCTTCAACGGCTCCTCCCGGACGCTTCCTTCGGTCTCGCCGGCGAGCCCTACAGGGCGGCGAATCTGGGGAAAGTCATGGACTGGATCAACAACGCCTACGATCCCAATACCGAGAGGCCTGCTGTGAGAGGAGGGACCGACGGGCCGGTGAAGCTTTCGGTCGTTGATTGGGATGGAAGCAAGATAGAAAACGGAAGCGCGCGGGCCGAGGAGCTTCGAGCGCTTCTCGCCAGAAAAGTGGAAGCGCCTCGGTCGGGTTACAGCCTCCGCAGCCTCTTCCCCGCTCTGGAAGCTCGACGCTCACCCAAGCTCTCCGCCCGCCTTTGAGTTGAGCAGAGAGCCCTCGGCTCCTTCAGAGCTGCACGAAACCGATCTTGCCGTCGGGGCCTTTCTTCCAGACATACCAGACATAGTCGACGGTCGTGCGGTCGCCCTTCTTGTCGTAGGAGATGTCGCCGATGACGGTGTGGAAGGGGATACCGGAATGCATCACTTCCGCAACCTTCTTCGGATCGAGCGAGTTCGCCTTCTCCGCGGCCTGTTTGATGATCTGTACGGCGGCGTAGGAATAAAGCGTGTAGCCCTGCGGCTCGAAGCCCTTAGCCTTGAACGAAGCGACGGCTTCCTTGGCGTTCGGGTTGTTGCGCGGTTCGGGACCGAAAGTCATGAGGGTGCCTTCCACCCCCGGGCCGCCGATCGCCGCAAACTCGGTATCGGTGATGCCGTCCCCGGAGATCATAACGGTGTTCATCCCCTGGTCGCGCATCTGCCGGAGAATGAGCCCGCCTTCGGTATGCAGCCCGCCCCACATCACAAAGTCGGCGCCGGCGTCCTTGATCTTGGACACGATCGCTGAATAATCCTTCTCTCCGGTGTTGACGCCTTCATACAGAACCTCCTTGACGCCGAACTTGTGCATGTTGTCGAGCGCCGCATCGGCGAGGCCTTTGCCGTAGGTGGTCTTGTCATGGATGACCGCGATCTTTTTGCCCTTGAGCTTGTCGCGCGCGAGTTCGGCCCAGACCAGGCCCTGCTGATCATCGCGCCCGCAAGTGCGGAACGCGTCCCACAGCTTGCGGTCCGTGATCTTGGGATTGGTGGCGGCCGGCGTGATGAACAGGATGCCGTTTTCCGCATAGACATCGGACGCGGGCATCGTGACGCCGGAGTTGAAGTGACCGACCACGAACTTGACGCCGTCGCCGACCAGCTTGTTCGCGACCGACACACCCTGCTTGGGGTCGGAAACGTCGTCACCGATCTCGACCGTGATCTTCTGTCCCAGAATGCCGCCGGCCTTGTTGATGTCTTCGGCGGCTTGCTGGACGCCCTGGCTGAGCTGAGCGCCGAAGGCCGCGTTCGGTCCCGTGATCGGCGCAGCGACGGCCATTTTGACCTGTGCGTGAGCGCCGCCGGCGAGCAGGAACGACAGGACGAGCGGGATGGACTTGAGGATGGCAGTCCGCATCTTAACCTCTTACATGCCTTTGAAAGGTTAGCTTGCGGACACTAGCCAACGTGCCATAACTTGTAAAGTCTCAAATGACGGTTATCCCCCAGACCCCCCTTTCGCGCGCAGGTTCGCTTCCGCTGATCGCCGACGATCTTGCGCTCGACTTCGCCAACACCGAATCCGGCCGCGGCTTTCCCTCGCATCAGGACCATTTCCGCGAGGCCGCGAACGTGGTGGAATGGCTGACGCACACCAAGGTCTTAACCGTCGAGGACGCCGGCTGGCTGCGGAAACGCGTGGTCGAGCGCGCGGATCTAGCCGCGGATCTCCTCAAGCAGGCCATCGAGCTTCGCGCGGCGATCCACGATGTGGGCGCGGCGCTCGGGCGACGCGTCAAGCCACCGGAGGCGAGCCTCGCGAGCCTGTCCGCGCTGCACGCGCGCTTTGTCGCCCAGGCCAAGCTTGCGCCGGGCGCTCCGGCCTATCGTTGGCTGTGGGGCGTGCGCGCGTCACCAGTCGAGGCGGCGCTCGGTCCGGTCGCGCTCGCGGCGGTCCGTCTGTTCACTGAAGGCGACTTCCACCGCATCAGGGAGTGCGGCGGCCACGCTTGCGGCTGGATGTTCTATGATCGCAGCAAGAACAACCGCCGGCGGTGGTGCGAAATGGAGGTCTGCGGCAACCGCGCCAAGCAAAGGCGCCTCGCGGCGCGGAGGCGCGGCGCTTGAGCGGCCGCTTGGCCATTCTCCTGATCGCCCTTGTCGCCGTCGCAACGCTCGCCGGCTGCTCACCGGCGCTGGAGACCGACCAGGCGCGGCTCTGTCGCATGGCCCTGCCGGCGCTCATGCCAGCGGCCCGGATCGCCATCCTGGCCCAAAAGCCCGACCCCGACGGGCGCGGTCTCAGCGTCGCCTTCACCGCCGAGACGCCAGGCGAAGCGCCTCAGAACCATCTCGCCGCCTGTCGTTTTCGTGAACCCGGACGGCCCCGCGAATCCCGCGATCTGATATCGCTGACCCTAGACGGCCACGCGTTATCCGAAGCCCGAGCTCTTTGTGCTCGTCCGTTACTGGCTGGCGACGCCGGAGGGTCGAGCCGCGGATCCCGCGCCCCTCGGCGACTTGAGCGCCGTGCCCGTCACGCCGCATGCGATCGCCTATGGACTGCAAATGGCGCTGGATGGGTTGCCGCTCGCGTCGATCTACGCGCTTCTGGCGGCGGCCTATTCGCTGATCTACGCCCTGATCGGGCGCATCAATTTCGCCTTCGGGGAAATCGCGGCCGCCGGCGGCTATGCGGCGGCGATCGCAGCGATCGCCATGCTCGGCTGGCCGCCCGGGCCTTTGCTGGCCGTGGCCTTCGTGCTCGCGGCCGCGGTCGCCGCGTCCTGGGGGTTCGGCGCGGCTCGCGTCTTGTTCATTCCGCTCCGCCAGGCTCGAGGTCAGCAGGTGCTGGTGGCGACCGTGGGCCTGGCGATTTTCTTGCGGGAGCTTTTGCGGCTGGCACAAGGCGACCGGTCGAGCTGGATGAGCCCGCAGCTCAACCAGCCGTTCGCGCTCGCCCGCTCTGGCGACTTTGTGGCCGTGGCTACGCCGATGGCCTTCGTGGTCAGCGCCGTGACGCTCGCGGCGGGCTTGAGCCTCGTCGTCATATTTCGCTACAGCCGCCTCGGGCGCGAATTGCGCGCCTATTCCGACGATCCGCTAGCCGCCGAGATGATGGGGATCAGCCCCGCGGCGGTTACCGCGCGTGCGTTCGTTCTATCGGGAGCGCTGGCTGGCCTAGCCGGCGCGACCATGACCGCGGCCTTCGGCGCGGTGGGCTACAGCCTCTCCGCGACGCTCACCTTGAAGGCGCTCGCGGCGGCGATCGTCGGCGGCATCGGCTCCCTGCCCGGCGCTTTCCTCGGCGGCCTCATCATCGGCGCCGCCGAGACGGGCTGGTCGGCTCTGTTTCCGATCGATTATCGCGACATCGCGGTCTATGCGCTGTTGACCATCTTCATCGCGTTACGCCCCTCGGGACTCCTTGGTCAGCGGGAAGCGGTCACGCACAACCTATTCCCACGCCGGTCTTGACTTGGCGCTGGCGTCTCCCACATCCTGACCGCGCTGGGTGAGCCCGCGCGAGGAGGCTCCAATGTCCAATACTTACGCCGCAACGCCGAATGCGATGCGCGCAGACGCGCTCGCCGGCGTCCGCACGCGGCGCATCCTCGCTGTCTGCATCGACTTCGTTCTGGTCAGCTTGCTGGTCGCGGTCCTCTGGACCATCTCCATCGTCCTGACCTTCGGGCTCGCGCTCTTCTTCCTGCATCTGACGCTCTGGCCGATCGTCGCTTTCTTTTACAACGGCCTCACCGTCTCGGGCCGCAGGATGGCGACGCCCGGCATGCGGACGATGGATCTCGAGATGCGCATGCAGGACACCGGCGCGCGGGTTCCGTTCATCAACGCCGCGGTCCAGGCCGTGCTCTACTATGTCAGCTGGTGCTTCCCGCCGATCTTCCTGGTGTCCCTAGTCGATTCGGAGAAGCGGTGCTTGCATGACATCATCGCCGGCATTGTGATCGTGCGGAGGCTGTGATTCGTCGCTTGCGCGCAGTTCTTGAGGACTTGGCGCCAGCGACGGATTTTGGACGAGAGTTGGAGACCGCGTGAGCAGGGAAGCGCGCGACGCCCCACAGTTTTACCTTACCGCTCCGTCGGCATGCCCTTACCTGCCCGGCCAGCAGGAGCGGAAGATTTTCACCCATTTGGTCGGCAAGCGGGCCTCGGCTCTCAACGACCTCCTGACCCAGACCGGATTCCGCCGCTCGCAGACGATCGCCTACCGGCCCGCCTGCGAGAGCTGCCGCGCCTGCGTATCGGTCCGCGTCATAGTGGACGAGTTCCAGCCGTCCGAGAGCCAGCGGCGCGCAATCCGGGCAAACGCCGACCTTGTCAGCTCGTTTGTCGCGCCGAAACCGACCAACGAGCACTACATTCTCTTTCGTTCCTATCTCGACGCCCGACATCCGGAGGGCGGCATGGCCGACATGTCGTCACTTGATTTCGCCATGATGGTCGAAGACACGCATATCGACACGGTGCTGACCGAATATCGCGTGCGAAGGGGAACGGGGGACCAGCTCGGCTCGGGTCCCCTGCTCGCGGTTTGTCTCACCGACCGCCTGGCTGACGGCCTGTCCCTCGTCTATTCCTTCTATGATCCCGACATCGCGCGCCGGTCGCTCGGGAGCTTCGTCATTCTCGACCATATCGACAAGGCGCGCCGCCTCGGCCTGCCCCATGTGTACCTCGGCTATTGGGTCGAGGGCTCGAAGAAGATGGGCTACAAGGCGAGCTACCTGCCGCAGGAGCGCCTCGGCCTGCACGGCTGGGCGCGGGTGGAGAAGTAGCGGGCCGCGCCCGTGTTCATGGCTCGACGATTTTAAAGGTGACGGCTACGCGTCGATCGTGCTGGTCCCAGAGCCTTCGACCTGGGCCATGATCCTTGCCGGCTTCTCCGCCATGGGCGCAATGCTCGCCCGCCGGACGCGAGCCGCGAAATCCGCCTGACGACGGCGGAGCTACTAGAATAGAAGGCGGGCTATCCGCCGCAGAAGCGCCTCGGCCTGCGGGGCTGGGCGCGGGTGGAGCGGGCGGGTGAACAAGTATGGCGCGCTCTCGCAACGTCGGAGAGCCGTCAACACTGCCTTCCCCGTACTCCCTCAATGCTATAATTGAAGTTACGTCGCAGGTCGACAGCCAAGGCTCACCAGACAGCATGCACCGGATGGAGCCTTGTTGGCACGGAGGGGGCGCAAATGAGCTGGCTGACGAAATATTTGGGAGTCAGTGCCGAGTCCAACGATCAATTGGAAGAAGGCGTCGAAGAAGTAAAGACCGTTACCGAATTTCTTGGCGACGTGGCCGAGAAAATTCCAGATCTGGCCGAGACTGCAGCTGACATATCGGAACGGTTGCCCGATTTGTTAAGCGATGCGATCGAGGCCTCGACTCCCTGGCTTACAGCTGGAGCTGATGCGATCGGCGAGGCGCTTCCGCCAATAAAGGCAATTCTCAGCCTAGCCAAATTTCTTACACGCGAGACTAACCCATACGCGCTCGGACTCCTCGCCTGTTCGCTCGCTTACCAGTCTGCGCTCTCAGATAGCGCGAAAGAAATCTCAGCGGCCCCCCAACGGCGCGTTCGTATGGGCCGTCCCGCGAAACTTCGGATGGCGCGGGCGGACTTAGGCGAACCCGAGAAGCCCGAGGCGTTTGCCGGCTTCCAACTAAATTCCGCGCTGAGCCATCCGTTAGTCCTTCGCGCAGATAAGGCGATTTATGCAGTCTCAGAAGCTGCAGGGTATCCGGAAGACCTTCAGCGCCACCTAATTGAAGGGGTGCACGTCCGATTCGCCGAAACGTTTCGCGCGATTATATCGGATGGCAAGGTTAAAGAGAAATTCGATCCGCTGTTCCGCCTCATGGAGATTAGTGGGAACGAGGTTGCTACTTACTCTATCATCCGTCGTCACATCGACTACCAAATTTGGCGATTCACAAAAGCCCCAGCACTTGGAAACGAAGGTGACCTGAGCGTTCGCTGCTCACTCCAGACGATATTTGAACCTCTCGATTGCGGGGTACTTACATGGGGAGCGATTCGTCACGCGCAGAGCAGCGGTTCGTCTGCTGCGCAACGAGTTAATCCTTTTAGCGAATCTTTTGGCGGCCGAACGGCACTACTGGCTAAAGTCATTGAACTGATCGGCGATCGCGAACTTGATGACGCGATAATTATACAAGGCACCGCCGGCGCTGGAAAGTCAGCTTTCACCCTTCATCTATGTGCAGAATTACGATCACGGTTTTTACGGCCAATAAGAATCCGGATGCGGGACCTGAGTCTCGATCCCCGTGTCAGTTTATTAGATGATGTATCGCTAGCTTTGGTACAAAATAGTGGTGACGACGACTTCGATGCGACTACTCAACCTAGGACTTCAGCTGCCGATGTCGATTTCACCAACATTCTAAACGAATCGATACGATTTGGGACCGCATTAATTTCTCCTTTTGTTTTCATCTTTGACGGTTGGGACGAGATCAGTATTTCAGCAAGTGAAGGGTTCCGCATACGCATCGAAAAAACGTTAGAGGCCGTTCGTCGTCAGTTGCTTTCCGGCCATGTACATCGCATTCGCGTTATCTTAACTGGTCGACCGTCTGTGGACGTAAATGAGGCTAAGTTTCTCAAGGATAAAACGCCGGTACTAACGATACGACCGTTTACTCATCAACAACTCGATCGCTTTGTGGGAAAATTGATGCAACACAAGGTATCGATATTGACCGAAGGGCAACTTCCCCCGGGAACGCTGGAACGTGTAGGTGAGCTCAAGAAACAATTCGACGACGATTCGCGGCGATCTGGAGGTGAGGAAGGCAGCATTCTTGGTCTTCCTCTTTTAGGCCTGCTCGCTGTCTGGCTTGTCCTAAATGATGAAAATCCGCCGGACGACGTCATCTCTGAACGTAGCTCATTATATCGCCGACTTGTCGACCTCACAACTCGTCATGGTGGTGCCATGGAGCCCGTCAACCCAGGCGCGCCAAGAATAACTGGAAATGAATTGCGGGATCTTCTACAGCGGACCGCTGCTGCGATGACGCTTAGAGGCACGGAACACATTTCCTACAACGAGCTAATGTTGAGATTGGAAGCCGGCGGCCTAAACGACGTCGAAACTATCATTGGCCGTGCCATCGTCGAAAACGAAGTAGCGAAACTAATGTTGAGTTTCTTTTTCAATTCAAGTAGCAGGGAGCATGGCTGTGAGTTTATTCATAAATCATTCCGCGAGTATCTTTTTGCCGAAGCAATTATTGAGGCTATAAAGCGAATCATTGCCGAACCTAAGCAAAAAAATATGTCACGTCAGACTTACTGGAAAGATTTTGACGACGGCAGTCAACTATTTACTGCTGTCGAAGAACTCGGTCTACTTCTTGGTCCGCAATGGATCAGTATAGAGGTTGGTAAACACCTTGCGTGGCTGATCTCTTGGGAAATCGGGCGTGCGGCCTCGGCTAACAACGAATCTCCGACAAGGTATGAGGAGACGCGCCCCCTCTCCGTCGTTGAATGGGGCACCGTTCGCGATCGCTTAGTCGAACTTTGGGATTGGTGGGCAGAAGGGGCTCATCTTCGACCACAACCGTACCGACCTAAAGGCAAGAATGATATCCTTTTCGACAAGCCTTATGCGGTTCGATTGGCGGAGCAGATCTCCCCGCCCGACTTGCAGCGAGGCGCTCTCCCCGAACCGGTGCGCGTGACTACACTTGACTGTCATCTTGGCGATGCCATTTTCCGCCTGAACTGCGCTCTTCATTTCGAGATAAACAAGGCCACTGGGTGGCTTGGCGAAGAGGCAATGGGTTTAGATTCTTGCTCCGAACTCTGGGCCGACGCGGGGCCACCGTCCGGACAACGCAGATATCAGACGCGAATTCAACGAGGCGACGCTGAGTGGTGGGCATTCGCACCATCAACTCCCGACGGCATCAATCAGTATTTTGAAAATTTCGTTAGCCGGATCAACGCCGCGGGATGGTACCCGGGAGATGCGAGGTTCCCATTTGGACTCAATATGTCGGGCACCGATCTACAGGGCGCTAAAATGCGCGGTATGATATTTGCGAACGTGAATTTTAATTATGCAAGACTCGCAAACGCAGACTGTGAGGCGAGTGGTTTTGCGAGGTGTTTATTCGTTGGCGTCACAAGTAATAGAAGCAGTTGGAGCTATTGTAGAATAATCGAATCAGATTTATTTGCGAGTGAATGGCCAAATACCGATTTCACAGATTGCGTCATTGAAATGAAGAGCATGCCAGATCCTATCCCCCTCTATCTCAAAAATGCCATCCTCGTTAGTCCTCTCGACCCTTTGGGAGCCCCCGAGACAGCGAGCTTTGCTACTCGCGTGTTACTGACAGTCAGTAGCGAGGGCGTAGAGCGCATCTGAGCCGCCTCGTTATTGACCCTATCGACTGCCTTTGCGCGCGCCCAACTTGTCAGTAAGCGCATGCGGGCTTAGCGCCTCGGATCGGCGATCGCTGCAATACCGCCGGCGTGCCCGGTGCCCTCGACCCTCTCTCCGTCATCTGTAAAAAGGAATTTTCGACATTTTCTTGCCGGAACTGGGCGGCGGCCTCATGATGGGAGGGCTTCGGGACTGGCGAGCGACCGGGCTCGGACTGAAGGAGAAAATCTCTGACGGGTACGCAAGACCATCGGGCTGCCGATCGCGCGGGCTTCATCAGCAGCGAAGCGTGCGGCCGTGCGGACCGGCGAGTGTGGCCTATGGCGACCAGAGACGGGCATGAAAAATCTTAGGATGAAAACCGCCCGTAACCCATTGATAAGTCACGTTTCGGACGAGAGAATCCAAGGAAATCCAAACTTTTCCAACCCCTGATTTGGCCCCTTTTCGTCTTCAAAAGGAGGCTCGCCAAGACTTTCCAAATCTCGCGGGTCGGCCCCTCAGCACTCGATGAAGTTGACCGCAAGCCCGCCCAGGCTCGTTTCTTTGTACTTCGACTGCATGTCGGCGCCGGTCTGGCGCATGGTGGTGACGACGCTGTCCAACGACACGCGGTGCGTCCCGTCGCCATGCAGCGCGAGCGACGCCGCCGCGATGGCCTTGACCGCGCCGAAGGCGTTGCGCTCGATGCACGGGATCTGCACGAGGCCACCGATCGGATCGCAGGTCATGCCCAGGTGATGCTCCATCGCGATCTCGGCGGCGTTCTCGATCTGCTCATTCGTCCCGCCAAGCGCGGCGCATAGGCCCGCGCCGGCCATCGACGACGCGACCCCGACCTCGCCCTGGCAGCCGACCTCCGCGCCCGAAATCGATGCGTTGAGCTTGAAGAGCGCGCCGATCGCGGTCGCGGTCATCAGGAAATCCGCCATGCCCTTGCCGTTCGCGCCTTCGCAATGGTCGCGGTAGTAGCGCAGCACCGCTGGAATGACCCCGGCCGCGCCATTGGTCGGCGCGGTGACGACCCGCCCGCCGGCCGCGTTCTCCTCGTTGACCGCCATCGCGTAGACGCTGACGAAATCCATGATTTCGTGCGCGGGGTGAAAATTGCGCCTCGACGCATCGACAAGACGATCATGGATCGCCTTGGCGCGACGCATGACCTTGAGGCCGCCGGGCAGCGGCCCGGATTGTGTGAGTCCCCGGTCGACGGAGGCGAACATCACATCGAGGATGCGCTCTACATGGGCGCGTGCTTCGCCCTCGGACCGCAGCGCCGCCTCATTGGCGCGCATGATCTCGGCTATCGACAGTCCACTCTCGCGCCCACGCGCCAGAAGCTCGGCGCCTGAGCGAAAGGGATAGGGAAGCTTCGGCGCGGCGGCGGCCGACCCGTCAACGTCCGCGCCGTCGCGGATGATGAAGCCGCCGCCGACCGAGAGCCACGTTTCGTCAGCAAGCGCCATGCCCTCTCCGTCACGCGCGACGAATCGCATGGTATTGGGATGGCGAGGCGCTGGCGTCAGCGTGTCGAAGCGGATGGCGCTTTCGGCATCGAAGGCGACGGCGCGCCGTCCGCCGAGGTTCAGCGTTTTCGTTTCGCGCACCCGCGCGACAAGCGCTTCGGCCGCGTCGAGATCGACGGTATCCGGCGCTTCGCCGCTCAGCCCCAGGATCACCGCCTTGTCGGTCGCATGGCCTTTGCCAGTGAACGCGAGCGAACCCAGAAGCGTGACCTCGAGCGAGGCCACCCGATTGATGGCCGCATTCTCGATGAGCCCGCCCACGAACGCGGCCGCGGCCTTCATCGGCCCGACCGTATGGGACGACGACGGACCGATTCCGACCTTGAACAATTCGAAGACACTGATCATCACGAGACCTCGGGCGGTTACGGGCTTTCCTCCGCCGCTCAACCATCCTAGCTCAATTTCGCCGGTCGCGGGCTCGCCGAGCGGGCAACCTTGCCCCCACTCGAGCAATTGCGCGATAGATGCTTCGGGTGAAGAGCGGAGGATACAATGGCCGATACCGCGATGGAATCGCTTGCTATCGACGTCAACGCCGACCGCGAGACCCTATATCGCGACGGAATTGTGGGGCTGAAGGGCGCTTTCTCCCGCGACTGGACGGAGCGCATGCGCGAGGACATGCTGACGGCGTTCTGGGAGGCGATCCAGCGCCCAGGCGGCGCGGTCGGCCGAGGCCCCCGCCGCTGGTATGTGGAGATCCATCCGCAGGCTTTCGGCGGCTTCGCCGACCTCTGCGCGCACCCCTGGGTCAACGCGATGAGCAGCGCGGTGCTCGGCCCGGACTACAAAATCGTGGAGATCGGCTTCGACACGCCGTTCGAGGGGGCGATGAACCAACCTTGGCATCGCGACTTTCCATCGCCGCCCGAGAGTTGGCGCGAGCGCCGCATCACTTCGCTTGCCTTCAATCTAACAGGCGTCGACGTGACGCCGGACATGGGTCCGTTCGAGATCGCGGCCGGCACGCAATGGGACGATGGACGGATATGGAAACACGAAATGTTTCCGCCTCAGGAGATCTGGCCGCGTTTCGCTGAGCACGGCGCCCGCAAGTTCCCGCGCATGGGGGACCTCTCCTGCCGTTCGGCGCTCACCATCCACCGCGGCACGACGCATCGCTCGCCGGTCGCCCGCCCCGTGCTGGTGCTCGGCGTCGACGCGCGCGGCGCGGGCCACGACAAGCTGCACGACCTCATGGTGACGCAGGATTATTACGACGGATTGCCGGCGGTCGTGCGCGACCATCTCGTATGCCGGGTGGTGGATCAGCTGATCCCGGTGACGCAGAAGCACGATATCGAGGGGCTGGTGATGGGGGTGGAGTAGGCCGCGAATCTACGCGCCGATGACAATTGGAACTGCCTATTATGGGCGTCGTCGCCGCAATGCTGTCGCTCGTCGGAACCCTTGACCGAGACAAGCGTTTATCCGTCGAACAATCCGTGAACGATTGTGCAGGGAACGGTGATGACAAGCAAAAGCGCGGCGCAGCGACGGGGCGAGGACGAAGTGAACCCAAAGATCGACCCGGCGCCGAACTCAAATACGGAGAAAGAACCGGACGACTGGGTTTCCGGCAACGATCCGATGACCGGCGCGCAGGCTTCCTATCTTAAGACCCTGTCTGAAGAATGCGGCGAGGAGGATGCTTTCGCATCCGACCTGTCGAAGGCTGAAGCGTCAAAGCGAATTGACGCGCTCAAGGCGAAGCGAGATCGACGCGACGCCGGCGACCAGCCGTGAGCCGCGCCTTCGTCAAGGAAACCGACGGCGATACCGACGGGCTTCCTGACCGCCCCGTATCCCCTCACCGCAATCTTGTGACCGACGCAGGCCTTGCCGCCATTGACGCCGCTCTCGAGCGTTTCGAAACGGAGCACCGGAGAGCGGCCGACACAGGCGACCAAGTGGCCGCAGCCGGCGCTTTGAGAGAACTCCGCTACTGGCGGGCGCGGCGCGCCACCGCGGAGGTGGTGAAACCTTCGGATGACACAAGCAAGGCCTCCTTCGGGATGACGATCTCCCTGCGTAGACACGATGGCCGCGAGCAGAACTTCAGAATCGTCGGCGAAGATGAAGCCGATCCCTCGCGCGGCACGATTTCCTACGTGTCGCCGCTCGCCCGGGCGGTCTTAGGGCTTGGCGCTGGAGAGTCGGTCGTGATCGCCAGCACTGAGGCGACCATTCTCGGCGTGCGGTGAGCGGCCGCTGAGCCTCATATGGGTGATCAGCTCCTCCCTCTTCCCCTGACCGAGCGCGCCGTTCACCTGTGCGTGGATATGCAGCGCATTTCTCTGCCGAAGGTCCCCCGCCCACGCCATGGATCGAGACCGTCCTGCCTGTCACCGCCGCTGGCGAAGCGTCACCCCGAGAGAACCGCCCCACCTGTGATCGGCGAACAACTCTAGGTGGTCTGCGGCTTGAGATTCGCACGAGGCTGTCTGCCTTCCGCCCCCAGCCCGTCGCCTTCTCAGCGAGACGCTCGATGCTCTCTAGGAGAATCATCCGCGCTCGCCCTGCCAGACCTTTTCGAGGGGCTCACGCAGACTTCTTGCGCGGAACCTTTTTGCCCTTCGCCCGCGCCTCCGAGAGCCCGATTGCAATCGCCTGCTTCTTGCTTTTCACGGTCTTGCCGCTTCGGCCACTCTTGAGCGTGCCAGCCTTGCGGCGCTCCATCGCGCCCTTCACGTCTTTGGATGCGGACTTGGAGTATCGAGCCATTGGTTTTTTCTCCTCTCTGCGCGGGAAACGCTGGTTCCCCACAGGAAGTTCCGCAGAGGCGAACTCATTCTGCATGAAGCGCGTTACCCGTTCCAAGCTATTGCGTCGTGGCCTTCGCGCCCCGGGCCGCGGCGTCCGCGCCGTTCACAATCCCCTTGCTTTCCACATGCTCTGCGAAGCGGCGCATCCAGTCATCAAACGCCGCCATGGCCCCGAGCTCGCTTTCGAGGGCGTCCGCTTGGTCGTCTGCGTAAGATGCGCTGATGCGCCGCGTCCACGAGCGAACTTCACTTGGTGACCTTCGCCTCAGAGTCTTGTCGGCGGTCGCCCTTGCGGCCGCGCTTAGCGCCCGGTCCGCACAATCCGATGAATTGCCGTTAAGGGTCTGCGCCGATCCGAACAATCTTCCCTTCTCCAACGCCGCCGGGGAGGGTTTCGAGAACAAGATCGCGGCCCTTGTCGCCGACACTCTTCATCGGCCTCTGGAGTTCGTCTGGCGCGCCCAGAGACGAGGGTTCGTGCGCGAGGGACTGGACGCTGGCGAATGCGATCTCGTCGCTGCTATTCCATCGGGCGCTCTGATGGCGCTGACCACCCGGCCTGACTATCGATCGACCTATGAATTCGTCTCCAAGCCGGGGGAACCGCCGGTCTCCTCGCTCGACGACCCGATCCTCAAGACGCGCACGATCGGCGTCCAGCTCATCGGTGACAATGGTATGAACCCGCCGCCCGCGCATGCGCTCGCCGAGCGAGGGATCGTTGAGAATGTGCGTTGGTTTATGGTTTATGGCGGCTACCGCGACGACCATCCGCTGTCCGAGGTCGTCGATGCCGTGGCCAAAGGCGAGGTCGACGTCGCGGCCGTCTGGGGTCCGGTGGCTGGCGACTTCGCGCGCAAGGAGAAACCGCCGCTCGTAGTCGCCCCGATCGTCGGAAATCCGGAGGCGCGCCTGCCAATGACCTTCGACATCGCAATGGGCGTTCGGAGAACTGACAAGGAGCTAAAGGTGCAAGTGGATAGCACGCTCGTCTCTTGCTCCAGAAATCCGAACGATTCTTGCGTCCTACGGCGTTCCGTTGCGTCGGAGGCGACGGCCGATCGGTAGCCGAGCGCTGCTTGGGGCTATACCTACTTTGGATGCGATCAACCGCTGCTCTTGGGCCTCGCTGAGACGCGCGTCCGATCCCTGCTTCGCAAGTTGAGCCGCGGACGTCTTGGCCCGGCTTGCCGGCGCTTGTCGCCTTTTTCACCTACCTAGATCGCTGCGCGTTTACCTGACCCCGCTAGCAAACGGGATTATGGATGGCGCCTGTGAGAAAATCTGGCCAGTCGCGTTCGAAGAATGGCTTGTCGCTAGACGCCAAACGTCGGATTGGGCGCGCATCGCAAACGAACGCTCCAGAATCGAACCGCACAAGGATCTGCTCCGCGCGATCCTCTGCCCGTTCCGACACGAAACGAACGTCTTCCAGCAGGCCAGTGCGCGCTTCCGGCACGCAGTCGCCGCCCGACGCGCAGATCGCTCTTGCTCCACGGCTCCCACCGCTACGCGCAATATAGAACGCAAGCGCCGTCAGCACGGCTTCCGACAGGAGCGCGGTTTGCCGCCATTGGAGCGCCTTTAAAGCTTCGGGCGCGCCGGAATAGGCGATCCCTTGGTGGCGGATGGTTGCGTTCAGCGCGCGCGCCGCGGCCAATGCCTGTTTTACGTCGGCTGCATTGCACAGCACGCCGGCATGATCGCTCATGCGGTCCTGAACTTCCTTCCGGATCGACTTGACGGTCAGCGCACTATCGGGCTTGAGGACGTCGAGAATGCGCCCGATCGCATCCTCGATCAGGCTGGGCGTGAACGCGCTCGAGGCAGGGGCCTTGCAGCGGGCCGCCGCGTGCTCGGCGCAGCGTGTGCCGAGCACCTGCCCCGCGTTGAGCGCCGCCCCGCCGGGCCGAGTCACTCCGTGCGTTCCAGCCACTTCGCCGACGGCGTAGCACCCGTCGAGGTTCGTCGAGCCCCAGCCGTCGACGGCGAGGCCGCCGTTCATATGCTGATTTAACACGGCGAATTCCAGCGGATCGCGGGTGATGTCGTATTTGTAGCGCTTGTAAAGCTCAATCGAGAGCGGGTTCATCTTGCGAAGCCGGTCGAGGGGCTTCTCCAGCAGCGCTCCCGCATTCGCAAGATAAGTCCGCAGGTCGGGATCGAGCCGGTCGAGGTCGAATTCGGCGTCGCCCGGAACGGGCAGCGGGTTGCGGTTGAAGTCCATGAAGACTTTCCGCCCTGCGCGCGTTTCCTTGATGATGGCGAGGTCGACGAGGCTCGACCCGAAGCGGAGCATGCGCGTGGCATGGAAGGGCCACTGGTAGCCTTTCCGAAAGACGTTCGACGCCAGTTCCTGCGTTGTGCGGTAGTAGTCAGCGAGAAAATTGTGCTCGTTCCCCCGCGAATCGCGCGAGAAGATATAGGGCGTCGCCTGCACATAAGTGCCGGAGAGGTTCCACGGGAAATTGTCGCGCGAGGTTCCGATCCCGAATTGGCTTTCGGTGAGATTCACCGCTTCGAGTCCCGCCTCCATCGCGAGGCCGAGCGAGCCGAAGCAATGCCTGGGATAGACGCTGTCGCGATAGAGCTCCCCGGGCCCTCCAGTCGCGATGACGACCACATCGCTCAGAAACACGACGAGCCCCAAGGGATTATCGTCTGCACGGCGCTTGGGCGAGATCGCGACCACGCCCGCGCAGTGCGCTTGCGCGCCTGGTTCGATCAAGAGGCGGACGCCGGTCGTATGGTTGAACGTGGGCACGTTCAGCCGAATCGTTTCCTTAGCCAGCACCTGCACCATGAGGCGCGATGTACGAGGGCCGCAACTTGTCGCCCGACCTACCTCGTCATGGTCGGTCTGATAGCGCAGTACGCCCCCGAGCCGATCCTGCGGGATCGGCAGTCCCATGAACTGCAGGGAAGATAGTGCTCTCGGCGACCCCACTGCTTCGACATAGGCCGCGTCCTCGTTCATCGCGCCGCTGGCGCCGATCGCCTCGGCCATGGCTCGGTAGTCGTCCCCCTGCCCCGCGCTGTTGGCCGTATGCAAGGTCTGCTTGTCGGAACCGGAACATGCAGACGTGCCGCCGAAGGCGCTCTGGGTTACGATGATGACGTCGAAGTTGCGCCGCTTCATCTCGACCGCCGTCCGAAGTCCAGCGGCGCCGCTGCCGAGGACAAGAGCCTCGCTCCGATGGATGGGAATTGAAAAGCCGCGTGCGACGACGATCTCCTTGGCCGGCCTCTCTGTCGTGAGGCGTGGCATCTCGACGTCGGTGAGGACGTCGAGGATATTTTGCGGAATCGTCGCGCTCAAGGCAGACCAGAGGTGGGGTTGACGGGGCGGCCGAGACCGGGTAGCCTGTTAGCACGTTCCAATTCGAGTGACAACAATTCCGAGTTTGCTGGACTTTCGCTGAAGGCGGTGCGGCGTAAAAATTGGAACGTGCTAAACTGGCGCAAAAGTGAATAACGAGACCCGCAGGGAGATGGAAGTTCACGAGGGACGCACGACGATCGTCGACGTGGCGCGCCGCGCCGGCGTCTCCAAATCCACCGTCTCGCTCGTTCTGGGCGGAAGCTCCCTCGTCGCCGAGACAACCCGCGAACGCGTGTCGGACGCGATGAACGAGCTCGGTTACATCTACCATCGTGGGGCCGCCACTCTTCGCGGCGCCAAGTCCGGTGTCATCGGCATGGTCATCAACGACCTGTCGAACCCCTTCTATGTCGAGCTCGCGATCGGCATCGAGCAGGCGTGCCAGGGCGGCGCCTATATACCCTTTCTGGCCAATACCGGCGAGAACGCGGTTCGCCAGCAGCAGGTGATCCGCACGATGCGCGAGCAGGGCGCAGCAGGCCTTGTGCTCGCGCCCGCAATAGGCGCTTCCGCAAGTGAGCTCAAACCCCTGCTTGCCGGATTGCCCGTCGTCCAAGTGATGCGCCGTCTTCCCGGCCTAAGAGCCTCGCTAGTCGCGCCGGAGAACAAGGAAGGCGCGCGCAAGGCTGCGGCCCATCTCATTGCCGTTGGGCACAGCCGTGTCGCCTTCGTCGGCGGCCTCTCATCGATGGTGGTCCGCGAGGAGAGGCTCGCTGGTTATAGACTGGCCCTCGAAGAGGCCGGAATCTCACTTGACCCGTCGCTCGTCATCGAAACGACCGCCAACTATTCGGGCGGTGGGACGGCGGTTGCGCAGCTGCTCAACCTCAGCGATCCCGCGACTGCCGCGCTTTGTTTCAATGACGTTGTCGCGATCGGGCTCACTCGCGCGCTGATGGAGGCGGGCGTTTCGGTGGGTGTCGACTTCGACGTCATCGGTTTCGATGACATCGAGGAAGCCAGGCACACGCTTCCCGCCCTGAGCAGCGTCGCGGTGAACCCCCGCGATCTTGGTTCCCGCGCGGCTCAACTCCTCATGCGCCATATCGCAAGCGGTGACTTCGAGCCGGAAGCCGTGCTTTGCCCAACGACCCTGGCGCTGCGCAATTCCTGCCGCGCCGCCGGCCCCTACGAGCGAGGACATTGATGGCAAGACTTCGTTGGGGATTGATCGGCGCGAGCACGATCGCCGCAGAGCATATGCTAGCCGCGTTCCGAGCCAATGGCGGCGAAGCCGTCGCCGTCATGAGCACGAATGCTGACCGCGCGGTGAGCTACGCAAAAAAGCACGGAATTGCGCATTCGACGACGAGCATGAAAGACCTGGTCGATTCCAAGGACGTGGATGCCGTCTACATCTCAACGACCAACGAACTGCATAGAGACCAGGTCTTTGCGGCCGCAGCGGCTGGAAAGCATGTGCTGTGCGAGAAGCCGCTCGCGTTGTCGCTGAAGGACGCTCGCGCGATGGTGGCGGAATGCTGCAAGCGCGGCGTCGTCATGGGGACCAACCACCACCTCCGCAACGCGGCGACGCATCGTGCGATGCGCGAGGCGATCAAGCAAGGCAAGATCGGAAAGCCGCTCTTCGCGCGGGTGTTCCATTCCGTTTACTTGCCCCCCCATCTGCAAGGCTGGCGGCTCGACCGCCCTGACGCGGGCGGCGGAGTCATTCTCGACATCACCGTTCACGACGCCGACACGCTTCGCTTCGTCCTCGACGACGAGCCGAAATCCGTTGCGGCTATGACCTCGCACGGCGGCATGGGCCGCGGGGGCCTGGAGGACGGCGCCATGGGCGTCATCCGATTTTCGAACGGCGTGCTCGCGCAGTTTCATGACGGCTTCACCACCAAATACGCAACGACCGGCTTCGAGGTGCATGGGGAGGTGGGCTCACTCATTGGTCGCGACTGCATGACGCAGGCGCCGAAGGGCGATGTGCTCTTGCGAACCGCCGCTGGAGAGGAGCAGCTCAAACTCGATCACGAGAACCTGTACGCGCGTTCGATCCGCTTGTTTGAGGAGGCCGTGCAAGGGCGCGGCGCGCCTTCAGCGACCGGAGAGGATGGTGTCAAGTCCCTGAGCGTTGCACTCTCCGTCGCCGGCGCAGCGCGCACGGGCGCCGACACGCCTATCGATCTGACCATCTGAAGACAGCGATGCCCAGGCCAAAGGTCATTTCCGCACGCCACGCGGCCGGTCTCATTCCGGACGGCGCAATCGTCACGGTCTCATCTTCGTCCGCGCTTGGATGTCCTGATGCGACGCTCGCGGCGATCGGCGCACGCTTCGAGGCCGAGGGCCATCCGCGCAATATCACCGCCCTGCACCCAATCGCCGCTGGAGACATGTGGGGCGTCAAGGGCGTCGATCACCTCGCCAAGGCGGGGTGCCTCGCGCGCGTTCTTGCGGGATCCTATCCGTCGGGCCCCTCCTCGGCCGAACCGCCCGAGATCTGGAAGATGATCACAAGCGACGCCATCCCGGCCTATAACGTCCCGTCGGGCATATTGTTTGACATGCATCGCGAGGCGGCAGCCAAGCGCCCGGGCGTGCTGACGAAGGTGGGCATGGACACGTTCGTCGATCCTGTCCACGACGGTTGCGCGATGAACGCGAGGGCGGCAGCCGATCCAATCGTCGAGCGCGTTCGCTTTGCCGGGGATGAGTGGCTCTTCTTTCCGAGCATCACGCCAGAAGTCGCCATCATCCGCGCAACGACCGCCGATGAGCGCGGAAACCTTTCCTACGAACATGAAGGTGGCATTCTCGGCCCACTCGACCAGGCGCTCGCCGTGCGCAACAACGGCGGAATTGTGATCGCGCAAGTCAAACGGCTCGCGGCGGCGGGATCGCTTAAGCCCCACGACGTCGTCGTCCCAGGGATCCTCGTCGATTACATCGTGGTCGCGCCCGACCAGCTACAGACAACGCACACGGCTTATGAGCCGGCGATCTCAGGCGAGGTCTTTCGGCCGCTCTCATCGTTCGAGACGCCGAAGTTCGACGTCGCCAAGGTCATCGCCCGCCGTGTCGCACAAGAGCTGCGCGACGGCGATGCGGTCAATATCGGTTTCGGCATCTCGGCCAACGTGCCGCGGATTCTCATCGAGGAGGGCCGGCATGGCGCCGTAACCTGGGTGATCGAACAAGGCGCGGTCGGCGGCGTGCCGCTCGTCGACTTCCAGTTCGGCTGCGCCTCCAACGCCGAAGCGATTGTCCAGTCGCCACATCAGTTCACCTACTTCCAGGGAGGGGGCTTCGACATGTCGCTGCTCTCGTTCCTGCAGATCGACCGCGGCGGTTCGGTCAACGTCTCCAAGCTTGGCGTGCGCCCACATGTCACCGCGGGCGCTGGCGGGTTCGTTGACATCACCGCTCGCGCGAAGAAGATCGTTTTTTCGGGCTATTTCACCGCAGGCGCAAAGCTCGAGGTCCATGATGGGGCGGTCAGGATCGCCAAGGAAGGCAAGGTCAAGAAACTCGTCGAATCCGTCGAGCAGATCTCGTTCTCCGGCCCGCGTGCGGTCGAGCAAAAGCAGGAAATCCTGTATGTCACGGAGCGCTGCGTGCTCCGTCTCGAGAAAGAAGGCGTGACAGTCACCGAACTCGCGCCGGGCGTCGATCTCGAACGTGACGTCCTCGCCCAGGCCGAGTTTCCGCTGCGCATCGCCAAGCACATCCGCAAGATGGACCCGGCGTTGTTCCACGCCGCGCCGATCAAGCTTGAGCTTCGCCCCGCGGCGGAAATGGCGCTATGAGCCCGTTTGTCGAACTTCGCTTCGAGGGGCCGCTAGCGCGGCTCACGCTGAAGCGCGCCGACAAGCTGAACGCGCTTGACCGGGCGATGATCGACGCGCTCGCCGACGCGGCGCGCGCCATCGAGGCGTCGTCCGAAACGCGGGCCGCGATCCTGTTGAGCGAGGGCAAGGCGTTCTGTGCCGGCGGCGATATCGCCGCCTGGGGTGACCTCCCTCCCCTCGAAATGTGGCGCGACTGGACGCGCGCGGGACATCGCGCTTTCGAAGCGTTGGCGCGCCTGCGTGTTCCACTTATCGCCGCTCTGACCGGGCACGCCTACGGCGGCGGCCTCGAATTGGCGGCCGTCGCCGACATTCGCATCGCCGAGTGCGGGATCAAGCTTGGCCTTCCCGAATCGGGCCTCGGCATGGCGCCGGGTTGGTCGGGCACGCAGAGGCTGGTGCGCCGCTTCGGCGCCTCGGTCGTGCGCCGCATGGCTTTGGCCGGCGCGATGTTCTCGGCCGAAGAGGGCCTGGTTCTCGGCCTCGTCGACGAGGTGGTTGCGAAGGGCGAGGGCGTCGAGCGGGCGGAGGCTCTCGCGGCCGATATCGCGAAGCGGGGTCCGCTCGCGGTGCAGATGGTCAAGGCGATGATCAACGCCGCCGAAGGCGAGGATCGTGATGCGCCGATCGAGGGCTTGGCCGGGGCGCTCACGGCGTTCACCCACGATCTCACTGAAGGGGTCGCCGCGTTCCGGGCCAAGCGCCCGCCGGCGTTTTCCGGTCGGTAGAGCATCGCGGGGGCAAAGGACATTGACAATCGGGAGCCGATAGACGGTTTCTGGATCCGGAGCCGGACCGCTTCCGGCGGGAGAAACGCATGAGAAGGGTAGAAAAATGACGTTGAGAGCAATCTTGATGGGCGGGGCGGCCGCGGCGTGGGTGTTGGGTCTCTCTGGCGGGGCCTATGCCGCCGACACCAAGGAAGTGCAGATGCTGCACTGGTGGACGTCCGGCGGCGAGGCGGCCGCGCTGAACGTCATCAAGCAGGCCCTCGCCAAGCAGGGTTACGGCTGGAAAGACGTGCCCGTCGCAGGCGGCGGCGGCGGCGCGGCCATGACCACTTTGAAGGCCATGGTCGCCGCGGGCAACCCCCCAACGGCCTCTCAGATTCTCGGCTATTACGCGCTCGATTATGCAGATGCGGGCAAGCTCGCCGACATCACCCCGCTGGCGACCAAAGGAGACTGGGCGAAGGTCATTCCGGCCGCCCTGCAAAAGTTCACCACCGTCGACGGCAAGTGGGGCGCCGTTCCAGTCAACATCCATTCCGTGAACTGGATTTGGGTCAACAAGGCTCTGATGGAAAAAATCGGCGGGACGGAACCCAAGACCTTCGACGAACTGATTGCGCTGCTCGATAAGGCCAAGAAGGCAGGCGTCATTCCGATGGCGCTCGGAGGCCAGCCCTGGCAGGAAGCGACGATGTTCAACTCGGTCGTCGCCTCGACCGGCGGCGTCGACTTCTACAAGAAGGCCTTCATCGATCTCGACGAAAGCGCGCTCAAGTCGGACACGATGAAGAAGTCGTTCGACAATCTCGCGAAGCTGCGTGACTATCTCGATCCCAACTATGCCGGACGCGACTGGAATCTCGCGACCGCAATGGTCATCAAGGGTGACGCGCTTTTGCAAGTGATGGGCGACTGGGCGAAGGGCGAGTTCAAGAACGCCAACAAGGAAGCTGGTACGGACTATCTCTGCTACCGCTTCCCGGGTACGGACGGTGCGGTGCTCTATAACACCGACATGTTCGCGTTCTTTCAGGTCTCGGCCGATCGGCAGGCCGCTCAGACGGCTCTCGCCGACACGACGATGAACCCCGAGGTGCAGATCGACTTCAACGTCATCAAGGGTTCCGCCCCGGCGCGCATGGACGTTTCGGACGCCAAATTCGACGCCTGCGGCAAGAAAGCAATCGCAGACATTAAGGCGGCGAACGCCAAGGGCACGTTCCTAGGCTCCATGGCGCAGAACTACGCGCAGCCGCCCGCGATCGCGACTGCCTATTACGACGTCGTGACCAAATTCCTGCACGGCGAGATCAAGTCCTCCGACGAAGCTGTGAAGCAGCTCGTCATCGCGATCAATTCGGCGAAATAGCGAGGCCGCCCTTCCCCGCCCACGGCGGGGAAGGGTCCGCCACGGATCTGTTACGCGCGAGCGCGGAGAATACAGATGACGACGACGACCCAGCCCATTGTGGCGTCCCTCGTGCGCAGCCCGCGAGGCGGCATACGCGAGCGAGCGCGGGACCTCCTTCCGCGGCTTGTGCTGGCGCCGTCGTTTCTGCTGATTCTCATCTTCGTCTACGGGTTCAATCTCTGGACCCTTCTCCTTTCGTTCACGAACTCGAAGGCGTTCACCAACCTGAACTTCATCGGATGGGCGAACTATCAGAAGCTTTGGGACTGGACGTTCCAGAGAGATCCGCCGTCGAATTGGTACACCGCAATTGTCAACATGGGGCTGTTCGGCGGCCTTTATGTGATCTTCTGTCTGGCGCTTGGCCTTCTGCTGGCGATCCTCCTCGACCAGAAGATTCGCGGCGAAGGAATCCTGCGGCCGATATATCTCTATCCACTGGCGCTATCTTTCATTGTTACCGGCACGGCGTGGAAGCTGTTTCTCGATCCGCGTATCGGCCTTGAGAGGGCGATGCATGATCTTGGCTGGACAAGCTTCCATTTCGACTGGGTCGTGAACCCGCGCATGATGATCTATTGCGTCGCCATCGCCGGCGTCTGGCAGACCTCGGGCTTCGTCATGGCGATGTTCCTTGCGGCGCTGCGCGGCATCGACAGCGAGATTCTCAAAGCCGCACAGATCGACGGCGCGTCCGCTTACGCGACCTATCGGCGAATCGTCATCCCGATCATACGGCCGGCCTTTATGTCGGCTCTGATCATCCTAACCCACATGGCGATCAAGTCCTATGATCTCGTGCTGTCGGTCACAGGTAAGAATCCCGGTGGCGCGGCCGAGCTGCCCTCGACCTTCATGTATTCCTACACTTTCACCAGAAATCAGATGGGGGTCGGCTCGACCAGCGCGGTGATCATGCTCGCAACCATCGCCGCGATCATGGTGCCTTACCTCTACTCCGAACTGCGGGAGAAGCGCTGATGAGCGCCGCGGACGTTCTCACAGTCGCGCCCTCGCGGCAGCCGTCGCGCCACTCGATGACCACCCGCGTCGTCATCTACGGTCTGCTCATTCTGTTCGCGATCGTCTACCTCATGCCGCTCGTCGTCATGGTGCTGACATCGCTGAAGCCGCTCGACGAGGTCACGGGCGGGAACATGTTCTACTTCCCGCATGACCTGACGTTCGAGCCGTGGAAAAAGGCCTGGGGCACCGCCTGTGTCGGCCTGACCTGCGAAGGACTCAAGGGATACGTCTGGAATTCGGTGAAGATGGTCGTGCCGGCCGTCCTCATTTCAAGTCTACTCGGCGCGCTCAACGGCTACGTGCTGACGAAATGGCGATTTCCCGGCCACAAGCTTGTATTCGGCATGATGCTGTTCGCCTGCTTTATCCCTTTCCAGTCCGTGCTCATTCCAATGGCGACGATCCTCGGCAGGCTCGGCGCCTTCGGGCGGACGCTTACCGATACGACTGGCTTCTCGTGGGGGTTCGGCAACCCCACCGTCAACCTCGTGCTCGTGCACGTTGTCTACGGCCTGGGCTTCACGACGCTCTTCTTCCGGAATTACTACGAGACGTTTCCGACCGAGCTTATCAAGGCGGCGCAGATCGACGGAGCGAGCTTCTTCCAGATCTTCCGCCGCATCCTCCTGCCGAACTCCGCGCCCATCTTCATCGTGACAGTCATCTATCAGTTCACCAATATCTGGAACGACTTCTTGTTCGGCTCGACTTTCGCCGCTGGCGACTCGAGCCCGATGACCGTCGCGCTCTACAACATCGTCAATACCTCGACCGGGGTCATTGAATACAACGTCAACATGGCGGCCGCGATTATCGCCGCGGCGCCCACGCTGGTCGTCTACATCCTCGCCGGACGGTATTTCGTGCGCGGCCTGATGGCCGGCGCAGTGAAAGGATGAGTTGAATGGCCACTCTCGAAATCCGCGGACTCCGCAAGCGGTTCGGCAGCCTGGAAATTCTCAAGGGCATCGACATCTCGCTCGAGCAGGGCGGCTTTCTCGTGCTGGTCGGTCCCTCCGGTTGCGGCAAGTCAACTCTGCTCAACACGATCGCGGGGCTCGAGTTCGATTACCTCCGGTGAGATCCTGATCGGCGGCCAGGTCGTCAACGACCTGCACCCGTCGAAACGGGACATCGCCATGGTGTTCCAGTCCTACGCACTCTATCCGAACATGTCGGTCGGCGAAAACATCGCCTTTGGGATGGAAATGCGCGGCGTGCGGAAGCCTGAGCGTGAGAAGGCGGTCGCGGCGGTCGCCAAGACGCTACAGATCGAGCACCTGCTAAGCCGAAGGCCGAGTCAGCTTTCGGGGGGTCAGCGTCAACGCGTCGCCATGGGCCGGGCGCTCGTGCGTCAGCCGCGCGTGTTTCTGTTTGACGAGCCGCTCTCAAATCTCGACGCGAAGCTCCGCGTCGACATGCGCGTCGAGATCAAGCGGCTCCATCAGCAGACCGGGACAACAATCGTCTATGTCACCCACGACCAGATTGAAGCAATGACGCTTGCGACCAAGATTGCGGTCCTCAAGGATGGCGAGCTGCAGCAAGTCGGGACCCCCTCCGAAATCTACAATTCCCCATCCAATCTCTTCGTTGCCGATTTCATGGGTTCCCCTGCGATGAACCTTCTCGAAGGTAAGGTGACGGGCGTCAACGGGGCGCGGCGGATCGTTCTCGAACGCAACGACCATCCGCCCATTGTCCTCCCGGTTCCGACAGGCGCCGACGAGACAAGGCTGTCCGACGGCGACAAGGTCATTTTTGGCATCCGTCCGGAGGCGGTCAACGACAAGGAGGGCGTCGACCGCAACGCGAAGTCAGTCGCCACCTTCGAGGCCAAGGTAGAGATCGTTGAGCCGGCTGGGTCGGATACATTTGTCGTCACACGCGCCGCTGGCAAGGAGCTCACCGCGCGAATGCGGGCCGACACCCAGGTGCGCATCGGCGAGAACCACACCTTCGCCTTCAACCTCGACAAGGCGGTGCTGTTCGATCCTGAGACCTCGCGCCGGATCTGAAACACATAAGCCATGGCCAACCAGGAAACCGTCGACATCCTGATCGTCGGATCGGGAATGGGCGGAGCGACTGTCGCCGCAGGCCTCGCGCCAAGCGGCGCGCGGATTCTCATTCTCGAGCGCGGCGCGCGCCTTCGCGACAGCGCGGAAGCACGCGACGCCCGCGCGATCTTTCAGCGCGGCGTTTTCCGCCCCGACGAGACCTGGCTTGACGGTGCTGGCCGATCCTTCAATCCCGGCAACTACTACTACGTCGGCGGCAATTCCAAGCTTTACGGCGCCGTGCTGCTCCGCTATCGGGCGCAGGACTTCGAGCCCGTCGCCTATCGAGACGGCGCCACGCAAGGCTGGCCATTTTCGTACGACGAGTTCGAGCCCTGGTACGGCCTCGCCGAGAAGCTCTACAATGTCAGGGGCGCAATCGGCTTCGACCCCACGGAGCCCGCGCATTCGACCCCCTACCCTTTTGAGCCCGTGCCGGATGAACCGGCGATCGGCAAGGTGCGGGAGCGCCTGAGGCGCGTCGGGCTCAACCCCTTTCCTCTGCCGCTCGGCGTCGACATCGACAAATGGCTCGCGCGGGCGAAAACGCCGTGGGATGCTTTCCCCGACACCCGCACCGGCAAGATGGACGCCGAGACCTGCGGTCTCAACACAGCGTTGGCTTATCGCAATGTCGAGCTACGGGAAAACGCGCGCGTCGCGCGGCTGCTTGTGAGTCCAGACGGCAAACAAATCACTGGCGTAGAGGGTTCGATTGCCGGGGAGCGGAAGGCGATCTCTGCTGCGATCGTTATCCTTGCTGCAGGCGCGGTGAATTCCGCCGCTTTGCTCCTGACGTCTGGCGAAAACGGCCTGGCCAATCGCTCAGGCGCGGTCGGCCGGCACTTCATGAATCACAATTGCTCGGCGATGCTCGCCATTGATCCCCGCACGGTGAACAACTCCGTCTACCAGAAGACCCTCGGAATCAATGACTTCTACTTGGACGACGGGCGTGGCGGATCGCCGCTCGGCAACATCCAGCTTCTCGGCCGGGTAACGGCGCCAATCCTGAAGTCGAGTATATCGCGAGTGCCGGAATGGGCTCTCAATTTCATGAGCAAGCGCTCGGTCGATTGGTACGCCATGAGCGAAGACCTGCCGAACCCAGAAAGCCGCGTAACAGTGCAAGGGGGGCAAATCCGGCTCGACTGGCGGCGCAGCAACTGGAGCGCCCATGAGGGACTCGTCAAGGCCTTCAAGGAGCGACTGCGCGCCGCCGGCTATCCGATCATTTTGTCGAAGCCGTTCGACCGGCGGACACCTTCCCACCAGTGCGGCACGGTGCGCATAGGGTCAAACCCGAGGACCTCGCCGCTCGATCCATATTGCCGCGCCTGGGACCATCCGAACCTCTTCGTGGTCGACGCCTCATTTCTCCCGACGTCGGCGGCGGTCAATCCTTCATTGACAATCGCGGCTCAGGCGCTCCGCGTCGCCGACCATATCGCCAAGACAGATCTGCGAGCAGCTTAAGGATTCGACGATGGCGTACGACTATATCATTGTCGGGGGCGGGTCGGCGGGTTGCGTCCTCGCCAACCGTCTGAGCGCCGATCCGTCGATCAAAGTCCTTCTGCTAGAGGCCGGCGGCTCGGACTGGAATCCCCTGTTCAGAATGCCAGCTGGCTTCGCGAGAATGACCAAGGGGGTCGCGAGCTGGGGATGGAGCACCGTCCCGCAGAAGCATCTCAACGGGCGCGTCGTTTGGTACACGCAGGCCAAGGTGATCGGCGGCGGCTCGTCGATCAACGCTCAACTTTATACACGCGGCAACGCGAAAGACTACGATGCGTGGGCAAGCGAAGCAGGCGCAACCGGCTGGAGCTATCGCGAGGTCCTTCCCTATTTCAAGCGCAGCGAGGACAACCAGAAGCTCCACAACGCCTACCACAGCTATGGCGGCCCGCTCGGCGTATCTTATCCGATCAACCCGCCGCCGATCAGCTACGCGTTCCTGCGCGCCGCGCAGGAACTCGGCATTCCTTTCAACGACGATTTCAACGGCGCGGTCCAGGACGGCATCGGCCACTACCAGCTTTCCACCCGCAACGCCGAACGCTCTTCGACGTCATCGGCCTTCGTGAAGCCGATAGAGAGCAGGAAAAACCTTTCGGTTCGGCTCAACGCTCAGACGCTGAAGATCGAAGTCCAGAATGGCCGCGCGATGGGCGTGACGGTCGTCTCAGGAACTGGAACCGAGACCTTAAACGCGGACCGGGAGATCATCCTAAGCTGCGGCGCGATCGGCTCGCCCGGCCTCCTGCAACTTTCCGGCATCGGACCCGCCGACGCCTTGAAGACGGCCGGAGTGAGCGTGGTGCACGACCTGCCGGGCGTGGGCTCAAACATGCAGGATCACTTCGATCTCTACGCGATCTCCGAATGCACGGGCGAGCACACGTACGATCGCATCGCGCGGCCGCATCGCACCGCATGGGCGGGACTTCAGTATCTCGCCTTCAAGACCGGTCCGGTGACCTCCACGCTTTTTGAAACCGGCGGATTTTGGTACGCGGACAAGCAAGCACGATCGCCGGATATCCAATTCCATCTTGGCCTCGGCTCGGGCATCGAGGCGGGTGTTGCCGCCATGAAGAACCCTGGCGTGACCCTGAATTCGGCCTTCCTGCGTCCGCGCTCACGTGGGACCGTGCGGATCGCCAGCGCCGATCCAAAAGCCCCTCCCCTGATTGATCCGAATTACTGGGCCGACCCTTACGACCGCGAATGCTCAATCAAGGGCTTGAAGCTGGCGCGAGAAATCATGCGACAGCCCGCGTTGAAACCGTTCGTGATGGCGGAACGGATGCCCGGCGATGATATTCGCACCGACGAGCAACTCGTCGAATACGCCTATCGGGCCTGCAAGACGGACCACCACCCGGCCGGTACGTGCGCCATGGGCTCGGACGAAAACGCCGTTGTGACACCGGATCTCAAGCTGCGTGGTCTTCTTGGCATCCGCGTCGTCGACGCTTCCGTCATGCCGTTTGTGCCATCCAGCAATACCAACGCGCCGACGATTATGGTTGCGGAGAAAGCATCCGATATGATTCTTGGCAAGCCTTCATTGCCCGCGGCCACCTTATAGACAGCGGGTCTCTCCAAGGAGACTAGTGTGTTGACAGATGGCATGAGCGGACGTCTCGCCGGCAAGGTCGCGCTGATCGTCGGCGCCGCGCGCGGCATCGGCGCGGGCATCGCGGAACGCTTCCGTGAGGAAGGGGCTCGAGTAGTCATTGCCGACATCGAAGAAGAAGCCGGCGCCGCGACGGCCGAACGTCTGAAAGGAAAATTCGTAGCAACTGACATAGCCAAGCCCGCGGACGCTCAGCGCGCAGTCAAGACCGCGCTTGAGGCCTTTGGCGATCTTCATATTGTGGTCCAGAACGCCGGCATCTTCCCGTGGTCGTTGATTGAGAATATTTCGCCGGAAGAATGGGACATGGTTCTCGGCGTCAACCTCCGAGGCGGGTTCCTGATCGCTCGCGCGGCATTGCCGCACATGAAGGCGAAACGCTACGGGCGGTTTGTGTTCACCTCCTCGATCACCGGCCCTCGCGTCACCAGCCCCGGACATGGCCACTATTCGGCCTCCAAGGCCGGCATAAATGGCTTCATCAAGTCGGCGGCGCTGGAGTTCTCCGCGTACAATATCACGGTCAACGGCGTGGAGCCGGGCAACATCCTGACCGAGAGCGTCGAGAAGCAACGCAGCCCGGCCTTCATCCAAAGCATGGTGGAATCCATTCCGCTTGGTCGCTTGGGCACGCCGCGCGATGTCGCGCAAGCGGCGCTCTTCCTCGCCTCGGACGAAGCTGCCTATGTCACCGGCACGACAATCGTCGTTGACGGCGGACAGACCCTGCCCGAGGGCAAGGATTTTCGGGTTGGGCCGGGGTGATTAGGCTCCAATCACCCTGACGTGAACCGATCGAGCACATTGCGCGTGATCGCCTGCGTGAAGCGGTCGCCGCGCTTGAGGCCCATCACCCATTCGCAGGTCGCGGCAGTCAGCACCTCGCCTTTGCCGCGCTTCATATGCACCATCATGCCGCTGCCATACCTGTACCGCGCGAGCCCTTCCGGCGTCACCTCGCCGGTTACGCAATTCACCAGGCCCTCGAGGTCGCTGCTTCGAACGAAATACCGGAAGCCTTCGCCGTTCGGTTCGTCTTCCGCGAGTACGGCTGGGGCCATGGCGAGGATCTCAATCGTCTCCGGCTGGCCCTCCACCGCAACCGGGTAAGGAAGACCCTGTCGGAACGTGTAGTCGAGCCCGTCGACTTCATAGGCGAAGATGCGCGCCGCATCTCCAAAGATGTCGGCGTAGTGCAGGCCGGTCCCAGCGAAGGCCCAATGCTGCGGGCGATAGACCGTGAAGCCCTTCTGGCCGTGCGGAGCGAACCCGCCCCACGAGGCATAGAGACCGTTCACGCCGTTCACGCCAACGGTCGAAGCGCCCGGCCAGCGCACGTGCCTGTCTTCCCACGCTGTGGAAAGAAGGTGGTCGTTGCCCGTCCCCGCGATGGGGTCGGTGTTGATCGCGTTGAATTTGTAGCAGACCTGGCGCCTTCCTTCGTCCTCGAGCCGTATCTGCCAGAGAAAGTTGGCACCGAACCGCGCCAGTTTGCCGCCGCGCTCGATGTAAGCTTCGATCGCCAGACGCATTTCGCGTGTCCAGTATTCGTCATGGCCGATGATCGTGAGGCAGGGATAGGCGTCGAGCAGAGCTGGCCGATAGTGCAGGTCCGTCTGCGTGATGAAGTCGAGCTCGTACCCGGCCTCCTCCGCCCAGACCACGAAGTGCCGATCGAACTGCGCCCAGCCCGCCGACCCGTGGTACTGGCCGAAGCCGTTCGCATAGGCCCATTCCACCTGCGGATAGCGCGGCGCGTCGCCGAATTCCGGAAGCGGGTCCGCGCAGATGCGCGGCGCGCCGGGCGGCAGCCACACGATGCCGCGCGTCCACGGCCTCTCGAGGGAAAGGACCGGCGAGGCGAGATTCCGTTCCGGTCCGGCCACGCCAGAATAGTGATTGGCTCCTCCAAAATCGTTGTAGGACGTCCACGTGCTCGTGGGCAGAATGACCAGAATTTTCGCCTTCCGCGTCTCCGCCGTCGGCCGCAGGACAAAGAAATGGTGCTGCACGAACTTGCCGCCATTTGCGCGCGCGCAGGTCGAAACCACGCGGTAAAATCCCGAGCGGAGGTCTTTCGGCAAGCGCCAGCGATGCGAGACCGGCCAGCCGCAGCCGGTGCGATAGGCCTCTGGCGGCAGCGCCGTGTGGACGCCCGCAATGGCGTCAACCTTATGAACGGTCTCTGGCCGGTAACCGTCGCGATAGATCTCAAGCATCCAGTTCGGAGCGGTCGTCGACGAATGGAAGACGACCTCGTCGCCCGGATCGTACGACATCGCGTCGGTGTACGTGTACACTTCCGGCAGCGATGGGTCGTCGCGCGGCGCCTCGTACCACGGATGGGATTGCCAATGATCGTCGCCGGACATCGCCCAGGCTTTGGGAGGACGAAGGTTGAGCGGCCCGAGTTCGGGCGGGACAAACGGAGTCTTGTCGGCCATGCTGGGCGTCCCTGAAGAGGTGGATTGTAAGGGCGATACGAGACGAGCCGGCGCCTCGAACCTAACGGTGATCCAGAGCTTGTCGGAGCAAGTGCAGCAGTTTGTCGGATCGGCATCAGAACCGCAATCCATAGCGTCGACGCGCTGCTCCTCGATGCGACAATGGCAACTCATGGCAGCCGTGTTCCCTGTGACGCTACGATCCCCATGGGCAGCAGGGGCGTTCACATGGTTGGAGCATGGACGGCCTTGGGCGTATTGCGGTAATCTTTCGAGCAAGGCTGCCGACATGGTAGAGTGATGGGGATTGCGCCGCGCGTCGTTCTTGTGTGGGACATTCCCATCCGCGTTTTCCACTGGCTCATTGTGGTGCTCGTCGCGGCGGCCTATGCGACGTGGCGGCTAAACTGGATGGTTTGGCACGGATGGGTCGGCGACGCCCTGCTCGCTCTGGCGTTGTTCAGGCTGTTGTGGGGCTTCTTCGGCGGCGAGACAGCGCGCTTCTCCCACTTTCTCGCCTCCCCGCGCATTGTCGTTCAGCATTTCAAAACTTCCCTTAGACGAGAGCCGGACCGCCAAATCGGACACAACCCGGCCGGCGGCTGGATGGTGCTCATCCTGCTTGCGCTGCTTCTGGTTGAGACACTGACCGGGCTTTACGTCGCCAACGACATCGCCGACGAAGGGCCGCTGACCGAGATGGTGCCCCCGTCGGTCGCCAACGCGATCACATCCGCTCACGCGATCGTCTGGGATGCACTCCTGGCAGCCATCGTGCTGCATGTCCTCGCGATTGCGGGGTTTGCGGCAATCAAGGGTCAGAACCTGTTGCGTCCGATGATTACGGGAACAAAAGTCTTGCCCGCAAGCGTCGAGAGTCCTCGGCGCGGCAGCCTTGCGCGAGCGGGCCTTCTCTTGCTCGGCTGCGGCGTCGCCGCGGCCGTCCTGGTTAATTTCTTGTGAGCCCGTCAGCTCCTCGCGCTCAGCTCTTCGGCGGAGAGAACTGAACACGTTTTCGATGCCCGTGATCCATCTCGGTGTTGGTCTGGAAACTCAGCAAAGCTGGGCACCTTCAAGAGCCCATCCTGCTAGACGCTGACGGAAGCTGATTGACTTATATGCTGCGTATGCGCATATGGCGCACGAATGCACATACGAACGAGACCAATGCCAACCCCCGTCAGAATTACCGAACCCGTCCGATCCGCACGCCTGCACAGGCCGCTCGTTCCCAGCGTCACCAAGGACAGCGACTTCTCAGGATTCGCACTGCACGTAACACGCGAGGCGAGCCTTCTGGGCGCTCACCTACCAACCTCGGGGCATCAATCCCTCGACTGGCAAGCGATGGGGCGGCGGCGTTCGCTACGAACTCGGCGACGCCATGCTCACGACCGTGAACGATGCCCGCACAAAGGCGCTGGAGGCCAAGGTGCGCGTCAGAGAAAGGTGGAAGCCCGCATCACGAGGCAATGGCCTCCACGGCCTCCGCTGTGGCTCAGCGAGCCGTTCTGCCGTCGACGGTCGACGAAGCCTTCGGCGCCTACACCACGGCGCTCATGAACCGCCGACAGCCCTCCGAAGCCACGCGCCGCAAATCCATCCACTACGCCCGCAAAGCCATCAGGCTGATGAAAGCCGAACCGCTTACCCTCGCCGCAGTCAGCCCAGCAATGGTGCGCGTCATGCTCGAAACCATGACAGGCTCAGAAGGCGAGCGAGATCTCGTCTTTCGCGGACTGGATCGATTTCTGAGTTGGTGCCTCAAACAAGAGATCATCAAGACTAACGCTTGCGCCGCGCTCGACCGCGAGGAGAAACCACGAGGCGCAACGGCGCGCGATCATGTCCCGTCACTCGAAGAATTGCACGGCGTGTGGAACGCCGTCGAACACGAACTACAACGCGACCTCGCGCGGTTCCTGCTGCTCGTCCCACTGCGCCGCGACGAGGCCGTCGGCTTGGCGTGGAACGAAGTCGACTTGCATCTGCGACGCATCCGAATTCCAGCATATCGCGCAAAAACCCGCGAAGCCCACGAACTGCCACTGTCAGAACCAGCGATGGCGATCCTCGAGGCGCGCAAAACCACAGCCAACGGCGAACTGGTTTTTCCCAGCGCGGACGGCAGGCGATATACAGGATCGGATTATCTACTCACCCGCATCCGGACGCGCATCGGCCACGGCGAACACGAAGAAGGCCGAACGGTTTAGCTTCCACGACATGCGCCGAGCGTTCGTCTCGCACCTGGCCGAGCGAGGCTATGACGTCGATTTGCTCGACCAATGTCTTGGCCATTCTCGCAAGGGGCGTGTTCGGGATCTACCAGCGAGCGAGCCGCATGGCCGAGCGCGGGCGGGCGATGGAGGCGTGGGCTGGGTTGGTGACGGGGGCTGGCGAGGCCGAAATCGGGCGGGTTTTGGCCTTTCCGGCGAGGCAGGCCCGATAATCGATTAGTCTACCATTTCCATCCACCTGTGCGACTAAAGTCTCCTGCGGAGCAGAAACAGCTGCATACTAACTTCTGCTTACTAGAAAGTGCAGGGAGTGGAGGGACGAGCGGCATCCTACGCCCCTAGAAATCCACCGAGGCAACCTGTTGTCAGTGGAGGGAGTGGAGGGTTCTGCATTATAGACGTCTATATGTGTGCGCGCGCACAGAACGGCGATAGTAGCAAACCCTCCACTCGTTCCATTTCGCAACTTCTATCAACTTCCAACATAGATTATGGAACGAATAGCGGGCTAGAGATGGGAATTGGCCCTCCTCGCCGGCCCCCCTCCGTTTTTCCCGATTTTCCCCGCCGGGTTCCGCCAATCAGAACCGTTCGGGGTCATAGTCCCCCCGCCGGGGTCGTCCTGCCGCACGCACAGGCCTTCGTACACAATGCCGAAGCCTAATTTCTTGTCGCGATAGCCGAGGCGGTTCATCTCCCCCTTGAACCACTTGGCGTTGCCGACGAAGAGCCCGGCCTTCTCGGCAAAATCCTTCCACGACGCGAACAGTTTCGACGATGGGTCCTTCAGCCCCTTGCCGACCTCGCACCGCTCGTCGATCCAGTTCGCGATGCTGTCCTCGTTCTTGAAATACTCGTCTGTCGCATCCACGACCGACTTTGGCGGCGCCAGCCCGATCCGCTGGTATTCGAGGCAGCCCTCGATCAGCCACTGCAGGATCCCTGGTCCTTCGTCCTTCAGCTTCGCCTTAAGCCCATTGTCGCGCTTCTCTGGCGGGATGGTCACCAAAAACGGGATGAGGTGCATCCTGCGCCGCATGGCCACGTCGACGCTCCTGAGTTGCGGCTTGTGGTTCGCCGAGATCATCGGCTTGAACTGCGGCTTGAACTCGAAATCGTCCTGCCGCATGAAGCGCGCCGTGAGCGTGTCGCCGCCGGTCATCTTCTTCAGCTTCGCCTCGGCCCAGCGTTTGCCTTCCTCCACCTCCGCCACCAGCACCAGGCGCGCTCCATTCAGTCGGGCGATCTCGGTCGTGTGACGGTCGTTACTGGGTTTGCGTGAAAACCTCGTCGCCCGCCGATTTGCAATAGTCCGCCATGATCCACTCGATTGTGGACGTCAGCACGCCCTTGCCGTTCTGGCCCGTGCCGTAGAGGAAGAAAATCACCTCCTCGCTGATATCGCCGGTCAGGCAGTAGCCCAGCACGCGCTGAACGAACGCGACCATCTCCTCGTCGCCGGCCATGATTTCGCGCATGAACTGCTTGAACCGCGGGCAGTCGCCGCCAGGGCCGACCGCTGTGATCTTCGTCATGTAATCGCCGCTGCTATGGGGGCGAAGCTTGCCTGTCCGCAGATCGACGACGCCGTCGGGCGTGTTCAAAAGCCACGGATCGGCGTCCCAGACATCAACCGTCGTCGCCAGTCTCGGATCGGCTTGCGCGAGCCGCTCGACCGCCGCCACGGTCTTCGCGCTGGCGATCGCCTTTCGCTTCCTTTGTTGCATTCGCGCGCCGCCGCGCGGCACGACCTGGCGCGACAGGCTGAAAGCCACCCTCTTTTCGTCCGCCGCCCAGACCTTCCCGGTCCATTTGAACCATCGCCCCATAGCGCGACATAGCGCATGGTGTAGACGTGCTGGGCTGGCGAATCTCAGCGCGAGGTCTTCGTCGGAAAACTCGGGCGCTTCGTCGTCGTCGTCCCAGCCGCCGGCTCCGCTTCCGGTCGGTCCTGCGCCGACCCGAGCAGCGAAATCATCGTCGTCCGTGCCGCTCATCGCCCGCGTCCTTTGCGTTGCATGAGAACGTCGTTGAAATCCGTCTTGAAGCCGGGCGGCATGAACAGCTGCGCCTTCCGTCCCGCGCCGAGCCAGCGGGCCCTCAGCGCCCGCCCGGCGCGCTCGCTGGCCCCGCGTTCGCCTGGGCCGCGCGCATCGTTGTCGGCGCCGATCAGGAGCTCATCGACGTCGTCGATGACGGGAAGGAAGCGCATGACGCTGTCGGATCCGGTCGACCAGACCGGCACGCCGCCCATCTCGAGGAACGCCAGCGCCGTCTCGAACCCTTCCGCGACCGCCGAGCCGACGGATGTCGGTGTCCGGCGAGAGCCTGACGACGCCGAGCCGCTCGGTCTCGGCCCGCTTCAGCGTCTTCGCCTTGCCGATCTTCTTCCCGCGAGGAGGTAGGTCCGCGAGATCGGCCCGAGCCGCTCGCCCGTCGCCGGGTCGGTCATCATCCCGACGATGCAGCCGAGACGCCGCCCGTGCAGCTCATGGAAAGGCTCGTCGGGGTCCTTTTGCGAGAAGTAGACCGACGGATGCCAGCCGACGGCTGCGATGGTCTCCAGCGCCCGCCGGATCGCTGGAAGGCTGGTGTCGATGGCGCGTTCGTCGCGCAGATAGGTCTCGCCCGGCGAGCCCAGGATGGGCCTGAGGCCGGACACCGTCTCCTCGATGACCGCGCGGCAGAACGCCCACTTGCGCGCCCGCCTCGCCGCTTCGCCGGGATCCTCCTCGACGATTGGCGCGCCGCTCAGATCCTTGACCGCGTCCCGGAATTTCGTTCCGCTGAGAAATCGTTCGAGGTCGATGGCGTCGCCGCCTTCCCCGCATCGGCGGCACACGAACAGGCCCGGCTTTCCGTTCTTGCCGAGCTTGCGCGGATTGATTCGCGAAGCGGTCCTCTGCCCCCGCAGCTGGGACAGGGGCCGACATACTCGACGCCGATTTTCTTCAGCCTGCTCAGGACGCCATGGCGACGGGCGACATCGAGGATGTTCGCCTCGCGCGCCTTGCGCTTCGCCTGTTCGAAGGCGGCATTCGCCATCGCGTCCCTCCAATGAGGGCCGCCGGCGCTTGGAAAACTCAGCGATCTGCGCTATTCACGGGTGTCGTTTGGTCGTGTGTGAATAGCGAGGCCGTCGAGCGTCCCTGCGCCGACGGCCTTTTCAAAATCCGTCCATCAGGGCCGAGACAATCGTCGGCCTCATGATGATTTGCTGCTTGTTGAGCCATACCGCGCGCAGCTTCCCCGTCCGGGCCTGCTTGCGAACCCATTTGGCGGATCTGTTCATGATCTTCGCCGCTTCTGGAACCGTGAACGCGAACTGGTCGCCGAGGTAAGCCTCGAGCGCCTCCCGTTCTTTTTCCCTCATTTTAACCGTGTCGAGCATTGAGTTTTCCTTCGGGGGGCCTTCGCCCTGAAAGGGATATTACGTGGAAAAGAGCGCCAATTCAAAGTATTGTTTAGGCCGTGCACAGAATTAGCGACCACATGCCAAAGAATGGACCACTGATCCTACTTGCCTACAAGCACACCGTCCTAATTATGCCCTGCTAACGGTCCTTAGCATCTATTTCGATAGCCTCCACTCTCGAACTACGTTCCAGCTAAACTCTGTTTGACCTTGCGCGAAGCAGCCGGATGCTCTACATTGCCGCCATGGCAAAGGAAGCAATCGACAAGTCTGAGATTACCCGCCAGCGGCTACGGCGGGTCGCGGCGGCTGCTTATCTCACCGACAAGTTGGGGCCTAACGTCTCGCCGAACACGCTGAGATCCTGGCCGATTCCCTACAAACAACTGGGCAGAGACGCGACCTACGAGGTCCGCGATCTCGACGCTTTCGCCGAGGCAAGGATCGCGGGCGCCACCGTGCGCCGTGCTGGTCCCGCTCCCGATTTCGCCGCCCTGTACGAAGAGCGCCGCCGGCTGATCGCAGGCAATGGCAGCGAGGAGGAAGCGCGTTTGCGCGCACTCGAGTACACGGCTGGCGTCGCCAGCAAACATTATGGCTGCGACATCGGAACCGCTGCGCGCCTGGTGCGGGATCGGTTGAAAGAAAAGGTCTGAAAAATTACGACCGAAGGCGGCGCTCGCAACGCCAGCCTTCGGTCTTTCCACTCAAACGATCATGGAGGGATCGAAGAGCGAATGAACGACATTACCGTAGCCGATTTCCAAGCACCAAGGGCGGAAGAATTGCGGTCGTTACCAGCGACGGCAACCTGTTCGATATCGGCGTCAGCTCGCCCGAGGACATCGCCCGCAGCATCGTCGAGGAAACAATCCAAATCGGCAAAAGCACCAAGGCCCAGCTGATCAGCTCCGCCCTCGTGAGAGAAATCGCCGCAATGAAAAAACGCGGCAGCGGATCAAAGGCCGGCTGACGGAAATGAACACGTTTCAAAATCCGAGAGGCCTTTTAGCAAGCTCAAACGGCGCTCAAAATCTTAAATTCGAGCGTCAGGACTGGACCGCCTTCCGCATCGTCGAGGGCCTGCAGCAGAAGGCAGGCGTGGCGACAAGCTTGCTGCGACGCCTCGTCCTCAAGGAACTTGCCGACAACGCGCTCGATACCAGGACGCGCGTGGCGGCGGGCGAAATCGAAGGCGGATATTTCGTCGAGGACGAAGGCCCCGGCCTCGATCCGCATGAAGTCGCGCGCCTGTTCAGCATCGACCGTCCGCTGGTGTCCACCAAGCTCCTGCGCCTGCCGACCCGCGGCGCGCTCGGCAATGGCCTGCGCGTGGTTGCTGGGGCCGTGCTCGCCTCGGACGGCTTCCTGACGGTCACCACCCGCAACATGCGGCTCAAGCTCAAGCCCGAACGCGACGGATCAACCACCGTGATCGAGGCGAGCGCGGGCGACCGCGCAATCGGAACGCGGATCGAGATCGGCTTCGGGCCTGCCCTGCCAGAAGACGACCACGCGCTGGGTTGGGCGAGCGGAGCCATCGATCTGGCGCAAGGAACCTCCTACCCAGGCCAGTCGTCGCCATACTGGTACGACGCGCCGCAATTCCATGAGCTTCTGTCGGCGAGCGAAGACGCTAGCGTGCGGGCGCTAATCGCCAGCCTGGACGGCTGCGCAGGAGAACGAGCAGGCAAGATTGTCGCAGCTGTGGGACTGAGCCGCATGCTGTGCCGCGACGTCGACCGAGAACAGGCCCTGCGCCTCCTGGAGGTCGCGCGGGGTGCGAGCAAGCCGGTCAACCCAAAGCGCCTCGGAGCAGTCGGTCCCGACGCCTTCCCCAGATCCTCCTACGCAATCTCCTACGGCGAAGCGAAATTCGGCCCTGAGCCCTGCGCCCGCATCCCGCTCGTCGTCGAAGCCTGGGCCTCCCCGCGCGAAAAGAGCGCCATTGTGGCCAGCGTCAACCGCACTCCAATCGCGGCGCGATTGTCGATGACGCGCGACAAGAGCGACGTCGACGTATTCGGCTGTGGCCTTGCCCACACCGTCGCTACTGCGGCCAAGGGAGCGAATTTCGCCCTCTGGCTCAATATTACGACGCCGTACATGCCGATCACCAGCGACGGCAAGGATCCTAATCTGCGACCGCTCTTGACGCCCATTGCCGACGCCATACGCAAAGCGATCCGCAAGGTCCGCCGCCCCGCCGCCAGCGGAGCGTCACAGAAAGACGTCGTGCTCGAACACCTCGACGAGGTGATCGACATCGTCAGCGGCGGCAAGAAACAATACCGCTTCAATGCGCGCCAGCTGTTCTACGCCCTGCGGCCCATCGTCATGGCCGAGATGGGGCAGGAACTGAAGATCGGCAACTTCACGAGCATCATCACCGATCACGAGGCCGAGAACGGCGAGATTCCGTTGATGTACCGCGAGCCGCGCGGCTCGATCACCCACCCGCATTCGGGCGAGACGATCACGCTCGGCACGCTGATGGTCGAGACCTACAAGCGCCCCATCTGGAGCTTCAACAAGCTGCTCTACATCGAGAAGGAGGGCTCTCAGGAGGCGCTCAAGCAGGACGGCTGGATGGAGCGACACGATTGCGCGGTGATGTCTTCGAAGGGCTTCTCGACCCGCGCGGCGCGCGACCTGATCGACAAGCTTGCCGAACACGACGAGCCGATCAAGGTGTTCTGCGCCCACGACGCCGACGCTTCGGGCACCATGATCTACCAGACCCTGCAGGAGGAGACCCGAGCGCGCGTCGCTCGCAAGATCGAGATCATCAACATCGGCCTTGAGCCGTGGGAAGCGCTCCGCATGGGGCTTGAGGTCGAGACCATCGAAATAGGCAAGACCCGCAAGCCGACAGCCGACTATGTCGCTCTGTATGACGACGACAACGACTGGGACCAATGGTTGCAGACCCACCGCGTCGAACTGAACGCCATGACCACGCCGCAACTGATCGAGTGGCTCGACGAGAAGATGGAGACCTACGGCGACGGCAAGCTCATCCCGCCGCAGGACGTGCTGGTCGACGAGCTGATGGCCGAGACCAAGAAGCGGCTCACGCGCCAGATCACCGCCAGTATCCTTGAGGAGGCGGGGTTGGAGGCGCAGGTCGCCGCGGCCATGGCGGCTCTCTCCCCGCCCAATGGCGACGACCTCACCCGCGGCGTCGCCGAGATGTTCAAGGACCAGCCAGAGGCCGACTGGCGCGCCCATATAGGGGCGGTCGCCGACGACCTAACGTGACGAAGTTTCAGATTCTGAGCGACGTTTTAGCAAGCTCAATAGCGGCTCTAAGAGCCGATCCAAGAAGATTTGACTCTTGCTCAGTGGGTTAAGAGCGCAATCAGCTCGCTAGGCCTTTTCATACTCAAGAAGGCGCTCAGTCAGCCCTTCCGGATTCGACAACGCGACGAGATGACCGCCAGTGATTTCGTCCACTTCCTTTCCGAGCCTTTCACGCGCGACACGCCGCTGAAATTCGATCGGGAAAAATCGGTCATCTCTTCCAGCCAAAGCACGAACGGCGATGTCCGGCCAGCGGTCGAATTGACAGGGCTCGCCGAAAACGATTTCGGCTTCCTCGCGAGGCTGTTGCGGACCGGTGCGTAGCACGTCCTGCGGCACGTCGTGCAAGAAGTACGTCGCCTGATCGAAATCCGTCGCATAGCCGCCGCGTGCCGCAGCTTGTTCCCGCGCTTCGACCGCTCCCGTTGCGCCCCACCATGCGCCAGCTGTCTCGCCGGGCCTGGGGATCATCGCATTGACGAACACGAGCGTCCGCACGGGCGCACGCGCGCAAACAAGCGGCGCGGTGAAGCCCGCTAGCGAGTGAGCGACGAGAACAACGCCGCTTCGTTCTGCGATGGCTCGGATAATGATGTCGGCATAGGCTGCAAGACCGGCGTGCCTGTCGTCGCCAGGCAGATCAATCGCAATTGCCTCGTGTCCCGCCGCGCGAATGAGTGGTACAACGCGGTGCCAATACGACGCCATGCCGCCCGCCCCGGGAACTAGGATGAACGATACCATGGGAGATCTCCTCCGTTGCTATCAGACTAGTTGCGCAACGGCGTCGCTGCAACCCAGCAACGGAACCCAACCTCTCAGTGCCGACACTAGAAGACTTGACTCTTGTTCAGTGGGTTGGATTTGTTAGTCGCTTTAGCATGATGCGGATCATGGCGAGGCGGACGAACGCGGCGACGGTTGTCGCGTAGCGTTCGAAATCCCGGGCGAGACGACGGTTGCGACTGATCCATGCGAACGTGCGCTCGACGATCCAGCGCTTGGGCAAGACGACGAAGCGATGAGGGTCGGATCGTTTGACGATCTCGATTTTCCAACCTCCCGTGGCGGCGACGGTTCGCGCCACTCTCGGCCCCTGGTATCCGGCATCGGCAAGAACCTCTCGATGAAAGGGAAGCGTCGCCGCGCTCTCGCAGCAAGTCGGACACGCCGTCGCGATCTTGGATGTCGGCGGGAGAACGATCACGCTCAGCAAGAGGCCGAGCGTGTCGACGAGAATATGGCGCTTACGGCCCGTGACCTTCTTGCCCGCATCGAACCCTTGCGGGTCGATCGCGGAGCCCCTTTTTGAGCGCGCCTTGGCAGATCTGGCAGTCGATGATCGCCGCGGTGGGGCTCGCCTCGCGTCCGGCCTGCTCGCGGACCGCCACATAGAGGGCGTGGTGAATGCGTTCCAGCGTGCCGTCCCAGTCCCACAGCATGAAATAGAAGTGCGCAGTGCTCTTCGGCGGCAAATCCTTCGGCAGCGCCTTCCACTGGCAGCCGGTCGCAAGTACGTAGAAGATCGCGTTCAGGACCTCGCGCACATCGACCGAACGTTTGCGTCCGCCGTGCCTGCGCGGGCTGGAATCAGAGGCGCATACCAGCGCCCATTCGACGTCGGTGAGATCGCATGGATAACGCCGGCCGCGGCGATCGGCCGCGCTACACGGTGTTCGGGCTTCCACATCGGGCGCTCCTCGAAGAATCAAGCGCCCATCGAGGGAATCACAACCGACTCACCCAATTCAACAAGTTCTTGGATCGGCTCTAAATATGAAAGACGGCGTGGGGGCCGTCCCGCTTGCGGTGGAATTCGTCAAAGCATGGCAAGGACGCTGTAGCTAACAAGTGGTGACAAAAGTGGTTGACATTTCGTCGCCGAAGCGCCGCCTCGGGAGCAAGCGCGCGTCACAGGAAGCGTTGCGCAAATACAACCGCGAGTACCAGCGCGCCCGACGGGCGAAACGCGCCGCCGCGGCCTCGCTATCGACGAAAGCGGCGAACTAGCGGTCGTCAGGCGCGCCACAGCGACAATTGATCGGACGTTGACTTGTCCATCGGAGAGGTGTCCTGCGGCGATGAGGTTGCGCTCCATCGCCATGATGAGCACCTCGTCCATCGTGTCGAGGTAGGCGACGTCATCGGTCATCGCTTGCCGCTCCAGCCGTCCTTCAGCCACTCGACATCGGGTGCGGTTTGGGCCGTTGACGAGGCTGCGGCTCCAGATGCGTGGTCGAGTAGGCCTGCCGATCATGCTCGTTCTGACGCCGAGCTCGGCCTCGAACTCCTCGTAGAGGTCGCGCAGGCGCTTATTTTCGCTCACGATTGCCCACCGACATGCCTTTGGCCGCGCAGCCATTAGGCCGCATGCGGGTTGTTCTCGTTGAGCCAGATCATGCTGCACGCGATCAGAGTTTCACGTTGATGTCGATAGGGGAGCAATGGCCCTTGCTTGTCAGGTGGCTATCCCAGCGGTGTGCGCCCTCTTCTCCCGTCCAGCTTTCACCCGTCATCGTTCCGCTGATGCGGTCGACGTACCAGCCGTTGTCTTTGGAGTTGTAGGTTCCCTCGTGGTTTTCGTGCGGTTCCATCAAGACATAAGTTTCGTCGGTGACACGCAGCGGTGCGTCCAAAATCACGCCGTCCATTTTTTTGCCGTTCGCCTTAGCTGTTGTTCGAGCAATTCTTTCACGATTTCCCGTTAACCGTGACCATGCGCCATGTGCGACCGCTGAGTTCGATCACCATCGTATGCTGGTCTGTCGTGGATGTCGTGGAATCTACACACACGTTACGTCGGCGTACTGACATTGCAGGCCGACAGGCTTCGATCCGATGATGTCGGCGAGGCTCATATTGTTGTTGTGCCAAGCCGTGGCTCCAATCGCGAGCGCGACCGCGCCTATTAAAATTGCCGGTTTCATTTGTGTCCCCTTTCGTATTTTCATAGTCAGGGTTTTCCTTCCACCGGCGGCGAGCAATGCGATGCCAGCGAGCGTGAGGCTGACGCGCTTGGCGGTGGCGCGCTTGGGCGGTTCGATAAAGGGGCGGCTAAAGGCACGGGCGAGGGCGTCGCGTTCGTGGGACATGTTGGTGCTCCTGTGTCAGATGCCCGGATGAACCCTGACGCCCCGAGACGGGTCGCCCTCGCGATTTGTCCGCCCCTTGGGGGTCAATTGTGGGCGTAGCCCATGACCGTCATGCAATGTTCGTAGTTCTTGGCATGGACAACGATGCTGCCAATCGTGACGCCAATCACCGAGTGCCATTGGGGCTGGGGCAGGCCGTTGGCGGCGAGTTCGCAGTAGGCTTTGACTTGCTCAAATGCCGAGGCCTTGTGGTAGCCATCGTCGGCGAG